>NZ_CADIJL010000034.1 GCF_902859695.1 Achromobacter ruhlandii
CCGCATCGCCACGGCGGCCGGCGCCAGCATCGTGCTCGAAGGCGGCAACATCACCGTCACCGCGCCGGGCCGCATCGACGTCAAGACCGGCAACAAGCAGTTCGCCGGGCCCGACCGCCTGCCGTATGCCTTCCCCCAGTTCACCGTCTGCAAGCAGTGCGTGCTGGACGCGCAGGATGGCGTGCAGTCGATCACCGACAAAGCATGAGGGGCGGCATGATGAATTGGGAGTCGCGCCTGAGCGACACGCTGGCCCAGGCCATTGAGCTGGCCGCCGATGTCGGCGCCGCGTTGAATACCTTTCTGCTGGTGGATTTTCGCGGCCACGCCGAACTGGCAGCGCCGATCCGGGCCAGCGCGGATCTCAGCCATGGCTCGATCTGGGTTGGCACCGAACTGGCGATCTACGAAGACATCGCGCCGTTGCTGATCGAGGTCGATGACCTGACCCGTTTCGAACTGTCGCGCGACCCGGGCGAGCCGCGTACCTCGGAATTGCTGCGCCTGCTGAAGCGGCTGCACCAAAGCGATAGCGGCGCGTATGCGCTGACCCATCTGGTGTCGCCCTTGCCGCTGGCCGAACTGATGGCGCACTTCGCCTATTACGGGGAGTACGGCCTGCCCGATGGCCGCGAGTACTACCTGCACCTGTACGACAGCCGCATCCTGGACCGCGCCTTCCAGGTGTGGACGCCGGCCGAGCGCGCGCGTTTCCTGGCGCCGTTCAATCTGCTGCGCTACCCGCGCCGCGACGGCACCCTGGCGCAGTGGACCGGCCCCGGCCAGCGGCCGGCCGACGATGCGCCCCGACAGCAACCGTTCACGCTGGCGCAGCACCAGGCGCTGCTGGAGCTGGACTATCCGGACAAGCTGGCGGTGCAGATCCGCCGCATCTACCTGGGCGTGCTGGGCGAACTGCGGCAGGATGAACTGGTCGAGCGCGTGACCGAACAGATGGCGCGGGCGCGCTCATACGGCATCGCCAGCGAGCGCGACATGCTGGACTATGTGGCGTGGGGCATCACGATTTCCCCGCGCTTTGACGAACACGAGGCGATTGCGCCGGCGCTGCGTGCCTTCCAGGGCGAGGGGCTGTCGCAGGCGCTGGCACATGTGCCCGACGCGGTGTGGGATGGGCTGCTGCGGGCGGAGCAGGAACGGGAACAGGGGGTTTTGAATGCGTAAGGGCTTGGTCATTCTGTTGATGTGGCTGGGGATGCTGGCGGGATGCAATGGCGAGCCTAGCTACAAGGGACTCTCGTTCGTAACTTACAACTACACGCCTTGGGATTTGGATCGTGTCGAGGTCACGGATAAAGAGGGAAACTCGGCCACTACAGGTGCCATCATCGCGGGTGGCGGGGAAGGTTCGGTGACCTGCTGCTATCACCTCAAGGGCACCGATTTCAAGGTGCAATGGCGTGGGGCGGACGCGGAGGAGGCCCGCCAACACATGTTTGACGGCAAGTTGGAGGAGGTGATCTTCAACAAGGAGACGCCCGTCCGTTTTCCCGCGGCCGAGATTCCGCCGGGTGATGGGCCGCTATATCTGGAGCTGCACATCTACCCCGACGAGCATATGGAGCTGGCACTGAGCCGCAAGTTGCTGGGGCAGGTACGCATTCCGATCGTCGAGGTTACGCGTTGGCTCTATGCCCAGCATCGTGACGCTCTGGGCGACTATCGCAGTAGTGCCGAGGTTCGCAGGGTTGTCGCCAAGGTGACCAAAACGGCCTGGACGAAATACCGTCTCGAGGATAAGCAGGACCTGCAGGAATACATGCTGCTGTATTTCACCGTGGCATCGAACTTCAACACCGACCCGGACATCGCGGCGCTGCTGGCCAAATCTGGTCGCCAGCCGGGCGACTTTGCCAAGGCCGTGCAGGCCTTGCCTGCGGACAAGATCGCGCATCTGAAAGCTACGGGAACCGCTCCGGGAGACAAGAATGGCTGACCGCCTGTCGCCGGTGGATCGCACCCCCGCCACCGTGCTCAAGAAAATGGCCGAGAACGAGGCCGCCTATCCGAAGCAGGACTGCCAGGAATGTGGCGCCGTGATCCGCATCGGGTTCTTCTTCGACGGGTTCGGCCGCAGCCGCGATGTCGATAACAAGCATCCCACGTTCTACTCGAATATCTGTCGGCTCTGGGAAGCGCACTATGCTCATGACGACGAAGATCGCCCCGTGAATCAGTATTGGTTCCGGTTCTACTATTCAGGACTGGGCACGGAGTTGAATGCGGACGCCAAGAATGACGATTTGATATACGGAGCGACCACCGCCGGAAAAAAAATCCTGAGCGAAGCCGCGAAGAACGCCAAGAACGCTGCCAAGAACATCACCCGCACCGACGAGATTCCGGAGACGGATGCGCTCAAGCGCTTGCGCAGCGCTACCCAGAAGATGATCAAAGAGGGCTCGTTTCAGCCGGTGGTCAAGGCGTACAAGGATGTGGTGAAGGACGTCAAGACGCTTCCCGACAAGGTGGTGCGGATCTGGAATGCCTGGGACCCGGAACGCCTGGTCAATCGAGCCAAGGGTACGGTGCGTGGTTTCTGGGCAGGCTTCAAGAAAAATCCCTTGAAAGTTGGTTGGACCGCGGCCAAGGAAGTCGCCAAGACCACGGCGCTGGAAGGCGTACCCGTCATTCGTGACAACGAAACCGTGGCCTACCTGATGGGAACCGGTGTTGACGTGCGGGTCGATGCGGCGCTGCGCCAGTTGCGTGCGGTCCATGAGGCGGTAAGCGCCGAAATGAATAACGTGCGGCGGATCGAGATTTCGGTGTTTGGCGGCGATCGGGGAGGCGTCATGGCACGCCAGTTCATCAACGACGTGGTCAAGAAGTACCGCCGTCGCCATGACAAGGATCTCGTCTTTCCGGGCGTGAATGGCGCGCGCGAGGCTGAAATCCGCATCCGCTTCCTGGGGTTGCTCGATTCCGTCTCGTCGATCATGGATGAGAATACCTTCCTGGGTTTTCTGCCATTTACGGATCTGATCAAACAGACTCACAAGGATCGTACGCTGACGGTGCCAGGCGCAGTCGAAAAATGCGTCCACTTTGCCGCCGCGCAGGAGCTGCGTGCCAACCAGCGTGTGGATAGCCTTGAGAAAACCCGGGGTGAGCAGTATCTCTACCCCGGGTCGAGCGGGGATGTCACGGGTGTCAGTCCCGAGGGGTCGCTTGGATCACGCGGCGAGCTGTCGCGGGTGCCGTTGCGCGACATGCTGAATCTTGGCCTCTGCCACGGCGTGGGCTTCTACAGCATGGAGCAACTATTCGACAAGCGGGCGCTGACTTATGCCAAGTTCAGCATGGCTGCGTCTATCCAGGATGGCGGCCAGACATACCATATCAACGAGTTGGTTGATGCCTATCGCAGCGTCGTGAAATACGAGCCCGGCATCGACTTCATGCCCCACATGGAAGTCTTCCTGCGCTGGCTCGCCGTCCGCTACCAGGACCCCGTCTTCAAGAGCGAACTGTCTGATCCCGCGGAAAAGTGGATCAAGGATCGCGATTTCTTCACGCCCGAACAGGAATACAACGAAGAACTCCGCCGCGTGTCGGCGCTGTCCCGCGAAGAGCGGGCAAAGCCCGAAAACACGGCTCGCCTGAAAGAACTGGAGGCGCTGAAGGACGAACGCTGGGAGCGCGCGGCGGCCAGCCGTGGCGAGTTGCCGCCCAAGCGGTTCAAGCCGTTGTGGCAGCGGCTTGAGGAGGAATACCGGGCGCTGGAAGATGCCGAGCGCAAGGATGCCGAGAACGAGCGGCGCAAAGACGAACTCCGCCGCACCAATCCTGAGCTGGTGCGCCGCATCGAGCAGGTGAACCAGGGCCCGCGCGATATGCAAAAGATGCGCAACGACATCATCGTGCGCAATGGCGGCAAGTTGACCGACGAAGACCAGCCCAAGGACCCGTTCGCCGACATGAAGGCAAGGCGGGCCACCGAACAGCGCCTGCTGAACGTATGGCGCGAAGCCAGCGCCGGCAAGAATCCGCTGCCGCCCAAGGTCATGGCGCTGTTCGACTTCCTGGTGCACGACGCCATGCTGAGCAGTTGGCCGGATCACCTGCTGGCCAGCACCACGCTGTACTTCCGCACGCGCGACAAGGACATTTTCGGCAAGACCGATTTCAAGGCCGAGGAGGCGAAGATGAAGAGCGACACCGCCGCGGCGGCGCGCGTGGACCAGATGCGGGCGAACCTGGATAGTTTGGCGCCGGCCCGGCCATGAAGCGGCGGCACGCAAGCCGGGTTTTCGCAATCGCATTGCTGGCGGCATCGGCCGCTTGTGGCGGCGAGCCCGAGTATCGTGGTCTGAACCTGATCGCCTACAACTACACGCCGTGGGACATCGACACCATCCTCATTTCCGACAAAGCGGGGCGGACCGCCAGCAGCGGCGCCATGGGTGTTGGCGGCGGCGAGGGATCAGTGACCTGTTGCTACACCTTGAAGGGCACGGAGTTCACGGTTCGATGGTCAGGTCTGGATGGTGAAGAGGCGATCAAGCATCTCTATGACGGTACGATGGACAGCTTGCTGTTTCGCAAGGAAACCAAGGTCCATCTCGACCCGACGCCCATACCCGCTGGCAATGGGCCGTTGTACCTGGAACTGCACATCTACCCCGATGAGCATATGGAGCTGGCCCTGAGCCGCAAACTGCTCGGCCAGACACGCTTCCCGTTGGTCGACACGACGGACTGGCTTTACCGGGAATACCGAGGCGCATTCGAAGATTATCGGGATGGCGATGAGGTCCTGCGTGTGCTTGGCAAAGTCGCCAGGACGGCCTGGATCAAGTATCGCATCGTGGAGAAGCAAGACATGCGCCAATACATGCGCCTGTATTTCACCGTCGCCTCCGACTTCGATACCGACCCGGAAATCGCCGCGCTGCTGTCGCAACCCGGCCGCCAGCCAGGCGATTTCGCCAAGGCCGTCGCTGCATTGCCGGTGGCGACCATCGCACGCTTGAAAGCCCAGGGCACGCCGCCGGGCGACAAGAATGGTTGAAGCCGACGCGGTCGCAACGCTCGGGCTACCGCGTATTCACGATTCGGACTGCGCCCCTGAGCACCGCAGCCATCGCCGCAACCCGTTCCACAGCCAGTGCTTGACCCTGCCTCCATAGGCCCAGGACAGCACCATCAACCCCAGCATCGCCACCACGTAATAATCCGTCGCCCAGGGCGGCACCGGATTCAATTCATGGATCCGGTCGAGGATCGGGTGAAACGGCAGGATTTCGCTGGCGGCCAGCAGGCTGAACACCAGGGCCAGCAGCGGGCCGGTGAAATGGGGCCGCTCGCCGTGGGTCGCATCGTCGGCCCAGTACCCCCAGTGGATGAAGCGCAGGACCTGGATCGCCACCACCAGCGCGGCGATGCCGACGGCCAGCGCTATGCCGCCGATGAGCAGAAGGATTTCGAGCGGGAACATGCTCAGCCGGGGGCAGCGCCGCGCCAGGGCTAGGGCGCCGCCTGCACTTCGATCGTGACGGTATTGGACCGCACGCCGTTGGACTCGATGTACACCTCGTATTTCGCCGGCTCCGTGGGCAGTCCCACCTGCGCCGCCAGGTCGGTGCTGAACTGCGTGCCGACGCTGATGCCCGGGCTGATCGGGATGCCCTTGGGCGGGCGCGAGCCCGGGATCTCGTCGACCTCGACGCCGGCGCGGGGCGGACGGCGCTTGTATTCGTAGGCCACGCCTTCGTAGGTCTTGCCGGTCTGGGTGTTGACCGCCACGAAGCGCGGCAACTTCTGATTTTGCGAGACGGGGATGATGCCCTGCGCGCATACCGGGATCACTAAGGCGCCGGTGGCCTGCGGCCGCACGCGGGTGGGCGCGGCGATGTTCAGTTGGTCATCGCTGCCGTGGTTGGGCGGGATGCAGGCGTGGTCCAACACGGTGCCGATGGGGGCGGTGGCGAAGGCGGGCGGGTCAATCCAGTCGGTGGTCATGGAAGCGGTCTGGGTAGCGGGTTGAGAGGGGGCGCGCGGACCGCCGACGGTCCGCGCCGACGCGGGCAGGGCGGAGAGCGCGGCCGCGAGCAGCAAAACCAGGGCCGGCGCCGCGCGGCGCCAGCCGTCAGAACGTGGGCCAGCCACCGGACATATCCACTTTGCGGACGGCCTTGGCGCAATGGACGCAGAAGCGGATGCTCATGCAGTCGGCGCCGAACATGACGCAGGCGCCAGTGTCGGCATCGCTGAACCGGTTCGCAGGCAGGCCCTGATGGCAGTGGTTGCCCCACTTGGAATAGAAAAACGGCCCCTTGTCGAGTTTGGACGAGTCCATGTCGGCTTCGTCCGGATGCGCCTGGACCCATTCCGGGCCGCTGGGCGTCATGCCGATCAGGTGGCCGATTTCATGGACGAAGGTCTCCTGCTGGTAGTTCATCGTCACCGGGTCCCAGGGGGACATCGCGGCCACGCACAGCAGGTTGGTGTTGTAGAACGCGAGACCGGCCGCCGCGCTTTCCATGAGTCGCACGCGCAACACGATCTTGCCGGCCGTGGGCACGGGCAGCAGCCCCTCAAGGCGTACGTTCACCGCATGGCAGGCCTTGGGCTGGGCCGGATCGTAGGGGACCGGCGTGACCCGATCGCGTGACACCTCCGCGCGTCGCACGCCGGCGGCCGGGTCGGTGTACTCGAACAGGCATTCCAGGAACCAGTCCTGGGCCGGATCGATGTTGTACCAGAGGAAGCTGACGTCGCCGGCGGCGTCGGCGAACTGGACCTGTGTGCTGCCGGCGCCCGGGCCCGCGTTGGCGCGGATGTAAAAGGGTTGCACCGGCTTCGGCGTGGCGAGCCGGTCCACGTGGCAGGCCACGATGGTGTACGGCTCGCGCTCGGCGCCCTGCGATTGGGCGTAGACCGACCGTGCCGCGCTGCGCAGGCGGGCATCGTCAGCGCTGTTGTCGTAGATCACATCGTAATTGGCCTGGCCGCGCGTGGTCAGCGGCGGCAACTGCACCACGTCCACGCCGTGCCGCGCGTACTCGGTCGCGGTCGGCTGGAAGCCGTGGGGGCGTTGCATCGGCTCGGGGCCGGGCAGCATGATTTCCTGGATGTACAGGCGCCTGACCGTTTCCACGACCTCGGTGGAGATGATCTGGTTCTTGTCGTTGACCACCTCGAACAGATAAGTGTTCAGTCCGGCGGCTGGCAGCGCGATATCGTCGACGATCTTGGTGCCGTCCGGATCGGTGACGTAACTGTAGGAGCGCTGGTTCGGCTCGCGGTAGAGCGGCTGACGGCTCAGTTCGCGCGCCGAGTACACCGCATTGCCCGGCCGCGGGCTGACCTTGACCGTGAAGCGGTGTTGGCCGGCCTTGTCGAAGCGCACGCGGATCTTGGGCTTGTTGGTCTGGCGGTCCAGGCTGGTGAGCGCCTGGCCGTCGTTCCAGCGTTCCTCGGCCTGCGGCAGGTTGACGTATTGCAGCTTGGCGCCGCTACGCGCCTGGTAGGCCGAGGCCACCGTGGTGGCTGGCCTTGGCGTGTCGCCCGCCGGTTCGCCGGTGGCGCCGCCGGGCACCCGCGCGGCGCCGGGCAGGTTGATGCCGGCCGCTTCCATCACGCGCCGGGCCAGGCCCGGATAGGGCGAGTTGGCCACCGCGGGGATGTTCATGATGGCTTGCGCCACCTTGGGCAGCGTCACGCTGGAAATGCTGGGCGATTGCAGGATGGCGCCCACCACCGCCGGGACCGCGGAGTGGGTCAGCCCCGGCGTGCTGAGAATGGCGCCGGCCACGGCGGGCAGGTTGCCCTGGGTGACGTCCGGCATCGACAGCAGCGTGTTCACGGTGGAGCCGAGCGCCGCGCCGCGGTCGCCCATGACGCTCATGGCCTGGGTCATCATCGGGCCGATGGCTGCGCCCACGCCGCCAGCGGATGTCGACGCGCCCGCCGCGCCACCCGCGGATGCCGAGGCACCCGCCGCGCCAGCGGCACCGTCCGAGGCGCCGGACAACATGCCGCCGGCTTTCGAACCCAGCGCGGCGGCCTGCGATGCCATCGCCGTGGCCTGGCCGGCCATGGCGCCGGCCTGGGAGACCGCGTCGGCGGCGTTGGCCAGGCCGGCAGGCATGGGCACGGCGCTGGCGAGCGCGCCGCCGGCGCCTTGCGTCAGGGACGCGGCGCTTTCACTTACCAGCGATTGCGTGGCATTGCCGGCGGCCGAAGCGGCGCGCCCCATCAGCGACGGGGTGCCGCCGCTCATCAGCGACGGCGTGACCGCGCTCACCGCGGACTGCGCCATGCCGCCGGCCTTGGCCGCGACGCCCGAGACCAGGCCGGAGCCGGCTTCGGTGACGGCGCCCATGGCTTTGCCGGCCATCGCGCCCAGGTCCTGCACCGGCTTGAGCACGGCGCCGGCCATTGACTTGGCTTTGGCCAGCATGCCGGAAGCGGCCGTCAGGCCGCTCGAAAGCGCGCTGGCGCCACCGGCCAGGGCCGAGCCGGGGCCGCCCGCGGAAGTCGCATCGGCGGCGGCCGGCGCGGCGGCTAGGGCGTCCGAAGCGCCAGCGGCATTGAGCGCCTTGCCTGAACCGCTCAGGGCCTGGAGCAGCGCGGCGGGCCGGTGCACCAGTTCGGCGGTCACCAGCATCGGGTCGCCGACCTGGCTGGAGGGCAGCGCGGGCAGGGCGGCCGCGTCGCTGGCCGGGCCGATCAGGTTGTGCGACGCGCCCTTGACCGAGAACATGCCCGGTCCTTTGAAGAGGATGTCGCCGCCGTCCATGACGATGGCGCCGCCCGCGGCCTGCAAGGTGATGCGGGTGTTCGCCAGGATCTCGATGCTGTCGGTGGTGGAGGTGATGGTGATGTCCTGGCCCGCCAGCATTTCCAGCATGTCGGTGTGCGCGTGGATCGACACCGGTGCGTTGGCGGCGATGGCGCGCAGGCCGCCGTCCTGCACGAACAGGCTGGTGGAACGGCCCGAGGCGCTGGCGAAGGTCTGGCGCGCCGCGACGTGGCCGTCGGCCTGGGCCGTGGCGTGCAGGTTTTCGCTGGCATGCAGGATCGCGCTGGCGGGGGTCGCCAGGTTCAGGGACGAGGGCGCATCGACCAGCATGCGGGCGCCATCGATGCGTTCGACCGGGTCGGTGCCGCTGCGCTCGTTGGCGCTGGCCTTCACCGCCTGCTGGCCGCCGACGCTGCCGGCATAGCGGCCGTCGGCCTTCGGGTCCAGCGCCTGGATCAGCGGGTTGAATTGTTCGTTGGCCGCCAGCGCGCGCGCCTGGCTCTGCGTGGCCAGGTTGTCGATACGCTGCGCGGCATGTTGCGCGCCACGCAGCAACAGGAGCGCTTCCTGCGCATCGGCCTGGGTGGAGCGGGCGCTTTCGCGGGCGTTGGCCGACAGCAGCATGCCCTGGCCCGAACGCACCACGGTCCAGGCGTCGGAACGCAGTTCGAAGCCCGTGCCGCGCCATTGGCCGCGCGAGGCGTCGTCGGCGCCTTGCTGCACCAGATAGCCCAGCCCCAATTGCGAGGCGGCGATGGAGCTGGACAGGCGCGTGCGCACCTGGCCTGCGGTGTCGTCGAACAGCCACTGGGTGTGGCCGCTGCCGTCCAGGCCCTGGCTGTGCCAGCCGCTGAGCGTGCCGGGATGGTTGGCATCGGCGTCCACGCCCGCGCTCCAGGGCGGCAGGTCGCTGTCGTTGTACAACTGCGCCACCACCACGGGCTGGTCGATGTCGCCGTCGAGGAATTCCACCACGACTTCGGTGCCCTGGCGCGGCAGGTGGTGCGCGCCCCAGTTCGGACCCGCTTGCGCGCCGGCCACGCGCAGCCAGGTGCCGGAGCGGTCGTCGCCGGGCGCGTTGCCGGCGTCGTCGCCGTGGCTGCGGTGGCGCAGCCCGCCCGGCAGCGGCCGTTCGCCGCGTTGCCAGGGAAATTGCACCTTGACGCGCAGGTCGCGGCCGGTGGTCACGCTGGCGTCCTGCGCCGTCACCACCAGCGCGGTCACGCCCTCGGGGGCCGTGGGCCGGGCGCGCCAGGCCGGCAGCAGCGCGGCGGCGGCCGGCTGCGCGCCGAAGTTGTTGCGATAGGCGCCGTGCTCCAGATCGGGCGTGTCCAGCGCCTGGGCGGCCTGGCTGCCCAGGTTGTTGGCGGCCTCGTGCTCCACCCACAGCAGGGTGTAATGGTTGCCGCCCAGCTCGTCGCCCGGGGCGGCATCGCCCTGCGCGTAGCGGTCGTGCTGGGTCAGCGCGAAGACGTGGCCCGGCAGCATCTGGCGGGCCGAGCCGCCGCCCTCGAATTGCAGCGCGCGCGCTTCGTGCGCCTGCAGGCCGCGGCTGGCCAGCTGCTCGGCCGTGGCATCGTCGGGATGGCGGCCGTGGCCGTCGTAGTCGTAGTCTTCCAGCGGCGGCAGCGCGCCGGCGTCCAGGGCCGATTCGGCATGAGCGCCGTGCGCCAGCAACGCGCGGTCGTTCCAGGCGACGCGGGTGACCGTGTTGGCGCGCAGCGCGCGCGCCGCGCCAAAGCGCGTGACGCTGTCTTCGGATTCGGTGGCGTCGCTGCGATGAAAGCGCAGTGAGGCGGCGGGGTTGGCCGGCCGCGCGGCGCGGGCGTCGAACACCACCAGGCGGTGGCGCGCGCCGCCGCCGTCGGCCTGGCCGTCGCCCTGCTGGTGGTCGAAGCGAAAGCTCAGGCCGGCCTCGGCCATCAACCGCAGCACGAAGTCCAGGTCGGTCTCCCGGTACTGGGTGCGCACCGGGCGCGGCGCCAGCGGTTCGGTGATCTCGAAGGCGAACGCGGCCAGCGGGTAGTCCGCGAACACGTCGGTCAGGATGTCGGTGACCGACTTGTCCTGGAACACGAAGCTGTCGCGCCGCAGCCGCAGCGTGGCCAGCCAGGGCGCGGCGTGCAGGCGGTAGCGCGCCAGCCCGCCGTCGGCGCCCAGCGCATCCACGCCTTCCACCACCGCGTGCCAGCGGCGCTGTCCGCCATCGGCCAGCAGCAGGCCGACGCTGATCTCCTTGCCCAGCAGGGATTCGATATCCAGTTCGGCGGACGAGGACAGGCAGTCCAGCGTCAGCGCGAACAGCTCGGACACGCCTTCGCGCAGATGCATGCGTTCGACGGCGAGCGCCTCGCCCAGCGGGGTTTCGACGCGCAGCAGGCGGGCGTTCTGGGACAGCGAGGCAACATTCAGGCTGCTATAGCCCGCGGGCGGGGAGGAGCGATCGATCATGGTGCGTGGCGGTGTGCGTGAACCTTCAGGGCAGCGAGATGGTCAGGTGGGCGGCGCGGGGCCCGAGCTTGACGATGTCGTGATAGGGCGCCATGGCGGTCTGCATGTCGCCGTTCAGGAAGTGGGCCATGCCCAGGTAGGCCAGCAGGCCCAGCAGGGCGAACAGCGCGCCGATGCTCCACAGCGGCACATCGCGCTTGAGCGTGTGGGCGATCTTGTCGGGCAGCGGCCAGTGCGGCGCGAAGCCGGCGCGCTTGCCGCGCAGCAGGGCGATCTCGTCGCCCAGGCGCGCGGTCAGGTAGCCGAGTTTTTCCTGGCCCTCGATCATGTACTTGCCCTGAAAGCCCAGCAGCAGGCACATGTAGAACACTTCCAGCGATTGCAGCCGCGGCGCGCCCTGGGCGCGCAGGTCCTCCAGGCGCGTGAAGAAGTTCTCGCCGGCCAGCTGTTCGCCGAACAGCGTCAGTTGCAGCGGCTGCAGCATCCACGCGTCGCGGATCGAGAAACCGGAATTCAGCACGGTCTCGTCCACGGCGGCGCAGAACGCGTACTTGGTGGCGTAGACGTCCTCGGCCGGGATGTCGAGCTTCTTGGCGCTGCGTTCGAAGTCCGCCAGGAACTGCTGCACCCGGGCCGAGAACGACGCGGCGCTGGCCGGCTCCTGCCCGCTCTTGAGCAGGAACAGCATCAGGAAACCGTCGTACAGCAGGTCCAGCAGCGATTTGGCGGGACGCGAGCCGTAGAAATCGGCGGCACGGGGAGGGAGCGAGGCTCCGGGCATCAGAGAGGGCGCGGCGGCGGTCATGGCGGGCTCTTTCAGTAAGCGTCGGGGTGGCGTCGGGGCGGATGGGCGCCGGTCAGCGGGTGACGGCGATCAGGTCCAGTTTCAGTTCGGGTATGCCGGATGGCGCGTAGATGGCGATGCTGCGCGCCTGCAGCATGCGGTCGTACAGCGAGCCGCGCGTCTGCAAGGCGAAATAGCAGGCGCCGGGCTTGACCGGCACCGCCGGGGGCACCTGCGGCGTGTAGGCCAGCTGCACGCCCGGCATGGCCGACAGCACCAGCTTCTCGACGTCGTCGGGCGCGCCGACCTTGAAGCGCAGCGGCACGGTCTCGGCCAATTCGCTGGCGGGCGTCGCGGCCGACACCGACAGGTACAGCGCGGTGGTTTCGTCGAGCTTGTCGGAATCGAGCCGGCCGACGTGGAACGACGGCCGCAGTTCTTCCAGCACGATCGAGAAGTAGCGGGTCGAGATGACGGTGTCGAGCAGGTCGCGCAGGATCGTGTCGAGCTGCGCGAAGGCCGCGCCGGGCTGTTCGTGGCGGTACACCGGCAGGTCGGCCAGCGTGTGCACCTTCGAGAAGGTCATCAGCGCGCCGGCCAGCCGCAGCATTTCCTGGAACAGGCGCTCCGGATGCAGCTGCGGGTTGTGGAACAGGTGCGACAGCGCCGAATAGGCTTCGTTGGCGGTATGCAGCAGCCAGAACGAGGCCACGTCGCCCGAGCGGAACTCGATGATGTTCTTGTTGGGTTCGCGGTGAAAGCCGTACAGCGCATTGACCTTGGCCTGCAGCGCGTCCAGCAGGCGGCGCAACTGCTCGAACAGCGCGCCGCAGGCCTGCACCGTGAGGCTGGGGGCGATGAAGCTGGTGTCCAGTTCGTAACCGGCGCTGGCGGTGCGGCGCACGCGCGCCACCGGCAGGGTCAGCAGCGCGTCGCGCGGTTCGTGCTCGGACAGCAGCCGCACGTTCTTGCGCAGGAACGCCAGGTCGGCGGTGCTGGCGTTGGTGTAGAGGTCCGGCGCCGGGCTGTCCTGGTGCGCGTAGCGGGCATCGAAGCCCTGCGATTGCTGCGCGTCGCGGTAGTTGCCGCCGATGTCCTTCATCGGATGCAGGGCCAGGTAGAACACGGCCTCGCTGGCGCCGTCGAGCCCGTCCAGCGCCACGGCCGGCGGCAGGTCGTCGTTGTGCGGCGCGTTGTAGATCTCGCCGTCGGGAAAGATCGCCGACAGCTCGGTGGCGCGCAGCATGCCGTTGGCGAGCGCGGCGGCATCGAAGCGCGCCGCGCGCAGGCCCCAGGAATAGGGGTGCAGCGCCCGGCTCATTTCCGCCAGGCGGGCCTCATGGTAGGCGTCCTGGCGCTGAAAATGCTGGGGCCGCAGGAACAGCCCCTCTCCCCACAAAATCTTCGCTGAATAACTCACGTTGGCGGGCTCTCGTTATTGACTATCTATATATAAAGAGGACGTTTCGGTGAACGCATCCGGCTCGCGCCGGATTCAGTTCGGGCATTGCAACGAACCGAGCCGGGACGGATCGAACGCGGGCATGCCTGGCGGCACCACGATCTTGCCGGTGGCGACCGTCATGGCGCAGGCATGCGCGCCCAGGACGATGCCGGTGTCCTCGACCTCTTTGACCTCGAACACATATTTCCAGCGCTGCGGCGCGGGCGCGTAAAACAAGGCGGCAACGGCGATATACGCGGCGCCTTTCGGCACCTTCTCGACGTTTTCGAAACGCTGGCCTGGAGTCAGGGTGATTTCGCGCGACGCGATCAGACTGTCGCCCAATGCCGCCTTTTCCTGCGCAGTATCAACCAATTGCGTGAGCGGTGCGCGCTGAAATGCCTCGGCATTCTTCAAATAGTATGCTTTCGTAACGACGGCGGTTGGCTGGCCGCTGCTCGCATTCAAATTTTCTCCGGCGTGTATCGCCAATTTCACGTCCGTGGGCGCATTCGGGTCCTTTTTCAGGCCCGCCGCATCGAGCGCCGTGCCGGTGATTCCGGCCACCGCGCCAAGGGCGGAAACCGCCGCACAACCAGTAATGACGGGGGCTGCCGCGATAAGCATCGTGGCGGCCAGGCATCGCGATAAATTGAGATGTTTTGACATGGCTCTTTATACCGGATCATTGCGACGGCATACAGATGACGGCACGTTGAGCGACATTTCGGCGTGAGTTACATGACGTAATGCCCTGTAGTGGTGTACTAACAAAAAGTTGTTGAAATACGCGGCCCTTGGTTACATCAGACACGTGCCCAAAAAATGCAACTTTCCCGGTATTTCCTCATAGGTGGCATGGTGGCGTTAATGGCCGGTTGCGCCACCACCAGCAAGCCCCAGACGGACGCTGAATACAAGCAGTCGATCACCCAGGCCACGGAGACGCTGGCCAACAAGGGCGGCGACGAGGCCGTGGCCCAATTCCAGGAAATCGCACAACGCAACCCCTCGCGCGGCGAGCCCTGGTCGTATATCGCCAAGATCCGCTTTGACGAGCAGAAGTACGGGGAAGCCATCGTTGCCGCCGACGAGGCGCTGAACCGCGATTCGAACGATTTCACCGCCAAGACGGTGCGCGCCGTGGGCGGCCTGCGGGTCGCGATGCAGTCGCTGGCGGACCTGCGCGCCGACGCGCTGCTGGCCGGCAATGCCCGCAGCGATGCGGTGGCCCTGGCCGCCGCCATGCGCGAGACGCTGGGCCAGGACGTGTTGTTCCCCGAGGGCCGCAAGCCGCCGCGCGGCGGCGGCACGCGTCCGCCCAAGCCGCGCAACGACGCCGCCGCCGGCACGGGCACGCCCGCCGCTGGCACGCCCGCAGCCGGTACGCCCGCAGCCGGTATGCCCGCCACGGGCGGCGCGCCGGCCTCGGCCGCCAACACCCCCGTGACGCCCGCGGCCAAGCCGGCGCAGGCGGGCGGCGCCACGTCGTCCACCCAGACGCCTCCGCCCGCATCGGGCCGCGCGCCGGATCCGTTCGGCAACCTCTTCAACAAACCCTGATCGGCCGCCGGACCCGGCTGGCCGGGTCCGCTTGCCATCGTCAATACGCATCCGCTTGGAGCCCCCATGGCTAAGAAAGAAAGCGTTCAGAAAAGACTCCAGAAAGTACGCCCGCCGCGCGTCCAGTTGACCTATGACGTCGAGAAGGGCGACGCGATCGAGCAAAAGGAACTGCCCTTCGTCGTGGGCGTGGTGGGCGACTTCAGCGCGCAGTCGGAAGCCGAGCTGCCGCGCCTGAAGGACCGCAAGTTCGTCAACATCGACGTCGACAACTTCGACGACGTGATGCGCGGCCTCGAACCGCGCGCCGCCTACCGCGTGAAGAACCGCCTGACGGATGAGGGCGGCACCTTCGGCGTCGACCTGAAGTTCCGCTCGATCGAGGACTTCCGGCCCGAGGCGGTGGTGCAACAGATCGAACCGCTCAAGGAATTGCTGGAGATCCGCACCAAGCTGGCCGACCTGCGCAATAAGCTGGCCGGCAACGACAAGCTGGAAGACCTGTTGGGCGAAGTGCTCAGCAGCACGGAAAAACTGCAGCAACTGACCAGCGAAGCCGGCAAGGACGGCAAGGGAGGCAGCAATGAGTAATTCCGCCGCCGCGCAGAACGCATCCGCCCCGGCCGCCGCCGCCGACTCGGGCCTGCTCGACCAGATCGTCGAGCAGAGCCGGGTGGCCAAATCCACCGCCGAGCACGATCGCGCCAAGGACCTGATCGGCGAGCTGGCGCGCGAAGTCATGAAGGGCACCGTGGTGGTGTCGGACAACCTGTCCGCCATGCTCGACGCCCGCGTGGCCGAGCTGGACCGCCTGATTTCCGCCCAGCTCAGCGAAGTCATGCACGGGGCCGAGTTCCAGAAGCTCGAAAGCACCTGGCGCGGCCTGCATTACCTGTGCCAGGAGAGCAATACCGGGCCGATGCTCAAGATCAAGGTGCTCAACGTCACCAAGCGCGACCTGGTGCGCGACTTCCAGACCGCCATCGACTTCGACCAGAGCCTGATGTTCAAGAAGGTCTACGAAGAGGAATTCGGCACCTTCGGCGGTTCGCCCTTCGGCGCGCTGCTGGGCAACTTCGAGATCACCCGCCAGCCCGAGGACATGTACTTCATCGAGCAGATGTCGCACGTGGCCGCGGCCTCGCACGCCCCGTTCATCGCCTCGGCCTCGCCCGAGCTGCTGGGCCTGGACAGCTTTGCCGACCTGGGCCGGCCGCGCGACCTGGCCAAGGTGTTCGACACCGTCGAATACACCAAGTGGCGCAGCTTCCGCGATTCCGAGGACTCGCGCTATGTAGGCCTGACCATGCCGCGTTTCCTGGGCCGCCTGCCGTACGACCCGAAAGAGGGCACCTCGGTGGAAGGCTTCAATTTCGTCGAGGACGTCGACGGCACCGACCATTCCAAGTACCTGTGGTGCAACGCCGCCTGGGCCTTTGGCGCGCGCCTGACCGCGGCCTTTGCCGACTTCGGCTGGTGCGCGGCGATCCGCGGCGTCGAAGGCGGCGGCCTGGTCGAGAACCTGCCGACCCACACCTTCAAGACCGACGACGGCGAGATCGCGCTGAAGTGCCCGACCGAAATCGCCATCACCGACCGGCGCGAGAAGGAACTGAGCGACCTCGGCCTGATTCCGCTGGTGCACTGCAAGAACTCCGACTACGCCGCGTTCTTCGGCGCCCAGTCGGTGCAGAAGGCCAAGAAGTACAACACCGACAGCGCCAATGCCAACGCGGTGCTGTCGGCGCAGTTGCAGTACATCTTTTCGGTGTCGCGCGTGGCCCACTACCTGAAAGCCATGATGCGCGACAAGATCGGCAGTTTTGCGTCCGCGCAATCCGTCGAGAGCTTCCTGAACCGCTGGGTCTCGCAGTACGTGCTGCTGGACGACAACGCGAACCAGGAGCAGAAAGCGCAATTCCCCCTGCGGGAAGCATCGGTGCAAGTAGCCGAAGTGCCGGGTCGTCCTGGCGTGTTCCGGGCCGTGGCGTTCCTGCGGCCGCATTTCCAACTCGACGAGCTGTCGATTTCCCTGCGTCTGGTTGCGGAACTGCCCGCCCAGGCCCAGAAATCGTGATGACCGTCTGATCCAAAGCTTTTAACCGGAGAGTACTTTAATGAAGGACATCTACGTCAAATTCGGCAATCCCGCGCTCAAGGGCGAGTCCCAGGACAAGGACCACCCGGACTGGATCGAAGTGGGCTCGTGGCGCCACGAGATCATCCAGCCGCGTTCGGCCACCGCCTCCACCTCGGGCGGCCACACCGCCGAGCGCACCGAGCACGGCGAAATGGTCTTCACCAAGGACCTGGACGTGGTCAGCCCGCTGCTGTATCAGCATGCCTCGGGCGGCACCACCTTTGACGAAGTGACCATCGACTTCCTGCGCGCCGACGGCGAGGGCAACCGCGTCAAGTACCTGGAAATCAAGCTCAAGTACGTGATCATCTCGCGCGTGGCGCCGGAAGTGGTCAGCGAAGGCCTGCCGCACGAATCGTTCTCGCTGAAGTACGCCGCGGTGCAGTGGAAGTACACGCAGCAGAAGGTCGGCGGCAACCAGGGCGGCAATTCCCAGGGCGCCTGGAGCCTGACCAAGAACGACAAGACCTACTCGGTCTGATCCCGACCGCGCGACAAGGCGAAGGCCGCGGCCCGTCTGCGGGCCGCGGTTTTCTGAAAGAGGTCCGTGATGAAGGGATTCGAACCCAGCCTGTTCGACAAATTGTTCGAGGCGGAAGGCCCGGCGCCGCACGCGCTGCGCCGGCTGTCCGTCGAGGAAATCAAGGAAACCGTCGCGCGCGACATCGAGGCCCTGCTCAATACCCGCATGGTCTTCACCGAGGCGTCGCTCAAGCGCTATCCGAACTGCCAGCGGTCGATCCTGACCTACGGGCTGTCGGATTTTTCCGGGCTCAGCCTGGCCAGCCACTATGACCGGGAGTTCATCTGCCGGTCGCTGGAGCAGGCCATCGCGCGCCACGAGCCACGCTTGACGCACGTGCGGGTGGTGCTGCAGGTCGACAGCCGCGCCACGTCGGTACTGTATTTCGCGATCACCGCGATGCTGGACGTCGGCCCGGCCCACGAGCCGGTGACGTTCGACGCGACCCTGCAGCCGTCAACGCTGCAGTATTCGGTCAGCAAGGGCTGGGCCAAGGCCGCGGCGGCCGCCTGACAACATAAACGCACGCGGGCGCCGGCGGCCAGCCGCCGGCGAGGAAGGGAAAGATGGAAGAATTGCTGCCGTACTACGAACGCGAACTGGGCTTCCTGCGCGGCTCGTCGCGGGACTTCGCCCAGCGCTATCCGAAGATCGCCGCGCGCCTGGGGCTGTCGGGAGAGACCTGCGAGGATCCGCACGTCGAGCGGATGATCGAATCGTTCGCCCTGCTGGGGGCGCGCATCAACAAGAAGCTGGACGACGACTATCCGGAATTCACGGAAGCGTTGTTCGAAGTGATGTACCCGCATTACCTGCGGCCGTTTCCGTCGTGTTCGATCGCGCAGTTCGACATGGGCGGGGTGGCGGCGCAACTGACCGCGCCCGTGCGCGTGGCGCGGGGCACCGAATTGAAATCGCATGCCGTGCGCGGGGTGGCCTGCCGCTTCCGCACGGCCTACGACGTGACGCTGGCGCCGGTGGCCATCCGCCAGGCCGTGTTCGCGTCGACCGCCAACGCGCCGTCGTCCACGCAGCTGCCTGCCGGCGTGACCGGGCGGCTGTCGTTGACGCTGGCCTGCCTGGCCGAAACGCAAAGCTTCGCCACGCTGGCGGTGGACCGCCTGCGGGTCTATCTGCATGGCGAGCCGTCATTCGTGGCGGCGCTGCGCGACTGCCTGTTCCTGCGCACCGCGGCGGCCTATGTCGAAACCCAGCCCGGCCGCTGGAACCGGCTGCCCGAGGTGCCGCTGGCGCAGGTGGGGCTGGCCGAGGACGATGCGCTGATCGACTTTCCGGCCAGCTCGCATCCGGCCTACCGGCTGCTGGCCGAGTACTTCGTCTTTTCCGAGAAATTCAACTTCGTCGACATCGACCTGGCGGCGCTGCGGCGCGCGGTGGGGCCGGTGCGCGAGTTCACGCTGCACCTGCCGGTCAAGGGGCTGCGCGCCGATTCGAATACCGCGCGCCTGCTGGAGTCGGCGTCGGCGGACAACTTCCGGCTGGGCTGCACGCCGGTGATCAACCTGTTCGAGCAGCGCGCCGATCCCATCCGCGTCACGCATGCGGCCGCGTCGTATCCGGTCGTGGCCGATGCGCGCCGTGCCTACGGCTACGAGGTCTATTCCATCGACCGCGTGCGGCTGGTGCGGCAGAACGCGCAGGGCGATTCGGTGGTGGAGTTCCGGCCGTTCTATTCGCTGCATCACGGCGAAACGCCCGAAAGCGCCAGCCATTACTGGACCGCGCGGCGCGACGCGATGGTGGCCGAGCGCAGCCCGGGCTACGAAATGGAGATGTCCATCGTCGACATCGACTTCAACCCGGCCCTGCCACAGACCGAAACGCTGAGCCTGGAACTGACCTGCACCAACCGCGACCTGCCGTCGCACCTGGCGGTGGGCCAGCCGGGCGGCGACCTGTTCCTGGAAGGCGGTTCGGTGGCGCGCGAGATCCGCATGCTGCGCCGCCCGACCCACACGCACCGCTTCCAGCAGGGCCGCGCGGCGCACTGGCGCCTGATCTCGCACCTGGCGCTGAACCACCTGTCGCTGGTGCACAGCGGCCTGCCGGCGCTGAAGGAAACGCTGCGCCTGTATGACCTGTCGCACGCGGCGGTGGCGGCGCGCCAGATCGAAGGGCTGGTCGGGCTGGACTACAAGCCCGCCACCCACTGGATGCCGGGCGAGCCGTTCGCGACCTTCGTGCGCGGCATCGAGATCCGGCTGACGATCAATGAAGAAAACTTCGTGGGCACCAGCCTGCATGCCTTCGTGGCGGTGCTCAACCGCTTCTTCGGCCTTTACGTGCACGCCAACAGCTTCGTGCAGTTGGTGGTGCTGTCGCGCCGCGGCGCGGAAGAAATCCTACGGTGTGCTCCATGCAACGGCGACGCGATCCTAGCGTAATCGAATCGCTGCTGGCCGAGCCGCAGCGCTTCAAGTTCTTCCAGGCCGTGCGGGTGCTGGAACTGTGGTTCGCGCGCCAGGAAGGCACGCGCGCCAGGAATGCCGTGCCGGCGCACCTGCGCTTCGTCAACTCCTCGTCGCTGGGCTTTCCGGCCAGCGAGATCGCCGGGCTGACGGCCTTCGACAAGAACGGCCAGGCCCTGCACGACGCCGAGGCGCGCCTGGCGGCGCTGGCGGCCGGCACGCTGGGGCGGGTGGAGATCGAGCCGGCCTTCTTCGGCCTGCTGGGCGGGCAGGGCGCCTTGCCGCTGCATTACTCCGAGATCCTGAGCCACCGCGAAAGCGCCACGCGCGACCGCGGCGCGCGCGCCTTCTTCGACATCTTCTCGAACCGGGCCGCCGCGCTGTTCTACGCGGCCTGGAAGAAGTACCGCATGCCGCTGCGGCACGAGACCGAGCAGGACCATCACTACCTGCCGCTGCTGCTGGCGCTGGGCGGCGTCGGCCATCCGGCGCTGCGCGACCGCCTGCATGCGGGCGAAGGCCGCGTGTTCGACGAGTCGCTGGCGCACTACGCGGCGGCGGCGCGGCAGCGGCCGGTGTCGGCCGCGTACCTGCAGCGGGTGCTGGCCGATTACTTCCGGGTGGCCTTGCGGGTCGAACAGTTTGTCGGCCGCTGGTACCACGTGCCGCCCGAGAACCGCACCCAGCTGGGCCGGCCCGGCGCGGTGCTGGGCGTGTCGGCCATGGCCGGAGACCGCATCTGGCAGCGCGACCTGCGCATCCGGCTGTGGATCGGCCCGCTGTCCAAGTCGGCGTTCGCCGACTTCCTGCCCGGCGGCGCCCGCGCCCAGGCGCTGGAAAAGCTGCTGACGATGTTCGGCGGGCTCAGCTTCGAATACGAGGTGCGCCTGGTCATGGCCAAGGAGGACGTCGCCGGCAGCGCGCTGGGCGGCGACGCCGAGGGCGGCGGCGCGCGCCTGGGCTGGAATTCCTTTCTCTGCACCGAACCGTCGGCGTCGGACCGCGACGACGCCAGCTACGAACTGCACACCATCCACTAAGAACAAGACAACCCAGAACATGGCCACTCCCCTGAAAACCCTGATCGGGAAACTGAACCAGACCTGCCGCCAGGCCGCCGAGCGCGCCGCCAGCCTGTGCATGGCGCAAGGCCACTACGAGGTGGACCTGGAACACCTGTTCCTGGCGCTGCTGGAAAAGCCCGCCAGCGATTTCAGCATCGTGGCGCGCCGCAGCGGCATCGAGGCCTCGGTGCTGGAGGCCGACCTGAACGCCGAGATCCGCGGCTTCAAGAACGGCAATACCCGCACGCCGGTGTTTTCGCCGCACCTGCCGCGCCTGTTCGAGCATGCCTGGCTGATCGCCTCGCTGGACACGCAGACCACCCGCATCCGTTCTGGCCACCTGTTGCTGGCGCTGCTGACCGAGCCCGATCTGGCGGCGCTGGCGCGGCGCGGCTCGCGCCTGTTCGAGTCGTTCCGGCTGGAAGAGCTGAAGCACGATTTCGCGGCCCTGACGGCCGGCTCGGAAGAGGCCGGCCAGTCCGTCGCATTGGGCGATGACGCCGCGCAGGGCGAGGCCGCCACGCCCGCCGCCGGCCTGTCCAAGACGCCGGCGCTGGACCAATACACCACCAACCTGACCGAACGCGCCCGCGAAGGCAAGATCGACCCGGTGATCGGCCGCGATGCCGAGATCCGCCAGATGATCGACATCCTGACGCGGCGCCGCCAGAACAATCCCATCCTGACCGGCGAGGCCGGCGTTGGCAAGACCGCGGTGGTCGAGGGGCTGGCGCTGCGCATCGTGGCCGGCGACGTGCCGCCGGCGCTGGCCGGCGTGGCGCTGCGCACGCTGGACATGGGCCTCTTGCAGGCCGGCGCCAGCGTCAAGGGCGAGTTCGAGAACCGCCTGAAAAGCGTGATCGACGAGGTCAAGCAAAGCCCCACGCCCATCATCCTGTTCATCGACGAGGCCCACACCATGATCGGCGCGGGCGGGCAGGCCGGCCAGAACGATGCGGCCAACCTGCTCAAGCCGGCGCTGGCGCGCGGCGAACTGCGCACCATCGCCGCCACCACCTGGAGCGAATACAAGAAGTACTTCGAGAAGGACGCCGCGCTGGCGCGGCGCTTCCAGGTGGTCAAGGTGGAAGAGCCCAGCGAGACGCTTGCCGCCAGCATGCTGCGCGGCATGGCGCCGCTGATGGAACAGCATTTCGGCGTGCGCATCCTGGACGAAGCGATTGTGGCCGCCGCCCGCCTGTCGCACCGCTACATCAGCGGCCGCCAGTTGCCGGACAAGGCGGTCGGCGTGCTGGACACCGCCTGCGCCCGGGTGGCATTGGGCCGCAGCGCCACGCCGGCCCTGATCGACGACGCCCGCCACCGCCTGGCGCGCCAGGAGACCGAGCGAGTGGCGCTGCGCCGCGAGGCCGCCACCGGCGCCGCGCAGTCGGCCCGCCTGCGCGAACTGGACGAGGAAATGGCCGCCACCCGCCAGCAGCTGGCCGACGCCGAGGCGCGCCTGGCCCAGGAAAGCGAGCTGGTGCGGCAGATCCACGCGCTGCGCGAAGAGCTGGAAGCCGCGGGCCAGGAGCCCGAGCCCGAAACCGCCGGCAAGCGCCGCGCCGGCAAGGCCGCCGAGCCGACGCCCGCCCAGGCGCAACTGGCCGAGCTTCAGCAGCAACTGCGCGCCCTGCAGGGCGAGGCGCCGCTGGTGCCGGCCTACGTGGATGCGCAGGTGATCGCCGAGATCGTCTCGGCCTGGACCGGCATCCCGCTGGGCCGCATGGTCAACGACGAGATCCGCACCGTGCTGGAACTGCAGCCGCTGCTGGCCGAACGCGTGATCGGCCAGGACCACGCGCTGCACGCCATCGCCCAGCGCGTGCGCACCGCGCGCGCCGGCCTGGAAGATCCGAACAAGCCCAAGGGCGTGTTCCTGTTCGTCGGCCCGTCGGGCGTGGGCAAGACCGAGACCGCGCTGGCGGTGGCCGACATCCTGTACGGCGGCGAGCGCAAGCTGGTCACGATCAACATGAGCGAATACCAGGAGGCCCACAGCGTCTCGGGCCTGAAGGGCTCGCCGCCCGGCTACGTCGGCTACGGCGAAGGCGGGGTGTTGACCGAAGCCGTGCGGCGCCAGCCCTACAGCGTGGTGCTGCTCGATGAAATCGAGAAGGCCCACCCGGACGTGCTGGAGCTGTTCTTCCAGGTGTTCGACAAGGGCGTGATGGACGACGCCGAGGGGCGCGAGATCGACTTCCGCAACACGCTCATCATCCTGACCTCCAACGTCGGCTCGTCGACCATCATGCAGGCCTGCCTGAACAAGAGCGCCGAGGAGCGGCCGGATCCGGACGCTTTGCAGGAATTGCTGGCGCCGCAGCTGTACAAGGCCTTCAAGCCGGCCTTCCTGGGCCGCATGAAGACCATCGCCTACTACCCGGTGGATGACGACGCCCTGGCGCGCATCATCGGCCTGAAGCTGGCCCGCATCGCCGAGAGGGTGCAGGCCAACCACCGCGCCGTGTTCGATTGGGACGACGCGCTGGTCGAGGCCGTGCTGGCGCGCTGCACCGAGGTGGACACCGGCGCGCGCAACGTCGACCACATTCTGAACGGCACGCTGTTGCCGCAGATCGCCGAGCAGGTGCTGGGCCGCATGGCGCAGGGCGAAGCGATCGCGCGCATCCGCGTCACGGCCGGCAAGAACGGCGACTTCCGTTACCGCCTGACCTGAGCCCGGAGCCAAGACCATGCCCCAGGATGCTTCCGGATTGTCCCGCCTGTCGACCGCCGCTATCGCGCAGGCCAACCGCCTGCTGGACCTGCGCACGCCGCTGGGCGATAACCGCCTGGTGGCCGAGACCCTGTCGGCCACCGAACAATTGAGCGGCGGCGCCTATCGCCTGGAGATCACCGCGCTGTCCGACGACGCGCATATCCCGTTGAAGGCCCTGATGGGCCAGCCCGTCACCCTGCGCCTGCAGACCGCGCTGGACCGCGAGCAGCCGCGCCTGTGGCACGGCCACGCCACGGCGGTGCGTTACCTGGGCGCCAACGGCGGGCTGGCGCGCTATGGGCTGACCGTGGAGCCGTGGCTGGCGTTCCTGCGGGCGCGGCGCGACAGCTTCGCCTATCAGGACAAGACGGTGATCGACATCGTCGACAGCATCTTCGGCGACTACAAGGGCCAGGGCACGCTGGCGCCGCAGTGGCGCTGGGAGGTCAAGGACCGCGCTGTCTACGCCAAGCGCAGCCTGACCATCCAGTATCGCGAAACCGACTACGCCTTCATCGAACGCCTGCTGGCCGAAGAGGGCCTGTTCTACTGGGTCGAGCATGCCGACGACGGCCACACCCTGGTCATTGCCGACCACAACGACGCCTTCAAGGCTGGCCCGCAGGCCAGCGTGCGCTTTGCGCGCGCCGACGTGACCGAGACCGAAGACAGCATCCAGCACTGGAGCCCGCGCCACCGCTGGCAGACCAATGCCGTGCGCATGGCCAGCTGGGACTATCGCAGCGCCCAGGCGCGGCCGGTGTCGGCGCAGGCGGACACCGGCAAGCTGGCCAACGCGCTGGACCTGGTCAGCGACGACTACCCCGGCCAGTACGCCTACGAAGACAGCGCGCAGGGCGAACGACTGGCGCACAACGCGCTGGCCGCGCTGCGCGTGCGCCAGCAGAGCGTCGAGGGCGGGGGCACCGTGCGCACGCTGGCGCCGGGCCAGCGCTTCGAACTGACCGGCCACTACCAGCAAGGCGGCCCGTCTGCCTTCGTGGTGATCGCCATCACCCACCAGGCCCGCAACAACTTCGACGCCGACCTCGGCCGCGCCGTAAGCGAGGCGCAGGGGGGCGACGGCGACGACACGGAGTTCTATCGCAATACCTTCACCTGCATCGGCAGCGATACCGAATTCCGTCCCGCGACCCGGGACGGCCATGGCGAGCGCCTGCATCCCCGTCCCACGGTATTTGGCGCGCAGACGGCGCTGGTGGTGGGCGCCGAGGGGCCAGTGCACACCGACCGCGACCACCGCATCAAGGTGCAGTTCCACTGGCAGCGCGGCAAGGCCTCCAGCAGCCGCCTGGCGCACCCGTCGGGCGACGAGAACGCGCCCGCCAAGGACGAGTTGGGCACCTGGGTGCGCGTGGCCGAGCCGGTTGCGGGCGGCGACTGGGGCGGCCATTTCGTGCCGCGCGTCGGGCAGGAAGTGCTGGTGGAGTTCCTGCACGGCGATATCGACCGTCCGGTGGTGGTGGGCGCCCTGTATAACGGCGAGGGCGCCGAGGATGCCTCGCACAACCAGGTGCAGGCCGGTGGCGCCAACGCCACCGGCAATGCGCCGGCCTGGTTCGCGGGCGGCAGCGAAGGCCACGCCCACAACGCGGTGATGTCCGGCTTCAAGACCCAGGCGCTGGCGACCAGCGGCGCGGGCACGGGTGGCTACAACCAGCTGGTGCACGACGACACGCCGGGCCAGTCGCGCCTGACCGCCTCCACCACGCAGGCCGATTCCCGCCTGAACCTGGGCCACGTCAAACAACAGCGCGACAACGAACGGCTGCAGGACCTGGGCCACGGCGCCGAGCTGTCGACCAGGGAGGCCGTGGCGCTGCGGGGCGGCCAGGGGCTGTTGATCAGCGCCGACCTGCGCGAGAACGCCGAGGGCGCATTGCTCGATAGCGCCGAGGCGGCCAAGCAGATCGACGCCGCCCTTGAATCGGCCAGGGAACTGGGCGACATCGCGGTCAAGCAGAAGGCTTTCCTGGAGGGGGATCCGCAGGCGCTGCCGGCGCACGAGGCGCTGGCGCATGTGCGGGACGTGGTCGAGGCGACCCAGGACGACCCCGGCGCCCAGGGGACCAAGGTCGCGGCCTATAGCGAACCGCACATCCAGGTCAGCGCGCCCAGCGGCATCGGCCAATACACCCCGGGCGACGCCTTCCTGGTGGCCGGCGGCACGCTGGCACAGGTGGCGCCGGACGTGAACTGGGTCAGCAGCGCCAACCTGGCGGTGGGCGTGGCGGCCGGCGTGGTGCTATTCACGGCGGGCCACGAGGCGGGCGGCGGCCGCCCGGTGAAGGACCGTGGCCTGCGGTTGCACGCGGCGGGCGGCAAGCTGCGCCTGCACAGCCAGGCCGCCAAGATGACGCTGACGGCAGAGAAGGCGGTGACCTTCGCCTCGGCCAGCGCGGCCGTGATGGTGCAGGCCAGGCAGCGCGTGCTGGCCACCGCCGGCGGCGCCTACCTGCGCCTGGAGGGCGGCGGCATCCAGCTGCATGCGCCGGGCAAGGTCGAGCTCAAGGCAAGTGCGCATAGCTGGGTCGGCCCGCAGACCGCCCAGGCCAACCTGGCCTTCAATGAAGCCAGTCCCTTGTGCGAAGCGCGGGTGCGCGGCGCGGCCCAACGCGGCGGCGCGGTCGTGCCGTTGGGCTAGACATGGACGTTGGCATGCTCGATTACCAGGCTTTCAGTTCCTACGGATTCGGTCTTGTGCAGGACGAGCGCACGCGCGGCGTGCCGGCGTTCGCGCAGCCCCAGGCGCTGGTGCCGCCCGCGCTGCGGAAAATGCCCGGCCTGATGCCGCGGCTGGTGGACTTGTCCGCCCTGGACGCGGCCGATCGGGTACAGGCGCTGGCCAGCCTGAATCAGGCGGCGCAGGACGGCGAGGACCCGTGGCTGGCGCTGTTGCTGCGGTCGGACCGGCCCGTGGACGCGGTGGCGGCGCATTGCCGTTCGCGCATGATCGTCGATATCGAAGGGCAGGGACCGTGCTTTTTCCGCTTTTTCGATCCGCGCGTGCTGGTGCAATTGTCGTGGATACTGGATCCCGACCAACTGGCCTGGTTGTGCGGGCCGGTGCGGGGCTTGCTGTTCCACCTGGATGGCCAATGGCATGCGCTGGAGCGGCCGGACGTGGCCGCGGCGCCGCGCCCGCGGCTGTCGGCCGAGCAATCGTTCGCGCTGACCCAGCTGCAGGCATTGAATGAAGTGCTTGCCGGCCTGGACAGCCTGGCGCCTGGCGGCCGCGTCGCGCTCGGCAAGACCGTGATGGACCATTTCCGCACGGCCCGCGACCTGGGCCTGGAGACGGCGCAGGAACGCAAGGCGTTCGCCCGCCACGGCCTGGAGGTGCACCCCGCCTTCCATCGCCACGAACGGGTGCGCGCTTGCCTGGCCGCGAGGCGGCCGGATGATGATTACCCCTACCTTGCCGCGACGCAGGACCTGACGGATGACGATTGGGCCGACGTGCGCAGGGACTTGGAACGAACTGGAGAGCCCGATGGCCGATGATGTGAAGAGCTGCGGAAAGAAGCGCTCGTCGATCGATTGCGAAGAAGACTGCCCGTTTCACCGGATCGGCCTGCCCATCATGCCGCTGCGCTATGCGGTGCTGAGAAGCGACGACACGTCGCCGGCGCTGGCGGGCGACATGCTCCTGCCCGAAATGGCCGAACGGCCGCTGGGCGACGGCGCGCGCTATGGCGTGCGCCTGTTGCGTCCCGGCTATCTGTATGTCTATGACGAAGCGCGCTCCGAGTTGAAGGGCTACTACGTCAACGAGAACAGCACGCTGTACAACTTCGACCTGGACAAACCGGTCGAGGCCTGCGACCGGACGTTCACCTGCACCATGGACCACCAGGCCAAAGCCTCGCTGTTGACGATTCCCGATGCGAGGAAAGCGACGTACGTCTGGCTCGCGTTCTCGGATGTGCAATGGACCAAGGACATCTGCAAGGCCCATAAGGGCAGAAAGGGCGCCGAGATGCGCCAGCGGCATATGTTCAAGTTCGACGTGCAGGCCTGGCTCAACAGTGGCAGGCACGCCAGCGCCAAGAGCATCAAGACGCTGAACGACACGGCCGCCGACTACGTGATGTATCGCCGCACGGGCGTCGAAGAGTTCGAGAAGAAGAGGTTCCTGGGCTGGAGCACAGTCGGCTACTACGACTCGAGCCGCTGGATGGGCGGCATGATCCAGGACGCGGCGGAGGCGTTCCAGCCCGGCAAGGGCCTGTTGCTGGCCCTGCCGGATAGCACCGGCATCCTGCAGGACCTCGCGCGGCTGATGCGCATGCGCTTTGACGACTTTGTCTCGAATCCGCAGGACGTGCGGCCGTTGACCGTGTCCAAGTCGATCGAATCGCTCAGCGAAATCATCATGCAGTCGGCCGAGAGCGATTTCCTGCGCCAGCGCGGCGACGAGGCGAACAACCACGCCGTCTATGGCACGAGCACCCCGAACATGGGGGCCGGCCCCGGAGGCTCGGGCGCGGGCGGCCTGGCGGTGGCCCAGCTGCTGATGGATTGGATCAACCCGGACAATCGGAAAGAGCGCATGGCCCAGGCGGACAACTACCGCCACCCGACCGAGCAGGAGCGCCAGACGGTGCGCTGGGATGCCTGGAAGAAGTACTTCGACAACTACGATGAAAACGCGCGCCGCGCGTGGCAGAAGGATTTCGACGAGCGCCTGACCAAATTCGACGCGGCCACCATCGTGCCGATGGCCAAGGCGCACGTGGCCTGGCTCACCTGCGAGAAGACGGGCGAATCGTTCCAGTGCAATTACGACGTCAAGAACGCCGACAGCGGCGAGGTCTACCAGACCGTGCTGGCGTTGTGCATCGACGGCACCCAGGACAAGCGGGTCTGCTTCAAGCAGTACGCCGACTGGCTGCAAGGCGACCCGACCGACACGCGCAACCTGTTGCTGCGCGCCATGTTCCATAACCAGGATTTCGTGGTCAGCAAGGTGGTCGAGGCGCATGAGGCGGCCCTGGACTGGAAGGCCATTCCCTGGGGCAATCTGCACGAGGCCTACAAGACCGGCCTCAAGGTGCTGAGCGAAGGGCAGATGGACAAGACCGCGCGCCTGCTCGAGCAGATCATGGGCCCGGTGGTGCATGTGCTCAGGCTGGGCGTGGACAGTTCGATTGCGCGCAAGCTGGCCATGTACCTGGGGCTGTTGGCGCGGCAGAATGTCGTGATCGTCGAGGTTGAAGGCGGCAAGAAGACCTTCCGCGCGGCGCTGATCCGCGAACTGTTGCGCCAGCATGGCGGCAAGGTGGACATGCGCCAGATGGAGCGCGCGGTGGCGGACGAATTGCGGCGCCTGGAAGTGCGCGGCGAGCAACTGGAAGGAAGCGACAAGAAACGCTGGTTCATGATGGTGGACAGGGATGCCGCCGGCAGGGTGCCGACCGATCTGCGGGCGGGCGACCGGGCGCGCGCATTGGCGCAGGCCACCATGACGATCGAGGAATACGAGGCCAAGGAGCTGTCGCGCTGGCGCACGGCGATCAACACGGATGTGCGGGTCGGCGTGGTCGGCTGCCTGTTCCAGACGGTGGCGGTGTACAAGCTCTGGAGCGACCTGGAATCGGCCATGCCGCACGAGCGAGGCGACGCCAGCTGGAAATTCGTGGTCGGCATCGCGGCGGCCGGCGGTTCGGTGGCCGACGTGCTGGGCACGGCGCTCAAGGGGCGTCAGGCCGCCGGCATGCGGCTGGGCATGGGCCTGGGCATTGAAACCACCAGCACGCTGCTGGTGCGCTGGGGCGGGCGGATCGGGGTGGTGACCGGCATCATCATGGCGGTGTTCGACTTCAAGTCCAGCAAGGACCAGTTCATGATCGAAAAGAACGGCCTGATGGGCGGCCTTTATCTGGCCTCGGGTATTCTCAGCCTGGTCGTCATCGGCGCGTTTGCGCTGTCGTATACGGTCGTGGGCCTGATCGCCGCGGTGTTCCTGATCATCGTGGCGGTGCTGATCGAGAAGTTCAAGGGCAACAAGATCGACGAATGGCTCAAGCGCTGCCTGTGGGGCAAGCTGCAGGGGGTGTCGGGGGCCGATTATTACTATGGCGTGCAACAGGAAGTGAACAGCCTGCGCGTGGCCCTGGGAGGGTCTTGATGGATTTCACCGGGCTGATGCCCAGGTTCCCCAATGACCGTCCGCTGACGGCGTTTGAGCGCGAACACCGGCTACTGCAGAAAAAACGGCTGGATGTGCCGCTGCTGGCGCAGCTGTGCGTGGTGAGGATGAATGCCGGCAGCCTGCTGTCGGTGGACCGCTGGTATGCCTGGCGTGGCTTCGTAGCGCTGCTGGGGGCGATAGGCGTGGCGTTCGGCGTCGGCGGCATCCTGATGCTGGCCTGGATCCTGGTGGTGGGCGAACTGCCCAACGAGAACGGCCTGTGGGAAGCCATCTTCATCGGCATGGGTATGTGCGCGGCGCTGGGCGCCGCCGGCGCCTGGGTCGCTTGCAAGGAGATGTTCCGCTGGACCTACTACCCCATCGCCCTGGATCGCAAGCGCCGCCTGGTGCACGTCTTCCGGCTGGACGGCACTGTGCTGACCGCGCCGTGGGACAAGATCTATTTCACCCTGGGACGAGGCAAGGGCACCTTCGGCTGGCTCAACTGGGATATCCGCGGGTTGATCCTCGATGGCGACGGGGTCACGGTCAAGGAGACCTTTGCGTTCTGCATCGCCACCAGCCGCGTCGAGAATGCCTACTCGCATTGGGAGTTCCTGCGGCGCTACATGGAAGAGGGGCCGCAGGCCGTTCTGGACGCGGTGCTGTTCTGCATGCCGGTCGACGGCAAGCGCGAGAGCTTTGCCTTCGGCAAGGAGCGCATCTTCGCCAACGACGCGCAGCAGCCGGGCCTGGCCTACCTGATCTTGGCGCCCTTCAACTACCTGCACGCGATCATGCGCTGGGCCGTCATGCGCACCAGCAACATCCCGGCGTTTCCGCCCGAGATCGAGGCGACACTGCGGCCCGAACCGGGCGATCCGTATGTCCGCGACGCGTCGATGAATCCCGAAGACTTGCGCTAATTAAATCCGGGTAATATTGACAGCGTAATTTGATCCGGGTAAAAATTGCATCCTTCTCTCACCCGAAGGATGCAAGGCATGACCCTATTCGACCTGAACACCGGCGCCACCGCGCCGCTTGCCGATGAAACCGACCTGACCGACCTGCCCGTGGAAGGCGCGCTGCCGCCCGAACTGGACGGCGCGCTGGTGCGCAACGGTCCCAACCCCCTGCGCGGCCGCTTCGAGGGCAACGACGTGCTGTCCTGGTGGCCGCAACCGGCGATGCTGCACGCCATCGTTTTCCGCGACGGCCGCGCCACCGGCTACCGCAACCGCTGGGCCCGCACCCGCCTCTGGGCGCGCGAATACGCGCCGGCGCAGGCCGCCGACCTGCCCGACACCAATCCCAACGTCAACGTGCTGCGCCATGCCGGCGAGACCCTGGCGCTGGCCGAAGGCGGCGCGCCGCTGGCGATGACGGCGGGGCTGGACTTCCTGGGCGCCAGCCGTCGCCATCCTGGCCTGGCCGGCGGCATGACCGCGCATCCCAAGATCGATCCCGTCACAGGCGAGCTGATGAGCTTTCGCGCCCATTGGGAGCGCCCCTGGCTGCGCTATGGCGTGACGGGCGTCGACGGCCAGCCGCTGCTGGACCAGCTGATCGAGGTGCCGGGGCCGTCGATGATGCACGACATGGCCATCACCGCCCGCCACAGCATCCTGCTCGACCTGAACGTGGCCTACGACTTCTCGATGCTGTCGCGCGGCCACCGCATGCCGCTGCGCTGGCACGACGAGCGCCAATCGCGCCTGGGCGTGATCCCGCGCCACGGCGGGCCGGTGCGCTGGTTCGAGGTGGCGCCGTGTTTCATCCAGCACGTGGTCAACGCCCATGAGGTCGATGACGCCACGCTGGTGCTGGACGTGGTGCGCTATCCGCATTACCTGCGGCTGGCGCGCGACGGCGCCGCGTTCGAGGAAAACCCGCTGGGCGTGCTGTGGCGCTACGTGATCGACCTGGCCGGCGGCCGCGTCAGCGAACGCGCGCTCGATGACGCCGGCATCGAATTGCCGCGCATCAACGAAAGCCGCGCCGGCCACGCCTACCGCTACGCCTATGCGGTGCATCAGCCCAATAATCGCGAGATGCGCGGGGTGCTGCGCTATGACCTGGAGACGGGCGCGCGGCAGAGGTATTCGGTGCCGCCGGGCGACCAGAACAGCGAACCGGTGTTCGTGCCGCGCCCCGGCGCGCGGGACGAGGATGACGGTTGGGTGCTGGTGTGTGTCTACCGGCAGGAGGGCGACCGCAGCGATGTGGTGGTGCTGGATGGGCGCGACATCGGCGCCGGACCGGTGGCCACGGTGCGCCTGCCGCGCCGGATTCCGGCGGGTTTTCATGGCGCGTGGTTGCCGCGGGAGGCGTGAATTCGGGGCGTCGGGGCGTCTCACGCGCCAGCAGGCGACGGGTGATGGCCGCCTGCGGGCAGGGTAGGGATGCGGCATGGGCAATGCCGCTCCGCCCGCCGCGCGGGCCGTCGTGCCCTAGCGGCTCTTGGCGCGCGCGCTTTTCTTGGCGGCGGCGCGCGGCGCTTCCTTGGACGGGGGCGCCGCGGCCGCGGTGATCTGTTCCATCCAGGCCAGCGTCTCGGTGTAGGTCACGAACTGCTGCAGATAGCCCGGCGACAGCTCGCGCATCAGCGACAGGGCGCGGTGCACCAGCTGGTTGGAATTGAGCGGGCCGGCGTTCTTGTGCACCTGCTCCTGCGACTGGCGCACCTGACGGTCGGCGCTCAGGCCGGACCAGATCTCGCGCAGGCCATCCAGCACCGGCAGATCCGGGTAGGCATCGCGGCGCGCCTGCGCGGCGATGGCGTCGGGGTCTTCGCCGGGCGCGCCGGGGTAGGCGAGATACGCCGCCAGTTCCGCCAGCGGCCCGCGCGCGGGCTTGGGAGCCGCCGTGGCCGGTGCGGGGCTGGCATCGGGCGTGGCGGCATCGTCCAGCGCTTCGGCGGCGTTGGCCGCGCGGGCCGCGGCGACGCGCGCCGCATACGCCCGCAGCAACTGCGCCAGCCGCTCGTCCAGCCGGGCGCGGGCCGCGCCGGCGTGGGCGGCCGCGCGCCGGGCCAGCGCCTCGATGAAATGGAAAGCGATCGGATCGAGCCGGTCGTCGCCGCGCTCGCGCCAGGCCTGCAAGGTGGCGAGCGTGGCGTCGGCGGGCGCGGCATCCGCGCCGGCCGTCAGCGCCGGGCCCAGGCCGCCGTCACTGGCCACGCGCTGGCTCCGCACTGTTGGACGGCTTGGGAATGGGGGTGATCTCGACCCGGCGGTTCTTCGCGCGGCCGTCTTCATCGGCGTTCGAGGCCACGGGCTGCTCGGCGCCGAAGGCGGCGGCGAACACCAGCGACGACGGCACGCCTTCGTCGATCAGGGCGCGGGTCACCGTCAGGGCGCGCTGCGCCGACAGGTCCCAGTTGTCGGCAAAGCGCCGGTTGCCCTCGCGCACCTGCTGGTCATCGGTGAAGCCGCTGACCATCAGGATCTCGTCATTGGCCTTCAGGTAGGCCGACAGCGGCTCGATCAGGCTTTTCAGCACCTCGCGGCCTTCCGGCTGCAACTGGTCGGAATTGAGCGCGAACAGCACGCTGCCGCTGATGCCGATGCGGCCGTTGATGAGCGTCACGCGGCCGGCCGCCAGCGGCGCGGCCAGGGCCTGCTCCAGCGTCTGGCGGCGCTGGGTCTCTTCCTGGCGCTGCTTGACTTCGCGTTCCAGCTGGGTCGACAGCTCCAGCTGCACGGCCACCACGCTCACCAGGATCAGCACGAAGGCGCCCAGCAGCACCGACATCAGGTCGCCGAAGACGGCCCAGGTCGGCACCGCGGGTTCCACGCCGCCGTCGATGTCCTCGCCCGCGCTCATGCCGCCTGCGCTCCGGCGGTGGCGGCGCGCTGGCTGGCCAGTTCGCGCAGGTTCTCGACGATCTGCTTTTGCGACATGGTGCTCAGGTCGACCACTTCACGCGCCTGCGCCACGTAGTAGGCCAGTTGTTCATCGCCACGGGCGATGGACTTGTCCAGCGCCGCCTCGATGCGTTCCAGGTGCGCCACCAGCTTGTCGTTGGACTCGCCGAACAGGCGCACCGCGGCGCCGAAGGCTTCGCCCAGGCTGGCGACTTCGGCCGCGCCGCTGGTCACCTGCGCCGCCACGTCGTCCAGGCGGGCGGTTTCGGATTCGACCTGCTCGGTGAACTGCGCGCCGACCCGGTCCAGCAGGTCCGACGACGACGACACCAGCGCATCGACCGCGCTGCGCTGTTCGCTGGAGGCGTGGTTGACGGCATCCAGCAGCGTCGCCAGCGTGTCCAGCAGGCGGTTGCGTTCTTCCAGCATGGCGTTGTCGTAGGCCAGGCTGTCCGACAGTTTCTGGCGCAATTCGCCGATGACTTCGGCGGCCGCGCGCGGCGCTTCGGAGGCGGCCTGCACCAGTTGGCCGATCTCGGCGATGGTGCCGCTGGCGTGGGCCTCGGTCTGGGTGGCGATGTCCTGCGCCGTCTGGGCCAGGGTGGCGCAGATTTCCTGCTGCAGGGCGGCGCTGCGGGCGCCGGCCTGTTCCCATTCGTGGCGCAGCGCCTCGGCCATGCGGCCCAGCTCGCCGGTCCAGGCGGCCAGGCGTTCCTGGTCGCGCGCGGCCAGCTCGGCCTGCAGGCCGGCCTGCGATTGGCCCAGGGTCTGCAGCAGCGATGCCGAATGCTGCTCGAAGGCGGACGCCGCCGTGGTCAGGGCCTGCTGGTTGTCGCTGGCCAGTTTCTCGTTGGCCAGTTCCTGGCGTATCTGCGCCTCGGTCCAGGCCTGCGTCACGCCGCCGGCCGCCGTTTCCAGGCGGGCCGACAGGTTTTCCAGCAGCGCGGCCTGCGCCTGGGTCTGGGTGGTCAGGTCCTGCGCGGTGCGCGCCAGCAGTTGTTCCAGTGCCTGGTGGCGGGCGGCGGTCTGCTCGCCGGCCTGGCGCCATTCGCGGCCCAGGTCGGCGGCCATGGCGCCGAGCGAGGCGTGCCAGGCGGCCAGGCGCGCTTCGTCGCGCGAGGCCAGGGCGGCCTGCAGCTCGGCATGCGACTGGTCCAGCGTGCGCAGCAGCGACGCGGAATGTTGTTCGAACGCGGCGGCGGCCGTGGCCAGGGCCTGCTGCGTGTCGCCGGCCAGCTTCTCGCTGGTCAGTTCCTGGCGCACCTGCGCCTCGGTCCAGGCCTGGGTCACGCCGGTGGCGGCCGTTTCGATGCGGGCGGCCACGGTGTCCAGCAGCGCGGCCTGCGCGTCGGCGCGGGAGGCCAGGTCCTGCGCGGTGCGCGCCAGCGTCTGGCTGACTTCCTGCTGGCGGGCGGCGGCTTGCGCGCCGGCCTGTTCCCATTCGCGGCCGAGCTTGTCGGTCAGGGCGCCGAGCGTGCCGGCCCACGTGGCCAGGCGCTGCTCGTCGCGCGAGGCCAGGGCGGCCTGCAGGTCGGCGTGCGACTGGTCCAGCGTGCGCAGCAGCGTCGCGGCGTGTTGTTCGAAGGTGGCGGCGGCGGCGGCCAGGGCTTCGCGGTTGTCGCCCGCCAGCTTGTCGCTGACCTGCGACTGGCGCTCCAGCGCCTCGTGCCATTGCGCCGAGACGTTGCCGGCGGCGCTTTCCAGGCGCGCCGACACGTTCTCCAGCAGGCCGGCCTGGGTCTGCGCGTGCTCGGTCAGTTCCTGGGCGCTGCGCGCCAGGGCCTGGTTGATTTCGAGCTGGCGCTCGGCGGCCTGCGCGCCGGCCTGCTGCCATTCCTGGCGCAGGGTGGCGGACAGCGCGCCCAGGGTTTCGGTCCACGCCGCCAGGCGTTGCTGGTCGCGCGAGGCCAGTTCGGATTGCAGGGCGGTGTGCGACTGGTTCAGCGTGCGCAGCAGCGACGCCGAGTGCTGCTCGAAGCTGGCGGCGGCGGCTGTCAGCGCCTGCAGATTGTCGCCGGCCAGTTTCTCGCTGGCCCGCTCCTGGCGGTTCAGCGCCACGTTCCAGGCTTCGGACATGCTGCCCGAGGACGCCTCCAGCCGTTCGGACACGCTGTCCAGCAGGGCGGACGAGCGCTGCTCGAAGGTCTGCGCGAAGCGGTCCAGCGAATCGCGCAGGTCCTGCGCCAACGCTTCGCTGGCGCGCTGCTGGCCGGCCAGCGCCTGGTTCCAGATGCCGGCCACGTTGCTGGTGGCGGCCTGCAGGCCGGCGGTCATGCCGTCCAGCTGGCGCTGCACCGCCTGGGTCACGCTTTCGTGCAGCGAGGCGGTCTCGCGCGACAGGCCTGCCATGGTGGCCTCGACGGCGGGCTGCAGCGCCGCGCCGGCCGAGCGGGCGCTTTCGGCCACGCTTTCCTTCATCGATTGTTCCATCACGGCGGCCAGACGCGCGTAGGCGGCCTCGGCCTTGCCCTGGAACGCATCCTGACTGGCGAGCTGGCGCTCGTTCAGCGTGTGGTTCTGCTGCTCCAGGTTGCGCATCATGGCGTCCAGGCGGTCGACCAGCGCGGGCATGGCCTCGGCCTGCCGTTGCAGCACTTCGGCCTGGCGCTGCAGCAGCTTGAAGCTTTCTTCGCGCTGGTGCGCCTGGCTGTACAGGCGCAGCGTGGTGGCCGCCTTGGTGTCCAGCAGTTGCGCCGCCTGGATGCGGTCGCGCCGGCACAGCGCGGCCAGCAGGCCCAGCATGGCGGAGGTGGCCACGCCCGCGATCGAGGTGCCGAAGGCGAAGCCCAGGCCCTTGACCGGCGCGGCCAGCGAGGCGCGGATGGCGGCCAGGTCGGTGGCGCTTTCCAGGGCGGTGCCGGTGCCGCGCAGCGTCACCACCATGCCCAGGAAGGTGCCCAGCATGCCCAGCAGCACCAGCAGGCCGACCAGGTAGGGCGCCAATGCCGGGCCGGGCAGGCCCACGCGTTCGCCTTCGATGCGCAGCCGCACGGCGTTGCGCAGGCCGGCCGGCAATTGGTCGAGCCAACCGCCCAGGCTGGCGGGCGCTTCCGACAGGTTGCCGACCGCGCGTCTGAGCGACGCGGTGGCCTGTTGGTAGCGCAGCAATTCAAGCGCGCCCGCCACGTAGCAGGCGCAGATCAGCAGCGTGACGGCCAGCGCCAGGGGATTGGTGCCCGCGTAGCCCGCGCCGATCCAGCCGGCCACGGCCAGGCCGCTGAGGAAAACAACGATATTGATCAGATACTTGGACATAGTGTCCCGGTTAGCTGGCGCGAAGGGTGGCAAGCAGCCCTTCCACCGGTTGTAAACGAACATCCAATTCGGCCAGCAGCACGCTGCGCATATCCTTGCGGAACGTCTCCAGCCACGCGCCCGGCGTGGGCGCGGATAAAGCGGGCTGCGGCGCCGCGCAGGCCGCCGCCTGCACGGGCGCGGCGGCGGGAGCGTCGTCCGTTGCGCTGCCCCCCGGCGCGGCCGGCGCTGGGGCATCGGCCGCCGGCTCGTCCGCCGTTCCGGCCGGCACGCCGGCCTCGGCTTGCGCTTGCGCCGCCGCTTCCAGCGCGGCCTGTTCGGCCAGCCGCAGCCGGTCGAAATGCCCCTGCAGCAACTTCGGAATCGCGCCCAGCAGCGTCCGCTCGCGCGGCAGCAGGGCGCGGTCCATGATGGCGTCCACCACCGCCAGACGCGTCATCTCCGGCGTTTTGGCCGCGAGCATGCCGCGCAGGCGGCTGCGCAGGTTGCCGATGCTGGTTTCCATCGTGTGCTGCAACGACAGATAACGCTGACGAAAATTCGAGTAATCGGCGTCGTCGGCCTGCAGCGCCGCCACCTTGGCGGACACCTGTCCCGGCATCTGCCGCTTGGCGGCCGTGGCCGCGGTGTCGCTGGCGATGGCATCGGCCAGCGTGGTGCGGACGCGCTCGCACTCGCGCTCCTCGGCGCTGCTGAACTGGCGCGCGCCCGGCGCGATCGCCGGCGGGCGGTTGTTCAGGGCGGCGGACAGGGCAATCGCGTCGGTCCAGCCGAGCCACTGGCTCAGATGATCCGACAACGGCTGCCGGGATTCCGGCGCGTCGACTTCCGTCAGGCGAGTCAGCAAGCGAATGAGCGTCGGGCCGCTTAAACCTGTGCGCTGTGGGGCTTGCAACATACCACCAGAGTCAAAAAGGGGGGAGTTTACACGCTGGCGGGGGCTCGCTGGGTCGGAAAAGGGCCGCCGCGCCAATGCCTGCAACAATTTGTCAGGACGGCGCGGCGGCAGGGGGCGCGGGAAACTCGCGGCGCGGGCGCCGCGGCTCCGGCGGCGGACCACCCGCGCCGCAAACAGGAACGCCCGCCGCGCTGGCCGGCGGGGCATCGCGGGGCAGGGCGGATCGGGGAGGATCAGGGTGGGTCGGGGGAAGCGGGGGCGGATCGGGGCGGATCAGGCGCTGGTGCGCGGCCGGCGCACCGCGCGCACCCGGCCGCTGGTGGCGCCGCCGCAATAGAGCACGTCGCCGCCGTCCGATTCCAGGCCGGACACGTACGCGCCGGGCGGCATCGCCAGTCGTTCCAACACCTCGCCACTGGCGGGGTTCACCCGCCGCAGCTCGCTGGCGTCGTCCTCCCAGGTGCCGTGCCACAGGTTGCCATCGACCCAGGTGACGCCGGTCACGTAGCGGTCGGACGCGATGGTGCGCAGGACGGCGCCGGTGGCGGGATCGACCTGGTGGATCTTGCGGTCCTTGTAGCGCGCGATCCAGAGCATGCCTTCGGCCCAGGTCATGCCGGAATTGCCGCCGCCTTCGGGCGCCGGCACGGTGGCCAGCACGCGGCCCGATGCCGGGTCGATTTTCTGGATGATGCTGTCGGCCAACTGGTAGAGGTGCTTGCCGTCGAAGGCGGTGCCGGCGCGGGCGATGACGTCGATGGTACGAACCACGTCGCCGCTGGCCGGATCCAGCGCGTGCAGCTTGTCGCCGACCGCGATCCAGATGCGGCTGCCGTCGTACGAAACGCCGTGCACGTCCGTGACGCCGGGGAAGGGGCCGTATTCACGGAGGATTTCCGCGGGTTTGGTTTTCATGACGCTGTCCTTGTTAGGGGGATGACACGTCCATGCTAGGCATTCGGCAGCGGGACCGGGAGTAACAATGTCGTCGCGAAACCGGGCAGGGGCGGCGTGAGCCAGCGCCGCGCCCGGCCCTGGCCGAGCGAATGCGCCTGGCCGGAGGCCGCCAGCGCCTCCAGGGCGCGCTGCACCTGGCGCTGACTGGCGCCGGTGGCCAGCGCCAGCGCCGAACTGGACCAGGCTTGGCCGTCGGCCAGCAGCGCCAGCACGGCGGCGTGGCGGTCCCGCACCGGCGGCGTCAACACGGCAACGGCGCGCGCGGCCGGCATCAATGCAAAGCCTTGGCGCGTTGCCCGGATTTCTGCCCAGGGCGCCAAGGCCGCCCGCAACCGGCCGATTTCCACCCGCAGCCGCGCGCGGTGCGAGTCATCCGGATGGCGGGTGCGGAACGCCTGCGCGATCAAGGCGTCGCGCGGCGCGTCATCCGGCCACGCCTGGCCCAGCGCCTGCGCCAGGGTGAAGAGCACGGGCCGGCTGGCCAGGGCCAGGGTGCGGCCCGCGCCATGCACGGCATAACGGCATGCGTCGATCACCAGCGTGTCGGACGCGAGCAGCGCTTGCACCTGCTCCAGGCGCAGCACCTGCGTGTCGCCGGCGCGGAGCAGGTGCGCGGCCGGCGCTTCCAGCGCGAGCGACGCCTGGCGCACCTCGGCCTGCAGCGCCGGGATGCCGGCCGCTTGCGCGGCGCGCGCGGCCAGGTCCAGCGCGGCGCGTGCCGCCGTGGCCTGCAGGCGCCGCAGCGCAATGCCGGCCAGGGCCAGCTCGTGCACCGCTCGCAAGGCCGGCGGAAAAGGGGCGGGATTCAGTTCCGACAGCACCTGTTCGGCCTGCTCCAGCCGTCCCATCAGGATCAGGCGGCGGCCGGCCAGATAGCCGGCATAGGCCGCGTTGCGCCGATCGCCATGCTGCTCGAGCGTGGCGCGGGCCGTATCGAGCGCTGTCTGTGGCCAGCCCAGGTCGCGCGCGGCCAGCGCGATCTCGGCCTCGGCCACCACGCAGCGAGCCCGCGCTACCGGGTCCCGGGCGCCGAACGCGCGGGCGGCGCGCCGCACCAGGGCGCGGGCGCGTTCAAAGTCACCCAACTGCGCCAGCGCGATGCCGCGCAATGCCAGCGCCGGCGCATCGTCGCGCAGTGCCACCCGGCTCAACGCGCCCAGCGGATCGCCGCTGGCCAGCGCCCGCGCCGCGGCCATGATCAGCCCGTCCATGACGCTCCCGCCATCGCTGCCGTTCCCCGTTGCCACGTCCATTCGTGGATGCCGCCAATCTACCACCGCGCCGCGGGCGCGGGGAGTTCGTCGGCGATGCGGCAAGGCGCCTGCGTCTGCCGTGGCGTCGTCCCCATCCCCCACGGGTAGAATCCGAACCGCCATCTCCCAGGAAACCTGAACATGAGCGAGCATCATTTTTCCGCCGACGACATCCAGTCGCTGCGCCAACACGGCATTGCCGTGTTCGCCGATCGCGTCCTGATCGCGGTCCAGCCGCCCCTGGACGAGGCGCGCATCGACGAGATTGAAGCGGCCTGTGCCGGCCCCTTGCCCGATGCGCTGCGCGACTTGTGGCGCCTGACCGCTGGCGGCGAACTGGCCTACGACCTGCATGCGCGCATGGACGGCAACGAAGAGGCCCTCAGCTGGTCCGAGCTGTTCTATGACGGCAGTGACCATTACCGCGACCTGGCGGGCTGGATCGAGCACGAGCAGGAATGCGCCGAAGAGGCCGCCGCGGAACATGGCGAGGCCTGGGACGGCAAGCTGCGCTATCTGCCGATCGGCGGCTTCGAATACTGCGACCGCATCTATGTGTGCGTGGAGCCCGGCCCGCGGGCCGGCAGCATCGTGGCCTGGAAGCAGGGGCTGCCGGGCTGGACGCATGCGTTGCAGCAGGACGCCATCGCGACCGTCGCGGCGGACCTGCGCGCGGCCTTTGCCGCGCTCTACTTGGAGCAGGATATCGAGGACCCCGACAGCACCGGCATACGGGTGCTGGAATACCTGGACGAGCGCGTGGCCGATCACGGCATGCCGCAGGCCCTGGCGGACAAGCTGGCGGCGTTCTATCGCCGGGCGCTGGTGGACTGGCGCGCGCCGTTGGCGGCCGGCACGCTGGGCCAGTCGCCCACGCTGGCCAGGCTGGCCTTGCGGCATGCGTTGGCGCATGACGACGGCGCGCTGGTGGCGCAATTGGCGGCGCAGGGCGTGGGCTTTGACCAGCCGTTGCGCGGCAGCGCGCTGGCGCTGGACGTGGCGCTGACGCAGCACGCCTATGCGGCGGCGCGGGCGCTGTTGCGGGCCGGCACGCCGGTCAGCGCGGAGGCGATCCATCGATTCGATCGCGAGCCGCCCGCCGACCTGGTGGCGCAGTTGCTGGCGCGCGGGGCGCGGGCCGACGGCCTGGGCGTGGCGCGCTGTGTGGCCTGCGGGTCGCCCGAGGCCGCGCGCGTGATCGCCGCCGCCGCCGGCGAGGGGATCGCGGCGGCGTATGCCGAGGCGCGCGACGCGATGGCGGCCCGCTACGAGGAAGACCTGCGCCGCGTGCGAGCGGGCAAGCTGGGCCATTACCTGGGCGCGGACGGCCTGGCCGAACGGGTCGCCAACTTGCGCGCGTTTGTGCTTTGAGGCGGCCCCGGGCTAACGCGAGCCATCGCGCCAGGCCGCCTCGGAGGATCCCAAGGCGCTTGCCGGGTAATCCCACGATTGCGGCGTGTCCGCGATCCGCAGCGGCGGCTTGACGCGCCGGACCGGGCCCCACGCGGTTGCCTCGATTTGTTCGGACCAGTCGGCTGCGCTTTCCGGCGCCAATGCCGGCCCGCCTTCCAGCAAGCCGCCATGCGCGACCAGCAGCTGCGCGCTGCGGGCCAGCGACGCGCGCGTGGTGCCGCCCGCGCCGGTGGCCAGCCGTTCGGTCAAGCCCCGGATCGCCGCCGCCGCCATCAGATAGCCGGTGCCATGGTCCAGCGCCTGGCACGGCAACGGCACCGGGCGGTCGCCACCCTTGGCGCGCATGCCGGCCTCGGCGATGCCGGTGCTCATCTGCACCAGGCTGTCGAAGCCGCGGCGGCCCCGCCACGCACCGCTCCAGCCATAGGCGTCCAGCGATACGTCGACCAGCGTCGGGTTGAGCTGGCGGCGGCGCTCGGCGTCCAGGCCCAGGCGGGCGAGGGCGTCGGCGCGATAGCCGTGGATCAGCACGTCGGCCTGGGACAGCAGGCGTTGCAGCGTGGCCAACCCCTCGGCGGACTTGAGGTCCAGGCGCGCGCAACGCTTGCCCAGCACGACCTCGGGCACCGTGCCGGGCTCCTCCCAGCCGGGCGGGTCGATGCGCAATACGTCCGCGCCAAAGCCGGCAAGGAAGCGCGTGGCCACGGGGCCGGCCAGGATGCGGGTCAGATCCAGCACCCGCAGGCCCTGCAACGGGCGCTGGCGCGAAATGCGCCAGGCAGGGCGGGCGCCGCCGCCGCTGGCGGCGCGGTGCAGCAGGGGTTCGGCGGCAACGCTTTGGCCTTGCGGATGCTGGCGCCAGGCGTCCAGGCCGCGCATGGCGGCGGCGCAACCGTTGTGTTCGACTACCGCCGCTTCCAGTTCGTCGGCGCGCCAGCGCGCCACGGCGCGGGCGACGGCGTCGCGGTCGGCGGCCGCGCCCAGGACCGCCAGGGCGGCGTCGCGATGATGGGGCGCGTTGGTGTGCAGCCGGATCCAGCCGTCCGCGGCGCGGTAGTCGCCGGCGACGGCGTCCCACAGCGGCGGCATGCTCCAGCCGATGGGGCGCAGGCTGGTGCCGAACCAGAAAGAGGCCAGGCGTTGGTCGACCTCGACGGCCGGCACGGCGGGCGCACCGGCCGCGCCTGCGCCGGCCGCAACGAACTCCGCCATGGCCAGGCCGGCGGCGCCGATCGCGGCGGTGGCGAATTCCGTGACGGCGAAGGCCGAGGGCAAGGCGCCCTGGCCGGTGATGGCGACCTGGCTCAGCAGGGCGGGATCGCCGCCCGCCGCGAGCCAGAACTGGCGCAGGTAGTCGGCGGTGGCGGGCGAGGGGGGGAGGGGGCGATGGATGGCGGACATGTTGCTTGCGGGTCGTTGAGCGATGACGCCAGGATTCATCTTGCCGCATTAATTGTCAATGTTGATTAATATAATCAACCCATTGCCTTCGTTCCCCGTCTCGCAACCCATGCCCAATTACCTGACCTCCGCCGCCGCGGCCACCCGCCTGGGGGTGTCGCGCCAGACCCTGTACGCCTACGTCAGCCGGGGATTGCTGCACGCCGAGGCTGGCGCCACGCCGCGCGAAAGCCGCTACCTGGCCGAGGACGTCGAACGGCTGGCGGCGCAGCGCACCCGTGGCCGCAAGCCGAAAGAGGTGGCCAAGGCGACGCTGAACTGGGGCCTGCCGGTGCTGGAGTCGGCCATCACCCTGATCGAGGATGGCCAGTTGTTCTATCGCGGTGAAAACGCCGTGGCGCTGGCGCAATCGTCCTCGGTGGAAGCGGTGGCCGCGCATCTGTGGCAATGCGACCAGGCGATGGCGTTCGGCGCGGCCGCGCCGCGGTTGCCCGAAGATCTGGCGGCGCTGTTCGCGCGCCATCGCGGCCAGCGCGCCGAGGCCGCGCTGTTGCCGCTGTTCACGGCGGCCAGCGATGACGATGCGACCGCTTTGTGGCAGCGCTCGCCCGAGCGCCAGGCGCAGGGCTGCGGCGCGCTGGTGCGCACGCTGGCGGCCTGCCTGCTGCAGACCGCGCCGGACGACGCGCCGATCCACGCGCAGTGCGCCCGCGCATGGGGCGTGGACGCGGCGGGCGCGGATCTTATCCGCATGGCGCTGGTGCTGTGCGCCGACCACGAACTGAACGCCTCCAGTTTCACCGCGCGCTGCATCGCGTCCACGGGCGCCAGCCTGCGCGCCGGTATTGTGGGCGGGCTGGCGGCGTTGACGGGCGGCCGCCACGGCGCCACCACCGCGCGCGTCGAGGCGATGTGGGAGGAACTGGAACGTGGCGGTGGCGGCGCGGACGCCGGCCAGCGGCTGGCGCGGGGCTTGCGCGAGCGGCTGGCGCGGGGCGAAGACATGCCGGGTTTTGGCCACCACCTTTACCCCGCGGGCGATCCGCGCGCCAGCGCCTTGCTGGCGCGGATACTGCCGCGGCGCCCCGAGTGGGAGACATTGATCGAGCAGGCGTTCGAGCTATCGGGGCAGCGGCCCTCGGTGGACTTCTCGCTGGTGGCGGTGCGGCGCCATCTGGGCCTGCCGCCGGGCGCGGCCTTCGGCCTGTTCGCGCTGGGACGCTCGATCGGCTGGCTGGCGCATGGCCTGGAGCAGCGCGGCAGCCCCGATGTGATCCGGCCGCGCGCGGCTTATACCGGGATTCTTCCGGACGCGGCCTGACGGCGGCGCGGCGGCGCGCGCCGCCGGCGCGTCAGGCCTTGGACAAGGTCACCTGGCCGAACGTCATCCAGACGTGGGCGGTCTCCGAGGCCCGCGCGCGGTACGAGCCGCTGGCCTCGCCCAGCCGCATGGCCACGGCGGTGAATTCCCAGGCCAGGGCGTCATCGCATGGCACCTTGCGGTGAGTGTATGCCTCCAGGCCGTGGGCCTTGCCGAAGGCCAGCGCCAGTTGGGCGTGTTCGGCCAGTTCGGCGGGCACCGACGGGTGATCCCAGCCCCACAGGAAGCTGCTGTCCTCGCTATTGGAGGTGCCGACGATCTGCACCGGCGCTTGCGCGGTGATGCCGCCGGGCAGCTGGAACACGATCAGGCCGCTGTCCATGTCCAAGGACCATTGCTCGGCTTCGTCCAGGTGCCAGGTGGCGCAGTGCGCCGAGGTGGCGGCCCGCATGCCTTCCAGGCTCTGGGCGATGTAGTTCGAAACGTCGAAGGGCTGCGTGGTGTCGGACATGAGGGACTGTGCGGGTGATGGAAAGGCGATAGGGTACCCGCAAAGCGCTGGCCGGCGCATCGCTCGTGCGCGACCGGACCGCCGCGATCGCGTGGCGCCATGCCAAAGCGAGTGAACGGCGGCGTTCAGGTCGGCGATCAGTGCCCCGGACGCGCCAGCACGTAGACGCGAGTGTCGCGGCCATAATGCGTTTCAATGGCGCGGAAGGTGAAGCCCAGCTTGTCCAGCACGCGCTGTGAGCCCAGGTTGTCGGGCCAGGTGACGGCCACCAGTTCCGTGGCGTCCAGCGCGCGCCAGGCGTAATCGCACAGTTGGCGCGCGGCTTGCGTGGCATAGCCGCGACCCCACGCCGCCCGCAGCAGCCGGTAGGCCAGCTGCAACGCGCCCGTGTCCTCCAGCCGCGTCAGGCTGATCCAGCCCACCGCGACATCGTGGGGATCGATCACGGCCCAATGGCCGATGTCATCCGGCGGCGTCCGCAACCATTCCAGCAGTTCCTGGCGGCGCGCCTGCGTGGCGGGTTTGACGCCGGTGCTGTGGCGCATGACCTCGGGGTCGGATTCCAGCGCCAGGATCATGGGTACGTCGTCCGTGCGCAGGCGGCGCAGGGTGATGGTCGGGGTGGGCGGCATTGCGGCGGCGTTCAATACGTCAGCGGCGCGCCGGTCACGACTTCGTACAGGAACCGGTCCAACCGCTCGGTCTGGCCGTCCGGCCGGTCGAAGAAGGGCGCCTTTTCCAGGGTCGGCAACGTGGTTTCCAGATAGCCGTGGATCAGCGGGAAGCGCGGGCCGTGCTCGGCCTCGCCGGCCTGCATTTTGATGGCCAGCAGCGCGTTGATCTCGTCGCGCAGCGCGGGGTCGGTGACCATGGCATCGGCCAGGTCGGCAAAACGCATCGGCGGGATGCCGCGGCCGCTGTCGATCCATTGCGCGGCCAGCACCGGACGCAACACGTACAGGTATTTCTTGAGCCGCACCGTGTCGCCCTGCAGCGATTCGCGGAAGTTGCGGCCGGCCATGGCCACGTAATGCCAGCGGCCCTTGATGTGCGAGAAATACTCGCTGCGGAAGTGCCGCAGCCAGGCGCTGGTGGCGTCGTCCTGGCGATACAGCACGGGCGAATCCAGCCATTCGAACAGGGTGGGGTTGGAGCCGCGCAGCAGTTGCAGCGCCTTGCGCAGTTCCCAGCCGGACACGTCCAGCTCGTCGTCGATGGGCAGCTCGATCACGTCGCGCTGGGGCGCCACGCGCAGGTACCAGTCCAGCTTGTGCACGTACAGGAAGCGCACGTCATAGTCGCTGTCTGGCGAGGCGAAGCCCCAGCCCCGGCTGCCGGATTCGCAGGCGAGCAGGACGCGGACATCGTGGCGCTGTTCGATGTGTTCCAGGGTCGCCATGACGCGCTCGCGGATGGCCGGGTCGATGGGGTGGGCGTGCAGAATCGAAGTCATGCTTCGGATGCTAGCACTTCGCCAGGCGGGCGCCGCGCGGGGGCGATCGATCGGCGGGATGTCGCCATGTCCCGCCGGGTTGCCTCATATGATTAGTCGCCTTATCATATGCTGCCGTATCAAATGCCGAAACCCCATGCCACCCGCCATTTCCCTTATTTCCGCCATGCTGGAACCCAAGCACCACGCGCTGCTGGACGAGGCCGCCCGCCGCGGGCTGCAATCCGCGGACGGCATGCGGTTGTGTTTGCAGGTGCTGGCCCTGGCCGGCGCCATCGACCGCGATTGCGCCGCGCGCCTGGCGCCGCGGCAGTTATCGGAAGGCAAGTTCGTGCTGCTATTCCTGCTGCACGGTCAGGCGGGCGGCCTGTCGCCGCACGAACTCGCGACGCGCGCGGGCGTGACGCGCGCCACCGTCACCGGCCTGCTCGATGGACTGGAGCGCGACGGCTTCGTTTCGCGCCAGCCGGGGCAGGACGACCGGCGCCGGATCGCGGTGGTCCTGACGCCCAAGGGCAGGACGGCGGCGGCCAGGTTGTTCAAGGAGCACACGCAGTGGATCGGCTCGTTGTTCGACCCGCTTTCGCCCACCGAGCGGCGCCAGCTCGGCGAACTGCTGGCGAAGGTATGGCGCGGCACCGACAGCGGGCGCGCGGCGTTGGCGAAGGATGCGCCATGAGCGCCGCCCGTCGAGGCGTCAAGGACATCGGCGCCGACCGCCTGGCGCGGCTGAACGCGGGCGCGCCGGCCACGCACCTGACCGAGTGCCTGGCGGTGGACTTTGCCCGGTTGATGCAGGCGCTGGCGCCCGAGGTGGGCGCCGATGGCATCGCCGCCATGCGGGCCGCGGCGGGGCTGGGCATCTCCAGGCGCATGGCGGTGGCGGCGCGCATCCTGCATGAACGCCTGGGCCCGGCCGGCTGCGCGCAGATGGCGGCGCAGGCGTCCGACACCGCGCGCGGCTGGGCCTGCTTCATGATCGGGGCGGCGCCGGATGTGCCGCTGGCGCAGCGCCTGGCGCGCATCCGGCCGTTGGCCGACGACGCGCACTTCGGCGTGCGCGAATGGGCCTGGCTGGCGCTGCGGCCGGCGTTGACGGCCGAGCTGGACGCGGCCATCACGCAACTGCAACCCTGGACGGCGCTGCCGTCCGAGCGCCTGCGCCGCTTTGCCAGCGAGGCGCTGCGGCCACGCGGCGTCTGGTGCGCGCACATCGCCGCGCTCAAGGCGGATCCGGGGCGGGCGCTGCCGCTGCTGGAGCCGCTGCGCGCCGATCCGGCGGTCTATGTGCAGGATTCGGTGGCGAACTGGTTGAACGACGCCAGCAAGGACCAGCCCGACTGGGTCCGGCGGGTGTGCGCGCGCTGGCTGACGCACAGCCCGGTCGCGGCGACGCAGCGCATCTGCCAGCGGGCGCTGCGCACCATCGGGGCATAGCGCGCCGCAGGCCAGGCGGCTAGTGGGGGCGATGGCGCGCCGTTCCCTTGCCGCTCAACCCTGCGCTTCCGCGGCCAGCGCGGCTCGCACGGCAGGGCGGGTTTCGACGCGGCGCTGGAATTCCATCAAGACAGGCCAGCGCGTCAGGTCCACGTCGAGTTGCGGCGCCCAGCGCAGCACCGAGTACAGATAGATGTCGGCCACGCCGTAGCGATCCTGTACCAGGGCCTGCCGCTCGCGCAGGGCGGCGGCGACGTAATCCAGTCGCTTTTCCAGCCGCGCCTGCCACCACGCGCGTGCCGCCTCGGGCAGATCGCGATTGAACAGCGGACCGAAGCCGCCATGGATTTCCGCCGAGATGAAGTTCAGCCATTCGTGCAACTGGCTGCGGGCCCAGCTGCCGGCGGGCGGGACCAGGCCAGCCTCGGGCCGCAGGTCGGCCAGGTATTGGACGATGGCGGGGCCTTCGGTCAGGACCCGGCCGTCATCCAGTTGCAGCGCGGCGACGTAGCCCTTGGGGTTGATGGCCAGGAAGTCGCCGCCGTCGGCGGTGCGCTTGCTGCGGTTGTCGACTCGCGCAAGGTCGAAAGACAGGCCGAGTTCGCGCAGCACGATGTGGGGGGACAGCGAGCAGGTGCCGGGGGCGTAGTAGAGCTTCATGCAAGGCATTCCAGGAAGGGGGAAGCGTCAGGATGCCTATTACCGAAGTATCCGTAAAATTACTGCTTCATAAACATGAAATAAGTTGAACTGATGCCATGATGAACCTGATCCATTGGCGGCTGTTGCTGGCAGTGGTGGACGCCGGCAACATCACGCACGCCGCGAAACAGGTGGGCATGACGCAGTCGGGCGCCAGCCAGGCCATTGCCCAGTTGGAAGAGCACCTGGGCGCGCCGCTGTTCACCCGCGAGCGACGCCAGAGCTTGCCCACCGCGCTGGGCTTGCGGGTGGCGCAGGAGGCGCGCGTCATGCTGGCCGCGCTGGGCCGCATCCGCGCGCTGGCGCAGGAGGCGTCCGGCGCGCCCGGCGGGGTGTTGCGGCTGGCCAGTTTCCCGATGGTGTTCTCGACCATCCTGCCGCCGGTGTTGCGGCGCTTTCGCCAATTGCATCCGGCCATCGAGGTGGTGCCGCTGGAAGCCAGCGACAGCGAGATCGAGAACCTGCTGGCGGCGGATACCGTGGACGTGGGCGTGGTGTTGAATCCTCCCCCCGGCCGGGCCACCTGTCCGCTCGGCGAGGACGATTGGGTGGCGGTGCTGCCGGCGGCGCATCCGCTGGCGCGCGGCGCGTCGGTGACGTTGGCGCAACTGGTGGCGCAGCCCTTCGTGCTGGCCACCGGCGGTTGCAGCGTGCATGCCGGCAGCGTGGCGGCGGACGCCGGGCTGGCGCTGGCCGATGTGCGCGCCACGGTGATGGAATGGGCCAGCGCATTTGCGCTGGTGCGCGAGAACGTTGGCGTGGCGCTGGTGCCGGAACTGACGCTGCCGGAGAACCGCCGGGGCCTGCGCGTCTTGCCGCTGGCCGCGCCGGTACTGCGGCGCTTTGCCCTGGCCGCGGCGCCGGGCGCGGCCGGCTCGCCGGCGGTGCAGGCGTTGTTCGGGATGTTGCGGCAGGATGACAACCGCGTCTGACGCCCCGGCGCGCGGGGCCGGGCGCGGTCATCGCGGCGACATCGTGCCAGCCTAGCATCCACGCTTTTGCGCGAGGCGCCATGATCATCCGCAATGCACAGGCCGGCGACGCCGCCGATATCGCTGACCTGCTGGCCCAACTGGGTTATCCCGGCACCGAGGGCTTCGTGCCCGGGAAGATCGAACGCCTGCTGGGGCACCGCGATGCCGAGCTGCTGGTGGCCGAGGAGGGCGACCGGCTGCTGGGCTTCATCGGCCTGCACTTCATGGCGCAACTGGCGCTGCCCGGGGATTTCTGCCGCATCACCTATTTCTGTGTCAGCGACGCGGCGCGCGGCAGCGGGGTGGGCCGGGCGCTGGAAGAGGCGGCCGAGGCGCTGGCGCGGGCGCGCGGCTGTGACCGCATCGAGGTGCACTGCCACCAGCGCCGCACTGACGCGCACCGCTTCTATTACCGCCAGGGCTACGAGGAATCGCCGAAGTACCTGATGAAGTCCTGCCGCCCCTGAGCGCGGGCGGCGCGGTTGCGGCCGCACAGGTTGGCGCGCGCGCGCCGCGCTCGTGTAGTCTTGCCCGTTCCAACGACAAGTCCAAAGGACGGGCATGGAAGAGACAACCCAAGTGACCACGCAGGATGCGCCGCGCGACTGGGCGGCGCTGGTCGATGACCTGAACCGCCTGCTGCGGCTCAAGACCACGGTCATCGGCATGAAGCTGTACGAGGACGAGGCGGCGCTGGCCGGCGTGAAGGGGCTGCGCCGGCCCAAGGCCACCCATACCACCGACCAGATCGTCGGCATGGCGGCGCGGCTGGGCTGGACCGTTGGCATCACCGGCGACGACCTGGTCGGCGCGCAGTGCCGCGCGGTGATCGGCCTGGGGCCGCAGGACGAGGCCTGGCGCAGCGGCAAGGAGTACGTCGGCGTGTGGCACGCCACCGAGGCCGACGCCCGCGCCCGCCAGGGGGCCCTGTCCTGCGTGCCGGCGGGCAGGTACCGGGCGATGGTGGTGTCGCCGCTGGCCTCGGGCCGGCTCGATCCGCCCGACATCTGCCTGATCTATGCGACGCCCGGGCAGATGATCATCCTGGTCAATGGCCTGCAGTGGAAAAACTACCGGCGCTTCGACTGGAGCGTGGTGGGCGAGACCGCCTGTGCCGACTCCTGGGGGCGGGCGCTGGCCACCGGCGAGCCCAGCCTGTCCTTGCCCTGTTATGCCGAGCGCCGCTACGGCGGCGTGCCGGACGAGGAAATGCTGATGGCGTTGCCGCCGCGCTACCTGCCCATGGCGATCGAAGGGATGAAGGCGCTGTCGGCCAATGGCCTGCGTTATCCCATCCCGCCATACGGCATCCAGAACGACGTGCGCGCCGGCATGGGCGTGAGCTACGCGCAGCCGCCGCGCGCCTGAGGCGGGCGGGCCCGGGATCGCGCGCTTTCGATGGTCGGCGCCGAGGTGGGCGGGGCAGTCGCCGGCGCGCGCGTCGGTGCGCCGCCGGGCGCTGTAGGCGGGCGCTTGTCGCCGATAAGGCGCGCCGGCTCAGTCCCCCGCCAGCGCCGCCGCCAGCGTGCGCGCCGCCGGGCCCAGCGGCTGGTCGATGCGATGCGCCAGGTAGACCTCCGTGGCCACCTGGCTGCCGCGCCCCAGGCTGCCGGTGGGCAGGCGCAGCAGCCGGCCTTCGGCCAGGTCGCGCGCCACCAGCCACAGCGGCAGGCGGCCCCAGCCAAGGCCTGCCAGGATCAGCGCATGCTTGGTGTCCTGGCCGCTGACGCGGCAGGTCTGCGGCGACAGCACCGCGAAGTCGCGGCCGGCGCTGAGCGTGGACGGATCGATCTGCACCATCTGGAGGTGATCGGCCAGATCGGGCGCGCTCAGCGCCGCGCCGTCGGCTACGCGCGCGGCCAGGGGATGGCTGGCGCCGACCACCGCCACCATCTGCACCGACGACAGCGCCTGCATGGCGATGCGCGGATGGCGGAAATGTTCGCCGGCGATGATGCCCAACTGGTGGCTGCCATCGAGCAGCGCGGCGATCGGTCCGCCCAGCGGCAGCACCGCGACGCGCGTGGCGACCGACGGATAGGCCGCCCGCAGGCGGTTCAGCGCGGCGCCGACCTGGGCGATCGGATACAGGGTGTCCACCGCCAGCGACAGTTCCAGCTCGACCCCTTCGCCCAATCCCTGGGCGCGGGCCCGCATGGCGTCGACCCGCAGCAGGATGTCGCGCGCATTGGCCAGCAGCGCCTGGCCTTCCGGCGTCATGACAGGGCGGTGGCCGCCCCGGTCGAACAGCTTCACGCCCAGCTGCGTTTCCATGTTGGCGATGGCATGGCTGACGGCCGACTGCACCCGCGCCAGCTGGCGAGCGGCGGCGCGGAAACTGCCGGTGTCGGCCACGGCCGCGAACACGCGTAGCTGGTCCAGGGTGAGGGCGTCTATCATCGTGCGTCCTGATCTATTTTCAAGATCGGTTCCATCAAAAGATTATCACTTATCAGAATCGGTTCCGGCCGGCATGCTGGCGGCATTGCAAGCGAGGAGAGGCACGGATGGACAAGATGGAGGGCGCGGCGCGGGCCGGCCAGCCGGCGGCGACCCGTTGGGGGGCGGTGCTGGCGATCGTAGGCGCCGGCGTGGTGGCGTCGTTGCAGGTCGGCAAGGTGATTATCGCGGCGCCCTTGCTGCGGCGCGACCTGGGGCTGGACCTGGCGTCGATCGGCACGCTGACGGCGGTGTTCTCGATCCTGGGCGTGCTGGGCGGCATCGCGGCGGGCGGCGTGATCGCGCGTTTCGGCGCGCGCCGCATGCTGCTGTCGGGCCTGGCGACGGTCGCGGCAGGCACGGCGGCGGGCGCGCTGGCGCCAGGTTATGCCGTGCTGCTGGCCTCGCGCGTGGTCGAGGGCCTGGGGTTCCTGCTGATCACGGTGGCCGGTCCGGCGGCCTTGCAGCGCCTGGTGTTGCCCGCCAGCCGCGACCTGGCCTTCGCGCTGTGGAGCTGCTACATGCCGGCGGGCATGGCGATCGCGATGCTGGCCTCGCAGGCCTTCGGCGACTGGCACGCCTACTGGTGGTGCGCCGGCGCGGCCGCCGTGATCGCGCTGGCCTGCGTCGCCGCGCTGGCGCCGCCCACGCCCGCCGGCGCCGGCCTGTCCTGGCGCGGGCTGCGGCAGGACACCACCGATACGCTGGGCGCGGCCGGCCCGATGCTGCTGGCGGCTTCGTTCACGCTCTACAGCCTGATGTTCTTCGCGCTGTTCACCTTCCTGCCGGTGCTGCTGATGGACAAGCTCGGCCTGCCGCTGGCCACCGCCGGGCTGTACAGCGCGGCCGCCAGCGCCGCCAACATCATCGGCAACCTGGGCGCCGGCGTGCTGTTGTCGCGCGGCTGGCGGCGCTCGACCCTGATCGCCTGCGCCAGCGTGGCGATGGGCGGGGTGGCGCTGCTGATTTTCCGCTCGGTGTTCCCGGCGATGCCGACCTTCCTGCTGTGCGTGCTGTTCTCGGCCGTGGGCGGCCTGATCCCGGCGACGCTGCTGGGCACCGCGCCGCGGGTGGCGCCGCGGCCCGCGCTGACGGCGGCCACGGTCGGCCTGGTGATGATGGGCAGCAACCTGGGGCAGGTGATCGGGCCGGTGACGGTGGGCGGGGTGATCGACCGCTATGGCTGGGCGCAGGCCTCGCTGGTGGTGGCGGCGGCGGCGCTGGGCGGCGTGGCCATCGCCTGGCGCCTGCGGCGGCTGCACGGCGCCCGCTTGTAAGGGCGGGATCCGGCCGCGGCGCGCCGATGCGGCGGCTGTCATGCGAACGGCCTATCATGGGGCATTGTTCCCGCTGGAGTCTCCATGCCTACGCCCGCCCCGCGCCTGGTCATCTTCGATTGCGATGGCGTCCTGATCGATAGCGAAATCATCGCGGCCCGCGCCCAGTCGCGCGCGCTGGCCGAACACGGCATCGCCATCACGCCGCAGGAAGCGGCGCGGCGATTCGCCGGCATTCCCGACGCCGATATGTGGCAGATCCTGCAGGACGAGAACGCGCGCGCCTTGCCGGCGGATTTTCCGCGCCAGTACGCCGACCGGCTGCAGGACACCTTCCGCCAGGAGCTGCGCGCCTTGCCCGGGGTGCGCGAGACCCTGGCCGCCCTGCGCCAGCGCGGCATGGCGTATTGCGTGGCCTCCAGCAGCACGCCGCCCAAGCTGGAGGCGGCGCTCAAACTGGTCGGGCTGTGGGAGGAATTCGCGCCCAACGTATTCAGCACCGCGCAGGTGTCGCATGGCAAGCCGGCGCCGGACGTGTTCCTGTTCGCCGCGCGGCAGATGCGCACCGCGATCCTGGAGTGCGTGGTGGTCGAGGACAGCGTGCCCGGCGTGCGCGCCGCCCGCGCCGCGCGCATGCGCGCGGTGGGCTACATCGGCGCCTCGCACAACGGGCCGGACCAGCGCAAGCGCCTGCTGGACGAAGGCGCGTTCGAGGTCATCGACGACCTGCGGCGGCTGTCGGAGATCATCTAGCCGCGGTCGTGCGCGCGCCGCCATGGCATTGCCACCGGCGCGCGTCGGCGAGGGCGGCGGATCATGCGTCAGCGGCTCTTGGCTATCACGCCGGTCATGTATTCATTCAGGTCGCGGAAATCCTTGACCGTCCAGGCGTGCGGCGGCACCTTCACGCCGTTTTCGCGCAAGGTCCTGGGAATCAGGTCGACGTTGGGACGCAGGATCACCGAGGACACGATGACGCCCGGATAGTCGATCAGCCGCTTCCTGAAGGCGGCGGTGGTCAGATCCGGGGTGGGCGGGTTGCTTTTCCTGGCCAGCGGCCCGCTTCCCTTGATGTCCGCGCCATGGCACATGGCGCAGCGTTGCTGGAACAGATTCCTGCCGTTGATGTTCTCGGCATGGGAAGGCGAAGTTTGAACCAGCGCGGAAAATCCCAGCGCGGCCAGGGCAATCGTTGTTGTTTTCATGAAGGCGTGTGGTATCGATCTGCGTCCCGCTCGGCCGGCCCGGCGGCGCCAGGCCATGGTCCCGATCCGGGTGATGGCATCCAGGTCCATCCAGGTCCTGGATCGCGCAAAAAAAAGCGCCTCGCATTCTAGGGCCTGGCGGCCTTGTCCGCTTGCCGGCGCGCGCTTGAGCGCCGACGCCGTCTATGCGGGCAGCGGCTCGGGCTTGACCCGCACCGCGCTGAGCACGCCGATCATCAGCAGGGCGATGCCGGCCAGCGTCAACGGCTGCGGCATGCTGCCGCGCAGAATGAAGGCGTAGGCCAGCGCCGCCAGCGTCTCGAACACGATCAACTGCCCGGCCAGCGCGGTCGGCAGGCGCTGGCTGGCTTCGTTCCAGCACAGCGTGCCCAGCCACGAGGCGAACAGGCCGATGAGGATCATCAGGCCCAGGAACACCTGCGGGCGCGGCCCCAGCGGCATATCGAAACCGCTGCCGGTGGCGGCCATGCCGCCCCACAGCAGGCCGTAGCCGGCCAGCGCCAGCGGCAGGGTGGCCACGCCCTGGGCGGTGGCCCAGGTGCGCGGACTGCGGCCCGGATGGTCGCGCAGCCAATCGGCGTTGCGCAGCGGATACCAGGTCCAGCACGCCACGGCGCCCAGCGCCAGCACGGCGCCGATGGCGTAGCGCGACAGGTCGGCGTCGGCCTCCTGGCGCAGCGCCTGCAATTCGACCTGGTTGACGCAGGCGATGCCCAGCGCGATCAGCGCCAGCGAGGGCGCCAGCCGCTTCCAGGGCAGGCGGCCGTCGCGGCGCGCGTTGCGCAGGTTGGCGCAGATGGCGATCACCACCGGCAGCGTGCCGATGATCATGGTGGGCACCGGGCCGCCGGCGCGTTGGATGGCGCTGGCCAGGCACAGGTAGTACAGCAGGTTGCCGATGGCGGCCAGCTTCAGGGCCTCGATCCAGTCGGCGCGGCTGAGCTGGCGCAGCGCCTTGCGGTCGAGCCAGGCCAGCGGGATGGCGATCAGGCCGAAAGCCAGATAGCGCGCCACCGATTGCAGGGCGGCGGGGTATTCCGGCAGCAGCAGCGGGCCGACGAACACCAGCCCCCACATCAGTCCGGCCGCCAGCGCGTACAAGGTTCCTGCCCACATGAAGATTCCCAACGGGTATTTGATAGACGGGGCAGTCTAGCGGCGGCCGGGGCGGCCGGTCTTGTACCAGATTGCTGCGGGCCGCCAGCCCGGCGCGGCAGCCGATTCGCGGCCCGGCGCCGGGCGGCTCAGGCGCGCACCTGCCTCTGGTAGCGGGCGGGCGTGACGCCGTAGCGGCGGGTGAAGGCGCGGGTCAGGTGGGCCTGGTCGGTCAGGCCGGCGGCCAGCGCGGCCTGGGCGGGCGGCTCGCCGGCGGCCAGCAGGCGCTTGGCCTCGAACAGGCGCAGCGCCATCAGCGTCTGCTGCGGCGTGGCGTGGTACTGGGCCTGGAAGCTGCGCAGGAAGTGGAACGGACTGAGGCCAGCCACGGCGGCCAGCTCCTCCAGCGTCAGGCGGCGCGCCAGATTGGCGCGCAGATAGTCGATGACCGGCGCGAAGCGCGGCGCGCCTTCGGGCCGCGGCGGCGCCGGCACGCGCGCATGGCGGCGGAACTCGGCCAGCAACGCGTGCAGCGCGCTGTCGAACGCCAGCGGTTCGCGCGCGCCCCACAGGGCGTCGAGCAGGGCGGTGACGCGCTGCGCGCTGGCGGCGTCATGGCCCACCGCGCAATCGAACCACCAGCCGGCCTCGCCGGCCACTTCGGCGACCACGTCCGGGTCGATATAGGCCATGCGATAGCGCCAGCCGCCCGCGGTCTCGGCGCGGCCGGTGTGCAGTTCGTCCGGGTTCATCAGCACCACCGAGCCGGGCGGCGCCAGATGTTCGGCGCCGCGGTAGCGGAAGCGCTCCACGCCAGTTTCGATGGCGCCCAGGCCATAGGCCTCGTGGGTGTGCGGCTCGAAGGCGTGGCGAATGATGTGGGCGCGGTACAGCTCGATGCCGGGGCGGTGCGCCGGGCGGCGGAATTCGGCGCGGTCGTTGGGATGGTCGAAGGCCTGCGGCACCCCCGCGAGCGGCGGCTCGGGGCGCGCGTCGGAGGCGGCGGGCAGGCCGCCGGCGGAGGGCTGGAGGGAGGCCATGGCGGGATTTAAGCACGTCCGGCGCCGGCGTGTCCGGCGGCGTGGGGGCCTGCCGGGCGGGCGCGGCGCGCGGCCGCCGGGATGGGGGAGGGGGCGCGGCGGCGCTCAGTCCGCCGCCGGCAGCCCCCGCGCCCGGGCCAGCAGCATCTCGCGTTCACGCGCGTTGCGCGTCATGGCGGCGGCGCGTTCGAATTCCGTGCGCGCCTCGGCGTGGCGCCCGAGCTTGGCCAGCAGGTCGCCGCGCACGCTGGGCAGCCAGTGGTAGTTGGCCAGCGCTGGATCGCGCGCCAGTTCGTCGGCCAGGTCCAGCCCGGCCTGCGGGCCGAAGGCCATGCCCACGGCGACGGCGCGGTTCAGTTCCACCACCGGCGACGGCATGGCCTGCGCCAGCGCGTCGTACAGCGCCACGATGCGCGCCCAGTCGGTCTCTTCCGGCCGGCGCGCACGCGCGTGGCAGGCCGCCAGCCCCGCCTGCAGCGCATACGGCCCGCTGGCCCCGCCCAGGCTTTCGGCGCGTTCCAGCGCGGCCAGGCCGCGGCGGATCAGCAGGGTGTCCCAGCGGCCGCGGTCCTGCTCCAGCAGCAGCACCGGCCGGCCCTGGGCGTCGCTGCGGGCGTGCAGCCGCGAGGCCTGCAGTTCCATCAGCGCCACCAGCCCATGCACCTCGCTGTCGCCGGGCGTCAATTCAGCCAGGATGCGGCCCAGCCGCAGCGCTTCGTCGCACAGCGCCGGCCGCATCCAGTCCTCGCCCGAGGTGGCGGCGTAGCCTTCGTTGAAGATCAGGTAGATCACTTCCAGCACCGAGGCCAGGCGCTGCGTCCGTTCCCGCGGCCCGGGCACTTCGAAGGGTACGCGCGCCGCCGACAGGCTGCGCTTGGCCCGCACGATGCGCTGGGCGATGGTGGACTCCGAGGCCAGGAAGGCGCGCGCGATCTCGGCGGTGGACAGCCCGCCCAGCAGCCTGAGCGTCAGCGCCACGCGCGCCTCGGTCGAGAGCAGCGGATGGCAGGCGGTGAACACCAGCCGCAGCAGGTCGTCGCCGATGTCGTCCTGGCGCGCGGCATCCAGCGCCTCGACGAAATCGGGTTCGACGTCGGCCTGCAGCGCCTCCAGTTCGTGGCCGATCTGCTCGTGCTTGCGGCGGTGGATGGCGTCCAGCCGCAAGCGGTCGCGGGCGCGGTTCTTGGCGGTGGTCATGAGCCAGGCTCCCGGGTTGTCCGGCACGCCGGTGGCCGGCCAGCGCTCCAGCGCGGCCACCAGCGCGTCCTGGGCCAGTTCCTCGGCCAGGCCGACATCGCGCACCAGGCGCGCGACGCCGGCAATGACGCTGGCGGCCTCGATGCGCCAGACGGCCTCGATGGCGCGGTGGGTTGCCGCCGATCCGGCCGGGGCGGTCATGCCTGCGGTGTGGCGCCGGGTTCCATGTAGAACACTTCCCAGATGTGGCCATCCAGGTCATCGAAGCCGTGTCCGTACATGAACCCGTGGTCCTGCGGCGGGCGCGGCGCCGTGCCGCCGGCCGCCTTGGCGCGCGCGACCAGGTCGTCGACTTCGGCGCGGCTTTCGCAGGACAGCGCGATCAGGGCTTCGGTGCCGCCTTTGGCGTCGACGACGGGCTTGTTGGTGAAGCCCTGGAAAAAGTCCTTCACCAGCAGCATGACGTAGATGTTGTCGCCGACCACCATGCAGGCGCCCTGGTCATTGGTGAATTGCGGATTGAAGCTGAACCCCAGGCTCCTGAAGAATGCCTGCGATTTCGCCATGTCGGCGATGGGAAGGTTGACGAAGATCTGCTTGTGCATGATGGGTCTCGCGGCGGGCGTCGTTCAGGGGGATGGGGCGGTTCACTGGCCGTTGCCGGGCAGGTCGCGGAAACGGTCGATCTCCTGGCCGGGGCCGAAGTCTTCCAGTTCATACATCTGCCGCACCTCGATTTCGCAGGGCTGGCCGGGGAAGGGGTCGGGAAAGCGCAGCGTCCATTGCAGGGCTTCTTCGCGCGAGCGGGCCTGGATCACCGTGTAGCCGGCGATCAGTTGCTTGGTGTCGGCGAACGGGCCGTCGATGACCTTGCGCTGTCCCTGCGCGTCGTAGTGCACCCGCCAGCCCTTGGACGACGGCTGCAGGCCGCTGGCGTCGAGCAGCACGCCGGCCTTGGCCAGGCCTTCATGGTAGGTCGCCATGGCGTCGAGCAGGCTGGCTTCGGGCAGCCTGCCGGATTCGCTGTCGGCGTTGGCGCGGACGATGATCATGAATCGCATCGGGAATCTCCTGGTATCGATGGCCCCGGCCGCGGGGCGCGGCGGGGTCGGTACTGGCACGACGCATGAGCGGCGCGTGGATCGACATCGGAACGCGCGGTTCAGGGTAAATACCTAGCCCGCCCGCCGGTGGCCACGCCCCGGCGCTACATGAAACAGGGCCCCAGCTCGCGCACCTCGACCGTGGCCCAGCGCGCCGCGGGGCATTCGGCCGCCAGCGCGAGCGCTTGCGCGCGATCCTCGCAGTTGAGCAGGAAGAAGCCGCCGATCATCTCCTTGGCCTCGGCGAAGGGGCCGTCAACCAGCGTGCGCTGGCCGTCGCGCACGCGCAGCCGCACGCCGTCCGCATCGGACTTGAGGGATTCGGCGCGCGCCAGCAGGCCGCGCGCCTGCAGCCCTTCGGCGTAGCGCACCATCTGGGCGTAGACCTCGCGGCCTTCCTCGGGCGTGCGCTCGGCGCGCTGGCCGGGAGGCTCGACGATGAGAAGCATGTACGGCATGGACGGTTCCTGGTGGCAGGGGCGCCTGGAGGGGCGCGAGGGCGCGGACCCCGACACGCATCGGGCGCCCGGCCGGCAGCCGCCAGATTACGCTGTTTGGGATGTCTCGGACAGGGCGGCGTGGGCCTTCCCGCCAGGGCCGTGATGCGGCCGGCCGCGCTTGCCATTCCCGGCCGGGGCCGGGGCGCGGGAGCGCGTCAGGAATCGCCCGCCGGCGCGGCCTTCGCGGCGGCCGGCTGCGGCGCCTGGGCCGTGCTGGCCGCCGGCTTGGCGGTCTTGCCGTCGGCGTGCTGGGCCTGCCCCGGGGCAGGCTTGGCCGGCGCGGTGATGTCCATGATCAGCTCCACGCGCCGGTTGGCCGCGCGGCCCGCCGGGGTGTCGTTGGATTCGATCGGGCGCGTCTCGGCGTAGCCCACCGCGCGCAGGCGGCTGCCGGCCACGCCGTCGCGCACCAGTTCGCGCAGCACGCTGGTGGCGCGGCTGCTGGACAGCTCCCAGTTGGAGGCGAACTGCCGCGTCTGGATCGGCACCGGGTCGCTGTGGCCTTCGACCGAGACCTGGTAGTCGTTCTTGTTCAGGATCGTGGCCAGGCGCTTGATCACGTCCAGGCCCGACGGGCTGAGCGTGGCCTGGCCCGAGGGGAACAGCAGCTCGTTGCTGATGCGGAAGCTGACCGATTGCTCGTTGATGATGACGTCGACCGACTTGCCCAGGTCGCCCAGGCCCAGTGATTCCTTGGACGGCGCCTTCAGCGGCGGGGCGGCCTGCGCCACCACCTCGCCGTCGTCGGACGCGGGGGCGGCGGCGGTGGCGGTGGCCGTGGCGGCCGGCGCCGCTGGTTCGGCCCAACTGGCCGGGATGGCGGGCGTGTCGAATTCGGCGTATTCGCCGTCGTAGGCCGGCAGGCCCTTGGCCGCCAGGCTGCCGACGATGTCGACCTGTGTCTCGCCGGGCTCGGAGAAACCGCCGTGCAGGCGCGCCACGGCCAGCATCACCACCAGCATGGCCAGCAGCAGGGTGATCAGGTCCAGGTAGCTGAGCAGCCAGTTCTCGGCGTCGCTTTCGACCGTGTCGTCGACGTGCCAGCGGGCGTAGCGGTCCTTGCGGTCGCTCTTGCTGGGGCGCCAGCCGCTGTTGGCCGCCGCTTTCTGCGCGCGCAACTGGGCCTGGCGGGCCTGCTCGATCCGCTGCGCCAGGGAGGGGGAAATCAGGCTCATTGGCGCGCGGCGGCGGGGCGGGTAATGGATACGGGCTTGGCGGCGGAGGACACCTGGCCCTCGGTCTTGCCGCGCGCGGCGGAGGCGCCGCCGTCGTAGATTTCGTCCTCGACGTGCATGACAAACGAGTTCAGGGTCTCGCGCACCACGGCCGGGCCGCGCTTCTCGCACATCATCGAGATGCCCTGCAGCACCATGTTCATGGACTCGACGCGGCGCGCGGTGCGGCGTTCCAGCTTGACGGCGATCGGCTTGCACACCAGGTTGGCCAGCAGGATGCCGTAGAAGGTGGTCATCAGGCCGATGGCCAGCTGCTGGCCGATGGTGGTCATGCTGCCGTCGCCCAGCACCGACATCAGGTTGATCAGGCCGACCAGCGTGCCCAGCATGCCGAAGGCCGGCGCGAACGTGGCCATGACGCGGAACATCTGCGCCTCGGCCATTTCCCGCGCCTTGAGCCGCGCCACGCGCCATTGCAGCAGCTCGATGATCTGGTCTTCGGGGGTGTTGTCGATGATCAGTTGCACGCCCGTGCGCAGGAACGGGTTGGTGACCTTCTTGAGTTCCTGTTCGACCTTGTGGACGTCGGTGTTCATCCACAGCTGCGCCATGTTGACCAGTTCCTCGATGTCGCGCTGCTGGTCGTGCTGGTCGCTGCGGAACACCGTGACCACCAGCTTGAACACCCGCATCACTTCGGACAGCGGGTAGGCGATGAACAGCGCGGCGCAGGTGCCGCCCAGCACGATGGCCAGGCCCGGCAGGTTGAAATACATGCCGGGGTTGGTGGCGGCCAGCGCGATGACGATGACCAGGGTGAGCAGGCCGACAACGGCGCCGATGACGGTAGACGGATTCATGGATCTTGCCCGATTGCGAGGGGGCATCCCGTGCACGGAATGCGGGATGGTGGCAAATTCTAGCCACGCAAGCGGCCGGCCAATCCGTCGGAAAACGGGGCGAAAGGGGCGGTAAGCGCCGGCTTGAACCGGCGCCCGGGCGCAGCCGCCGGCGGAATAAATGGGGTCAGAATTATTTCGCGGTGAGGGGTTCCTGGCTGGCCGGGATGGGGGCGCGTCCTTCCTCCCGGCGCTAGGGCAAGCACGCGGCGCGATCCGGCGGCCGCCTGTGCCGCTCAGGCCGGGCGGCCGTCCGTGCGGGCCGGCGGGGCCGACAGGCGCCGCGCCCGCCATTCCTCGCGCGTGATCTCCCAGATCTCGGCCATCTGCCGTCCCGAGACGAAACCGCGTTCCTCGGTGGCCACCAGCCGCATGCCGGTGCGCTCGGACAGGCGGCGCGAGCCGTCGTTGGCCGCCGCCTTGGGCGCGCGCAGCACCGGCTGGTCCAGCACCTCGAACCAGAAGGCCGTGACCGCCTCGCTGGCCTCGGTCATGTAGCCCTGGCCGCGATAGTCCGGGTCGAGCCAGAAACCACGGTGGTTGCCCGGGTCGTCGCGCATCAGGCTGATCAGCCCGATCAGGCGGCCGGGCTCGGTGCGCGGGCGCAGCGACCAATGCCACTGCGCGCCCCGCCGCATGGCCGGTAGCGCCACCTGCTCCACGTAGGTGCGGGCGCCATCCGCCGGATACGGCCAGGGCACCTGCTCGGCCAGGTAGCGCACCACTTCCCACTGCGGAAAGATGCGCTGGATGGCGGGCGCGTCGTCCGCGCACAGCGGTCGCAGCAGCAGGCGTTCGGTGTCGAGCGGGGGCGGGGCGGGTACGTCGGGCATGGCGGTCGGCGGGGCGGGGCGAGCGGAAATGTATATCATGGGCGGCGAAACGCGGCCAATCGCCCCCGCCAGGCGGCCGGGGTGGCCGCGGCAACGGAGAAACACTTATGAATGCCAACGAAAACGTCAGCATGGCGCTTTTTTGCGACTTCGAGAACGTGGCGCTTGGCGTGCGCGACACCAAGTACCAGAAGTTCGACATCCGCCCGGTGCTGGAGCGCCTGCTGCTCAAGGGCAGCATCGTGGTCAAGAAGGCCTATTGCGACTGGGAGCGCTACAAGGAATTCAAGGCGCCGATGCACGAGGCCAATTTCGAGCTGATCGAGATTCCGCACGTGCGCCAGTCGGGCAAGAACTCGGCCGACATCCGGCTGGTGGTGGACGCGCTGGACTTCTGCTACACCAAGTCGCACGTCAACACCTTCGTCATCATCAGCGGCGATTCCGACTTCTCGCCGCTGGTGTCCAAGCTGCGCGAAAACAACAAGAAGGTGATCGGGGTGGGGGTCAAGCAATCCACCTCGGACCTCCTGATCGCCAATTGCGACGAATTCATCTTCTATGACGACCTGGCCCGCGAAGGCCAGCGCGCCGCCGACGCCCGCCGCGACAACCGCGGCGGCGGCAACGCCGGCCAGCGCCGCTCGCCCGACGAGGAGCGCCGCCGCAAGGAAGAACTGGAAGCCCGCAAGACCCAGGCGGTCGACATGGTGGTCGAGACCTTCGAGGCGCTGATGGCCGAGCGCGGCGACAGCGGCAAGATCTGGGCCTCGGCCCTGAAGGACGCTCTCAAGCGCCGCCGGCCGGATTTCAACGAGTCGTACTATGGCTTCCGCGCCTTCGGCAACCTGCTGGACGAGGCGCAGTCGCGCGGCTTCCTGGAAGTCGGGCGCGAGGAGAAATCCGGCACCTACGTCTATCGCGACAATGCCGGCGGCGCGCCGGCCGGGGCGGCGGGCCGGTCGGCGCCTCGCGCGGCCGAGGCCGCCGAG
>NZ_CADIJL010000035.1 GCF_902859695.1 Achromobacter ruhlandii
ACCGCGCCGGCAGGGGTCGGGGGCTCCGCGGCGGCGGGCGGCGGCACGGCGCGGGCCGCGCCCGCGGCCAGGGCAAGCGCGATGGCAAGCACGGAAGACGTGTATCGGGACATGATGGACTCCTTGAGCCGTCGGTGAACACATCAGGCTTGGACGCAAACCGTGTGCCAACCAGGAGTTCCCGAAAAAACAAGGGCTTGCGCGGTCCGGCGGCGCACCGGTGTCCGATCCGGCGACACGCGGGCGTCACCGGATCGGACACCTCATTGCAGACCGTGCTCGGCCAGCTTGCGATACAGCTGTTGGCGCGACAGCCCAAGGCGGCGGGCGGCCTCGGCGCGGTTGCCGGCCGTGGCCGCCAACGCGCGACGGATCATGGCGCGTTCCAGCGCGGCCACCGCCTCGGCCAGCGGTCCGTCCAGCGTAATCCCGCCTCCGGCCGCGTGGGCGGCGTCGGTGGACCGCAGACCGACGTGCCCCGGCTCGATGGTCATGCCATGGCAAAGCACCGCCGCGCGCTCCATGGCATTGCGCAGCTCGCGCACGTTGCCGGGCCAGTCGTGCGCCAGCAACTGCTGCGCGGCCGCAGGGGAAAGGCGCTTGGGCGCGCCGCCGCCGATGCGCCGCAGGAAATGCTCGGCCAGCAGCACCACATCGCCCAACCGCTCGCGCAGGGGCGGCAATACGATCGGCACCACCTGCAGGCGATACCACAGGTCTTCGCGGAACCTGCCCGCCGCCACCGCCGCCGGCAGGTCGCGATGCGTCGCCGCGACGATACGCACGTTCACCGGCACCACGCGGCCGGCGCCCACCGGCGTGATTTCCCGTTCCTGCAGCGCGCGCAGGATCTTGGCCTGCGTCGCCAGCGGCATATCGCCGATCTCGTCCAGGAACAGGGTTCCGCCCTCGGCCTCGCGCCAGCGCCCGGCGCGGTCGCTGGTGGCGCCGGTAAACGCGCCCTTGACGTGGCCGAACAGTTCACTTTCCATCAACTCGGCGGGAATCGCGGCGCAATTGACCGCGACGAAGGGCCGCGCCGCGCGCGCGCTGCTGCGATGCAGGGCGCGGGCCACCAGTTCCTTGCCGGTGCCGGTTTCGCCCAGGATCAACACCGTGGCATCGCCGCGCGCCGCCATGCCGATGCGCTTGAAGACATCGCGCATGGCCTCGCTGGCGCTGACCAGTTCGAAATCGTCGACCGGCCCGGCGTCGGGACTGGCGGCGGCGTCGCCCCCCGCCATGACGCTGCTCAGCGCCCGCTCCAGCGTCTCCACCAGGGCGGCGCGCGCCACCGGCTTGGTCAGATGATCGAAGGCCCCCAGGCGCATGGCGTCGATGGTGTTGCCGCCGCTCGCATAGGCGGTCAGCATGATGCACGGAACGGCGGACACTTCGGCCGCCTTGCGCAGGAACACCAGGCCATCGTCGCCCGGCATGCGCAGATCGACGATGGCCAGGTCCACCGGCTCGGTGCGCAGGCGGTTCAGGCCCGCGCTGGTCGAGGCGGCCTGCAACACGGCATGGCCCAGGTCCTGCAGCGTTTCCGTCAGGCTGTCACGAAATGCCGCGTCGTCGTCGACGATCAGGATGCGGGCCATGGCAGCTCCATTTCGATGCGGGCGCCGCGCGCGGTGGGCGCCAGCCTGACCTGCCCGGCGTGCGCCTGGATGATTTCCCGCACCAGGGCGAGCCCCAGTCCGGACCCGCCTGTGCGCGCTGTCGCGAACGGTTCGAACAGGGTGTCGCGCAATCCGTCCGGCACGCCGGCGCCATCGTCAGCGACCCATAGCAGCAAGGCGCCACGGGGGCCACGGGCCGCGCCCAGTTCCACCGCGCCGCCATTGCCGGTATGCGCCAGCGCGTTCAATAGCAGGTTGTCGAACACCCGCGCCATCTGTGCCGGATCGAACCATGCACGCGCACCCGCCATGTCGGGCGCGGTCACCGTCAGCCGGACTCCCGCCTTTTGCGCGGCAGCCGCGTGCGCCTGCACCCGTTCCTCCAGGAAAGCGGGCAGATCGAGCGATTGGCGCTCGACGCGGAATGGCTGCGTCAGGGCCAGCAGGCTCGACACCAGGGACTCGAGCCGCTCGGTCTGCGCCAGGACGGCCTCCAGGGCGCCGGCCACCCGCGCCTGGCGCACGGGCTCGGGCGCGGCCAGCGCGTTCTCGACTTTCATGCGCATGGTGCCCAGGGGGTTGCGGATTTCATGGGCCAGGCCCGCGGACATGCGCCCCAGGGTCGCCAGCCGTTCGGCCTGTTGCAGCTGCCGCTGCATGTCTTCCGATTGCCGGCGCCAACGGGTGAAAGTGCGGCCAAGCCAGAGGCCGGAAACCACCACCATGGCCAGCAGCAGGCTGATCGCCAGGATCAGCGCATTGATCACGTCGCCGCCGATCAGCGGCACGCGCGTCAGGGTCCAGGCCGCGAGCGGGCGGTTCCCGATCTCGGCGGGACACGCGGCGAATACCACGGCTTCGCGCAGGCCCGGCCGCATGTCGGTGACCAGCCCGGCCCCGTCCAGGGCGCGCTGGGCGGTGGCGCCAATGCGCTCCAGCTCCGCGCTGGGCGGGTCGCGCTTGATGCCGGTGCCGTCATAGGTGGGAAAGGCATAAGCCACCACGCCCGCGCCCGGCTGCCAGAACCCGCCTTCCATGCCGACGCGATCACGCAAGACAAGATCGAGAATCGCCTGGGCGCCGGGCAGTTCGGCGGCTGGCGCGCGCGGGCCGGGCGGGGCGACCCGTGGCAGGCGCGCCGCCCCGGCGCGCAAGGCCTCGCAACTGACCGCCGCCAGGTCACGCGCGCGGGCCACCTGGGCCCCGGCGCCTTGCCGGCTGAGCGTGACCAGCAGCCCGGCCAGCACCAGCGCGACGATGGCGATCCAGAACCAGAGGATCGCCAGGTCTCGACGAATCGATTTCTGCGGTGACAGGATCGCGCTCCTTCGCGGGTACACGCCGGCAGGATACCCGATCGCGCCGCGCGATCGATAGTGTTAAAACCGGATGCTCACCGTAGCGTCGGAGACACCGCATGTTCGATCACATTGGCTTTGGCGTCAGCGACATCGACCTCAGCCGCGAGTTCTTTCTCAAGGCGCTCGCGCCCCTGGGCGTGAGCCTGGCCATGCAAGGCCCGGCCAGTATCGGCCTGGGCCGGCAGGGGAAGCCTTCGCTGTGGCTCTATCCACAAGCCCGTGTCGCCGGGCCCTTGCACATCGCCATCGCGGCGGACACCCACGCCCAAGTGGACGCGTTCCACGCCGCCGCGCTCGCCGCCGGCGGCAAGGACAATGGCCCGCCCGGCCTGCGCCCCCACTACCATCCCCACTACTACGCCGCGTTCGTCATCGGCCCCGATGGCCACAACGTGGAAGCGGTGTGCCATCGGCCGCAGGCGTAATGGCCTGTCCCGCGCGGCGGCGGCCCCGCCCTGACGGCACGGCTGCATTACCCGTTCCGGGCGGGCCCCAAGGACGCATCGGCCGTCCGCGTCAGGCCCAGCGATTGCCTCAGGCCGCGGTTCAACGGCGTGGAATACGCCCGCGACACCAGCGCGCCCAGCAGGCACGCGCCAACGACACTGGCCAGCAGCAAACCGAGCCTGGCGTCGCCCACATATTGCGCGGGCGGCAGCCAGGTGCGCAACAGGCCCAGCACCAGCAGGTGCAGCAGGTAGATCTCGTAGCAGTCGCGGCCGCAGCGTCCGAGCAGGCGTCGCGCCAGGCCGGGTGAAGACGGGACGATGGCGGGCCGACCAAGCAGCAGCAGCGCCGCGCCCAGCGCCATTGCACTGACGCCCAGCACATTGCTCTGGCTGATCGGCCATGCCAGGTAGAGCACGGCCATGCCAAGACCCGCAAGCCTGCGCACGCCGGGCCGCCGTACCGCCGGCCACGCCTGGCGCCGCGCCAGCACCGCGGCGCAGCAGCCGATGGCGATCGCGTCGAAACAGGCGAGATAGCCGTACAGCCAGGCCTCGCCATCGCCCTGGTTCGCCAGCCGGTAGAGCGGCCCCGCAACGATCAGCAGCGCGGCCAGCGCCCGCAGCCAGGCGCCACGGAGCAGCACGCAGGCCAGCGGAAACAGCAGGTAGAAGGCCATCTCGACCGACAGGGACCACATCACGCCCAGCGCATAGTTGATCCATCCCTCGCGGATGACCAGCACGTTCATCCAGGCGCCCAGCGCGGCGGCGTTGGCGGTCCAGAGCGACACCCCGCTGCCCGCGCGGTTGCCGAACAGCGGCAGGCCGGCCAGCGCCAGCGCGTCGACAGCCGCCAGTGTCAGCGCCAGCGTGGGCAGGATACGCGCCAGGCGCAGCAGCCAGAAAGGCGCCGGCCGGATGGCGTCCAGACGGCCCCAGCGCTCGAGCGCGTTGCGGGTGATCAGGAACCCCGAAATGACGAAGAAGATCGTCACGCCGTAGTTGCCATTGCGCGCGATGGCCTGCAGCAGGGGCCAGCCCAGCGCGCTGGCCAACGCCGTATCGCGCAGCGGATAGGCGATGTTGAAATGATGCAGCAACACCAGCAGGATCGACAATCCGCGCAGCATGTCGATGCCGTCGTCGCGCGGCGGGGCGTTCATGGCCGGCGCGGGTCTATTTGCGGGGCGCCGCGACCATGGCGGCCCAGTCGCGCATCAGGCCGTCGCGGGCGCGCAGGCCGGCATTGGGCTGGGTCGCCCCCTCGTCCTGCAGCAGGCGGGCAAACACCAGTTGGCGGTCGTCCTTGCGCGCCCAGCCGACGAACCAGCCATAGGCGTTGGCCGGCGTGTAGACGCCGTGGCTGCCGGGCGAGCCGGTTCCGGTCTTGCCGTACAGGCGCCAGCCGTCGGCTTCGCCGACCTCGAACAGGTTCTCGGCCAGGTCATAGGCAGCCGCCTTGACGGGCAGTTGCCGGTTGACGAACTTGCGCAGGAAGTCCACCTGCTCAAACGGCGAAATGCGCAGCGAGGAGATGATCCACGCGCCATCGGTGCCGTTGTGCTTGCCGGGTTCACCCGAGACGTCCGCGTTGCCATAACCGAACGCGGAGGTGTAGCGCTGGAAGCGCTCCTGCCCCAGCGCCCTGGCGGTCAACTGCGAGTACCAGACCACCGAATACTTGATCCAGCGAGCCGGATCGGTGGGCTGGCGCCAGGCCTCGCCGCCCCAGTCGGGATAAGCGGGCTGGTAGTTCCAGACGGGCTGGTGCGGGCCCTGCAGGATGCCGGCATCCGCGCCCATCAGGGCGATGGGCAGCTTGAAGGTCGAGGCGGGGGTGTAGCGCTGCGTGCAGTCCTGCCGCGTGCCCTGCTGGAACAGGATGCGGCCGTCGGCGGCGTCGGCCACCAGGGTGCACAGGACGTCCGCCCGGGCGGGCAGGGTCAGGGCGGACGCAAAGAGGACTGCGCCCAGGGCGCGCGAAACGAGTCGAATTGTCATGGTCGATAGAACCGGATGGGGAAGAACGGGAAAGACTCAGGCATGGTCGGGACGGCCATCGAGCAGGACCAGCGTCAGGTCGCGATCCTCGACATGGATGCGCATGGCCAGGCAGCGGCCGGCCGCGGCCGAGTTGCCCGTCTTCGACAGGCGCACGTCCCAGCCTTGCGTCCCGACCAGGGGATTGGTATTGCGAAAGCGCTGCCTGGTGCCGGCCGCATCGACCGTCTCGGCCAGCGTGGTGGTGTCGCGCACGATGCGCGGATACGCGGCGGCGGCGCTGACGATCCGGCCAATGTCCACGGCGCTGGCGCGATTGCCGTCCGACAGGCCGGTCGGATCCTCCAGCGTAGTGTGCTCCAGGCGCAGCGCGGCGCTCTTGCGCCGCAAGGCCTGGGCGAATGCCGCTTCGCCGCCGGGATAGGCGCGGGCCAGGGCGTGCGCGGCGCGGTTGTCCGATGCCATCAACGCCAGCTTGAGCAGGGTGTCCAACGTGACGCTGGCGCCCACCGGCAGCGGCGAAGCGGCGCCAGCGGCGGTGGCGCGCGCATCGCGCTCATCGATGCGCACGGTGCGTGACAGGTCAGGCGCGGCATCCAGCACCACCATGGCGGTCATCAGCTTGGTCAGCGACGCGATCGGCACGGCGTCGTTCTCGGCGCGGCCCAGCAGCGTCGCGCCCGACCGGGTGTCCAGCACCAGCACATGAGAGGCGCCGCTGGCCTCGACCAGGGCACGGATCCCCGGCAGGCGCGCCATCAGGCGTTGCGCTTCCTGCGCCGACAGGGGCTGCGCCGGCCCGGCCGTCAGCGCCGACCAGGCGCCAAAGCCGGCCACCGCGCACGACAACGCCAGCACGGGCACGGCCACCGCGCGGCGGGCGGCGAGCGTGTCGGGACGCGCCAGGCGGCGGATGCGGTCGAGCAGGTCGCCGTCCCGCGCGGCGGGCGCCACCGGAGCCGGCGGCGCGGCGGCGGCGACACGCTCCAGGGCGTGCAACGCGCGCGCCAGCGGCATGGGGCCGCCGATCACGTCCGCGGCGATCTGGTCGGCGATGCGTTCGCGCTCGATCCTCATGCGGCGCGACAGCCACCAGATGGACGGATGAAAGAACAGCAGCACCTCGGCGGCGTGCTGCAGCAGGTTGAACAGGTAATCGTGGCGCCGCACGTGCGCCAGTTCATGCGCCAGGAGCGCCGCCAGCAGGTCCGCCGGCATGCCGGTGACGAGCGAGGCCGGCACCAGGATCACCGGCTTGAACCAGCCGGCGGTGACTGGCGTGGACAGGGTGCGCGCCAGGCGCAGGCCGACGGCGCGCGACAGCCGCAGGTGGCGGGCCATGTCCGCCACGCGCGCCTGCCAGGCGGGATCGTGCCACGGTTCGCTGGCGCGCAACGCGCGGCGCACCCAGCCCAGCCCCAGCAACACCCGCAGCGCCGCGAGCGCGCTGCCGGCCAACCAGGCCAGCGCCAGCCACAGCGGCCAGGCCGTGGCGGCCGCCGCCGCTGGCGACACGGCCGCGGCGGGCAGGCCGCGCCAGGCGAACACCACCCCGGTCACCGCGATGGCCACGCCAGCGGCCAACGCCGCGCCCAGCAGCGCATAGCGCAGCCGGGCATCCTCGGGGCGCGTCAATGCCAGCAACGCCAGCGTGGCGGCGTGCAGGCACAGGATTTTCCAGGCCACCGCCGGCAGGCTGCCGCCGAGGGTCCAGGCCGTGGCGAGCAGGAAGTCGGTCACAGCTTGTCGTCGCGCAGCAGGGCTTCGATTTCAGCGCGTTCCTTCTTGCTGACGCGGCCTTCGCGCAGGGCGGCCAGCACCAGTGCCTTGCCGGACCCGGCGAAGGCCTTGCCGATCAGATCCCTGACCAGCCCGCCCTGCGTCGCCTTCTGGCTCTGGGCCGCGGCATAGACGTGCGAGCGCTGGCTTTCATCGCGCGTCAGCAGGCCCTTGCCGTGCATGATCTGCATCAGCCGCAGCACGTTGGCGTAGGTGAGGCTGTCGCGCCCGGCGGCCATGGCGGCGTGGACCTGCTTGACGGTGGCGGGGCCGGTTTCCCAGAGCGCCTGCAGCACGTCGAGTTCGGCGCTGGTCGGCTTGGCGATGGCGGAGGTGCGGGAAATCATGAAGCAAGGGGGTCGGCAAACGTTGAAACTAGAATAAACGTTCTAGAAAATTTTGTCTACTTACATCGAATCCAATACCCGCACGCGTGGGCCAGGCGCGGGGTCCAATCGGAAAGCCAGCGGGCCGAATCGATTTACTATCCCCGTTGCGGATTCCCGCCGCGCCGTGCGAATGGCGCCCTGCCCACCCTACGACTGCCTGCCCATGACCATGACGCCCCCACGGAAAGAACACCGCCCGTCCACGCGGCGCATCCTCGCGGAGGTCGCCCTCCTCGGCCATGATCAACGTTACGGGCGGATGGTGGCGCTCGGTCGTGAGTCCATCGCGGATGCGCGGCTTGCCGAAGACCTGAAGTCGCTGGCGCAATCGGAGATCCACTACGAGCGGCTGCTGGCGCTGATGTCGGCCAGCGGCTCGCGCGCGACGGATCTGATCGTCACGCTGCTCGCCGACCCCTCGCCCATGCTGGTGTTGCGTGCCGCCCGACTGGCGGCGCGTGTGGTGCCAGACGAGATCCTGGTCCGCCTGATGCCCGACATGACAAAGCCGTGCCGCCGGGAGCTCGCCCGCCAGCTCTGGCGAGCCGGACGCGGGCAGGTCAACGATGCCGTCTATCCGACACTCGAAGGCGCGGCGCGCCGCCATCTGCTGCCTTGGACGACGGATGCATTCATCGGCGCCAGCCTGGATGCCGAACAGGTTGCATTGCTGGAGGCGCCGCAGTGGGCGGCGCTGGCGCAGCGCCTGCCGGGGCTCGTGCGCGACAGGCTGGCGCACGAACTGGAGCAGTCCGGCAATCCCTCCTATGCATTGCGCGTTGCCATCAGGGCGGCGCTCTATCGCATGCTGCGCAGCGACCGGGCGGCCGGGTTGAGCCTGTTGCGCGTGGCGGTCGCCCGCATTCCCGTCCAGGATTTGCCGCTGGCGCGCTATGCCTCTTTCTTCCCGGCGCAGATCGCCGCCATCGTCGAGGACCTGGGCGGCAGACAGCGCATTCCCTTCACCCTGCAGACCCTGCGGCGCCTGGATGCGTCCGCGCTCTGCAAACTGTTGTCGGTTGACGCGCTCCCCGACCTGCACGCGGTCTTCCAGCAACTGCATGCAAACCAGCGGGACGCGCTCTATCGCCAGGGCGGCGAAGCCTGGCGCGAGGACAGCGGGGCCTTGCCGTTCGAGTTCGTTCGGGAGCTATCCAGCGCTGCCCGGCAGGCCGAAGCGCGCCGCGCGTTCTCGTCGCCACGCCTCGCCGCCGAGCCGCTGGTCCGGCTGCCGTACCTGTCCTGCCTGCCATTCCAGGAAGCGCTGGCCCTGGCCCAGCCGTTCCTGTCGCAGCCCGATGGCGAGCTGCGCGCGCAGGCCGTTGCGGCGGTGGCAGGGACAGGACGATACGAGGCATCGAGCCTGGCCGCCATTCTGGATTTCTGCCGGGCCCGCGAAAACGAACAGGACCCTGTGCGACTTGCCATGCTGACGGCCCTGGCGGCACTGCCGCCTTCGCGCTGGGAAGCCGGGCACCTGCCCGGGTTCACCGCGCTCATCGATGCCGCATTGCGCGCCCGCGACTGCTCGCACCAGACCATGCTGGCGGCCATGCAATGGTTGATGTCCATCATCACCCCCCACACCGCATTTGTCGTGGCCGCGCTGCCCGGCCTTGTCGAGCGCATGGGCGGCATGGGCAACCTGCGCCAGGGGCACTGGGAATCCCGCATGAGCGATGGCGAACTGCGCCGGATCGCCCCGCACCTGATGGGGCTGCTCGAGACCTGGATCCGGCGCGATCGCGCCCAGGTGGCGCTGCAACTCGTCTTTGGCTTCGGATGCCGGGCGAAGGCCGTGGACCTGTTTGTCGACATGATCTCCGACCTGGCCCGCGACAAACGCGGCCATGTGGCGCGTTCCGGGCTGGACGCGCTGGTGCGGCTCGGACTGCGCAAGCGCGCGGCGGAATTGATTCCCCAACTGCTGGGGGCCGATCCGAGCTGGATCCAGGTGTCCGCGGTCTCCTCGCATCTGCATCGTCGCAGGCAAGACCTGCTGACGCCGTTTCTGACCGCCCGCGTCTACAAGGGGCGGTTTCCCAGCGGCAAGGCGGCATTTCTCCCCGCCTACGAAGACGGATTCTTCCGGTGGACGGCGGCCCAGCAGCAATGCTATGCCGCCGAACTGCTCGATATCCTCACCAGCACGCAGCGCAACGCCTGGGAACTCTACGGCTGCGTCCAGCGCTATGCGGCCATGCCATCCATCGACCTGGCGCCGCTGGTCGACCTGGCGCGCCTCGACACGCCCGACCAGGCGCTGCGTGACAAGGCGCTGGAAGCGCTCGGACGCGCCGACGCCGGACGCGGAGTGGCGGCGCTGATACAGGCACTGGATGACGGCCGGGCCCGGGTCGCCATCTACGCCTTGCGGCGATCCTTGATGAACCTGCGCCCCGCGCAGGTGCTGGAACTGCTGGACCGCGCGCCGCGAAGCAAGATCACCGTCGCCAAGGAGATTGTCCGCCTTGCCGGCGACCTGAGAACGGATGGCGCCTTCGCATTTCTCGCCCGGATCGAAGCCGAGCCCAAGCTGCATCAGGACGTGGCGATCGCCTTGGCGCGAGCGTACTGGAACTTCCTCGACCGCCCCGAGGTCTGGCCCAGATTGCACGCCGCCGCGCGCAGCGGGCCGCCGGCCCTGGCGCGCACAACCATCCGCATTCCGCCGACGGGCCTTTCTCCGGATGGCCAGCGCGCCCTGAGCCAGCATCTCGCCTTGCTGCTCGGGCATTCCGATGCCCAGATCCGCAAGGAAACGCTGGAGCGACTGATCGCGATGCCTCCAGGGCAAGGCGCACCCGCGTTGCACCAGGCGCTGGCCGCGCGGCTCGGAGATGTCGATGTGTCGCTGGTCGAACTCGCGGCAGGCGCGCTGCTGGGCATTTATGCGGGAAGCCTGCCGCGCGAACTGGCGGACAGTTTCGCAGGCCTGACGCGGGCGCATGCATTGGCCGCGGTTGTCGCCGCGTACCAGCAGCAACGGCAGCGTGGCCAGCTGGAACTGGCCGCGTCGGCGGACATGCTGGCCGCGGCCCTGCTGGCCAGGCGCTGGCATCCGGGACTGGCGCTACGACTGGCGTTCTCGGTGTTGCGTCCAGAGGCGGCGCTGGCGCTCGCGCGGCAATCCGCAGCCTCGGATTTACTGCATCCCGGCGTCGTTGCCGACGTCCTGGATGCGCTCGCGGACACGGTGGCTGGCGCGCGCCTGGACCAGCTCACCCAGGTCGAAGCGTGGTTGGGCGCCGAAGGCAATGCCGGCATGCGGCGCATCGGCCTGGGCTTGCTGTGCGCAATGTCGGCCCGGACCGGATGGACGCCAGAAATGCGCCAGCGGCTGGATTTGTATCGGCACGACAAGGATGGCTGGGTTTCCGACGCCGCCGACCTGGTCACGTATCCGGATGCGTTTTCCCCGCGCGCCGGCGGATGACGCGCATACCGGGCGGGCGGCATGCCGGCAACCGGATCCGCCCGCGCCCCGCTGCCCGCTATCCCGGCAGCTTGCCGAGTTTTCCCTTGGCGCGTTCGGCCAGCCGCAGCGCCATGTCCTGCTGACGCCGCATCAGGTCGGCGATCTGCTCGGCATAAAGATCGATGAGATCGCCGCCCACCGGCTCCGGATCGGCCCAGTCGTCGATCGCCACGACGGCCCCCGCCTGGTCCACACCCCAGATCCGGCTGCCGTCGCCCACGATCTTCAGCACCGGCAGGATGCCAGGCAGACCGGCCTCGGCAAGCTGGCGCTGCTGCGCCGAAATGCTGGCCCATTCGGGCAACTCCGGCGCATCGATGCCCAACAGCACCACGCCGCGCCAGAAGGTCCAGGCGGGGCCGACGTCGAACTCCTTGGCGCGCGGCCAGACTTCCTCGCGCGCCATCACGCACAGGCCATTGGTGCGCTGGCAGAAGGCCGTGAACGCCGCCGGCAGCGGGAACCCGACAGCCGCCTCCAGGCTCGCGATCGCGGCCGCGTCGGGCGCGGGCGCGGCCACCACCTCGAAATACGCGGTGTCCACGGGGTCCAGGATCTCCCAGATGCGTTGGTGGAACTGTTCGGCGGTCATGGTCATGCAAGCTTCCTGAATCAAAAGACAAGTCCCGGCCCGCCGCCAGGACGGAAGGCCGGAACGACGCAACACTATAGCCGCGAGCCCGCCCGCATGATCCGTGGCTCCGGTTCGACGATCGATGGCGGTTGGCTGCGCGGAGCGGTTCACGGCGGGTCGTTCAGAACATCCTCAAATATCGGCGACATCGCGCAGCCGCACACCAGAGAAGCTGGCCGCGCGCAATGCGTCAAACATCGCGCGGTCACAGATGGGAGGCGCTCCCAGGCGATCCTGGCGGAAGATATGGGCGCCTCCCACAACCTCGGGTTTGAACACCAAACTGGCGCCGCCGACGAGGCTATAACGCTTCTCGTCCTCGCCGGTCTGATAGTTGTGGTCGAGCTTGATCCTCACGCGAGAAGAGGCTTCATCCAGGGCATCGAGTCTGCGCAGCACATTGCCCAGGTAGTACCGAGGACCGGGGCTGCCGTCGGCAAGGCTGAAGTCGCATGCCACAAACGCAAACGCCTCGGCGTCCAACTGCTCAAACAACCGCTTCAACGGCTCCGACACAATCCATATGCCAGCGAGTTCTTCCAGATCGCGGGGCATTGCGCCCTTTTGCGGAACATGGACCAGGTGGGGACGCGCCGGATACTGATCTGGCATTCCATTCGGGCGCGAGATGACGTTCATCCCCGGATCGATCAGCGTCTCTTCGTTGGCGATTTCCAAGCCGGGAACCCTGCCGTCTTCCAGGAAGCCGGCGTCGATCAGGAAAAACTTGCCCTTATGCGATGCGGCTTCGGCTGAAAGTGCAATGGCGGTCGGTTCGGTCACGGCGGCTTCCATCATGGATGCGGGGAGGCGGAATAGAACAGCGGTTCAACCGATGCTAGCCGGATTTGAGCGCAGCCAAAAGGCCCGCCCCGGGCAAAGCCCTTGGCTGAGCGCCAGGATGGCCCCTACACGGTGAGAGCCGGACGTTTACCATCAACCGCCATAGCCTCGGGTCCTCCATCCTGCCGCTCAAGGTCACTTCCATCGGGTCTCCCCTCTTTTGGTAAAGGCTTGCAAACGCTGATGTCCGGGCGGCCCGGCTGCGGTATAAACAAGGCCCTGTCGATTGCACACAGAGGAACGACTTGTCGAACGCACGCGGAGCGCTTTCATTCTTCAACGCAACGGCTGGCGCCATCCGGCGCCATGGCCGCGCGATGCTGGCGGCCGCGCCGTGGTCGCTGGCGGTGTTCCTATTGTCGCTGCCGTTCGCCATTCTGGCCGCGTCGCTGTACTGGCTTAAGGGCGGCCTGTTCCTGCTGTTCGCGCTGGTCAACCTGATTGCATTCTCGCGCATGACGTACGCCTGGCACCGGGTCATCGCGCGCGCGGACGATACGCGGATCGATGCCCCCGGCAGTACGGCGCAAGCCTGGCACCTGGTGATGCTGGGCCTGCTGGCGGTGGTCGTGACGACGCTGGCGCGCGCCACCGGCGACCTGCCCTACGTGTTGTTCGCGCTGATGAACGGCCCGGACTCGGGCCTGTTTTTCGCGGCGCTGGTGCCCGTGGCGCTGGTGCTCTGGCTGCCGATCCTGTACGGGTTGGCGCTGCTGGCGCCCGCCCTGCCGCGCGCCGCCGTGACCGGCGCAACCGGCTTGCGCGGTGTGCGTGCCGCCATGCCCTACCCGCGCTGGCCGCTGATGCTGGCCCTGGGCATCCTGGTGAGCGCGGGCGGCCTGGCCCACAGCGCGCTGTACGAGTACCTGGGCTACGCCCTGGACGGCGGGCCGTATTGGATCGTGGCCTATCTGACGCTCTTCATCGTGATGACGTTCGTCGTCGGCGCCATGGTCTCGGTGGCCTACCGGGACGGCGCGCCGGCGCGTCCCGCGTCCGACAGCGACAGCGACAGCGACAGCGACAGCGACAGCATCAAGGATGCAGCGGCAGCCCCTTGACCGCCTTGTCCACCGCCTTTTTCGGACCGCGCAGGGCGATGCCGACCAGGTCCAGGTCGTTGGCCGGCTGGGCGCGGAACACCACGCGGTTGGCCTCGTGGTGGCCGGTGGCGAACATGGCATGGACGAACGGCGCCAGCGTCAGCTCGCGGTCGCGCGCGATCCGGTGCGCCACCTGCTGGCCGACGCGGTCCCCTCGAACACCAGGATAAGAAGAAGAAGAAGAAGTGATGGGGAGGCTGGCTGGGTGGGGTAAACGTCCGGCTCTCACCGCCCAAAGCCCTTGCCTGAGCGCCAAGATCTTCAAGAATTCGCAGCGGCGTTGCTTGTAGGCCGACCGCCGCTAGCGTGTTCTCGACCTGGTGCAGCAACCATCCTTCTGGCATCGACACTTGAAACGCGGGGAACAGTTCCCTGCTGCGCCATGACCGCTGGCTTGTAGGCATTCGCAGGGAGAACGGAAAGCTCATTATTCACGAGATCACTGTAGCAATTTACGTCCCACCGGGCCTTGGTGGGGGCCCCTCCTGAGTTGGCCGTAGCTGAGCTGGTCCGCAGCGTAGCAATCGCATGCCGCCTGCTCCAGGCCTGGCCTATTCAGGATCTCGATGTTTCCGCGGTGATACGCGATCAGCTTGCGGTGCTGCAAGGCCGAGGCCGCCACCGTCACGCCGACCCGCCGCACACCCAGCATATAGGCCAGGTATTCATGAGTGAGGTGAAAGCTGTCCGAGTGCGCGCGGTCTTGCGTCATCAGCAGCCAGCGCGCAAGTCTGCCCTCGAGCACATGGGAATGCATGCAGGCCGCGGTCTGGGCGAGCTGCTGCAGGATGACCACGGTATAACGGCTGATCAGGCCGCGCAGCGCGGCACTGGCGTCCAGTTCCCGCCGGAACAGATCCGCTTTCATGCGCAAGGCGGACCCTGCTCCCTGCACGACTGCGCGCAGTTGCGAGGTATCGGCGCCCAATGGGACGTCAACGCTCCACATCCCTTCATTGCCGACCAGGCCCACCTCCAGGGAAGCGCCGCGCTTCTGCGGCAGAATCAGGGAGATATAGCCCCCACCGGGGAAGTAGACGTCGTCGATGCGATCGCCGGGCTGAAGCAGGCATTGCCCGAAGACCAGGTCGACAGACTCGAAGCGATCCAGCAAACGAGGCCGTTCCCGGTTGGGCAACGCGTCGAGCAGGCGGTTGGGAACATCGGCGATCGTGGGGTGCGGCAAGTTCTGCTCCAGGTTCCATCTCAGGCGCGGACCGGGCCGCCAGGCTGACTCAACAGGCGCTGATATTCCTGCCGCACGACCATATAGCATTCGCAGACACGTGCCTCCAGCCCGACGCGGTCCACCACGGTGATATGGCCGCGGCGATACCGGATCAGACCGGCCTCCTGCAGGTGGCCGGCAGCCTCGGTGACTCCTTCGCGCCGCACGCCCAGCATGTTGGCGATCAGTTCCTGCGTCATGACGAGTTCGTCGGATTGCAGTCGGTCCAGGCTGAGCAGCAGCCAGCGGCAAAGCTGCTGGTCCAGCGAATGATGTCGGTTGCACACCGCTGTCTGGGCCATTTGCGTGAGCAGCGCCTGCGTGTATCGAAGCAGCAGGTGCTGCATGGCCCCACCCCGGTCGAACTCGTCTTTCAGCGCCTGACCCTTCAACTGATAGGCTGACCCCGCGCTTTGGACGATCGCGCGGCTTGGCGTGGTTTCTCCACCCATGAACAAGGAAATGCCAACGATGCCTTCGTTGCCGACCACGGCGATTTCGGTGGAGGCGCCATCTTCCATGACGCATAGCAGCGAGACAATGCAATCGATCGGGAAGCAGACATGCCGCATTCGGCCGCCCGGTTCGTACAAGGCTTTTCCCAACGGCAGGGAAACGCGCTCCAGCAGCGGAAACAATCGCTCCGTCTCCTGCGGGGGCAGCGCCGCCAATAGATAATTCCGGGTGGGATCGTGTAAATCAGGCATGATGAGTCCCTCCAACAAGCCCAGTTGCAACGGCCCGATCCAGGGCCGCAATCCGAAAATCCTCCGGCACACTTTGCCCACTCGGCAGGGGCAATCGCCACGCGTTATGTACGGTGGCGAACGGAGTCTTTCCCAGAGTAACGCACTATTGGTCGCTAGCCCCGCTAAGCGGGCGCTACTTGATCTGCATGCTGTTTTTCACGCTCGTCACGCCGCCGACGCCCCTGGCCATTTCGACCGCGCGGTTAGCGTCGGCCTGCGAGGTCACGAATCCGCTGAGCTGAACCACCCCTTTGAAGGCCTCGACATTGATCTCCGCCACCTTGAGGCCGGGTTCATTGAGAATCGCGGCCTTGACCTTGGTCGTGATGACGCTGTCGTCCACATATTCGCCCGTTCCCGCCGTCTTGGAGGTCGAAGCGCCCCCCGCCACTGGAAAGCGCGATGAACACCGCGCATGCATATTTTTTGAATGATTTCATGAGTGATAGATCCTTCCCTACTACGTGAACCTGGCCCGGTCGGGTCAGGATTCTTCCCTGCGATGACCCTGTCACGCTATGGGAAGCCCAGACTCAAGTCCGTTCGCTGGCGTGCATAGCGCCAGAGGCCTTGGCATCCAGGTATTTCTGCATCAGCGCGCGCGTGGAACTGTCCAGCCCTTGCGCGCCCCCCTCCCCGGCCCCGAGCGCTTGCGCGATATGAGCGGCCAGCGTCTTGCCCAGCTCCACGCCCCATTGATCGAAGGAATCGATGTCCCAGATCACACCCTGGGTGAACGCGCTGTGCTCATAGATCGCGACGAGCGCGCCCAATGTCCGGGGCGTCAGCTTTGCGGCCAGCAGCGTGTTGCTGGGGCGATTCCCCTGCACCTCCCGGTGCCCTTCTGGCTCCTGCGTATCGCCAGGCCCGCCCCCCTCGTCCCGGAGGCGTCCGAACGCCAGCGCCTGGGCCTGGGCGTACATGTTCGCCAGCAGTTCTTCATGGCCGCCCGCCGATGATGGCAGCGGCGACAGAAATCCGATGAAGTCGCAGGGCACGATCTGCGTGCCCTGGTGCAGCAACTGATGGAACGAATGCTGGCCATTGGTTCCGCAGCCCCCCCAGTAAACCGGGCTGGTTTGGGTGGCGACCGGGGCCCCGTCCTGGGCCACAGACTTGCCGTTGCTTTCCATCATCAATTGCTGCACATATGAGGGGAACCGTCGCAAATAGTGGTCATAAGGCAGAATCGCAACGGATCGCGACTCAAGAAAGTTGTTGTTCCATATCGCCATCAAACCGAGCAGAACGGGAAGATTCTGTTCCATCGGCGCAGACAGGAAATGCACGTCCATATCATAGAAGCCCGCTAACATCTCGCGGAAAGCGGCGGGCCCGATGGCGGTCAGCAGGGCCAGGCCCATGGCGGAACACAACGAATAGCGGCCGTTGACCCACTCCCAGACGTCGAAAACATGCTCCGGCGCGAAGCCGGCCTTGATGGCGGCGTCGCGATTGCCCGTAACAGCCACGAAATGCGCCCGCAGCGCGCCTTCGTCCTGGATGTCTTCCAGGCACCAGGCGCGCGCAGCGGCCGCGTTTCGCAAGGTTTCGGGCGTGTGGAAGGTTTTTGAGCAGACGATGAACAACGTTTCGCGTGGGTCCAGGTCGCGCGTGGCCTGAAAGAAGTCCGCCCCGTCCACGTTGGACACGAAGCGGAATTGCATGTCTGGCCGTGCATAGTGCTGCAACGCCGCCCAAGCCATGCCCGCACCGATCGCAGAGCCGCCTATTCCCAGGTTCACGACATTCCTGATCTTTTTCCCGGTTCCGCCAAGCCAGGATCCGCTGCGCACCTTGCCGGCGAAGTGTTCCATGCGGCGCAGCACCCGCTGGACGTCGGGCACGACGTCCCTGCCCTCCACTCGGACGCTGGAACCGGCAGGCATGCGCAGTGCGACATGCAGAGCCGCACGCCCTTCGCTGACGTTGACCGGATCGCCATTGAACATGGCGTCAATCCGCGCCGGCAGACGGCACGCGCGGGCCAGGCGCAGCAACAGCTCGACAGTCCTCGGGGTGATCCGGTTCTTGGAATAGTCCAGATACCAGCCCGGAGCCTCCACGCTGAAGCGCGGCCCCCTATCCGGGTCAAGCTGGAACAGATCGCGCAGATGCTGCGGCCGCACCTCTTCCACGTGCCCGGCCAGCGTTTGCCAAGCTGGGGGCAGCGACACGTTGCGCAAACCACCCGTTGCTTGTCTGTCCATTGCTATCATCTCCATGCCGCCCGACGAGAACTTCCCGAATTCCGGGCCTTTAGCCGGTTATGCCACAGGCGATGAAGGGCGTCCGTGCGGTAGCGTACAGAGCCTGCGGCCATGCTCGGTCAATCTATGGTCATGAAACCCATTGATTGGCCCTCGCTCGAAGCCGCGCCCGAGTGGATAGACCTGTTTACCCGAAGCAAGGCCACGCTGCACTCCGCCGAAAGCGAGCCGCCGTTGCGCGCGGAGTTGTTCAGCGCCCTGCAGATGGAGCAGCACGGCCAGGCCTTGGCGCACGCGCATCTGGTGGGCACATCGCGCCCGCCGGACACTTTGCTGCCGCGGTTGACTGAAAGCCAGACGTTGCTGGCCCAGGCCTGCGCGCTGCTGATGGAGTCCATGCGGCAGAACCGCCAGATCACGCCGGCCGACGAATGGCTGCTGGACAATTTCTACCTGATCGAAGAGCAGATCCGGCTGGCCAAGCGGCACTTGCCCAAAGGCTACAGCCGCAGTCTGCCAAAACTGGACACGGGCCCCTCCAAGGGGCTGCCGCGGGTTTACGACATTGCGCTGGAGATGATTTCCCATAGCGACGCGCGGATCGATGCCGCGGGGATCCAGGCATTCGTGGCCGCCTATCAATTGGTTGCGCCGCTGCAACTGGGGGAATTGTGGGCGGTTCCCATCATGATGCGCCTGGCCCTGATCGAGAACCTGCGCCGCGTCGCCATCCGCCTGGCGTACGCGAACATGAACCGCGGGCTGGCGGACACCTGGGCCGACACCATGCGCAAATCGGCCGAGGAGGATCCCACCGGCCTGATTCTTGTCATCGCCAACATGGCGCGGTCGAATCCCCCCATAGACGGTTCGTTCGTCGCGGAACTGGCCAGGCGGCTCCAAGGGCACGGCCCGGCGCTGGCGCTGCCCCTGACGTGGTTCGAACAGCGGCTTGCCCAGTCCAACCTGACCATTGAACAAATGGTCGTTGCCGAGAACCAGCAGCAGGCCGCCGACCAGGTGTCGATCAGCAACAGCATCGGCAGCCTGCGCACTTTGTCGACGACGAACTGGAATGATTTCGTGGAAGCCGTCAGCATCGTGGACCGGACCCTGTGCCAGGATCCCGCCGGCGTCTACCGCGGCATGGACTTTCCCACCCGAGACCACTACCGCCATCGGGTAGAACGGATGGCGCGCAATTCCGACCATGCCGAAACCGAAATCGCCGCCATGGCGATCAACCTGGCCGCTGCGGCGGCGGCCGACCCGGACCCTGGCGCCGATCCGCGGCGCGGGCACGTGGGCTTCTACCTGATCGACCAGGGCCAGGACGAGCTGGCGAAACAGGCCAAGGCCAAATCCAGCTTGGCGGAAAGGTTGGCCCGCATTTCCCCCCGCGCCGCGCTACGCCTGTATGCGGGCGTCATCATCCTGCTGACGGGCGCGGTCAGCGCGCTGCTGCTGGCGATGGCCCATGGAGCGGGAGCCGGCCTCTGGGCCATGGCGGGTTTCGCCTTGCTGTCCGTTCTGGCCGCCAGCCATCTCGCCGTGGCGACCGTCAACTGGTCCTTGACATGGCTGGTGCGCCCCCAGCGCCTGCCGCGCATGGATTACGCCAAGCGCATCCCCGACGATGCCCGCTGCCTGGTCGCCGTCCCAACGATGCTGATCGACCTGGATGACGCGGACACGCTCGCCGAAGCGCTGGAGATCCGCTTCTTGGCGAATCCCGGGGACAACCTAAGCTTCTGCCTGCTGACGGATTTCGCGGACGCCGCGTCGGAGCATCTGCCGTCCGACGCCCTGCTGCTGGAGCGCGCCAAGGCGCAGGTCCAGGCCCTGAACAAGAAGTATCGGAGGCTGGGACGCAGCCCGTTCTACCTTTGCCACCGCCCCCGCCGCTGGAACGAACAGGAACGCGTCTGGATGGCCTACGAAAGAAAAAGAGGAAAGCTGGCCGATCTGAACGGCCTGCTCCGCGGCCAGGGCACGGACGCGTTTTCCTGCGTGGTGGGCGACTTGGCGGCGCTCGCCGGCATCAGGTACGTCATCACGCTGGACACCGACACCGACTTGCCTCGGGAAACCGCCTGGAAGCTGGTCGGCGCGATGGCCCATCCGCTCAATCAGGCGCAGTTCGACCCGGCGACGCGCCGGGTAACCCGCGGCTACGGCATCCTGCAGCCCAGGGTGGCGGTGAGCCTGACCGACCTGACGGCGTCGCCGTATGCACGCCTCAATGGCGGCGATCCGGGCATCGATCCCTATACCAACACGGTCTCGGACGTTTACCAGGACATCTTCAAGGAGGGGTCCTTCATCGGCAAGGGTATCTACGACGTGGACGCCTTCGAAGCGGCATTGAAGGAGTGCTTCCCGGACAACCGGGTCCTGAGCCACGACCTGCTGGAAGGTTGCTACGCCCGCTCGGGCCTGCTAAGCGACGTCCAGCTATTCGAAGGGCAGCCCGCCCGCTACGCCGCGGACGTCAGCCGCCGGCACCGTTGGATACGGGGAGACTGGCAGTTGCTGGGCTGGCTGTTCGGCCGCGCGCCGGCGGCCCCGGGCGCGGAACGCGGACCGCCCCTGCCTGCGCTGGCGCGCGCGAAGATCCTGGACAATCTACGCCGCAGCCTGGTCCCGGCCAGTCTTGTGCTTTTGCTGGCGCTGGGCTGGATGCTGTTGCCGGCCCCGTACCTGTGGACGGTCGCCTGCGTGCTTATCCTGTTCCTGCCCGCCCTGTTCGCCTCCGCCTTGAGCGGGGTGAGGAAAGAAGAAGACGTCGTGCTGTCGCGGCATCTGGTCGGCTGGATGGCGCCCACGCTGCGGCAGTTCACGCAGGCGGCGTTTTCCTTGACCAGTCTGGCTCACGAAGCCTTGTACAGCCTGGACGCGGTCATCAGGACGCTGTACCGGCTGACGATCTCGCGCCGGCGGCTGCTGGAATGGAAGCCGTCAAGCATCACCAACCGGGACGGCGGGACGCGTTCCGGGCCGTTCCTGCTTTCCGTCCGGGGCTCGCCCGTGCTCGCCGCCGCCATCGGCACAGGCGTGATGCTGCTGAACCCATCGGCCTGGGTGGCCGCCTTGCCGGTTCTGGCACTTTGGGTGGCGATGCCTGCCATCGCCTGGCGCTTGAGCCGCCCGCCGGTGCTTGCCCGGATCGACTTGTCCCTCGACCAGAACCAGTTCCTGAGAGTGCTGGCGCGCAAGACCTGGTCATTCTTCGACGGCCACGGCGGCGCGGAAGACAACTGGCTAATACCCGACAACATCCAGGACCAGCCATCCCCGGCCATCGCCCACCGCACCTCGCCCACCAACCTGGGGCTGGCGCTGCTGGCCAACCTGGCCGCCTACGACTTCGGGTACCTCCAGGCGGGCCGCCTGCTGGAAAAGACGCAGGCGTCGCTGGGCACCATGGCGACGCTGGAGCGCTATCTGGGTCACTTCTACAACTGGTACGACACCGTCACGCTGAAGCCGCTGGCCCCGCTCTACATTTCGACCGTGGACAGCGGCAACCTTGCCGGCCACCTGCTCACGTTGCGCCCCGGCCTGCTGGAACTGGCGCAGGCGTCCATCCTGCATCCTCGGACATTCGAGGGTTGCGCCGACGCATTCGCGGTCTTGCGGGAAAGCGTCCCGGCCGACGATTCGCCCGAACTGGAGGCGCTGGCCGACGCACTGGCGTCCGCCACCCTGGCAGACCCCGCGAACTTGGGGCAAGTCAGGCAGCATCTCGACCGGCTATGCCGGCTGGCCGCCGACCTGACCGCACGCTACGCGGCGCCGGACTTCGCGCAGGCGCTGTGGCACGGCGAGGCATTGCTGCGCCAATGCGAGGCCGCGCGCGACGAGCTGGCTCTGCTGGCGCCCTGGCGAGGCTCGCCCCCAGGCGTTGCATGGCGGGACATGCCCGAATTGAACGCCATGCCGACCCTGCAGCAGGTCGCGGGCCAGGCCACGGGATTGCTGCCCGCCTTGCGCGAGCGGCTGTCGCTGCCGGAGGCATCCTCCGACGAGCGGGCCTGGCTGCTGGAGACCGAGCTTGCCGTGGTCGTGGCGGGCGAGCGGGCCCGCGAACGCCTAGCCTTGATTGCCCTGCTGGCCGACACGCTGGCCGAGATGGCGGTGGCCAATTACGGGTTCCTGTACGACAAGGGCAGCCGCCTGCTGGCCATCGGCTACAACTTGACCGAGCGCAGGCGCGACGAGGGCCTGTACGACCTGCTGGCCTCCGAGGCCCGCCTTTGCAGCTTCGTGGCTATCGCGCAAGGCCAGCTCCCGCAGGAAACGTGGTTTGCCCTGGGCAGGCAGCTCAGCGGCGCCGCGGGCGGCACGGTGCTGCTGTCGTGGAGCGGCTCGATGTTCGAATACCTGATGCCGCGGCTCGTCATGCCGTCCTACGCGCATACTCTGCTGGAGCAGACCTGCAAGTCGGCCGTGCGCGCCCAGATCGAGTATGGCGACAAGCTCGGCATTCCCTGGGGCATGTCCGAAAGCGCGTACAACCTGTTCGACATCGGCATGAATTACCAGTACCGGGCGTTCGGCGTGCCGGGCCTCGGTCTGAAGCGGGGGCTGGCCGATGACGTGGTGGTGGCTCCGTACGCGTCCATTCTGGCGCTGATGGTGTCGCCCGACGAGGCGTGCAGGAACCTGCAGCGCCTGGCCAAGGAGAACCTGCTGGGCCGCTACGGATTCTACGAGGCCATCGACTACACGCCGCGCCGCCTGCCGCCGGGCAAGACCGGCGCCATCATTTATGCCTACATGGCGCATCACCAGGGAATGGGGTTCCTATCGATCGCAAGCGTACTGCTGGGACGCACGATGCAGGCGCGCTTTGAAGCCGATCCGTCCTTCCAGGCCACCCTGCTCCTGCTGCAGGAGCGGATCCCGCGCGCCGCGGCGGCCTACACCAAGGCCGTGGAACTGTCGGTCATCCGCAGCACCGCGTCGGGACAGCCAGAGGCGTCGGTGCGCGTGTTGGATACCGCTGACAGCGCCATTCCCGAGGTGCAGCTCCTGTCCAACGGACGCTATCACGTCATGGTCACCAACAGCGGCGCGGGCTCGAGCCGTTGGAGAGACCTGGCCGTGACCCGCTGGCGCGAAGACGGTACCTGCGACAACTGGGGCACGTTCTGCTACCTGAAGGACAAGGACAGCGGCGCCATCTGGTCCACGTCGCACCAGCCTACCCTGACGCGGCCGGACCACTACGAAGTCATCTTCTCCGAGGGACGGGCCGAATTCCGCCGCACCGACTATCAGATCGACACGCACACCGAAATCGTCGTGTCGCCGGAAGACGATATCGAGCTGCGGCGCTGCCACCTGACGAACCGGAGCCTCGAACGGCGGACCATAGAAATCACCTGCTATGCCGAGGTCGTCATCGCGCCGCCCATGGCGGATGAACTGCATCCGGCGTTCAGCAATCTCTTTGTGCAGACCGAGATCGTTCCGTCCGAACGCGCCATCCTGTGCTCGCGCCGGGGCCGCAGCCCAGCGGACAATCCGCCGTGGATGTTCCAGCTTCTGGCGATCCATGGCGGCAATCCCGGCACGACGTCCTATGAAACCGACCGGTCTATCTTCCTGGGCCGAGGCCGCTCGGCAGCTGATCCCCAGGCGCTGGAGGGCGACGCGCCGTTGACGAACAGCCAGGGTTCGGTGCTGGACCCGGTCTCCGCGATTCGCTGCGAGATCACCCTGGAGGCGGAGGAATCCGCGGTCATCGATCTGGTGCAGGGCGTGAGTGACAGCCGCAGCGCCTGCATGAACCTGATCAGCAAATACCGGGATCGCCACCTGGCCGACCGGGCCCTGGAACTGGCGTGGACGCACGCGCAGGTAATCGTGCGCCAATTGAACGCCACCGAGGCGGACGCCCAGCTCTATGCGCGGCTTGCCAACGCCATCGTCTACCAGAACCCGGCCATGCGCGCGGAGGCGGCGACGCTGCTGAAGAATCGCCGCGGACAATCGGGTCTGTGGGGATACGCCATCTCGGGCGACCTGCCCATCGTGCTGCTCCGGATCAAGGATCCGGCAAACTTCGAGCTGGTTCGCCAACTGGTCCAGGCGCATGCCTACTGGCGGCAGAAGGGCGTGGCGGTGGATCTGGTGATCTGGAACGAGGACACGGGCAGCTACCGCCAGGCGCTTCAGGACCGCATGATGGGCCTGATCTCCGCGGGCGTGGAGGCGCACATCATCGACCGCCCGGGCGGTATCTTCGTGCGACCCGGCGACCAGATATCGGAAGAGGACCGCACGCTGCTGCTGGCGGTTTCGCGCATATCGCTCAGCGACGCGCTGGGTACGCTGGCGAACCAGGTGAACCGCCTGGGCCTGCCGGAGATCCGCACTCCGCCCCTGGTGATCTCGACGCCGCCCCTGCCGCCTGCCGCGCAAGCGGCCGCCGCGCAGGAGCCGTCCGCGCTACTGCATCACAACGGGCTGGGCGGTTTCACGCCCGACGGAGAGGAATACGTGATCACCACAAGCCGGGGCCAGCGCACGCCGGCGCCCTGGGTGAACGTCATCGCCAATGCCGGCTTCGGCACGGTCGTGTCCGAGAGCGGACAGGCCTATAGCTGGAGTGACAACGCCCACGAGTATCGGCTCACTCCCTGGCACAACGACGCGGTTAGCGACGCCTGCGGCGAAGCCTTCTACCTGCGCGACGAGATCAGCGGCCACTGCTGGTCCCCCGCGCCCTATCCGGCGGGCGGCGAGTCCGCCTACGTCACGCGCCACGGCTTTGGCTACACCGTGTTCGAACACTTGGAGAACGGCATCGAATCCGAACTGTGCGTCCATGTCGCCCAGGATGCGCCGGTGAAGTTCTACGCGTTGACGCTGCGCAACCGGTCGGGGCGGCGCCGTCGCCTGTCGGCAACCGGCTACGTGGAATGGGTGCTAGGCGACCTGCGCGCCAAGACCTCCATGCACATCACGACCGAGATCGATCCCGACACCGGCGCACTGCTGGCACGCAACAGCTTCAATACGGATTTTTCCAGGCACATCGCGTGGTTCGACGCCAGCAGCGCAAGCCGGACCATGACCGGCGACCGCAAGGAGTTCATCGGCAGAAACGGCACCCTGCGCCACCCGCAAGCGTTGCGCCGCAGCCGGCTTTCGGGCAGGACGGGCGCGGGACTTGATCCCTGCGCGGCCATCCAAGTCCCCGCCACGCTGGAGGACGGTCAGGACGTGCGAATCCTGTTCCACCTCGGCGCGTCGGCGCAGGGAATCGAACAAGTCAGGCAACTGGTGCGCCAATACAGCGAGCAGGGCGCGGCCGGCAGCGAACTCCAGGCGGTCAGGCAGTATTGGCGAGACACGCTGGGTGTCGTGCGCATCGACACCCCGGACGCGGCCGTGAATACGCTGGCCAATGGCTGGCTGCTCTACCAGACGTTGGCCTGCCGGCTGTGGGCACGCAGCGGCCACTACCAGTCGGGTGGTGCCTACGGCTTTCGCGATCAACTGCAGGACGTCATGGCGCTGGTGCTCGCCCGCCCCGCCCTGGCACGCGAGCACCTGCTGCGCTGCGCGGCCCAGCAGTTCGTGCAGGGGGACGTGCAGCATTGGTGGCACCCGCCCACGAACCGCGGCGTGCGTACGCGCTGCTCGGACGACTACCTGTGGCTGCCGTTCGCCACCTGCCACTATGTGAAGGTGACGGGGGACACAGGCGTGCTGGCGGAAGAAGCGGGCTTCATTGAGGGCCGCCTGCTTAACCCCGGCGAGTCTTCCAACTACGACCACCCCATTGCGTCCAGGGAGTCCGCAAGCCTGTACGCGCACTGCGCCCTTGCCTTGTCGCATGCCTTGAGCGCCCGCGGCGCGCATGGCTTGCCGCTGATCGGCTCCTGCGACTGGAACGACGGCATGGACAAAGTCGGCGAAGCCGGACGCGGCGAAAGCGTCTGGCTCGGCTTCTTCCTTTACGACACGCTGACGCGGTTCGCGCCAGTGGCCCGTGCGCAGGAAGACCTGGCGTTTGCCGCGCACTGCGAATCGGAAGCCGCCCGGCTGCGCCTGTGTCTTGAAGCGTCCGGCTGGGACGGCGGGTGGTACAGGCGAGCCTATTTCGATGACGGCAGCCCCTTGGGGACTGCCGAGAATCCGGAATGCCAGATCGACGCCATCTCGCAAAGCTGGGCCGTGCTGTCGGGCGCCGCCCTGGAAGACCGCGCCCGCCTGGCCATGCAGGCCGTGGACGACCGGCTGATCGACAACGAGCGCGGACTGATACGGCTGCTGGATCCGCCTTTTGATTCCTCCGCCCTGAATCCCGGCTACATCCGAGGCTATGTGCCTGGCGTGCGCGAGAACGGCGGCCAGTACACCCACGCCGCCATCTGGACCGCCATGGCATTCTGCGGCCTTGGCGACGATGCGCGCATCGGTGACCTGCTGACGATGCTAAACCCCATCAGCCATTCCGACTCCCCAGCAAAAGCCGCCGTCTACAAGGTGGAGCCCTATGTCATGGCCGCGGATATTTACACCACGCCCGGGCAGCGAGGCCGTGGCGGCTGGACCTGGTACACCGGCTCATCGGGCCTGATGTACCGCCTGGTCCTGGAATCGGTGCTGGGGATGCGCCGGCGCGGCGCATCCATGAGCTTTCACCCCTGCCTGCCCGCAGACTGGAACACCTTCAAGCTGCACTACCGGCACGGGGCTACGATGTACTCCGTGACCGCCCTGCGCGGACAGTCCGAGAATGGCGCGGGGTACGTGACGCTTGATGGCGTGCTGCAGAAATCGGGTGAAATCCCCTTGCTGGACGATGGAAGGGATCGCGAGGTCATGATCGTGTTACAGGCGTGATCTCTGCGCCGTTGGACCGTAGCGATGGTGCCTAGAAAACAGTGAAAGGTGGGACAACAAGGGACCTTCCTGAAGATGCCCGCCAACGATTACTAAACACCGAAATGGCTCAGGCGTCCTTCGACAAGGCCGTGCTGAAAGAACATATAGCCAAGCTGACGGGCGAGGCTAAGTCAAGGAAGGAACACCATGAAACATGACCTTAGCGATTCGGATATCGAACGTTGGCTTAACGAAGGCGGCGTTCACTTTCCCATAACGACGGAAGTATTGGACCCAGGCGTGCTGGATGAAGCGGAAAGACGAGTAATTGCTTGCTTGGGAGCCGCCGTTATTAGCACCTGGAGCCTTTTCCCCACGGAGACGAGGCGAACGATCCTGCAAGCCGCAATCAAATCATCGACGTATGACGCAACGATGTTGAAACAGAACGTGGCAGGCTTTCTGCGAGGCCGGCAAGGACCGCTCCGGTGAATGGCACTTAGCGGTCAAGCACTTGGGGAGGTCCGCTCCATTTCCGGCATTTCGCGCGCGCGCAACGACGGGCCGCTTAGGGCTCCAATCCCGCCACCGGCAACGCGAACAGCACGATCGCCGGATTCGCCACGACAAACCCCGTGCCAGCCAGGAAGATCACAGGCGACAGGGCGCACGCCATGTCCGCGCTACCGTGCGAGTCTTGCATACCCACCTGCTTCGCACCGACACGTCAAATCGTTATCCACGCCGAAAGAGGCGACGACACGCGTATCGTTTGATCAGGCGCCAACGTGGGTGAATCAAATCTCAAGTTCAATGAACTTCGACAGCGGCACATAAAAAGGGACGCACCACCTCACCTTAGGACGCCTCGTCCCGTCAGATGTAACAGCCCCTCCTCCCCCCTTGAACCCCACCACATCATCCCTATAATTAGCACTCGACTCCGGTGAGTGCTAACAATCCTCCCGGGCCCAACCGATCATTCACTTTCTTCTCTAGTAACAGGAGTTCCTCATGGCCTTGCGTCCCCTGGGCGATCGCGTGATCGTCAAACGCCTCGAAAACGAGCGCAAGACTGCGTCGGGCATCGTCATCCCCGACAGCGCCGCTGAAAAGCCCGACCAGGGTGAAGTCGTGGCCGTCGGCCCCGGCAAGAAGACCGAAGACGGCAAGATCCTGCCGGTCGACCTGAAGGCTGGCGACAAGGTTCTGTTCGGCAAGTACGCCGGCCAGTCGGTCAAGGTTGACGGCGAAGAGCTGCTCGTCATCCGCGAGGACGAAATCCTCGCCGTGGTCCAGTAAACCCTGCCTCAAAACGAATTTTCGAAGGAAGCTAACAAATGGCTGCCAAGCAAGTACTGTTCGGTGACGACGCCCGCGTGCGCATCGTCCGTGGCGTGAATGTCCTCGCCAACGCCGTCAAGACCACCCTGGGCCCCAAGGGTCGCAACGTCGTGCTGGAGCGCTCGTTCGGCGCCCCGACCGTGACCAAGGACGGCGTCTCCGTCGCCAAGGAAATCGAACTGAAGGACAAGTTCGAGAACATCGGCGCCCAGCTGGTCAAGGACGTCGCCTCCAAGACCTCCGACAACGCCGGTGACGGCACCACCACCGCCACCGTGCTGGCCCAGGCCATCGTTCAGGAAGGCCTGAAGTACGTTGCCGCCGGTTTCAACCCGATCGACCTGAAGCGCGGCATCGACAAGGCTGTCGCCGCCGCCGTCGCCGAACTGAAGAAGCAATCCAAGCCGGTCACGACCAGCAAGGAAATCGCCCAGGTCGGCTCGATCTCGGCCAACAGCGACTCCTCGATCGGCCAGATCATCGCTGACGCGATGGACAAGGTCGGCAAGGAAGGCGTCATCACCGTCGAAGACGGCAAGTCGCTGGAAAACGAGCTGGACGTCGTCGAAGGCATGCAATTCGACCGCGGCTACCTGTCGCCCTACTTCATCAACAGCCCGGAAAAGCAAGTCGCCGCGCTGGAAGACCCGTTCGTCCTGATCTTCGACAAGAAGATCAGCAACATCCGTGACCTGCTGCCGGTGCTGGAACAAGTCGCCAAGTCGAGCCGTCCGCTGCTGATCATCGCCGAAGACGTCGAGGGCGAAGCCCTGGCGACCCTGGTGGTCAACAACATCCGTGGCATCCTGAAGACCACCGCCGTCAAGGCGCCTGGCTTCGGCGACCGCCGCAAGGCCATGCTGGAAGACATCGCCATCCTGACGGGCGGCACGGTGATCTCCGAAGAAACCGGCATGTCGCTGGAAAAGGCCGGCCTGGCTGAGCTGGGCCAAGCCAAGCGCATCGAAGTGGGCAAGGAAAACACCACGATCATCGACGGCGCTGGCGACAGCAAGTCGATCGAAGCGCGCGTCAAGCAGATCCGCATCCAGATCGAAGAAGCCACGTCCGACTACGACCGTGAAAAGCTGCAAGAACGCGTGGCCAAGCTGGCCGGCGGCGTTGCCGTGATTCGCGTTGGCGCTGCCACCGAAGTCGAAATGAAGGAAAAGAAGGCTCGCGTCGAAGACGCCCTGCACGCCACGCGCGCTGCGGTGGAAGAAGGCGTTGTGGCCGGCGGCGGCGTGGCCCTGCTGCGCGCCAAGCAAGCCATCTCCGACCTGAAGGGCGACACGCCTGACCAGAACGCCGGCATCAAGCTGATCCTGCGTGCCGTCGAAGAACCTCTGCGCACCATCGTCACCAACGCCGGCGAAGAAGCCAGCGTGGTGGTCAACACCGTGCTGCAAGGCAAGGGCAACTACGGCTACAACGCCGCGACCGGCGAGTACACCGACCTGGTCGAGCAAGGCGTGCTGGATCCCACCAAGGTGACCCGCACCGCCCTGCAGAACGCCGCCTCCGTCGCCAGCCTGCTGCTGACCGCCGAAGCCGCCGTTGTGGAACTGGCCGAAGACAAGCCCGCTGCCCCGGCCATGCCCGGCGGCATGGGCGGCATGGGCGGCATGGACTTCTAAGTCCCGCTTCCCTTGCATGGCCTCCCCGGCTTCGGCCGGGGAACGCAGTACCCCGAAAAACCCCCGGACCTTCGCCCCGGGGGTTTTTCTTTTTTTGGGCCGATCCGCCCGTGGCCAGCCTGCCCATGAGCGTGCCCAGGCCCGGCTTGCGGGCGGCCACCTGCCCGCGACGCCGGAACGTTTGCCAACAAGTTCATGGTTTCGCGCGGACGCATGCGTCCCTACAATGAAGGTTCCCCCAGCCAGAGCCCAGACCCATGCGCCTTCCCCAAAGCCTGCGTGCCCTGCGTCCGTCCGAGATCGGCGGCCTGTTGATGGATTCCGCCAACCAATGGTCCACCCACCGCGCCTCCAGCAAGGGCGCGGCGCTGGCGCTGTACATGGTGTTCTCGCTGGCGCCGATGCTGATCCTGGTGATCGCGGTGGCCGGCGCCTTCTTCGGCGAGGACGCGGTGCGGTCCGAGCTGTTCGCGTCGCTGCGCGACCTGACCGGCGAGCGCGGCGCCGAAGTGATCCAGACGGTGCTGGCCAGCGCCCATGAATCCGGCGGCGGCTGGATCGCGGCGCTGATTTCAATCTTCGTGCTGATCTTCAGCGCCACCACGGCCTTCGCCGAGCTCAAGGCCAGCCTGGACGAGTTGTGGGAAGTGTCCGGCAACCAGAAGGGCGGCATCCAGGGCATGGTGCGCAGCCGGATGCTGTCGTTCGGCCTGGTGCTGGTGCTGGCGCTGTTCCTGTTGGTCTCGCTGACCGTGAACGCGGCCCTGGGCGCCGCGCGCAAGTACTACGGCGACCTGTGGACCGCCTCGGCCTTCGCCACGGCGGCCGACTGGGCGTCGAGCCTGTTTTCGTTTTCGGTGGTGGTGGCGCTGTTCGCGGTGATCTTCAAACTGTTGCCGAGCGCGCGGATCTCCTGGCGCGACGTGATTCCCGGCGCCATCGTCACGGCGGCGCTGTTCCTGGTGGGCAAGTGGGGGATCGGCGTATACCTGAGCCGGGGCGCGGCGGTGTCGGCCTACGGCGCGGCCGGCTCGCTGATCGCGCTGCTGCTGTGGATCTATTACTCGGCGCAGATCTTCTTCTTCGGCGCAGTGTTCACGCGGCAGTTCGCGCTGCGGTTCGGGCGCGAGGCTCGGCCCAAGACGCCCGCGGCCTCCAAGGCTTCGGATGCGGATCCAGCGTCCGCCGTGCCGACATCGTCGGCGTCCGTGCCGGCATCGGCGCCGCCGGCATCACCGCCGTCGGACACGCCCTGAACCAGGCGCCGCGTCCGTCACTCGCTGCGCTGGACGCGAGCCTTTCCCGCTCCTTTTCCCTCACGGCGCCTCGGGCGATTCCAGCCCCGTCATCAGGCGCAGGCAGCGCACGAACACGGGCCGCAGTTCCTCCGGGATCGGCGCCAGCACCTGCGCCTCCACCTGCGCATCACGCGGCAGCACCCGCGCCAGCAGCGCCATGCCCTCGTCCGTGATCTCCAGCGCATAGGCGCGGCCGTCCTCGGCAGAGCGCGTGCGCCGCACGTACCCCTTGGCGCTCATGCGGGCGATCATTTCGGCGAAGGAATTGCGGTCTAGCGCGATCAGCTCGGCGACCCGGTTCTGGGTCGCGCCCGGATTCTGGTAGACCGTGATCAGCAGGGCCTTCTGGCGCGGCGTCAGGTCCTCGTCGGGAAACGCCTGGGCGAACAGCGCTTCGGCCCGGAAATGGGCGCGGCGCAGCAGGTGCGAGGCCACGTGGGTCAGGTCGAATTCGCGCAAGGCGCGGGGCGGGGCCGGACGTGAGGTCGAACGGGAAACGGTCATCGGGCGTTCCATGGAGAGGGCCTGGCGATTGTAGGCGGAGGCACTCGTTGCCCCGCGGGTCCCGCGTGGCGGCCAGCCCGCGCCGCGGCAGGCGGCCTGCCCACCCACGCCGGCCCTCCTGGGGCAAAACCCTGCATTGACTTCGCGCCGGGCGCTGCCTAATATCCGCATAATAGTACGTATACGTACATTATCGCCAGTCTCCCTCTCGGCCCTTCCCGGAATCCCGATCATGACGATCCGCCAGTTGCGCAACTACATCGATGGCCGCTTCGAAGACGGCGCGTCCACCTTCGACAAACACAGCCCGGTGGATGGCGCGCTGATCGCCCAGGCGCACGAAGCCGGCCGCGAGCAGGTCGACCGCGCCGTCGCCGCCGCCCACCGCGCCCTGCCCGCCTGGGCCGCGCTGCCGGTGGTCCAGCGCACCGAGCACCTGCTGGCGCTGGCCGACGGCATCAACCGCCGCTTCGACGATTTCCTGCAGGCCGAGATCGGCGACACCGGCAAGCCGGTCTCCTGGGCCAGCGAGATCGACATTCCGCGCGGCGCCGCCAATTTCCGGACCTTCGCCGAGCTGGCGCGCACGCTGGACATGGAAAGCTACATGACCGACACGCCCGACGGCCGCCAGGCGCTGAACTACGCCTACCGCAAGCCGCTGGGCGTGGTCGGGGTGATCTCGCCGTGGAACCTGCCGCTGCTGCTGCTGACCTGGAAGGTGGCGCCGGCGCTGGCATTCGGCAACACCGTCATCATGAAGCCGTCGGAGGTCACGCCCTCCACCGCCACGCTGCTGGCCGAGGTCGCGCACGATACGGGGCTTCCGCCCGGCGTGCTGAACCTGACGCATGGCTTCGGGCCGGGCTCGGCGGGCGAGTTCATCACCACGCATCCGGACATCGACGGCATCACCTTCACCGGCGAATCGGCCACCGGCGCGGCCATCATGCGCGCCGTGGCGCCGGGCGTGAAGCCGGTGTCGTTCGAGCTGGGCGGCAAGAACGCGGCGCTGGTGTTCGCCGACGCCGACTTCGAGGCGGCGGTCGACGGCACCGCGCGCTCGGTGTTCGCCAACTGCGGCCAGGTCTGCCTGTGCACCGAACGCGTGTACGTCCAGCGTCCGATCTACGAACGCTTCGTCGCCGCGCTGGCCGAGCGCGCGCGGGCGCTGCGCATCGGCTGGCCCGATGACGCGGACACCGGCATGGGGCCGCTGGTGTCGCGCGAACACCGGGAAAAGGTGCTGTCGTATTTCGCCCTGGCGCGCGAGGAAGGCGCGACGGTCGTCACCGGCGGCGGCATCCCGGTGTTCGGCGATGCGCGCGACGCCGGCGCCTACGTGCAGCCGACCGTCTGGACCGGCCTGCCCGAGAGCGCGCGCTGCATCAAGGAAGAAGTGTTCGGCCCGGTCTGCCACGTGGCGCCGTTCGACACCGAGGAAGAGGCCATCCGCCTGGCCAACGACACCCGCTACGGCCTGGCCGCCGCCGTCTGGACCCGGGACCTGACCCGCGGCCACCGCGTCGCGCAGGCCATGAAGGTGGGGCTGGCCTGGGTCAACTGCTGGTTCCTGCGCGACCTGCGCACGCCGTTCGGCGGCAGCGGCCTGTCGGGCATCGGCCGCGAGGGCGGCCGCCATTCGCTGCATTTCTATACCGAGCCCACCAACGTCTGCATCAAGCTGTGAGCCACAGCGCCTTCAAGGACACCGCCATGACCTCATCTTCCACCCGCGCCACCGTCGTCGCCGGCAAGGCCACGCCGCGCGGCAAGTATCCCCACATCAAGCGCGCCGGCGACTTCCTGTTCGTCTCCGGCACCAGCTCGCGCCTGCCCGACAACCGCATCGCCGGCGCCGAGGTTGACGCCATGGGCACCACCACGCTCGACATCCGCGCGCAGACGCGCGCGGTGATCGAGAACATCCGCGACATCCTGGCCAGCGCCGGCGCGGGCCTGGCGGACGTGGTCGAGATCAGTACTTTCCTGGTCAACATGAACGACTTCGGTGGCTACAATCAGGTCTACGGCGAGTTCTTCGACGCCGATGGGCCGGCGCGCACCACCGTGGCGGTGCATCAGTTGCCGCACCCGCAATTGCTGATTGAGATCAAGGCGGTGGCCTACAAGCCGCAGGCGCGCTGAGCGGCGCGCGCGGCCATGGCGTCCGACCGCCTTGCGGCTTTGCCTTCGAAACAGGATCGCCGCCCCGCCGGGACGGCCGCGCGCATGTCGAACTTCCGCATCACGCCCAACGCGCTCAGCCACAAACTCAAGCTGCACCAGCTGCAGATCTTCGAGCGCGTGCTGGCGCGCCGCTCGCTGTCGCGCGCCGCCAGCGACATGCACCTGACCCAGCCTACCGTCACCAAGGCCATCCACGACCTGGAAGCGTTCTTCGGCGCGACGCTGTTCGAGCGCTCCAACCGCGGCGTCACGCCGACCGAGCTGGCGCTGGTGCTGGGCCGCCGCGTGCACGCCATGATGGCCGAGATCCGCTACATGGCCGACGACATCGACGCGGTGCTGGGCGGCGCCAGCGGCCACGTGGTGGTGGGCACGCTGATCGCGGCCTCGGCCAAGCTGCTGCCCGAGGCCATCGCGCGGCTGATGACGGAGCACCCCGGCATCCAGGTCACCGTGCGCGAGGGCCCATCGGCGCAGTTGCTGCCGGCGCTGGCCACCGGCGACGTCGACATCGTGGTGGGCCGGCTGCCGGGCGCCGACATGGCGTCGATCTCGGGCGTCGCCGTCGACCACCACAAGCTCTACCGCGAGGATCTGTGCCTGGTGGCCGGCGCGCGCCATCCGCTGGCGGGCGCGGCGCGCGTGACGCTGGCCGAGCTGGCCGACCACATCTGGATCCTGCCCGCGCCCACCTCGCCGCTGCGCGCCTCGATCGAGCGCAGCTTCTTCGATGCCGGCGTGCGGCTGCCCACGCGCCACGTCGAATCGCTGTCGCTGCTGACCAATATCGGCATCCTGATGCACAGCGACGCGCTGGCGCTGATGCCGTATGACGCCGCGGCCCAGTTCCTGGCCATGGGCGTGCTGACGCGCCTGCCCACCGATGCCTTCGGCGCGTTCGGCGATGTGGGCTATTCGATCCGCGCCGACCGGCCGTTGACGCCGGCCTGCCTGCGGCTGGTCGAGTACCTGAAGCAGATCGCGGCGCAGCGGCCCGCCAGCGCCTGAACGCCGGCCACCGCATCCGGGATATCCCGTTCAGGGAAACCCCGCGATAGATACCCCGCATATCCAACCGCGCAATTTCTATTGTGCCGCGGCCCCTTCCCCCGCCTAGACTTGCCTTCAGCAAAGTCCGCAAGCGCCTCCCGGAGACCGTCATGCCCGCCTATGGCCCGCCCCTGAATTTCCAGCGTTGGATCCAGGACCATGCCCACCTGCTGCAACCGCCGGTGGGCAACCAGCAGATCTGGCAGGACGCCGATTTCATCGTCACCGTGGTCGGCGGCCCCAACCTGCGCACCGACTACCACGACGATCCGCTGGAAGAGTTCTTCTACCAGGTGCGCGGCAACGCCTGGCTGTCGCTGTGGATCGACGGCAAGCCCGAGCGCGTCGACCTGAAGGAAGGCGACATCTTCCTGTTGCCGCCGCATGTGCGCCATTCGCCGCAACGCCCCGAGACCGGCAGCGCCTGTCTGGTGATCGAGCGCCAGCGGCCGCAGGGACTGCTGGACGGCTTCGAATGGTATTGCCCGCATTGCGGCCACCTGGTGCACCGCGTCGAGGTGCAGCTCAAAAGCATCGTGACCGACCTGCCGCCGCTGTTCCAGGCCTTCTATGCCAGCGAGGAAAAGCGCACCTGCCCCGGCTGCGGCGCGATCCACCCCGGCAAGGCGCAGGCCCCCGCCGCGCAGCCGTCGCCCGCCTGACGCCCCCAACCTGTCATCCGCCCTCTTTATGACCCTGAAAATCGATATGCACGCGCACTTCTTCCCGCCCATCACGCGGCAGGAAGCGGCGGCGCTGGACCCGGTGGACGCGCCCTGGCTGCGGCGCGACGGCGACGGCTCGACCGGCCAGATCATGGCCGGCGACCGCCCCTTCCGCCCGGTCGACGCCACGTTGTGGGACCCGGCCCTGCGCATTGCACAGATGGACCGCCACGGCGTCGACCTGCAGATCCTGTGCGCCACGCCGGTGATGTTCGGCTACGCCTATCCCGCGCAGGCCGCGGCCGACTGGGCCGCGCGCATGAACGACCTGGCGCTGGAGCACTGCGCCTTCGCGCCAGGCCGCCTCAAGGCGCTGGCGCAGGTGCCGCTGCAGGACCTGGACCTGGCCTGCCGCGAGGCCTCGCGCGCCCGCGCCGCCGGCCACCTGGGCGTGCAGATCGGCAACCACGTCGGCCCGCGCGACCTGGACGACGACACGCTGGTGCAGTTCCTGGTGCATTGCGCCAACGACGGCATCCCGGTGCTCGTGCACCCCTGGGACATGATGACCGACGGCCGCATGAAGCGCTGGATGCTGCCGTGGCTGGTGGCCATGCCCGCCGAAACCCAGCTGGGCATCCTGTCGCTGATCCTGTCCGGCGCGTTCGAGCGCATTCCGCGCAGCCTGAAGCTGTGCTTCGCCCACGGCGGCGGCAGCTTCGCCTTCCTGCTGGGACGCGTGGACAACGCCTGGCGCCACCGCGACATCGTGCGCCAGGACTGTCCGCAGCCGCCCTCGTCGTACACCGACCGCTTCTACGTCGATAGCGCCGTGTTCGATCCGCGCTCGCTGCGGCTGTTGATCGACGTGATGGGCGAGGACCGCGTGCTGCTCGGTTCCGACTATCCGTATCCGCTGGGCGAGCAGGAGGTCGGCCGGCTGGTGTCGAATTCCGACCTGCTGCCCGCGGTGCAGCACAAGATCCTGTCGGCCAACACGCAGACGTTCTTCGGGCTGGACCGCTGAACCGCCCGCCAACCATGACCGTGAGACACGGCAACGCAAGGGGATTCACCATGAAACGCATCCATCTGCTGGCCGCCGCCGCGGCCGTCGCCCTGGCGCCCGGCGCCGCCGCCTGGGCCGATGTGAAGATCGGCCTGTTGACCACCCTGACCGGGCCCGGCTCGGTGCTGGGACAGGACCAGCTCGACGGCTTCATGCTGGCCGTCGAACAGGGCGGCGGCAAGCTCGGCGGCGTGCCGGTGCAGGTCATCAAGGAAGACGACCAGTTCAAGCCCGAGGTCGGCGTGCAGGCCGCGCGCAAGCTGGTGCAGAGCGACAAGGTGCCGATCATCACCGGCGTGGTGTATTCCAACGTGATGCTGGCGGTGGCGCGGCCGGTCACCGGCGCCGGCGTGTTCCTGGTGGGCTCGAACGCCGGCCCCACCAACCTGGCCGGCAAGGACTGTTCGCCGTTCTTCTTCTCGACCTCGTGGAACAACACCCAGCGCCACGAAGGCAGCGGCGAGATGGCCAACCAGATGGGCTTCAAGAAGGTCTACCTGCTGGCGCCCAACTACCAGGCCGGCAAGGACGCCATGGCCGGCTTCAAGCGCTTCTTCAAGGGCGAGGTGGTCAACGAGGTCTTCACCCAGGTCAACCAGCCCGACTACTCGGTCGAGCTGGCCGCGCTGGCCGACGCCAGGCCTGATGCCGCCTATGTGTTCTTTCCCGGCGGCATGGGCGTGAACTTCATCAAGCAGTACCGCCAGGCGGGCCTGTTCGACAAGATCCCCCTGCTGTCGGTCGACACCATCGACGGCGCCACCCTGCCCGCGCTGCAGAAGGACGCGCTCGGCGCGGTCACCAACGTGCCGTACTCGCCCGACCTGGACAACGCCGCCAACAAGGCCTTCGCCGCCGCCTTCCGCCAGAAGTACGGCCGCGAGCCGTCCAGCTACGCGGCCCAGTCATGGGACGCGGCGCAACTCATCGGCTCGGCGCTCAAGCGCACCGGCGGCAAGACCGACGACAAGGAAGCCTTGCGCAAGGCGCTGGAGGCGGCCGATTTCCAGTCGGTGCGCGGCGAATTCCGCTACCAGCCGAACCACTTCCCGGCGGCCGGCTTCTTCCGCGCCGACGTGGCGGCGGGCGCGGACGGCAAGGTCGGCTTCGTCAACAAGGGCCCGATCTTCGCCGACCTGTCCAAGGTCTCGGACCAGTACGCCGCCCAGTGCGCCATGAAATGACGCCGGCCTGCCGGGCAAGAACGAGGTAAGGCGCCATGTCCGCGACATTGCTGCTGGTGCAGGCCCTGAACGGCCTGCAGCTGGGTATCCTGCTTTTCCTGCTGGCCGCCGGCCTGACGCTGGTGTTCGGCATCATGAACTTCATCAACCTGGCGCACGGCTCGCTGTACATGATGGGCGCCTTCATCGCGGCCACCGTGTTCCGCCACAGCGGCTCGTTCCTGCTGGCCGCGGCCGCCGTGGTGGCGGGCATGGCGCTGCTGGGCCTGTTGCTGGACCGCATCGCGCTGGCGCGGCTGTATCCGCGCGAGCACCTGGACCAGGTGCTCGCCACCTTCGGCTTCATCCTGTTCTTCAACGAGCTGACCCGCATCATCTGGGGCCCGGCGCCGATCAGCATGGGCCTGCCGTCGTGGCTGTCGGGCACCATCGATCTGCTCGGCGTCACCTACCCGCTGTACCGCTTTCTCATCATCGTGGCGGGGCTGGCGGTGGCGGCGGGCTGCTACGCGCTGATCCACCGCACGCGGCTGGGCATGCTGATCCGCGCCGGCTCCACCGACCGCATGATGGTGGGCGCGCTGGGCGTGAACATCGCCCGCCTGAACACCCTGCTGTTCGTGCTGGGCGCGGTGCTGGCCGGCGTGGCCGGCCTGATGGCCGGGCCGATCCTGTCGGCGCAGACCGGCATGGGCGAACCGATCCTGATCCTGACGCTGGTGGTGATCGTCATCGGCGGCATCGGCTCGGTGCGCGGCGCCTTCCTGGCGGCGCTGATGGTGGGGCTGGTCGACACGCTCGGCCGCGCGCTGCTGCCGGCCTTGCTGCGCGCCGCGCTGCCGCCGGCCGCCGCCAACGCGGCCGGCCCGGCGATCGCCTCGATGCTGATCTACATCGTCATGGCGCTGGTGCTGGCGCTGCGGCCGCAGGGCCTGTTTCCCGTGCGGCACGGCTAGCGCCCAAGGAGGCCCCGACATGCTTCGACTCTCTCCCCGCACGCTCGCCGCCGGCGCGCTGTTGCTGCTCCTGGCGCTGGTGCCGCTGTATGCGCAATGGCAAGGCGAACCGTTCCTGCTGGCGCTGTTCGGCCGGGTGCTCGTGTACGGCATCGCCGCGCTGGCGCTGAACCTGCTGCTGGGCTACGGCGGCATGGTCAGCTTCGGCCACGCGCTGTACCTGGGCCTGGGCGCCTATGCCGTCGGCGTGCTGAACCACTACGGCATCGAGAACGGCTGGCTGCACCTGCTGGCCGCGCTGGGCGCCTGTGCCGTGGTCGGCCTGGTCAGCGGCTACGTGGTGATGCGCACGTCCGGCATCGCCTTCATCATGATCACGCTGGCGTTCGCGCAGATGTTCTATTTCCTGGCCACGGGGCTGGAGGGCTTCGGCGGCGACGACGGCATGTCGCTGTTCGCCGGCAGCGACTTTGGCCTGTTCCGGCTGGATACGCCGCTGGCGCTGTACTACACCGCGTTCGGCGTGCTGCTGCTGGCGCTGGCCGCGCTGCGCCGGCTGGTGCACGCGCCGTTCGGCATGGTCCTGCGCGGCTGCCAGGCCAACGAGCGGCGCATGCGCGCGCTGGGCTTCGCGACGCTGCGCTATCGCCTGGCGGCCTATGTGCTGTCGGCCATGGCGTGCGGCGTGGCCGGCGTGCTGCTGGCCAACCTGACGCTGTATGTGTCGCCCTCGTACCTGGCCTGGACCACCTCCGGCGAGCTGATCGTGATGGTGGCGCTGGGCGGGCTGGGCACGGTGGTCGGCCCGGTTGCCGGGGCCCTGGCCTTCCTGTTGCTGGAGGAAGGCCTGAAGCTGCTGACCGACCATTGGATGCTGGTGATGGGCCTGCTGATCGTGGGCGTGGTGCTGGTGTCGCGCCGCGGCCTGTATGGCGGTCTGTCGGACAAGCCGTTGCGCCTGCGCGCCACGCGCGCCCTGCCCCACCCCACCGGAGAACCGCGATGAGCGCGCTGCGCGTCGAACACCTGGTCAAGCGCTACGGCGGCCTGACCGTCACCGACGACCTGTCGCTGGACATCCGGCCGGGCGAGCTGCATGCCGTGATCGGCCCCAACGGCGCCGGCAAGACCACGCTGATCGGCCAGTTGAGCGGCGAGCTGCGGCCCGATGGCGGCCGCGTGCTGCTCGATGGCGAGGACGTGACGCGCCTGCCGGTCGAGCGGCGCGTGCGCCGCGGGCTGGCGCGTTCGTACCAGATCACCTCGGTGTTCAAGCCGTTCACCGCGCTGGAGAACGTGGCCATGGCGGTGCAGGCGCGGCGCGGCCACGGCTTCCGCTTCTGGCGGCCGCTGCTGGCCACGCCGGCGCTGCGCGAGCCGGCGCGGGAGGCGCTGGCGCTGGCCGGCCTGGACGCGCGCGCCGACACCCCCGCCGCCGCGCTGGCGCATGGCGAGCTGCGGCAACTGGAGCTGGCCATGGTGCTGGCCTGCCAGCCGAGCCTGCTGCTGCTGGACGAACCCATGGCCGGCATGAGCCAGCACGAATCCGAGGCCATGACACGGCTGCTGCAACGGCTGCGCGGGCAATACACCATCCTGCTGGTGGAACACGACATGCAGGCGGTGTTCGCGCTGTCCGACCGCATCACGGTGCTGGTGTATGGCCGCGCGCTGGCCTGCGGCGACGCCGACCAGATCCGCAACGATCCGCAGGTGCGCGAATGCTATCTGGGCAGCGAACGCGGCCACGCCGGCCGCCGCGCGCAGGGAGCGCCGGCATGAGCGCGCTGCTGTCGCTGCGCGGCGTGACCGCGCATTACGGCGCCAGCCAGGCGCTGTTCGGCATCGACCTGGATATCGGCCCGGGCGAGTTCGTGACGCTGCTGGGCCGCAACGGCATGGGCAAGTCGACCACGGTCAAGGCCATCATGGGCCTGAACCGCGCCAGCCGCGGCGCCATCACGTTCGACGGCGGCGACATCATCGCCCTGCCGGCCTACAAGGTGGCGCAGTGCGGCATCGGCCTGGTGCCCGAGGGCCGGCACGTGTTCCCGAACCTGTCGGTGCGCGAGAACCTGGTGGCCACCGCGCACAACCGCCAGGGGTTGGCGCAGCCCTGGACCCTGGAACGCGTCTACGCGCTGTTCCCGCGCCTGGCCGAACGCGCGCGCCACCTGGGCAGCCATCTGTCGGGCGGCGAGCAGCAGATGCTGGCCATCGGCCGCGCGCTGCTGACCAATCCGCGCCTGCTGATCCTGGACGAAGCCACCGAAGGGTTGGCGCCGGTGGTGCGCGAGGAAATCTGGCAGGCGCTGGAAAGCCTCAAGCGCACCGGACTGGCAGTGCTGTGCATCGACAAGAACCTGGAGCCCCTGCTGGCCACCGCCGACCGCCACGCCATCATCGAAAAGGGCCGGGTGGCCTGGAGCGGCACCTCGCAGGCCTTCATCGACGACGAAGCGCGCCTGCTGCACTACCTGGGCGTGTAGGGGCAGCGTCGTGGCCGGCGCGGGCTCACATACCCAGGCCGGCCGCTTCCCGTGAAGGCGGCGCGGCCGCGGCGGCCGTCGCTTCAGCCGCCTCCGCCACGCCCTCGCTGTCGGCCGGAACAATAGGCTCGGGGTCACGCGCCACGGCTTGCAGCGCATGCAGGACGCCATGTTCGCGCAGGGTCTCCAACTGCGCCGCCAGCGCCGCGACGAACACCGGTTTCTCGCCCAGGTCGCCGAACACGGGGCGATAGCCGGCCAGCACCAGGGCGCGGCGATGGGCCGCCTGCTTGGGCGCCGCCGCCCGCGCCGCCACATCGGCACGCGCCAACAGTCTGGCCAGGGGCGCGGCCAGCGGATCCTCGATCGGATAGCGCGCGCCGTTTTCGTCTTCGCCCCGCAGATAGTGCAGCCAAGCCGCCACCGTCAGCGCCAGGCGACGAATATCGTCGCCGCCGCGCAGGCGGTCGCGGATGGTGGCCAGCAGGCGCGGGGGCAGCTTGTGCGAACTGTCCATCGCCACCTGCCACGTCGGATGCGGCAGCGCCGCGTTGTCGACGCGCGCCAGGAAGCGCTGGCGGTAGCCTTCCAGGCCGGCATCCGGGATGCCCTTGAGCGTGGGCGCGATCTCGTGGCGCATCAGGTCGTCCACGAAGCCGCGCAACGCCGGCACCGCGGCCGCCTCATGCATGGTGGCCGCGCCCAGCAACGTCCCAAGGCAGGCCAGCGCCGAATGCGGGCCGTTGACCATGCGCAGCTTCAGCCGCTCATAGGGCGCGGCGTTGGCCACGAAGGTCACGCCCGCGGCTTCCCAGGCGGGGCGTCCGGCCGCGAACTTGTCTTCGATGACCCAGTTCAGGTAGGGCTCGGCCACCACCGGCCAGGCGTCTTCCACGCCCAGGCGCTGCGTGATGCGCGCGCGGTCTTCGTCGCGGGTGGCCGGCACGGTGCGGTCGACCATGGAATTGGGAAAGGTGCAATGCGCATCGATCCAGCCGGTCAGCGCCACGTCCAGCCGCAGCGCAAAGGCCAGCACCAGGCTGCGCAGCGTGTCGCCATTGGCCTGCAGGTTGTCGCAGGACAGCAGTGTCAAGGGCGGCAGGCCGCGCTCGCGGCGCAGCGCCAGGCCATGCACCAGCATGCCAATGGCGCTGCGCGGGCGCACCGGGTTCTCCAGATCGTGCAGGATGTCCGGGTCGTCCCAGCGCAGGTGGCCAGTGGCCGGTTCGTGGCAGTAGCCCTTCTCGGTGATGGTCAGGCTGACGATGCGCGTCTGCGGATAGGCGATGCGCTCGAGCACCGCTTGCGGATCCTCCTGGGCCACCATCACGCGTAGCACCGACCCGACCACGCGCAGGGATTCCCGCGCGCTGCCTGCCTCGTCGCCGTCGCGCAGCGACAGGGTGTACAGGCCATCCTGGGGCGTCAGCGCATCGCGCGTGGCCGGACTGCGCAGCGACACCCCCAGGATGCCCCAGGTCAGATCCTGGCTGGCGGCCATGGCCAGGTCGGTGGCCAACGCCTGGTGCGCGCGATGGAAGGCGCCCAGCCCCAGATGCACGATACCCGGCGTCAATCGGCCGCGGTCATAGGCGGGTTTCTCCACGTCTGCGGGCAGGCGCGACAAGGACTCCGTATTCAAGCGTTCGAGCATGGATTGCTGTGTCTCAGAGCGCCGTGATGCATCCGCCCCGAGACGGGCGCAGAGGCGCGTTGGTAGGGAATTGCACACGGCGGGCGTGGGCGAAAGCCAACGCCGCGAAGCCGCGCGCCGCCAGGGTATCGCATGGCCGCGACGAAGGCAAAAAGTAACTTAGTATTACCGGCAGAACCTGGCGCATGCTTGACCTGCCTCATGTCGCATCACGCCGGCAATCCATATCTGTTAAAAAGCCGCCACACCCGGCCTTATTACGCTTCCCATGTCGACCAATCCGCACCACTCGCCCTACAAAAGCACCGGCGGCCTGCGCCGCATCCTGAACGCGCTGCGCTATTCGCTGCAGGGCCTGCAGGCCGCCATCAAGTATGAGGCCGCCTTCCGCCAGGAACTGGCGCTGGCCGTGCTGCTGATCCCGGCCGCGTTCTTCCTGGGGCGCACCACGGTCGAGGTGTTTTTCCTGATCGGCACCGTGGTGCTGGTGCTGGCGGTGGAACTGCTGAATTCGGCGGTCGAGGCGCTGGCCGACGCGCTGTCGGTCGACACCCATCCGCTGCTGGGCCGGGCCAAGGACCTGGGCAGCGCCGCCGTCATGCTGCTGCTGCTGTTCACCGTGGCGGTCTGGGTGGGCGTGGCCGTCAGTCGCTTCGTGATGCACTGAATCCCGGCGCGAGGCTTGCCCGTCCAGGGGCCCGCGCCTCTATACTGGGAGCCATGATGCCCAATTCGACGCCAGCCACCTCGGAACGTATCGTCATCGTCGGCGGGGGTGCCGGCGGCCTTGAACTGGCCGCCAAGCTCGGCCGCATCCACGGCCGCCAGCACGTCACCCTGGTCGACAGCCGGCCGTTCCACATCTGGAAGCCGTCGCTGCATGAAGCGGCGGCGGGCACGTTGGACATCCACCAGGAAGGCCTGTCCTACCTGATGCTGGCCCACCTGAACGGGTTTTCCTTCGCGCAGGGCCAACTGGTCGGCGTCGACCGCGAGCGCCGCCAAGTCACCGTGGACGCCGTGGCCGACAGCCAGGGCCAGGAAGTGCTGCCGCGCCGCGAACTGGCCTACGACACGCTGGTGCTGGCGCTGGGCAGCACCTCCAACTTCTTCAATACCCCGGGCGCGGCCGAGCACGCCGTCACGCTCGACACCACCGAGAACGCCGAGCAGTTCCGCCTGACCATGCTCAAGGCCATGGCGCTGGTCGACCAGGCCAAGGTGCGCGATCCATCGGCGCGGCTGGACCTGGTGATCGTCGGCGGCGGCGCCACCGGCGTCGAGCTGGCGGTGGAACTGGTCGAGGCCAGCCACGTGGTCAGCGCCTACGGCCTGCCGAATTTCCGCGCCGAGCGCGATCTGGCGATCACGCTGGTCGAGGGCGCGCCGCGCATCCTGTCGGCCCTGCCCGAAAAAATCTCCACCGCCGCCACCGCACGCCTGACCGAACTCGGCATCCGCGTCGAAACCGCCTGCCGGGTCTCGGAAGTCACGGCCGATTCGGTCAAGACCGCCGACGGCCGCGAATTCCCCGCGCGGCTGTGCATGTGGGCCGCCGGCATCAAGGGCCCGGCCCTGCTGGCCGAGCTGGACCTGCCGCTGAACAAGCTGGGCCAGGTCGAGGTCAACGAACGGCTCGAAACCACCGATCCGCACATCCTGGCCCTGGGCGACTGCTGCGCCGCGCCCTGGCGCGACGGCCGCACCGTGCCGGCGCGCGCCCAGGCCGCGCACCAGCAGGCCGACTACCTGTGCAAGAAGCTCACCGCGCGCCTGCGCCGCGCGGCCGAGCCCACCGCCCCCTATGTCTACGAGGACCACGGCTCGCTGGTCTCGCTGGGCCAGGACGCCGGCGTGGGCAGCCTGATGGGCAAGCTGGCCGGACGGGGACTGTTCGTAAGCGGTACACTGGCGCGCCTGATGTACATGAGCCTGCACCTGATGCACCACAAAGCGGTGCTGGGCATCTCACGCACCGCCTCCCTGGCCCTGGCCCGCCTGCTCATGCGGCGCACGCGCCCCCGGGTCAAACTGCACTGAACTCCCCCATGAATTTCCTCCAAAGACTCGAACACGCCTGGACCACCAGCAACTCGCTCCTGCAAGTCGGGCTCGACCCCGACCCGCAGCGCTTTCCGCGCGAACTGCAGGGCAAGCCGGACGCGATCTTCCAGTTCTGCCGCGACATCGTCGACGCCACCGCGCCCTACGCCTGCAGCTTCAAGCCGCAGATCGCCTACTTCGCCGCGCACCGCGCCGAAGACCAGCTCGAAGCGCTGTGCCAGCACATCCGCGACAAGCACCCCGACCTGCCCATCGTGCTGGACGCCAAGCGCGGCGACATCGGCTCCACCGCCGAAAACTACGCCCGCGAAGCCTACGAGCGCTACCAGGCGCACGCGCTGACGGTCAGCCCGTACATGGGCCTGGACTCGGTCGAGCCTTACCTGGCCTGGCGCGACCGCGGCGTGATCGTGCTGTGCCGCACCTCCAACCCCGGCGGGTCGGACCTGCAGTTCCTCAAAATGGATAACGGCGAGCCCCTGTACCTGCACGTGGCGGGGCTGGTGGCCGACAAATGGAATGCCAACGGCCAGTGCGGCCTGGTGGTGGGCGCGACCTTCCCGAACGAGCTGGCCGCGGTGCGCCAGCGCATCGGCGACGCGGTGCCGCTGCTGGTGCCGGGCATCGGCGCCCAGGGCGGCGACATCACCGCCACGGTCAACGCCGGCGCCAACGCCGCGCGCAACGGCATGATGATCAACTCGTCGCGCGCCATCATCTACGCCAGCGGCGGCGATGACTGGCGCCAGGCCGCCGGCGAGGCCGCGCGCGGCCTGCGCGACGCGATCAACGCGGTGCGCTGAGCGGCGCTCGCGGGGGCCAGGCGGCTCCCGCGGTATCCCTGGACCGCGCCATTGCGCGCGCGCTCTTCCTCAACGCCGGTTGACCGGCGCCCCCAGCAGTTCCAGCACCCCGCGCAGCGCGAATTCGACCGCCTGCTGGCGCACCTGGGCACGGTCGCCGCTGAACACATGGGTGACGGCGCGACTGCTGATGCCGTCGCCGACCCGCTGCGCGAAGCCGAAACACACCATGCCCACCGGCTTGCCCGGCGTGGCGCCGCCCGGACCGGCGATGCCGGTGGTGGACACCGCCACCTGCGCCGCCGGCGATGCCAGCAGCACGCCGTTGGCCATCTCCAGCGCCACCGGCTCGCTGACCGCGCCGAAGTGATGCAAGGCGTCCGGCGACACATCCAGTTCGCTGACCTTGGCGTCGTTGCTGTAGGTGACGAAGCCACGGTCGAACCACTCGCTGGATCCGGCCACCGCCGTCACGGCGCCCGCCAACAGCCCGCCGGTGCAGGATTCGGCGGTGCCCAGCACTAACCCCAGGCGCCGCAGCGTGTCGCCCAGCCGCTCGGCCAGCCCGTATACGGTGGCCTGCGCCAGTTGTTCAGCCGACAGATTGGACCGCGGGTTTTCGTGTTGCTGGTTCATCCCAAGACTCCTGTGCGCACGGCCAGCGCCATGATCAGCAAGGCGTATCCGGCCGCGACGATATCGTCCCACATTACCCCGAAACCGCCCTTCAGGCGGGCATCGAAGAACTTGATGGGCGGCGGCTTGACGATGTCGAACGTGCGGAACAGCACGAACGCCAGCGCCTGCGACAACCAGCCGGCCGGCGTCAGCCACAGCACCAGCCAGAACGCCACCATCTCGTCCCACACCATTCCGACATGATCGGGCTGCTGGAGTTCGCGGCCGACGCGGTCGCAGGCCCAGCAGCCGTACAGGAAGGCCAGCGCCAGGAAGATGCCGATGGCCAGGTCCGACGCGGCCGGCGCGGCGGCGACCCAGATGAGCCAGGCCAGCAGCGTGCCCCAGGTGCCCGAGGCGGGGCGGATCAGGCCGCTGCCGAAACCGAAGGCGATCAGGCGGCCCGGATCGCGGCACACCCAGGACAGCGCGGGATAGACCGCGCGCGAGCGTTCGCGCATGGACGGGGAATGAGGGGAAGAGGACGACATGGATAAGGGCCCGGGAGTGGCGGGGATAAGGCCGATGGGAAGGATGGCGTTCAGGAAACAACCGTGGCAGCGATTGTGACAGGGTTTGCCTGCGTCCGGCGCAAGGCCGGCGCTCTCAGACCGAGGGAAAGTGATCGAAGCCGGCGGGCAATCGTGCCAACGGCTGCCCGGCGGCGTCCCGCAGCACCAATCCCGGCTCGGCCACGATATTGCCCACTTGCGTCACGCGGACGCCGGCCGCCTGCGCGGCCGCCCGCACGGCGTCGCGGCGGGCGGGCGGCGCGGTGAAGCAGAGTTGGTACACGTCGCCGCCGCCCAGCACCGCTTGGCGCACGACGTCAGCGGGCATGCCGGCCAGCACGGCGGCCACGGGCATGCGGTCTTCATGCAGCAACGCCCCCACCCGGCTGGCCGCCAGGATGTGGCCGAGGTCCTGCAACAATCCGTCGGAAATATCGATGGCGGCATGCGCGATGCCGCGCAACGCCAGGCCCAGCGCCACTTGCGGCTCGGGCCACTCCAGCGCGCCGCGGGTCGCGGCCAGCCGCGCCGCGTCGGCCGGATACTGCCCGTCGAGCAGGCGGTAGGCCACGTCGGCCGCGCCCAGTTCGCCGGACACCCAGATATCGTCATCCGCCCGCGCGCCGTCGCGGCGCAGCGCGGCGTCCGCCGGCACGGCGCCGAACACGGTCACGCTGATGGCCAGGTCATGGGCGCTGCGGGTGGTGTCGCCGCCGATCAACGGGCAGCCATGGACCTGCGCCAGCGCATGGAATCCCTCGGCAAACGCCGCCAGCCACGCCTCATCCAGCCGCGGCAGCGCCAGCCCCAGCACGCAACCAATGGGCCGCGCGCCCATGGCGGCCAGGTCCGACAGGTTCACCGCCAGGGCCTTGTGCCCCAGCGCCTTCGGATCGACATCGGGAAAGAAATGCCGGCCTTCCAGCAGCAGATCCGTGCTGGTGGCCACCTGTTCGCCGGCCGGCACCGGAAACAACGCGCAGTCATCCCCCACGCCCAACAGCCCCGCCGGCGCGGCGCGCGTGAAATAGCGCGCGATCAGATCGAATTCGGACGCCACGACAACTCCGCAGTCCGGCGCAATGCGCCGGTATTGCCCCCCCGGCAGGAGCGACGCTCCAAGGGAAGATTCGCGCCAAAGAGAGGCCCGCACCAAAGGAACGGAAAGGTAGCTCCGAAAGAAAGGAGACCGATCCAAAAAAAAGTGCCTCCCCAGACCCGGGCCGCGCGGATCCGGCTCCGCCGGTCCGCAGCGGCGCCCCCCTGGGGGGGAAGCGCGCAGCGCTTCGGGGGGGTATCTACTTCTTCATTTCATGCGAGCGCACGTCCGCCGCCAGCTTGTCGAGCACGCCGTTGACGAACTTGAAGCCGTCGGTGCCGCCGAACGACTTGGCCAGTTCCACGGCTTCGTTGATGGCGACCTTGTACGGCACTTCGACGTGATGGATCAGTTCGAAGCTGCCGATCAGCAGGATGCCATGCTCGACCGGCGACAGCTCGGCCAGCGGACGGTCGACGTAAGGCGTGAAACGCTCGCGCAGCGCGGGCGCTTCGCGCAGAACGCCATGCAGCAAGGTCTTGAACCACTGCGCGTCAGCCTCGGAGAAGTCCTCGGTGTCGCGCAGATGGGCGTCGATCTCGCCGGCGTCCTGCGTGCCTTCGCCGCCGCGCAGCAGCCACGCGTACACGCCCTGCAGCGCGAATTCGCGCGCACGGCGGCGCGCGCTGCGGGCGTTGGCGCGGGCTTGCGCCGCGCTATCAGCGCTGGTCGTCGTCTTCTTCGTCGTCAAAATCTTCGTCCTCGTCTTCGTCGTCTTCGTCTTCTTCCTCGGGCTCCAGGGCCGCCACCAGGTTGGCCATTTCGACGGCCACCTGGGCGCAGTCGCGGCCCTTGCCGGCGGCGCGGGCTTGCGCCTGCTCGTCGGTGTCCACGGTCAGCACGCCGTTGGCGACCGGGATGCCGGTCTCGAGGGAGATGCGGGTGATAGCAGTGGCCATTTCATTGCTGACCACTTCAAAGTGATAGGTCTCGCCGCGGATGACCGCGCCCAGCGCGATCAGGGCGTCGAACTCGAACGTCTCGGCCATGTGCGACAGGGCCACGCCCAGTTCCAGGGCGCCGGGCACGGTGGCGACCATCACGTCGCGCTCGTCCACGCCGAGTTCGGCCAGTTCCTTCAGGCACGCTTCGAGTTCGGCCTGGCCGATCTCTTCGTTGAAGCGGGCGCGTACGATGCCGATGTGCAGCCCTTCGCCGTTCAGGTCGGGGGTGAGGATGTAAGGGTTCATGTGTCGGCCTTCAGTGTGTTGCGGGAGTGTTCGGAGGGTCGCAATCGTAACCCGTAATGGTGAGCGAGAAGCCCGCCATGCTGGGCATCTTGCGCGGCCGGGCCAGCAGCTTCATCTGGCCCACGTTCAGGTCGCGCAGGATCTGGGCGCCGATGCCATAGGTGCGCAGGCCGAAACGGTCGGCGTTGGCGGGGTTGGCATTGGCCTTGGGGTCGCTCCAGCCGGCGATCTGCGCGAACAGGTGTTCGGTGGACGACTGGCAGTTCATCAGCACCAGCACGCCGGCCGGCGCCTGCGAAATGGCCTGCAGGGCCTGCGCCACGCCCCAGCTGTGCGGGCTGGCGCCGGTATCCAGCACGTCCAGCACCGAGGCCGGCTCGTGCACGCGCACCAGGGTCTCGACGTCTGGCGCCACGGTACCATGCACCAGCGCCAGGTGGGCCGAGCCGGTGGCGGCGTCTTCATAGGCCACGGCCTCGAAGGTGCCCCAGGCGGTCTGCATGCTGCGCTTGCCGACGCGCTTGACGATGGATTCGTGCTCGCTGCGGTATTGGATCAGGTCGGCGATGGTGCCGATCTTCAGGCCGTGCTCGCGGGCGAACTGCACCAGGTCGGGCAGGCGCGCCATGGTGCCGTCCGGCTTGAGGATTTCGCAGATCACCGCGGCCGGGGTCAGGCCGGCCATGGCGGTCAGGTCACAGCCGGCCTCGGTGTGGCCGGCGCGCACCAGCACGCCGCCGGGCACGGCGCGCACCGGGAAGATGTGGCCGGGCTGGACCAGGTCGGACGGCTTGGCGTCGCGCGCCACCGCCACCTGGATGGTGCGGGCGCGGTCGGCGGCCGAAATGCCGGTCTCGACGCCTTCGGCGGCCTCGATCGACTGGGTGAAATTGGTGCCGTATCGCGTGCCATTGCGGGCCGCCATCAGCGGCAGGTCCAGCTGGCGGCAGCGTTCTTCGGTCAGGGTCAGGCACACCAGGCCGCGGCCGTGGGTCACCATGAAGTTGATGGCCTCTGGCGTGACGAACTCGGCGGCCATGACGAGGTCGCCTTCATTTTCGCGGTCTTCTTCGTCAACCAGGATGACGATGCGGCCGGCGCGCAGCTCGGCGATGATCTCGGCGACCGAGGCAATATCGAAGGATTCCGGCTCGGAGCCGGGCAACGGGGACAACTGGACGGACATGGCGGGCACGCAAACCAGGCGGGAAAGCCCGGATTTTACCGCCCCCGGCGCCATATCCCCTACCGGCCCGCGCCGCCCCCGCCCAAACAGGGCCATCCGGTTAAACTTTCGGCCGGAGAACACCCCATAAAACCAAGGAAAACGCCATGCAAGCCCTTGCGGCCATGCCTTTGACCGTCGCGGCGGGGATCCGCGTCGTGCTCACCGACATCGACGACACCCTGACCACCGAAGGCCGGCTGCCCGCCGACGCCTACGCCGCCCTGGAACGCCTGGAACAGGCCGGCATCCAGGTGGTGCCGATCACCGGCCGCCCGGCCGGCTGGTGCGACCACATCGCCCGCATGTGGCCGGTGCGCGCGGTGGTCGGCGAGAACGGCGCGTTCTACTACGCCTACGACCGCCAGGCGCGCCGCATGGTCACGCACTACTGGACCGACGCGGCCTCGCGCCAGGCCAGCCGCAAAAAGCTCGACGCGATCCGCGACCGGGTGCTGGCCGAGGTGCCCGGCGCCGCCGTGGCCAGCGACCAGGACTACCGCGTGGCCGACCTGGCCATCGACTTCTGCGAGGACGTGCCGCCCCTGCCCGAGGCCGACATCGGCCGCATCGTGCGCATCTTCGAAGACGCCGGCGCCCAGGCCAAGGTCAGCTCGATCCACGTCAACGGCTGGTTCGGCGACTACGACAAGCTGACCATGACGCGCACCCTGTTCCAGCGCGAATTCGGCATCGACGTGGCCAGCGCGCTCGACAGCACCCTGTTCATCGGCGACTCGCCCAACGACGAACCGATGTTCGCCTACTTCCCCGTCTCGGTCGGCGTGGCCAACATCCAGTCGCAACTGCACCGCCTGACGCACCGCCCCGCCTACGTGGCCGCGTTCCACGGCGGCGCCGGCTTCACCGAGATGGCCGACCGCCTGCTGGCCGCCCGCGCCGTCACCGCCTGAGGCTCCCACCGTGGCCACCCCCAAACCCGCCGCCCCCGCCGCCAATGACGGCCGCCGCAGCATCCAGTCCATCGAAGTGGGCGTGCCGCTGCTGGCCGCCCTGGTCGATGCCGCCAAGCCGCTGACCCTGCGCGACCTGGCCGCCGGCGCCGGCATGACCTCGGCCAAGGCCCACCCCTACCTGGTGAGCTTCATCCGCGTCGGCCTGGTGCAGCAGGACAGCATCACCGGCCAGTACGAACTGGGGCCGTTCGCGCTGCAGATGGGCCTGGTCAGCCTGCAGCGGCTGGATCCGGTGCGCATCGCCATGCCCGAGATCGCCAAACTGCAATCCGAGATCGGCCACACGCTGGGCATCGCGGTGCTGGGCTCGCACGGCCCCACCATGATCCACATGACCGAGGCCAGCTATCCGGTGCACGTGAACATGCGCAAGGGCACCGTGATGTCGATGCTGCACACCGCCACTGGCCTGGTGTTCGCGGCCTGGCTGCCGCCCAAGGTCAGCGAGCACTACATCGCCCGCGAGGAAGGCGACACCGCCGTCATCGCCAGCGTGCCGCCGCCGCGCAAGGCCAGCCGCGCCAACATCGAAGCGCAACTGGCGGACATCCGCGTGCACGGCATGGCCCGCGCCCTGGGCAACCCGCTGCCGGGCGTCGACGCCCTGTCGGTGCCGGTGTTCGACAACACCGGCAACATCGTGCTGGCGCTGACCAGCCTGGGCCCCACTGGCCTGTTCGACGTGTCCTGGGACGGCGCCATCGCCCGTCCGTTGCTGGCCTGCGCGCACGAGATCTCGCGCAAGCTGGGCTACCGCGCCTGACCTTCCCTCCTCCCGCCTGAGCCGCGAGCCGCGCGACGGATCCCCCGATCCGCTCGCGTGGCCGCCGCGCCGTTCGCGCAAAAGCGAACTCAAAGCGAACAAAACGAACAAAACCCGAAAAGAAACACAGGGACTTTCCCGAGTGTGCCCCTGGCGCTTGTATGTTTGAATTCAGTTACTAGTCATATTCAGACCTATAAGAGGAGACATACGATGCGCGCATTGCGTCACCTGCAAGCGGCCTCGCTGGCCGCGCTCGTGTTCGGGACGTTCGGGGCGTCCACCGCCCACGCCGCAGACACCTGCCCCAACCGGGGCGACCTGGACCAGAACTACTGCGACGCCAACAAGGACCTGGTGGCCGACACGCCCACCGATCCGGCCAAGCTCAAGACGCCATCGACCCTGGTGTTCACCTACACCCCGGTGGAAGACCCGGCGGTGTATGAAGACATCTTCAAGCCGTTCACCAAGCACCTGTCCGAATGCACCGGCAAGCGCGTGGTGTTCTACCAGGTGCAGAGCAACGCCGCCGAAATCGAGGCCATGCGCTCGGGCCGCCTGCACGTGGGCGGCTTCTCCACCGGCCCCACCGCCTTCGCCGTGAACATCGCCGGCGCGGTGCCGTTCGCCGTCAAGGGCTACGCCGACGGCTTCCAGGGCTACAACCTGATCGTCATCGTCAAGAAAGACAGCCCGTACCAGAAGCTCACCGACCTCAAGGGCAAGAAGCTGGCGCACACCGCGCCGTCGTCGAACTCCGGCCACATGGCGCCCGTGGCGCTGTTTCCCAAGGAAGGCCTGACGCCCGACAAGGACTACAAGGTGGTGTTCTCGGGCAAGCACGACCAGTCCGTCATGGGCGTGAACTCGGGCGACTACGACGCCGCCGCCGTGGCCTCGGACGTGTTCAAGCGCATGATCGAGCGCGGCCAGGTCAAGGAAGCCGACTTCCGCGTCATCTACAAGAGCGAGAAATTCCCCACCTCGTCGTTTGCCTACGCGCACGACCTGGAGCCGAAGTTCCGCGACCAGATGCTCAAGTGCTTCTATGACTACCGCTTCCCGGCCGAGATGTCCAAGGCCTTCGACGGCGCCGACCGCTTCTACCCGGTGACCTACCAGAAGGACTGGGCCATCGTGCGCCAGGTCGCCGAATCCGGCGGCGAAAGCTTCAACCGCGCCGCCTACGACCGCGAATCCGCCAAGAGCAAGAAGTAATCAGCATGACGACGTCGCTACGCATTTCCGGCCTGGTCAAGGAATACCGGGCCGGCCGGCCGGTACTGAACGGCATCGACCTGCAGATCGCGGGACGCGGCCTGACCGCCATCATCGGCCCCTCCGGCACGGGCAAGAGCACGCTCCTGCGCTGCATCAACCGGCTGATCGAGCCGACCCGCGGCCAGATCGTGCTGGAGTCCGGCGATGGCGCGGTCGACCTGGCCCGGGTGCGTGGCGCGTCGCTGCGGCGCGCGCGCCGGCGCATCGGCATGGTGTTCCAGGAATACAACCTGGTCGAACGCCTGACCGTGATGGAAAACCTGCTGACCGGACGGCTGGGCTACACCGGCGCCTTCAAGGCCTGGACCCGCCGCTTCGAGGCCGAGGACATCGAGCACGCCTACCAACTGCTCGATACCGTGGGCCTGGCGGGTTTCGCCGACCAGCGCGCCGACGCCCTGTCGGGCGGCCAGCGCCAGCGCGTGGGCATCGCCCGCGCCCTGATGCAGCGCCCGCAGTTGCTGCTGGCCGATGAGCCGACCTCGTCGCTCGACCCCAAGACCTCGGTCGAAATCATGGAGCTGCTGGCGGCGCAGGGCGACGCCAGCGGCATCCCCGTGATCGTCAACATCCATGACGTCGAACTGGCGCGGCGCTACGCCGGCCGCATCGTTGGCATGTCCGGCGGCCACGTGGTCTATGACGGCAACGGCCAAGGCCTGGACGCCGCCATGCTCAAGACCATCTACGGAGGCGAGTCTTGGCTGGCGTAATGACTCCGCGTTCGTCCCACCCGCGTCCCTTCGCGCTGTCCGGCCGCGCCAAGGCCGGCGTGCTGCTGCTGGTGCTGTACACGGTCTACGCGGCCGCGCAGCTGGACTTCAGCTGGGCCCGCTTCGAAAGCGGCATGGGCCACGCCTCGACCTTCCTGGCGCGCATGTTCCCGCCCAATTTCGAGAAGCCCGCCACGCTGTGGAAGGGCATCGCCGAAAGCCTGGAGATCGCCGTGCTGGCCTCGGTGCTGGGCATCCTGTTCGCGCTGCCCGTGGGCCTGCTGGGCGCGCGCAACCTGATGCCGGCCTGGGTCTCGTGGCCGGCGCGCTCGATCGTGGCGCTGTGCCGCGCGCTGCATCCGGTGATCGTCGCCATCCTGTTCGTCAAGGCCGTGGGCTTTGGCGCGCTGGCCGGCATCCTGGCGCTGACGGTGGCCTCGATCGGCTTCATCGGCAAGCTGTTCACCGAGGCCATCGAGGAAATCTCGCTCAAGCAGGTCGAAGCGGTGCGCGCCACCGGCGCCTCGTTCGCCAACGTGCTCGCCTTCGGCGTGCTGCCACAGGTGTTCGCGCGCTTCATCGGCTTTGCCACCTACCAGTTCGACTCGAACCTGCGCAACTCCACCATGGTCGGCATCGTCGGCGCCGGCGGCGTGGGCGGCACGCTGTTCTCGGCCTTCCAGCGCTTTGACTACGACTTCGTCAGCGCCATCCTGCTGACGCTCATCGCCATCATCATGCTGGGCGAGATCCTGGCGGGCTTCGTGCGCGCCGTGTTCCTGGACAACCTGGGCTTCGACCGCATCCTGCGGGGCCGCTTCGCCGGCGCGCGCGGCATCGGTTCGAGCGCCTCGAAGGCAGCCTACCAGGCCGCGCGCAAGGCGGAGGCGGATCAATGAACACGCACGCCCCCACCCTGCCCGCCGCCAACGCGCCGCGCGTCTGGCACCGCTACAGCCTGGGCCAGCGGCTGCTGCGCTTCGCCCTCTACCTGCTGCTGGTGGCCGCCATCGTGCAGGCCATCCGCGGCGTCGAGATCATCCCGGAGTTCCTGTACGACGCGCCGGAACAGATGGCCGACCTGTTCCAGCGCATGTGGCCGGTGGACTGGGCCCACTATCGCGGCGGCGTGCACGACGCGCTGATCGAGACCCTGCACATCGCCACGCTCGGCACCATCCTGTCGGTCGTCATGGCGGTGCCCGTGGGCCTCTTGGCGGCCAACAACCTCACGCCCAGCAAGACCATCAACATGCTCGCGCGCCTGGTCCTGGTGTCGAGCCGCTCGGTCAACTCGCTGGTCTGGGCGCTGCTGTTCATCGCCATCTTCGGCCCCGGCGCGCTGGCCGGCACGCTGGCCATCGCGTTCCGTTCCATCGGCTTCGTCGGCAAGCTGGTGGGCGAAGCGATCGAGGAAGCGCAGCGCGGCCCGATCGAGGCCGTCACCGCCACCGGCGCCAGCAAGGCCTCGGTGATCTGGTACGCCTACTGGCCGCAGATCCGCCCGGCATTCTGGTCCATCGTGCTGCTGCGCTGGGACATCAACGTGCGCGAATCGGCCGTGCTCGGCCTGGTGGGCGCCGGCGGCATCGGCATGGCGCTGGACACCGCCCTCAACCTGTTCCAGTGGGACCGCGTCGCGCTGGTGCTGGCCGCCATCTTCGTGGTGGTGGTGCTGGCCGAGATCCTCATCACGCAGGCGCGCAAGCGCATCCTCTGACGCGCCCGCAACCGACGTTCCTTTGCGCCGCCCGGCAACGGGCGGTTTTTTTTGGCCGTCTCGCGCGGGGCAGCCTGCCGCCCCGCGCGCGTCCGGCCCGCCGAGGCACGCCCCGCCCGGGAATTTACAATTTGAAAGCCCGCCCCGGTCGCGTCTCTGCCTGCCCGGGTCATTGAGCGGACGCAATCAAAGCGGAAAATGTGCGGCGCCTGACGCGAGGATGATTGTTGATGCACCGCAACCGCGTCTATGCTCCGTGTGAGCGTTTGTGAAATAAATATGACCGGTCATCAAACCGCCCGCCCCGTTTGATTAAGATCTCGGCTTTTGCCGTTGGACACCCGCCGCCATGTCGGAACAGGAACTGAAACTGCACGTGCCCACGGCTTCGCGCCAGGCCGTGCTGCGAGAGATCAAGCAACGCGAGGCGACGCGCATCCGCCTGCATGCGATGTATTTCGACACGCCCGAGCGTGAACTGGCCCGCGCGCGCATCGCCATCCGCCTGCGCCAGGAAGGCCGCGACTGGGTGCAGACGCTGAAGATGCCCGGCATCAACGCCATCACCCGCATCGAACTGAACCACCCGCGCCCGGGCCCCGTGCTCGACCTGTCGGTCTACGCCGGCACCGAGGTCGAGGCCGCCCTGGCCGCCATCAAGGGTGAACTCGGCCTGCGCTATGAAACCGACGTGCAGCGCATGCTGCGCAAGGTGCGCACGCGCTACGGCACCGTCGAACTGGCCTACGACACCGGCATCCTGCGCGCCGGCGCGCTGGAGCTGCCGATCTCCGAGCTGGAATTCGAATTGGTCTCGGGCCGCCCCGCCGCCATCTTCGCGGTCGCGCGCGGCTGGCAGCAGCGCCACAACCTGGTGCTGGACCCGCGCAGCAAGTCCGAGCGCGGCGACGCGCTGGCGCAATTGGCGCAGCGCCTGGCCGATGTCGACGCCGTCCCGGGCGACGACCTCGACAGCCGCCGCGCCCAGGCCATCGCCCTGTTCTGGGCGCCGCGCGGCGCCGCGTCCGTCAAGCTGCGCGAGGACATGACGGCGGCGCAGGCCATGGGCCGCATCGCCGCCGAATGCCTCGACCAGATCGCCCGCAACGCGGCCGTGCTGGCCGAAGTGGACACCGAAGGCGTGTACCGCGCCGGCAATTCCGAGCACGTGCACCAGCTGCGCGTGGGCATCCGCCGCCTGCGGTCGGCCTGGAAGCTGTTCGACGGCTGGATCGGGCCGATCCCCGAGGCCATCATGCAAGGCGTGCGCGCCCACTTCGCCGCCTTCGGCGCCAACCGCGACCAGGACGTGCTGAACGAAACCGTGGCGCCCGCGCTGATGCGCGCCGGCATGCCGGTCATCCCGATGGAGGCCGCGCCGCCCGAACAGGACGCCCGCGCCATCGCCGGCGGCAAGGCCTTCCAGGCCTGGCTGCTGGAACTGCTGGAATGGAGCCTGGACGTGCCACCCGCGCTGCCCACCAGCGACGGCCTGCCCGTCGCCAACGGCATGCCCAGCGACGCGGCGCCCGAACCCGCCATCCGCCTGGAAGGCGGCATCGCCGGCCCCAGCGTCAAGCCCACCATCATCCCCATGCTGGCGCCCGAGCCCGATCCGCAGCAACTGCACAAGCAGTTGGCGCGGCGCCTGCACCGCTGGCACAGCAAGGTGGCCGACCAGGGCACCCAGTTCGCCACGCTCGACATCCCCACGCGCCACGAGCTGCGCAAGCGCGGCAAGCGCCTGCGCTATAGCCTGGCCTTCGCCGAATCGCTGCTGCCCCCGAGCAAGCTGCGCGGCTACCGCAAGCTGCTGTCGCGGGTGCAGGACATCCTGGGCGAAATCAACGACCTGGCCGTGGCCAAGGACTACTACGAGTCGTGTACGGCCACGCATCCACAGGCCTGGTTCGCGCTGGGCTGGATCAGCGCGCGCCTGGACGAATTGGCGGTGGATGCGCAACGCGCCTTCGACGACCTGGCAAGCAGCAAGCCATTCTGGAAGTAAGGCGGCGCGGTCCCTCGCGGACCGCGTTTGCGACCGCCGCAAACACCGCGCCCCACGCCTGCGATGCAGCAGACGTGGGGCGCGGTGTTTTCAGCGCCGGGCGCGAGGCCCGTGCCGGTATCAGCGGGACGGATCAGTCGGCCAGCAAGGCCCCGGCGAATTCGTCGGCCACGAACGGCTGCAGGTCTTCCAGGCTTTCGCCCACGCCGATCCAGTACACCGGGATCGGCCGCACGCCCTGGCTGCCCGCCGCCACCGCCGCCAGCGTGCCGCCCTTGGCGGTGCCGTCCAGCTTGGTCACGACCAGGCCCGTCAGGTTGATGGCCGCGTCGAACGCGCGGATCTGCGCCAGCGCGTTCTGGCCGGTGTTGCCGTCCACCACCAGCAGCACCTCGTGCGGCGCGGCCGGATCGGCCTTGCCGATGACGCGGCGGATCTTCTTCAGTTCTTCCATCAGGTGCAGCTGGGTCGGCAGGCGGCCGGCCGTGTCCACCATCACCACGCCCATGCCGCGCGCGCGGCCGGCATTAACCGAGTCGAACGCCACCGCCGCCGGGTCGCCGCCATCCTGCGAGATCACGGTGACGTTGTTGCGGCTGCCCCACTCGATCAGTTGCTCGCGCGCGGCGGCGCGGAAGGTGTCGCCCGCGGCCAGCAGCACGCTGGCGCCCTGGCGCTGGAAGGTGTGCGCCAGTTTGCCGATGGACGTGGTCTTTCCGGCGCCGTTGACGCCCGCGATCATCACCACCAGCGGCTGCGTGCGCTTCAGGTCGAAGGCGCGCTCCAGCGGACGCAGGTGATCGGCCAGCAGTTGGCGCAGCGCGGCCTTGACCTTGGCGGGGTCCTCGATGCGCTCTTTCTTGACCCGCGCGCGCAGCGCGGTCAGCAGCTTCTCGGTGGCTTCCAGGCCGGCATCGGCCATAATGAGCGCCGATTCGAGTTCCTCGAACAGGTTCTCGTCGACCTTGACGCCGACGAAGATGCCGCCAATGCTCTGGCCGGTGCGCGACAGGCCCTGCTTGAGCCGCGACAGCCAGGACGCCTTCTTGGGCGCCGCTTCCGGCTCGGGCGCGGCGGGCGCCGGCGCGATGGCGGCGGGGGCAGCGGCGACCGGCGCCGGAGGCGTGACGGCGGGCGGCGATGCCA
>NZ_CADIJL010000036.1 GCF_902859695.1 Achromobacter ruhlandii
TACCTGACGCTGACGGCCAGGAAGTCCGCGGATCAGACGCGCTACGTGGCCGATTATGACCTGACCTGGCTGGACGACAGCGGCCGGGCGCACGGGATGTTTACGATTGCCGGTGGCCTGACGGACACGATCGTCGCCGGTCTGCAAGACGTGGCCGCCAATGCCGCCACCGGCTGGGACGGCCGCAGCCTGACCAAGCAAGGCGCGGGCGCGCTGATCCTGACGGGCGAAAACGCCTACTCCGGCGGTACCACGATTGCCGCCGGCACGCTTCAGATCGGCGACGGCGGCACGCGCGGCGCCGTGACGGGCGCGATCGACAACCAGGGCGCGCTGGTCTTCGACCGCAGCGACGACATCATTCATGCGGGCAGAATCTCCGGCGCGGGCGCGGTCACCAAGAAGGGAAGCAACACGCTGACGCTGACCGGCGATAACGCCTACACCGGCCTGACCACCATCGCGGGCGGCGCGCTGCGGGTGGGCGCGGGCGGCGCCAGCGGCGCGCTGGCCGGCGACATCGCCTTCACCGGCGCTGGCGACCTGATCTTCGACCGCAGCGATGCGTCGCAGTACGCGGGCGCGATTACCGGCGCGGCCCGGCTTGCCAAGAACGGCGCCGGCACGCTGATCCTGTCCGGCGACAACGTCCATACCGGCGGCACCCGGATCACGGGCGGCACGCTCCAGTTGGGCGACGGCGGCGCCACCGGCTCGGTGACGGGCGATATCGTCAACAACGGCGCGCTGGTCTTCGACCGTGGCGACGCGGCGACGTACGGCGGCATGATTTACGGCGCGGGCGCGGTGGCCAAGAACGGCGCCGGCGAGCTGACGCTGACCGGCGCCAATGCTTACAACGGCGACACCACGGTCGCCGCCGGGACGCTGAAGTTCGGCGATGGCAAGCAAGCGGCCAACACGCTGGGCGGCGGCTTGAGCGTGGCCGGCGCGGCCACGCTGGGCATCCATGCGCCGGCCGTCGTCAATCTGGCCGGCACCGCCACCTTCGAGGATGGCTCGGCACTGTCCATGCGCGACCCGCTCAGAAGCGGGGCGCCGTTTGGCAACATGACGGCCGCCAAGATGGTTATCGGCAAGAACGTCACCCTGGATCTGTCCGGCATCGCCGACAGACCCAACCAGAGCAAGGTGCTGTTCAGCGCGGACGGCGGCATTGAGGGCGACTTTGCCCGCCTGGTCTCGGACGGATACGAAAGGCCGGTCGATTATCTGATGCTGACCGCCAAGAAGTCCGCCGACCAAAAGCGCTATCTGGCCAATTACGGCCTGAGCTGGCTGGTCGATAACGGTCAGGCGCACGGCACCTTCACGATCGGCGACGGCCAGCAGGATACGGTCGCCATGACGCTGATGAACGTAAAGCCCGTCAACAAGTGGGATGGCAGGAGCCTGACCAAGCAAGGGACGGGCACGCTGATCCTGACCGGCGACCACATCTATACCGGTGACACCACGATCGCCGCCGGCACGCTGGCGCTGGGCGATGGCGGCGCAACCGGTTCGGTAAGAGGCAATATCGTCAACCGCGGCGCGCTGGTCTTGAACCGCAGCGATGACATAACGCTGCCGGGCACAATCTCCGGCTCGGGCACGGTGACCAAGAAAGGGAGCAACACGCTGACGCTGACCGGGGACAATGCCTACACCGGCCTGACCACCATTGAGGGCGGCGCGCTGCGCGTGGGCACGGGCGGCGCCAGCGGCGCCCTGGCCGGCGACATCGCCTTTACCGGCGCCGGCGATCTGATCTTCGACCGCAGCGATGCATCCCAATATGCGGGTGCGATTTCCGGCGCGGCCCGGCTTGCCAAGAACGGCGCCGGCACGCTGATCCTGTCCGGCGACAACGCCCATACCGGCGGCACGCTGATCTCGGGCGGCACGCTCCAGTTGGGCGACGGCGGCGTCACCGGCTCGGTGAAGGGCGATATCGTCAACAACGGCGTGCTGGCCTTCAACCGCAGCGATAACGTGACGTACGGGAACCTGATCTCCGGCACGGGCTCGCTCATCAAGCGAGGCAGTAACACCCTGACCCTGACCCGCGCCAATACCTACAGCGGCGACACCCTCATCGAAGCCGGCACGCTCAAGACCGGCGTGGCCGATGCGTTCGCGAAAGCCTCCGGCCTGACGATCGCCAGCGGTGCGCGCCTGAATCTGGGTGGCTTCAACCAGACCATCGCCCAACTGGACAATCGCGGCGTCATTCTGTTCAACGATCTGGGCGCGCCCGCGAAGCTCGGCGGCCTGACCGTGACCGGCAGCATGAAGCACAGCGGCATGCTGGTGCTGAACACCTGCGCCGACTGCGCCGGCCAGGTCCTTACCCTGAGCGGCGACTGGGTCGGCGACGGCGGAACCCTGGGCTTCGGCGTGGTGCTGGGAGGCGATGACAGCAAGGCCGACAGACTGGTCATCGGCGGCGCGGCGAGCGGCACCACCTACGTTGCGGTGACCAACGAGGGCGGCTCCGGCGCGCAAACGGTGGAGGGGATCGAACTGATCCGCACGGCCGGCTCCACGGACGATGCCTTCGTGCAGCAAGACCGCATCGTGGCCGGCGCCTATGAATATCACCTGCAAAAAGGCAGTGCGACCGGGAACAATGAAAACGTTTGGTATCTGACCAGTTTGATTGCGCTGCCTGAAATCCCGCAGGTGGATCCCGTGCCCGACGTTCCCGACAACCCGGCTCCCCCGGCCGGCGACGGTGAAGCCGCGCCTGATGTCGGCGACACCACCAAGCCTGGAGGCGATGTTCCCGCGACCGGCGATGCACCGGTGACTGGCGCCGTTACGGGTGGCGATGTTGCGAAGCCTGATGCTGGCGATACCACCAAGCCTGGTGGTGATATCCCTGCGACTGGCGATGTCCCGGTAACTGGCGGCGGCACGGGTGGCGATGTCGCAAAGCCTGATGCTGGCGACACCACCAAGCCTGGTGGCGATGTTCCCGTGACCGGCACCACTCCTGACGTGGGCGGCGGCACGGCCGGCGATGCTGCCAAGCCTGACGCTGGCGACACCACCAAGCCTGGAGGCGATGTCCCTGCGACTGGCGATGCACCGGTAACTGGCGGCGGCACGGGTGGCGATGCTGCGAAGCCTGATATTGGCGACACCAGCAAGCCCGGTGCTGATGTCCCTGTGACTGGCGATGCACCGGTAACTGGCGGCGTTGCGGGTGGCGATGCTGCCAAGCCTGACGTTGGCGACACCACCAAGCCCGGTGGTGATATCCCTGCGACCGGCGATGCACCGGTTACTGGCGGCGTTACGGGTGGCGATGTTGCCAAGCCTGACGTTGGCGACACCACCAAGCCCGGTGGCGATGTTCCCGCGACCGGCGACACCCCGGTTACTGGCGGCGGTACGGGTGGCGATGTTACGAAGCCTGATGCTGGCGATACCACCAAGCCTGGAGGCGATGTCCCTGCGACCGGCGATGCCCCGGTGACTGGCGGCGGCACGGCCGGCGATGTTGCCAAGCCTGATGCTGGCAACACCACCAAGCCTGATGCTGGCGGCACCACCAAGCCGGGAGGCGATGTCCCTGCGACTGGCGATGCCCCGGTAACTGGCGGCGGTACGGGTGGCGATGTTGCCAAGCCTGATGCTGGCGACACCACCAAGCCCGGTGGCGATGTTCCCGCGACCGGCGACACCCCGGTTACTGGCGGCGGTACGGGTGGCGATGTTACGAAGCCTGATGCTGGCGATACCACCAAGCCTGGTGGTGATATCCCTGCGACTGGCGATGTCCCGGTAACTGGCGGCGGCACGGGTGGCGATGTCGCAAAGCCTGACGCTGGCGACACGACCAAGCCTGGAGGCGATGTCCCTGCGACTGGCGATGCCCCGGTTACTGGCGGCGTTACGGGTGGCGAAGTTACGAAGCCTGACGCTGGCGACACGACCAAGCCCGGTGACGATGTTCCCGCGACCGGCACCACTCCTGACGTGGGCGGCGGCACGGCCGGCGATGCTGCCAAGCCTGACGCTGGCGACACGACCAAGCCTGGAGGCGATGTCCCTGCGACCGGCGATGCACCGGTTACTGGCGGCGTTACGGGTGGCGTTACGGGTGGCGATGCTGCCAAGCCTGACGTTGGCGACACCACCAAGCCTGGTGGTGATGTTCCCGCGACCGGAGACACCCCGGTTACTGGCGGCGTTACGGGTGGCGATGCTACGAAGCCTGATGCTGGCGACACCACCAAGCCTGGTGGTGATATCCCTGCGACCGGCGATGTCCCGGTTACTGGCGGCGGCACGGCCGGCGATGTTGCGAAGCCTGATGCTGGCGACACCACCAAGCCTGGTGGCGATGTCCCTGCGACTGGCGATGCCCCGGTAACTGGCGGCGGCACGGCTGGCGATGCTGCCAAGCCTGACGTTGGCGACACCACCAAGCCTGGAGGCGATGTCCCTGTGACTGGCGATGCACCGGTAACTGGCGGCGGCACGGCCGGCGATGTTGCCAAGCCTGACGCTGGCGACACCACCAAGCCTGGTGGTGATATCCCTGCGACTGGCGATGCCCCGGTAACTGGCGGCGTTACGGGTGGCGATGTTGCCAAGCCTAATGCTGGCGACACCCCGGTTACTGGCGGCGGCACGACCGGCGATGCTGCCAAGCCTGACGTTGGCGACACCACCAAGCCTGGAGGCGATGTTCCCGCGACCGGCGACGTCCCGGTGACTGGCGGCGGCACGGCCGGCGATGTTGCCAAGCCTGATGCCAGCGATACCCCAAAGCCCGAAGGCGACATGCCCGCGACCGGCGGCGCGCCGGTTGCCGGTGGCGGCAGCCCAGGCGCGGTGCATGTCTACCGTCCGGAAATCGGCAGCTACGCGACGAATCTGGCGGCGGCGAGCACGTTGTTCAACACCAGCCTGAGCGATCGTGAAAGCGCTGAATCCGTCGACCCGGTGACGGGCGCGCGCAGCCAGACTTGGGCCAGAGCGGCGGGCGGGCGCAGCCACGGAAAGATGGCGGACGGGCAGAATGGGTACGTGGCCGACCGCAGCGTGCTCCAGTTGGGCGGTTCCGTGGCGGGCGGCAGCTTCAGCGGTACTGACGCCTGGCGCCTGGGGGTGATGGGCGGCTACGGCAGCCAGCGCAGCAAGACCCGCAGCGCCTTGTCGGGCTATCAGTCCCGCGGCGACGTTGCAGGCTATAGCGCGGGTCTGTATGGCTCCTGGCGCCAGGATGCGCAAACGCGCAGCGGCTTGTACGTGGACGGCTGGGCGCTCTATAACCGGTTCGACAACACGGTCAAGGGCGATGGGTTGGCGAAGGAGACGTACAAGAGTCAGGGCATCACCGCGTCCGTGGAGTCGGGTTTCCTGTTCGAAGTCGACTCATACACGACAGACGGCGGCAGGGAAAACCGCTTTTACATCCGACCCCAGGCGCAGGTGCTGTGGTCCGGGGTCAAAGCCGACGGCCACACGGAAAGGGGCGGCACGAAGGTGCAAGGCGTGGGCGGCAACAACGTTCAGACCCGTCTGGGCGCGCGGTTCTCGCTGGTCAGCAGCCCTGCATCCCAGCGCGTGGGTGGCGCCGAGGGCTTCCTGGAGGTGAACTGGCTGCACACGCCCAAGGCATATGGCGTGACCATGGACGACACCCAAGCCTTGATCCAGGGGAGCAAGAACGTGGTGGAACTGAAGGCGGGCGTGGAAGGCAATCTGAGCGAGCGCCTGAGCGTATCGGCGAACGTGACGCGGCAGCAGGGCAGCCAGGGGTTCCAGGATACGCAGGGCTCGCTGAACGTGAAATTGCGCTTCTGAGTCCCTTTTGCGGGGAGCATGACGTCAGCCCCGGACGATTCGCGTGCGGATTATCAACCGCATGCGGGCCGCCCGGGGCCGCACTGCGCCAAGGCGTAATTACCTGCCCTTAATCATCTGCCCGTATTCGCCTGCCCGTATTCGCCTGCCATGTGCCGAACGGCGCGGGATTTTCCCGCATCGTGCCTAGCACGATATTTTCAGGTATTCCGGCCGCTATCCGTGACTTGAAGTTGCAATAAAGACATTTTCCCCAGGGCGTCCAAAGATCCCCCGGGCGGGTACTCATTTCTTGCGGCTTGATTAATCGAAGATAAGAAAACGACTTTATATATTTGCTAACAAGACAAACAATCTCAGTTATTTCCAGTTGTATGGAAAAAGAGATTATTTGAGGGATTTCCCCACGTTTATTACGAGCACGCCGACTTATTTCCACAGCAACGAAAACTTTTAGAAAAAAATTTGCCGTGAGCGCGGCCTACGATTCGTTGGCTCGCTGCCCATAAGTATGACGGGGTATCGAGTTGTAATTAATTCTGAGCAACGCGTCCACCCCAGGCGGGAATAAGCCATTTGATCGCGGCATCGATTCTTGGTTCCTGGGCGTCGGTTTCTAGTGTCTTCGACATGACGAAAACAGTGAGGTCCCCCTTGGTAAAGAGAATCGCAGTGTGCGGTCTTGGATATGTCGGCCTGCCCGTGGCCGTGGCATTTTCCAGGCGTTTTGATGTCGTCGGCTTCGATGTGGACAAGCGACGGATCACGAGCCTTAAACAGGGAGAGGACTGGACCGGCGAGATCGAGCGCGATGCCTTGCTGGCTTCGCCCATGCAGTTCACCGATCAGGTCAGCGAGCTGCAAGGGTGCGATTTCTTCGTCGTCGCGGTGCCGACGCCGGTCGACGAGAAAAACAACCCCGATTTTTCCCTGCTGGTGCGCGCCTGCCGTTCGATCGGCCCGGTGCTGCGTCCTGGCTGCATCGTGGTCTTCGAATCCACGGTGCATCCCGGCGCGACCGAGGAAATCTGCGGACCGGAGCTGGAAAAGGCCTCGGGCCTGCGCTGCGGCGTCGATTTCAAGCTTGGCTACAGCCCCGAACGGATCAATCCGGGCGACCGCGAGCATCCGCTGGAGAAGATCGTCAAGATCGTGTCCGGCCAGGACGAGGAATCGCTGGAGGTCATCGCCGGCGTCTATGAGCAGATCATCGACGCGGGCGTGCATCGCGCCTCCTCCATCAAGGTGGCCGAGGCCGCCAAGGTGCTGGAGAACACGCAGCGCGACATCAACATCGCGCTGATGAACGAGATGTCGAAGATCTGCGACCTGGTCGGCATCCGCACCGCCGAAGTGCTTGCGGCCGCCGGCACCAAGTGGAACTTCCTCAAGTTCACGCCCGGGCTGGTCGGCGGCCACTGCATCGGCGTGGATCCGTACTACCTGACATCCAAGGCCCAGGAGCTGGGCTACCACCCGGAAGTGATCCTGTCGGGCCGCCGCATCAACGACGGCATGGCCAGCCACGTGGCCTCGCGGGTGGTGCAGACGCTGGCCCGCAATGGCCGGCTGAACGCTTCGACCCGGGTCGGCATCCTGGGCATGACGTTCAAGGAAAACGTGCCCGACATCCGCAATTCGAAGGTGGTCGACCTGTACCGCGCCCTTGGCGAGTACGGCATTACCCCGGTGGCCTGCGACCCGATGGTCGACGCCGAGCAGATGCGGCATGAGTACGGCATCAGCCTGGTCAATCGAGAGGAGTTCCGCGACATGGATGTGCTGATCCTGGCGGTGCCGCACCGCGAAACCATGGACACCCTCTGGGAAGACCTGCCGCAATTGGTCAAGGCCGACGGCATGGTCTGCGACCTGAAGTCCGTGCTGGACAGCCGCCGGCTGCCGTCCGGCCTCTTGTACTGGACGCTCTGAGTCCAGGCCCGCAACCCATCAAACACAGGAGAGGCCCGGAATGACCGCCTTTACCATTGCCCCGATTGGAACCTGCCGCATCCACACGCCGTTGCGTGATGCCGTGGGCCGCTATCCGATCAAGCAGCAGCTTGGTCGCAATTACGGTTTCGTCCACACCAGCGCCGAGGCGCTGCAGCAGGCCCGCTTCATGTTCGGCCAGACCGAGATTCCCGCCGACGTGCAGCGCGTGATCTTCCGTCCGTCCAATGGCGAGCAGGCCCGGCGCGGCGTGCACAAGCCGGCCGACCTGTACATGGTCGAACTGTCGTCGCGCAAGCTGCTGACCGTTGACGGCTATCCCATCCAGTCCAACTACCTGGTGCGCTACTTCAGCGAATTCTTCGCCGACCGCGCGCGCACTCGCACGTTCTGGTCCCAGGCCAGCGACGAGCGGCTGGCCGAGCGCCGCGCGTGGCTGGACCAGGACGCCGTCTTCAAGAGCCTATCGACGGATAACCGCGACCTGCTCGCGCGCATCGTCAAGCGCGAACAGACGGACGACGAGATCGCGCAGCAGATGCAGGCGCTGGTCGACCTGCTGGGCCGCGACAAGGTGGTGTTCGTCACGCACGTCAACGCCATGACGCCCGACAACGTGCCGATCGAGCAACGGGCGCAACTGATCGCCGCCGTGACCGCCAGCGCGCAGCAGATCGGCGTGCCTTGCTACGACCCGACGCCGCTGATGAACAAGATTGGCCAGGCCGATGCGCTGGAAGACGGCGGGCTGGACCTGACGCACTACACCCCGCTGTTCGCCGAGCGCCTGTACACCGAGTGGTTCAAGACCTTCGTGCGTCCGCGCATGAGCGCCTCCACGCCGCAGGCGGCCGTGCCCAAGCTGGGCGCCGAGGAAAGCGCCGAGCGCATCGAGAAGCTCTGGGACGCGGGCGAACTGCGCGAGGCCTCGCGCCGCCTGCGCGACGTGCTGCGCCGCCATCCGGGCCTGCCCGACCACACGCTGCTGTTCGCCCGCATCCAGGAGGAACTGGGCGACTACGAAGGTTCGCTGGCGCTGCTGGAGGGCGCGGACGGCGCGCTGGCCACGGGCAGCAAGGCCGAGCAGATCCTGATGCGCAACCATTTCAAGCTGGGCCGCCACGAAGTCGCGCACTCGCTGGCCGCCGGCCTGCTGGGCGACGAGATCGAGACGCCGGAAATCGTGCGCATCGCGGCGATTTCCGCCGGCCACCTGGGGTTCGTGGACGAGGCGCTGGGCAACTGGAAGCAGCTGTTCCGTATTTCCTCGCCGCAGGACGCGACCGCGACCGAGGCGGCCGACACGGTGCTGTCGCTGCTGCAGGCGGGCAGCGACATGGACGCCGCCTTGCGCTGGGTGCATGAAGTGCGCGAGGCGATTCCGTCGCATGGCCGCAGCTTCGCGATGCTGTGGCGCGACCGGCTGATCGCGGGAGACCGCGCGGGTCTGCGCGCGCTGGCCGCCGAATCGCCGGCGCTCAAGGACTTCGAGGCGCTTGAACTGGTCAAGGAAGCGACCTGGCGCGGCTGCATCATGGCCGCGGCCGCGCTGGCCGTGTCGTGCAAGCTGGCCGACAGCGAGCAGGAGGATATTTCCGGCTGGCTGCGCACGCAGTCCGCGGCCTGGGCCGAGGAGGGCGCGCAGGCGCTGGAGGAAGGCCGCCTGCGCGACGCCGCCGAGCGCATCTGCGCGCACCGCCTGCTCAATCCCGACGCCCTGGCCGGCGTGCGCGCGCAGCGCGCCTTCGAACGCGCCATGCGCCTGGGCGTGCGGGCCGCGCTGGTGGCGGGCAACCACAAGGAAGTGATCGACCTGACCGACATCGCGCTCGATACCCAGGTCGAGTTCCCCGAGCTGCATGCCATGCGGGGACGCGCGGCGGACGCGCTGGGCGACAAGCAGACCGCCATGCGGCATCTGGAGCAGGCCGCGGCGAACGAATCCGCGCCGTTCAGCACGCAATTGCATTTCGCGCGCGTGGCGTTCAATGGCGGCTGGTTCGGCGAGGCCATCGATGCCTACAAGATGGTCCTGGCCCATGCGTCGGCGGACCAGAGCGCCAGGGACGAGGCCGAGCGCCAGCTCGGGCGACTCGGACCGCGCGCTATTCGCGGCGCCCGGGAAATCCTGTCCGGCGGCGATCCCAAGGCGGCCTGGAACCTGCTGGAGCGTGTCGCGCAGTCGTGGCCGGGGATGCCGGAGGTCGATCACGAGAAGCGCCGCATCCTGGCCGTGATGTACGCGGAGGCGCGCGCGCTGGAGTCGTCCAGCACCACCGAGCGCCTGGCGCTGGGCGAGCGGATTCTGCAACTGGTGCCCGACGATCCCATCGGCCTGCGCCTGGCCGCGGTCGGCGCCATGCGCCTGCATCGCTTCGAACAGGCCTTGCCTTACTGGCGCGCGTTGCAGGAGCGTTCCGACAACCCGGCCCAGTACGACCACTACATCGAGCGCTGCCAGGTGTGGATCGACAAGGCCAACCGCAGGAAGGCCGCATGAATCCGCCCCTGATCACCGAGCGCAAGAGCGCCGCGTCGCCGGACCTGCAGGCGGTCCAGGCGCGGCTGGAGGAAATCGTGGCGGCATCGGCGCGCGTCCAGGTGGCGCAGGCCAACCTGGCCGACGCGCAGGCGCTGGCGCGCGGCCACATGGCCGATTCCAAGGTCCGCTTCCTGCTGCTGCGATTGAAGGAGGCGGCGGGCCTGAACGAAGGGATGTCCGAACAGTGGGCCACGCTGTTGCGCGAATGCCCCGATGACCTGGAAATCGTGCGTTATCGCGCGACGCGCCTGGTCAAGGAGCGCCACGTCGAGGAAGCGCTTGCCCTGGTCGAGCGGCATCTGCCAGAGTCCACGGACAACCCCACCCGGCTGTTCGCCCGCGCCAAGCTGCTCAGCGACATCCGCGCGCATGAGCAGTCGGACGAGCTGTTCCGCCGGCTGATCCTGCAGCATACGGACCGCAACATCCGCGTCGAGTTCGCCAAGCGCCTGCGCAAGCGCGGCCTGTTGGCGGACGCGTTTGACGTGATCGCGCCCGTGGCCAAGCACCTGGCGCCGGGCAGCAAGGCGGCCGAGCTGGCCAATGGCCTGGCCAGCGACTACGCCTTTTACCAGCGCCTGGAGCCCGAGAGCGCGCTGGCGGGCAAAGACATCCGGATCGTGTCGATGAAGCACGCGATCCTGCACTTCCGCCATCGAAAGATCCCGGAATATTCTCCCGAGAAACCGGTGTCGGTCGCCCTGGTGACGGGCAGCCTGGGGCCCGGCGGGGCCGAGCGCCAGTTGACGCGCCTGGCCGGAGAGCTGGCCCGCATGGCGGACAAGCCCGAAGCCGGGGTGGCCGATGCGCCGTTGAAGCCCGAGAAAGTCGAAGTGCTGGTCAAACAGCACACCGAGCCGGCCGGTTCCACCAAGAAGCAGGGCCTGGACTTCTTCCTGTCGGTGCTGGTCAAGGCGCGGATTCCGGTCACGGAGATCAACAAGCTGCCCGCGATTTCGGTAGCCCACCAATCCGTGCCGGACGGCAGCCTGAGCCGGTTGCTGGAGCAGTTGCCGCCGCCGGTGCACTATGGCGTGACGCGCCTGGCGCCCGTGCTGCGCGCCAGCACCTTCGACGTGGTGAGCCTGTGGCAGGACGGCACCTGCCTGTTCGGCGCCCTGGCGGCGCTGCTGGCCGGCGCGCCGACCATCCATCTGGTGTTCCGCGGCTTGCCGCCGAACATCCGCAAGGATCGCTTCCGCGAAGAGTATCCCGAGCTGTACCAGGCCCTGGCCCAGGTGCCCGGCGTGCATTTTGTCAGCAACAGCCGCAAGGCCGCCGAGGCCTACGCGGAGTGGCTCGGCATTCCCATCGTGCGCTTCCACGTGCTGTACAACGGCGTGCCGGACCTGACCACCGACGCCGCCGAGGCGGACCAGGAGAAGTGGCGCGCCTTCGAGGAGAGCACGGCCGATGCCACGGAAACCATCGGCGGCGTGTTCCGCCTGGAGCCGGACAAGCGGCCGCAACTGTGGATCAAGCTGGCGGCGCTTTACCTGAAACAGCGGCCGCGGGCGCGCTTTGTCATCGTCGGCGACGGCCGGCTGCACGAGAACATCGTGGCGCTGGCGGAAGAACTGCGGGTGATGGACCGGCTGCTGCTGGTCGGCTTGTCGAACCACGTGGGCTACTGGTATTCGCGGATGGACGCCAAGGTCCTGCTGTCGCGCTACGAGGGCTTGCCCAACGTGTTGATCGAGGCTCAGCTGCTGGGCGTGCCCGTCGTGTCGACCCCGGCCGGCGGGGCGGGGGAGTGCTTCGAGGAAGACCAGACGGGCCACCTGCTGGGCGATGTGGAGCATCCTGACTTGCACGAGGCCTGCGACAAAGTGGTGTCGATCGTCGACCGGGTGCGCGCCGACGAGAGCCTGAGGGCGCAGAGCCGCCAGCGGGCGCAGACCCTGTTCTCGCTGGACGCCATGCTGGCCAAGTTCCTGAGCCTGTGCATGCCGCTCATGCCCGTGTCGGAGAACGACGAACGCATGGATATGCCGCCGATGCGCCTGATGCAGGCCTGAGCCCGCGTCCGACCCTGGTATTGAAGATAAAGGAAACTATGCAAATGAATGTCCCGGCCGCGGGCCCGCGCCGCCTGGCGGCGCCGGCCCTGCTGCTGATTACCGTGCTTATGCTCAGCGGCTGCCAGTTGCCGCGCTCCGGCCCCATGCTGAGCGAGATGACCGGCGCGCACGACGACAAGGACGTGATCGTGATGCCTGCCTCGCGCGAGCTTGCGCGCGCGAGCCGGGTGCCCGAGGTCGCCGATTTTCCGGTGCGCTACCGCGACCTGACCCAGGCCGGCTTCGACAGCCTGGTGCCGGGCGACGGCATCAACGTGAAGGTGTGGGAGCGTGGCGGGCTGGGCGTGTTCGCGGCGGATCCGTCCGGCGTGAGCGACCTGGGCAACCAGGAACTGGACCGCAATGGCAACGTCTCCTTTCCCATCCTCGGCAAGTTCCAGGCCGGCGGCATGACGCTGGGGCAACTGCATGACGCCATCGTGGCGCGCCTGAGCCGGCTGGTGGCGGGCGCCGACGTGAGCGTGACGCGGGTGGCGGATGCCCGCGGCCAGATGGTGACGGTGCAGGGCAACCTGACCAAGCCGGGCATGTATCCGATCACACAGACCTCCCAGCGGCTCAGCAGCGCGCTGGCGCAGGCGGCGCCGGTGCAGACCAATCCCGAGCAGCTCGTCATCAGCCTGCGGCGCGACAACCAGATTGCCTCGGTGCGCCTGTCGGACATCTACCGCAACCAGAACAACGACATCCTGCTGCGCGCCGGCGACGTCATTACCGCGTACGAATCGCGCGAGTTCCTGACGGTGCTGGGCGCGGCCGGCAACCAGGGCCGCGTGGCCATCAGCAAGCGCAACTACAGCGTGCTGGACGCGCTGGCCGATGCCCGGGGTCTGGATGACAAGACGGCCGATCCGCGTTCGGTTTTCCTGTTCACGCCCGCGCAGGCCGGCGCGGAGGGCAAGCCGGACCTGCTGCCCGTGGTGTACCAGTTCGACCTGACGCGTCCGGAGCAGGTGGCGCTGGCTCGCGAATTCAGCGTGCACGAGGGCCAGGCGATCTATATCTCGGACGCGCCGTTCACGCAGGTGCAGAAGGTGCTGTCCGCGTTCCGCGTGACCATGAGCGCCGGCTTCAGCGCCACGCGAGCCATCGATTCCGATTCGGGCGGGTCCAGTTCCTCCAGCGGCGTCAGCCAGTAGCGCGTCGATGAGCAACGAGGATCGGATCAAGGGGTGGCGCGCGCGGAGAAAGGACAGCAGCTACGCGGTGGGATCGGGCGTCGATGCCTGGCGCCTGGACCCCGCCGCGCTGTTCGAGGCCAAGGCCGAGCCGGCCGTGCTGTTCAAGCCTTTGCTGGCGCGCCTGCAGGGCGAACCGCATGACTCGGTGGCCGCGCGGCGGGCGGTATACGAGGCCGTGCAGGCCGAGCTGGACGCGGAGATCGCGCGCGCCGGGGTCGACGAGACGCTGGCGGATTTCTCCCGGCGGCGCCTGCGCATCATCGTGCGGCTGCTGGAGCAGGACATTCGCGCGGGCGTCGAGGTGTTCGCGCCCGGCTACATGCCCGCGCGGCTGGTGGCGGAAGACCGGCGCCTGGCCCAGGCGCATGCGCGGCGCGAGGAGCGGCGCAGGCAGGACGAGGCGCGCGACGCGCGACGCCACGCCTCGCGCAACGATATCGCGCTGGAAATGGAATTGCCGCCGGGGGAGGCCGGCGACCTGGCGATCCTGCGCGACCGTGTGCGGGGGTTGCATGCCGGGCACCATCCGCGCATGGCCGGCCGTGGCTGGCCGGGCGGACGCACGCTGCTGGCGCTGTTCGTCTACCAGCTGAACGTGATGCATGGCGAGAGCCGGATCGCCCTGTTGTGGGCGTTGGTGGGGCCGGTGGTGCTGCTGACGCTGATTTCGTCGCTGTACATCCTGATGGGCACGCACTACATCCTGGGGATGGACGTGCAGACCTTCTCGCTCTTGGGCGCGACGACCTGGATCATGTTCCGGCAGATCATCTTCCGCAGCAGCACGGCCTACGTATCGGCGCGCGGCCTGCTGAACTTCCAGGGCGTTTCGCCCTTGATGTGCGCGCTGGTGCAGGCGGTGCTGTATGTGTCGGTGTACCTGGTGGTGTTCGTGGTGCTGATCAGCGCCGGCCATGCGCTGGACCTGATCACGCTGCCCAGGAGCTGGCCGGGCTTCATGCTGTACGTGGTGTTGATGGCGTGCTGCGCCGCGGCGATGGGCCTGCTGTTCGGCGCGATCGCGACGTTCTGGCACTTCTTCCTGCGGCTGGCGCCGGTGATCGAGCGCTTTCTGCAGATTTTCTCGGGCGTCTTTTTCGTGTCGGAGCAGTTGCCCGAGCAATTGCGGCCCTGGATGCTGTGGCTGCCGTTCGCGCATGGCATGCAGCTGCTGCGCTCGGCCTACTTCGACGCCTACACGTCGCAGGACGCGAGCCTGGGGTATTTCCTGACCAGCATGGTGTTCCTGATGGTGGTGGCCCTGGCGGCGGAACGGCTGGCCCGTCCCAACATCCAGCCGATGTGAGCAATGACAATGATTCATCTGAACGGCGTGACGGACACCCCCCTGGCCTTTGGCCATCGGCAGGCGTTGCTGGCCCACGCGCAACTCGACATTCCGGTTGGTCGCTACGCCTTGCTTTCGCCCACGCCGGAGCTGCATCGCCAGATCATCGACCTGCTGTGCGGCCTGCGTCCGCCGCGCCAGGGCTTCGTCCACCATGACGGCAACGTCTCCTGGGCGATCGGCCGGCAGGGCTTCATCCGTGGCAAGGCCAACGGCCTGAGCATGATCGAACTGGTGAGCCAGATGTACGAGATCGACGCCGACGCCACCTATGAACTGGTGGCCGACCTGGTCAGTGATCCCAAGAGCCTGAGCCGGCCGATGGAGCATTGGCCGCTGTATGCAAGGCAGGAGTTTTCGTTCGCGCTGGCGCTGGCGCCGGCGTTCGACGTTTACGTGATCGAAGGGGCCATTCCCTTCGAACCCTGCCGTTTCACCCGTCTCTGGCTGGCGCTGTTCGAAGAACGGCTGGTCGGCAGGACGCTCATTCTTTCCAGTTATCGCCAGAATCAATTGGCGGACTATTGCCTGAAGGGCCTGATTTATGAACGAAGCGCACTCCGCATCGAAGACGACCTCGACCAGTGCATCCAGAAGTTCCCTCCGCGACGATCACGAAGCGAATCCGGAACAGGCGACGACGTTTTCGGCGGATTCGACGAGGGCCAGCTCGGCTTCTGAGAGCGGTTCCGAGATCGAGCGCCGGCGCCGCGAACGCGAGGCGGCCTTGGCCGAGCGCCGTCGCCGGCGCTGGGTCAATGCGCTGATCGTGATCGCCCCGGTCGCGCTGGCGCTGGTGTACGTGCTGTGCGTCGCCACACCGCGCTACGAGGCGGAATCGCGCTTTTTCGTGCAGTCGGGGTCGGGCCAGCAGGGCGGCGGCGCCATGGCGGCCAGCCTGCTCACCACGGGAAACTCGGGCGGCATGCTCGGCGGCTTCGTCGACGGCTGGGCGGTCAGTGACTTCCTGCGGTCGCGCGACAGCATGCGGCAGCTGGACAAGAAGGTCGGCCTGCGGCGCTACCTGCTCAACAACGGGCTGGACCCGGCGAACCGTCTGTCGGAGGATTCCAGCGAGGATGACCTGTATCGCGCCTATCGGGCCTCGGTCCAGGTTTCCTTCAATGCGCTGGAGCAGATCGACGTGCTGCGGGTGCGGGCCTATTCGCCCGAAGACGCGGAAACCCTGTCCAGGGCCTTGATCGGCCTGGCCGAAGACTTCGTCAGTTCCATGAACGAAAAAGGCGTGGCGGACAAGCTGAAGGTCAGCGAGGAATCGGTCAGGCAGGCCGAGCAGAAGGCGCTGAGCGCCCGCGAAGCGCTGACCGCCTGGCGTACCACGCATGGCAACATCGACCCGACCGCGACGGTGGCCATGCTGCTGAATCTGTCGAGCCAGCTGGAAGCGGAGTTGAGCACCGCCCAGATCAACCTGGACAAGATCCGCGCGTTGAACAACAAGGATCACTTCATGCTCAAGCCGGCCGAAACGCAGGTCGTGGCCCTGAAAAAACGGCTCGCCGCCGTGCGCCAGCGCCTGAGCGGCGAGGGCAACACGGAAGCGAAGCAACTCAAGTCATACGAGGCGCTGCGCAATACCCAGGCCTTCGCCGATTCGAATCTGACGCTGGCGCAGCAGTCTTACCAGCAGGCCGTGACGGACGCCCTGCGCCTGCAGCGTTACTTGTCCATCATCGCCCAGCCGGTCTCCACCGACCGGCCCAGCAGCCCGCGCACGGGGGTGTTGCTGCTGCAGGCGCTGGCGCTGGGCTTCGTGCTCATGTTCGTGCTGCGCGCGGCGATGGCTTTGTTGCGAGGATTGCGCCATGGTTGATACGACGATAGAACGCCCCGGCGCCGCCGCGGCGCCGACGCGGACCGCCACCGCCGCGAGCGATGCCACCAGCCGCCTGCGCGGGGTCATCAAGCGGATCCTGGAGGCCGACGACCCGTTGGAGGCGATGGCCGAGTTGGGGCCGGCGCTGGCCAGGGTGGAAGAGGGCTGGCGCGATGCGCGCCGCTTGCTGGTGTCGCCATTCGTGCGGGTGGGGCGGCTGGAGCCGGCGATTGCCGCGCTGGAATGCCTGGTGGCGGCCTACCCGGCGCGCACCGACGACCGCCGCCTGCTGGCCAGCCTGCTGGGCCGCACCGAGCAGTGGGAGCGGGCCATCGCCCAGGCGGACGCGGCCGCCGCCATCGCGCCGGATTCCGCGGCGCTGCAGGCCGCGCGGATACAACTGCGCGTGCAGGCCGGTCGCATCGCCGAGGCCGCCGCCGTCGCGCGCCAGACCGCTGCCGTGTCGCGCGTCGATCCCGGCGAAGCGCACTGGTGGATGCTGGCGTATTCACGCAATGGCGACGCCGCCGAGGCGGCCGGCGTTGCCTTGGCCCTGGACGGGGCTGGCCTGCCGAACGCGCGCGTGGCGACAGTGGCCGTGCGCGCGCTGCTCGACGACGACCGGGTCGAGGCGGCGATCCAGCTGGGCAATGCGGCCCTGGACGCGGGACATGACGCGCCGGCGCTGCGCGCTTCGCTGGGACTGGCGCACCTGCGCCGCGCCACCGAGGACGACCGCAAGCAGCATGCCCTGGCACATTTCGAGGCGGGCCTGAAGGCAGCGCCCGCCGACGTACGGCTGTTGACCCTGCATGGCGAAACGCTGCTGCGCGCCGGCCGCTACAAGGAGGCCGAGGCGCCGTTGCGGCAGGCCGTGGAACTGGCCCCGGAGCTGGAGCAGACGCGCGCCCTGTATGCGCGCGCGCTGCGCTACACGCTGCGGTACGAGGAGGCCGCCGACCAATTGCTGCGGCTGGTCGAGAAATCGCCCGACAAGCGGCTCTGGCAGCGCGCGGCCATCGGCGCGCTGTCGCAGGCGGGCCGCAAGCAGGAAGCCGAGGCCCTGTTCGAACGCTACGTCGCGCAGCGCGGCCAGGCGCTGCCGGCGACGTTCCAGCAAGCCCTGGAGCAGCTGGAGCAGAAGCTGGACAGCGCGCCGATCCCGCAGGCGCGCCTGGACTGGGCCTGGTCGCTGCGCGGCGACGCCACGGCCGACCGCGAGCAATGGGAGCGGCGCGCGCGCTGGGGGCATCTGGTCGATCATCTGCTGTTCGACTGGCTCGAATGCCGCGAGGACAGTGTCGAGGAAGCCATGCAGATGCTGGGCGAGCTGGACACCGGCGAACGTTTCTTCGCGCCGCTGCTGGCGGCCGGCCGGGGCGTGGTGGTCGCCACGGCGCACGTGGGGCCCATGTATGCCGGCCTGATGGCGCTGGAATTGCTGGGCATTCCGTCGCGCTGGCTGGCGACCGCGCCCAGCATTGCCCAGAGCAGCTATGCCGCCGCCCTGATTTCCACCGCCGACCAGACCGAGGCGCAGGTCGCCAAGGCCTGCATGCGCGCGCTGGCGTCGGGCAACGTGCTGTGCCTGGCCGTGGACGGCGCCGCCAATCCGGCCGCGCCGCGCGTGGATTTCGAAGGGCAGTCCGTGACCTATTCCAGCTTCGCGGCGCACCTGGCGCATCGCCAGGGCGTGCCCTCGGTGTTCTACACGCCGCGCTGGGAAGACGGCCGCGTCGCCTACACGCTGGAGATGCTGCCCGCGGTCGAACCCGGGGAGGACGCCGACGCGTATGCGCGGCGTTGGCAGGAAGCGTATTTCAAGCACCTGCGGGCGCACGTGGCCGGTCCGCCGGAGAACCTGCGCCTGAGCGGCGGCATCTGGCGCCATGTGCAGTCCGCGGATCGGTCCGCGCAGCGGTAGGGAGTGAATGGGCATGAAAGCAGGAATGAATGCAACGGAAGGCGCGGCGGGCAGGGCGCCGCGGCGCGGGCGCGGCCGGCTGGGCGCGCTTGCCTGGTTGCCTGTGTCGGGCATGCTCGTGGCGGCCATGCTGTATGGCGGCGCGGCCACCGCCAGTGAGTCCTGCGCCAGTCCGGACGAACGCTGCCCCTTCGTTTCCGAACTGCTGCAGCAGCGCGAAGGCTATGGCGCCCAGGCCACGGGCGGCCTGGGCGGCCGCTTCATCGAGGTGACCTCCGACCAGGATTCCGGCCCCGGCACACTGCGCGCCGCGCTGGCGCAAGCCAAGAAGGGGCCGACCTGGATCCGCTTCGCCTCGGACATGACGATCGTGCTGGACTCGCAGCTGCGCGTGCCGTCGAACACGACGATTGACGGTCGCGGCAAGCACGTAGCGCTGATCGATGACGGGCTGGGCGTGTATGGCAGCACGAATGTCATCCTCACGCACCTGACCATCGACGGCCGCCTGAACCGGTTGACGCAGGCCGTGAACATCGCCAACAACAGCCGCGACGTCTGGGTCGACCACATGGACCTGTCGCGCATGTCCGACCGGTTGCTCAACGTCAAGAACGGCTCCACCGACGTGACGATCTCGTGGACGAAGTTCCACAATTCCAACAAGGTCATGCTGCTCAACAACATTACCTCGAAGAACCTGTTCGCGAACTACGAACGTGATTCCATCGCGCGGGTGACGCTGCACCACAATTATTTCTTCAACACCGTGCAGCGCAATCCGCGGGGCCAGTTCGGCACCTTTCACCTGTTCAACAACCTGCTGGAGAACTGGGACTTCTACGGCATGAGTTTCAGCCTGGAGGCCAAGGCGCTGGTCGAGGGCAACATCTTCAACAATGATGCCAAGCGCCAGTGCGTGGAGCCGGAGTTCTTTCCCACGGTGGAAGGCGTGAAGGTCAATTACTGCCGCTATATCCCCACGGCCGCCAAGCGCAGCGCGCTGGACAACGGGGCCTCGGACGAGGGCGCCTACCAGGATCTGAAGGCGGTGCACGGTTATACGCGGGACTTCAAGGCGTTCCTGCGCCTGAAGGACAACCTCTATCTGGGAGACGCGAAGCCCGTGCTGCAGGACTACCGCCCGGAGGCCGCGCCGACGCCGCCGTACTGCTATGGCTATGAGAAGCCGTCGGCCGAACTGGCGGACCGGATCCGCAAGCACGCGGGCAACACCAGCGGCGATACGCCGCTGCCCGCGACGCGGGTGGGCGCGGGCTGCCCAAGATAGCGGCGGTCGGCGAGGCCGCGGCGCGCGGGGCACAAAAGCGGGGAGTCAGGCCTGGTGCGACAGCGGCCGCTCGGGAATCGGCGCGATGCGCTCGGGCGGCGGCGAGACCCGCCACGAGGCGCGCCGGCGCAGCGCGCCGAACAGCTTGAGGCCCTGCGGCCAGTCCTCCAGCCCGCTGTCGGCGTTGAGATGGCCGGCGCCCGGGATCACCACCACCCGGCTGCCCCAGCTTTCGGCGAAAGCGCGCGCGCGCTCCAACCGGCAATAGGGATCGTTGTCGCTGGCCACCACCACGCTCTGGAAGGGCAGCGAGTGGCGCGGCACCGGCGCGAACCCGCGCAGACAGTCGGGCGCATCGGGCCTTTCGACGTCGGCGGGCGCCACCAGCAGCGCGCCGGCGACCTTGGCGCGCAGCGGCACCGGCAGCGCCGCGCTGATCAGGCAGCCCAGGCTGTGGGCCACCAGCAGCACCGGGCTGCGGGCCTGGTCGACCAGGCCCGCCAGGGTCGATATCCATTCCGCGCTGACAGGGTTCTCCCAGTCGCGCTGCTGCACCCGCACCGCGTGTGGCAGCAGGGCGGCCCAGCGCGTTTGCCAGTGGTCGGGTCCGGAGTCTTTCCATCCGGGGACGATGATCGGTTGGAGTCTCATGGCGGCCATGATGCCGCGCAGTCTTAGTAACGCAAACGAATAAATCCGCTTTTGCATATACGGGGATGGGCATAAGGGCGGCCGCCCCTTGATGCGGCACCGCAATATCGAAACCCCCGCCCAAGTCGGGCCGGAACCCCTGCAAGAGCCGCTATTTTTCAGTGTATGCTTGCCGTGCTAATGCAACGTAACGGGGCGTGACCATCGCGTTTTCCGGCCGTCCGCCCGTACATAAACCAACGATTACAAGCCATTAAGGGAGTCCACTCATGAAGCAAGCATTTCGTCTGACCCCGGTCATCGCGGCCCTGGGCGTCGCCGCCGGATTGGCGTTCAGCGCCGGCGCGCAGGCGCAGACCATCAAGATCGGCGTGGTGGGCCCCACCACTGGCGCGGTCACCCAGTACGGCGACATGGTGCGTGAAGGCGTCGACACCGCGGTGGAACGCATCAACGCCGCCGGCGGCATCAATGGCAAGAAGCTCGAAACCGTGGTCATCGACGACGGCTGCGAACCCAAGCAGGGTCCGGTCGCCGCCAACCGCGTGGTCAACAGCAAGATCGGCTTCGTCGTGGGCCACGTCTGCTCGGGCGCCACCATCGCCGCCGCCGACATCTACAACAACGAAGGCGTGGTCATGGTCACGCCCTCGGCCACGTCGCCGGCCCTGACCGACGGCAAGAACTACGAGTTCATCTTCCGCACCATCGGCCGCGACGACCAGCAGGGTCCCGCCGCCGCCAAGTTCATCCTGGAAAAGCTCAAGCCCAAGAAAGCCGCCGTGCTGCACGATAAGCAGTCGTACGGCCAGGGCATCGCCACCGCCGTCAAGAACGACCTCGAAAAGGGCGGCGTGCCCGTCGCCATCTTCGAAGGCATCAACGCCGGCGACAGCGACTACTCGGCGGTCATCACCAAGCTCAAGAGCCAGGGCGTGGACTTCGTCTACTACGGCGGCTACCACCCCGAAATGGGCCTGCTGCTGCGCCAGGCGGCCGAGCAGGGCGTGAAGGCCAAGTGGATGGGTCCGGAAGGCACGGGCAACCCGGACATCAACGCCATCGCCGGCGACGCCGTCGAAGGCATGCTGCTGACGCTGCCGGCCGACTTCACCCAGAACGCCGCCAACGCCGAAATCGTCAAGGCCTTCGCCGCCAAGAAGCGCAACGCCAGCGGCGCGTTCCAGATGACGGCCTACACCGCCACCCAGGTCATCGCCGACGGCATCAAGGGCGCCGGCAGCGAAGACCCGACCAAGGTCGCCAAGTATCTGCACGCCAACTCGTTCGACACGCCCATCGGCAAGGTCAGCTGGAACAAGCAGGGCGACCTGACGAACTTCCAGTTCGACGTGTTCGTGTGGCACAAGGACGGCTCCAAGTCCGTCTACAAGTAAGGACTTGGCGCGTCCCGGGCGGCCTTGCCGTCGCGGGCGCGCGCCACGCGCCAGACCCCTTCGGCCGGGCCGGAAGCAGCGTCTTCCCGCCCGGCTTTTCCGTGGGCGGCGCCAGCCGGGAACCGATCCGCCGGCCCCCCGGTCGAACGCCGCTTGCGCCGTATTGCGTAGAATGCGGCCAAATCGAACTCTCTTTTCCTGTCCGGACATTCCATGACCAAGGCCTTGCTTGTCGAAGACGATCCGAAGCTGTCGCGCCTGATCGCGCAGTTCCTGGAGCAACACGGGTTCCAGGTCGCCCAGGCCTACCGCGGCGACCATGCGGTGGAGGCGTTCCGCCGCCACGACCCGGCCATCACCATCCTCGACCTGATGCTGCCCGGGCGCGACGGCCTGCAGGTCTGCCGTGACCTGCGGGCCTTCTCGTCGGCGCCGATCCTGATGCTGACCGCTCGTGAAGACGACCTGGACCAGATCCTGGGCCTGGAGTCGGGCGCGGACGACTACGTCATCAAGCCGGTCGAGCCGCGCGTGCTGCTGGCGCGCATCCGCGCGCTGCTGCGGCGCCATAGCCAGCTGGAAGAGCCGCCGGAGCGCCTGGAATTCGGCCCGCTGGTCATCGACCGGCGCACCCGGGCGGTGGTGCATGGCGGGGCCGAGGTCGACCTGACCACGATGGAGTTCGAGATGCTGTGGGCCCTGGCCAGCCAGGCCGGCCAGGTGCTGACCCGCGACGACCTGCTCAACGCGGTGCGCGGCATCGAATTCAACGGCCTGGACCGCAGCGTCGACGTCTGCGTCAGCAAGCTGCGCCGCAAGCTGGACGACGACCCGCGCGATCCGGCGCGCATCAAGACCGTGTGGGGCAAGGGCTATCTGTTCTCGCCCAAGGCGCACGAGGGCAGTGATGATTAAATTCGTCCTGCGGCTCTTTGTGGTGCTGGCGGTCGGTTTCGTGATTTCCAACGAAGTCGTGGACCGTTCCGCCAATTACCTGTTCGAGCCGGTCAGCGACGCCTATACCCGCGAGTCGGTGCGCGGGCAGATCCACTCGCTGGTGCTGGAACTGTCGAAGGTCGAGCCGGGCGCGCGCGCCGCCTACATCGAGCGACAGCTGGCGCCATACTACGGCCTGGGCCTGCGGGTCTTCAACGCTTCGGACTACAACGCCAGCGACAAGGAACGGCGCATCGTGGCGCGCGGGGATTTTTTCATCCGCGACAAGATGCAGACCTTCGTGGCGGCCATTCCCGGCCCCGGCAACCAGTGGCTGGAGGTCAAGCTGCCGCCCGAGCCTTCGTTCGGCCCGTGGGTGGTGGCGGCGGTCTATTCGGCCCTGGGGCTGCTGCTGTGCGCCTTCATGCTGGTGTGGGCGCTGCCGATCTGGCGCGATCTGGAGGCCCTGAAAACCGCGGCGCAGCGCATGGGGCAGGGCGACTTGCAGGCGCGCGCGCGGCTGTCGCGCCATTCCAGCATTGGCAACCTGGGCGACACCTTCAACCAGATGTCCGAGCGCATCGGCGCCCTGATCGGCAACCAGCGCGAACTGACCAACGCCGTCTCGCACGAACTGCGCACGCCGATCGCGCGGCTGTCGTTCGAGCTGGACATGATCGGCCGCGCCGAGGAACCGGCCGAGCGCAAGCGCCTGATCGAGGACATGAAAAGCGACGTGGCCGAACTGGACAGCATGGCCTCCGAGTTGCTGATGTACGCGCGCCTGGAGCACAAGGGCGATGGCGTCGCGCTGCAACCGCAGGACGCGCGAAGCTGGCTGGATTCGGTGGTGCAGCATGCCGGTTTCCAGGCCGAGCAATCCGACGTGCGCTGCGAAGTGGTGTTGTGCCAGGTGCGCGAAGTGCACCTGCACCAGCGCTACATGACGCGGGCCTTGCTGAACCTGCTGCAGAACGCCATCCGCTACGCCGGCCGCCGGGTGCAGGTCAGCCTGGTGTCGCCGGCGCCGCGCGAATACGTGCTGATGGTCGACGATGACGGCCCCGGCATCCCCCAGGCCGATCGCGAACGCATTTTCGAGCCCTTCATCCGCCTGGACGAAAGCCGTGACCGGGGCACCGGCGGCGCCGGCCTGGGGCTGGCCATCGTCAGACGCGTGGCGCGCTGGCACAACGGCACCGCCGAGGCCAGCGACAGCCCGCTGGGCGGAGCCCGCTTCATCATCAGCTGGAAGGCAGCCTGAGGCGTCCGAGCCAGGCCTGGCCCTCCCTTGCGGCCCGCCTTTAACAAACTTCACAATCGGCCCGCCGAATCTTCACAAACTCCCTACAAAGCAGGAAAGATCGGCGCGTTGCCCCTGACTAGCATGACGGCAGTTCTCCAAAGAGGAAGCCGCGTCCGTCATGTTCTCGCTCACCCGCCTGGCCGCCACCGCCATGCTCCTGATCGCCGCCGGCGGCTGCCAGGGCGTGGCCCCGGCCGCCCCACCCGCCATCGCCAAGGGCGATTACCCGGCGGTGGTGGCCTATCTGAAGCAGCGCATCGCCTATGACCTGGGCGCGCAGGGGGTGCCGGGCCTGTCGATCGCCATCGTCGATGACCAGCGCACGGTCTGGAGCGGCGGCTTCGGCTATGCCGATTCGGCGCGTCATCGCAACGCCACCGGCGACACGCTGTACCGGGTCGGCGCTATCTCCAAGGTCATCACCGCGGCAGGCGTGTTGCGCGCCGCCGATGATGGCCGCCTGTCGCTCGACGTGCCCGCCGCGCAGGCGCTGCCGCCCTGGCAGGTCGAACCGCGCCGCGCCGCCATGCACTGGATGGGGACCTATCCCTTCACCGCCCGCCGCCTGCTGGCGCTGCGTCCCGACACGCCGCAAGACACCATGGGCCGGGCGCGCGCCGACATGGGCTATGCGATGTTGGGCGAGATGCTGGCCTACGTGGCCGACGAGCCGTTCGATGCCTACGTGCGGCGCACGCTGCTGCGGCCGCTGAACATTTCCCGCGCGGGCTTTCGTATCGCCGGCGCGGGCGACGATGCGCGCGAGTTGCGCGCGGCCGGCTATCGCCGCGGCCTGCCATGGAAGGAACAACCGCAGCCGAACGAGGCCGCCGAGGGCCTGTGGGCCAGTTCGGCGGAGATGGCGCGCTTTTCCAGCATGCTGTTCGCCGGCGGCACCTACCAGGGACGCCGCATCCTGAACGACGAGTCCGCGCACACGCTGCTCAATCTCGAAACCGTGGCCAACGGCATGGAGCTGGAGTGCCGCCTGGCGCTGTCCTGGCTGGCGGCGCCCTGTGACCAGGACGACATCGCCGGCGACACGCTGCGCGAGCATAGCGGCGCCACCGAGGCGTTCCACGCCCGCTGGCTGCTGGCGCCGCGCGAAAAGCTGGCGGTGCTGGTCATGAGCAACGCCGACAGCGCCGAGCCGCTGGTGGCCTCGGTCTCGGCCCTGGCAATGAACCTGATGCGCCAAGCGAAGGGCGCGCCGCAAGAGTAGTGCCGCGCCGCGCGCGACGCGGCGCATCCCTGTTTTCCTCCAACCTCGTTTCCCGGATGTATTTATGAAGCGATATCCCTCAATGTCCTCGATGCAGCGCCGCGCCGGCGCGGCCTGTCTTCTGGCAGGCCTGCCGGCGCTGTCTTTCGCCGCGGGCGGCCTGCAGGTCGCCGACAACTCGGTCTATGGTTCACGCGGCGCCAGCTCGCGCGGCATCGAGGTGTCCACCGGCACCGAAAAGCCCGCCGACGAGTGGAAGTTCTACGGCACCCTGGGCGTGGGCTACGCGCCGCGCTACAGCGGCAGCGACGAAAGTTCGGCGCTGCCCGTCTTCGGGCTGGGCATCCGCAGCCCGGGCGGCTTCTTCCTGGATACGGCGCACGGCCTGGGGTGGCAGACCGAGGCGCTGAGCAGCACCTTCCGCTTCTATCTCTCGCCCAGCGCCTCGCGCAAGGACCACAAGAAGGGGTTCGAAGGTTCGAACAAACTGCGCGGGATGGGGGACATCAAGAGCCGCGCGCAGGTGGGCATGGACGTTGAGACCCAGGTGGGTCCGGTGACGTTGTCGGCCACGGTGGCGCACGCGTTCAAGAAGGGCGACGACCGCGACGTGGGCAGCGCCTACACGCTGTTCAACCTGGGCGCCAGCACCACGGTCTACGAAGGGTCGGCGGGCTCGCTGTCGCTGGGGCTGACCGGCAACTTCGGCGACGGCAACTACATGCGCACCTGGTACGGCGTCAGCGATCGCCAGTCGGCCAACTCGGGCTACCGCCGCTACAACCCCAAAGGGGGGCTGGAAAGCATCGGGCTGGGCGCGACCTGGGCGCTGCCGTTGAGCAAGGAATGGTCGTGGTCGGTCGCGGCCGAGGCGCGCCGGCTGTATGGCGACGCGGCCGACAGCCCGATCGTGAAGGAGCGCAACCAATACTCCATCGGTACGATGATTACGTACACGTATTGATCGTCTGGCGGGAATCTCCCGCCCCGAGCGGGGCGGGGGAGGCCGGGGGGCGCGGCGGGCTATCTGGCCGCCGAGCCCGCCCCGCGGGGATCACAGTCCCTGGACGCGGCGGCCGGTGTCGGCCTCGAACCAGTGCAGCGGGTGGCGGCCGTCGGGGCCGACGTTGACGCGGTCACCGACCTTGGCCGAGGACTCGGACAACTGGCGCGTCGTGCAGCGCACCACCAGCGTCGACTTGCCGCAGCGGCAATGCACCAGCTGTTCGGAGCCCAGCGTCTCGACCATCTCGACTTCGGCCGGCACGCCCTGCGTGTTCAGCAGCATGTGCTCGGGGCGCATGCCCATGATGACCTTGCGGCCGCGCACCTGCGACGGCACTTGCAGCGGCGAGATCTCCAGCGCCAGGCCGTCGACGGTCTGCACCGTGCCGTCGCCGGCCACGTTGACTTCCATCAGGTTCATCGGCGGCGAGCCGATGAAACCAGCCACGAAGGTCGAGGCGGGCTTTTCGAACACTTCCATCGGCGTGCCGATCTGCTCGGGCACGCCCTGGTACATGACGATCATGCGGTGCGCCAGCGTCATGGCCTCGACCTGGTCGTGCGTCACGTACAGGCTGGTGGTGCCCAGGCGGCGGTGCAGCTTCATGATTTCCAGGCGCATCGCCACGCGCAGCTTGGCATCCAGGTTCGACAGCGGTTCGTCGAACAGGAACACCTTGGGTTCGCGCACGATGGCGCGGCCCATGGCCACGCGCTGGCGCTGGCCGCCCGAGAGGGCGCGCGGGCGGCGGTCCAGCAGGTGGGTCAGTTCCAGGATCTGGGCGGCGGCGTCGACGCGCTTCTTGATCTCGTCCTTGGAGAACTTGCGGATCTTCAGACCGTACGCCATGTTCTCGAACACGGTCATGTGCGGGTAGAGCGCGTAGTTCTGGAACACCATCGCGATGTCGCGTTCGGCCGGCTCGAGATTGTTGACGACCTTGTCGTCGATGACGATCTCGCCGCTGGTCACGGTTTCCAGGCCCGCGACCATGCGCATCAGCGTGGACTTGCCGCAGCCCGAGGGGCCGACGATGACGATGAATTCACCGTCCTTCACATCCATGTCGATGCCATGGATGACCGGCACGTTGCCGGCGTAGGTTTTCTTTACGTTGCGAAAGCTGAGAGTAGCCATGAGTTATTCGTATCGGAGTCGTTGTCGTGGGGGCGGCAGGCCGAAGGCGCGGCGTGGGGGCCTCATTTTTCAGTGTCGACCAGCCCCTTGACGAACCATTTCTGCATCAGGATGACGACCAGCGCCGGCGGGATCATCGCCAGCATGGCGGTGGCCATGGTGATGTTCCATTCGGTCACGCTGTCGCCGCCGCTGATCATCCGCTTGATGCCGATGACGACGGGGTACATGTCTTCCTGCGTGGTCACCAGCAGCGGCCACAGGTATTGGTTCCAGCCGTAGATGAACTGGATCACGAACAGCGCGGCGATGCTGGTCTTGGACAGCGGCAGCAGCACGTCGCGGAAGAAACGCACCGGGCCGGCGCCGTCGATGCGGGCGGCCTCGATCAGCTCGTCCGGCACCGTCAGGAAGAATTGGCGGAACAGGAACGTGGCCGTGGCCGAGGCGATCAGCGGCAGGGTCAGGCCGGCGTAGCTGTTGAGCAGGCCGAGGTCCGCCACCACCTTGTAGGTGGGCGCGATCCGCACTTCGACCGGCAGCATCAGCGTGACGAAGATCATCCAGAAAAAGAACATGCGGCCGGGGAAGCGGAAATACACCACCGCGAAGGCCGACAGCAGCGAGATGGCGATCTTGCCGATGGAAATCGCCAGCGCCATGATCAGGCTGACGTACATCATGCGGCCGACCGGCGCGCCGGACGAGCCGCCGGAGGAGCCGCCGAACAGCGCCTGCATGTAGTTGTCGACGAAGTGCGGACCGGGGATCAGCGACATCGGCGCGGAGGCCACTTCCTGCGCGGTCTGGGTCGACGCGACGAAGGTGACGTAGAGTGGAAAGGCCACCATGGCCACCCCGCACAGCAGGATGACGTGGGCCAGGATATCCAGCCAGGGACGGCGTTCAACCATTGTTATCTGCCTCGAAAATCAATACTGCACTTTGCGGTCGACGTAGCGGAACTGCACGACCGTCAAGGCAATCACAATGAACATCAGCACCACCGACTGGGCCGCGGACGAGCCGAGGTCCAGGCCGCGGAAGCCGTCGCTGTACACCTTGTAGACCAGGATCGAGGTCGACGTGCCGGGACCGCCCTGCGTGGTGGTGTCCACCACCGCGAAGGTGTCGAAGAAGGCGTAGATGATGTTGACCACCAGCAGGAAGAAGGTGGTGGGCGAGAGCAGCGGGAACACGATGCTCCAGAAGCGGCGCGACGGGCTGGCGCCGTCGATCGCGGCGGCCTCGATGAGCGAGCGCGGGATCGACTGCAGGCCGGCCAGGAAGAACAGGAAGTTGTACGAGACCTGCTTCCAGACGGCGGCGATCAGCACCAGGATCATGGCCTGGTTGCCGTCCAGGCGCGGGTTCCAGTCGACGCCGGCCTGGCGCAGGGCCACGGCCAGGATGCCGACCGAGGGCGAGAACAGGAACAGCCACAGCACGCCGACCACGGCGGGCGCGACGGCGTAGGGCCAGATCAGCAGGGTCTTGTAGAGCCCGGCGCCGCGGATCACGCGGTCGGCCATGACGGCCAGCAGCAGCGACACGCCCAGGCCGACCACCGCGACCAGGATCGAGAACACCGCCGTGACACGGAAGGAATCGAGGTAGGCCTGTTGCGAGAACAGCTCCATGAAGTTGTCGAGACCGACGAACTCGGAGGACAGGCCGAACGCATCTTCCAGCCGCATCGACTGCCACATGGCCTGGCCGGCGGGAAGGAAGAAGAAGACCACGGTAATGACGATCTGCGGCAGGAGCAGCAGATAGGGCAGCGTCTTATGCCCGAAGACAACACGTTTTTCCATAGGGGGGACCCAAGGTACGAAAAGCGGCGGTTGGATTAACCGCCGCCTGGTGAAACAGCCGCCGGGGTGGGCCGGCCGGCCTGCGGCGCGAATGCGCCGGAACTCATAAAAACACGATAGGCTTAAAGCCCCAAAAAAACCAGGGCTTTAAGCCTTGTTCGCCTTGGGCAAGTCCTTGTCGCACAAAGGGAATTGTGCGGCGCGGGACTCGCCGGCAAGCCCTGCAACGGGCGTTACTTTACACTCTTCTCGAACTTTTCCAGCAGCTCGTTGCCGCGCTTGACGATGTTCTCGGCGCCATCCTTGGCCGAGACCTTGCCCGATACGATACGTTCGATTTCAGCGTCCTCGATTTCACGGATCTGCGGCAGGAAGCCCAGGCGCAGGCCGCGCGACTGCGCGGTGGTTTCGACGTTCAACTGCTTGACGCCGACTTCGGTGCCCGGGTTCTTGTCGTAGAAGCCTTCCTTCTTGGTCAGCTCGTAGGCGGCCTTGGTGACGGGCACGTAGCCGGTCTGCTGGTGCCAGCGGGCGGCGATTTCCGGGCTGGCCAGGAACTTGAAGAACGCGGTCACGCCCTTGTAGGTTTCCGGCTTCTTGTTGGCGAAGACCCACAGCGAGGCGCCGCCGATGATGGTGTTCTGCGGCGCGCCCTGCACGTCGGCGTAGTAGGGCAGGGTCGAGGTGCCGAATTCGAACTTGGCGTTCTTGGCGATGTTGGCGCGCAGGCCCGACGAACCGGTGATCATGGCGCACTTGCCGCTGATGAACAGCGAGTTCGGCTCGTCGCCGCGGCCGCCGTACATGAAGATGCCTTCCTTGCCCAGCTTGGCCAGGTTTTCCAGGTGGCGCACGTGCAGCGGGGTGTTGATGGCGATGCGGGCGTCCAGGCCGCCGAAACCGTTGTCCTTGGTGGCGTACGGCACGTTGTGCCAGGCCGAGAACGTTTCCAGTTGGACCCACGACGGCCACGAGGTGGTGTAACCGCATTCCTGGCCGGCGGCCTTGAGCTTCTGGCCGGCGGCGGCCAGCTCTTCCCAGGTCTTGGGCGGCTTGTCGGCGTCCAGGCCGGCCTTCTTGAAGGCGTCCTTGTTGTAGTAGAACACCACGGTCGAGCTGTTGAAGGGCATCGACACCAGCTTGCCGTCGGCCGACGAGTAGTAGCCGGCCACGGCGCCAATGAATTCCTTCGGGTCGATCGGGTTGCCGGCTTCTTCCGACATCTGCTGCACCGGCTTGATGGCGCCCTTGGCGTACATCATGGTGGCGGTGCCGACTTCGAACACCTGGAGGATGTCCGGGGCGTTGCCGGCGCGGAACGCGGCGATGCCGGCGTTCATCGATTCACCGTAGTTGCCCTTGTAGACGGCCTTGACCTGATAGTCGGGGTTCTTCTTGTTGAACTCGTCGACCAGACCGTTGACGCGGTCGCCGAGCGCGCCTTCCATCGAGTGCCAGAACGTGATTTCGGTGGCCGCGTGCGCGGAAGCGCCGGCGAAGGCCGCCATGACGGCGGCGAAGGTAAGGGCAATTCGGTGGGATCGCATGAGAGGTTTCCTCCAGTTGGGCGTGTCGCGACCGGGGTGTCCGGGCGCGGAAAACACGTCACCTTATGAATTGTTTGTGACAAAAACGTGACTTTCACATCACTTAAAACGCCTGTCAAATTGCGCGTTTTAGGCGCGAACGAACATTTTCTTTTTTTTCCCGCCGGAACAGGCCGGTTTACAATCGCACGCTATGAAAAACGAACTTTCGATTGCGTTCATCGGTGGCGGCAACATGGCCGCCGCGCTGGCTTCCGGTCTTGCGGGCAAAGTATGCCCCGCCGGCAGCATCCACGTCATTGACATTAACCAGGATTCGCACGCCGCTTGGCAGGCGCGCGGCATGACCACCGCGACCGCCCCGGACGAGGCCCTGGCGCGCTGCCGCGTGTGGGTGTTCGCGGTCAAGCCACAGAACATGAAAGACGTTGTGGCTTCCACGCGTCAGTGGTTGCGCGACGACACTTTGGTGATAAGCGTGGCGGCCGGGATCCGCGCCGACACCCTGGCGGGCTGGCTAGGCACGCCCGAGGCGCCGTGGCGCCGCCTGGTGCGCTGCATGCCCAACACCCCGGCGCTGGTGGGCGCCGGCATCACCGGCCTGGCGGCGCTGGATGGCGTGGGGCAGGCCGACCGCGACCTGGCCGCCACCATGCTGGCCAGCGTTGGCGAGGTGGTCTGGGTGGCCGACGATGCCGCGCTGGACGCCGTGACCGCGCTGTCGGGCAGCGGTCCGGCCTATGTCTTCCTGTTCCTCGAGGCCCTGATCGCCGGCGGCCAGAAGGTCGGCCTGACGGCCGAGCAGGCGCGCCAGCTGGCGCTGGGCACGTTCGCGGGCGCCACCAAGCTGGCGGCCGAATCGCCCGAGCCGCCGTCGGTGCTGCGCGAGCGCGTCACCTCCAAGGGCGGCACCACCGCCGCGGCGCTGGCCGCGTTCAATGCCGCCGGCTTCGCCGGCATCGTCGAGGACGCCATGGCCGCGGCCGCGCGGCGTTCGCGCGAGCTGGCCGAGGAGTTCGGCAAGTGAGCGTGGCCAAGGCGCGCTTTGCCCCCATGAGCCGGGCGCAGTTCGGCATCGCCGTGCTGTGCATGCTGCTGGTGGTGGTGGGGTCGAACATCCTGGTGCAGGTGCCGCTGAACGATTGGCTGACCTGGGGTGGCCTGTCGTATCCGGTGGCCTTCCTGGTGACCGACGTGCTCAACCGGCGTTTCGGCCCCGCGGCCGCGCGCCGGGTGGTGTGGTTCGGTTTCGCCGCCGCGCTGGCGGTGTCGGTGTGGGTGGCGTCGCCGCGCATCGCGCTGGCCTCGGGCCTGGCCTACATTTGCGCGCAACTGGTCGACATCCAGGTGTTCGACCGCCTGCGGGACCAGCGCTGGTGGCGCGCGCCGCTGGTCTCGGGCGTGCTGGGCGCGATCCTGGACACCGCGGTGTTCTTCAGCGTGGCCTTCGCCGCCACCGGCACGCCCTGGGTGACCTGGATGATGGGCGACCTGGCGATCAAGCTGGCCGTCAATATCAGCATGCTGGCGCCGTTCCGCGCCCTGATGTGGAATCTGGCCAAACCGGCCAACGCCTGATTTTCGAAAATCGCTGATTATTATTAACGGGATAATCATTATCCGTAAGACTCGCGTAAGCACTGTATGAAAATGCGAAGTCAAACGATGTATTAATGATTATTCATATAAATCACCTGCCATGTTTTTGCCCGCGGCGCCATGCGCTATCGCAGGCGCCGCGCGGATTTCTCCTGCGTTTTCACGCACTTGTCGCGGTAATCCGTCACGATTAAAGGTTTGTCGTGAAATATTGGGGATTACACGCAGTGACAGTATGTCGGCTTGCTTCCAGAATACCGCCCACACCGTGTTTTTGCCCAAGAAGCCGGCGACGCGCGATTCGGGTTGCGGGGTATCCACCCGACAGGCCGGATCGAACAGAGCCGCTCAAAACCTCGCTGGAGAACTCCGCATGAAGTTTCTGCATCGCCTTACCCCGGTAGCTATGGCATTCGGGGCGCTTGCCCTGGCAGGTTCCGTGCACGCCGCCGATACGATCAAGATCGGCATCCCGCAGCCCATGACGGGCCCCAACACCCAGTACGGCGACCAGATCCAGGCTGGCGCGCTGACTGCCATCGAGACCATCAACGCCAAGGGCGGCGTGAAGGGCAAGAAGCTCGAACCGATTCTCATCGACGACGGCTGCGAACCGAAGCAGGCCGTGCCGGCCGCCAACCGCGTGGTCAATTCCGGCGCCAAGTTCGCCGTGGCCCATGCGTGCTCGGGCGTGACCGTGGCCGCCGTCAACGTCTACGAACAGGAAGGCATCGTCGGCATCACCCCGGGCGCCACCTCGCCGCTGGTCACCGACACGATCAAGCCGCACTTCTTCTTCCGCACCATTGGCCGCGACGACCAGCAGGGTCCGTACGCCGCGCGCTACATCGCCAACACCCTCAAGCCCAAGAAGGTCGCCGTGCTGCACGACAAGCAGACCTACGGCTCGGGCGTGGCCACCCAGGTCAAGGACACCCTGGCCAAGGAAGGCGTGAACGTGGCGTTGTTCGAAGGCATCAACGTCGGCGACAGCGATTACTCGGCCATCATCACCAAGCTCAAGTCGGCCGGCGTCGACCTGGTCTACTTCGGCGGCTACCACCCCGAACTCGGCCTGCTGCTGCGCCAGTCGCGTGAACAGGGCCTGAAGGTCCAGTTCATGGGCCCGGAAGGCACCGCCAACCAGGATCTGGTGGCGATCGCCGGTCCGGCCATCGACGGCCTGCTGGTCACGCTGCCCGCCGACTTCACCAAGCTGCCGGGCAACGAAAGCATCGTCAAGGCCTTCAAGGACGCCAAGCGCGATCCGGACGGCGCCTTCCAGATGCCGGCCTACGCCGCGGTGCAGATCCTGGCCGACAGCATCAACGCCGTGGGCGAAGACCCCGCCAAGGTCGCCGACTACATGCACAAGACCACCTTCAACACCGGCATCGGCAAGGTCGAGTACGACGCCAAGGGCGACCTGAAGAACTTCGAGTTCGCCGTTTACAAATGGGACAAGAACGGCAAGAAGACCCAGCTGTAAACTCCCGCGATTCCGCCGGCGTGTTGCCGGCGCGCAGGGCCTGTCGTCGTCGTTGTGTCGTAATCCGCGTAGCGATGCGCCAAAAGCGCTGTGCGGCCGGCATGCGGTGACCACAGGCCCTTAAAATACGCCCAGGTTTCCGGCTCCGGGTCTCTCTACCGGAGCCGGAACTATTTGGAGCAAGAGAAATAATGTCCGACCTCATACCCCAACTTACCCAGCAATTCTTCAACGGATTGTCTCTGGGCGCGATCTACGCGTTGATTGCCATCGGCTACACAATGGTCTACGGCATCATCGGTATGATCAACTTCGCTCACGGCGAAATCTACATGATCGGCGCCTATGTCGGCCTGGTCACCCTGACGGCCATCGGCACGGGCAGCGGCCTGCCGGTTCCGTTCATCATCGCCGCCATGCTGTTGGTGGCCATCGTCGTCACCGGCATCTACGGTTTCAGCGTCGAGCGGGTCGCGTACCGCCCGGTGCGGGGCAGTCCCCGCCTGGTGGCGCTGATCTCGGCCATCGGCATGTCGATCTTCCTGCAGAACTGGGTCGCCCTGGGCCAGGGCGCGCGCGACATGGCGGTGCCTTCGCTGGTGTCCGGCGCGGTGCAGTTCCACATGGGATCCGACTTCGACGTGACGGTGCCGTATTCGCGCATCATGATCATCGTGGTGACCGTGGTGCTGATGATCGGCCTGACGCTGTTCATCAAGTATTCCCGCATGGGCCGCGCCTCGCGCGCCTGCTCGCAGGACATGCACATGGCCAACCTGCTGGGCATCGACACCAACCGGGTGATCTCGTTCACCTTCGTGATGGGCGCGATCCTGGCGGCGGTGGGCGGCGTGCTGATCGCCATCACCATCGGCAAGCTCAATCCCTTCATCGGCTTCCTGGCCGGCATCAAGGCCTTCACGGCGGCGGTGCTGGGCGGCATCGGCAGCATCCCCGGCGCCATGCTGGGCGGCGTGCTGCTGGGCCTGGCCGAAACGTTCGCGGCAGCCTATATCTCGTCGCAGTACAAGGACATCGTGGCGTTCTCGCTGCTGGTCCTGATCCTGCTGTTCCGTCCCACCGGGCTGTTGGGCAAACCTGAGGTGGAAAAAGTCTGATGTCGAACAACAATCTCAAAAACGCCACCATGGCGGCGGTGCTGACCGCCGTCATCGTCACCCCCGTCTTCGGCCTGCAACTGATCCGCCAGGGCGCGCGCACCTCGATGGAGTCGCACTGGTCGCTGGTGGCCATCGCCGCCGCGGTCGTGTTCGTGTTCCAGTTGCTGCGGCCCTGGATCGCCAAGCCGTTCCAGAAGCTCAAGAAAGACCTGCCGACGCTGCCGTCGGCGCCGGCCAAGAACCACAAGCTGTTGATGCTGCTGATCCTGGCGGTGGCCGTGACCTGGCCGTTCTTCGCCGGCCGCAGTTCGGTCGACATCGCCACGCTGGTGCTGATCTACGTGATGCTGGGCCTGGGCCTGAACATCGTGGTCGGTTTCGCCGGGCTGCTGGATCTGGGCTTCGTCGGCTTCTATGCCGTCGGCGCCTACACCTACGCCTTGCTGTACCACTGGGGCGGCTGGAGCTTCTGGGAGGCGCTGCCGTTCTCGGGCGCCATGGCCGCGCTGTTCGGCTTCATCCTGGGCTTCCCGGTGCTGCGCCTGCGCGGCGACTACCTGGCCATCGTGACGCTGGGCTTCGGCGAAATGATCCGCCTGCTGCTGATCAACCTGAACACGCTGACGGGCGGTCCGGACGGCATCTCGGGCATTCCCAAGCCGTCGGTGTTCGGCCTGGAAATGACGCGCCGCGCCAGCGAGGAGGGCGCGACCACGTTCCATGACTTCTTCGGCCTGACGTTCCAGAACCAGCACATGGTGATCTACCTGTACATGATGGCGCTGCTGCTGGCGCTGATCACGCTGTTCGTCTCCACGCGCCTGATCCGCATGCCGGTCGGCCGCGCCTGGGAGGCGCTGCGCGAGGACGAGATCGCCTGCCGTTCGCTGGGCCTGAACCCGACCCGCATCAAGCTGTCGGCCTTCACGCTGGGCGCGACCTTCGCCGGCTTCGGCGGCGCCTTCTTCGCGGCGCGCCAGGGCATGGTCAACCCGGAATCCTTCACCTTCATCGAGTCGGCGCTGATCCTGGCCATCGTGGTGCTGGGCGGCATGGGCTCGCAGGTCGGGGTGATCCTGGCGGCGGTCCTGCTGACGGTGCTGCCCGAGCTGGCGCGCGAGTTCGCCGAGTACCGGATGCTGATGTTCGGTCTGGTGATGGTATTGATGATGATGTGGCGTCCGCAGGGGTTGTTGCCCATGAAGCGTCCCCACGTGGAGCTGGCTAAATGAGCGAGGCATTGCTGAAAGTATCCGGACTGACCATGCGCTTCGGCGGCCTGCTGGCCGTCGATAGCGTGGCGTTCGAAGTCAAATCCGACGAGGTGTTCGCCATCATCGGCCCGAACGGGGCCGGCAAGACCACCGTGTTCAACTGCGTGGGCGGTTTCTACGCGCCGACGGCGGGCGATATCCTGATGGACGGCAAGTCCATCACCGGCCTGCCCAGCCACAAGGTGGCGCGCCACGGGCTGGTGCGCACGTTCCAGAACGTGCGGCTGTTCAAGCAGCTGACGGTGCTGGAGAACCTGCTGGTGGCCCAGCACACGCAGGTCGAATCGCGCCTGCTGCCTGGCCTGCTCAAGCTCAAGTCCTACCGCCAGTCGGAGGCCGACGCGCTGTCGCGCGCGGCGCAGTGGCTGGATTTCATGGGGCTGCGCGAGTATGCCAACCGCGAGGCCGGCAACCTGGCCTATGGCCACCAGCGCCGCCTGGAGATCGCGCGCTGCATGATCACCAAGCCGCGCCTGTTGATGCTGGACGAGCCGGCCGCCGGCCTGAACCCGCAGGAAAAGCGCGATCTGCAGTCGCTGATCGACCAGTTGCGCCGCGAGTTCGGCGTGGCGGTGCTGCTGATCGAGCACGACATGAGCCTGATCATGGGCATTTCCGACCGCATCCTGGTCATGGAGCACGGCAAGCCCATCACTACCGGCACCCCCGAGCAGGTGCGCAACGACGAGCGCGTCATCAAGGCGTACCTGGGGGAGGAATAAATGCTTAAGCTGGAAAACATTCACACGTTCTACGGCGCCATCCAGGCGCTCAATGGCGTGTCGGTGGACGTCAACAAGGGCGAAATCGTGACCCTGATCGGCGCCAACGGCGCCGGCAAGACCACGCTGCTGATGACGGTCTGCGGCAATCCGCGCGCCAAGGAAGGCAAGATCACCTTCGAGGGCGAGGACATCACCAACAAGGACACGCACCACATCATGCGCAATGGCATCGCCATTTCGCCGGAAGGGCGGCGCGTGTTCAAGGACCTGACGGTGGCCGAGAACCTGATGATGGGCGGCTTTTTCTCCAAGCGCGAGGAGATCCAGGCGGGCATCGACCACGTCTATGGCTTGTTCCCGCGCCTGAAGGAACGGGCCAGCCAGCGCGCCGGCCTGATGTCGGGCGGCGAGCAGCAGATGCTGGCGATCGGGCGGGCGTTGATGACGCGGCCGCGCCTGCTGCTGCTGGACGAGCCGACGCTGGGGCTGGCGCCGCTGGTGATCGCGCAGATCTTCGACATCATCCGCGAGATCCGCGAGCAGGGCGTGACGGTGTTCCTGGTCGAGCAGAATGCCAACAAGGCGCTGCAGGTGGCGGATCGCGGATATGTGCTGGAGAACGGGCGGGTGGTGCTCCAGGATACGGGGGCGAATCTGCTGGTCAATGATCAGGTGCGGAAGGCTTATCTGGGCGGGTGATCCGCTTGAAGGTTTTATTCCCCGCGAAGGGAAATTTGGGCGCTACTGCGAAGGGCGCCCTTTTTTTTCGTCTTGATGGAGGGAGGGGGCTTCGTGGGTCGCCCGAGGCGGGCGGCGCCCTGGCGAGGCGCGCCAACGATTGCGGTCCGGAGCGTTCGCTCCGGACTGCCCCGTCGTCATCTTCGTCCGCCTTCGGCTCCCTTCAGATTCCCTCGGGCGCATCGACGGCGCGCCTCGCCAGGGCACCACCCGCCTCGGGCTGCGGATTGCGAGGCTTGTCGCGCTGCTGGAGCGTGGGGTAAGGGGCGGGTTTTGCGGGGCCCGCAAAGATCGGCCGCGCGGGCGGCCCATCTTTGCATACGCGGTGGGTTTGCGTCGGGAGGATGACGCTGTGCGCTGGGGGAGGGGGTGACCCGCTGCGGAGGGAGAGAGGGGAACGAACTGCGCCAGGCATGAAACCCGGGCGGTGGCGATTTCGCAAGATTGGAAGCCTCTAATCCCTGGCATTGGGAACAGGGGCATCGAGCCTTCAAATGGCAAAACTAGACCACCCCGGAGCGCGTCGCGTATTACTTGTCCGCGGGGCCTAGCGCTTCTGCCCAGTTCTTTTTCATGGCGGCGATGCGGGCCTCATAGGCGGATTTCAGGCAGGCGGTGTCGGGGCAATGGTCGCGCACGGTGGTGCGCCATTGGGTCTGCTCTTTCGCCACGGGATCGCGCCAGTCACCGGTTTCGCCGTCACGGCCTGCGGTTTCGGCCTGGATCTTGTCGTAGAGATCCTTCACCTGATCGTCCAGCCTGGACAGCGATGGGTCGGCGCAGATCAGATGTTCGACATGGGTTTTCGCGGCCTTGCAGTCGAAGCCGGCGGCGTGGGCGGCTTTGACTGGCAGGAACGGGGCGCTGGCGAGGACGGCGCAGATTGCCGCGTGCAGGATCGCATGTCTGCCTTGAGCGCTTTGCCGGCGCCGGCCTTTCATGATGCCGGTCGGCATTGCCGCGAGAACGGGGTTGCGCACGTCCTTCACTCCTGGATAGTCCGGGGCCACCGACAGGGTGGCCCACGGATCGATTCTCCCGGTTGTCGCGCGGTCGCGCAACTCGCGGGCCTTGTCTATGCCGCGATGCGTTGCTCGGGCTGGTCGGCCAGGTAGTGGGCGATGGCGGCGCGGGCCAGGGCGTCGATGGAGTCGGTCAGGGTGATTCCGAGGCTGGGACGCAGGGCGTGGGGCACGGCCAGGGGCAGTTCGGTGCAGCCCAGGACGACGGCGTCGGCGCCGCGGGCCTTGAGGCGGGCGATGCAGTCGGCGGCGGGGGCGAAGGCGGCTTCGAGCTGGTTGCCCTTGACGGCGCGGATCGAGGCCATGCAGTAGCGTTCGACTTCATCGTCGTCGGGGACGATGCATTCGTAGCCCTGGGCTTCGAGGTGGCGCTGGTAGAGGCCGAGCTTGAGCGTGGCGGCGGTGCCCATCAGGCCGATGCGGCCTTGCTGCAGGCCAAGGCGGCGCAGGTCGTCGATGACGGCCTGGATGATGTGCAGCACCGGCAGGCGGGTGGCGGCGGCGATGTCGTCGTACCAGAGGTGCGCGGTGTTGCAGGGGATGGCGATGAGCTGGGCGCCGGCGCGTTCCAGGAAGCGCACGCCTTCGACCATGTAGGGCAGGGGATTCTCGCCGCCGGCCATGTAGGCGCTGGAACGATCGGGGATGCGCGGATCGTTGCGAAGCAGGGTGGGAATGTGCTGCTGGTCCGCGTCGGCGGGCGTGAGCGCCGCGAGGCGGAGCGCGAAGGCGGCGCCGGCCATGGGGCCCATGCCGCCCAAAACACCCAGGTAACAGCCCTGGGAATAGCTATTCACTTTGTTGACTCCAAGGTATTGCATCACCGGGCGCCAGTACCTGGCCCGGGCGTTCGGCGCCGGTCCGTTCCCCATCCCACACCTGCCTGCCATTGACCCACACGGCGTGGATGCCCTGGCTGACCTGAATGGGAGCTGAAAAAGTGGCCGTGTCTGTGACGTTGGCGGGATCGAACAGCACCAGATCAGCATGATACCCCTCGCGCAGCAGGCCGCGCTCGGTCAGGCCGTATTGGGCCGCCGCCAGGCCGGTCATCTTGTGGATGGCGGTTTCGAGCGACAGCAGCCGTTGTTCGCGCACCATGGTGCGCAGCACGTTGGTGAAGGTGCCCCATTGGCGCGGGTGCGGGTGCGGGTCGAAGGGCAGGCCGTCCGAGCCGACCATGGTCAACGGATGGCTGAAGATACGGTTGACGTCGGCCGGGTCCATCAGGAAATAGATGGCGCCGGCCGGCGCCAGGCGGGCGATGGCGGCTTCGTCGTCCAGGCCCAGTTCGGCCATGACCTCGCTGAAGTCGCGGCCGGTGGCCTCGGGGTAGCCCTTGGACCAGGTGATCAGGGTGCGGCTGGCCAGGCGGGCGCGGTCCAGCCGCAGCATGGTCGAGGTGGCCGGATACGGATGGCAGTCGAGGCAGACGCGCTGCGTGGCGGCGGCGCGGCTGATCATGTCGAGCGTTTCGCGGCTGCGGCCGTGGTTGCGTTCGCCAGCCAGCTTGTGGTGCGAGAACACCACGCGGCAGTCCAGTTCGCGGCCGATCAGCAGGGCCTCTTCCATGGCCGGCACGATGTGGTCGGCCTCGTCGCGCAGGTGGGTGGCGTAGATCGCGCCGGCGCGGCCGCGCAGCGGCTGGCAGACGTCGATGATCTCGTCGGTGGGCGCGGCGCTGGCGGGCGGGTAGAAGGTGCCGGTGGAGACGCCGAAGGCGCCGGCCGCCAGCGCTTCGTCGAGCAGGACGCGCATGGCCTGGCGTTCGGCGTCGGTGGCGGCGCGGCCGGTGTCGTCCATGACGGCCACGCGCAGCGTGGTGTGGCCGACCAGCGGGATGACGTTGACCGCGGCGGGCGTGTCGGCCAGGGCCTGGAGCCAGGCGCGGAAAGTGCCGAAGCGGAACAGATCCGGCGGGCCGAGCAGGTCCAGCGGCTGCGGGATCTCCTGGCGCGACAGCGGCGCCAGGCTGATGCCGCAGTTGCCGGTGACCACCGTGGTGATGCCTTGCGACACCTTGGGCAGCATGTCCGGATGCGCCAGCAGGTAGCCGTCGTCGTGGGTGTGCGAGTCGATGAAGCCGGGCGCCAGCGCCAGGCCGCGGGCATCGATCACCGGCACGTCCGGCGCGTGGGCGAAATCGCCCAGCGCCACGATGCGCCCATCGCGCACCGCCAGGTCGCCCTGGCGCGACGGCCCGCCGCTGCCGTCGATGAGCGTGGCGCCGGCCACGATGAAGTCGGCTTGCGGAGCGGGGGGCATCCGGGTGCTGCGGTCCGTCATGGCGGGGCTCAGTCCAGTTTCTCGATACCGGCGGTGTCGATGATCTGCTTCCATTTGGCGGTTTCGCGATCGATCAACTGCTTGAATTCATCCGGCGTGCCGCTGGCGGGCACGGCGCCCAGCGTTTCCAGGCCGGTGCGCACTTCGGGCGCCCGCAGCGCCTTCTGGATGTCGGCATTGAGCTTGGCCACGACCTCGGCCGGGGTGCCCTTGGGCGCGACCACGCCGCCCCAGGCCACGGTTTCGTAACCCTTCAGGCCGGCTTCGTCCAGCGTCGGCACGTCGGGCATCAGCGCCAGGCGCTTGAGGCTGCTGACGCCGATGGCGCGCACCTTGCCGCTCTTGACCAGCGGGGTGGCCTCGGAGGTGTTGACGAACAGGTAGTCCAGGCGGCCGCCCAACAGATCCTGGATGGCGGCCGGGCCGCCGTTGTACGGGATGAACATGACGTCGACCTTGGCCATGCTCTTGAACAGCTCGCCGCCCATGTGGCCAGTGGTGCCGACGCCCGAGGCGCCATACGACAGGCGGCCGGGCTCCTTGCGGGCGCGGTCGATCAGGTCCTGCACGCTCTTGATGGGCGAATCCGCCGGCACGATCAACGCGTTGTACAGGTCGAACATGTGCGCCACGGGTGTCAGGTCCTGGTCGACGTCATAGGGCAGGCGCTTGAACAGCGAGCGGTTGACGGCCAGCGTGTTGATGTTGCCGTAGCCCACGGTGTAGCCGTCGGGCGCGGCGCGCTTGACCAGCGCGATGCCGATGTTGCCGGCGGCGCCGGGGCGGTTCTCCACCACCAGGGTGGCGCCGGTGTCCTTGGCCAGTTGCGTGGTGATCAGGCGCGACAGCACGTCGGGCGATCCGCCGGCGGCCGAGGGCACGATGAAGGTGATCGGTTTGTCGGGATAGGCGCCGGCGGCCTGCGCGCCCGCGCTGAAGGTGGCGGCCAGCGCCAGGGCGGCGAGGCTGCGGAAAAAGGTGCGTTGCATGCTGGATTCCCCTTGTTTTGTTGTGTGGAGGCGGGCAGATTAGCACCGGGATTGCGGCACTGCGTCATCGAAAAATGTCGAAAACCTATAATCCGCCGTTATTGATCAAGGGGAACCAACATGGATGAGCAGGCCTACGCCGACGAGGTCGGGCCCAGCGCCGGCCGGCCGCTGAACCTGCGCCAGATCGAGGTGTTCCGCGCCATCATGATGGCCGGCTCGATCAGCGGCGCCGGCCGCATGCTGCATGTGTCGCAACCGGCGGTGAGCCGGGTGCTGGCGCTGACGGAGACGCGCCTGGGCTACCGCCTGTTCGAGCGGGTCAGGAGCCGGCTCTCGCCCACCGCCGAGGCGCGGCGCCTGTACGCCGAGGTCGAGCAGGTCTATGGCGGCATCCAGCGCGTCAACGATCTCGCGGCCAGCCTCGGGCAATCGGGCGCGGGCATGCTCAGGATCGTGGCCAGCGCCAGCTATGGCCAGCGGCTGGTGCCGATGGCGCTGCGGCGCTTTCGCGATCGCAACGGCGCGGCGCGGGTCGACTACCGCAGCGTCACGTTCGACGAACTGGCGGCCTATTTCCTGTCGGGGCAGGCCGATATCGGCATTTCGATGCGGCCGCCCGACCATCCCAACCTGACGTCGGTCCGGCTGGCGACGGTGCCGGTGGTGTGCGTGCTGCCCAGGGGCCATCCGCTGGCCGCGCACGAGGTGGTGCATCCGGAGGATTTCGCTTCGGCGGCGTGGATCGGCTATCCGCACGACACGCCGCTGGGCCGCGCGCTGCAATCGTTCTTCGGCGGCGCGCCGGCCTGCGCGGCGGCGGTGGAGGTGCATTCGCCGGTGACGGCCTGTTCCTTCGTGCAGCAGGGCCTGGGGCCGGCGCTGGTGGACGCGTGGTGCGTGTCGCCCGACCAGACCGACAGCATGGTGCTGCGGCCGATCGCGCCGGGCGCCAGCGTCGAAATCTGGGCCACGCATTCGAACCTGAGCGCGCCGCCGCTGCTGGCGCGGCGCTTCCTGGCGGCGGTCAGAAAGACCCTGGAAAGCGCGGCGCCGGCGCTGGCCGGCGGCTGAAGGCAATCAGGCCGGCGCGCAAGAGAAAACGCCCCGGCGCGCAAGGGCGGCGGGGCGTTCGGGGCGGCCGCTCATGCCGGCCTGGCGGGCTTACTCCAGGCCTTCGGCCTTGAGCGCGGCCTTGACGCCGGCGTTGTCCTGCATGCGCTTGAAGAACGCGGCCAGGTGGTCCTGGCCCGACAGGTCGACCTGCTTGGCATGGGCCCAGCGCAGCACCACGTACAGGTAGGCGTCGGCGACCGACGGCGCTTCGCCGCCCAGGTAAGGCTGGTTGATCAGCTGGGCGTCCAGCAGCGCGAACAGGCGCGTCAGCAGCTTGGAGGCGGAGGCGGCCAGTTCCTGCTGCGGCGCTTCCTCGGCGAGCAAGCGACCCGCGCCGAAGATCATCGAGAAGGTCTTGTGGATGTCGGAGTTGATGAAGCCGAGCCAGCGGCGCACGTCGGCGCGCGAGCGGGCCGAGCCGTCGCCCAGCAGCTTGGCCTGCGGCGCCTGTTCGGCCAGGTATTCGAGGATCGCGACGTTCTGGGTCAGCGTGAAACCGTCGTCGTCCAGGGCGGGCACGGCGCCCAGCGGATTGACCTTGAGGAACGCGGGGCCCTTGAGTTCATCGCGGCTGAGTTTGTGCGCGTCGTAGGGCTTGCCGATCCATTCCAGCACGATGTGGGAAGCGAGCGAGCACGCGCCGGGCATGTAGTACAGTTTCATGTAAGGGAGTCTCCTGAGAGAAATGGACGGGAGGCCACCCGTCGCTGGCTCCTATGGTACGCCACCCGCGCGGCGCCGCCGAGCGCCGCCGCGCCCACCCAGCCGCCGGAGATGTCCATGCCGTCACGCCCGTCCGCGATCCGTCGCGCCTCGTCCCTGATCGCCTTCGCCGGCGCCGCCTTGTGCGCGGCCGCGGCCTGGGCCACGCCGCAGAAAAGCCCCGAGCAGCCGCCCGCCGCGCGCGCGCAGGTGACGGTGGTGGTGGGCGGCCTGGATCATCCGTGGTCGATGGCCTTCCTGCCCGAAGGGGGCGTGCTGATCACCGAGCGGCCGGGCAACCTGCGCCTGCTGCGCACGCCGGGGGGCCTGTCCAAGCCGCTGGCCGGCGTGCCCAAGGTGGCCGCGCAAGGGCAGGGCGGCCTGCTCGACGTGGCGCTGTCGCCGGATTTCGCGCAGGACCGCTACGTCTATCTTTCGTATGCCGAATCCGACGGTTCGCGCAGCGGCACCGCGGTCGGCCGCGGCCGCCTCTCGGCCGATGCCAGCGCGCTGGAGGATTTCCAGGTGCTGTTCCGCCAGACGCCCAAGCTGTCGCAGGGACTGCACTTCGGTTCGCGCCTGGTCTTCGACGGCAAGGGCTACCTGTTCATCTCGCTGGGCGAGAACAACCAGCGCCCCACCGCGCAGGACCTGGACAAGCTGCAGGGCAAGGTGGTGCGGCTGAAGGTCGACGGCTCGGTGCCGCCCGACAATCCCTTCGTCGGCAAGGCCGGCGCGCGTCCCGAGATCTGGTCCTACGGGCATCGCAACCCGCAGGGCATGGCGCGCAATCCCTGGACTGGCGCGTTGTGGGAGAACGAACACGGCCCGCGCGGCGGCGACGAGATCAATCTGGTGCAGCCCGGCAGGAACTACGGCTGGCCGCTGGCGACGTATGGCATCAATTACTCCGGCCAGCCGATACCCGAGGCCAAGGGCGAGACGCTGCCCGGCATGGAGCCGCCGCTGTACTGGTGGGCCAAGTCGCCGGCCATCAGCGGCATGGCGTTCTATGACGCCGACCGCTTCCCGGTCTGGCGCCACTCGCTCTTCATCGGCGCGCTGGCGGACCAGGACCTGATCCGCCTGACGCTGGATGGCGACAAGGTGGTGGCCGAGGAACGCCTGCTGGGCGAGCGCAAGGCCCGCATCCGCGACGTGCGGCAGGGGCTCGACGGCTATGTCTATGTGTTGACCGACGCTTCGCCGGGCGAGTTGCTGCGGCTGGCGCCGGCGCAAACGGGAGGGTGACCATCATGAAGACGTATGAACTGATCGGCTCGCAGGGCTGCGGCTCGGCCGTGGTCGAAATGGCGCTGGCGCTGGCCAACGTGCCGCATACGCTGACCGACGTGCCTTACCTGAAGCCCGGTCCCGAACGCGACCGGCTGCTGCACCTGAATCCGCTGGGGCAGGTGCCGACGCTGATCACGCCGGACGGCGAGGTGATGACGGAAAGCGCGGCCATGGTGCTGCACCTGCACGACGTCGCGCCGCAGGCGGGCCTGGCGCCGGAGCCTGCGCGGCCTGAGCGGGCGCGCTTCCTGAACCTGCTGGTGCGCCTGGTGGCGGCGATCTATCCCACTTTCACGTATGGCGACGACCCGCCGCAATGGACCACCCCAGGCGCCCCGGCCGAGCTGCTGCGCGAGCGGATACATACGCGGCGCGCCGAGCTGTGGCTGGAACTGGAACGCCAGGCCGGTGCGCCGCACATGCTGGGCCGCCGTTTTTCCGCGCTGGACCTGTACGTGACGGTGATGACGCACTGGCGGCCGGGCCAGGCCTGGTTCGAGGCCAACTGTCCGGCGCTGACGGCAGTGGCGCGCCAGGCCGCCCAGGAACCGGACGTGGCGCGCGTGCTCAAGCGCAATTTCCCGCCGCCGACCGAGTAGGCATCGCGCCGCGCCAGGCGACGGGCGCGGCGCGATCGCTGACCCGGTTGGTGGTTGACCGCGCCACGGCACGCTAGGCTGTGGCGCGCCGTTTCTGCGACCCGCGCGCCTCGCGCAGCGCGATGTAGACGCCGCTGCCGGCGATGAACAGCGCGCCCAGGTAGGCGTAGGCATCGGGCGCCTCGCGCCAGAAGATCCAGCCCAGCAGCGTGGCCCAGATCAGGCCGGTGTAGTCGAACGGCGCCACCACGGAGGCCGGCGCGATGCGAAAGCCCTGCGTGATCAGCGCCAGCCCCAGCGTGCTGAACAGCGCCACCGCCGCGAAATAGGGCAGGTCGGCCAGAGCCGGCGCGTGCCAGACCCAGGGCAGCGCCAGCGCGCTGCAAACCAGTTGGCCCGCGACGATGTAGAAGGTGGTGGTGAGCATGCCTTCGCCGCGGCCGATGCCGCGCGCCGTGATCATCATCACGGCGTACAGGAAGGCGGTGGTCAACGGCAGCAGGGTCGCGGCCTGGAACGCGTCGGTGCCGGGCCGCACGATGATCAGCACGCCCGCGAAGCCGGCCAGCACCGCCAGCCACCGGCGGCCATCGACGCGCTCTTTCAGGATCAGCACCGACAGCGCCGTCACGAACAACGGCGCGGCGAAGGCGATGGCGGTGGCCTCCGCCAGCGGCAGCGCGCGCAACCCCAGGTAGAAACAACAGGCCGAGACCACATTGATGGCGCCGCGCGTCAGGTGCAGGCCGGGATGGGCGGTGCGCAGCACCCGGCGCCCGCCCAGCCAGATGGCCAGCGCGGTGACGAACGGCAGCGCGATCAGCGCGCGCAGGAACAGGATCTGCAGCGGGTTGTAGGTGGTGCCGAGCCACTTGGCGTTGGCGTCGCTGAGCGTCAGGAAGAAGATGCCGCCGGCGACACAGGCGATGCCTGCGAAGGCGGAATGGTCACGCGCGGCGGGAAAAACGGTAGAGGAGGACATCGGGGTTCAGCGGGAAAGGCGGCCGAGGCCGCCAGGGAAGGTAATGCGGGGTTGCCGGGCGGCGGCCCGGCGAGGGCTCAGCCCTGGGCGCGGTAGGCGGCCAGCGCCACCATCGCCCAGGCGGCCAGGAAGGCCGCGCCGCCCACGGGCGTGATCGCGCCAAGCCAATGGGTGCCGGTCAGGGTCAGGACGTACAGGCTACCTGAAAATAGGACGATGCCGATGAACATCACCAACCCGGCGGCCGACAGCAGCGGCGAACCGTAGCGCGCGCCGAGCAGCGCGATGACGAACAGGCCCAGGCCATGGACCAGATGGTACATGACGCCGGTCTGCCAGACCGACAGCAGCTCGGGCGTCACCAGGCGCTTGAGGCCGTGGGCGCCGAAAGCACCGGCGCCGACCGCGATCAGCAGGTTGATGGCCGCGAGAATGGTGAGCTGGCGGTCGGTCATGCGAGGTCCTTTGTACGGGCGGGGGAAGGGGAGACTGGCGTCTATGATAGGCCCAATCGAAATCCCCCGCCGGCCGACACGGCTCACTCCACCGTCAGCACCGCGCGGCCCAGCACCTTGCCGGCGCGCAGCGAGGCCAGCACGCTGTCGGCCTCGGCCAGCGGATGGCGGTGCACCGGCATCGGCGGCACCTTGCCGGCGCGCACCAGGTCCATCAGCTCGCGCAGCTCGGCCAGGTTGCCGACGTAGCTGCCGATGATGGACATGGCCTTCATCGGGATCAGCGCGATCGGCCACGACGAAGCGCCGCCGAACAGCCCGACGATGATGAGCTTGCCGCCCTTGGTCAGGAAGTCGAAGGCCAGGGCGGTGGTGGACGGCGCGCCCACCAGGTCGATGGCGGCCTGCAGCGGCTTGCCGCCCGCGGCCTTGATGACCTGCTGGGCGGCGTCGGGCGCGGCGCCGTCGATGGCGGCCAGGGCGCCGGCCTCCAGCGCGGCCTGGCGCTTGGCCGGGTCGATGTCGACGACGATGCCGCCCTTGCCGCCCAACGCTTTGATCAGCGTAAGACTCATCAGGCCCAGTCCGCCGGCCCCGAAGATGACCACCGGATGCTCGCGGTAGACGGCTTCGCCGATCTTGCGCAGCGCCGAATAGGTGGTCAGGCCCGAGCAGGCGTAGGGCGCGATGCGGGCCGGGTCCAGGTCGCCGATGTCGATCAGGTAGCGCGGGTGCGGCACCAGGATGTGGTCGGCGTAGCCGCCAGCCCGATGCACGCCCAGGCAGGCGGGCGCGGTGCAGTGGTTTTCCTGGCCCGACAGGCAGGTCGGGCAGGCGCCGCAACCGATCCACGGATAGACCAGGTAGTTGCGGCCGGACTGCACCCCTTGCGCATCGGGGCCGGCCGCGACCACGCTGCCGACCGTCTCGTGGCCCATCGTCAGGGGCAACGACACGCCGCGCTCCTTGAGCGACAGGGTGCGGCCCTGGCCCAGGTCGTAGCCGCCCTCCCACAAGTGAATGTCGCTGTGGCAGACGCCCGCCGCGCGTACCTTCAGCAGCACCTGCGACCCTTGCGGCGTGGGGGTGGCCTGCTCCATTTCCTGCAGCGGTTCGCGGAAATTGACGACGCAATAGCACTTCATGGGATGTCTCCTCCGGGATGGACTTATTTCTTGATCAGGGGGCATTCGCTGTCGGCCAGCGAGACGAACACCTTCTCGCCAGGCACCGTGGACAGGATGCGGTAGAAGTCGCCGGGGTACTTGGATTCGGCGGGCTTTTTCACTTCCACCAGATACAGGTCCATGATGACTCGCCCGTCTTCGGGGCGTATGCGGGCATTCTTGATCAGTTTGGTGGTGATGGGCAACTCGCGCATCTTCTGGTTGACAGCCGCACCCTCGAAGGTGCCGGCGGCCTGCGCGGCCTGCAGGTAATGCGTGGTGGCGACGTAGCTCAGGGCCTGCACGATCGACGGCGGCCGCGTCACGCCCATCTTCTGCTGCCAGCGGCGGGTCCAGGCGCGCGTATCGTCGTCGGCATCCCAGTAGAAGCCGGTGGGAAAGGTCAGCCCCTGCGCCACCGGCAGGCCCATGGCCTGCACGTCGTTGATGAAGGTCAGGAAGGTGAGAAGGCGCTGCTTGCCGCCGGTCAGCCCGAATTCCTGGGCCTGCTTGATCAGGTTGACCAGGTCTCCGCCGGCGCTGGCCAGGCCCACCACGTCGGCCTTGGAAGCCTGCGCCTGCACCAGGAACGAGGCGAAGTCCATCGCGCCCAGCGGGTGTCGCGTGCTCCCAAGCACCTTGCCGCCGGCGGCCTGCACGAAGCGGCTGGCGTTGGCCTCCAGCGACTTGCCGAAAACGTAATCGGTGGTGATGAAGTACCAGGACTGGCCGCCGCTTTCGACCACGCTCTTGACCACCGCATTGGCCAGCGCGTAGGTGTCGGGCGCCCATTGGGTGCTGAGCGGGCTGCATTGCTTGCCGCTGAAATCGCCGGCGAAGCCGCCGCTGATGAGGGCGGTGCCGCCTTTCTCGCGCGCCACGCCCTGCGCCGCCAGGCCGGCGGAACTGGCGCCGCCATCGACCACCGCCACCAGCTGCTGCGTATCGAACCAGCGCCGCACCAGGGCCGAGGCCACGTCGGCCTTGTTCTGGTTGTCGGCGCCGACCACTTCGACCGTCTTGCCGGCGACCTTGCCGCCGAAATCCTCCACCGCCATGCGCACGGCCATTTCCGATCCCAGGCCGCCCAGGTCGGAATAGATGCCGGATCGGTCATTGGATACGCCCAGCCTCACGACATCCTGGGCCAGCGCGGAAGCGGTCGGCGCGCTCACGGCGGCCAGCGTGGCGGCCGCGGCCGCCAACAGGGGTTTGATACGCATCGGTTTGTCTCCACGGCCCGTCGGGCGAGCCGAATATCGAGTTTTGGGTATGACGCGAATGTTGGGGCCGGGCGCCGGTTCTCCATCCGGCTGAAAATTTATTCTTATTGGTGAATAAAAATTCCTGTGCAAGAATTTATGTTCACAGATACGAAAAGTCAACGTCCATTGACGAGGTCCCCACGATGGAAGTGAAACTGGTCGTCCGCACCCTGGAATTGATCGAGCTGTACGCGCAGGCGCGCCGTCCGCTGTCTCTCACCGAGCTGGCGCAGGGCCTGGGCGCGCCCATGTCGAGCTGCCTGGCGCTGGTGCGCACGCTGGTGGGACGCGGCTATCTGTACGAGGTGCGACGACGCGGCGGGTACTACCCCACGCCGCGCCTGCAGGCGCTGTGCGGCCTGATCCAGGCGGGCGATCCGTGGCTGGAACGGGTGCGGTCGTCACTGGCGGCGCTGCGCGACGATACCGGCGAAACGGTGATGCTGGGCAAGATCCAGGACGGCGGCGTGCTGTTCCTGGAGGTGGCGCAATCCGCGCAGCCGGTGCATTACGCCACCCGGCCGGGCGAGCGCCGGCCGCTGCATACCAGCGCGGTGGCCAAGGCGATCCTGGCGCGCCTGGCGCCCGGCGAGCGCGACGCGGTGCTGGCGGCGGCCGACTTTCGCCGCTACACCGACCATACGCGCACCACGCGCGCGGCGCTGCTGGCCGACGTGGCCGAAGCCGAGGCGCGCGGCTGGGCCGAGAACGCGGGCGAAAGCGTGGCCGACCTGACCGGCCTGGCGGTGGCGCTGGACCGCGCGGGGGAATGGTATGCGCTATGCCTGGCCGGGCCGACGCCGCGGGTGCGGGCGCGGCGCGACGAGCATGTCCGATGCCTGGCGGCGGCGGCCAGCGCGATCCGCCGCGAGGGCGAAGCCTGACGCGTCAGGCGCCGCGCCGCACCAGTGTCGACTTGCCGAACAGGCTCTCGATCAGGTCCACCGCCAGGTCGGCGGTCTTGTTGCGCACGTCGAAGGCGGGGTTCAATTCCACCACGTCCAGCGAGCGCATCAGGCCGGTGTCGGCGATCATCTCCATGCACAGCTGCGCTTCGCGGTAGGTCGGCCCGCCCATTACCGTGGTGCCGACGCCGGGGGCGATCTCGGGATCGAGGAAATCGACATCGAAGCTGACGTGCAGGTGAGTGTCCTCGTCCAGCCCGGCCAGCGCCGCTTCCATCGTGGCGCGCATGCCCATTTCGTCGAGGTAGCGCATGTCGAAGACTTCCAGGCCGGCCTGGTGCACCAGGCGCTTCTCGCCCTCGTCGACGCTGCGGATGCCGATCTGGCGCACCCAGGACGGATCGATGTCGGGCGTCTGGCCCGACATGCCGGTGATCTGCGCCGGGCCGTGGCCGCACAGGCAGGCCACCGGCATGCCGTGGATATTGCCGGTGGGCGTCAGGGCGTTGGTGTTGAAGTCGGTGTGCGCGTCCAGCCACAGCACGCGCAGTTTCTTGCCGACAGCGCGGCAATGGCGGGCCACCGCGCTGATCGAGCCGATGCCCAGGCAATGGTCGCCGCCCAGCAGGATGGGCAGCGTGCCTTGGGCGAGGGCCTCGTACATGGCGTCGTGCACGGCCTGGTTCCAGGCGGCCACTTCGTCCAGGTGCCGGTAACCGTCGACCGGGGGCTGCCACGGATTGGCCGGGCCGTAGAGATTGCCACGGTCGGTGACGGTGAAGCCCTGGGCTTCGATGACCGGGCCGATGCCAGCCACGCGCAGGGCCTCGGGGCCCATCGACGCGCCGCGCGCGCCCGCGCCGATGTCGGTGGGGGCGCCGATCAGGGTGACATGGGTGGGCAGGGTAACGGTGTTTTGCAAGGCGGGCTCCGTGATGCAGGGTTTCAGTGCCGGGGGCCAGTGTAGCGCCGTGGCGCCGCGCGATTGCCACGGCGGGCGCGCGGCCTTTGGCCATGGCGGCAGCCTGCTGCGGCACAATACGCGATGTCGACCGTTTTCCGAGTGGATGATTCCATGTCCTTGCTTTCCGTGTTTCCGTCCCTGGCGCGCACCTTGGCCGTCGCCGTCCTCGGCCTGGCCAGCGCCACCGCGGCGCTGGCTGCCGACAAGCCGCTGCGCATCGGCCTGATTCCGACCGTGGCCAACGCCGCCACCGAAATCGCGGTCGCCGAGGCGCGCAAGGCCGGCCTGGAGGTGCAACTGGTCGAATTCAACGACTGGGTGCTGCCCAACATCGCCGTGGCCGATGGCTCGGTTGACGCCAATTTCTTCCAGCACGAACCGTTCCTGCAACTGTTCAATGCCCGCCGCGGCGCCAACCTGACGCCCATCGCCTACGGCTATTCCACCACCATCGGCCTGTTCTCCAAGAAGCTCAAGAAGGGCCAGCCGCTGCCCGAAGGGGCCACCGTGGCGGTGCCCAACGATCCGGTCAATACCGGCCGCGCCTTGCTGCTGCTGGAATCCATCGGCCTGATCAAGCTCAAGCCCGGCGTGGCGCACCAGGCCACGCTCGAGGACGTGACCGACAATCCCAAGCGCCTGAAATTCGTGCAGATCGAAGGCTCGCAGTCGGCGCGGGTGTTCGACGACGTGACGGCCTCGGTCACCTACACCACCTTCGCCAAGCAGGCGGGCCTGGACGAAAAGGACGGCCTGGCATTCGACAACACCGATCCGGCCAACGTGCGCCGCTACGCCATTCGCTGGGTCACCCGGCCCGATCATGCGCAGGATCCGCGGCTGCTGAAGTTCATCTCCATCTATCAGCAGTCGCCCGAGGTCAAGGCCAAGCTGCGCAGCCTGTACGGCGACCTGATCACGTTCCCCTGGTAAGCGACCCTGCCCGCGCGTTGGCGGGCGCGACTTGACGCTTCTTGGCAATTGCCGGGCGGGCTTGAACGTATACTGGCCGCGCCTTTCACGCCCCGGCCCGCAGCGGCGGCCCGGGCCGCGCCGCCTTTTCGCCTGCGACCCCATGCGACTCGTCTCTTCGAATGACGCTTTGATTGCCTCGCAGCAGCGAGGCGCCAGCCACGAACCCGCCGGCGTGCCGGATCCGCGCGATGCCGAGCTCGCGCACCTGCGCCAAATGGTCGCGCAGTATCAAGCCTTGTTCCAGAATGCGCCCGTGCTGATCAACGCCTTTGACGAACAAGGCAAGTGCCTGCTCTGGAACGAGGCCTGCGAGCGCCGCTTCGGCTGGACCCGCGACGAGATCAATCGCCACGCGGAGCCGCTGGCCCTGTTCTATCCCGACCCCGAGGTCCGCGCCCGCGTCATCGACAGCGTGGGCCGCGCGCCGCACCCGTCGTTCCGCGAATGGCAGCCGCTCGCGCGCGACGGCGAGCGCCTTTCCGTCATGTGGTCCAACGTGCGCCTGCCGGACGGCAGTGTGATCAACATCGGCATGGACATGACCGAAAACCGCCGCAACGAGGCCGCCCTCGCTCGCATGGCCAAGGTCGACGGCCTGACCGGCTGCTGGACCCGGGCCGAGATCCTGCAGCGCATGAAAGGCCTGCTGGAATCGGCCAAGCGCGGCGCCTGTCACACGGCGTTGATGCTCGACCTGGACCATTTCAAGCAAGTCAATGACCGCTATGGACATCTGGGCGGCGACGCCGCGTTGCGCCATTTCTGCGACCAGCTGCGCGCGTGCCTGCGCGAGCAAGATGCAGTGGGCCGTCTGGGCGGCGAGGAATTCGTGGTGTTGCTGGCCGACGCCGACAAGGACGTGGCCCTGGCGATCTGCGACCGGTTGCGCGGCGGTCTGCGCCAGCATCCCGCGCAGATCGACGGCCACGCGCTGGTATTGTCGGCCAGTGGCGGCATCACGCGTTTCCTGGAGACCGACGCCAGCATGTCGGATGTGCTGCGGCGCGCCGACCAGGCGCTGTATCAGGCCAAGCGCGCCGGGCGCGATTGCGCGGTGGTGCTGCCGGGCTGAGGCGGCCTCAGGCGGCGGCGCGGCGCTCGCCGGCGCGGCGGCCGTTCAGGCGCCAATGCAGCGTCAGCGCGGCCAGCGCCACGGCGGCGGCCGCGGCCAGGCCCAGGACCTCGAAGCCCGCGTGGGTGTACAGCGTGCCGGCCACCGCGGTGCCGAGACTGGCGCCCAGGTAGGTGGTGCAGGTATTGAGCCCCAGCACCGCGCCGCGCTCGTCGGGGCGGGCCCGCGACAGCAGCAACACCAGCAGGTTCAGGCTCAATTGCGAGGCGGCGCCCCACAGCATGGCAATCGCCAGCACCGCCGCCAGCGCATGCGCGGCCGGCAGCAGCGCCAGGTAGACCGCGGTGATTGTCGCCAGCGCCAACGGCAGCGCGCGGCGCGGACCGAGGCGCTCGATCAGGGGCGCGCCGGCCAGGCCGGCCAGCAGGAAGCCGGCGCCGTAGGCGAAGGCGATGAAGCCCACCTGGCCCGCCGTCAGGCCGAGCAGCGTGCGCACATGGTCGGCCAGGAAGGCATAGACGCCGTAGAAGGCGCTCGAAAACGCCAGGCAGCCCAGCAGCAGCACGGGTACGTCGCGGTACGACAGCGGCGCCAGCAGGCGCGACAGTCGCGGCGGCGCGGCATGGGTGTTGCGGCGTTCGGGCAGCGTGCGCAGGCCGGCCAGGGCCACTGAGGCGCACAGCGCCAGCACGCCGTAGGTGGCGCGCCAGCCGATGGCGTCGGAAATCAGCGCCGACAGCGGCACGCCGGCCACCAGCGACACCGACCAGCCCGAGATGACGCGGCCCAGGGACCGGGTTTCCTGGCCGGCGGCCGCCACCAGCGTGGCCGAGCCATAGGCGGCCGGCAGGATCACGCCGGCGGCGGCGCCGGCCAGGGCCTGGGCCACCGTCAGCACGATCCAGTGCGGCGCGCTGGCCGACAGCAGCAGGGCGGCGATCAGCACCGTCATGGCGGTCAGCAGCGCGCGGCGAATGCCCCAGCGGTCGATGCGGGCCGCCAGCAGGAAGGCGCTGGCCGCGGTGGCGGCGCCATAGGCGGAGATCGCGGTGCTGACGGTCAGGGGCGTGCTGGCGAACGAGCGCGCCACGTCGGACAGGATGGGACTGAGGGCCAGGCCGTTGGAGCCGACGACGCTGACGGCGAACATCAGGGCCGGGATGGCGGCCGGCAGGGGGGAATTGCGCGATGTGTCTTGCGCGGTGTCGCGGTTCTGCATGCCGGGCATTTTATTGGAATAAAATAAGGGTTAATACCGATATTCCCTTATCCCGTAAAAGTTCGAATGCCGTTAGGCAGAACCTGATTCCGATGCCAGATCTCGACGACCGTGACCGAAAACTATTAACGCTGCTGGCCGAGGACGCCTCGCCGAGCTATGCCGATCTGGGCAAGTTGCTGAACCTGTCGGCGCCCGCCGTGCATGAACGGGTCAAGCGCCTCAAGCGCGATGGCCTGATCAAAGGCATCGCCGCCAAGCTCGATGGCGCCCGCATCGGCCGTCCGCTGCTGGCGTTCGTGCATGTCGATACCAACAACTGGAGCATCACCCAGCAGGTGTTGGGGCTGGCCGAACTGACCGAGGTGGAGGAGATCCACACCATCACGGGCAAGAGCGCGATGCTGCTCAAGGTGCGTGTCCGCGATACCCAGGCGCTGGAGGCATTGCTGGCGCGCATCCACCAGATCGAAGGCATCACCAACACCACCAGCGATATCGCGTTGACCAGCTACCTGGAGCGCGGCCCGTTGCCGGAAGCGGCCTGAACGGCGCCGCCAGCCGTGGCGCGTCGGGCGGTCAGCGCGCCGGGCGCAGCCGCAGGCGGGTGATTTCCGACGGCGCGCCCAGCCGCTTGGGCGGGCCCCAATAGCCGGTGCCACGGCTGATGTAGATCCACATGTCGCCCAGCCGGTGCAGGCCGGCGGTGTAGGGTTGCTGGAAGCGCACGAAAAACCCCCAGGGAAAGAACTGGCCGCCGTGCGTATGGCCGGACAGCTGCAGGGTGTAACCCAGCGGCGCGGCGGCGGCCGCGCTGCGCGGTTGGTGCGCCAGCAGGATCCGCGCGACCGCGTCGGGCGGCGCGCCCGCCAGCGCCGCGGCCGGGTTGCTGCGCTGGCGCGGATCGAAGGCGCCGGCGCTGTAGTCGGTGACGCCGGCCACCACCAGCGGCAGGCCGGCCGGATGGACGACCGCGTGCTCGTTCATCAGCACCCGCAGGCCCATGCGGCGGAATTCCGCCACCCAGGGCGCCGCGCCCGAATAGTATTCATGGTTGCCCGTCACCAGGTACACGCCGAAGGGCGCGCGCAGGGTGCCCAGCGGGCTGGCCTGGGCCGCCAGTTGTTCGACGCTGCCATCGACCACGTCGCCGGTGATGGCGATCATGTCCGGCGCCAGTTCGTTGACCGCGTCGACGATGGCCTGCACGTAGCGCCGCTTGATGGTGGGGCCGACATGGATGTCGCTGATCTGCGCGATGGTGAAACCGTCGAGATCGGCCGGCAGGCCGCGCACGGGCACGTCCACCGTGACCACGCGGGCGCGCCGGCGGGCGTTGTGGAAACCCACCAGCGTGGCCGCCAGCGCCAACCCGGCCACCGCCAGCGCGGTGGCGCGCCGCAGCGCGAGCCAGGGCGGCGCCAGGCCCGTGGCCAGGTCGACCAGCCACGCAACCAGCAGCAGCACGTCGCGCAGCACCGTCAGCACGAACAGCGACGAGAACAGGCCCATCGCGATCAGGCCGACCCAGGCGATGCGGTCGCCCCAGGGCGGATGCACGGACGAGCGCGCCAGCATGCCCAGCGGAATCAGGATGCAAGACAGGATCAGCAGCAGGATGGCGCCGGCGCTGCCCGGATCGGAGAGTCCGGCGTCGGGGATCAGGCGGGCGCCGACGTAGACGTGGGCCAGCGCGCCCAGGGTCAGGAAACGCAGGAAGAACGAGGATTGGCGCAGGGACACGGGCGGTGGGGCGGGGGCCGGCGAGAGCGGAGGAACCGCCATTCTATGCCCTGCCGGATCGTATCCGGCCGTCATGGGCGGGGCGGATCGACGCGCGCGATCTCAGGCCGGCGCCAGCAGGTCGGCGTCCAACTGGTCCAGGCGGTTGATGCCCAGCATGGCCATGTTGCGGTCGACCTCGGCCCGCAGCAGGCCGATGGCGTGCGCCACCCCGGCCTGGCCGCCGACGGCGGCGGCGTAGTTGAAGGGCCGGCCCACGAACACGAAGCGCGCGCCCAGCGCCAGCGCCTTGAGCACGTCGCCGCCGCGGCGCACGCCGCTGTCCATCATCACCGGCATGGCGCCGGCCGCGGCGACCACGCCCGGCAGGGCGCGCAGCGGCGAAATGGCGCCGTCCAGTTGGCGACCGCCATGGTTCGACACGATGATGCCGTCGGCGCCGTGCTCGCGCGCCAGCCGCGCGTCCCGGGGATGCAGGATGCCCTTGATGATGAGCGTGCCCGGCCACTGGCGGCGGATGCGCGCCACGTGCTCCCAGTTCAGGTGGTCGCGCGCGCTGAAGTCGCGCAGCACCGACGCCGACACGATCGGCGCGCCGCGCGTGGCGAACGAGTTTTCGAAGTGCGGCATGCCGTGGGCCAGCAGCGTGCGCAGGAACGTGCCAGCCAGCCAGCGTGGCCGCGTCAGGCCGTCCCATGCCAGCCGCAGGCTGGGCTTGAGCGGCGTCGAGAAACCGGTTCGCACATTGTTTTCGCGGTTGGCGGACACCGGGATGTCCACCGTCAGCACCAGGGTTTCGTAGCCGGCGCGCGCGGCGCGCGCCACCAGCGCGTCGATGCGCGCCGGGTCGCCGGGCAGGTAGGCCTGGAACCACGTGCCCGGCGCTTCCTTGATGACGTCTTCGAGCGCGATCAGCGCGGTGCCGCTGAGGATGGCGGGAATGCCCTGTTCGCGCGCGGCCCGCGCCAGCACGATGTCGCCGCGATAGGCGGACAGGGCGCTGATGCCCATGGGGGCGATGCCGAACGGCGATTCGTAACGCCGGCCGAACAGTTCCACATGCTGGCTGCGGCGCGACACGTCGACCAGCACGCGCGGCTGGAAGACGTAGCGGCCGAAGGCGTCGCGATTGGCGCGCAGCGACTGGTTGTCCTCGGCGGCGCCCGCCACGTAGCCGAAGATCGGCCGCGGCAGTCGGCGGCGGGCAGCGGCTTCGAAGTCGTCCAGCGACAGCATGCGCGCCAGGGCGCGGGATGGGCGGGTGGGCGTGCGGGCGGCGGCGTTGGCGGCAGGCAGGGCGGTCGTGGACATGGGCGGGCGCGAAAAAAAACTCCAATCTACGCACCTCGCTTCATCGCGAAAAGCGAATAAATAGGAAAACCCTTGTTCGCTTTATGGAAATGAATCGCGGCGCTTGGGGGTGGCCGCCGCGCCCCTCGCGCAACACAGGCAACCGGTCTGCCTCCTGGCGTTGTCCTTATCCGAATCTGATGAATTGTGATGAATCGCATCATCGGCGCGCTTTCTCATGCTTTTGGTGCAATCCGTAGCCGCAATGGCCGTGGCAACCGCGTGTCGTTCTGCCGGGATACCGCTAGCCGAGTGCGCCAATGTTTGGTTGCATATTACGGCTGGCTGAATTTCCGACCGGGGGGGCGGCGTGTTATTTGTCGGTGGCTTCGCTGTACGACTGTGCATTGGAGACCCCATGACTGTGCCGTCATCAACCCCGTTTCAGCGTTCCCGGCAGCCATGAGCGCCGGCCTGTTCAATTCCGACACCCGGCTCTACCGGCTGCAAGGCGAGGGCGCATTGGCGTCGCTGCACGTGGAAGGCTGGATCGCGCGCGAGGCGCTGTCCGGCGTGGGCCAGTTGCGCGTGGTGGCGCTGT
>NZ_CADIJL010000037.1 GCF_902859695.1 Achromobacter ruhlandii
CGCCGCGAGCGGCGGCCTGGCGCGCCGGCGCGGCGCGCTGGCGGACGCGCTTGGGCGCGGCCATGCGCAAGGCCGCGCGCTGGAGCTTGCCCAGTTTTTTCGCGGCGTTGAAAAACAGACGGGTGAAACTGCGCGCCATGGGTCGGGCCTGTGAACGCTCCGCGCCCGGATACCGGGCGCGCTCCGGATCAGAACCGGCCGGTGGGAATCGCGGCGCTGCTGGTCAGCAAGTCCAGGCAGGATACCAGGGCGATCGCGATCGTGATGATGGAAAGCACTTTGACAACCTTGCTGGTCCCTGGCCGCGTCAGTGTCGCCGTCATGCGCGTGACGATGTATGCCCCAACCATCAGGCCGATTGCCGGAATCATAGAAGCGCTCCCCTTGAGAGTCTGTGCGGGCCCGCCGGATGCGTTGCCCTTCGATAACGCGTCGCGCCGCCTCTGCGGGCAGCTGATTGAGCGAGTGAAATGTATCACACAGTAACTTGTCGCCCCGCTTTTCGGGCCCTCACTCGGCCCTCCGGTTTGCCCCAGATCAAGCGGCCCCGCCCCGCGTTCCCTCCCGGCTTGAGGCGGTGGCGCAAAACCCTTATGGTAGGAAACCTTGATTTCAATTTCCCTTCCGCAGCAATCCATGTTCCCCAACGACCGCCGTCAGACCCTGGGCGAGGAAATCGCCAACACCATCAGCCACGGTCTCGGCGCCGCCGGCGCGCTGGCCGCCGCCCCCATCCTGATCGTCGCCGCCGCGCGCCAGGGCGACGCCGCCTTCATTGCCGGCGCGGCGGTGTTCGCGGCCAGCATGTGCCTGTTGTATCTAGCCTCGACCATCTACCACGCGCTGCCCGAGAACCGCGCCAAGCGCCTGTTCAACGTGCTCGACCATTCGGCCATCTACCTGCTGATCGCCGGCACCTATACGCCGTTCGCACTGGGCGCGCTGCGCGGCCCCTGGGGCTGGACGCTGTTCGGGCTGGTGTGGGGGCTGGCGTTGCTGGGCGTGGGGCTGAAGGCCAGCAAGCGGCTGAACCGGCCGGCGATCTCCACCGGGCTGTACCTGGCGATGGGCTGGCTGGTCATCATCGCCGTCAAGCCCCTGCTGGAGCGGGTGCCCGAGGGCGGGTTGTGGTGGCTGGTGGCGGGCGGACTCGCCTACACCGGCGGCGTGGTGTTCTTCGTGTTCGACAACCGCTGGCGCTATAGCCATTTCATCTGGCATTTGTTCGTGCTCGGCGGCACCGTCTGCCATTTCTTTGCCGTGCTGTGGTACGGCGCGGGTCCCGCCTGACCTGCGCTCACGCCGCATTCGCCGCGCCACGGGCGCGCCGCCGCGCGCCCGCCTTCACGCCGACGGTTGCAGATAGCCCGTGGGCGGACGGCCCAGCACGCGCCTGAACATGGTCGAGAATGCCGCCGGGCTCTGGTAGCCGAAGTCCAGCGCGATGGCCGTCACTGGCGCGCCGGCCGCCAGCCGCGCCAGCGCCAGCACCACGCAGGCGCGCTGGCGCCAGGCGGAGAACGCCATGCCGGTCTGCTGGCGGAAGTAGCGGCTGAAGGTGCGCGGGCTCATGTGCAGGCGCGCGGCCCAGGCCTCGGGCGACTGGCGCGCGTCGGGCGCGGCGATGAAGGCGCGGCATAGCGGCGCCAGGCGCTTGTCGCGCGGCAGCGGTATGTGCAGCGGCAGCACCGGCGCGCGCGTCACCTCGTGCAGCAACAGGGCCGCCAGGGCGCCATCGCGGCCAGCGCGGTCGTAGCGCGCCGGCATGTCGACCGCGGCCAGCAGCAGCTGGCGCAGCAGCGGCGAGACCTCGACCACTTCGCAGGCAATGCTGGCGGGGCGCGCGGCGCCCGGCTCGATGTAGGCGCTGCGCGTGCTGACGTCCTGCATCCGCACCTGGTGCGACAGACCCGCTGGAATCCAGACGGCGCGTTGCGGCGGCACCACCCAGTTGCCGTCGCGCGTGACCACGTGCATGACGCCGGTGGCGCCGTACAGCAGCTGGGCGCGGCGGTGCGTATGCGCGGGCAGCAGGTGGCCGGGCGGATAGTCGTTGCCGATGGCGACCACCGCGCGGTCCAGGCGGTCGTGCAGGTCGATGTGGGTGTTGCGCATGGCGGGATTTGGCCGAAACGCGAACATTATTGACCAATCCTCGAAAGCAAGCCACCGCCGGCCGCCCTATCGTGGCGTTTTGCCTCGATAGGATGGTTTCAAGATGCTGTATGTGACCCTGGCGCTGTTTGGCGCCCTGAGCGGCGTGACCACGGTGCTGTTCGGCTTTGGCGGCGGCTTCGTGGTGGTGCCGGTGCTGTATGGCGTGTTGACCGCCACCCACGGCGGGCAGGACGCCATCGGCCAGGCGGCGATGCACATCGCGGTGGCGACCTCGACCTGCGTGATGATCGTCAATTCGGTGGCCGCGACCCGCCGGCACCAGCGCGCCGGCAACATCGTGCGGGCCTATGTGTGGCCGCTGGCCGCCTTCATCGGCGCGGGCGCCCTGCTGGGGGCCTGGGCCGCCACCCGCGCCAGCGGCGACCTGGTGCGCTATGCCTTCATCGCCTACCTGGCCGTGACCATCATCGATTGCCTGCTGCGACAGGGCTTCCTGGCGCGCCACGAGGCGCAGGCGGCGCGGCCGCTGGGCCAGGGCGTGACGGTCGGCGGCGGCGTGGTGATCGGCGTGATCGCCACTTTCCTGGGCGTGGGCGGCAGCGTGATGACGGTGCCGCTGCTGCGCCGCCGCGGCCTGCCCATGGCCAAGGCCGCGGCCATGGCCAATCCGCTGACGCTGCCGGTGGCCATCGTCGGCACGCTGGCCTACATGGCGGCGGCGCGCGCGTTGCCGGCGCCGCTGGCGCCGTGGATCATCGGTTATGTCGACCTGCTGGCGTTCGCGGCGCTGGCGCTGGGTTCGCTGGCGGGGATCCGCCTGGCGGCGCCGCTGATCCCGCGCATCCCCGACCGGCTGCACGCGCGCGTCTATGTCGCGCTGCTGGCGCTGGTGCTGTTGAGCATGGTGCTGGCCTGACGGGCGCCGACATCCCGCGCTATGGCGCGACGAACGCCGTCACCTGCGCTACCAGGGCCGGGTCGCGCAGCGCGCGGGTGTGCCCCATTTTCTCGGTGGCCACCAATTCGGCGCCCGGCCAGGCCTGCGCCAGCACCGCCGCGTCCTCGAAGGGGCTTTCGCGGTCGCCGCGATCGTGGATGATCAGCAGCGGCGTCGTCATGGCCGGCGCCAGCCGCGCCGGCTCCATCTCGGGAAAGGTGATGCCGAGCCAGTCCTGGGCGCGCTTGAGCACCAGCGGCATGACCTTGGGCGGCAGGTTCATCATGCGCCGCGAATATTCCCAGACGCTGTCGTAGCGGCTGACCGGCCCCAGGAACACCGCGCGCTCGACCGGGAAGCCGCGCGACAGGGCGAAGGTGACGGCGGCCGCGCCCAGCGAATGCGCGATCACGCCGTGGAACGGCCCGTAAACTTGCGCGGCGTGGGCCACGCAGGGCTCGAAATGGCGCACCGACGCCTGCTTGCCGGTGGAACGGCCGTGGGCCGGCATGTCGATGGCGACGACCTGATAGCCGCGCTGGCGCAGCGGTTCGACATAGGCCGTCATCTGCGCGGCGTCGCCGCCCCAGCCATGCACCAGCAGCACGCGCGGACCGCTGTCGCCCCAGACGTAGTAGTAGACCGTCTGGCCGTCGATCTCGTGCGGCTCGGCGCGCGCCCGGGCCAGCACGCTGCGCCCGGGTTCCGAGGGCTTGAGGCGCGTCGGCGTGAACAGCAGCTTCTGCACCACCTTGGCGGTGACGCCCGGCGCCACGGTGCCGGCAAAGCCGAACACGGCGCCGATGGCGCTGGCGAGGAAGGGTTTCTTGCGAGGCTTGCGCGCGGCGCCCGTATCGGCGGCGGCAACGGCGGAGAGCTTGTTTTCAGTCGTCATACGTCGTTTTATCCTGGTAGCAGAGACAAGCGAACGGCGGACCCAACAATCGATACAGAGAATACCCCGATTACCAGCGCGGCGGTGCGCTGCAATCTTTCGGGATTGATGAAGCCGATGCGCTGCCCGGCGAGCACGGCGCCGAACTTGATCCAGACGAACGCGATCGGCACCAGCAGGCCGATGAACTGCGCCATCGCCGCCAGGTAGCCCGGCAGATGCTCGAACGCGTGCGCCGGGAACAGCGTCGAGGCGAACACCAGCCCTTTGGGGTTGAGCAGGGTCGCGACGAACAGCGCGTAGGGCCCGATCGGCTCCTTGCGATTGGCCACGTCCTCGCCCGCCGCGCACCAGATCCTGACCGCGACATAGGCCAGGTAGACACTGCTGGCGATCCTCACCACGATGCCGATCCAGGGGTAGACGGCCTGGGCCGACACCAGGAACAGTCCCCACGCCGTGATGCCGGTCAGGTAGCCCGCCAGTTCGAAGCCCACCAGGGGCGCGGCCCGCCGGAAGCCGCGCGCCAGCCCCGCCGCGGCCAGCAAGGTGTTGGTGGGGCCCGGTGTCAGCAGGATGGCGGCGGTGCCGAGGAGGAAGACCCAATCGATGCCGGTCATATCGGGTTCCCCTTCAGGCGGTCACGCGATCGATGTTGTGCTGGAACATGCCCAGCAGCCCCTCTTCGAGCCCCAGCGTGTGCTGCGGGTTGGCGCCACAGCGCAGGCCGGCCTGCACGCCTTCGACGATGCCGAAGTCCTCGCGATGGAACACCGCGTCGATGTTGCCGAAACGCTGGGCCAGCGTCGCCTGTCCTTCCTCGCCCGCATAATCGGCCTCGCGGTACAGCATGTCGTGGGTCCAGATGGTCTTGTCGGGCGCGATCGGATAGAAGGAATTGAGCGACACGATGTTGGCGTGGTTGATCAGGAACGTATTGGGGAAGAGAGTGTAGAACACCGATGCGTAGTCCAGGATGCGCCAGGATTGCGGATCGGCGGCGGCCGCGTCCATCAGATTGGTCTTGGCCGCGGCGATGCGAATGTGCAGACCATGTTCGAAGTGTGCGATCACCCCTTTCTCGAACACCGGGCCGATGGTGTGCTTGTGCAGGATGGGCACGTGGTAGCGCTCCAGGTAGGTCTTGAGCAGCAGCTTCCAGTTGGCGTTCAGGGTGCTGACCTTGCGGCTGTGCAGGGAGAGATCGTCGAGCTTGAAGCCGGCGATCTCGTCGCTCATGGCGGCGCCCAGGCTGGCGTCCAGGTCGATGCTGGCGCCCGGCACGGGATGCAGCCAGACCAGCCCCGAGCGCTCGGTCACCGCCAGTTCCACCAGCTTGTGCTTGGCGCAATCCAGGTCGGGGAAGTTATGGGGCTTGGTCACGCCCTTCAATTCGCCGTCCAGGCCGTAGACCCAGCCATGGAAGGGACAGGTGAAGAACTTCAGTTCCTGTTCGTTGCCCGACACCAGGCGCGCCCCGCGATGGCGGCACACGTTCAGGAAGGCGCGCAGTTCGCCGCCCTTGTCGCGCACCACCACGAACGGCAGCCGGTCCCACGGGCTGAGCAGGTACGAGCCCGGCGCGCGCACCTGGGTCGAGGCGCCCACCACCAAGGGATAGTCCCGAAAAGCCGTGTCCAGTTCGCGCTCCAGCACGGCGTTGTCCATATAGACGCTGGCCGGCACTTGCACCACCCGGCCCAGCATGTCCTCGTCGCGGTCCACTTCGCGCAGCTTGAACATTTTCCGCAGGGTTTCTACTTGCGTCGCGTGTTTCATCTGAGATCCCGAGTCCTGTCAAAAGCGTGTTATGGAAAAAAGCGCCCCGGCCCCGCCGGCGCCGGGGCGGACCGGTCATGCCGCGGCGGCCACCGGCACCTCCCGCAGATAGGCGCCGACCCGCTTGCCCACGCCGGCCAGGCCCAGGATCTCGAAGTGGCCCGCGCCATCGACGATCTCCAGCGTGGCGCCGGGCCACGCGTCATACAGTTCCTGCGCATGCGCCGGCGGCACGAAGTCGTCGTTGGCGCCGTGGATCACCAGTCCGGGCACATCCAGCGCGCCGACGATGTGACGGGGCGCGTAGTCGGTCCACAGCGTGGCGCCGTAACGGCGCTCCAGCTCGGCGCAGAGCCGGGTCTCGACCTCGCCGTCCAGCTGGTTGAGCTGGACGAACTTCTCCACCAGAAAGCGCGTGGTGGACGGCGTCGAGATCGAGACGAAGGCATCGGCGCGAAACCCCTGGTGCATGGCCGACAGCGCCCACAGCCCGCCCAGCGAATGGCTCACCACCGCGTGGACCTCGCCCAGCCGGGCGCAGACCTTGCGGATGAAGTCGCGCACCTGCACCGGGTCGGTGCCGCTGCCGGCCGCCTCGCCATGCGCCGGCATGTCGAACAGCACCACCTCGTAACCCAGCTCCAGCAACTGCTCGGCAATCGGCACTATGCTGCCCAGGTGGCTGTGGATACCGTGCGCCAGCACCACGGTGGGGCCGGCGCCGCGCCGGTAGTACTTGTAGACGGCGCCATTGGCCTTCACCGAGAACGACTGGCAGCGCCCCAGGAACGCGCGGGTGAAGGCGTCATACGGCACCCGCGTGATGGCGAAGTACTTGTCGAGGATGGCGGCGAAGGCCGGATCTTGCGCGGTTTCCGCCATCATCAACTCCCCGCCATCGCCGCCAGGCATTGGCGCGCGCGCTCGGGCAGCACGTATTCGCCATCGCGCTCGATCCGCTCGTACAGGCGTTCGACCCGCTCGTAGTGCGCGTCCAGGTTCTGGTCGAGCAGATGATGGCGGGTCTTGTTGTAGACGCCGAACTGCAGGTCGGTCAGCAGCTCGAACGGGTTGATGTGGCCATAGGGCGTGCCGAAAATCATCTTCAGGAACTCGTCGATGTCGTGATAGCCCAGGGCGGTCAGCAGGAATTCGATGCCGGCGCGCTTGCGCTTGGTCTGGTAGGCGCGCTCCTTGGGGTCGACGATGAAGTCCAGGCCGCTGGTCATGCCGGCCGGATACTCCACCTTCGAGAAGCAGCGGAAATCGATGGTGACGCGGTCCTCGGTGGCCTGCGGCAAGGTGCTGTCGGCGTGGGCGCGGTAGTTGTCGAAGAACAGCGCCTGGCCCACCTTGGAATCGCAGAACCAGCCGGACGAGGGCTTGTCGGCGTATTTCTTTTCCCAGTACTTGGCCATCAGGAAGTCGCGCACCGTGGGCAGGTCGATCTCGGACAGCAGCCCTTCGGTGTACAGGTACAGGGCCTTGTCGATGGCGGCCCTTTCCTCGGGCTCCAGGTCCATGTCCAGCATCTTCATGTAGACGAAGTTCAGGTTGGGCGCCTCGACCTCGGCGTCCTCGAAGATGACGAACGGCTGGCGCGTGATCGGGGTGGGCGTCAAGGCGGTGTGGAAGCTCTTGTAGTGCTTGGGAAAGCCCAGCCCCTTCTTGACCAGCGACGGGATCTGCAGGGCGATGCCGCTGGCCGAGTGCGTGCCATAGGGCTTCTTTCCCGCCGGCACCACGAAGGCGTTGACCACGGTGGTGGCGGCCTGCGGGAAGTGCTCCATGACCTTGTCCTGGTTGTCGTCATAGAAGCGCTTGGCCGAGGGGATGAACAGGGCGCTGTTCTCGAACATGGTGGACAGCGGGAAATAGGTGCCCACCGAGGTGTCCGAGAACGTGCCCGCCACCTTGGCCTGCAGCCGCAGCTCGCGCCGCAGCTTGCCGGCCAGGTCGGCGTCCACGTTCATCTGGATGACCTGGGTGGGCTGGTGCTCGGGATAGAAGCAGCAGGTGTTGAGCGCGCGGTTCGGCGGCAGGCGCGAGGCCACGGCGGCCGGGTCGACGGTGTAGCGGTCCAGCACGCGCACCAGGTGGCGGGCATGCACGCCGGCCGCTTCGTTCAGGAACGTGCCGGTCTTCTGCCAGATGCCGGTGCCCTGCGACTCGGCAGCGGCGGCCTGCGGCTTTTCTTGCAATTCGAGGGTAGTCATTCACATCCTCCACGGGTCGTGGGAATCGGTCTGAGGACGTCGCCCGGCGGGCGGCGCCTGAATGGCGCCGCCCCGACGACGGGTCGAACTTGCTCAAGCCGGCTGCGATACCGGCGACAACTCCTGCGCTTGCCTGGCCGCGGGCATGGCGGCCACGATCCGCGCCACGTAGGGCTGGACATGCCTGGCGTCGAGGGGCGGGCAGGGATAGACCTCGCCGCCGAACACCTGCCGGCCCACCGGGAAGCAGTCGAACATCTGCTCCAGGTCGCTCTGCACCGCCAGGCCGTCCAGCACCGCCGCGATGCGGGCGATGGCGCTCTTGGGATTGGCCTGCGCATACGCCAGGGCGTCTTCCCGCCACTGCTCGAACGGCACGCTGCCGACCTGCGCGCCCGCGCCGCGGATGTGCTGCACCAGGCTGTTGAAGCCGGGCGCCTGCGGGTTGGCGAAGTCGTAGTCCTGGCCGATGCGGTCCTGGTCGCGGATCATGACCTGGGCGATGACCCCCGCGAGGTAGTCCACCGGCAGCACGCCGCCGATGTCCGAGCCCAGCAGCGGGAAACTGCCCATGGCGATGCAGCCCGAGATCAGGTTGTGCAGGAAGTCGCCGCGATCCAGCCGGAAATGGCCGCTGGTGGAACTGGCGCCGACGAATGGCAGGCGGTAGATCGAGGCCTTGGCCCCGCGCCAGCGCGCCGCCGCCACCATCTGCTCGGCCATGTACTTGGAGCTGAGGTAGCCATACTCGCGTTCGTCCTTGGACACCTCGTAGCCCAGGTAGCGCGGCAGCGTGGCGGCGGTCGAGACGAAGTGCACCGCCTTGCCGCGGCCGCGCGAGGCCAGCCGCAGCACCTCGTGCGTGCCGACCACGTTGGGCGCCAGGTAGTTGTCCAGCGGCAGCATCCAGTCGACCAGCGCGCCCGAATGGCAGATGGCATCCACCTGGTCCGCCAACTGGTCGAACTCGTGCTCGGACAGGCCGAACAGCGGCTGGGTCAGGTCGCCCACCACCGGGTTCAACAGGGCCGCGTACTCCGGCTTCCAGAGATCGTATTTGCGCAGGATCTCCACCTGCCGCGCCATGGCCTTCTCGGCGTCGTCGGCGCGCACCAGGCAGTAGGCGATGAGGTTGGCGCGCAGCGCCTCGTGCAGCAGGAAGGCGCCGACAAAGCCGGTGGAGCCGGTGATGAACACCGCTTCGGGCTCCGCCTCCATCGTCAGCACGTTGTCGAACTGCAGTTCCGGCTCCAGGTAGCCGCGACGCGCCACGCGGTCGTCCAGGCGGCGGCCGCCGGCCGCCTCCTTCGCCGCCGCGCCGGCCTCGGCCGGGGCTTCCTGGCTGTCCAGCCCCGCCTCGGTCAGCTTCTCCAGCAGGAACTGGCTCAGCGCCCGCAGGTTGGGATGATCGAAGGCGATCTTGGCGGGCAGCGCCAGGCCGGTCATGTCCGAAAGCTGGTTGCGCAGCAGCACAGCGGTGAGCGAGTCGATGCCGATGTCCTGCAGCGGCAGGCTGACGTCCACGTCCTCGGGCGAGGCGAACTCCAGCGCCTTGGCCACCTCGGCGCGCACCGCGTCCAGCACCGCGGCCTCGCGCTGCTCGACCGCGGTTTCCACCAGCAGCTTGCGCAGGCCGGCGCCGCCGCCCGCGCCACCGCCCGCGCCGCGCGCGCCCGCCGCCCGGCTGAACAGCTCACGGTACAGCGCCGGGGCGCTGCCGCCGTTGTTGTCCTCCAGCGTGCGCTGCAGGCGGCCGAGGTCGAGCGCGGCGGCCACGGCCATCGGCGCGTCGCTCATCACGGCGGCCTCGAACAGGTCCAGCGCCTCGGTCGGGCCCAGCGCTTCCATGCCCTGGCGGCTGAAGCGCGTCTTGTCGGCATCGCTCAGGCGCGCGGCCATGCCCTGCCCGTCCCACGCGCCCCAGGCCACCGAGGTCGCCGCCAGGCCCTTGGCGCGGCGGTGGTGCGCCAGCGCGTCCAGGAAAGTGTTGGCGGCGGCGTAGTTGCCCTGGCCCGGCGCGCCGGTCACGCCGGAGATCGACGAGAACAGCACGAAGAAGTCCAGCGGCAGGTCCTGCGTCAGGCGATGCAGGTGCCAGGCGCCGTCGACCTTGGGCGCGAACACGTTGTCGAAGCGTTCCGGCGTCTGGCCGGCCAGCATGCCGTCGTCCAGCACCCCGGCCGCGTGCACCACGCCGCGCAGCGGCCGGCCTTCGCCGAACTCGCCCATGACCCGTTGCAGGCCATCGGCGTCGGCCGCGTCGCACGCCACCACGGTGGCGCGGGCGCCCAGTTCGGCCAGTTCGGCGACAAAGGCCTCGGCGTCCGGCGAACGCATGCCGCTGCGCGAGGTCAGCACCAGATCACGCACCTGGTGGTTCTGCACCAGCCACTTCGACACATAGCGGCCCAGCCCGCCCAGGCCGCCGGTGACCAGCACCGCGCCGTCCGGATCGACCATGCCGCGGCGCTGCGTCGGCACCAGCACCACCTTGCCCACGTGGCGGGCCTGCGCGATGAAGCGCAGCGCGTCGGAGGCGCTGTCCAGCGGGAAGGTGCGCAGCGGCAGCGGCTTGAGCTTGCCCTCGGCGAACAGCGCGGCGATGGCAGTCAGCATCTCCTGGATGCGCTCGACGCCGGCCTCGGGCAGGTTGTAGACGCGGTAGGTCACGCCCGGATGGTTGGCCTCGACCCAGGCCTGGTCGCGCAGGTCGATCTTGCCCATCTCCAGGAAGCGTCCGCCCGGCTTGAGCATGGCGAAGCTGGCGTCGATGAACTCGCGCGCCAGCGAGTTGAGCACGATGTCGAAGCTGCGGCCCGGCGCCGTTTCGGCGAAGGTCTGCGCGAAGTCCAGGCTGCGCGAGGTGCCGATGTGGTCATCGGCCAGCCCCAGCTTGCGCAGCGCCGGCCACTTCGGCTCGCTGGCGGTGCCGTAGACCTCGGCGCCATGCAGCAGCGCCAGTTGCACCGCCGCCATGCCGACGCCGCCGGCCGCGGCATGCACCAGCACGCGCTCGCCCGGCTGCATGTTGCCCAGCACGTGCAGGCCGTACCATGCCGTCAGGAAGGTCATGGGGATGGTGGCCGCTTCCTCGAAGCTGAGGTTGTCCGGCTTGGCCACGACCTGGCGCGCGTCCACCACGATGGAGGAACCGAAGGCGCCGCGCGCCAGCCCCAGCACCGGGTCGCCTGGTTTGAGGTGCTTGACGGCGCTGCCGACCTCGGTCACCACGCCGGCGAACTCCAGGCCGAGGGCCGGGATTTCGACCATCCCCAGCGCATTCAGCACGTCCAGGAAGTTCACGCCGGTAGCCTTGACCGCGGCGCGGATCTCGCCCGCCGCCAGCGGCTCGTCCACCAGCGTCTTGACCGACAGCGGCTGGTCCAGGCGGCCCTTGGTGGCGATCTCCAGGCGCCAGTTGCCCTCGGCCGGCAACACCAGGCCGGCGTTGGCGGGCGCCTTCTTCAGACGCGGCGCCAGCAGCTTGCCGCCGCGCAGCGCGCACTCGGGCTCGTCGGCCAATGCCAGCGCGGACGCCAGCGTGTCCAGGTCGGCCGCGGTCTCGCCCAGGTCGACGATGCGCAGGGCCAGTTCGGGATGCTCGTTGCGCGCGGTGCGCAGCAGGCCCCACAAGGGACTTGCGCCCAGGTCGGACACGGGATCGTCGCTGCTGGTGCCGACAGCGCCGCGCGTCACCCAGATGACGGGCTTGGTAAAGCCGGCCAGCGCCAGTTCCTGCACCTGCACCAGCGCGCTGGCGGCCTGGCGGTGCGACGCCTTCTCGACCGCGCCGTCGCCGGCCCACAGCTGGATCACGCCATCGCAGGCCTCGGCCTCGTTCAACTGGGCGATGTCGACCACCTGCGCGCCGGCCTCTGCGAGGCGCGACCGCAGCGCGTCGGCCCACGGCGTGCCGCTGCCTCCCATCAGGCCCCAGGTGCCGCCGAAGACGGCTTCGGGCGCCTCGACCGGCTGCCATTCCGTGCGGAACAGGAAGCGGTCGACCCCGGCCGCCGCCAGCCGCCGCAGCGCCGCGCGGTCGATGCGGCGCGCATGCAGGCGCTGCAGCCGGCCCACGTGTTCGCCATTGGTGTCGTACAGGTCCAGCGAGGCCCAGAACTCGCCCTCGCCCAGTTCGAAGTCCGCCACCTTGACCCAGACCTCGGCCAGTCCGTCCTTCCAGACCGACAGGCGTTCGGCCTCGAACGGCACGAACACGTCGTCGCCCACCTGCGCCTTCAGGCGCTGAGTCAGCAGCAGCGAGTGCATCGAAGCGTCCAGCAGCGCGGGATGCAGGCCGTAGCGGATCGCCGACGACGCGGCCGCTTCCGGCAAGGCCACGCGCGCCCAGACGTCGCCGTCCACGTGCCAGGCGGCATTGATGCCCTGGAACGTCGGGCCGTAGCCATAGCCCAGTTCATGCAGGTCCTGGTAGAGCGCGGTCACGTCGATCGGATCGCCGTCGGGCGGCGGCAGCTCGACCGAGTCCTGGCGCGCGGCCTGGGCCGGCGCCAGCTTGCCTTCGGCGTGCAGCTGCCATTCGCCGTCCTCGTCCGATTCCGGCGCGCTGTAGACGTGCACCGTGCGGGCGCCGCCCGATTCCGCGCCCACGGTGATCTGCATGCGCAGCGACACCCCGGGCGCCAGCACCATCGGCGCCAGGATGATCACGTCGGCCAGGTCCCACTGGCCCTTGACCTGCCGCCCCGCCGCGCGCATGGCCTCGAAGAACGCCGTGCCCGGCATCAGCACCGCGTCCATCACCTGGTGCTCCCGCACCCAGGCCGGCTCGTCGGCCGCCACCACGGTCGTGAACATCGTCATGTCGGTGCCGGCGATCTGCACGCCGCCGCCCAGCAACTGGTGGTTGGCGTCGTTCAGGCCGGCGCCGACCGTGCGCGTGGGCATGGGTTCGAGCCAGTAGCGCTCGCGCTGGAAGGCGTAGGTGGGCAGCTTGACCCGCTCGCCGCCATACGGGGCGAAGAAGCCGCGCCAGTTCACCGCCGCGCCCAGCACGTGCAGCTCGGCCAGGCCCTTCTGCAAGGTCTGGGTCTCGTCCTTGGCCGGATTGAGCGAGGCCACCCAGGTCACCGGGCCGTCATCGGCCAGGCAGGCCGCGCCCATGCCGGACAGCACCGGCTGCGGGCCCAGTTCCAGGAAGGTATTGATGCCCTGCTGGTAGAGCGTGCGCATGCCGGCGTTGAAGCGCACCGCCTGGCGCGCCTGCTGCACCCAGTATTCCGGCTGGGTCATCTCGCCGCGCTTGGCCAGCTCGCCGGTCAGGCTGCTGACCAGGGCCAGCTTCGGCGCGGCGTAGTCGAGCGACTGCGCCACCTGGCGGAAGGCGCCCAGCATCGGCTCCAGCAGATGCGAGTGGAACGCGTGCGAGACCTCCAGCCGCTTGGCCTTGCGCTGTTGCTGCTTGAAATGCGCCACCACCTGCTCGATGCTGGCCAGGTCGCCGGACACCACCGTCTGCTGCGGCGCGTTCAGGCCCGCCAGCGAAACCTGCGCGGCCAGGCCGAGCGCGGCCAGGGCGGCCTCGACCTCGGCTGCGCTGGCTTCCAGCGAGGCCATGCCGCCACCGGCCGGCAAGGCCTGCATCAGGCGGCCGCGCGCGGCCACCAGGCGGCAGGCGTCGTCCAGGTCGAACACGCCGGCGGCATGGGCCGCGGCGATCTCGCCGATGCTGTGGCCCAGCAGCAGCTCGGGCTGCACGCCCCAGCTTTCCCACACCCGCCACAACGCCACTTCCAGCGCGAACAGGGCCGGCTGGGTGAAATCGGTGCGGTTGAGCAACGCGGCCTCGGCGCTGCCGGCCTCGGCGAACATCACCTCCAGCAGCGGTTTTTCCAGCGTGGTGAAGCGCTGCGCGATGTCGTCCAGCGCCTGGCGGAACACCGGATTGGACTGGTACAGGCCGTGGCCCATGCGCGGCAGCTGGCTGCCCTGGCCGGTGAACAGCAGGGCCAGGCGGCATTCGCGGTCGCGGTCATCGACCATGCTGACCGCGCCCGCCGGCACCTCGCCGGTGCGGGCGTACGAGGCCAGCGCGTCGAGCAGGTCGGACTTGCCCTTGGCGAACACCACCAGGCGCTTGCGGAAGTGGGTCCGGGTGGTGGCCAGCGAATAGGCCACGTCCAGGAAGCGGTCCTGGATGTTCATGCCCATGTGCAGGTGCAGCTTGTCGGCCTGCGCCCGCAACGCCGGCACGGTGAAGGCAGACAGCACGAACGGCAACGACTCGGGCGCGGCCGCCGGCTTGGCGGCGCGGGCCGGCGCGGCCGGCTTGGGCGGTTCCTCCACGATGACATGGGCATTGGTGCCGCCGATGCCGAATGAGCTGACGCCGGCGCGGCGCGGGCGCTCGCCCGCCGGCCACGGCTGCTCCTGCTGCACCAGCGCCATCTGCGCCGCGGCCCAGTCCACCGCCGGGGTCGGCTCGACCACGTGCAGCGTGATGGGCAGCTTGTCGTGGTGCATGGCCAGCACCGTCTTCATGACGCCCGCCAGGCCGGCCGCGGCCTGCGTGTGGCCCAGGTTGGACTTGACCGAGCCGACCCACAACGGCCGCTCGGGCGTATGGCTGCCGCCGAACACCGCGGCCAGGCCGTTGCCCTCGATCGGGTCGCCCAGCTTGGTGCCGGTGCCATGGGCCTCCAGGTAATCGATGTCGGAAGGCTGCAATCCCGACATGGCCAGCGCCTGGCGGATCACGCGCTGCTGCGCCGGGCCGCTGGGCGTGGTCAGGCTGGCGCTGTGGCCGGCGTGGTTGACCGCGGTGCCGCGCAGGACGGCCAGGATCGGATCGCCGTCGCGCTGCGCGTCCGACAGGCGCTTGAGCACCACCACGGCGGCGCCTTCGCTCCAGCCGGTGCCGTCGGTGCTGGACGAGAACGACTTGCAGCGGCCGTCCGGCGACATGCCGCGCAGGCGGCTGAATTCCACATGCAGGTCGGGCGACAGCATCAGCGTCACGCCAGCCGCCACCGCCAGGTCGCATTCGCCCTGGCGCAAGGCATTGCAGGCCAGGTGCGTGGTCACCAGCGACGACGAGCAGGCGGTGTCCACCGTCATGCTCGGTCCTTCCAGGCCCAGCACGTACGAGACCCGGCCGGACATGGTGCTGCCGGCCGAACCGGTGCCAACGTAGCCGTCCAGGTCCGCCAGGCCGCCGGCCAGCGCCAGGCCGTACTCGTGGTAGCCCTTGCCGATGCCGACGAACACGCCGGTCTGGCTGCCGCGCAGCTGGTCCATCGAATAGCCGGCCTGCTCGATCGCCTCGGAGGTGACTTCCAGCATCATGCGCTGCGCCGGATCGAGCGCGCGCGCCTCGCGCGGCGAAATGCCGAAGAATGGCGCGTCGAACAGGTCGATCGGCGTCACGAAGCCGCCGCGCATGCAGTACGACTTGCCGCGCGCGTCCGGGTCGGCGTCATAGATGGCCGCCGCGTCCCAACGTTCCCTGGGCACTTCGACGATGCCGTCGCCGCCGCGCTCCAGCAGGTTCCACAGGTCTTCGGGGCTGTTGACGTTGCCCGGCAGGCGGCAGGCCATCGAGACGATGGCGATGGGCTCGTCGGCCAGCGCATTGCGGCGCTTGGGCGTGTTCAGCACCGCCTTCTTGTTGCCGGCCAGGTGGGCGGCCAGGTCCTTGATGGTGAAGTGCTCGTACAGCGTGGAAGTGGACACGTTGCGGCCCAGCAGCTTCTGCAGCTCGGCCTGCACCCGCACCACCCGCAGCGAGTTGCCGCCGATCTTGAAGAAGCTGTCGTGAATGCCGATGCGGTCGTGGCCCAGCACCTCGGCCCACACCGCCTGCAATTGCTGTTCCAGCTCGTTGGTGGGCTGCACCGCCGGCTCCAGCATCACCTCGGTGGGTTCGGGCAGCGCCTTGCGGTCGATCTTGCCGTTCGGCGTCAACGGGAATTCATCCAGTTCGACGAAGAAGTCCGGAATCATGTAGCCCGGCAGGCGCGCCTCCAGCCAGGGCCGCAGCACGCGTTGCAGCGCGGGACGCGGCGGCGCGCCGGCGGCCGGCTGGTTGGCCAAGCGCGACAGCGCTGCGCGATCGACGGCCTGCGGCGCCTGCCAGGTCAGGTCGGGCTGCTCGCCGGCCAGCCAGAACACCGCGTCGAAGGCCCAGATGTCGCGCGAGCGGCTCGGCAGCATGGCCATGCGGTAGCCCGCCGCCTCGGCGGCCTGCGCCAGGTCGCGCGGATCGACCCACTGGCCCGGCTCGGCCGTGGCCTTGGCCTCCAGCACGTGGCCGACGCGCTGGTGCACGTCGGCCAGCCGGCCATTGGGAATATTGGCGATGGCCAGCGGCTTGCCGCCCGCCTTCAGGCTGCTGGCCAGCGCCGCCAGGTCGAGCCCGTCGCCGCGCCAGTCGAGCGCGGCCAGGCGTTGCGGCCTGGCGCGGCCGGCGGCCGGCACCCCGACATGCAGGATGACGTCGAAGCGAAAGCGCGACATCTCGTTGACGTAGGCCCCGTCGCGCAGCAGGATCTCGACGCGCGAGATCCGCGGATACAGCGCCGGCAGGTTGGCGAAGAATTCAGGCGCCAGCACCAGCTCGCGTTCCGCGCGCAGGCCGCGTTGCGTGCGCCGGCGCAGTTCGTCGGCCGACAGGCTGCACAGGCCCTGGAAGTTCGCCACGTCGGCGTGGAACGCCTCCAGCAGCGCCAGGTCGCGCACGTCGCCCACAAAGATGCGGCCTTCGGTCACGGCCTCGGTGGCCCAATCCAGCACCGACAGCAGATAGCCGGCGCTGGGGAAGTACTGCGCCACCGAGTTGATGACCACGGTGTCGAAGCTGCCCGGCGCCACCTCCGGCAGATCGTTGGCCAGGCGGTGTTCGCACGAGGCCTGCGGCAGGCCGCCCAGGTGCCGGTTGATCTGTTCGACCGCCTGGCTGGAGGCGTCGATGGCGCGGTACTGCGCGACCTTGGGCGCGACGCCGAACAGCACCAGGCCGGTGCCCGAGCCGATTTCGAAGACGCGCTCGGGGCCGGTGGCCAGGATGCGGTCGACGGTGCGTTGCTGCCAGTCGCGCATTTCGTCGGCGGCGAACGGCAGGCCGTCGTAGCTGTTGTGCCAGCCGGCGGTGTTGAAGGTGGGATCGGCCGCGCCGGGCTCGTAGGCCCGGTCCCAGACGTCGCGCCATTCGGTCACGGCGGTGGTCTCGGCGCGGCGGTCCTGCGCGGCGCTGGCCGGCGCGCTGTTGCGCAGGCAGTAGGCGACCAATTGGTCGTTGCGGCCCACCACCACGGCGCGGCCGATGTCTTCGTGGCTGGCCACGGCGGCCTCGACTTCGCCCAGTTCGATGCGGAAGCCGCGCAGCTTGATCTGGCCGTCGTTGCGGCCCAGCACCACCAGCTTGCCCGGTTCCTTGAAGCAGGCCAGGTCGCCGGTGCGGTACAGGGCGCCGGGCGCGAACGGATTGGCGCCGAACTGCGCCGCCGTCTGCGCCGGATCCTTGTGGTAGCCGCGCGCCACGCCGGCGCCGCCGATGCACAGCTCGCCGGCAAAGCCGGCCGGCACCGGCGCCAGGTTGGCGTCCAGCACGTATAGCTGGGTGTTGGCGATGGGCTGGCCGATGACGATATCCTCGCCCGGCCGCACCTGCCAGACGCTGGACCAGACGGTGGTCTCGGTCGGGCCATACATGTTCCACACCGACTCGGCGCGCGCCAGCAGCTCATCGGCCAAAGCGCGCGGCAGCGCTTCGCCGCCGCACAGCAGGCGCTTGAGCGACACGGCGCGCGGCCAGCCCGATTGCAGCAACAGCTGCCAGGTGGTGGGCGTGGCCTGCATCATGGTGACGGCATGGCGGCGCATCAGATCCAGCAGCGTCTGGCCATCCAGGCTTTCCTGCTGGCGCGCGATCACCACGCTGGCGCCGCTGATCAGCGGCAGGAACAGCTCCAGCGCCGCGATGTCGAAGGAGATCGTGGTGACGGCCAGCAGGCTGTCGCCGGCCTCGCAGCCCGGCGTGGCGCGCATCGACAGCAGGAAGTTGCCGAGGGCGCCATGGGTCACTTCGACGCCCTTGGGCTTGCCGGTGGAACCGGAGGTGAAGATGACGTAGGCCAGGTCGTCGGCCTGCGCCGCGCCCGGCACGTTGTCGCCGTCGTCGCCGGCCTGGGCCAGCGCCGCGCCCAGGTCCAGGCAGCGTTCGGCCCAGGCGCTCAGGCTGCCGTCGCGCGCCGCCGGCGGCGCGATCAGCAGCGCCGGCTGGGCGGCTTCCAGCATCTGGCGGATGCGTTCGGCCGGGAACGCCATGTCGACCGGCACATAGGCGGCGCCCGTCTTCAGCACAGCCAGCAGCGCCACCACCATGTCGATGGAGCGGTCCAGGCATACGCCCACCCGTTGGCCCCGGCCGATGCCCTTGCCGCGCAGCACGCCGGCCACGCGATTGGCGGCGGCGTTCAGTTCGCCGTACGACATGGCCTGGTCGGCGCAGCGCAGCGCCACCCTGCCCGCGTGCTGGGCGGCGGCATGCTCGAACAGTTCATGCACCACGGCGCCCAGCGTGGCGGCGTCGCCGGTGGCGTTGAACTGCTCCACCAGCGATTGCCGTTCGCCCGCCGACAGCGCCTCGACCTCGCCCAGCTTGCGGTCGGCCGACGCCGGCAGGCGGCGGCACCAGTCCGCCACCTGCGCGGCCAGCTGGGCCGCGGCGCGGCGCGTGATCTTGCGCGGGTTGAAGTGCAGTTCGAAGGATTCACTGCCAACCAGCAGCACGAATTCCAGCGCCGGACGATCCTCGTCCACCGCATGGGCGGCCGGCACCTGGCTGGACACCAGCACGTCCGGCGTCAATTCGCCGCGCGCATGGCGCGCGGCAAGCGTGGCGTCGCGGCCGATCAGGTCGCGCCGGATCAGGCCATGCTCGCGCGCCCGGCCCAGGGCCTCGGCCACGGCCTCCAGATTGCGCGACAGCGGCGCCGCCGCGTCCAGCCGCGCCAGCACCGGCGCCCAGGCGCAGAACACATCGCGGCACTCCGGCTCCACCTCGGCGCGCGGCAACGCCACCGCCAGGTGGACCTCGGCCACGCCCGACGCGCGCGCCAGGAAGGTGCACAGGCCGCCCACGGCCTGCTCCACGTATGCCTGCTCGCGCCCGGCGCCCCGCGGCGCGGCGGGCAGCTTGCCCACGATCGGCGCCGTGTTGGCGTCGGCGGTCGCCGGCCGCGCGTAGGGCAGGCGATACGGCTGCCAGGCGGCCCATTGGCCGCGCCAGTAGGCGGTCGACGCGGACGCGGCGGTGCCGGCGGCGGTGACCTGGGCGCGGGCCTGCTCGCCCACCGAGGCCAGACGCGCGCCGGCCTGCAGACTGCCGCCGCTGACCAGATCGGCAATCGCGACGTCCTCGCCTTCCAGGGTGCACAGCGCCTCCAGGCGCAGCGCGCGGTTACCCGTGGCGATGCTGGCGCCGAACGCGTCGGCCGCCACCACGTCGCCCGGCGCCGCGCCCGCGGCGCGCGCCTCGATGCTGACCTTGCGCACGGCCAGCACGCGGCCGTCGATCAGCGCCTTGGGCCACACCAGCGGGCTGCTGAAGGGTCCGTGGTCGGTGGCGCGCACCATGGCGGCGATCTGCTCGGCGTCCTGGTTCCAGTCGATCAGGCCTTCGGCCGAGAACTGCGAATGGCGCGAAAAATAGCGGCGGCGGGACAGGTCCTGCGGCGTCTCGCTTTCGCGGCCGGCGGCCAGCTCGTCGACCAGCGCGCCGAAGCTCTGGATGGCGGTCTCATCGCACTTCAGGCCCAGCGACAGGGCCGTGTCGGTCGACTCGATCGGCACGGCGACGCGCTTGAGGATGCCGCCGCCGTCGATGATCTCGCCGATGCGATGCCAGGTGATGGCGTAATCGGTGGCGCGGTCGTATACCGCCCAGGCCGGCACGTGCAGGCCCGAGTATTCCGGCAGCGGGCCATAGTGGTAGTTGATGCTCATGCGCCGCACGCGCTCGAGCAGCGCGTCCGGGATCACCGAGTAATTGCCGATACTGAAGAGAATGTCGGCCGACAACCGGGATTCCGGCTTGACCGCATCGTCCAGGGCGTACTGCGGGATGCCGGCCTTGGCGGCCCACGCGCGCACGGTCAAATCCGTGGAAATCACTGCCTGTATGCGGTGTCCCTTTGCCATCAGCAGTTCGCCGCAACGAACCAGGACACTGCCGTCTCCAACCAAAAGCGATACGAAACCCGTCATGATCTGTTCTTCCTATGAAAGACATTCTGACCCTGGCGGCAGCACGTTTTTTTCTAATGCGTTGCCTGCCGCCCGCATGCTCGCGTCGACGAATTCTTATACAGATGATTTGAAAATTCCAGACGCGTCACTGCCGCCGAACACGTACGTACACCCCCATTTTTTCGAGCAAAAGCGCGCATCGCGGCGCCTTGCGGCTGCCCGCGTCAAACGCCGTATCGAACACAGGTGAACATGTCCGCAAGCCCCTGAATATGGGCGTCTTCGTCGTATTTCGCGCGTCATGCGGCGGCCTCGGCGCGGCGCGTTCGCGGCGCGCCGGGCGCCGCGAACGCGGTACGTACGGGTCCCCGCGAGCCACGCCGCACTACGTATTCGCGTACGTGGATGCACGTATAGAGATACGTATTGGGGCAGTCCTACACTTGATTCGCACAAGCACACCACCGCCGCACATCACCGTGCATGGGGAGAGGGACATGTTCGATCATTCGGGCGTTTCGATCGTGGGCAGCGGCCATACGCCGTTCGGCAAGTTGGACGCTCTGAATCTTGAGCAACTCATCGTGATGGCGGCCAACGAGGCGATCGAAGACGCCGGCGTGGATCCGGCCGAGATCGACGCGATCTTCCTGGGGCATTTCAACGCGGGGCTGGTGCCCGATGCCTTTCCCGCCTCGCTGGTGCACCAGGCACACCCGGCGCTGCGCTTCAAGCCCGCGACCCGTTGCGAGAACGCCTGCGCCTCGGGCTCGGCCGCGATCCATGCCGGCCTGCGCGCCATCCAGTCGGGCGCGGCCGGCACCGTGCTGGTGATCGGCGTCGAGAAGATGACCTCGCGCACCACGCCGGAAGTGACCGAGGCGCTGGCCTGCGCCGGCTACAAGAACGATCCGCGCGAAAGCGCCATGAGCTTTCCGCAGCAGTTCGCGCGCCTGGCCGAGCAATACGCCGACCGCTACGACGACCCGCTGCCGGTCATGGCCGCCATTGCCGCCAAGAACCACGCCAACGCCCTGCGCAATCCGCTGGCGCAGCTGCGGCGCGAACTGGACGCCGACTTCTGCAACACCATCTCGGAACGCAATCCGATGATCGCGTCGCCGCTGCGCATGACCGACTGCTCGCCCATCAGCGACGGCGCCGCCGCCGTCATCCTGACCTGCGAGCGGCGCGCGCCGCGCTATGCGCGCCAGGTGCGCTTTCGCGCCGCCACCCAGGTCAATGACATGCTGCCGCTGGAGGGCCGCGACCTGCTGGCGTTCGAGGGTCCCCACCGCGCCATGCAACGCGCCTATTCGGATGCCGGCGTGCAGTTGCAGGACCTGGATTTCGCCGAGGTGCACGATTGCTTCACCATCGCCGAACTGCTGATCTACGAGGCCATGGGCCTGGCCGCGCCGGGCGAAGGCCATCGCGTGCTGGCCGAGGGCACGGTGCGGCGCGACGGCGACCTGCCCGTCAACCTGTCCGGCGGGCTCAAGGCCAAGGGCCATCCGGTGGGCGCCACCGGCGTCTCGATGCACGCGTTGGCCTATCGCCAGCTGACCGGACGCGCCGGCCAGATGCAACGGCCCGGCGCCGAACTCGGGCTGGTGTTCAACATGGGTGGCATGGCCGTCGCGAACTACGCGTCGGTGCTCGAAGCCGTGCGGGCCTGACGGCATGAATATCGCCAACTGGTTGCAGGCGGCCGCGCTGGAGCACGGCGCGCGGCCGGCCCTGTTCAACGGCTTGCGGCTGCACGCCACCTATCACGACTTCGCCCGCCGCGCGGCCGCCCTGGCCGCCTGGCTGCGACAGGAACACGGCCTGGCCCCGGGCGACCGCGTGGCGCTGTTCGCGCGCAACCGCGTCGAGTACCTGGAACTGCTGTACGCAGCCTGGTGGCTGGGCGCGGTGGCCGTCCCCATCAACCCCAAGCTGCATCCCAAGGAGGTCGGCTGGATCGCCGCCAACGCCGACGCCAGCGTGATCTTCACCGACCGGCGCGACGACCTGCCGGCCGACTGCCTGCCGGCGGCCTGCCGCCACCTGGAGATCGATGGCGCCGACTACGCCAGGGTCTGCGAGGCGCCCGGCCCCTGGGCCCCGCCCGCGGCGCTGGCCGCCGACGCGCTGGCCTGGCTGTTCTATACCTCCGGCACCACCGGCCGGCCCAAGGGCGTGATGCTGAGCCATCGCAACCTGGTGGCCATGGGCCTGTGCTACGCGGTGGACGTGGAAACCGTGGAGCCTGGCGACGGCATGCTGTACGCCGCGCCCATGTCGCACGGCGCCGGGCTGTACCACGTGCTGTACGTGCGCAAGGCGGCGCGCCACATCGTGCCCGAGTCGCGCGGCTTCGAGCCGGCCGAGATCCTGGCGCTGGCCGAACAGACCGGCCCGCTGTCGTTCTTCGCGGCGCCCACCATGATCAAGCGCCTGGTCGAACAGGCGCGCGCCGGCGGCCGCGACGGCCGCGGCATCAAGACCATCATCTACGGCGGCGCGCCGATGTATCTGGCGGACCTGGAGGAAGCCCTGGCGGTGCTGGGCCAGCGCTTCGTGCAGATCTATGGCCAGGGCGAAAGCCCCATGACCATCACCGCCCTGTCGCGCGACGTCATCGCCGACGCCGCCCATCCCGAGCGCGCGGCGCGGCTGGCCTCGGTCGGCACCGCGCAAAGCTGCATGGAACTGCGCGTGGTCGACGCCGCGCTGCGCGCGGTGCCCCACTGTACCGAGGGCGAAGTGCTGGTGCGCGGCAACGCCGTGATGCAGGGCTACTGGCGCAACGATCCCGCCACCGCCGAAACGCTGGTGGATGGCTGGCTGCGCACCGGCGACATCGGCCGGCTGGACCCTTGCGGCTTCCTGACGCTGACCGACCGCAGCAAGGACGTGATCATCTCGGGCGGCTCCAACATCTACCCGCGCGAGGTCGAGGAAGCGCTGGCGCGCCACCCCGGCGTGCGCGAGGTGGCGGTGGTCGGCGCCCCCAGCGCGCAATGGGGCGAGGAAGTGGTGGCGTTCGTGGTGAAGCGCCCGGGCGCCACCCTGATTCCCGAGGAACTGGACGCCTGGTGCCGCGGCGAGATCGCCTCGTTCAAGAAGCCCAAGCGCTATGTGTTCCATGAAGAGTTGCCCAAGAACAGCTACGGCAAGATTCTCAAGACCGCATTGCGCGAAGCACTGCGCGGTGCCGAATCCACCGGCTAGGGTTGTTGCCAGGCCGTGCCAATGAACCGGCGCATCAGAAGCCGGAATCCCCCAAGGAGGAGAGCATGAGAAGACGCGATTTCATCAAGGCCGCCAGCCTGCTGGCCGGCGCCTCGGCCCCGGCCATCTGGACCGGCCGCGCGGCCGCCGCGGCCAGGCCGGTCACCCTGAAGTTCGACAGCTACATCAGCGAAACCTCGGGCCCGTCGCGGCTGGACGAGTGGTACCTGAAGCAGCTCGAAACCCGCACCAACGGCGCGGTCAAGGTGCGGCGCTACTGGGCCCAATCCCTGAACAAGGTCGGCGAGCACCTGTCCGCCGTGCGCGACGGCACCTCGGAAATGTCGTTGATCTCGCCGGGCTACTACCAGTCGCAATTGCCCGTGACACGCGGGCTGGACTGGTACTACCGCATGCACCGCTCGGACGCGCTGCAATGGCTGTGCCGGGATGTCTACGCCGAATACCAGCCGCTGCGCGACGAATGGGAACGCCGCTACAACAGCAAGGTGCTGTACTGGACCAACTGGTACTACGCGCCGCTGGTGACGCGCCAGCCGATCAATTCGATCGCGGACATCCGCGGCAAGCGCATCCGCGGCTACGGCGCCGCCAACGAGGTCATCGAGCGGCTGGGCGGCACCGCCGTGCCGATGGCCGCGCCCGAGGTCTACACCGCGCTGGAACGCGGCGTGCTGGACGGCGTCTACGGTTTCGACTTCATTACCGCCGTGGCCTACAAGCTGCACGAGATCGCGCCGTACTTCACCGATATCGGCGACGGCCCGCACGGCCCGGCCGCGACCATTATCAACGCCCGCGTGTGGAACAACTTCCCCGATCCGGTCAAGCAGGTCAGCGACCAGATCGTCAGCGAAATCTACGGCGGCGAATACGCCCGCATCTACGAGGCGGCCGCGCGCCAGTACGTCAAGACCGCCAAGGCCGAGGGCACGAAGTTCTCGTCGCTGCCGCAGGCCGAGAAGGACCAGGCGCGCGGCCTGGTGCAGCCGGCCCAGACCGACGGCTGGGTGGATCGGGTGGCCAGGCCCGCCGGGCTGGACGGACTGGCGATGCAGACGCTGGTGAACAACGCCATCGCCAAGTACGACAAGCAGGGCAGCTTGAAACGCTTCGACGAACTGGCCGCCGAGGCCTGAGGGCGGTTTCCTTCCCCCGCGGCCCGGCCAGCGCGCCGGGCCGCCCACCGGCAGAACATCCATGGACTACTCCTCCCGCCTGGGCGCGGTGTTGCGCGCCCTCTCCAACCTGTTCGGCGCCATCGCCACGCTGTTCCTGCTGTTCCTGATGTTCGGCATCACGCTCGATGCCATCGTGCGGGCCCTCTACGGCCATTCCATCCCCGGACTGTTCGAGATGTCCGAACTGAGCCTGGTGGTGATCGTGTTCTTCGGCCTGGGCTGGACGCAGATGGACGATGCCCACATCCGCGTCACGCTGCTGCACAAGAAGGTGCCGCCGCGCGTGGCGCAGTGGATGGACGCGCTGGCCTGGCTGGCCGCCGCCGCGGTGCTGGCCATGCTGGCCTACCCCGCCAGCGGCGAGGCGCTGGAATCGATCGAGATCCGCGAGTTCCGCTGGGGCTACGTCGAAGTGCCGGTCTGGTGGACCAAGGCCATCGTCGCCATCGGCCTGTGGTTCGGCGCGCTGCAGATGCTGGCGCAGGCCGGCTGCAGCCTGTGCCGCGCCGAACCCGCCGCCCGCGCCACGCCGGCGCTGGCCTCGCACTGACCCTTTCCGGGATCCCCTCCATGGACGACGTCACCATAACGCTGATCGCCACCGGCCTGATCTTCGTGTTCCTGCTGCTGGGCGCGCCGGTGTTCGCCGCGCTGGCGCTGGCGGGCATCACCGGCCTGATCCTGGTCGAAGACAGCGCCTTCGTGCTGAACCGGCTCAAATCCTATTCCTACGCGCAGTCGGCCTCGTACCTGCTGACCGTCATTCCGCTGTTCATCCTGATGGGCGCCTTCGCCCATCACGCGGGGGTGGGACGCAAGCTGTTCGACGTGGCGCGCAAATGGGTCGGCCACATGCCGGGCGGGCTGGCCATCGCCAGCGTGCTGACCTGCGCCGGCTTCGCCGCCACCTCGGGCTCCAGCGTGGCCACCGCCGCGACCGTGGGCGCCGTCGCCATTCCCGAGATGAAGCGGGCCGGCTACGACCCGCGCCTGTCGGCCGGCGCGGTGGCGGCCGGCGGCGTCCTGGGGGTGCTGATCCCGCCCAGCGTGCTGCTGATCTTCTACGCGGCGTTGACCGAGGTCTCGGCCGGCAAGATGCTGGTGGCCGGCGTGCTGCCGGGCCTGCTGTCGACGCTGGTGTTCATCCTGGGCATCCGCGTCATCAGCGCCTCGCCGCAGATGGCGGCCACGGTGCTGCCCAAGAGTCCCTGGCGCGAGCGCGTGGCCTCGGTCCGCAACGGCTGGCAGGTGCTGGTGCTGTTCGTGATCGTGCTGGGCGGCATCTACCTGGGTTTCGTCACGGCGACCGAGGCCGCCGCGGTCGGCGCATGCGCCGCGTTCATCATGCTGCTGTGCGCGCGGCAGGCGCGCGGCGAGCTGGGCGCCAAGCTGGTCGAGAGCCTGCGCAACGCCGTCACCACCACCGTGATGATCCTGTTCACCATGCTGGGCGCGGGCATCTTCAGCCTGTTCCTGAGCCTGGTGCAGATCCCGCAGCAGATCGCCGAGGTGATCGTCTCCTCGGACATCCCGCCGCTGCTGGTGGTGGGGCTGATGCTGCTGGCCTACTTCCCGCTCGGCATGTTCCTGGATGCCTTCTCGATGCTGGTGATCACGCTGCCGATCATGTTCCCCACGGTGGTGTCGCTCGGCTTCGACCCGATCTGGTTCGGCATCCTGGCCGTGAAGATGTGCGAAATCGGCCTGATCACGCCGCCGGTCGGGCTGAATGTGTTCGTCATCGCGGGCATCGACCGCCAGACGCCGTTAACGCGCATCTTCCACGGCGCCTGGTGGTTCGTCATCATGGAGGTGGTCACCACGCTGATCCTGTTCTTCTTCCCGGTCATCGTCACGATCCTGCCTGAGATGATGCTCGGAAAATGAAGCGGGACGCGCGGCGCCGGTCAGGCCATGTTGTCGACCAGGATGATCTTGGATACCAGCTCGGCGGTGTTCTTGGCGTCCAGCTTGCGCATGATGCGGGCGCGATGCACCTCTACCGTGCGGTAGGAGATGTCCAGCCGCATGGCGATCTCCTTACAGCTCAGGCCGTTGGCCACGTACGCGGAGATTTCGCGCTCGCGTCGCGTCAGGTTCGCTGTGCGCAGGCAGTTTTCGGCGATGCGCTCGAAGCTCCAGATCATCAGGTCGAAAGGGTCCTCCGGGGTCAGGGTGATGCCGCGCGCGCGCGCCCAGAACACCTCGCGGCTGCGATGCTGCATGAAGCGCTCGTCTTCGTAGTAGCAATTGCTTTCCAGGTGCTTGAGGCAGCGTTGGCCGATCTGGTGAAAATCGGACAGCGAGGGATAAAGCTGCAGAATCGATTTGCCCACCAGTTCCCTGCGCGTATAGCCGAACAGATTCGCGAAGGAGTGATTGCATTCCGAGATCTTGCGCGCGCTGCAGATGACTTGCGGCGCGGGAGATTCCTTGAAGGCGAGCAATGTCAGGTGAAAGTCACTCATATTGTCTCCCCGGATAGCGTGCCGGTTTTGCCGTTGCGCGGCGGAATCCGCCGCGCTTTTATGGCGGCCCGCATCTTGTGCGTGCGGGCTTCGAGGCGCCAGTGTATAAGAAGCATTCGGCACCTGGAATGGGCTTTTTCCTGCGGTTTCAGACGGGTTTTCCCGGCAGTCCGGCCGCCCGGAAAGCCCCGTTCCCACGCGCGTTCTTCCGGTGTTTACCGGCCGGATTTGCCTCGGCGCTCCAACGACGTTTCAATCCTTGCATGCAACCCTTCGCGACTTCCGTTTTCACGCCCCGCGCGCCTGGCGGGCCGCCATGACCCGGGACGGCATCGACGTGCTGCCGGCGCTGCCGCTGACGCCACGGCTGGCGCAGCGGCTGGCATGGATCACGCCGGACGGCCTGCCGCCGGGACAACGCCGGCAGGCGGAGTTCCAGGCGGGCCGCCAACTGGCGGCGCAATTGCTGGCCGCGCTGGGCGCGCCCGCCACGCAGGTCGGCGTGGCCGCGGACCGCTCGCCTCTCTGGCCCGACGGCTACGTCGGTTCGATCAGCCACAGCCGGCGCCTAGTGGGCGTGGCAGTGGCGCGGCGGCGCGACGTGCGCGCGGTCGGGATCGACATCGAGGCGATCGCCGAGGAACCCGCGGTCGAGGCCATCGAATCGGTCTGCATGCGGCCGGAGGAACGCGAGTTCGACGCCGGCGCGCTGACGCGCGCCGAGTTCGCCACGCTGCTGTTCTCGGCCAAGGAAGCGTTCTACAAATGCATGCAGCCGCTCACCCGCGTGGCGTTCGATTTTCCCGACGTCACCCTGACCCGTATCGACCCGGCCGCGCAGTGCCTGGAACTGCGCCTGCTGCGCGCGGCCACGGCGGAATTCGGGCCGGGTCACCTGTTCCAATGCGGCTATCGCAGCGCACAAGGCCACGTCTATACTGCCTTGGAAATTGGTCATTGAAGCCTCTCCCCCTTACGTTGTCCCCCATCGACAAGGAGCGTTCACATGTCTGATCCCATCGTTATCGTGAGTGCCGTGCGCACCCCGCTGGCCGCCTTCCAGGGCGAATTTTCCACACTGTCCGCCAATGAACTGGGCGCCGTCGCCATCGGCGCCGCGCTAGAGCGCGCCGGGCTCAAGCCCGATCAGGTCGACGCGGTGCTGATGGGCAACGTGTTGCAGGCCGGCCAGGGCCAGGCGCCGGCGCGGCAGGCCTCGATCAAGGCGGGCATCCCGTCGTCGGTGGGCGCCATCACGGTGTCCAAGGTATGCGGTTCGGGCATGCAGGCCGCGATGCTGGCGCACGACGGCATCGTCGCCGACACCTACGGCGTGGTGGTGGCCGGCGGCATGGAATCCATGACCAACGCGCCCTACCTGCTGACCAAGGCGCGCGGCGGCTATCGCGCCGGCCACGCCACCATGTACGACCACATGATGCTCGACGGCCTGGAGGACGCCTACCAGGTGGGCCGCGCCATGGGCACGTTCGGCGAGGACTGCGCCGCCAAGTACGGCTTCACCCGCGAGGAGCAGGACACCTTCGCGGTGGAATCGGTGTCGCGCGCGCAGCAGGCCGCGCGTGACGGCGTGCTGAAATGGGAGACTGTGCCGGTCACCATCAAGTCCAAGAAGGGCGACACGGTGATCGAACTGGACGAACGCCCGCAAAAGCTCAACGTCGAGAAGATCCCGACCCTCAAGCCCGCCTTCGCCGCCAACGGCACCATCACCGCCGCGTCCTCGTCCGGCAACGCCGACGGCGCCGCCGCGCTGGTGCTGATGCGCGAATCCACCGCCAGGAAACTCGGCTGCAAGCCGATCGCCCGTATCGTCGGCCACGCCAGCTTCGCGCAGGAACCCGAGTGGTTCACCACCGCGCCCGTGGGCGCGATCAGGAAGCTCTATGACAAGACCGGCTGGAAGACCGCCGACGTCGACCTGTTCGAGATCAACGAGGCCTTCGCCGCGGTCACCATGGCGGCCATGAAGGAACACGACATCCCGCGCGACAAGGTCAACATCCACGGCGGCGCCTGCGCGGTCGGCCACCCCATCGGCGCCTCGGGCGCGCGCATCATGGTGTCGCTGCTGGGCGCCCTGAAGGCCACGCAGGGCAAGCGCGGCGTGGCCACGCTGTGCATCGGCGGCGGCGAAGCCACGGCGATCGCGCTGGAAATGGTCTAAAAAAGGGTCACGCCCCCGTTTTAAGACGTCACTGAATTGCGCGTAAACGTTTCCGCGGCGCCTCCGGGCGCCGCGCTGCTGTGCGCGGCCCGCCCCGTCGTGGCCTGCCGACACAGGAAAACACATTGCGAAACTTGAAGCCTCCCCGGGTGCATTGCCATCATGGTCGGACATTCATCCGGAACAAGGAGGTTTCATGCCGCATTCCAAAACCGCAATCCTGTCGGCCATCATGTTGACGGCCGCGCTGTCCGGTGCCCCCGTCCTGGCGCAGAGCGCCCCGCCCGCCAGCCAGACGCCCATGGCGCCGGCGGCGGTGCAGCCCACCGACCAGCAACTGCAGCGCTTCGCGTCCGCGTCGCAGAAGGTGTCGGGCGTGGTGGACGAATACCGTCCCAAGGTCGATGCCGCCAAGACCGACGCGGAAAAGCAGAAAGTGATCCAGGAAGCCGATGCCAAGATGGTCAAGCTGGTGCAGGCCGACGGCCTGTCCGTGCAGGAGTTCAACGGCATTGGCCAGGCCGTGCAGCAGAACCCGCAGCTCAAGGAACGGCTGATGAAGATGGGCAAGGCCGGCGCGACGGTACAGTAGGCCCCGCGCGCGGCGGCCCGCCCGGCCGGGAGGTCGCCGCGCCAGCCGCGCCGCCGTTGGAGGTATCCTAGGCACCTGTCCACAGGCCCAGGGCCTACCCCTCCAAAGGAGCGCGGCATCTTGACCCCCGATCTCACCCTGTACGACCTGGCCGGCGCCGATCCGACGCTGCGCTTCAGCCCGCATTGCTGGAAAACGCACATGGCGCTGGCCCACAAGGGCCTGGCCGCCCGCACCGTGCCGTGGCGCTTCACCGACAAGGAAGCGATCGAATTCTCGGGCCAGAAGCTGGTGCCGGTGCTGGTGCACGGCGACCACGTGATCAGCGATTCGTGGCAGATCGCCTGCTACCTGGAAGACACGTTCCCCGAACGCCCCTCGCTGTTCGGCGGCGATACCGGCCGGGCGCTCAGCCTGTTCGCCAACAGCTGGGCCGACACCACCCTGGTGCCGACGCTGGCGCGGTTGCTGCTGCCGGAGATCCACGCCCTGATCGACGCCAAGGACAAGGACTACTTCCGCCACACCCGCGAAAAGCGCTTCGGCCCGCTCGAAGACCTGCCCGCGCTGCGGGAAGAACAACTGGCGGCCCTGCGCGCCTCCCTGCTGCCATTGCGCCAGATGCTCGCACGGCAGCCGTACCTGGCCGGCCAGCAGCCGGCCTATGCGGATTACGCGGTGTTCGGATTCTTCATGTGGGCGCGCTGCACCAGCGCGCTGGAACTGCTGGCGGCCGACGATCCGGTGGCCGCGTGGCGCGAGCGGCTGCTCGATGCCCATGGCGGGCTGGCGCGCCAGGCGCCCGTGGCGGCGGCGTAGCCGGGGCGGCGCTGGCGCCCGGCGCACACGCGGGCGTCACGCGCGGGCCGCCTCCCTGCTCCGGCGGGCGGCCGACGGACAGGCTCAGGTCTTCAGGCGATAGCCGGTCTTGAAGATCCAGCGCACCACCACCAGGCAGACGGCCAGGAACACCAGCGTCATGGCGACGCTGACCGTGACGTTGACGTCGGCCACGCCATAGAACGCCCAGCGAAAGCCGCTGACCAGGTACACCACCGGGTTGAACAGCGTCACGCCCTGCCAGAACGGCGGCAGCATCTTGATGGAATAGAAGGTGCCGCCCAGGAAGGTCAGCGGCGTGATGATCATCAGCGGGATGATCTGCAGCTTCTCGAAGCCGTCGGCCCACACGCCGATGATGAAGCCGAACAGGCTGAAGGTGATGGCCGTGAGCAGCAGGAAGCCCAGCATCCAGAATGGATGCGCGATCTCGAACGGCACGAACAGGCGCGCCGTGGCCAGCATGATCAGCCCCAGGATGATGGACTTGCTGGCCGCCGCCCCGACGTAGCCGGCGACGATCTCCAGGTACGAGATGGGCGCCGAGTGGATCTCGTAGATGGTGCCCGAGAAGCGCGGCATGTAGATGCCGAACGAAGCATTGGCCACGCTCTGGGTCAAGAGCGACAGCATGATCAGGCCCGGCACGATGAAGGCGCCGTAGCTGACGCCGTCGATCTGCACCATGTGCGAACCGATGGCCGAGCCGAACACCACGAAGTACAGCGAGGTGGAGATGACCGGCGACAGCACGCTCTGCATCAGCGTGCGCCAGGCGCGGGCCATTTCGAAGCGATAGATGGCGCGGATTGCGTAGAAATTCATGATTGTCCGTGCACCAGGCTGACGAAAATCTCTTCGAGCGAGCTTTCCGAGGAGTTGAGGTCGGTGAATTCGATGTCCAGTTCGGTCAGGCGCCGCAGCAGGCTGGAGATCTGGCCGCCGCCCTGGTTGTCGTAGGTGTAGACCAGTTGGCGGCCATCGGCCGACAGTTCCAGGTGGAATGGTTCGAGCGCGGTCGGGATGCCCGGCAGCGGCGCCTTCAGCGTCAGCGTCAGGCGGCGCTTGCCCAGCTTGGTCATGAGCGCGTTCTTTTCCTCGACCAGGATGATCTCGCCCTTGCGGATCACGCCGACGCGGTCGGCCATTTCCTGGGCTTCCTCGATGTAGTGGGTGGTCAGGATGATGGTGACGCCGTTCTCGCGCAGGCGCCGCACCATGTCCCACATGCCGCGCCGCAATTCGACGTCGACACCGGCGGTGGGTTCGTCCAGGAACAGGATCTTGGGTTCGTGCGACAGCGCCTTGGCGATCATCACGCGCCGCTTCATGCCGCCGGACAGGGCCATGATGCGGCTGTCCTTCTTGTCCCACAGCGACAGATCGCGCAGCACCTTCTCGATGTATTCCGGGTTGGCCGGCTTGCCGAACAGGCCGCGGCTGAAGGTGACGGTGTTCCAGACGCTTTCGAAGGCGTCGGTGGAGATTTCCTGCGGCACCAGGCCGATGGCGCTGCGGGCGGCGCGGTAGTCCGTCAAAATATCGTGGCCGTCGGCCAGCACCCGGCCCTCGGTCGGGTTGACGATGCCGCAGATGATGCTGATGAGCGTGGTCTTGCCGGCGCCGTTGGGGCCGAGCAAGGCGAAGATCTCGCCGCGTTGGATTTCCAGGTCGACGCTTTTGAGCGCCTGGAATCCGGAGGCGTATCGCTTGGATAGGCCCTGAACTGAAATGACCGGCTGCACGCTTGCTCCCAGCTTGGTGTGGACAACCGGCAATTTTACCCTCCGCGCGCAGGCCGCTTGTTCGGGCTGGTGGAACGCTGTGTTTGGAAAACGCAATAAATGTTCCGGGCTGCCGTACACTGCCCGGGCAGGCAAAAACAGGGCGGCGCACGCCCAACACAGGGGAACCGGGCCGTCCAGGCCGGTCAATGGCATGTTCGCGGATCTGAAACACCTGTCACACCACGCGGCCTGGCGCCGCCAGCTGGAAATGCTGCTGGAATCGGCTGGCGAGGGCATCTACGGCATCGACCTGCGCGGCCGCTGCATCTTCATCAACGGCGCCGGCGCGGCCATGCTGGGCTACACCCCCGACGAGGTGGTGGGCCGCAACATGCATTATCTGATCCACCACTCGCACGCCGACCGCAGCCTGATGCCGGTGCACGATTGCCGCATCTTCAAGGCCTTCCGCGACGGCCGCGGCGAACGGGTCGACGACGAGGTGCTGTGGCGCCGCGACGGCTCCTGCTTCGACGCCCAGTACGCCTCGTACCCGATCCGCAACGACCAGGAGGTGGTGGGCGCGGTGGTGACGTTTTCGGACATCAGCGCGCGCAAGCGCATCGAGCGCGAGCTGCAAGGCACCCGGGCGCAGCTGGAAGCGCGGGTGCAGGTGCGCACCGCCGAACTCAGCGCCGCCCATGAATCGCTGCGGCGGCTGGCCTCGCACCTGAGCACGCTGCGCGAGCAGGAACGCGCCCACATCGCCCGCAATATCCACGACGACCTGGGCGCCTCGTTCACCGCGCTGCAGCTGGACCTGAACTGGCTGCGCCGGCAACTGGCGGGCGAGCCGCCCCTGCAGGCCCACCTGGACCGCATGCTGGAGGTGACGCAGACGGCCATGGACGCCACCCGCCGCATCCTCAACGACCTGCGGCCGGTGGTGCTGGACCACCTGGGCCTGTGGGCGGCGCTGGAAACGCTGCTGCAGGACCTGCAGGCGCGCAGCGGGCTGCGCTGCCGCTACCTGTGCCCGCCCGACACAGAAAGCCGCCGCCTGGCGCCCGAGGCGGAAATCGCCGTCTACCGCATCGTGCAGGAACTGCTGACCAACGTGCAGCGCCACGCGCGGGCCCGCAGCGTCAGCGTCAGCGCGGTCTGGGGCGAGGATGGCCTGCTGCTGGAAGTGGAAGACGACGGCGTGGGCATGCGGTTGCCCGAGACGCGCCAGACCTTCGGCATCCTGGGCATGCGCGAACGGGCCCGCGCCATCGGCGGCGACCTGGAGCTGGACAGCGCGCCCGGCGCCGGCCTGTGCGCCCGCCTGCGCCTGAACCCGCAAGCGGCCTGAGGAGACGACGCCATGCCCCTGAACCTGCTGATCGTCGACGACCACCTCATCATCCGCCGCGGCCTGGCCCGCATCCTGCAGGAAGACCCGCGCGTGGGCCTGGTGCGGGAGGCCGCCGACGCCCCCGCCGCCCTGCGCGCGCTGCGCCAGGAGCCCTTCGACGCGATGGTGCTGGACGTGGCGCTGGGCGAGCGCGACGGCCTGGACGTGCTCAAGACCGTGCGCGCCGACCATCCGGCGCTGGGCGTGGTGATGCTGTCGGTCTATCCGGAATCGCAGTTCGCGGTGCGGGCCCTGCGCGCCGGCGCCCATGCCTACCTGAACAAGGGCTGCGATCCGGACGAGCTGCTGGCGGCGCTGGTCAACGCCGCCGCCGGCCGGATGTACGTCACGCCGGCCGTTGCCGAACTGCTGGCGCACACCGTGCGCCAGGACAGTACCCGGCCGCCGCACGAGCTGCTGTCCAACCGCGAATTCCAGGTGCTGCAGCTGCTGGCGGCCGGCAAATCGGTGTCGGCCATCGGCGAGCAGCTGGCGCTGTCGGTGAACACCATTTCCACTTACCGCGCCCGCATCTTCGAAAAGCTGGGCGTGCGCACGCTGGTCGAGCTGGTGGACTACGCCCGCGCGCACCAGCTGGGTGCGCGCTGAGCGCCACGCGCACCGGCCCGGCGCGCCCGCGCACCGTGTAGTGCGCCCCCTACACGGATATCGTCGAACCGGCGATACCGGGCGCCGGCGGCGCGCCCCAAGATGGAGGCATTCCGAACCCTGGAGGCCTCCATGTCCCTGTTCAGCAATCCGTTCGATCCCGCCAGCCGCCTGGCCTGCGCCTGCGGCCGCCATGCCTCCCAGGCCGAGCACGCGCGCGCGGCGGCGGACGGCCAGGACGCCCGCGCTGGCGCGGCGTCCGGCGACGCCGCCTTTGACCGCGCCGTGGAAAGCGCCGTCATGCGCGCCCTGTTCCCGCAGGACGCCCTGCGCCGCCGCTTCCTGCGCGCGGTCGGCGGCGGCACGGCCATGGCCGCCGTCGCCGCGCTGTTCCCGCTGGCGGCCGCCAAGGAGGCCTTTGCCCAATCCGCCGGCCCGCTGGAGAAGCGGAAGCTGAAGGTCGGCTTCATCCCCATCACCTGCGCCACGCCCATCATCATGGCGCACCCGATGGGGTTCTATGGCAAGCAGGGACTGGACGTGGAAGTGGTCAAGACCGCCGGCTGGGCGCTGATCCGCGACAAGGCCATGTCCGGCGAGTACGACGCCGCCCACATGCTGTCGCCCATGCCGCTGGCCATCACGCTGGGCGTGGGCGCCAGCCGCGCGGTGCCGTGGACCATGCCCGCCGTGGAGAACATCAACGGCCAGGCCATCACCCTGTCGATGAAGCACAAGGACCGGCGCGATCCGAAGGACTGGAAGGGCTTCAAGTTCGCGGTGCCGTTCGATTATTCCATGCACAACTACCTGTTGCGCTACTACCTGGCCGAACATGGCCTGGATCCGGATACCGACGTGCAGATCCGTTCGGTGCCGCCGCCCGAAATGGTGGCCAACCTGCGCGCCGACAACATCGACGGCTTCCTGGCGCCGGATCCGGTCAACCAGCGCGCGGTCTATGACGGCGTGGGTTTCATCCACACCTTGTCCAAGGCCATCTGGGACGGCCATCCGTGCTGCGCGTTCTCGGCCAGCCGCGAATTCGTCACCTCCCAGCCCAATACCTACCAGGCCCTGCTCAAGGCCATCATCGAGGCCACCGCCTACGCCCGCGACCCGGCCCACCGCAAGGAGATCGCCACCGCCATCGCCACGCCCAACTACCTGAACCAGCCGGTCACGGTGGTGGAACAGGTGCTGACGGGCACCTACGCCGACGGCCTGGGCAACGTCCTGAAAGATCCGAACCGCATCGACTTCGACCCGATGCCGTGGGGCTCGTTCGCGGTGTGGATCCTGACGCAGATGAAGCGCTGGGGCCAGGTCAAGGGCGATGTGGACTACCAGAAGATCGCCAACGAGGTGTTCCTGGCGACCGACGCGGTGCGCCTGATGCGCGAGGCCGGCCTGCCCCCGCCCGCCGACACCGCCAAGACCTTCAGCGTGATGGGCAAGCCCTTCGACCCCGCCCAGCCCGAGGCCTACCTGGCCAGCTTCAAGATCCGGAGGAGCTGATGCGGGCCGTGCAACCCTGGCGGGCGACCTTCCTGTCCGTCATCCTGTTTCTGCTGTTCCTGCTGCTGTGGCACGTCGCCACCCGCCCCGCCGCGGGCGCGGCGACGGTCGATCCGGCCTATGCGGCGCTGGTCGGCAACGCGGCGGCCGGCGGCTCGCAGACGCCCTTTCCCGGCCCGGCCGAGGTCGGCGCCCGGCTGTGGCAGCACCTGCGCGATCCGTTCTATGACCGCGGCCCGAACGACAAGGGCATCGGCGTGCAGCTGGCGTATTCGGTGGCGCGGGTGCTGACCGGCTTCCTGCTGGCGGCGCTGGTGGCGATCCCGCTTGGATTCCTGATCGGCATGTCCAGGACCGTCTACCGCGCCTTCGACCCGTTCATCCAGGTGCTCAAGCCGATCTCGCCGCTGGCCTGGATGCCGCTGGCGCTCTACACCATCAAGGACGCCGACACCTCCGCCATCTTCGTGATCTTCATCTGCTCGCTCTGGCCGATGCTGGTGAACACGGCGTTCGGCGTGGGCGCCGTGCGGCAGGACTGGCTGAACGTGGCGCGCACGCTGGAAGTGTCGCGGCTGCGCACCGCCCTGCTGGTGATCCTGCCGGCGGCCGCGCCCACCATCATGACCGGCATGCGCATCTCGGTCGGCATCGCCTGGCTGGTGATCGTGGCGGCCGAGATGCTGATCGGCGGCACCGGCATCGGCTACTTCGTGTGGAACGAGTGGAACAACCTGTCCATCGCCAACATCATCTGCGCCATCCTCTTCATCGGGTTGGTCGGCATGCTGCTGGACACCGTGCTGGCGCGCGCCGCGCGGCTGGTCAGCTACCGGGAGTGAACGCCATGAGCCAACCCTTTCTGCAAGTGCAGGCGCTGGCCAAGCGCTATCCGGGGCGCAACGGCCAGCCAGCGGCCCCGGTGTTCGAGAACATCGCCTTCGGCATCGAACAAGGCCAGTTCGTCTGCGTGATCGGCCATTCGGGCTGCGGCAAGACCACCATCCTGAACATCCTGGCCGGCATCGACGAGGCCAGCGAAGGCGTCGTCATCATGGACGGCCGCGAGGTCGCCGGCCCGTCGCTGGCGCGCGGCGTGGTGTTCCAGGCGCACGCCCTGCTGCCCTGGCTGAGCGCGCTGCAGAACGTCGAATTCGGCGTGCGCTCGCGCTGGCCGGCCTATTCCCGCGCCCAGGTGCGCGAGCACAGCCTGCGCTACCTGGACATGGTCGGCCTGGCCCGCGCCGCCGACAAGAAGCCGTGCGAGCTGTCGGGCGGCATGAAGCAGCGCGTGGGCATCGCCCGCGCCTTCGCCATCCAGCCGCGCATGCTGCTGCTGGACGAGCCCTTCGGCGCGCTCGACGCGCTGACGCGCGGCACCATCCAGGACGAACTGCGCGCCATCGTGCAGGAAACCCGCCAGACCGTCTTCATGATCACGCACGACGTGGACGAGGCCATCCTGCTGTCGGACCGCATCCTGCTGATGAGCGCGGGCCCCCATGCCCGCATCGCCGAGTCGGTCGAGGTGGACCTGCCGCGCGGCCGCACCCGCGCCAGCCTGCACCACGAGCCGCGCTACTACGAAATCCGCAACCATCTCGTCGACTTCCTGGTCGACAAGGCTTCCCACAAGGAGTGAACCCCCATGATGTCCCGCGCCGAAGTCACCGAACTGATCGTCACCCGCCGCCTGGAAAAGAAGCTGTCCTGGGCCGCCATCGCCGAGGCCGTCGGCCAGAGCAAGGAATGGACCACCGCGGCGCTGCTGGGCCAGATGACCCTGACCGAGCAACAGGCCCAGGCCGCCGCCCGCCTGCTGGACCTGCCCGCCGACGCGGTGGTGCAGCTGCAGGTGGTGCCCTACAAGGGCTCGCTGCCCACCACGGTGCCCACCGACCCGCTGATCTACCGCTTCTATGAGCTGATCAACGTCTACGGCACCACCTTCAAGGCGCTCATCAACGAAGAGTTCGGCGACGGCATCATGAGCGCCATCGACTTCAAGATGGACCTGACGCGCGAGGCCGATCCCAAGGGCGATCGCGTGCAGATCGTGATGAGCGGCAAGTTCCTGCCCTACAAGACGTATTGAGCAGGACACGGCGGGCGCGGCCGCCCGCCCGCGTCAGCCTTCCACCGCCAGTTCTTCCCAGCCGAGATCGCGGGTGCGCGCCAGCGCTCCGGTCACGGCGGCGGCCGCGTCGCGCGCCGCGTTTTCCAGGGAATCACCGGCCAGCAGCCGCGCGGTGATGGCCGCCATGAACACGTCGCCGGTGCCATGCACCGAGGGCGGGATGGCGATCTCGGGGTGGCCCAGCACCACGCAGTCGGCGGCCGTCACCACCGCCAGCCGCAGGGTGCCGGGCGCCGCCGTCTGCGGCGCGGCGCTGGTGACCACGATCCATTCCGGCCCCTCGGCGATCAGTTCGCGCGCGGCCGCCGCCACTTCGTCGATCGAGGCCAGCGGCCGGCCCACCATCTGCTCCAGCTCGAAATGGTTGGGCGTCATGCCGTGGGCATGCGGCACCAGCCTGCGGCGGTATTGCGCCACCAGCCCGGCATCCACGTACAGGCCGTCGTTGCGGTCGCCCATGACCGGGTCGATATGCACCCGCACCTCGGGCCGCGCCGCCCGCAGCCCGCGCAGCCAGTCCGCCAGCAGGTCGGCCTGCCCGGGCTGACCCAGGTAGCCGCAGACCACGGCGCGCGCCACCGCGGTCACGCCGCGCTCGTCCAACCCGCGCAGCAGGCCCTCGAACCAGTCCAGCGGCACCGCGCCGCCGTGCAGCGTCGGATAGTGCGGGGTATTGCTCAGGATGACGGTGGGCAGCGCGATGGCGCGCAGCCCGGCCTGGCGGAACACCGGCATGGCGGCATTGTTGCCGACGCAGCCATAGACGACCTGCGATTGGATGGAAACGACGTCGACCCGCGCGGTCACGGCGGGCAGCGCTGCGCCGGGCGTCGGGGCAGCGGAAATGGCGGTCATACGGAGGGCTCCTGCGGACAGAGACGAAATCCGCCTTATTCTATGCCCACCCGGCGGCCCCCCCGGTCCGCCGCCCCCGCCGGCGGCGTGGCCAACACGGCCCTCAGTCGCGCGCGGCGGCCAGCCAGCCGGCCCCGTCCAGCACCGCGTCGTCGATCCCCGCCAGGTGCGGCGCGAACGGATAGGCCAGCGACGACACGATCTGGCACTGCGCCAATTGGGGGTGATCGGCGTTCAGCAGATACTGGCAGCCGCCGGCGGCCGAGGGTACCCGCAACAGCAGGCTATCGCCGCGCGCCAGCCAGGCGTTGCCGAAGGCGCGCGAGGCCTGCAGGTCGGTCTGCCAGCCGGCCGGCGGGCGCGGATCGGCCACCGCCGCGAGCGGCACCACCACTTCCAGCAGGAAGTAATTGCGCGGCAAGGCGCGCGGGTGCGCCACCTCGGCCTGCGCCAAGCGCGCGAACACCGCGGCGGCGGGGGTCGCGTCCAGCACCACCACCGCCGCGCCCGCGGCATGCCAGCGGCCGGCCGGGCGGGCGCGCGGCATCAGGTCCTGGCTGTTGCTCAAGCGCCAGAGCGTGGTCATGGGCCGTTTCCTTCGTCGATGTTGATCAGCCACTGCTCGATCAGCGCGGCGTAGCGTCCGTGCTGGCACAACAGCAAGGGCACCCGGTCGTGCAGGCGGCGCTTGGGGCTACAGAGCCAGCGCCGCGCGCCCTCGGCGCCACCGAACACCAGCTCGGCCAGCCACGCCACCCGCAGCGCCCGGTACAGCACCCGCAGGTCGGCCAGGTCGAGGCTGTAATCACGCAACGAATCGCGCGGGCGGCCGGGTTCCAGTTGCGGCACCAGCGCCAGCCACTGCGACAGATCGCCGGCGAAGGTGCCGCGCAGCGACTGCAACAGGGCCGCCGCGCACTGCAGGCTGACGGGCGGTCCGGCCTGGCCCAGCGCCAGGTCCAGCCGCGCCTGCAGCGCCGCGGCGATACCGCCGCCCTCAGGGCGCGCGGGCGGCGACGGCGGGCTGGACCGCCGCGGCGGCCGCGCTCTGGTCGAAAGCGGCATTGAGGGCCGCGCCATCGATGCTGACGGTTCCTGCATTCAGCAACCCCTCCAGGTAAGCCCTCGCCGCCAGTTCCTGGCGTTGGGTCCGCAACGCGGCACGCAACTCATCCTTGACCTGCTCGTAGGGCGCCACGCTGGCCGCGCGCAGGTCCACCAGCTTGAGGATGTGGAAACCGGCGGCCGACTGCACCGGCGCCGACACCTCGCCCGCCTTGAGCTGTTCGATGGCCGGGCGCATCTCCGGCGTCAGCTGCGCCAGCGGCACGTAGCCGATGTCGCCGCCCTGGGCGCGGGTGGTGGCGTCCTGCGAATAGCTCTTGGCCAGCGCCGCGAAATCCGCCTTGGGCGCCTGGGCACGCTTGGCCAGGTCCTGCGCCTGCTTGCGCGCGGCGGCCACGGCCTCGCCGTCGCCCAGCGCCGCCGGCAGGAAGATCTGGCTGACGCGGTACAGCGCCGGCTGCGCCAGTTGCGGCCTGGCGCGCTCGTAGGCGGCGCGCAGGTCGGCCTCGGCCGGATAGTCGTCAGGCGCGCGGCTGACCGAATCCAGGTAGGTCTGCAGCACGATGCGCTCCTGCGCCGCCTGGAAGGCGCGCTTGAGCTCGGGTCGCTCCTGCCAGCCCTGGGCGCGGGCCTGCTCGACCAGCGCCTTTTCGGCCAGGCGCGCGCGCAGCCACTGGTCCAGTCCGGCGCGATTGCCCTTGAGCTGGGCCCGGGCCTCGGGCGGCAGCGATTCGAGCTGGCGCGCCAGTTCGTCGCGGTCCACCTGCACCGCGCCCAGGGTGGCCACGGCTGGCGCCTTTGCCGGGGCCGGCTGGGCGGCGGCGGCAGCGGCCGGCGCCGCGCCCTTTTCCGGCGCGGCCGCCGCCTTGGCGGGCACGGAACTGGATTCGCTGCTCTGCGCCGGGCTGCCGCGCATCAGCGCCACCGCGCCGGCCAGCGCCGCGATCAGCAGCACCGCGGCGGTCACGCGCAGCCGCGCGGGCTGATTGGAAAACATGTTCATGGTCGGAACCTCGCTTGCTTGGATGCGCCATTCGCCGCCACGGCGGCCTGGGGGGTTGGGGACGTTGCCGTCCCGAACGCCAGGCGCCGGGCCTGGCGGATGGATCAGTTCAGCGCCTCGGTGGCGGCGTCCTGCCGCGGTTCAACGGCGTCGGTATCGGCGCCAGCTTCGGCGGAGGCGTTGGCGCGCAGGAACAGCAGGAACTCCTGCAACAGACGGTCCCACAACTCGACGGTGGCGCGCAGGTAGTTCTCGGACACGCCGCCGGCCAGGATCACGTCCAGTTCCAGCACCAGGAACACCCCCTGCAGCGTCAGGCGGGCGAAGCGTTTTTCAACGTTCCAGCGCTCGGCCAGTCCGGGCGGCAGTTCGCCCTGCACGCGCAGCGCGCAGCTCAGCGTGTAGTCCAGGTAGCGGCCGGGTTCAACGGCGGGGTTGCCCATGCGCGCGGCGAAGCCCACGCCCTGGCTGGCGCTCAGCAATTGCACCATGCCGTTCTGCTCGGACACGGTGACGCGATAGCCGGCGGATTGCAGCAGTTCCTGCAGGCGTTCGACATTCACGTCGAGAATCAGGCTGGAGTCGGTCATTGCAGTCATTCCTAGGTAAAAGAGATCAATTCAGAGAGATCGGTCCGCAGGCAAAGCCGTTCATTACAGTCTCCCTGCATGAAAGAGATAAGACAGCGCCCTGGCGCTCAGGGTTGGGCCGCCGGCGCCGCCGGCGCGGCGGCGCCAACCTGCGCGTCGTACAGCCTGTCGCCATATGCCTGCGCCTGCTCCTCGAACTTGACGCGCGCGCTGCCGGCGAAGGGCTGCTTCATGGCCAGGATGCCGCCGGCGCCGATGCGCTCGTAGGCATTGAGGATCTCCTTGCCCGCTTCGTACATCTCGCGGTTCTTGGCGATGCAGGCCTTGGCCTCGGTGTCGCGCTGCGCCAGGGTGCGCGCCAGGGTCTGGCGTTCGGCCTCCTTGGCGCGCGACAGCGTCAGCAGTTCGTCATAGGCGCCCTTGAACTTGCCCAACTGCGCGTGGCTGGCGGCCACCTGCGCCTGGGCGCTTTCCATGACGGCGCCCTGCTGCTCGGCCAGCTTCTCGGCCTGGCCCTTGGCCTTGGCCAATTGGCCGCGCAGCGCCTCCAGCTCTTTCTGGGCGGCGTCGCGCTGGGCCTCGGCGGCGGCCTTGGCCGCGTTGACCTGGGCCTGCTCGCTCTGCAGCTGCTGCAGTTGCTGGGTGGTGCTGCGCAATTGGGCGCGCAGGCGCTCTTCCATGGTTTCGGCGTGCGCCGGCAGCGCCACGCTCAGGCCGGCGGCGCACAGGGCCGCGGCGGCGGCCAGCCGCCGGCCGCGCCCCAATGCCCGGGGCGGGCTCGATTCATCCCATAAGCTATGCATGTCCATGGCCTCAGAACCTGGCGTTGATCTCGAACTGCATGGTGTCGATGGACAGCGGCGCGCCGTAGATCTCGCGCGTGCTCATCCAGCGCAGGACGCCGTACACGTTCTTGTCGAAGGCATAGCCGCCGCCGATGTAGTAGCCGCGCGCGTTGGTGCCGCCCTGGTGGAACGACGAATCGTTGAAGGCATCGGGCAGCGCGTCCGGCTGGATGTACTTGTAGCCGACAAAGGCCAGCCAGTCGCCCTTCTCCTTCAGGTCGTACGAACGGCCCAGCGTGGCCTGCAGCATCCAGGCGTTGGGGCCGCTTTCGATGTCGCCGTTCTCGCCGACGTTGTTGACGAGCTGGCCTTGCGAACGGCTCGCCATCTTGCTCTTGCTGTAGGCCAGATTGCGCAGGTAATTGGCGTTCAGGCGCAGGCCCAGGCCGTCGAACACGCGCGTATCCCAGCGCAGGTTCAGGTCCAGCAGGTCGAACTTGGACGCCAGGCCGACGTATTGCGGCTGCGGCGTGTTGGCCGGGTCGAGCGGGTTGGACGTGATGTTGCGCAGCAGGAACAGGGTGTTGCCCTTCTGCATGAAGGCCGGACGCGACCAGTCGGTGTCGCAGTTCTCCTGGCCGGCCCAGGGCGAGCAGGCGCTGGAGCGCTTGCCGGCGATGTTGTCGAAATGGTAGTAGGCCAGCGCGCCGCGCAGGCTGTTGCGGTTGTCGATCTTCCAATCGGCGCCGGCCTGGGCGGCCAGCAGCCACTTGTCCTCGCTCTTGCCCTCGGAGAACGACGACGAGTTCCAGCCGTTCGAGCCGTACTCGGTCGAGAAGGCGCCCAGGGTGCCGAACAGCGTCACATCGCGGCCTTCCAGCGGCTGCTTGAAGATCGCGGCAATGCCGTCGAAGTTCAGGTCATTCGAGAACAGCATGTCGGTCGACTCGAACGGGTTGGCGATGCGGCCGCCCGTGACCGTGGCCCACTTGGCGGGGCGATAGGTCAGGTAGGCCTGGTCCAGCCAGATATCCTTCTTGCCCATGCCGCCGCCCAACGTCTGCGAGGTCGACACCGGGCTGTCGTCGCTGCCGGTGGCCAGGCGGATGCCCGCGGTCCACGATTCCGAGATGTCGGCGCGCACGCCCAGGCGGGCGCGGATGCGCAGCTGGTTGCGGCGGTCCTCGCGCGTGTTCAGCATCGGCGGGTAGTTGCCGTTGGTGTTGCGGTTCAGGTCGTACGGCCCCTTGGCATTGAGCTTGGCGAAGTCGACGATTTCGTTGCTGTTGCTGCCCGAGTACAGGCGCGACTCGTCGCGCACGCGCACGTCGCCGTCGATGGTGATGCGCGACACCCAGTCGGGGAAGGTATTCGGCTGGGCCCAGTTTTCCGCCTTGGCCTGCCCCATCACTTCCGCCTTGACCTCGTCGCGGATCTGATCGCGCACGGTCTGCGGGATATAGGGCACGCGCACGTCACCCGCCTGGGCCACGGCGGCGCCGCGGTCCTGCGGCGCGGCGCGGGCGGCCTTGGCCTCGGCTTCGGCCTGGGCCACCAGGGCCTCGGCCTGCTCCGGCTTGAGCACGCCCTGCTGCACCAGCAGGCGGATCAGGTTGATGGTGGCGTTCTCGGACGGGGCGGGCGCGGCGTTGCCCGTGGCCGGCAACGCTACGGCGGCGCCCGCCGCGGCCAGGGCCAGCGATGCCGCCAACCGGTTCAATTGGAACTTCATTCTCTTGGCACTCCAGGATCGGTTCAATTCAGCACTTCAGGAGGGGCGGCGGCCGGTCAGCGATGCCCGGATCGGCATGCTGGCCGAGGCCGGCGGACGTTCATCCAGGCCCGGCACCGCGCGCAGCGCCGCCACCACGCGGGCGTCGACGTCGGCATCGCCGCTGGAACGGGTCAGTTCGACACGCGTGATCTGTCCGCTGGCCGTGAGCCAGATGTTGGCTTGCAGGCGGAAGGTCAGATTGCGCGTGCGCTCGTCTTCGCGCAGGATCTTCTGCAGCGCGTAGGCGAGGTACTGGCTGTAGGTGGCGTTGCCGGCGCGGCCGCCGCCGCCGCCGGCCATGCCCTTGCCCTGGCCGGCGCCGATGTTGAAGGCGTCGCTGCCCGCCTGGGCATCGCCGTCGATCTGCATCGGGTTGGCCAGGTCGTCGGCCGGACGCGGCGGCGCCTCGTCCTGCGGCTTGGGCGGTTCGGGCGTGGGCTGCGGCTCGGGTTCGGGCGTGGCCACCGGCTCTTCCTTGGGCGGCTCGGGCTCCGGCGGCTTTTCCGGCTCGGGCGGCGGCGGAGGAGGCGGCGGCAGCGGGATGATCGCGGTGACCTTGGGCGCGTCGCGGCGCACCCCGGCCATGTCGTTGGCCCAGCGCCAGAGCGCGTAGGCGGCCGCGATCAACGCCACCGCCACCGCCGCCAGCTTGAGCCAGCGGCGCGCGGGATGGGGGGTGCGCGGGGAATCGGATGCGTGGTGCGGCATGACGGTTGCCTCGGCCCCTTATTTCGGCTTGCCGGTGACCAGCCCGACCTGGGCCAGTTCCAGCCGGCGCAGCAGGTCCAGCACTTCCACCACCTTCTGGTACTGCACGGCGGCGTCGCCGCGCACGATCACCGGAAAGTCGGGATTCAGCGCCTTCTCCGTGCGCAGCCGGTCTTCCAGCTCGGGCAGGGTCACCGGGTAGGCGTCCAGGAACACCTGGCCCGCGTCGTTGACGGAAATCGCCTTCGTCTTGGGCTGCGACAGGGCGATGGACGAGCTGGCCTTGGGCAGGTTGACCTTGATGCCGGCGATCTGCGCCGTGGCGGTCAGGATGAACATGACCAGCACGACCATCAGCACGTCGACCAGCGGCGTGATGTTGATACCGTCCACGGGCGCGTCGTCGTCATCGTCCTGGGAAGCGGATACGGAAGCCATGGGGTCGTCTCCTTATGCTTCGGCGGCGGCCGGCTGCGCATCGCGCACGGCCGGACGGCTGGCGACGGGCGCGCGCGCGCCGCCGTGGTGGGCGGCTTCCTGGGCCTGGCTTTCGCCATGCACTTCGGCCAGGCGCGTCACGAACTCGTCGACGAACACGCGCATGTCGGCGCCGACTTCCTTGTTGCGCGAGACCAGGCGGTTGTAGCCAAACAGCGCCGGGATGGCGACGAACAGGCCCATGGCGGTGGCCAGCAGCGCGGCGGCCATGCCCGGGGCGATGGCGTTGATGTTCACGTCGCCGGCCATGGCGGTGCCCAGGAACACCACCATGATCCCCAGCACCGTGCCCAGCAGGCCGATGTACGGGCCGCCGGCAATGGCGTTCGAGAGCGAGCCGAGCCTGGCGCCCAGCAGCTGGTTTTCCTTGGTGCGGACGGCGTCCATCGAGGCGCGGATGGCCTCGATGGTGGCGGCCGAGATCGAGCTGGTGTCGGCGCCCTGCTCGCGGCGGGTGCGGATTTCATTGACCGCCACGCGATACAGGCGCCACAGCGAGGCGTGCTCCAGGCGCTGGGCCAGGGCCTTGTCGTCGGCCAGCAGTTCCAGGCGCTGGCCGACCTTGGCGAAGGACTCGCGGAAGACCTCGTTGGCGCGCGCCACGCGGGCCACGTTGCGGCTCTTCTTGATCATGATGATCCACGACTGCACCATCATCAGCGCCAGGATGGCGATGATGACCCAGGCGTCGATCGGCACCGCCTTGAGCAAAAAGCCCAGGCCGCCGAAGCCGAAGCCCGACTGTTCCTCGTCGTTGCCGTAGGCCACCAGGCGCGATTCGGCGCCCTGCGAGATCGCGTCGGCCAGGATCAGCGCGGCGGGACGGGCAACGCGCGACAGGCGCACTTCGTCGATGGCGCCGACGAACGGCGCGTACACATGCGGCGCCGGCGCGGCGGCGGCCTCGGCCGGCGCGGCGTCGCCATTGGCGGGCGCGGTGGCCGCCGCCGGCGCGGGCACGTCACCGCCCAGGGCGGCGGGCGTGTTCAGCGGCGGCAGGCTGACGGCCAGCGAGGACGTGGCGCGACCGTTCACATACAGCGTGACCTGGCTGCCATCGGCGGTCACCGCCAGGTGCTGCCAGGCCGCGGGCGTGAGCGACTGGCCGGGCTGGCTGCGCTGGCCGTTCACTTCGACGAAGGGCACGCCCTGGTTGATGCCGATCAGCAGCGCATTGCCGCCGTCGCGGCGCGCGTACACCAGTTGCTCGCCGGCCGGCTGGTCGGCGCGCACCCAGGCGCTGAAGGTGAAGGCGCCCGCGGCGGGCACGGCCAGCGAGGGGCTGGCGGGCAGCATCAGCGGCGCGCCGCCAGCGAACTGGGCGGCGCGGCCGATCACGCCGTCGACCGCGGCGGCCATGGGCGTCTGCGCGTTGTTGCTGTTGCCGGTGGTGTCGCGCGGCGGCGCGCCGGCCGCGCCGTCGAAGTGGTAGACCAGCGTGTAGTTCGGGTCGAAGGTCAACTGGCCGTTGGCGGAAGCCGGCGCCTTCTGATTGCCGTAATACATCCAGATGTCCTGGCGCTGGCCGTCGGCCAGCGCCGGCAGGTCGACCCAGATCAGCGCCATGCCCAGCAGCGGATCGAACGCTTCCAGCTGGTGGTTCAGCACGGTCTGGTCATCGCCGGCCACGAAGCGGATGTCCACGCCCTTCTCGTTGATGCCGTCGAAGGTGAAGTTGCCGGTGTGCAGGCGCACCAGCAGCGGCGCGCGGCCGGCGGCGGCGCCCAGCGGCGCGCCCTGCGGCGTGCTGTCGACGGTGATCTGCTTGCGGTACTGCCAGTCGGGTTGCCACCAGGCGTTGGCGGCGGACGGCAGCACGCCGGCCAGCACGGTCAGTAGGAGCATCAATAAGCGTTGCATGGTCAGGACTCCGGGATAAATACGGTTTCGCGCGCGCTCAGAAACTGGCGCGGACGCTGAAGTTCAGTCGGGGATCGTGTTTCTTGGTGTTGGGGCCGTCCTTGAGCGGATAGCCCCAGTCCAGCGAGCCGGACAGCCAGTCCAGCACCTGCAGGCGCGTGCCCAGGCCGACGCTGGCCAGCGAGTAGCTGGCATCCTGTTCGGGCAGCGGATCGCGCAGGCGCAGCGTGGCCGCATCGGCGAAGGCATAGAAGCGCCACTCGTTGACGTTGCTGCCGAGCCAGCGCGCCAGCGACGGCGTGCGCCACTCGACCGACCCCAGGAAGCCATCGTCGCCGGTGCGCTCGGCGGCCAGGTAGCCGCGCACGCTGGTGCTGCCGCCGGCGGAGAATTGCTCGTTCGAGACCAGCGCGCCCGAGGCCAGCTGGAAGCCGGCGCGCAGGCCCAGTTGCCAGTCGCCGAACAGGTTCTGCGTATGGGTGCCGTCGCCGCGCAGCAGCGCGAAGCTGGGGCTGGCGCGATAGCGCTTGTCGTCGAATTCCTTCCAGTCGCTGCCCAGGCCGAAGAACGAACGGCTGGCGCCGACGATCGACAGGCCGACGCTGCTCTGCGACGACTCGGAATAGCGGTAGCCGTTGTACGAGAAGGTGAACGGCACGTACTTGAGCGGGATCAGGTCTTCATTGCCGCCAAAGCGCGTGGTCTCGTCGAACTTCTTGTAGTCCAGGCCGACCGACAGCGAGTTGTACCAATCGCCCTGCGGCGCCAGGGTGTAGATGGCGCTCATGCCGAATGAATAGCCCTTGCCCAGCACATTGGTGCCGCCGATGGTGGCCACGTTGCTGTCGCTCTTGTAGCCGGTGAACTGCAGGCTCCATTGCTTGTCCAGCGGCATCGAGTAGGAGCCGGACCAGACCTTGGCGTTGTCGGTTTCCTGCGGCGCGGTGAAGAACGTCAGGCTGACCGAATGGCCCAGCTGCCACAGGTTGTCGTAGCCCAGCGACGCCGTGCTGCGCAGGCGCGTGGTGTCGGCGCTGTAGTCGTTGTTCAGGCCCAGGCTGGCGTGCCACGGGTTCTTGTCCTCGACCTTGAGGTCGACGTCCATGGTGCCGGGGATGCGGCCTTCCTTGACCAGCGGCACCACCTGGCGGCTGGCGCCCTTGTTCAGGCCGGTCAGCTCGGCCTGCGCCTGGTTGAAGTTGGGCACCTCGCCCTCCTTCAGCGCCGGCACCTCGTCGCGGATGGCCAGCGGCGAATAGTGTTTCGCGCCCACCACGCGCACGCGGCCGACCTTGGTCTCGGCGACCTGCAGGAACACGATGCCGTCGGCCACCTGCTGCTCGGGCAGGTCGACGTACACGGACTGGTAGCCGCGTTCCTGGTAGACGGCCTGCAAGGCTTCGCGCGCGGCCTCGATGTCGGCCAGCGTGCGGTCCGGCCCCAGGTAGGGATAGACGGCCTTCTCGATGTCGCGCGCCTCCAGCACGGTGTTGCCGCGCACGATGTATTCGTTGATGTTGACGCGGCGCGCCTCCTGCGCGGCCGGCGCCGGCTGCGCCCCGGCCACGCTCGCGGCCAGCGCCAGCGCCGCCGCCACCGGCGCGCCGCGCATCATGGCGCGCAGCGCGCCGCCCCTGCTCTCGAAATCATGCATAGCGATGCACTCAGTTCCTTGTGTGATAGCCGGTCTGGCACCGGCCGCTACCGTGCAGCGCGCTTGCGACAATCCCGTTACGGTTTTCTGCCCGCATACCCGCGTCTACAGCTTCTGCTTGTTACTAGACGTTCCCGGGCGGCGCGGACTGCGCGTTGTAAGAAAAATTTCATGAAACAGCGCGGACCCGGGGAGAAGCCGCGCGGAAAAGCATCAGGGCCCGGTTTTCGCCGGGCCCTGAGCCGCTTTTCACGCGCCATGTTCATGACGATGGCATGACAGGCGGCCGGCTTTTTGCCGACCGCCTGCAACTCCGGCGTCAACCGCCGCTATCCACGCCCTGCACCTGCACCACGCCGTCGGGACGGTAGGACGGCGTGGCCGCGCGCGGTTGCGGCACGGCGCCGGCGCCGGCCAGCGGTTCCTCGCCATAGCCCAGGATCTGCACGCTGATGACGGACGGCTGGTTCTGCCGCGCCTGCTGGCGCGCGCGCTGCGCCGAATCCTCGGCCGCGCCGGACGCGGCCGAGGAGGCCGCGCTGGCCGAGGCCAGCGCGCCGGTGTTGACCACCGCCGTCACCGGGATGCCCTTGCTGTCGCCCTGCACCTGGATGTTGGCCGCGTTGACCACATGCAGCGCCGCGACGTTGACGTTGCCCGACACCCGGATGCCGGCCTCGCCCGCGTCGATGGTGCCCAGCGGCGCGATCAGGTCGACGTCGCCCGCCGGCACTTCGGCGATCGGCGCCAGCGTGGCGATGCCGGCGCCGGTGGACGGCGCCGTCGGCGCCAGCGTGACGTTGCCCAGGGCATCGTAGACGCGCTTGGGCGCCGTGTAGACCACCGTGGTCTTGGCGCCGCGGCCGGCGTTGATGTCGCCCTCGGCCGACCAGGCCTGGATGTGGCCGCCGAAGGTGGTCATGATGCGGCTCTGGCCCAGCAGCACGCTGCCCAGCGCGTACAGCTGGATGTCGCCCTGGCCCTGCGTCACCACGCCCGCCGTCGCCGGCGGCGCCGCGCCTTCGATGCCCAGCACCTGCTGGCCGCCCGGCGTCAGCACCTGGATGTTGCCGCCGAACTGCGTGCGCAGGCCGGCGCCGCCATACATGGTGAAGTCGCCCTGGTACAGGCGCTGCGCGCCTTCGGCGTCGGTCTGCGGGAACAGCGCCGCGATGGCGCGGCGGCCGCGCAGATAGCTGCCGGTGCGCGGGCCGCCCTGCTCGTTGTACTCGCGGCCGCCCTTGCGCAATTCGGCGAAGTACAGCTGGCGCGCGTAGAGGCCCTGCTGCGCGGGCGCCAGCGCGTCCAGCGCGGCGCGCGCGCCGTCCTCGCCGCCGTCGTAGCCATGATGCAGGCGCAGCCAGTTGACCAGGTGCAGCTCGCTTTCCTGGCGATAGTCCTGCATCAGGTCGCGGCGCTTGCGCGCCGGATCGGCCGCCGCCTCGGCATCCAGCATGCCCTGGCGGCGCGCCAGTTCGGCCGCCGCGCCCGACTCGTCGCCCTGGTAGCCGTACGCCTGGCGCAGCCAGCCGGCCAGCGACAGCTCGCCGGCATAGGATTGCGCCACGCGATCGGGATTGGCGCCCAGGGTCTGGCCCGCGGCCAGCGCGCGCGCCGGGTCCAGGTAGCGCGCCAGCAGGCCGGCGTAGTCCGGGCCCTGCGGCCCGACGCCCGCCAGCACCGCGATGCTGGCGCCGGGGCGCGCGTCGCCGCGCACGATGGCGCCCAGGCTGACCACGCTGGCCACATCGTCCTGGCGGATGTTGCGGCCGGCCTGCACCAACAGCGTGCCGGGGCCGGCCACCTTCAGGTCGGCCTGCACGATGTCGCGCCCGGCGATCACCTGCGACAGGTCGTTGGCATTGCTGTGCAGGCCCAGCGCGCTCATCCCGAGGATGTCGCGCCCCGCCCGCACCGAGACCGGCAGCGCGGCCTCGTACCAGGTCAGCACGGTACGCGGCCGCCCCTGCAAGGTATCCGTCATGATCCGCGTCTCGGCGCCGGCGCGCAGGCCGGCGATATCGCCATTCACGGCATGGAAACGCGCCACTCCCGTTCCGCCTTCGCGCGGCGACGCATCCAATGGCGTATTGGGACCGAACGTGAAGAGCGGCTTGGGCGAGTTCGGCCATACCTTGTTGCCCTCGACCGAGACATTGAAGATGGTCTGGTCGTTGTTCTCGCCCGCATTGCTGGCCATGAAGCCGGGACGCCACGGCGTCGGCAGCGGCGTGTCCGCCCCCGACATCGACACCGCATGCGCGCCCGCGGCGAAGATCGAGCCGCCGGCCAGCATCGACAAGGCACCGCTGGGCGATGGCGCCAGCAACAGCACGTGATTGACGTTTTCCGCCTCGCGCGTGGTGGCGGCCAGGATGATATTGCCGCCGGCCGCCGTCACGCCCAGCTTGGACGGGTAGAGGTAGCTCATCTGCCGCTGCGCGCCGGCCCGGGTCGTGTCATCGGTCTGCAGGTCCGTGCCCGGCTTGAAGGTATTGTTGGTGGTCAGCGGCGTCAGGTTGCCGCCCGCCGAGAACAGGTCGATGGCCGTGGCCGGCGTCCACAACGTGAACCAGCTTTCGGCGCCGCCGCCCTTGGACAGGCTGCCCTGGGTGTAAGGGCTGGTATTGATCTGGCGCACGCGGCCGGGATCCGGCGCGTCGGCCAGCACCAGGTCGCCGCGCGTATCCAGCGAGGCCACCGCATCGCCCAGCAGCAGGCGCGGCCCGCCCATGGGCTTGCCGCCGCCCACCGCGGACATATCGGGCGCGCGTAGCTGAGCGCCGTCGCCATAGAACAGCGAGATGCCGCCGACGCGGCCCGCCGTCAGGGTCAGTTGCCCGCGCAGATTGACCAGCAGCCCGTTCAGATCGACATCCTCGAAGTTGCCGGCATAGCCGGTGCCCGTGCCAGCGCTGCCGTCGGTCTGCTGCATCGCGCGCAGATTGGGGTTGTAGGCGCCGCCGATGCGCAGATCCATGTCGCCGCCGCCCGTCAACACCAGGTCGCCATCGACTACCCGGCCGGTGCCGGCCACCACCGCCACCAGGGCCTGCGAACGGCCGGATGCCAGATTGTTGTTGAGCAGCGCGTCGCCGCGCGCATCGCGCACGCCCGCATCGCGTCCGGCGCTGATGCTGAGATTGCCGCCGCCCAGGGTGCCGAAGCCGGTGAAACCCACGACCCGGGGCTGCTGGCTGTTGGTCGAGGCATTGGCCGCGTAAGTGCCGAAATTGATCCACCAGCTCGACGCGATGTCGTTCACGCCCGGCATGCCCACGCTGCCCTGGCGCCACAGCCAGTTGCTGAGCGCGGCGCTGGGGTATTTGGTGTATTCGACATCCTGAGTGCCATAGCGCTGGGCGTTCATGGAATTCGCGCTCCATGCATCGCCGTAGATGTCACGCCCCGCCGCCACGGTCAGGTTGCCGCCCTGGTCCGGGTACCAGGCGCGATAGGCGGCCAGCGCCGCGTCGTACTTGCCGTCGTGCTGGATGGTGCCCAGCACGGCGTCATCGTCGGTCGTGCCGCGCGGCAGGTTGAAGCGGCCGTCCAGCGGCGCCCCCAGCGACGACGGCGCGCCGGCCGTGTACACGCCGTACACCGACGCCATGCCGACGTCGCGACCGGCCAGCAGCGACAGGTCGCCGGTGCCGGTGCGCAGCACGCTGAACAGCGGCGCGCGGTCGCCGTAGCGGTAATCGCGCTTCACGGTGGTCTCGGTGTGGCCGCCGCCTGCGCAATAGCTGACGTCGAAGCACACCTCGTTCTCATCCATGAACCATTCCTGCGCCAGCTTCCTGACCGAATAGCCGACGTAGGCCGGGTCGCCGAAGTACAGCAGCGCCCCCTCCAGCGTCAGCGTGCGCGAAGCCGCCTCGCAGTATCCCGTGCCGTTGCAGAAGTCGTCCTCGCTCATGTAGAAGCTTTCGGCAATGGGCTTGGGCGAGGTTCCCAGCAGGGACTGGTCCAGTCCCAACTCGTCGATGGCGGTCTGCGTCAGCCCGCGGTCGCCGATGAATACGCTGGTGATGGTCTTGGTGCCAAAGCCCAGCCGGCCGTAATGCGTGTCGGCCAGGATGATGTCGCCCTGCCCGTCCGGCCGGCGCGCCGCCATGTCGGCCGCCGTCAGGTCCGCGCCCGCCACCGCCATCAGGCTCCAGGCGCTGGCGCCTTCGCCCAGCATCGGCGCCAGCGCCCAGTTGCGGCCCTGCCGGCCATCCGGCCCGACCGGCCGCAGGTTGATGGGTTGATGGCCCGGCAGTTCGATGAAAGTCTGCGACGGGATCAAAGAACCGCGCGCCAGGTCCAGGCGCGCGCTGGCCTTGAGCGCCGCCGGCAGCGGCACGCCCTTGGGCCAGGTGAAGGCCTGCAGCGCCGCCTCGTTGCGCAGCGTGAAGCCCACGCCCAGGCGGGCGCCCGCGCCCAGCGTCAGCGCCTCCTGCAGCACCGTGCCGGCGCGCAGCACGCGGCCGTCGGCCAGCGTCAGGTCGCCGGTCAGCACCAGGCCGGCGGGCAGCGCCAGCGGGCCGTTCAGCGTCGCCGCCATCGGCAGCACGGTGCCGGCCGGCAGCGTGGCGGCCTGCGCCGGCAGATCGTAATTGAGCGCCCGGCCGGCCGGGAAGATGGTGCCCGTTTCCAGTTGGACGCCATCGATGGGCACCACCAGGTCTTCGCCGAACGGCGTCTGGCCATTGTCCAGGAAACGCCCTTCGACCAGCTTCCAGCCGCTGTCGTCGAGGGTCTCGGGCGGCGGCGCGAAACCGTCGTTGATGCTGCCGTGGATGGCCAGGTCGCCGCCGGCGCGCAGCACCAGCTTGCCGGGCTCGCCGTAGCCGCGCAGCGCGGCCACCGCGCGGTTGGCGTTGGGGCCGTAGCGGTAATTCGACAGGTCGATGTCGCCCGATACCGTCAGATTGCCATCGGGCGTGGCGCTGACGATCTCGACGCCGGGCCGCAGGTGATACGGGCCCAGCGCCGCCAGCCGGGCGGTCAGCTCGCCATTGCCGAGCGCGGCGTTCATGAAGGCCACGCTCTCGGCGTCGATGCCGTCCAGGTAGGCCTGCGTGATCAGCTGCGGCGTCTTGCCGCTGACGTCGGGTTTGGGCGCCAGCGGCGCATCGTCATAGCGGCGGAAGGCGTTCACCGCGACCGTCTTGGCGCCCAGGATCTGCGGCGTGCCCGTGACGCGGATGGCCACGTCGTTGGCGCCGTCGCCGGAGCCGGCAATGGCGCCGCGCTCGCCGCCGCCGCCCAGGCGGCGCGCATTCAGGTCGAGCGTGCCGAGCTGGCGGCCGGCCAGGCGGCTCGGGTCGTCGGTGCCGGCGCGCAGGTCGAAGCGCGCGCCGGCGTCCAGCGCCAGCGTGCCGTCGCGCGAGGTCAGTTCGATGATGGCGCGGTTGGCGGCGTCGATCACCTTGCCATAGCTGTCCAGGCGCAGGCGCGCGCCATGCGTGTCCAGCAGGCCGTTGATGCGCAGGTCGTCGCGCGCCGCCAGACGGATCGCGCCCACCTGCCGGCCGCTGGCGTCGATACGGCCATTGACCGTCAGGCTGCCGCCATCGACGCTGATCTCGACCACGCGCGCGCGCACCTCGTCGCCCACCACCAGGTCGCCCTGCTTGAGCTGGAAGCGGCGGGCGCCGGTGACGCCGCCCTGGTTCAGCCGTTGATTCAGGCCCGCGAAATCCGCCAGCGTCTGCGCGCGCAGCGTGACCTCGGCGCCGTCATAGGGCACGCGCGTGCCGCCGGCATCGTGCTCGCCGCTGGCCTCGCCGAGAATGACGCCGTCCAGCGCCACGCGGCCGCCGGCCGCGCCCAACGCCACGGCCTGCATGCGGCCGCCGCGCTGGTTGCGCGCCGACAGGTCGATGACCGACCCGGCGGCCTGGACGATGTTGCCGGCCACGCTGCTCAGTTCGAGATCGCCGCCCCAGCTGTAGCGGACCGCGTCGTAAGCCGTGAAGGCGCGGCCCGACAGGTCGATGCGCGCGCCGCCCGCCAGGGTGATGTCCTCGTCGGCCTTGACGCTCAGCTTGCCCGACGGCAGCGCCACCGTCGAATCCAGCGTGACGCGCCGCGCCTTCAGATCGAGCGTGGCGCCCAGCGCGTCACGCGCCGGCGCCGCGGCGCCGGT
>NZ_CADIJL010000038.1 GCF_902859695.1 Achromobacter ruhlandii
GGCCGCGCCGGCGCCCGCCGCGACCGCGCCCGCCCAGGCCGCGCCCGCCGCGCAGATCCTGACCGTGCGCCAGATCTACGACGTGCTAACCGCCGCCGGCTATCGCAACATCACCGAGATCGAACTGGAGCATCACCGCGGCTACGACGTCAAGGCCGACAACCCGCAAGGCCAGCGCGTGAAGCTGCGCGTCGATGCGCAGACCGGCGCGGTGCTGCGCAGCCGCATCAAGGACTGAGGCAAATGCCATGAAAACCCGTACCGCCCTGGGACTGTTCCTGCTCGCGCTGACCGGCGCCTGGGCCGTCGACGCCCTCCTGCTGCAACCGGCGGCCTCGGCCGCCTGGCCCTGGGTGCTGCGCCAGCAGGCGCTGTACCTGACAGGTGTCTGGTCCATCGGCCTGATGTCGCTGATCATGCTGCTGGCCTTGCGTCCAGCCTGGCTGGAGGGGCCGCTGGGCGGCATGGACAAAGTCTACCGGCTGCACAAATGGGCCGGCATCCTGGCCATCGGCGCCGGCGCCGCGCATTGGCTGGTCAAGCTGGCCAGCACGCCGCTGAAGGCGCTGGTCGGCGCCGAGGGCCGGCCGGCGCGCGACGCGGTGCTGGCCATGCTGGCGGATTCGCGCGGATTGGCCAAGGACCTGGGCGAATGGACGATCTACGCGCTGCTGGCCATGCTGGTCATCACGCTCTGGCGCCGCTTTCCGTACCATGCCTGGCGCATCATCCACCGCGCCATGCCGCTGGCCTACCTGATACTGGTGTTCCATACCCTGGCGTTGGCGCCGGCCTATTACTGGACCGGGCCGACCGGCGTGCTGCTGCTGCCGTTGATGGCCGGCGGCGCCTGGGCCGCCGTGCTGTCGCTGGCCGGCCGCATCGGCCAGGGCCGGCGCGCCGCCGGCCGCGTGACGGCGCTGGCGCAACGCCCGGGGGGCATTCTCGAAGTCACCTGTGAACTCGATGCGCGCTGGCCCGGCCACGCCGCTGGCCAGTTCGCCTTCGTCACCTTCGACCGGCGCGAGGGCGCGCATCCGTTCACCATCGCCAGCGCGCCGCACCCCGGGCGCCGCGACGTGACGTTCGAGATCAAGGCGCTGGGCGATTACACCAGCCGGCTGGCCGCGACGTTGCGCGAAGGCGCGCCCGTCACGGTGGAAGGCCCTTACGGCCGCTTCGCGCGCCCCTCCACCGGCCCGCAGGTGTGGGTGGCGGGCGGCATCGGCGTCACGCCCTTCCTGGCGTGGCTGGAGGCGGCCCGCGAGGAGCCTGGCCGCATGCCGCCCGTCTGGCTGCACTACTGCGTGCGCGATGGCGAGGCCGACCCGTTCGTTGAGGTGCTGCGGCAACGCTGCGCCGCGCTGGACAACGTCACGCTCCAGGTGCACAGCGCCGCCGCCGGCCAGCGACTGGATGCCGCCGCGCTGGCGCAGGGCGAAGTGGCCGCCGGCCGTGTCGCCAATGTCTGGTACTGCGGGCCCGCCGGGCTGGCGACCGCGCTGCGCAAGGGCCTGCGCCGGCTGGGACGCGGCGACGTCCGCTGGCACCAGGAAGCGTTCGACATGCGCTGACCCGCCACCACGGCGCCGGCGCCTGCTCCGGGACGGATGCGCGGACGGCGCGGCGCGAAAGTCCGCGCCGCGCCGTCGTATGATGGAAGCCTGCCAATCCGCGCCGGGAGCCGCGCCATGCGAATTCGATATCTGTTGCCGGCGCTCGTCGCGGTCGCCAGCCTGGTGGCCGCCTGCGGCGAAGTCGCGCGCCTGCCGGTCGAGGCCGGCATGGGGCCGCGGCCCGAACTGCCCGCGCCCAATACCACCCTCATTCCCACCGTCAACACGGCCAAGGCGGTAGGCTGGAGCGAGACCGGCCTGCCGACCCCGGCCAGCGGCCTGGCGGTCACCGCCTACGCGCGCGGCCTGGACCACCCGCGCTGGCTGTACGTGCTGCCCAACGGCGACGTGCTGGTGGCCGAGACCAATGCGCCGCCCAAGCCGCCAGAGGCCTCCGGCGGCATCAAGGACTGGGCCGCCGGCATCGTCATGAAGCGCGCCGGCGCGCGCACGCCCAGCGCCAACCGCATCACCCTGCTGCGCGGCCTGACGCCCGATGGCGCGGCGCAGACGCGCAGCGTATTCCTGGAAGGCCTGAATTCGCCCTTCGGCATGGCGCTCGTCGGCGACCAGCTGTATATCGCCAATGCCGATGCGGTACTGCGGTTTCCGTACCAGACCGGCCAGACCCGCATCGACGCGCCCGGCGTCAAGGTGACCGACCTGCCCTCGGGCCGCAACCATCACTGGACCAAGAACCTCATCGCCAGCGCCGACGGCGCCAAGCTGTATGCGACGGTTGGCTCGAATAGCAACGTGGCGGAGAACGGCATGGCGGAAGAGGAGGGCCGCGCCGCCATCTGGGAAATCGACGTCGCCAGCGGCGCCAAACGGCTCTACGCCAGCGGCCTGCGCAATCCGGTGGGCATGGCCTGGGGGCCGGACGGCACCACGCTGTGGACTGCCGTGAACGAACGCGACGAACTGGGCAGCGACCTGGTGCCCGACTACATGACCTCGGTGCGCGACGGCGGCTTCTATGGCTGGCCGTACAGCTACTTCGGCCAGCACGTCGACACCCGGGTCAAGCCGCCGCGCCCCGACCTGGTGGCGCAGGCGATCGTGCCCGACTACGCGCTGGGGCCGCACACCGCCTCGCTGGGGCTGGCCTGGTCCGGCGGCGCCACGTTGCCGGCGCCGTTCATCCACGGCATGTTCGTGGGCCAGCACGGCTCGTGGAACCGCGACCCGCGCAGCGGCTACAAAGTCATCTTCGTGCCGTTCACCGGCACGCGCGCGGACGGCCAGGCGCAAGACGTGCTGACGGGATTCCTGGACGACGCGGGCCAGGCGCGCGGCCGGCCCGTGGGCGTGGCGCTGGACCGCCAGGGCGCGCTGCTGGTGGCCGATGATGTCGGCAATGCGATCTGGCGCGTCAGCGCCGCGGACGCCGCCCGCTGAACCGCGGCATCGTGGGAAAACGCGGAAAAACGGCGCAAGCGAGTCCATGCCACGCAATTCGGTAACGCCCGCTTGCGTTGCGTCAAACCCCTTGCGGGCCCGCCCGCGCCACGAGGAGTAGACTGGGGCGAGAATAGCGCAACGGCCGCGCGGCTCGCGTCCCGCGAAGCGCGCGGCTCCACTTCCCTCGATCCCTGGAGGCATGAACATGCTGTTGAAGAATCTCTGCGCCGCGACCATCCTGGCCCTGGCCTCGGCCCCCGTGCTGGCGGCCGAATGCTCGGTCGATATCGCCGGCAACGATCAGATGCAGTTCGACAAGAAGGAAATCACGGTCAGCAAGAGCTGCAAGCAGTTCACCGTGAACCTCAAGCACCCGGGCACGCTGGCCAAGAACGTCATGGGCCACAACTGGGTGCTGACCAAGCAGGCCGACATGCAGGGCGCCGTCAACGACGGCATGGCCGCCGGCCTGGACAACAACTACGTCAAGAAGGACGACGCCCGCGTCATCGCCCACACCAAGGTGATCGGCGGCGGCGAGACCGATTCGGTCACCTTCGACGTCAGCAAGCTGGCCGCCGGCCAGGACTACGCCTACTTCTGCTCGTTCCCCGGCCACTTCGCGCTGATGAAGGGCGTGCTCAAGCTGGTCGACTGATCGCCCCTGCCGGCCTCGCGGGATCTGCGCGGGGCCGCCGCGCCCGCCCCTACAATGGCCGTTTTCCGACACCCTGGGGAACGACGCATGAGCACGGATAAAGTGGCAATCATCACCGCCGGCGGCAGCGGCATGGGCGCGGCGGCGGCGCGCAAACTGGCGGCCGACGGCTACCGCGTGGCGATCCTGTCCTCGTCCGGCAAGGGCGAGGCGCTGGCCGCCGAACTCGGCGGCCTGGGCGTGACCGGTTCGAACCGCTCGCCCGAGGACCTGGCGCGGCTGGTGGACGCGACCCTGCAGAAGTGGGGCCGCGTCGACGCCGTGGTCAACAGCGCCGGCCACGGTCCCAAGGGCCCGCTGCTGGAAATCAGCGACGACGACTGGCACCTGGGCATGGAGTTCTACCTGCTCAACGTGGTGCGCATCGCGCGCCTGGTGGCGCCGGTCATGAAGCAGCAGAAAACCGGCGCCATCGTCAACATCTCGACCTACGCCACCTTCGAGCCGGAGGCGCTGTTCCCCACGTCCGGCGTGTTCCGCGCCGGCCTGGCCGCATTCACCAAGGTGTTCGCGGACGAATACGCCGAACACAACGTGCGCATGAACAATGTGCTGCCCGGCTTCATCGACAGCCTGCCGGAAAAGGAAGACCGGCGCGCGCGCATCCCGATGGGCCGCTACGGCACCGCCGAGGAAGTGGCCGACCTGATCGCCTTCCTGGCCTCCGACGCTTCCTCGTACATCACCGGGCAGAACATCCGCATCGACGGCGGCATCACCCGTTCGGTGTAATCCGCGTGGCCTGACCGGCCCCGCGCGGGCCGGCGCGCCGCTCGCGCGCGCCTCGTGCAAAAGGATTAGTCCCTCGTCCGAATGGCGGTCTTGAAGCCCCCCTGGCGCTTCGCTACCGTAGGCTTTCGCATTCGACCCCGGGGCTGCCTGCATGTCCGCGTCGCCATCCGGAGCGGCGCCGCCCGCTTCCGCTGAAACCCGCCCGCCCACGCCCGGCCAGGCCTCGCGCTTTTTGGCGCAGGCCACCTTCGGCCCGACGCCGGCGCTGATCGACGCGGTGGTGCGCGACGGCTACGCCGGATGGCTCGACGCGCAGCTGGCGCTGGCGCCCTCGCAAAGCCATTTCGACTGGCTGCTGCAGCAAGGCAAGGACACGGAGGCCTACAAGGGCAACGGCATCAACGCACCGCTGGAATCGACGCTGTGGCGCAAGTTCATCAGCGCGGAAGATCAAGTGCGCACCCGGGTGGCGTTCGCGCTGTCGGAGATCTTCGTGGTCGGGGTGGCGTCGATCACCGCCAACTGGCCGCTGTTCGGCGCCGCCGGCTTCATGGACCTGCTGGCCGAGCATGCCTTGGGCAACTACCGGGACCTGCTCACCGCCGTCACCCGCAACCTGTCGATGGGCTGCATGCTGACCTATCGCGGCAACCGCAAGGAAGATCCGCGCACCGGCCGCCATCCCGACGAGAACTATGCGCGCGAGGTGATGCAGCTGTTCAGCATCGGCCTGATCGAACTGAACCGCGACGGCACGCCGCGGCTGGTGAACGGCGCCCCCGTGGAGACCTACGACAATGCCGACGTGCAAGGCCTGGCCAAGGTCTTCACCGGCTGGGACCTGGACGGGCCGGAGACCGACGTGCAGTTCCACCGCCGGCCGATGGCGCTCAATCCGGCGCTGCATTCGCTGGCGGAAAAGCGCTTCCTGGGCGCGGTGATCCCGCCCGGCACCGACGGCTACCTGTCGCTCAAGCGCGCGATGGAAGTGATCAGCGCGCATCCCAACGTGGGGCCGTTCATCGGCACGCAGCTGATCCAGCGGCTGGTCACCAGCAATCCGAGTCCGGCCTATGTCGGGCGCGTGGCGGCCGTGTTCGACGACGACGGCCACGGCGCGCGCGGCAACCTCAAGGCGGTGGTGCGCGCCATCCTGCTGGACGACGAGGCCCGCCATCCCGATCTTTCGTCGCCCGACTGGGGCAAGGTGCGCGAGCCCATCCTGCGCTTTTCCGGCTGGGCGCGGGCGTTCGGCGCCACCTCCACCAACGGCGCCTGGGCCATGCCCGACACCACCGACAACACCATCCGGCTGGCGCAGAGCCCGATGCGCTCGGCCAGCGTGTTCAACTTCTTCCGGCCGCGCTATACGCCGCCCGTCACCGAACTGGCGCGGCGCGGCCTGGTGGCGCCGGAACTGCAGATCACCGATGAAACCAGCATCGCCGGCTACCTGAACTTCGTGGCCATCTACGTCGATCGCGGCTGGGAAGACCTGCAGACGCCGTACACCGCCGAGATCGCGCTGGCCGCCGACGCCGACGCGCTGGTGGCGCGCATCGTGCTGCTGCTGGCGGGCGACGCCTTCAGCGCGGCCACGGCGCAGGCCATCGCGCAGGCGGTCGACACCTTGCCGCGCGAACGGCCGCGCGACCGCGTGCGCGCCGCCATCACGCTGGTGGCGGCCAGCCCCGAATACCTGGTGCAGAAATGAAAGCCGATCGCCGCGATTTCCTGCTGCGCGCCTGCGCCCTGGGCGCCACGCACGCGGCGGCGCCGCTGGCGCTGAACCTGGCGGCGCTGGGCGCGGCGGCCGCGCAGTCGGCGCCGCCGGGAGACTACAAGGCGCTGGTGTGCGTGTTCCTGTACGGCGGCAACGACCCGTTCAACACGCTGGTGCCGTTCGACCCCGCCGCTTATCGCGCCTACGCCGCGGCGCGCACCGACATCGCCTTGCCGCGTGAGGCGCTGCAGGCCACGGCGCTGCGCGGTGCAACGCCCGCCGCCGGCGGCGCGCAGTTCGCGCTGGCCCCATCGCTCGCGCCGCTGGCGCCGCTGTTCGAGCGCGGCGAGATGGCGGCGGTGCTGAACGTCGGTCCGCTGGTGGTGCCCACCAGCAAGGCGGACTACATTGGCGCGCGCGTGCCGCTGCCGCCCAAGCTGTTTTCGCACAACGACCAGCAGTCATACTGGCAGGCGCTGGCGCCGGAAGGCGCGTCCTCCGGCTGGGCCGGGCGGCTGACGGACCTGTACGCCGACATCAACGCGCAGCGCAGCTTCACCGGCATCACCGCGGGCGGCAGCACCGTGCTGCTGGCCGGCCGCCACGTCGCCGGTTACCGGGTCGGCGTGAACGGCTCGACCCGCATCGAACTGCTGACGCGCGACATGTATGGCTCCAGCGCCTGCACCGCGCTGTTGCGCCGGCTGATCACGCAACCGCGCGAGCACCTGATGGAACGGGAAATGTCGCGCATCGCGGCGCAGTCGATCGACGCCGACACGCGGCTGCGGACGGCATTGTCTGGCGTGGCCGTGCCGGGCGATTTCGCCTCGCCGCTGGCACAGCAGTTGAAGATCGTGGCCCGCATCATCGCGGCGCGCCAGACCCTCGGGGCGCGGCGCCAGGTGTTCTTCGTGTCGCAGAACGGCTACGACAACCACACCGGCCTGAACGATACCCACCCCGCCTTGCTCAAGGAGCTGGGCCAGGCGCTGGCCGCCTTCCAGACGGCGCTGGCGGGCCTGGGCGTGGCGCGCCAGGTCACCACCTTCACCGCTTCGGAATTCGGCCGGACGCTGGGATCGAACGGCAACGGCTCGGACCACGGCTGGGGCGCGCATCATTTCGTGCTGGGCGGCGCCGTCAACGGCGGACGCTACCACGGCACCCATCCGGAAATCGCGCCGGACGGACCCGGGTTCGTGGACAACGGCCGCCTGCTGCCGACGCTGGCGGTGGAGCAGCTGGGCGCGGCGCTGGGCGGCTGGTTCGGCGCCAGCCCGGACGACCTGCGGCTGGTGTTTCCGAACCTGCGCCACTTCGACGCCACGCCCTTGGCGCTATTTACAGCGCCGCGTGAATCGTCGACGCCAGCTTCTTCCACTTGACGGCTTCTTCGCGCACGAACGCCGCCAGCTCGGCCGGTGTGCTGGTGCGCACCTCGGCGCCCTGGTCGTCGATCTTGGCGGCCACGGCCGGATCGTTGAGCGCGCCATTGAGCGCGGTGTTCAACTTGGCGACCACCTGCGGATCGGCGTTGGCGGGCGCGAACACCGCGTACCACTGCGCCACGTCCACGCCCGGCACGCCAAGCTCGGCCAGCGTCGGCATGTCGGGCAGCACTTTGGCGCGGCGCGTGCCGGCCACACCCAGCGCGCGGATCTTGCCCGACTTCAGGTGCGGATAGGCGCTGAACAGGCTGGGAAACATCACCTGGGTAACGCCGGCCAGCGTGTCCGTCATGGCGGGAGCCGAGCCCTTGTAGGGAATCTCCAGCATGGCCGCGCCGGTGGCGCGGTTGAACAGCTCGCCCGCCACCGCCGGCGCCGTGCCCGGGCCGGCCGAGGCGTAGCTCAGGCCGTCGGGGTGGGCCTGGCCATACTTGAGCAAGCCCGGCACGTCCTGCACGCCGATGCTGCTGGACACCACCATGAGCGTGGGCGAGTCGGCCACCATGCCGATGGCGGTGAAGTCGCGCACCGGGTCGTAGTTGAGCTTCTGCAGCGCGGGGTTGATGCCGTGCGTGCCGATGTAGCCCAGCATCAGGGTGTAGCCGTCGGCCGGCTGGCGCGCCACGTAATCGGCGGCGATGGCGCCCTGCGCGCCGGGCTTGTTGACCACGATGACGGTCTGGCCCAGCAGTTCGCCCATCTTCTGCCCGATCACGCGGGCCAGGGTGTCATTGCCGCCGCCGGCGGCGGTGGGCACCACCATGGTGATGGCGCGTTCGGGGAATTCGGCGTGGACGGCCGGGCTGGCCAGGGCCAGGCAGAGCGCGGCGGCGCCCAGCGTGCCGCGAGTGGGGAAAACCATGTCATGTCTCCTGATGGTTCTGTTGGCGGTCTCTGCGGACCGCTGCGTCTCGAGTCTTTTTTATGCCGCCACCGGCTGGCGCGAGGCCAGCCGGGCGCGGGCGTCCTGCTCCTGCCGCGCCGCGCCGTAGCGCCCCGGCACGTACAGCAGGCCCTTCATGATCTTGCGCGCGGTGCGCACCAGGCCGGCGGCCTGTACCTCGCCGCTGGCGTCATCCAGCTTCACGTCGATGTCCATGCCGCCCGACGGGTGTTCGATGCGCACGCCGCGGTAGCCCGGCCGTGGCGCCGGGCCGCCGCAATCATGCGCCACCGTGCCAGGCATGAGGAAGGCGGCCGCCACGCCCACCGCGCCGGTGGCGGCGTGGGCGCGATGGCAGGCATGCGGCGTGAAGTAGCGCGAGCGCAGCGACAGGACGGCGGCATCGCTGCCCGGCGCCAGCAGCACCGGCTTGGGGATGACGCTGTCCGACACGTCGCCCAGGCCCATGCGGGCGCCGGCTTCGCGGCGAATGCGTTCCAGGCGCGTCAGCAGCGCGGTGTTGGCGTCCAGCTCGGCGGGCGATTCGTCGCCACGCAGGCCGAAGTCGGCGGCGCGCAGCAACACCATCGGCATGGCGGCGTCGATCAGCGTGGCGGCCACGCCGTCCACCTTCTCCTGGCGCTGTCCCGTCGGGAACAGGCGGCCGGTGACCGCCCCCCAGGCGTCGAGGAAATTCAGGCGCACGGGCGCGGCGGCGCCCGGCACGCCGTCGATGCGCGCCTCGCCTTCATAGGTCAGGCGGCCGCCCGGCGTCTGCACCACGGCCTCGATCACGGCGCCCGTGTTGACGTTGTGCACCCGCACCGAGGTTTCGCCGTCGGCCGCGGCGATCAGGCCCTCGTCGATGGCGAAGGGCGCGGCGCCCGACAGCATGTTGCCGCAGTTGGGACGGGTGTCGACGCTGGCGCGGTCCACCGAGACCTGCGCGAACAGATAGTCGATGTCGCAGTCGGGCCGGGTCGAGCGCGACACGATCGCGACCTTGCTGGTCAGCGAGTTGCCGCCGCCCAGGCCGTCGACCTGCAGCGCATGGGGCGAGCCCATGGCCTGCAACAGCAGCCGGTCGCGGTCGGCGGGATCGGCCGGCAGCCAGTCGCCAAGAAAAAAGGGGCCGCGGGAGGTGCCGCCACGCATCAGTACGCAAGGGATGATCGTTTCCATGTCGTGCATTCTGCGACGACGCGGCTATTATTTGAATTGCAACTTACGGATGGATTAATGCATGGCACGCATCAATTTCGATTTACAGGAATTGCAGGCTTTCGTGGCCGTGGCCGAGCGCGCCAGTTTTCGCGCCGCCGCCGAAGACCTGAACCTGTCGCAGCCCGCGCTCAGCCGCCGCATCGACAAGCTGGAGGACCTGCTGGGCGCGCGCCTGCTGGAACGCACCACGCGCCGTGTGGCGCTGACGCACGTCGGCCGCATCTTCCTGGAACGGGCGCGCGGCGCCATCGACGAACTGGAACGCGCGGTGCTCAGCATCGGCGACCTGGCGGCGCAGCGCGGCGGGCTGGTGACCGTGGCCTGCGTGCCGTCGGTGGCCTACTACTTCCTGCCCGCCATCATCCATGACTACGCCCAGCGCTTTCCTCGGATACGGGTCCGCATCATCGACGAGACCGCCCACACCGTGCTCAACAGCGTGGTGACCGGCCGCGCCGACTTCGGCATCAGTTTTTTCGGCACCCAGGAGCCGGACGTGGATTTCAAGGCGGTGCTGCGCGAGGACTTCGTGCTGGCGGTGCGGCGCGACCATCCGCTGGCCGCGCGCCGCAGCGTGTCGTGGGAAGAACTGTCGCAGGAACGCTTCATGACCGTGGCCAAGGAAAGCGGCAACCGCCTGCTGATCGACGACGCGCTGGCCAAGAGCGGCAAGCGCACCGTCAGCGCCTTCGAGGTCAGCCACGTCATGACGCTGCTGGGGCTGGTGGAGGCGGGCCTGGGCGTGGCGGCGGTGCCGCAGTTGGCGATGCCCCCGGCCGGCCACGCCACCCTGGCGGGCGTCAAGCTCGAACATCCCCGCGTCACCCGCAGCCTGGGCCTGATCTCGCGCCGGGGCCGCCCCCTGGCGCCGGCGGCGCAACAGCTCTATAACCTTATCCACCAAGCCGGCAAAAGCGCCAAGCGTGGCCCCTCCAAGCAACCCTGAAGCCGCACCATGAGCCCCCATTCCCTGGCGCTGCAAGCCGCCACCGAAGACGACCTGCCATTCCTGCTGTCGCTGCGCAAGGCGACCATGACCGAACACCTGGCGCGCGCCGGCGCGCCGCAGGACGACGCGCATCACCTGGCGCGCATCCGCTACCACTTCGACGACGCCCAGATCGTCTGGCTGCACGGCCGCCCGGCCGGCCTGTTCAAGACCTTCCGCGATCCGGCCGGCTGGCGCGTCGTGCAGATCCAGATCGACCCGGCCTTCCAGGGCCAGGGGCTGGGCCGGCGCCTGCTGGCGGGCCTGCTGCGGCAGGCGGACGACGAAGGCGCCCCGGTCACCCTGTCCGTCCTGAAGGGCAACCCCGCCCGCCGGCTCTACGAGTCGCTGGGCTTCATTCCCGTGGAGGAAACCGCCCTGGAAATAGAAATGCGCTACGAACCCGCCCCGCCCGCCGGCGGCCACGCCTGACGGCGGCCGTCGCAAAGGGCCCGCGCGAGGCTCGGTTGGATCGTCATCCCCGGCCCTCCCCATTTTTTTGTCCGGTGGCGGAATATTCCGGTTCCGTCCGGCGTCTGTAGAGGGCAGTCCCCCCACTTTCCCATCTACGAGGCACGACATGCGTACTCAAATCGCCGCAGCCCTGGTTCTCTCCTCCGCCGCCCTGTTCTCGGCCGGCGCCCACGCCCAGGCCGTCAAGGCCCAGGACGGCGTCCTGGTCAACAGCGCCGGCATGACCCTCTACACCTTCGACAAGGATGCCGGCGGCAAGAGCGCCTGCAACGACCAGTGCGCCAAGATCTGGCCCCCGGTCACCGCCGCCGCCGACGCCAAGGCCTCGGGCGACCTGAGCATCATCACCCGCGACGACGGCTCCAAGCAGTGGGCCTACAAGGGCAAGCCGGTCTACCTGTACGCCAAGGACGCCAAGCCGGGCGACAAGACCGGCGACAACTTCAAGGACGTCTGGCACGCCGCCAAACCCTGACCGCGCTTTCGCCGCCCATCCACGCCCGACCATGCGCGCCGACGACGAAGCCGCGATCCTGGCCTGCATCCCCAGCCTGCGGCGCTACGCGCGCGGGCTGACGGGCGACCCGCACCGGGCCGATGACCTGGTGCAGGACACGCTCGAACGCGCCTGGAGCCGCTACTCGCGCTGGCAGCGCCGCGGCGAACTGAGGGCGTGGATGTTCGGCATCATGCATAACCATTTCATCGACGGCGTGCGCGCCAGCCACCGGCAGGCCGAGGAGGCCCGCGCGGGCGACCTGCCCGACCTGCCGGTGCGCGCCACGCAGACCGACCACCTGGAGGTGCGCGACCTGGACCGCTGCCTGCAAGGCCTGCCGGCCGAGCAGCGCGAAGTATTGCTGCTGGTGTGCGTGGAAGACCTGTCATACCAGGAAACCGCGCAGGTGCTGGGCGTGCCGCTGGGCACGGTCATGTCGCGCCTGTCGCGCGCCCGCGAACGGCTGGGCGCCCTGATGCAAGGCCAGGAACCCGCCAGCCGGCTCCATCGCGTGAAATGACATGAACGACAAACGCCTCCACGCCGTCCCGACCGCCGGCAACCCGATCACCGAAGCCGACCTGCACGCCTACGCCGACGGCCAGTTGCCGCCCGGCCGCCACGCCGAGGTCGACGCCTTCCTCGCCGCCCACCCGCAGGACCTAGCCCGCGTCCAGGCCTGGCAAGCCCAGCGCCACGCCCTGCACGCCCTGCTGGACCCGGTGCTGGACGAACCCCTGCCCCTGCGCCTGCCGCTCTCGCCCCCCGCGCGCCGCCTGCCGTGGCGCGCCGTGGCCGCCGGCATCGCCATCGCCGCCATCAGCGCCAGCACCGCCTGGCTGGCGCGCGGCGCCCTGGACGCCCGCCACCTGCAAACCGTATTGGCCACCGCCACGCCCGACCGCGCCGCCGGCGGCTACGCCCAGCGCGCCGCCATCGCCCACGCCGTCTACGCCCCCGACATGGGCCGCCCCGTCGAAGTCAGCGGCGACAACGAAAAGGCCCTGGTCACCTGGCTCACCAAGCGCCTCGGCGCCCCCGTGCGCGCTCCCTCCCTGACCCATGCCGGCTACGACCTCGTCGGCGGCCGCCTGCTGCCCGGCGGCAGCGGCCCCGTCGCCCTCTTCATGTACGGCGCCCCCGACGGCCAACGCCTGACCCTCTACGTCACCCGCGAAGCCGTCGGCGGCCAGACCGCCTTCCAATTCACCCAGGAAGGCCCCGTCCGCGTCTTCTACTGGGTCGAAGGCCAATTCGGCTACGCCCTCTCCGGCGCCGTCAGCCGCGACGAACTGCAGCGCGTCTCCGAAGAAGTCTACAAACAGCTACAAGGCTGACCCCGGGCGCGGGCGCGCCCGGCGAGCGCCAATCCGCCCGCGGGCTTCAACAAAGCCCCTGCTCAGACACCCTCGTTCGAGAATCAGTTGCCCTCCCACAAGCGCGCCGCAAAGCGCGCCCCCCATCGCCGCCACTTCGCGCAACGACCACACCCCCGACGCCCCACCCGATGTATGCCAAAAACGGCTGCCCGCGCAGCCGTTTTTGGCGGGCCCCGCAAACTCCTCCGCCCCCCAAACAACGCTGAGCAGAACACCAAGCAAGCCATTCTCCCCGCCATCCGCCGCATGGAGATGCACGAGCGGCGGGGGGAGGGTGCCGGGCGGGTGCGGGGCGTGTAGATGCGCCCGAGGGAATCCGAAGGAGTCGCCGAAGGCGAGGACGAGGATGACGAAGGGGTAGTCCGGAGCGAACGCTCCGGACCGCAATCGTAGCCCCGCGCCCGCCCGGCACCCTCCCCCCGCCGCGCCTTAAGAACCCTCCCGAGCCACATGCAACATATGCAACGTAATCTTCCTCACCTCAGCCTTGCTCATCTCAATATGCCCCCGCAACATCCTCCCCGCCGCCTCCCCCCGCCGAGCCAGCACCGCCCGTAAAATCGCCCCATGCTCCTCATACGTCGCATCCACCCGGAACTCCTTGGTGAAATCCAGCCGCCGCACGATCCGGATCTTCTCCGTCACCTCCCGGTGGATCAGCGCCATCTCCGCATTCCCGGCAGCCGCCACCAGTGAGCAGTGAAAGGCCTCGTCCAGCTCCGCCACCATCCGCCCATCCAGGATCCGCTGCGCCGGCGGCACCAGCCACACATCCGTCAACGCCCCCAACAAGCCGCTATCGTCCATGTGCTCGCGCGCGCACAACCGCTCGACCGCCGCCAGCTCCAGCACCACGCGCACGTCGTACAGCGCCTCGAAGCGCTCGAAATCGAACGGCCGCACCTGCCAGCCGCTGCGCGGACTGGGCAGCACGAAGCCCTCGCGCTCCAGCCGCGCCAGCCCCAGCCGCACCGGCGTGCGGCTCACCCCCAGCCGCAACGCCAGCTCCGCCTCAGTAAAGCGATCGCCCGGCAGCAGGCGGAAGTCGAACAGCTCGTCCTTGATGCGCTGGTAGACCTGGTCCGCCAGCGACCCGGCCAGCACCGGCGCCTGCCGCAGCGCCGGGCTGATGCTGACGGGGTCGCGCATGCCGCTCAGGTCACGGGGCACGTCGCGTCCTCGGCCAGCACCAGCAGCGCGTCGCCGGCATTCACCGGCTTGCCCGGCACGCAGCGGATCGCCGTGACCGTGCCCGACACCGGCGCGATCACCGACAGTTCCATCTTCATGGCCTCGACCACCACCAGCGTGTCGCCCGCCGCCACGCTCTGGCCCACCTGCACCGGGATCTTCCAGACGTTGCCGCACATGTCGGCGCCGCCCTGCTGTGGGTGGGTTGGTTCGGCTTCAATGCCGGCTCCGCCCTGGCCGCCAACGAAAACGCCACCCTGGCCTTCTTCAACACCATGATCGCCACCGCTGGCGCCGTGCTGGCCTGGCTGTTCACGGAATGGGCCATCAAGGGCAAGCCTTCGATGCTGGGCGCCGCCTCCGGCGCGGTCGCCGGCTTGGTGGGCATCACCCCGGCGGCCGGCCTGGTCGGCCCGGTAGGCGCGCTGATCATCGGCGTGGTCGCCGGCGTGGTCTGCGTGTGGGGCGTCAATGGCCTGAAGCGCCTGCTGCGCGCCGATGACGCGCTGGACGTGTTCGGCGTGCACGGCGTGGGCGGCATTGTCGGCGCCCTGCTGACCGGCGTCTTCAATGCCCAGGTCCTGGGCGGCCCCGGCCTGGCGGAACCCGGCATGATCCTGGGCCAACTGTGGGTGCAGCTTGAAGGCGTGCTGCTGACCATCGTCTGGTCCGGCGTGGTCGCCTGGATCGCCTACAAGATCGCCAACGCCCTGTGCGGCCTGCGCGTGCCGGAAGACCAGGAACGCGAAGGGCTGGACGTCACCAGCCACGGCGAATCGGCCTACCACAGCTGATCGTCACCCCCGCCCGCTGCCGGGCGGGGCCATGGGAAGCCCCCTCTTTGCAGGGGGCTTTTTTTCGTCCGGGCAATGCCGTTTCGAAGGCCGGACCAGACGCAAGCGGCCTGAACCTCCAAGGTGCCCCCCCCCGCGCCCGCCGGCGCAAAAAAGCCCGGCGCATGCGCCGGGCTTTCGGTTCGTTGGGGCAATGCCCCGGCATCAGTGGCCCTCAGGCCAGATCGAGCGTATCCAGATCCACCGGCAAGGCCCGGTTCAAGGCGCTGGCCACCTTCACGCGCAGCGCATTGGTGTGCGCCCGGCGCACTTCCCGTTTCACGTCCAGCAGTTGCTGTGGATGCATGGAAAACTCGGTCAGGCCGAGCCCCAGCAGCAACCGCGTCATGCGCGAATCGCCAGCCATTTCGCCGCATACCGCAACCGGCTTGCCGGCTCGCTCGCCGGCATTGATGGTGTGGGCCACCAGCCGCAGCACCGCCGGATGCAGCGGATCGTAGAGCGACGCCACGTCGTGATCGCCGCGGTCGATGGCCAGCGTGTACTGGATCAGGTCGTTGGTGCCGATCGACAGGAAATCCAGCGCCTGCGCGAAGGGTTCGATGGCGATGGCGATGGCCGGCACCTCGACCATGGCGCCCACTTCCATGTGCGCCGCGTAGGCCTGGCCGCGCGCATCCAGCTCGCGCCGGGCCGACTCGATGGCGGCCCGCGTCGCCACCACCTCGTGCATGTGGGCGATCATGGGGATCAACAACCGCACCGGCCCGTGGGCCGAGGCCCTCAGGATGGCGCGCAGCTGCGTCGCGAACATCTCCGGACGCGCCAGGCAGTAACGGATGGCGCGCTGCCCCAGCGCCGGATTGGTGGCCACCGTGGCTTCGCCGTCCAGCGTCTTGTCCGAGCCGATGTCGAGCGTGCGGATGGTAACGGGACGGCCCGCCATCACTTTCACGACGGACGAATAGGCCTCGTACTGCTCTTCCTCGCCCGGCAGATCCGGACGTCCCATGAACAGGAATTCGCTGCGGAACAGGCCGATGCCGTGCGCTCCGGCGGCCAAGGCCAGCGCGGCTTCTTCAGGCAGCTCGATGTTGGCGTGCAACACGATGTCGATGCCATCGAGAGTGACCGACGGCTCATCGCGCAGCAAGCTGAGTTCGGCGCGCTCATCGGCGTAGGCGGCCTGGCGGCGGCGGTATTCCTGCAGGATGCGTTCCGACGGATTGACCACCACGGCGCCGGCGGCGCCGTCGATGATCAGCATGTCGCCATCGCGCACCAGCTCACGCACGTTGCCCATGGCCACCACGGCCGGCACGCCCATGCTGCGCGCCACGATGGCGGTGTGCGAGGTCGGCCCGCCCAGGTCGGTGACGAAAGCGGCGAAGCGCCCGCCGCGCAGGCGCAGCATGTCGGCCGGCGAGATGTCGTGCGCCACCACCACCAGCGCCTCGTCGCCGCCCATGTGCGACATGTCCGGCAGGATGGCCGAGGTGCCCGACAGCACGTGCAGCACCCGCTCGATCACCTGGCGCACATCGGCGCCGCGCTCGCGCAGGTACTCGTCTTCCATGGCGTCGAACTGCTGGCCCAGAATCTGGCCCTGCGTGGTCAGCGCCCATTCGGCGTTGTAGTGGCGCTCGGCGATCAGCGCCAGCGTCTGCTCGGCCAGCAGCGGGTCGCCAAGCAGCAGGCTGTGCACGTTCAACATGGCGCCCAGCTCGCGCGGCGCGTCGGCCGGCAGGGTGTCGGCCAGCAGCCGCAGTTCCTGCTGCGCCGAGGCCAGCGCCTCGGTCAGGCGGCTGCTCTCGGCCGGCACGTCCTCGGGCGCGATACGGTAGTGCGCGACTTCCAGCGCCGCCGCGCCCATGACCACCGCGCGGCCGATGGCGTAGCCGCGGGCCACGCCCTTACCGTACAAACAAATAACGGGGCTGGCAGAGCCAGCCCCGTCATGCGTCTGAGCCGCGGCATCAGCCGCGGACATGCCGGCCCGGACGACGTCCGGGCCGGCGGATTCGGAAGCGCTGCTATTCCTGTTCACCGAATTTGCTGTCGAACAGAGTTTCAATTTCAGAGAGCGCCTGCTCGGCATCGCTGCCTGACGCCTCCAGCTTGACCGTTACGCCCAGCCCGGCGGCCAGCATCATGACGCCCATGATGCTCTTGGCATTCACGCGTTGCGCGCCCCGCGAAATGAAGATCTCGCTGGAGAACTTGCTGGCCAGTTGCGTCAACTTGGCGGCCGCCCGCGCATGCAAACCCAGTTTATTGCTGATGACAATGTCTGTATTAGGCATAGGAATTATGGTGACCGCGGCATCACACCGCAGTTGGTGATTGCAGCAAATTGTCCAAGCGCTCGTCGGCTTGAAATATTAGCCGAAATAATAGGACAAGTTCCTGCCCGTCAGTCTACCCGCAATACCCCTTGCACCCCGCCCGCCAGCGCTTTCTCGCGCGTCTCGGCCAGCGAGAGACCGCGGTAGGTCAGCGCGCGCAGCAACATGGGGGTATTCAGGCCGGCCAGCACACAACACTGGATGCCCTGCGCCTGGGCGTCAGCCACGGCCCGCTTCGAGATATTGGCAGGGGTGGCGCCGATCAGGTCGGTCAGCACCAGTACCCCGCCGCCATGGTCCTGCTCGAGGATGTCCTTGAGCACCGCGGGCGCCAGGTCGTCGGGCCGATCCTCGGGCTGGATGTCGTGAATCGCCAGCATGCCGTCGAGGTTGCCCATGACGTGGCTGGCGCATTCGCGCATGGCCGCGCCCAGGGGCGCGTGCACGACGATGACAATACCCGTGGTCATGACTGGATCCAGGAAAATCAGGCCGCAGCCGGTGCCGAGGCGCCGGCCGCCACCGCTGTTTCGAGCGCCTGGACGAACATGCCGGCGACGTCGAAACCGGTCTGCTCGGCGATTTCCACGAAACAGGTGGGGCTGGTGACATTGACCTCGGTGACGTAGTCGCCGATGACGTCCAGGCCGACCAGCAGCAGGCCGCGCGCGGCCAGCTTGGGCGCGACGGCCTCGGCGATCTCGCGGTCGCGCGGCGACAGCGGCTGCGCCACGCCCCGGCCGCCGGCGGCCAGGTTGCCGCGGGTTTCGCCGGCCAGCGGAATGCGCGCCAGCGAATACGGCACCGGCTCGCCGCCGATCAGCAGGATGCGCTTGTCGCCCTTGACGATCTCGGGAATGTAACGCTGCGCCATGATGGTGCGCGCGCCGTTGTCGGTGAGCGTTTCCAGGATGGCGTTGAGGTTCGGGTCCTTGGGCTGCAGGCGGAACACGCCGGTGCCGCCCATGCCGTCCAGCGGCTTGACGATGACGTCGTGGTGCGTGTCGTGGAAGACTTTCAGGCGCGCCATGTTGCGCGTCACCAGCGTCGGCGCGGTGAACTCGCTGATCTCGGTGATGGCCAGCTTTTCGGGATGGTTGCGGATCGCCGCGCCACTGTTGAACACCTTGGCGCCCTGCGCCTGGGCGTATTCGAGCAGGTGGGTGGAATACACGTATTCCATGTCGAAAGGCGGGTCTTTGCGCATCACCACCGCGCCGAAATCGGCCAGCGGCAGGTCCTGCTGTGCCGATTCGCGCCACCAGTCATGGCCGTGCAGGTCGGCGTCTGCCACCAGCTCGATCGGCGTGGTGACGGCCTTGACCGTGCCGGTCTCGATGTACAGGTCGCCCTGCATGGCCACGCTGAGCGTATGGCCGCGCGCCACCAGGGCACGCATCATGGCGACAGAACTGTCCTTGTACGCCTTCAAGAGCGGCAAGGGATCCAAAACGAACAAAACATGCATCGCGACACCCCGAACGTACACCGCCTTCCCTTTCGGGAAGGCGGCTATCTATGACATCGTAGCGCAGAGCCGCCCAATAAGCGAACCCGCCGAACATGGGCTGGACGGCGGGTCGCGGGGCAGGAGCGGCCAGGCCTTCCCGGACGGGAAGGCCGGCAGGAGCCTTATGCCGCCGATTCCGGCTTGCCCGCGGGGGCAGCCTTCTTCTTGGGCGCAAGCACCATGACCATCTGACGGCCTTCGAGCTTCGGCATGGCTTCGACCTGGGCCAATTCCAGCAGATCGTCGCGCACACGCTCAAGTACCCGCATGCCCAGTTCCTGGTGAGCCATTTCACGGCCACGGAACCGCAGCGTCACCTTGGCCTTGTCGCCTTCCTCGAGGAAGCGGCGCAGGTTGCGCAGCTTGACCTGGTAGTCGCCCTCGTCGGTGGCCGGACGGAATTTGACTTCCTTGACCTGGATGACCTTTTGCTTCGAACGAGCTTCGGCCTGACGCTTCTGCTCTTGGTACTTGAACTTACCGTAGTCCATCAAACGGCAGACCGGCGGCTCGGCGTTCGGCGCGATTTCCACCAGATCCACGTCGTTTTGCTCGGAAAGACGGAACGCGTCGGCAATCTTGACGATGCCCAGCTGTTCTCCGTCCAGACCTATCAGGCGCACCTCGGGGACGCGGATTTCACCGTTGATGCGATTGGCTTTTTCAGTGGCGATGTTGAAAGCTCCTAGAAATGTTAAGCAGCGCTGCCATCGGGTTGATTGACGTCGCGGCGGGTGGATACGTCTTCGGACAGGCGGGCGACGAAGTCGTCGAACGCGATGGCGCCGAGGTCCAGACCGCCCAATCCGCGTACGGCGACGGTACCGTTTTGCTTCTCCTTGTCGCCGACGACGAGGATGTACGGCACCTTCTGCAGGCTGTGCTCCCGAATTTTACGAGTGATTTTTTCACCGCGCAAATCGGACTCTACTCTAAAGCCTTGTTTTTTCAGGCTTTGCGTGATTTCAGCCGCATAATCGGCCGAAGGTTCGGAAATGCAGCACACCACGGCCTGCACCGGAGCCAGCCAGGGCGGCATCGCGCCGGCGTGGTTTTCGATCAGCATGCCGATGAAACGCTCGAGCGAACCCAGGATGGCGCGGTGCAGCATCACGGGCGGACGGCGCTGGTCGTTCTGGTCCACGTACTCGGCGCCCAGGCGCACGGGCATGGAGAAGTCGACCTGGATCGTGCCGCACTGCCAGTGGCGGCCGATGGCGTCCTTCAGCGTGTATTCGACCTTCGGGCCATAGAACGCGCCCTCTCCCGGGGAGATCTCGAATTCGCAGCCGGTGCGGCGCAGGCTTTCCATCAGGGCCTGTTCGGCCGTGTCCCAGACCTCGTCCGAGCCGATGCGCTTTTCCGGACGCGTGGCGACCTTGTACAGCACTTCGGTGAAGCCGAAGTCGCGGTAGACCTTCTGCAGCAGGGCCGTGAAGTCGGCGCATTCGTCCTGCAACTGTTCTTCGGTACAGAAGATGTGGCCGTCGTCCTGCGTGAAACCGCGCACGCGCATCATGCCGTGCAGCGAGCCGGACGGTTCGTTGCGGTGGCACTGGCCGAATTCACCGTAGCGCAACGGCAGTTCGCGGTACGAGTGCAGGCCGGCGTTGAAGATCTGCACGTGGCCCGGGCAGTTCATGGGCTTGAGGCCATAGACGCGGTTCTCGGACTCCGTCGTGAACATGTTTTCACGGTAGTTGTCCCAGTGGCCCGTCTTCTTCCAGAGCGAGATGTCGAGGATCTGCGGCGCCTTCACTTCCTGGTAGCCGTTGTCGCGATAGACGGAGCGCATGTACTGCTCCACCTGCTGCCACAGGGCCCAGCCCTTGGGATGCCAGAAAATCAGACCCGGCGCTTCGTCCTGGAAGTGGAACAGGTCGAGTTCGCGGCCGATCTTGCGGTGGTCGCGGCGCTCGGCCTCTTCCAGCATGTGCAGGTAGGCTTCCTGTTCTTCCTTGGTGGCCCAGGCCGTGCCGTAGATGCGCTGGAGCATCTCGTTCTTGCTGTCGCCGCGCCAATAGGCGCCGGCCACTTTCATCAGCTTGAAGACCTTCAGCTTGCCCGTGGACGGCACGTGCGGGCCGCGGCACAGGTCGATGAAATCGCCTTCGCGGTACAGGCTGAGCGGCTCGTTCGAAGGGATCGAGGCGATGATCTCGGCCTTGTACTTCTCGCCAATGCCCTTGAAGAACTCGACGGCGTCGTCGCGCGACCAGACTTCGCGCGTCACCACTTCGTCTTTCTTGGCCAGTTCGGCCATCTTCTTCTCGATGGCCGTCAGGTCTTCGGGCGTGAAGGGGCGCTTGTACGAGAAGTCGTAGTAGAAGCCGTTGTCGATCACGGGGCCGATGGTGACCTGCGCGTCCGGGAACAGCTCCTTGACGGCGTAGGCCAGCAAGTGGGCCGTGGAATGGCGGATCATGTCCAGGCCGTCGGCGTCCTTGGCGGTCACGATGGCCAGGCGGGCGTCGCCCTCGATGCGGTAGCTGGTGTCGACCAGCGTGGAGTCGGCGCCGTCAAAGGTCACGCGGCCGCCCAAGGCGGCTTTGGCCAATCCCGCGCCGATCGATTGCGCCACTTCGGCGACCGTGACCGGCCCCGGGTATTGGCGCTGCGAACCATCGGGCAATGTGATCTGTACCATCGGGAGTGCTTCCTGGGGTTCTTGGGAAAAATACGAAATTCAGAAACGACAAACGCGGCTGGTAGCCGCGTTCATTTGGTTGTCTTGCTGAGTCTTACCGCTGACCTGACACGGTGAAACCCGACGCACGAAAAACTAACGCGACATAGGGCGAAAGTTCCGGGTCGTAGTTCGTGCCAGCGGGAAAGACATGGTGCCTGGGCCTTCAGGGGGGTAAGTGCCGCGCCGCCAACCCATGGCTGGCAGTGCTTATCGTTGCCGATTGTAGCACCCTTTGCGCCCATTTCGTGACATTTAAGCGACAGGAACGGCGCTTGGCCCCGGCGTTCATGCCAGGTTGCGGCTGTCGGCGATCGCGGCCAGGGCGTGGGTCACGCCCTCCTCCCAATGCGGCGCGCGGATGCCGAAGGTGCGCGCCAGCAGCCGGCAATCGAGCCGCGAATTGGCGGGGCGGCGCGCCGTGGTGGGATATTGGTCGGACGGCACCGCCCGGATGTCACCCGGCGTCAGCGTCACCGCCAAGCCGGCGCGGCGCGCCTGCTGCGCGATGAAACAAGCGTACTCGTGCCAACTGGCATTGCCGGTGGCCGCCAGGTGGTACAGGCCGAAGGGGAAGTGCGAGTCGGCCGGCAGCGCCAGGTAGCGCGCCAGCACCAGCGCGGTGGCATCGGCAATATAGGCGGCGCCGGTCGGCGCACCGCGCTGGTCACTCACCACCCGCAACGCCTCCGGCTGGCGCAACGCCATCAGCATGGTCTTCAGGAAGCTGTTGCCGAACACCCCGTAGACCCACGAGGTACGGAACACCAGATGCGCCGGGTTCAGGGCGCGCACCGCCTGCTCGCCGGCCAGCTTGCTGCGGCCATAGGCGTTCAGCGGCGCCGGCGCATCCTGCTCGTCGTAGGCGCCGGCCTTGGCGCCGTCGAACACGTAGTCAGACGAGTAGTGGACGATGAGCGCGCCGCGGTCGGCCGCCAGCGCCGCCAGTTCGCCCGCGGCTTCCGCATTGACGCGCATGGCGCGCACCGTGTCCTCTTCGGCGCGCTCGACGGCGGTATAGGCTGCCGCGTTCACGATGATGTCCGGCTTTTCGCGCCGCACCAGCCGCGCGATCTGCAGCGGATAAGTCAGGTCGCACTCGCCACGTCCGACCGCGGCCACGGCGCCCAGCGGCGCAAGGCTGCGCCGCAACTCGAAGCCCAATTGGCCATCCCTGCCTATCACCAGAATCTTCTTGGACATGTGCTGTCCGCCGCCTTGCCTGTCTCGTGCCTCAGGCCGGCGACATGCCGTCCCGGGACATGCAATTGATTTTATCCCTGCCATGCAACGTGCGACGTGGCCGGGACTAACGTCGCATCACGGTATCACAAATGTAGTTTTGTCTTATTCGTGTTTAGTTTTCGCCAGGGCTGAGCCGTAAGACCATAAGCTTCACACTCGAATTTCGGACTGGTTACGCGAGTGTGCAGTCCCAGCTGCCTTCGGGCGCACACCCTCTTTACCGACGTTTTCCCGTCCATTCTGTGGAGTCCTGATGAATACTGCCTCAGCGCCGGATGCCGCTTCTACCGAACCGCGCTCCCACGATGCAGGTGACCGCCCCAATTCCCGCAAGCACCTGCTGCTGTCGCGGCCGCCCCCCGTCATCCGCGTGGCGATCCTCGACGACCATCCCGTCGTCGCGCTCGGCCTGGGCGCCTACCTCGACGCCCGCCCGGGTTTCCGCGTCATCCACCAGGAAACCTCGGCCAGCCGGCTGCTCGACAAACTCGCCAGCATGCCTTGCGACGTAGCCCTGATCGACTTCTACCTGCCCCAGGAACCCTGGGACGGCGTCAACTACCTGCGCCGCTTGCGGCGCTACCACCCGAACCTGGCCATCATCACCTTTTCGGCCGGCAACCGCCAGGAAACCCAGTACGCGGCCTACCGCGCCGGCGCCAACGGCTACCTGGCCAAGCAATGGGGCATGCTGCTGCTGCCCGAGATGATCCACGGCGTCCTCAGCAAGAAGGATCCCTTCCTGTCGGTGCAGGACGGCAAGATCCGCCCGCTGTCGCCGCGCCCGCCCCATGCGTTGCTGACCACCTCCGAAGTCGAGGTCCTGCGCCACATCAGCCAGGGACTGTCGGTCACCCAGATCGCCACGCGCCTGAAACGCAGCAAAAAGACCGTCAGCACCCACAAGCGTCGCGCCATGCGCAAGCTGCAGTTGTCCGACGACCTGGCGCTTGCCCTGTTCCTGCGCGAGAAATTCGCCGAGTAGCCCACACGCGCGCACCGGCTGCCCGCGGGGCGGCCGGCGCCCGTCAGATGATGCGCGAGTAGCTGGCGCCGGTGCTGACCGTGCGCAAATAGCCATCGAACGTCATGGCAACGGCCCTGACGAAATACCAACCCAAGCCGGTGACCCGCAGCTCGCCCGCGCGCAGGTTGACCAGGCCCAGCTCGGCCAGGTTGGCCGCCTGCGACAACTCCGGCCCGAAATAATCACCAAACCGCAAGCCATGGCGCGCCTCGACGCGGGCGAAGTCCACCTTGCCCTGGCACATGATGTCCATGATGACGTCACGCCGCGCCAGATCGTCGGCGCTGAGCGCCAGTCCGCGCTCGACCGCGAAACGGCCGGACTCGATGGCGGCGTAGTAGGCGTCCAGGTCCTTGGCGTTCTGGCTGTAGGTATCGCCGATGCGACCGATGGCCGACACCCCCAGCGCGACCAGGTCGCGGTCGGGCTGGGTGCTGTAGCCCTGGAAATTGCGATGCAGTTCCCCGCGCTGCTTGGCGATGGCCAGGGCGTCGGTGTTCAGCGCGAAATGATCCATGCCAATGTAGGTGTAGCCCTGCTTCAGAAAGCCTTCGATGGCGGCGCTGAGCAGGCCGACCCGGGTGGCGCGGTCCGGCAGGTCCGCCACATTGATGCGACGTTGCGGCTTGAAGCGTTCCGGCAGGTGGGCGTAGGCATAGAGCGCGATGCGGTCGGGCCGCAGTGCGCTGACCTGGGCGATGGTGCGCGCGAACGATTCCGTGGTCTGCAGAGGCAGGCCGTAGATCAGGTCGACGTTGACCGAGGCGTAGCCGAGCGCCCGGGCGCTTTGCATCAGGTCGCGGACCTCTTCGAAGGACTGTACGCGATGGACCGCCACCTGTACCCGCGCGTCGAAATCCTGCACACCGAAACTGAGACGATTGAAGCCCAGCTTGCGCAGCTTTTCGAGGCGCTGCGGCGTGGCGGTACGCGGATCCACTTCGATGGAAATCTCGGCGTCGGGTTCGAAACGGAAGGCGTCGCGCAGATCCGCCATGAGGCGGTCGAGCTCCTCGTCGGACAGGAAGGTCGGGGTGCCGCCACCGAAATGCAGTTGCGATACCGGCACGCCCTGCCCCAGTTCGGCCACGTGCAGCGCGATTTCGCGCGCCAGCGCATCGAGGTAGCGGGCGGCGCGGTCATGATGGCGGGTCACGACCTTATTACAGGCGCAGTAATAGCAGACCGAATCGCAGAACGGGATATGTACGTAGAGCGACAGAGGCTCCGTGGTACAGGAAGCGCGCCGCTGGCGCAGGGCCTGCCGATATTGCTCGGCGTCGAAATCGCCGCTATAGCGGTCGGCCGTGGGATAGGAGGTGTAGCGAGGTCCGTTCTTGTCCAGGCGAGCCAGCAGCTGCGGCGGAAAGAAAGGTTCGGCGGCGGCCGGGGGTTCGGCGGGGGCTGGGCGTAGGGCGGCTTGCATACCTCGAATTATTCGCCCGCGCCGCCCTACCCGCCTTGATCTTGCGCAAACGCGGCATCCCGCAGCAACGAAGGCGCAACCCGCGAGAACCTCGCGCGCGGTACGAGGCGCTTGCGTCTAGCCTGGCTCCTCCCGCCACCGCGCAGCAAAGCCGGCCAGGGCGAATGCGGCGGCGGGCGATACGGGGATGGGCGCCCCCCGCGGCGGGCGGTCCTGCCGCGCGACGTCGCGCTCCAGCCAGGAGCGGGGGACGCCGGCGCCCGTAAAATGGCGGGATTCCTCCATTACAAGGACATTCCCCGTGGACACCGAACTCGACGGCCGCCTGCTCGCGCTGCGCCAGGCGCTGGCGATCGCCATCGCCCTTTCCACCCGCGGCAGCCCGCAGGCCACCGACATGGCGCTGGAATTGCTGGGCGACCTGAAGGCCAATCTGGACGATGCCCCCGCGGACAGCCCCTTCGATAAACCCGAATGGGTGAGCGGCGCGCACGACGAACTGGACGGCATCGCTCGCCTGGTGCGCGCCTTTACCCAGACGCCGGAACCGGATAGCGGGGCCTGAGGGCTGGCCAGGCCCACGCCCAACGCGCGGCATCACTCCGCGGCGACACCGGCGCGCGCCGCGGCAGGGCGCGACACGCGCCAATACAGCAAAGGGAAATCCGGCCCGACGGCCTGAAAGCCGTGCGGCGGGGTTTTGGCCCTGCGCAATTCCAGGGCACCGCGCTCGGCCACCAGGCCGGCGCCGACCCAGGGGCTGAAGCGGGCCTGGCCGTCGATCAGCACCACGGGTCTTTCCGGCAGCCATAACGCCAGCGCGCCTGACTCTTCCCACGGCCCCGACACGACCCGGACCGGCCCGCCCAGCGCCGCGACGGCGGGCCCATGCAGCACCGAGGCCAGCCCTTTCGCGTCGAAATAGCGCCAATCGGTCGCGCGCCGCCACAGGCCGGCGCCATTCGGCGCGGTGAGTTCCACCCGCAACATCAGCAGCGACTGGATGACGAGAAACACCGCCAGGGCGCGGCGCGGCGCAAACGGCGCGCGCCAGGGCCCGCGCGCCAGCTCCATCGCCGCCGGCACGATGAACAGCAGGAATGGCGTGCCCCAATGCAACTGGATGTGCGAGCCCGAGATCAGCGCCATGGCGCTGACGAACAGCAGCGGCACCAGTCCGAAGGACAACAGCAGCGCGCGCGCCGCATCGTCCCGGACCGGCGCGGCGGCCGGGGAGACGGCAGGCGCCCCCCGCTGGCGGCGGGTGAACAGCCAGAGCGACGCCAGGAAGGCCCAGGCGGGCAAAGCGCGGTTCAGCAGTTGATCGCCCCACCAGCGCGCCACTTCGTAGCCCCGCGCGTTCCACGGCAGGCCAGCGGCCAGCGACGACGACATCGCATAGCGCAGCGGCTCGAAATCGTGGTTGACCAGCCAGACCATGTGCGGCGCGAACACCGCCAGCGCGGTCAGCCCCGCCACCTGCAAACCGAACAGGTGCATGGGATCGCGCCAGGCCTTGCGGCCGCACCAGAACACCAGCACCGCCAGGCCCGCGACGGCGATCTGGTACTTGGCCAGCGCCCCCAGCCCCAGGCAAACGCCCAGCACGATCCACCAGCCGATCTTGCGGCTGGCATAGGCTTTCCAGCAGGCCGCCGCGCACCCTGCCACCAGCGGGATCAGGACGATCTCGTGGTTATAGAAATACAGGCGGCCGTTGTAGAACGTGATGCACAGGCCGGCCAGCGCGGCGGTCGCGGCATAGGCCTCGCCACGCATGCCGCGCAGCATGTTCCACATCAGCGCAAACGCCCCCAGGGTGCAGAGCGCCCCGAGGAGGTAGGTAACCCAGGCGCTCCAGCCCAGCACCTGCACGACGGGCCAGAGCAGCCAGGTCGGCAGCGGCGGATGTTTGTAGTAGCCCCATTCCAGGCTGCGCACCCAGATCAGCTGTTCGATGTTGTCGGTGGGCGGCGCCAGCACGGCCCGATCCGACAACCACAGCCACGCCAGGGCAAACAGCGCCATGCCGATGCCGACTCGCCAGGGCTTCGGCGCCCACGCCATGTTGCCACTCCCTTGCACGCCACTCTCCCAATGTCGGCGTACGCAATGCCCCGCCCTGTCGGCCTCGACGCGAGGCGCAGCGATTATCGGGGTCGGGTGACGTCACAACGGCGCGGGATTTGTTCGCCATTTGTTCGAAAACTGTAAAGCGCGGGCGCGAGAGGGCATACGCCAACTGGCCTGACCACCAGATAGGAAGAGGGGAAATCCCTCTGATCGTTTTCCCTCTATCGTGCGTTTTTTACTTTTATTTCAAGGGCAACCTACCTATATTGGTGGCCTGACCACCAGACCAAGATTTCGCAGTGCCACGATGAACACCTTCCAAGCCGTTGCCGTCACCCGCCTCTATCGCATGATTGCCGACCAGATTGCCGGACGCATCCGCGCGGGCGATTTCCCGCGCGGCGGGCGGCTGCCGTCCGAACGCGAGCTGGCCGAGCAACTGCAGGTCAGCCGGGCCTCGATCCGGGAAGCCCTGATCGCCCTGGAAATCGAAGGCTATGTGGAAGTGCGCGTGGGCACCGGCGTATTCGTGACCGCAACCCGCGAGGCGGCCCCCGCCCCGGCGGCCGCCCAGGACGACATCGGCCCCTTCGACCTGCTCGAAGCGCGCATGCTGATCGAACCCGAGTGCGCCGCGCTGGCCGCGCAGCAAGGCACGCCGGCGCAGATCGCCGCGATCCGCGCGGCCCACGACGCCATGTCGCTGACCGAATCGCCGGGCTGGCACGACCGTGAATTTCACAGCGCCATCGCAGCCGCTTGCGGCAACGCGGCGCTGGCGGCTTCCGTGGCCCATCTATGGAACCTGAGCCTGGCGAGCCCGGTGTTCAGCCGCATGCAGGACTACTTCGTCAACACCAAGGTGTGGGCGGTCGCCCACGCCGAGCACCAGCGCATCCTGACCGCCATCCTGGCGCGGGATCCGATCCGCGCGCGCCATGCCATGCACGCGCACCTGATCGGCATTCTCGCCCGCCTGCGGGAAGATTTCGGCGATGACGATGGAAGCATCCGGCCCGATATCTAGGCCCCGCCTCGCCACCGCGCCGGCGGCAACGCCTGCCTCTTGCCACGAACCCCAAGCCCGCGCCCGGCGCGGGGCGCCCATTCCGGGAGTGTTTGCATGACGGTTGTCCCCCCCCTGCCGCGCAATGGCGGCCAGATCCTGATGCAGCAACTGCGCATCCACGGCACGCGCCGGATCTTCATGATCCCCGGCGAGAGTTACCTGCCCTGCATCGACGCGCTCAATGAGCACCGCGGCGCCATCGAGCCGGTGGTGTGCCGCCAGGAAAGCGGCGCCGCCTACATGGCCGAGGCCCATGGCAAGCTGACCGGCGAGCCCGGCGTGTGCTTCGTCACCCGCGGCCCGGGCGCCACCAATGCCAGCATCGGCGTGCACACCGCGTTCCAGGATTCGACGCCGATGATCCTGTTCGTCGGCCAGGTCGGCAACGACTTCTACGAACGCGAGGCCTTCCAGGAAATCGACTACCGGCGCATGTTCGGCCAGATGGCCAAATGGGTGGCGCAGATCGATCGCACCGACCGCATTCCGGAATTCGTGGCGCGCGCCTACGCCACCGCCACCAGCGGCCGCCCCGGCCCGGTGGTGCTGGCCCTGCCGGAAGACACGCTGTGGGGCACGGCGACGGTGGCCGACATGCCGCGCTACCCGCGCGTCGTCGCCAGCCCCGGCCAGCCCGACCTGGAACGCATGCGCCAGTTGCTCGACCAGGCCGAACGGCCGGTCATGGTGCTGGGCGGCAGCGGTTGGAATCCGGACGCGACCCAGCAGATCGCCGCCTTCGCCGAACGCTTCGAATTGCCGGTGGCGACCGCCTGGCGCCGCCTAGAGTGCTTCGACCAGCGCCATCCCAATGCCGCCGGCCAGATGGGCTGGGGCATGACCGAGGCGTTGCGCGCCCGCATCAGGACGGCCGACCTGATCCTCGCGGTCGGCACGCGCCTGGGCGAAGCCACCACCGAGGGCTATCAAGTCGTCGAGAGTCCCTTGCCGCGCCAGGCGCTGATCCATGTCTATCCGGACCCGCAAGAGCTGGGCCGCGTCTACGCGCCGACGCAGGCGATCGTCGCCAGCGTCGCCGGCTTCGCGCAGGCGCTGGCCACGCTGCAACCGGCCCACGCCATGCCGCGCGGCGCCGCGGTGCGCGCGGCCCACGCCGAATACCTGGATTCGCTCGAACCGTTGCCGTCACCCGGCCCGCTGGGCCTGGACGCCGTGGCCGCGCTGGTCAACCAACGCCTGGCGCCGGACGCCTGCGTCACGGTGGGCGCGGGCAACTACGCGCTGTATCCGCACCGCTATCGCCAGTTCACCGGCCCGGGCACCAGCCTGGCGCCGACCGTGGGGTCGATGGGCTACGGACTGCCGGCGGCCGTGTCCGCCAAGCTGGAGCACCCGGACAAGACCGTGGTCTGCTACGCCGGCGACGGGTGCTTCCAGATGAACCTGCAGGAACTGGGCGTGGCCCAGCAGTACCGGCTGGGCATCGTGGTGCTGGTGTTCAACAACGGCATGTGGGGCACGATCCGCGCGCATCAGGAGCGCGAATTCCCGGGCCGTCCGATCGCGCTGGATTTCGACAATCCCGATTTCACCCAGATCGTGCGCGGCTATGGCGGCTACGGCGAGGCGGTCGAACGCACCGAGGACTTCGCCGCGGCATTCGACCGCGCGCTGGCCTACGCCGAGCGCGAACGCCGGCCCGCGCTGCTGGAAATCCGCTACGACGCCGACGGCATCGCCCCCGGCCAGACGCTCACCGCCATCCGCGAGGCCGCGCTGGCGCGCCAGGCCGCCGCCTCCACCCACTAACACCGAACGAGGATCACCATGACTTCATCCCTGTCCGTCAACGGCAACCGGCTCTGGCAATCCCTGATGGATCTGGCCGAGATCGGCGCCACGCCCAAGGGCGGCAACTGCCGCCTGGCCCTGACCGCGCTCGACGGCCAGGGCCGCGATCTGGTTACCGGCTGGATGCGCGACGCCGGCCTGACGATCCACGTGGACCAGGTGGGCAATATCTTCGCGCGCCGCGCCGGCCGCAACAACGCGCTGCCCCCGGTGATGACCGGCAGCCACATCGACACGCAGCCCACCGGCGGCAAGTTCGACGGCTGCTTCGGCGTGCTGGCCGGGCTGGAAGTGATGCGCACGCTGAACGATGCCGGCGTGCAGACGGAGGCGCCGCTGGAGCTGGCCATCTGGACCAACGAGGAAGGTTCGCGCTTCGTGCCGGTGATGATGGGCTCGGGCGTGTTCGCCGGCAAGTTCTCGCTGGAGACGGCGCTGAGCGCGCGCGACGCCAAGGGCCTGGCGGTGCGTGACGAACTGCGGGCCATCGGCTACGCCGGCACCGAGCCGGTCGGCGGCCGTCCGGTGGATGCCTATTTCGAGGCCCACATTGAACAAGGCCCGATCCTCGAACACGAAGAGAAAGTGATCGGCGCGGTGACCGGCTCGCTCGGCCTGCGCTGGTACGACGTGACCGTGACCGGCATGGAAATGCACGCGGGCCCCACGCCCATGGGCATCCGCCGCGACGCGCTGTTCGCCGCCAGCTATCTGCTGCAGGCCGTGGTCAACATCGCCAACGCGCACCAGCCGCACGGGCGCGGCACGGTGGGCGAGATCCATGCCCACCCCGGCTCGCGCAACGTGATCCCGGGCCAGGTGCGCTTCACCACCGACCTGCGCCATGAGGACGAGGCCACGCTCACGCGCATGGACCAGCTGTGGCGCGACGCCTGCCTCGAGGTCGCCGAGAAGCACGGCGTGCAGGTGGACGTGAAGGACGTGCAGTACTTCCGCCCCACCCCGTTCGATCCCGATCTGGTGGAGAAGGTGCGCCAGGGCGCCGCGCGTCGCGGCCTACCGGCCATGGACATCGTCACCGGCGCGGGCCACGACGCCGTCTACATGGCGGCGGTGGCGCCCACCGCCATGATCTTCGTGCCGTGCAAGGACGGCATCAGCCACAACGAAATCGAAGACGCGCAGCCCGCGCACCTGGAAGCCGGCTGCAACGTGCTGCTGGACGCCATGGTGGCCCGCGCCAACGCCGCGCGCTGAACCGAGGACCTCGTCATGACCCTGCATACCCTCGACTACTGGCAAGCCCGCGCCGACGCGCTGACGCTGCGCGGCCAGGCCTACATCGATGGCGCCTACGCCGACGCCGCCGACGGCGCCACCTTCGCGGCCACCAGCCCGATCGACGGCCGCAAGCTGGCCGATGTGGCCGCCTGCGGCAAGGCCGATGTCGACCGCGCCGTGGCGGCCGCCCGCCGCGCCTTCGAGGCCGGCGTCTGGTCCGGCCTGGCGCCGCGCGAGCGCAAGACGCGCCTGGTGCGGCTGGCGCAGCTCATCACCGAGCACAGCGAGGAGCTGGCACTGATCGAGACCCTGGACATGGGCAAGCCGATCCGTGACGCGCTGGCCTTCGACCTGCCCGAGACCGCGCATTGCTACGCCTGGTATGGCGAGGCCATCGACAAGCGCTACGACGAGATCGCGCCGACGGGCGGCAATGCCCTGGCCACGGTCACGCGCGAACCGCTCGGCGTGGTGGCCGCCGTGGTGCCGTGGAACTATCCGCTGCTGATGGCGGCCTGGAAGGTCGCGCCGGCGCTGGCCGCGGGCAACAGCGTGATCCTCAAGCCGGCCGAGCAGTCGTCGTTGAGCGCGCTGCGGCTGGCGGCGCTGGCCGAGCAGGCCGGCATCCCGGCGGGCGTGTTCAACGTGGTGCCCGGCACGGGCCCGGTGGCGGGCAGCGCGCTGGGCCTGCATCCGGACGTGGACTGCGTGGCATTCACCGGCTCCACCGCCACCGGCAAGCGCTTCATGAGCTATTCGGGCGAATCGAATCTGAAGCGCGTGTGGCTCGAATGCGGCGGCAAGTCGCCCCACATCGTCTTCGAGGACTGCCCCGACCTGGACCGCGCCGCGCTGATCGCCGCGCTGGCGATCTTCTCGAACCAGGGCGAAGTGTGTATCGCCGGCTCGCGCCTGTACGTGCACGACGCCATCTACGACACCTTCATGGAGAAGGTGGCCAGGCATGCCGCCGAGATGCGGCCGGGCAATCCGCTGGATCCGGCCACGGCGCTGGGCGCCATGGTTGACGAACGCCAGACGCGCTCGGTCATGGCGCGCATCGCGGCCGGCCAGGCCGAGGGCGCGACGCTGCGCATCGGCGGACGCCAGTTGCACACGGACAGCGGCGGCTTCTACATCGAGCCCACCATCTTCGATTGCGCCGACGCCTCCAGCGCGTTGATCCGCGAGGAGATCTTCGGCCCGGTGCTGGCGGCGCAGCGCTTCCATACGGAAGACGAAGCCATCGCATTGGCCAACGATTCCTCGTACGGCCTGGGCGCCGGCCTGTGGACCGCCAACCTGGGCCGCGCGCATCGCCTGTCGCGCCGCCTGCGCGCTGGCCTGGTGTGGGTCAATTGCTATGCCGACGGCGACATCACGGTCCCGTTCGGCGGCGTCAAGCAGTCGGGCTTCGGCCGCGACAAATCGCTGCACGCGCTGGACAAGTACAGCGACCTGAAAACCACCTGGATCGACATCACCCAATAGCGCGGCCGCCGTGCACCTCGTCTATCGCCGCATTGGTGCGCGGCGCCGTCTCTGCACCCATACGCAGCATTGTTGTAGCAGCTCCACCCCGCAGTTCCCCGAGAAACAGGTGGCACGAGGTTTGCTTGTCATAGCCGGCACATGCCGCGTGACGCGCGGCCACCTGATAACCCTCTTCCAGCCCGGAGGCTCGCAGTGAAATCGAAGACTTGGTTCTCCCTCAGCATCGGCGCCCTGATCCTGGCGGCCGCCTTGCCCGCCACGCAGGCGCTGGCCCAGACCAAGGGCGGCACGCTCAACATGATCGTCCAGCCCGAGCCGCCCGTGATCGTCACGGCCATCAACCAGCAGGGTCCCACCCAGTTCGTCGCCGGCAAGATCTATGAAAGCCTGCTGACCTACACCACCGACCTCAAGCCGCAACCGGGCCTGGCCAAGTCGTGGGAGGCCTCAAGCGACGGCCTGACCTACACCTTCCACCTGCAGGACAACGTCAAGTGGCACGACGGCAAGCCGTTCACCGCCGACGACGTGGTCTTCACCCTGTCGGACATGCTGCCCAAGACCCATGCGCGGGCCCGCGTGATCCTGAACAAGTTCGTCGATTCGGTGCAGGCCACCGACCCGAAGACGGTGGTCATCAAGCTGAAGTCGCCGTTCCCGGCCTTCATGCTGATGTTCGAACCCGGCTTCGCGCCGATGATGCCCAAGCACATCTATGCCGGCACCGACTACATGACCAACCCGGCCAACCAGAAACCGATCGGCACGGGCCCATTCGTGTTCAAGGAATGGAAGCGCGGCGAATACATCAAGCTGGCGCGCAACCCCGATTACTGGAAACCCGGCAAGCCCTACCTGGATGAGCTGGTGTTTAACGTGATCCCCGACGCGGCCTCGCGCGCGGTGGCGTTCGAGCGCGGCAGCGTCGACGTACTGCGCGGCGGCGATGTCGACAACGTCGACATCAAGCGCCTGCGCGCCCTGCCCAAGGTCGAATACACCACCGCCGGCTGGGAGATGTTCTCGCCCCAGGCCTACCTGATCTTCAACATGCGCAAGCCGCCCTTCGACAACCTGAAGGTGCGCCAGGCGGTGATGGCCGCGATCAACCGCAACATGGTGGTCAACAACATCTTCTTCGGCCTGGGCAAGGTCTCGACCAGCCCGTTCGTGACCACCGAGATGTTCTATGACAAGAACATGCCGCCGATGCCCTTCGACATGAAGAAGGCGCGCGCGCTGATCAAGGAATCGGGCATCAAGCCCGGCGACTACACCATCCGCCAGCTGAGCTTCCCGTACGGTTCGACCTGGGACCGCCTGGGCGAATACACCAAGCAGGCCCTGGAGCAGTTGGGCTTCAAGGTCAACCTGGAATCGACCGACGCCGGCGGCTGGGCCAGCCGCACCGGCAACTGGGACTTCGACCTGACCACCAACTTCACCTACCAGTACGGCGATCCGGCGCTGGGCGTGCAGCGCCTGTACATCTCGTCGAACATCGTCAAGGGATCGCCGTTCGCCAATGTGCAGGGCTACAGCAATCCCGAGACCGACAAGCAGTGGGAAGCCGCCGCGTCCGAGGTCGACCCGGCCAAGCGCCAGGCGCTCTACACGCAGCTGCAAACCACACTGGTCAATGAAGTCGCCAACGGCTTCCTGGTGGACATGGAGTTCCCCACGCTGTATCGCGCCAACGTCAAGAACCTGGTCAAGACGGCTATCGGCCTGAACGAGTCGTTCGACGACGTCTACATCGAGAAGTAAGCGCCGCAAGCCGCAAGCGCAGCCAACCCCGGCTCGCTTGCGGCGCCCGGCCGCGCGACGGACGTCCGCGCCCGTCCACGGAGGACCCAGAGCATGAAATTCCTGTCTTTCCTGGTTTCGCGCATCGGCAAGGCCCTGGTGGTCGTGCTGGGCGTGGTCATCATCAATTTCTTCCTGATCCGCCTGGCGCCCGGCGACCCCGCCGCCGTGCTGGCGGGCCAGGCCGGCGCGGGCGATGCCGCCTACGTCGAGCAACTGCGCGTCGCATTCGGGCTGGACAAGCCGGTGCTGACGCAGTTGTTCCTGTACCTGAAGGGCGTGGTCCAGCTCGACCTGGGCTTTTCCTACCGCAACCACGTGCCGGTGCTGGACCTGATCGTCGAACGCCTGCCCGCCACCTTTCTGCTGATGTCGTGCGCCTTCGTCTTCTCGATCGTGCTGGGCGTGCTGCTGGGCGTGATCGCGGCCAAGGCGCGCTACCGCAACAAGCGCCGCTGGATCGACAGCTCGGTCATGACCGGCGCCCTGCTGCTGTACGCCACGCCGCTGTTCTGGCTGTCGCTGATGGGCATCCTGCTGTTCTCGGTGGTGCTAGGCTGGCTGCCGGCCTTCGGCATGGAAACCGTGGGCGCCGGCCTGACCGGCTGGGCCCGCGCCGCCGACATCGCGCAGCACCTGATCCTGCCGACGGTGACGCTGGGCTGCTTCTTCATGGCGGTGTACGTGCGCCTGACGCGCGCCTCGATGCTGGAGGTGATCGGCATGGACTTCGTCAAGACGGCGCGCGCCAAGGGCGTCAGCCCCGGCCGCGTGATCCGCGCCCACGTGCTGCGCAACGCGCTCTTGCCGGTGATCACCTTCGCCGGCATCCAGCTCGGCCAGATGGCCGGCGGCGCGGTGCTGACCGAGACCGTGTTCGCCTGGCCCGGCATCGGCCGGCTGATGTTCGACGCGCTGCTGCAACGCGACTACCAGCTGCTGCTGGGCATTTTCCTGGTGACCTCGATCATGGTGGTGGTGTTCAACCTGTTGACCGACGTGCTGTACCGCCTGATCGATCCGCGCATCAGCGCGGGCGCGCAACAAGGAGCCGCGGCATGAAGCAATTCGCCCGACGCTATATGCGCAACTACGGCGCGGTGGCCGGACTGGCCATCGTGCTGGCCGTGGTCATCGTGGCCCTGGCCGCGCCGCTGCTGTACGAGGATTCGCCCTGGATGATGGTGGCCGATCCGCTGATTCCGCCCTTCACCGACGCCGCCTACCCGTTCGGCACCGACATGCTGGGCCGCGACATCACCGCCGGCCTGGTGTGGGGCGCCCGGGTCTCGCTGATGGTGGGCCTGCTGTCGACCGCCGTGGCCTTGGTGTTCGGCATCGTCGTGGGCGCCATCGCCGGCTACTGCGGCGGCCGCGTCGATGACGCGCTGATGCGCTTCACCGAGTTCTTCCAGACCATCCCGCAACTGGCGATGGCGGTGGTGCTGGTGGCGATCCTCGGGCCCTCGATGTATTCCATCATGGGCGCGATCGCGGTGGTGTCCTGGCCGCCGGCGGCGCGGCTGGTACGGTCCGAGTTCATGACGCTCAAGCAGCGCGAATTCGTGCAGGCCGCCATTGTCATCGGCCAGACCCCGGCGCGCATCGTCGGCACGCAGATCCTGCCGAACGCCATGTCGCCCATCATCGTCTCGGCCTCGTTCATGGTGGCCACCGCCATCCTGACCGAATCGTCGCTGTCCTTCCTGGGACTGGGCGACCGCAACGAGATGAGCTGGGGCTTCATGATCGGCGCGGCCCGCACCATGATCCGCGAAGCCTGGTGGATGAGCGTGTGGCCGGGCGTGGCCATCCTGCTGACCGTGCTGGCCATCAACCTGATCGGCGAAGGCCTGAACGACGCCCTCAACCCGCAACTGCGCAAGCGCGGCGAATAGGAGACCGGCATGAACGCTTCCCCGCCCCTGCTGTCCATCCAGCACCTCAGCATCGCCCTGCCCCGCGGCGGCGACCGTCCGTTCGCGGTGCAGGACGTGTCATACGACATCCACGCCGGCGAGATCCTTTGCATCGTCGGCGAATCCGGCTCGGGCAAGTCCATGAGCGCCAACGCCATCATGGGCCTGCTGCCCGACTACCTGACGCCGCAACAGGGCCGCATTCTGTTCCGTGGCACCGACCTGCTGCGCCAGGACGAAGCCACGCTGCAGGGCATGCGCGGCAAGGACATGGCCATGATCTTCCAGGAACCGCTGTCGGCGCTGAACCCGCTGATGACGGTGGGCGAACAGATCAATGAGGTCATGCGGGTCCACAACGTCTATCCCGGCCCGGAACGCATGCGGCGCACGCTGGAACTGCTGGCCTTCGTCGGCCTGCCCGATCCGGCCACGCTCTACCACGTATATCCGTTCCGCCTGTCGGGCGGCCAGCGCCAGCGCGTCATGATCGCCATGGCGCTGGCGCTGGAACCGGCACTGCTGATCGCCGACGAGCCGACCACCGCGCTGGACGTCACCACCCAGGCCCAGATCCTGGCGCTGATCGCCCGCATCCAGAAGGAAAAGGGCATGGGCGTGATGTTCGTCACCCATGATTTCGGCGTGGTCGCCGAGATCGCGCACCGGGTGGCGGTGATGGAAAAAGGCGTGCTGGTCGAACAGGGCCCGGCCGAGGAGGTGCTGAACCGCCCACGCCATCCCTACACCCAGCGCCTGATCGCGGCGGTGCCGCACAGGCGCGGCGAGGAACGCGCCGCCGCCACGCAGGAACAACCGGTCCTGGAAGTGAAGGACCTGAGAAAGACCTACGTCGTCGGCCATGGCTGGCTGGGCGGCAAGCGCGAGGTGCATGCGGTCGACGGCGTCAGCTTCAGCGTGCGGCGCGGCGAGACGCTGGGCATCGTCGGCGAGTCCGGCTCGGGCAAGTCGACCATCGGCAAGTGCCTGCTCAAGCTGGTCGGCATCAACGGCGGCCAGTTGATCTTCAATGGTCAGGACATCGCCGCCATGCCGGAGTCGCGCTTCCGGCCGCTGCGCAAGGACATCCAGATGATCTTCCAGGATCCGTTCGCCTCGCTCAACCCGCGCCATACCGTGGGCCGCATCATCAGCGACGGCCCGGTCGCCAACGGCGTGCCGCGCGCCCAGGCCGAGGCCCGCGTGCGCGAGCTGCTGTCGCTGGTGGGTCTGGATCCGTCGGCGTTCGACCGCTACCCCAACCAGTTCTCCGGCGGCCAGCGCCAGCGCATCGGCATCGCCCGCGCCCTGGCGCTGGAGCCCAAGGTGCTGGTGGCCGACGAATCGGTATCGGCGCTGGACGTGTCGGTGCAGGCGCAGGTGCTGCAACTGCTACACGACCTGCAGCAGCGCCTGAAGATCGCGCTGGTGTTCATCACCCACGACCTGCGCGTGGCCGCGCAGATCTGCAATTCGGTGCTGGTCATGCACCGGGGCAAGGTGGTGGAATACGGATCGCCCAGCCAGATTTTCGACAACCCGCAGCACGCCTATACGCAACAACTCATCGCCGCCGTGCCCGGCCAGCACTGGGATCCGACCCAGGCGCAGGCCGCGGCGTGAAGCGCATGACCCGCCGCGACGCCCGCGGCACCCCAACCAGGAGACTCGCATGCAACGCCCGCCCGCCGTGCCCACCGTCCAGATCGACAACGAGCAGGTCACCGTCACCGAATGGCGTTTTCCGCCCGGCGGAGAAACCGGCTGGCACCGCCACGGCATGAACTACGTGGTGGTGCCGCAGACCACCGGCCCGCTGCTGCTGGACACGCCCAACGGCCAGGTCACCAGCCAGCTCACCACTGGCGTGTCCTACTACCGGCCGGTGGGCGTGGAGCACAATGTCATCAACCCGGGTGACACCGAGTTCGTCTTCGTCGAGATCGAGATCAAGCAGCCGGGACAGGCCCCGGACGCCGGCTGTTCGCACTGACCGGCAGCCCTGGGCCGACGGCCACACATCGACCGTCGCGCCCTGAGCCACGCATCCACCCGCCGGTCGGCGGGCCCGTTCCCGCCGACACGCAAAGGACCACCATGAAGGCGTTTTTCTCGGAAGAACAACTGCTACACACCCCCCAGCAGTTTATGCGGCTGGGACGCATCAGCGCCCCCACCGACCTGCCCTCTCGCGCCCACAGCCTGCAAGGCGCGCTGGCCGCCCGCGGCATCGCGATCGAGGCGCCACCCGACTACGGCCGCCAGCCGCTGGAAGCCGTCCACAGCACGGACTACCTGGACTACCTGGAAACCGCGTTCGCCCGCTGGCAGGCGCTCAAGGCCCCGGGCGTCGACCCCGGCCCGGAAGTGCTGCCGAACCTGTCGCCCTACTATAGCGGCCGCGTCGAAACGGCCGGGCGCGGTCCCTGCCCGTCGCCGTCGATCGTGGCGCAGACCGGCTACTACCTGAGCGACCTGTCCTGCCCCATCGGCGCGCATACCTGGCGCTCGGCGCTGCGCTCCGCCCACAGCGCGGTGGCCGCGGCCGAGCACGTGGCAGTCTTCGGCGGATCGGCCTATGCGCTGTGCCGCCCGTCGGGCCACCACGCCCACCGCGACCGCGCTGGCGGCTTCTGCTACCTGAACAGCAGCGCGGCCGCCGCCGCGCGGCTGTTGCAGACCTGGTCCAAGGTGGCGGTGCTGGACGTGGATGCGCACCATGGCGACGGCACCCAGAACATCTTCTACCAGCGCGCCGACGTGATGACGGTATCGCTGCACGCCGACCCTGCCGGCTACTACCCGTTCTACACCGGCTACGCGCACGAGCGCGGCCACGGCGCCGGCGAGGGCTGCAATCTCAACCTGCCGCTGCCGCACGGCGCCGGCAACGACCCGTTCCTGCGGGCGCTGGACACGGCGCTGGCGGCGCTGGCCGGCTACGGGCCGCAGGCCCTGGTGCTGGCGCTGGGGTTCGACACTTACAAGGACGATCCCATCAGCGTCCTGAAACTGGACATCGACGCCTACCGCGACATCGGCGCGCGCGTGGCCAGCCTGGGCCTGCCCACGGTGGTGGTGCAGGAAGGCGGCTACATGGTGCAGGCCATCGGCCCGGCGCTGGACGCGTTCCTGCAAGGCCTGGCCCGCGCCTGAACCACGCCATGGCCATCACCTCCGCCACGGCGCCCGGCGCCATCCCGGCAGCCGGTTCACGGCGGGCCGGTATCCTGCTGTTCTTCGCGGCGCTGGTGGCCTTCGCCACTTTCGACGCCGGCTCCAAGCAGATGCTGATGCGCTACCCGGCGCCGTTCCTGAACATCATGCGCTATCTCGCCGTGGCGACGCTGGCGCTGGGGCTGCTGTGGCGCCATGGCTGGCCCGACCTGCGCGCCGCGCCGCTAAAGCCCCTGCTGATCCTGCGCGGCCTGATGCTGGCCACCGTCGGCACCTGCTTCATGACGGCACTGATCTGGATGCCGCTGTCCGAGGCCACGGCGATCTACTTCACCTCGCCCCTCATCATGGTCGCGCTGTCGCCCTGGCTGCTGGGCGAACGGGTGCGGCCGGTGCAATGGATGGCGGTGGCGGCCGGCTTCGCCGGCATGCTGTTGATCGTGCGGCCGGGCGCCGACCTGCCTGCACTGGGCACGCTGCTGATGGCGGTGTCGGCGATCAGCTACGCCATCTTCCAGGTGCTGACCCGCAGGCTGTCGGGCAAGGTGGCCGGCCCGGTGCAATACGCTTACACCGCCTTCATCTGCCTGATCGTCACTGCCCTGCCCGCACCCTTCTTCCTGCCGGATCCCTGGCCCGACCTGACGGACATGGCTTTGATCGTGGGCCTGGGCGCCTGCAGCGGACTGGCGCAGATCCTGCTCATTGCCGCCTTCCAACGCGTCGCGGCGGCCACGCTGGCGCCGCTGAACTACTTCCAGCTGCTGCTGGCGGTGGCCTTCAGCACCTTCTGGTTCCAGCGTCCGCCTGACGGGCTGGCGCTGACCGGCATCGCCATGATCATGGCGTCCGGCGTGTTCCTGGCGTTGCGCCGTGCCGGCTGACGCGGGATCAGGTGGTTTCGCGCCGCACCAGCGTGAAACCCAGGTCGATGTGGCGCTGCGCGATGGGCTGGCCGGCCAGGTGGCGCATCAGCAAGAGCGCCGCCTCGCGGCCGATCTCGTAGCGCGGCGTGGCGATGGTCGACAGCGGCGGCGTGGTCCAGGCCGTGCCCGCAAAGTCATGGAAGCCCACCAGCGCCATCTGGCCCGGCACGCGCACGCACAGCCGTCCGCACTGGAACACCGCGCCCTGCGCCAGGTCGTCATTGCAGAAAAACAGCGCGTCGCAATCGGGATGTCCTGCCAGCAGGGTTTCCAGCAACGCCGCCCCCAGCGCGATCGACGACTTCTCGGGCGTCATGATCTCCAGCGCCGGATCGTACAGGCCGGCGTCGCGCAACGCCTGGCGGCAGCCTTCGCAACGCCGCAACGAGCGTGGATCGAGCTGGGCGCCGACGATGCCGATGCGCTTGCGGCCGCGTTCGACCAGGTGGCGGCCGGCGGCATAGCCAGACTCGAACTGAGAAAACCCGACGCTCATGCCGTCGCTGCCCTCGAGCGTCTCGATGGTGTGGACCGTGGGCATCCCCTGCGCCCGCAGCAGCTCCCAGACCCCCGGGTTGTGGTCGATGCCGGTCAGGATGAGGCCATCGGGCAGGTGCTGCAGGTACTTGCGCAGCAACGCCTCCTCGGCATCGGGCGAATACCCGGTGACGCCGATCAGCAGGTGGTAGCCCTGCTCGTCCAGCACTTCCTTGATGCCGTTGATGATGTCGACGAACACCACGTTGCTCAGCGATGGAATCAGCACCACGATGGTCTGCGAGCGCGCCGACGCCAGCGCGCTGGCCGCGTGGTTGGGCACGTAACCGAGTTCCTGGCAGACCTCGGCGATGCGCAGGCGCACGGCCTCGGCCACCTTGTCGGGGGTGCGCAAGGCGCGCGACACGGTGATCGCGCTGACCCCGGCGCGGCGCGCGACCTCTTGCATGGTCACGCGCCCGGCGCGGGTGCTGCGGGGCTTTCGGATGGACATCGGCCGTTCTGAGCGGTTGGCGAGCACGTAGTCTGACCTAAAGATCGGGGCTTGCCAAACCAAAAATGTTAGCGCTAACATCAGCCTCGCGATATCCATAAGAATTCCGGAAAACGGAGAGGAGACAAGCATGCATGGTTCCCCCAAGGGGCGGCCTGGCGCCACCCCGCTGGCGCGCGCCGCCGACTGGTGCGCCCGGTTGCAGACCTGGCTGATGGCCGCCTGCCTGGTGGTCATGGTGGTGTTGCTGTTCGGCAATGTCGCCATGCGCTACCTGTTCAATTCCGGCATCAACGTGTCCGACGAGATCTCCCGCCTGGCCTTCGTCTGGATGATCTTCCTGGGTTCGGTGCTGGCGTTGCGCGACCACCAGCACATCGGCGTCACGATGCTGGTGGAACGCTTCGGTCCCGCCGCCCGCCGTGTCTCGCACATCGTCTGCCAATTGCTGGTGCTGTGGATGCTGTGGCTGCTGGCCGATGGCAGCTGGGCACAGACGCTGATCGGCCTGGACACCCGCCTGCCGGTGACCGCGATGCCGCTGGCGGTATTCAACGCCGCCGCGCTGTACGCCGCCGTCGCGATGGGCCTGCTGACCCTGTTCGACTTGATTCGCGTGCTGGCCGGCGGCCCGCTGCCCGCGGAATCCAGTCCCGAAGACCCGCTGGTCTGACCCCGGCCTCCTCGCCTCCCACGTTCGGACCCGCCCCCCATGATCCTGACCGTCTTCCTGCTGGTGCTGCTGGGCTTCATCGCCCTGGGCATGCCGATCGCGTTCGCGCTGCTATTGAGCGCGATCGCCATGATGTTCCAACTCGATTTCTTCGACACCCAGATCCTGGCGCAGAACATGCTGTCCGGCGCCAACAGCTTCACGCTGATGGCGGTGCCGCTGTTCATGCTGGCCGGCGAACTGATGAACGCCGGCGGCATCTCGCGCCGCATTGTCAACCTGGCCAGCATGTTCGTCGGCCATATCCAGGGCGGGCTGGGCTACGTCGCCATCTTCGCCAGCGTGCTGCTGGCGGCGCTTTCCGGCTCGGCCGTGGCCGACGCGGCCGCGCTCGGATCGCTGCTGATCCCGATGCTGCGCGAGAAAGGCTACGACGCCGGCCAGGCATCCGGCCTGATCGCCGCGGGCGGCATCATCGCGCCAATCATCCCGCCGTCGATCTCGTTCATCATCTTCGGCGTCGCCACCAACGTCTCCATCACCAAGCTGTTCTTCGCCGGCATCGCCCCCGGCCTGATGATGGGCATGACATTGGTGGCGGTGTGGACCTGGGTGGCGCGCAAGCACGGCGCCATCAAGCCCGCGCCGCGCCAGCCCTGGGGCGCCCGGCTGCGGGCGCTGCGCGAATCGGCCTGGGCGCTGCTGCTGCCCGTCATCATCATCGGCGGCCTGCGCGGCGGCATCTTCACCCCCACCGAAGCGGCGGTGGTGGCTGCCGTCTACGCGCTGCTGATCAGCTTGTTCGTCTATCGCGAGATTGGCCTGCGCCACCTGCTGCCGCTGTTCATCAATGCCGCCCGCACCACCGCCGTGGTCATGTTCCTGGTGGCCGCCGCCATGGTCTCGTCCTACATGATCACCCTGGCCGACATGCCGCAGGACCTGATCGCGCTGCTGGAGCCGGTGCTGGATCATCCCAAGCTGCTGATGTTCGCGCTGCTGGTGCTGCTGACACTGGTCGGCACGGTCATGGACCTGACACCCACCATCCTGATCCTGGCGCCGGTGCTCATGCCGGTCGTCACCCAGGCCGGCATCGACCCGGTGTATTTCGGCGTCATGTTCGTCATGGTGGGCTGCGTCGGCCTGCTCACGCCGCCGGTCGGCACCGTGCTCAACGTGGTCTGCGGCGTCGCCCGCATCAACATGGAAACCATCTGCAGGGGCGTGTGGCGCTATGTCGTGGCCTACACGCTGCTGCTGGTACTGCTGGTGATCTTCCCCGAACTGATCACCGTCCCCGCGAGCTGGATGCACTGAGGCCCGTGAACAAGCGCGCCGATCCGGCGCCACCTAGAAGAAGCCAAGGAGGAACACCATGAACATCCGTTTCAAGACCCGCCTCGTCGTGCTGGCCACGGCGCTGTCCTGCGCCTTCGCCGGGGCCGCCGCGGCCGCCGACGTCAAGCCGCGCCTGATCCGCTTCGGCTACGGCCTGAATGAAGACAGCGTGCAGGGCCGCGCCGCGCGCCACCTGGCGCAGGAGCTAGAGAAAATCAGCGGCGGCAAGCTCAAGATGAAGACCTTCGGCTCGGCCAACCTCGGCTCGGACGAACAGATGCAGGGCGCGCTGGTTGGCGGGGCGCAGGAAATGATGGTTGGCTCCACCGCGCCGCTGGCCGGCATGGTCAAGGAATTCGGCGTGTTCGACCTGCCGTTCCTGTTCAACAGCGAAAAGGAAGCCGATGCGGTGCTGGATGGGCAGCTGGGGCAGGACCTGCTCAAGAAGCTGGAAGCCAAGGGCCTGGTGGGGCTGGTGTATTGGGAAAACGGCTTTCGCAACATGACCAACTCCAAGCACCCCATCGTGCGCGCCGAGGACATGCAAGGCATCAAACTGCGCGTGATGCAGAACCAGATCGCGCTGGGCGTCTTCAACACGCTGGGCGCGAATGCCGTGCCGATGCCGTTCTCGGAATTGTTCACGGCATTGGAAACGCGCACGGTCGATGGCCAGGAAAATCCCATCACCACCATTCAGAGCAGCAAGTTCTACGAGGTGCAGCCCTACCTGACCATCACCCGCCACGTCTATACGCCCTGGGTGGTGATGGCCTCGAAAAAATGGTGGGACAAGCTGTCGCCCGACGAACAAAAGCTGGTGCGCCAGGCCGCCGAGGCCTCGCGCGACTTCGAGCGCAAGGACAGCCGCGCCGATTCGCTCAAGGCGATGGGCACGCTGGAGCAGGCCGGCATGAAGATCAATACCGTGTCGCCCGAGGAAGTGGCGCGGATGCGCGAAAAGGTACAGCCGGTGGTCGACAAGTACACCCAGGAACTGGGTCCCGACCTGATCCGGCAACTGAACGCCGAAATCAGCAAGGCGCGCAATTAGGTCCCCGGCGCGCCCGCTGGCGCGCCACGCATCACAGAAGCACACGAGGCACCCCATGACCGACACCCCCCGCAAGCTGCGCAGCCAGAAATGGTTCGACGATCCCGCCCACGCCGACATGACGGCGATCTACGTCGAGCGCTACCTGAACTACGGCCTGACGCGCCAGGAACTGCAATCGGGCCGCCCCATCATCGGCATCGCCCAGACCGGCAGCGACCTGGCGCCCTGCAACCGCCACCACCTGGCGCTGGCCGAGCGCGTCAAGGCCGGCATCCGCGACGCCGGCGGCATCCCGATGGAGTTCCCGGTGCATCCGCTGGCCGAACAGGGCCGCCGCCCGACCGCGGCGCTGGACCGCAACCTGGCCTACCTGGGCCTGGTCGAGATCCTGCACGGCTATCCGCTGGACGGCGTGGTGCTGACCACCGGCTGCGACAAGACCACGCCCGCCTGCCTGATGGCGGCGGCCACCGTCGACATCCCCGCCATCGTGCTGTCGGGCGGCCCCATGCTGGACGGCTGGCACGACGGCCAGCGGGTCGGCTCCGGCACGGTCATCTGGCACGCCCGCAACCTCATGGCGGCGGGCAAGCTGGACTACGAGGGCTTCATGACGCTGGCCACGGCCTCCTCGCCGTCGGTGGGCCACTGCAACACCATGGGCACCGCGCTGTCCATGAACTCGCTGGCCGAGGCGCTGGGCATGTCGCTGCCTACCTGCGCCAGCATCCCGGCGCCCTACCGCGAACGCGGTCAGATGGCCTACGCCACCGGCCTGCGCATCTGCGACATGGTGCGCGAGGACCTGCGCCCGTCCCATATCCTGACGCGCGAGGCCTTCGAAAACGCCATCGTCGTGGCCTCGGCGCTGGGCGCGTCCAGCAACTGTCCGCCGCACCTGATCGCCATGGCGCGCCATGCCGGCATCGACCTGAGCCTGGACGACTGGCAGCGGTTGGGAGAGGACGTACCGCTCCTGGTGAACTGCGTGCCTGCGGGCGAACACCTGGGCGAAGGCTTCCACCGCGCCGGCGGCGTCCCCGCCGTGATGCATGAATTGTTGGTTGCCGGCCGCCTGCACGCCGAATGCGCCACCGTGTCCGGCAAGACCATCGGCCAGATCGCCGCCGGCGCCAAGACGCACGATGCGGACGTCATCCGCGCCTGCGACGCGCCGCTCAAGCATCGCGCCGGCTTCATCGTGCTATCGGGCAATTTCTTCGACAGCGCGGTCATCAAGATGTCGGTGGTGGGCGAGGCGTTCCGCCGCGCCTACCTGTCCGCGCCCGGCGACGAGAACGCCTTCGAGGCGCGCGCCATCGTGTTCGAGGGCCCGGAGGATTACCACGCGCGCATCGAGGACCCCGCGCTGAACATCGACGAACACTGCATCCTGGTCATCCGCGGCGCCGGCACGGTTGGCTACCCCGGCAGCGCCGAAGTCGTCAACATGGCGCCGCCCTCGCACCTGATCAAGCGCGGCATCGACTCGCTGCCCTGCCTGGGCGACGGCCGCCAGAGCGGCACCTCCGCCAGCCCGTCGATCCTGAACATGTCGCCCGAAGCCGCCGTCGGCGGCGGGCTGGCGCTGCTGCGCACCGGCGACCGCATCCGCGTCGACCTGAACCAGCGCAGCGTCATCGCGCTGGTGGACGAAGCCGAACTGGCGCGGCGCCGGCAGGAGCCGCCGTACCAGCCGCCGCCGGCGCAGACCCCCTGGCAGGAACTGTATCGCCAACTGGTGGGCCAACTGTCCACCGGCGGCTGCCTCGAACCGGCGACGCTGTACCTGAAGGTGGTCGAGACCCGCGGCGATCCGCGCCACTCGCACTGACACGGAGGGTCGGGTTCAGGCCTTGAAAAACTGGTTGAAGGCGGCCCACTGCGTGAACAGGCCGGGCCATGCATGCACTAGCGAATCCGGCTTGCCCATGCCCCAGCCATGTTTGCCAGCCGCGAAGATGTGCATCTCGGCCGGCACGCCCAGGCGCCGCAAGGCCGCGAACATCAGCAGGCTGTTGTCGACCGGCGCGATCGGGTCGTCTTGCGCCTGCGCCAGGAAAGTGGGCGGCATCTGCGCCGTGGCCAGATGGTCCACGGAAAACGCCGCGCTCTGTTCGGCCGTCGGATGCTGGCCGACGATCGAACGGCGAGCGTGGGTATGGTCGAACGGCGGCATGAAGGTCAACACCGGATAGATCAGCCCGGCGAAATCCGGCCGTGACGACAGCCTGTCGGCTTCGTCCACCGGCTGGTAGCGCGCCAGGCCGGGCGTGGCCGCGGTCATGCCCGCCAGGTGTCCGCCCGCGGAAAACCCCAGTACGCCGATGCGGCCGGTATCCAGGCCGAACGACTGTGCCGAGGCGCGGATCACGCGCATGGCGCGCTGGCCGTCCTGCAACGGCGCCACGGCGGGCCAGTGCTCGCCCGGCAGGCGATACACCAGTTCGAACGCCGTGACGCCCAGGGATTGCAGCCACAGGCAGGCGGGCGTGCTCTCGGCGCCGCGCTCGATGTGGGCATAGCCGCCCCCGGCGATCACCAGCATCGCGCTGCCATTGGGACGCTCGGGCCGGTACACCACCAGCCGTGGCCGCGACACCCGCGTGACCGACCCCTTGGCGCTGACCTGCTCGGCTTCGCCTGGTCCGGGCCCGCCCGGCGCGCGGCTGCCCGGCCAGAGATCGATGGCCTGCTGACCCGCCGGCGCGGCAACCGCCACCGCCGGTTCCGTCAAGAGCCCCAGCGCCGCGCCCGACAGGCCGGCCAACAGCAGTTCTCGTCGCTTGATATGCATGGATCTTCCTCGCGGGCGCGCCATGCCGGCGGAACCACACGCCCGCCAGCCCAGCCACGCTGCGGGCCATTTAAGCAGAGAAATCCGGCAGGCAGACCCAGCCGATGAAAGGCGCCGGTTTCGGCGCGTTACGGCGCGCGCAGGCTTTCGACCGGGCTTTACGCGCCTGCCGCCGGGCTGCCGGTTTCGTCGGGCGTTTTCCCTTGCGAATCAAGCGCTCGCGGATTGGGACGGCTCAGCACATAGGCGGCGCTTGCAAGGAAGAACAGGCCGACGCCTGATGCAAGCAGCAGCGAGGGATGCGCGCCCCACCAGAACAGGCCGTAGCCCACCGCCATACCCAGCGACGCATACAGCTTGCCCTTGCGCGACACCGCCCCCTGTTCGCGCCAGGCGCGCAGCGAGGGGCCATAGGTGGGGCTGTCCAGCAGCCAGCGCTCCAGGCGCGGGGACGAACGCGAAAAGCAGCCCACCGCCAGGATCAGGAAAATCGTCGTCGGCATCACCGGCAGGAAGGCGCCGATCACGCCCAGCGCCAGCATCGCGCAACCCAGGATCAGCCACAGTGCTCTCATCATGATGGAGTGCAGGATAACGCAGTTGCCTGTCCGGAACATTCGCACACGCCTGCGGTCAGACCTCCTCCCGCCGCGCCGGCGCCCGCCCAGGAGGCTCCCTTGACCACCGAACCGCTCAACGCCAAGACCCGCCGCCCCCGTGCTTCGCTCGCGGTCACGCCCGTCGCCGAAACCGAAGCCACGCCGTTGCTGCACATGAAAAAAGCGCTGGCCCAATTACAGGCCGGCCGCCAGACCCCCGAACGCGTGCAGGCCGCCGGCCTGCTGGCCAGCGCCATCGCCTGGCTCAATATCCTGACCTGCAGCTAGGCCCGCGCCGCATCGGCACGCGCCCGAAAGCAATCGCCACGTCCGCGGCCTTCACGGCCGGCGTGGAACGGTCCTGTCCGCCGCACATGGGTATCTCATCCGTCCACGGCGGCGTCACCGCGCGGCGGCCAGGCATGCCGCCAGCATCAGGCAAGCACTCACCAGGGCAGGCTTGAGATGAACGGCGGGCATCAAGACTGCCTGTCGAGTATCGAAGGCTATCTCCGAAAGCGCGCTCCCTCCGGCCCCGCCGCGCGCGGCGGGGCGCGGAACGGCCGCCCCTCATGTTCCAGTCATCTAGATGTCACCATGAAGGCATATTGTCTCTGCCGATCCCCGTCCCGAAGGCATCCCCTCATGCTCACCCTGCCCCGCATCCAAGACCTCTTCGCCCATCATGGCGCCGCCTACTATGGCGGCGAGGCCATCAGCCAGACCGAACACGCGCTGCAATGCGCACAACTGGCCGAACAGGCCGGCGAGTCCGAGGCCCTGATCGTCGCCGCGTTGCTGCACGACATCGGCCACCTGATGCTCGCCGAAAGCATCACCAACGACATGCGCCACCAGGAAGTGGCCGCCGCAGCGCTCGCCGCGCTGTTCGATGACGAAGTCACGGCCCCGGTGCGCCTGCACGTCGCCGCCAAGCGCTACCTGGGCGCGATCGAGCCCGCCTATCTGGACACCCTGTCGCCCGCCTCGGTGCAGAGCCTGGCCCTGCAGGGCGGCGTGTTCACCCCGACGCAGGCCGATACCTTTGCCGCGCAATCGCACGCGCTGGCGGCGGTGCGGCTGCGCCGCTATGACGACCTGGCCAAAGTGGTCGGCCTGCCCACCCCGCCGCTGGCGCACTACATGGATATGGCCCGCCGCTGTCTGCGGGCGGCGTGAATCCGGACGGTGCGCCGCGCGCGGAATGGCGCGCCCGTTTTTCAGCACTGTTCAGCAGTCCGAGATTTGGCGCGGCCATCTAGCCGGGCGCCCGGAAAGAACCAATCATCTGACGCGGCGGAAAGCACGTTGGCCGCCTTGGAGCCGGCGCCCGCCGGCCAGGCATCGGGTTCCTTTCGGAGATATCGTGAACAGTCCCGCCATGCAAGCCATGATGTACGACGCCCATCGCAAGAGCGTCGGCGTGGCCTACCTCCTGTGGTTCTTCCTCGGCAGCCTGGGCGGACACCGTTTCTACACCGGCAAGACCGGCTCGGCCATCGCCATGCTCATCCTCACGGCTCTCGGCTTCGCCTTCAGCGCCGTCGGCTTGGGCTTTGCGCTGCTGTCGTCGGTGGGCATCTGGGCAATCATCGACGCTTTCCTGATTCCCGGTTGGATCCGCAATGCCAACATGCTGCTGGCGGCAACGCTGTCGTCCGGGAACTCGCCCCTGCCCTGAAACGTGCGCGGCCCGAGTCACTTCCGACGGCCACGCTCGTCCTTGTCGTACTTGCGCCAGTAGGCGAACTCTTCCTCGTGGACCTCCAGATCCAACTCGGAAACACGCAGCTGCAGCCGCTCCTGTACATCGGCAACCGCGCGGTTGTAGATGGTCGGCCCGATTTCCTCAAGAATGAATCCCAGCAACGCCCCCGCCGTGATGTTGCCGATCGGTTCTTCCATGTGCTGATCGAAATACCGGCGCAGGGAAGCGATGGCGGTATCGCGTACGTCTCGCTCCAGTTCGATGGCCATGTGGCGTCCTCACGTTTCAGTGGGGCCGCGCGGCCAGGAACAGGGCAGGCCCCGCCGCGCAGGCGTCGATAGTCATAGTGCCACACCCCCAACCCTTGTGACGACGGGTTACACGCCGCTATTGCCGGAACCACCCCGCGCGCTCGCCGCGCGTGGCATGGATGTAGTCCCACTCGGCCGCGCAGGTCGAGCACACGAACGCTTCCTGCCGGGCCCGCCCTTTCACTACCGCCAGGCTGCGAACGTCTCCCAGGCTGATAAGACGGGCATGCCCTTGCGCGCCGGCTTGGCCCTGCACGATGTCTCTGCACTCATCGCAATCGTTCATCGCTTCTCACCTTTCATTTTTCTTTCAGTAAAATCCTACAAAATGAAAAGAGCCGAAGTTTCATGAATTCTCACGGAACGATGACGTCCATCACGTCCAATATGACGGATACCGGCAGGCGCGGAAATTTCTGTCGAAAGGATTTGAGTCGGTTTACCGCGCGGGCGGGGCGGCGGTGTATCCGGCGGACCTGGCGATTACTCGACGGCGGATCAGGCTCCTTCGTCATCGGCTCGCCGTCGGGCCCAACGCAGAACACGCGTCCCTGCAGGTGTTCGGAATACAGTCGTTCGTAAAGCTCGGGACTGACCTCGACACCATCGTCCGGCCAACCCTGGGGGCTGGCCTCGTACACGTCACGCAAGCTGTCCGGATAGAACGCCAACCGGCTGGGCGAGAAAATGATAGGTGGTCATCAGTATCCCCAGGCTTCCCCGTAGATCAACGAGGCCCTATCAGCAGGGGCAACACGGTGCGTCGCGCGTACAACCACGCCGAGTATCTGGACGAGCGCCGGCAATTGATGCAGTGGTGGTCGGATTATCTCGATCGCTGCGCAGTCAACGCGGAAAATTGAAGGCCAAGGGGCCTACCCTTATTATTTTTGGCCCTACCTCATGCCTACCCTTAAATCGCTTGGCGCTACTTGGCAGCACTTAGCAGCACTTGGCCGCGCACAAAGCAAAAAGCCGCGAAGTCAAAGACTGTCGCGGCTTTCGGGGTGGTGCTTGACTAGCTCTATCAAACACTCACTTTGCAGGAATTTGGTAGGCGGTATTGGAATCGAACCAACGACCTCCACGATGTCAACGTGGCGCTCTAACCAGCTGAGCTAACCGCCTGCAAAGAAGAAGAATTATATAGTGCTTTTTTAAACTATGCAAATCGTCTTCTCAGATTTTTTGCTGTTTTCATTGCGCTTCGGATGTGGCGTGAATTGCTTGGCATATACCTGCCACACTCTTCGACTCGAACATTCCTCAACACAACGGCTGGTTTGGTTTTTTCAACCGCTCCCGCCGGCACCGCACTACTTTTTCCTTCTATTTCTTCGCGTCTGCGGCATGCACCGCAGCAACGAAGAACGAGATTCTATCAGAACTTTTTATTCCTTGCTCGACCTCGACGCCACTGCTCACATCGACCGCCCAGGGACGCACGGATTGCACGGCGGCGGCGACGTTGTCGGGGTTCAGCCCCCCGGAGAGAATCAACGGCCGCGACACCGGATCGGCCTTCACGTCCGCCAGCAAGGCGTGATCGAAGCCATGGCCGCTGCCGCCGAAACCGGCGCTGTAGCTGTCGAACAGCCAGCCGGCGGCCTCGCCAAAGGCGCGGCAATAAGTGGCCAGGCCTTCCGCCGTTTCCAGGCCGGGCGCGCCAGCGCGGAAGGCGCGCAGGTAGCGATGGCCGTGGCGCGCGCAGTCCTGCGGGGTTTCATCGCCATGGAACTGCAGCAGTTCGGGGCCGACCTCGTCCAGCACTGCCCGCACCTCGTCCGGCGACGGATTCACGAACAATGCCACCACGTCGACGAATGCCGGCACAACGCGGCGCAATTGCGCGGCGCGGGTCGGCGTGACGTAGCGCTTGCTCTTGGGGTAGAAGACGAAACCGATCGCATCGACGCCGGCCGCAACGGCGGCGTCGATGTCTTCTTCGCGGGTCAGGCCGCAGATCTTGATGCGTGTGCGCATGGCGTTGATTGCTTGCGTCGCGCGGCGCGACGAATGTGACCAGTATAAGGGGAGCCTTGCCGGCGCGCCGGCGGGGCGCGGACTCAGGCGCCGGGTTGACCGACTGTCGCCATGAAGGAATCGAAACTGCCTTCGGCCACACGGAACCAGGGGATTTCCTTGTCACGGAAGGCCTTCATGCTCTCGTACAACTTCTTGAACATCGGATCCTTGGCGGCGAGTTCCTGGTACAGCTTGAGCGCCGCCTCGTGAGCGGCCTGCAGCATCGGCCGCGGAAACGCCTTGAGCTGCGCGCCGCGCTGCACCAGCCGGCGCAGGGCGTCGGGATTGCCGGCGTCATACTTGGCGATCATGTTGGCGGTGGCCATCCGGCTCGCCAATTCCAGCGCCGCCTGATAGGACTTGGGCAGTTCGTCGTGCGCCTGCTGGTTCACGTAGAGTGACAACTGCAGCGTGCCCGCCCACCAGCCGGGAAAGTAGTAGTTACGCGCGACCTTGTACAAGGCCAGGTTTTCGTCATCATGCGGGCCGATCCAGGCCACGGCGTCGACGCCGCCCTGCTCCAGCGCCGCATAGGTGTCGGCGATGGGCAGGTCGACGGGCGCGGCGCCCATGCGGGCCAGCACCTGGCGCGCGAAGCCGCCGGCCTTGATCTTCAGGCCGCGCAGGTCGTCCACGGTCTTGACCTCGCCGCGGAACCAGCCGCCCATCTGCGCGCCCGTGAGGCCACAGGGGAAGTTCAGGATGTTGTACTTGCCGAACAGCACGCGCGTCAGCGCCAGGCCTTCGCCCTGCAGCATCCAGGCGTTCATCTGCCGCGTGTTCAGCCCGAACGGCACGCCCGCGTCAAAGCACAGCGCGGGGTCGGTATCGAAAAAGCGGGTCGAAGCCGTGTGGCCGCAATCGACGATGCGATGCTGCACGGCGTCCAGCACCTCGCCGGCATCCACCAGGTCGCCGGCCGAGAAGATCTCGATGCGGAACTTGCCGTCGGTGACATCGCTGACATAACGTGCCACGTCCTCGGCGCCGGCGAACAGGGTCGGCGACTCATTGGGAAAACTGGAAGCCAGCCGCCAGGACACAGTCGGCGCTTCCTGCGCATAGGCGGGCGCGGCGATCGCGGCGCCGGCGGCGGCGCCCAGGGCGGTTCGTTTCAAAAACGCGCGGCGTTGCATGAGACAGGCCTCCATTGGGCGCCGGCAGGCGTCCGGCTAGGACGGGTTGCCCGGCGGCTGGGTGAATGGCGACAACAGCAACGCGCCGCCGTCCAGCTGGTCCAGGCCGAACTCGTCCGGATAGTCGATGGCCGACAGATACAGGCCGTCGGGAGAAAACGTCGGCGCGCCGCGCTTGCGGTCGCGCCAGGACAGCAGTTGCGCCATCCAGTCCACCGGTTCGCGGCCCTGCCCGATCTGCAGCAGCGCCCCCATGATATTGCGCACCATGTGATGCAGGAAGGCATTGGCGCGCAGCGTGAACACCAGGAACGGCCCCCGCTCTTCGATGTCGAGCCGGTGCATGATGCGCACCGGGTGCCTGGCCTGGCACTGCGAGGAGCGGAAGCTGGAGAAATCGTGTTCGCCCAGCAAGGCGCCCGCCGCCGCGCGCATGGCCGCGACATCCAGGGGTTGGTGGCACCAGCCGGCGCGGCCGGCCCACAGCGCGGGACGCACGCGGCCGCGCCACAGGAGGTAAACGTAGGTGCGGGCCCGGGCGGAAAACCGGGCATGGAAATCGTCCGGCACCGCCTGGGCCCAGTGCACGGAAATGCTGGGAGGCAGGAATGCGTTCACGCCCCGCACCCACGATTCCAGGCGCCGATCCAATACCGTGTCCAGGTGGATCACCTGCATCGCGCCATGCACGCCGGTGTCGGTGCGGCCGGCGCAGACCGTGGCAACCGGATCGGCCACGCCACAGAACCGCGCCAGCGCGGCTTCCAGGGTGTCCTGCACCGTCTGCCGGTGCGGCTGGGTCTGCCAGCCCTGCCAGGCGGAGCCGTCGTATGCCAGCCCCAATGCAACTCTGGACATCGTTCAGATCCGGGAAGAACTGCCCGCCGGGCGCGGTTCGTCCGTGGGCGGTTCGTCCAGGTCGAGGCTGATGGAGTCGAGCTTGCGGTTCAGCGCCGCCGTATCCAGCGCCGGTTCGTTGTAGGCATAGGTTTCCTCGTCGTCGTCGCCGCGGCGGGCGCCCGCGCGCCGCAACACCCAGGCGATGGCGAAAGCGATCAGCGCCAGCACGGCGGTCACGATAACGAGCAGGTTGTCGGCCAACCAGGCCGGCATCGAAGAAGTCAAATCCTTATCCTTGTTGTTGCTCGCCGCCGTATCCGCGGCGGCCTTGTCTTGTTGCGTGGCGGCGGTCGATGCGCGGGCGGGGCCTGTCGCGCCGGCGGCGCCCGGCGCGCCGGCTGCCCCGGGGATTCCTGCGCCGCCTGGCGTACCGGCAACGCCGGGAGCGCCCGCTGCGCCTGTGGAGCCGGCCGCGCCCGCGGCACCCGCTGCGCCCGTCGATCCGGTC
>NZ_CADIJL010000039.1 GCF_902859695.1 Achromobacter ruhlandii
CGCGTGGCGGGGACGGCGCGGCCACGCTGGCGGGCTGGCGGGCGCCCGCGGCAAGCGACTCGCGCGCCGTCACGCCCGCACCATCTCGGCCCGGCTGTACGAATCGGGAAAGCCGAAGCGCCCCAACCCGCCGGCGGCCTCTATGGCGCGCTTGACGTAGCGGTCGTCGACCAGTTCGGCGGCCGCGCGCGCCGGGTCCAGGTTGGCCAGGAAGCCGCGGTCGGCCTCGATCAGCGTATCGCGCAGGCGCCGCACCAGTTCCTCGGTGTAGCTGGGGAACGGATACGGCTGGAAGTCGATGCGGCGTTCGTCCCAGTCGGCATGGCGGATCGCGCCGCTGGCCAGGTATTGCTCGCGGTCGGACGGCGGCGGCGCCAGCACCTTGCTCAAGGCCGGCAGGCCGTGCGGGGTATAGCGGTTGATGCCTTCCTTGGACAGCAGCCTGGCGGTCTCTTCGCGGTTATCGCGGATCCACAGCTGCGCCTGGACGATGGCGTCGACCACCTTCTGCGACCACTCGGGCCGCTGCTGCAGGTCGCGCTCGTGCATGAACACCACGCAGCAGGCGTGGTTGCGCCAGATGTCGCCGGTAAAGCGCAGCACCTTGCCCACGCCCAGCGTTTCGGCCACGGCGTTGAAAGGCTCTGCCACGATGTAGCCGGCAATGCGGTTCTGCGCCAGCGCCGGCGGCATGTCGGCCGGCGCCATCACCACCAGGTTGACCTCGTTGGCGGCCGGCGCGCCGTCCTTGCGCGACACCGGCGCCAGGCCGTTCTCGCGCAGCAGGTACTGCAGCATCACGTTGTGGATCGAATACCAGAACGGGATCGCCACGGTCTTGCCGCCCAGTTCCTTGACGTCGTTGATGGCCGGCGCCACCGTCAGGCCCGAGCCGCCCACGTGGTTCCAGGCCACCACCTTGGCGGGCACCTGGCTGCCGAAGCGCGCCCACACCGTCATGGGCGACAGCAGGTGCACCACGTTGACCTGTCCTGAAATGAATGCCTCGATCACCTGGGCCCAACTGCGCAGCAGCGTCGGCTTCTCGGCCTTGACGCCGGCCTTGTCGAACAAGCCGTTGTTGTGCGCCACCAGCAATGGCGCCGCGTCGGTGATCGGCAGATAGCCGATGCGCACCGGCGCGTCCGGCTCGCTCTGCGCCCGCGCGTTGAAGGCCGACAGCAGCGGCGCGGCGCCGCCCACCGTCAGCAGGGCCGACAGTTTCAACCAGTCGCGACGCGACATGTGTTCAAGGCACATCGATAGACTCCTTGGCCGCTTGGCCGCGAGCGACCCGCAGCGCATCGCGCAGGCGGGTCAGGATTTCCAGGCGCAACGCGCCCATTTCAGGCAACAGGTCGGCGCGCGGCTGCGGCAGGTCCACCGCCCACACGCCCAGGATGCCGCCGGGCGCGCCGCCCAGCAGCACGATGCGGTCGGCCAGCAGCAGCGCTTCGTCGATATCGTGGGTGATGAGGACGGCGGCGGTATGGAAGTCGGCCACCACCTTGCGCAGCAGCGCCTGCATCTCGCCGCGCGTGACTTCATCGAGCGCGCCGAACGGCTCGTCCAGCAGCAGCACCGCCGGCTGCCGCGCCAGGCAACGCGCCAGCGCGGTGCGCTGCGCCATCCCGCCGGACAACTGCGCCGGCCGCAGGTGCCGCGCGTGCGACAGGCCGACTTCGTCGATCGCCTGGTCGATGCGCAGGCGTCGCTCGGCCGCGTCCAGCGAGGGCTGGTGCGCGAAGTCCAGGCCGAACGCGACATTGCGTTCCAGCGACAACCACGGCAGCAGGCTCGGATCCTGGAATGCCACCGCCACGCGCGGATGCACGCCGGTCAATGGCGCGCCTTCCATCAGCAGCGTGCCGGCGCTGGCCGGCTGCAACCCCGCCAGCACCCGCAGCAGGCTGGACTTGCCGGCGCCGCTGGCGCCCAGCACCGCCACCACCTCGCCGCGGTCCAGCGCCAGGTCAACGTCCCGGAACACCTCTTGCGGCGCGCCGGCGTAGCGCAGCGCCAGGCCACGGGCCTGCAACACGGGGCGCGGCGGCGCGCTCATGCGGAGCCCTCGGCGGCCAGCCGCGCGCGGCGCCTGGCCAGCTCGGTCTTGAGCTGCACCAAGCTGGGGGTGACGATGGGCAGGAAGGCCGCCTCGCGCCAGCGGCGCGCAAAGCCGTCGCCGGCCGGTTTCAGGTAGGCCGCGCCGCCGCTGGCCTGCAATTCCAGCTGCACCGCCTGGCTGGCGATCTCGGCCAGCGCGATGCGGCTTTCGAACAGTAGCCAGGGTTCGGCCACGAAACGTTCGCTGCGCACACCGTCGACCAGGCGCGCGGTCGCCTCGTCGAGCTGGCGCGCCAGCGCCTGCAAGGGTTCGCCGAGGATGCCGCGCGACGCCTGGCCCTGACCCGCCTCGCCGGCGGCGCGCAAGGCGCGCCGCGCCAGGCCGATGGACAGGCCGCATTGCAGCCCGGCAAAGGCCGGCCGCGCCCGCGGCAGGTACTGGCGCGCATCGGGATGGATCAGCCATTGCGGATCGATGCGCACGCCGCGCACCTCCAGCGCCGCGGTGTTGCTGGACTGCAGCGCCAACAGATCCAGGTCAGCGCTGCGCGTCAGGCCCGCGATGTCATGCGGCAAGGCCACCACGGCCGGCGTGCCGTCGGGGGCCGAGACGGCCGCCGCCACCAGGAAGCCCTGCTTGCGCAGGTTGGTGACCCACGGCATGCGGCCATCCAGCACCCAGTGCGCGCCCTCCTGACGCGCCTCGATCTGCAGCGACTCGATGCCGCTGAGGAACTTCATGGCGTTCGACAGCGCGGTGGCGCCGGCCACCTCGCCCGCCAGCAAGGGCGCCAGCCAGGCCTGCGACAAGGCGGCATTGGGGCTGCGCAGCAGGTACTCGATGAAAACCCGCTGACCCCAGGCCACGAAGGCCGCGGCCACGGAATGCTCGGCCACCTGCGACACGGCCTCGATGGCGTCGCCGATGTCGGTGCCCGGCGCGCCGCCCTGCGCGGCTGGCACGCCCAGGCGGAATACACCCGCCGCGGCCAATTGCGGCAGGACCTCGGCGGCGTCGTGGCTGCCATCATCCAGCGCGCCGGCGTGGGTGTCGAGCCAGGCGGTCAGTCCGGGCGACAGTCGCTGATCCGGCTGCCGCGCCGTCATTGCGCGCCGCTCCAGGCGTAGGCGCCGAGCTGTTCGTTCAGCGGCGTCTGCGCCAGGTTGTTGCCGAAATTGCAGATCGTCGCCAGTCCCACGCCGACGATCACTTCCAGCGCGTTGCCGTCGCTGTAGCCGGCCGCGCGCAGCGCCTGCAGTTCGGCGTCGCTGACGCGGCCACGGGTGCGGATCACGGCTTCGGTGAAGGCGGCCAGCGCCTGCAGGCGTTCGTCCGGCAGCGTGCCCTGGGCACGCAGCGCGTCGACCACCTCGGGCGACAGCTTGGCCTTGTTGCGCGCCAGCGCCGTGTGGCCGGCGACGCAGAAGGTGCAGCCATGGCGGGTGCCGGCCACCAGTTGGACCACCTCGCGCTCCTGCAGCGTCAGCCCGGCGCGGGCGTTGATCTGCGACAGCGTCTGGTAGGCCTCCAGCGCCACCGGCGCATTGGCCAGCACGCCCAGCAGGTTGGACAGGTAGCCGGCGCCTTGCTCGGCGGCGGCCAGGGCGGCGCGGGTGGGTTCGGGCGCGCTCTGCGCGGTATGGACGGGCAAACGGGCCATGAAGGTCTCCGGAATGGGATCAACGAAAACTCGATTGTGCGGGCGCCCCGCCCCGCGCGACAATGCACGCGGATCGCAAGCTGATGCTCGATCTTATCGACTTTCAGCTATGCGCTTATAACCAGCCAGGCGCCCCGCGTATGATCGCGCCAAACTGATCCGGTCATGCCGCCATACCAGAGCGGCCGCCCCACGCCTTGCCGACTTCGCCATGCCGCCCTCGCCCGCCCCGAACGCCGATCAAGCCGCCGTCGACGCCCTGCTGTTGTCGAGCCTGGAGGTCCAGTCCAGCTTGTATCACCTGGGCCAGTACTGCGGCAATTGGTCGGCCAGCACCAGCGGCCGGGCCCGCGCCAGCTTCCACCTGATCCTGCACGGCCGCTGCCGCGTCGACCTGGGGACGGGCCAGGCGCCGCTGACCCTGGCGGCGGGCGACGGCGTGTTTTTCCTGCGCGACCTGCCGCACACGCTGACGCCGCTGGACGCGGCCGACGCGGCGGCGCCCGCGTGCCGCGAGATGCAGCCGCTGCTGCCGCGCCAGCCCGACGGCACCGGCCTGGCCTGCGGCTTCTTCCAATTCCGCCCGGGCCTGGCGGATCTGCTGGCCGATACGCTGCCCGACCTGCTGGTGCTGCGCGCCGACGATGCCCGCTACGCCAGCGCGCGTGGCGTGTTCGACCTGATCCTGGGCGAAACCCTGCGTGAAGGCGGCGCCTCGACCGTGGTGCTGGAACGGCTCACCGACATGCTGGTGTTCTTCATGCTGCGCCACCTGGCGATCCACGACCGCCAGGCCCACGGCCTGTTCGTGCTGGCGCGCGACCCGGCCATGGCGAGTCTGCTGCAGGCGATCCTGGCGCGGCCGGCGGATCCCTGGAGCATGGACGACATGGCGCGCCACGTGCACATGTCCAAGGCCACCTTCCACCGCCGCTTCACGCTGCAAAGCGGCACCACGCCGGCGCAACTGCTTCAACTGCTGCGCATGCGCGTGGCGCGGCGCCTGCTGGCGCAGGGCGTGGCCATCGCGGACGCCGCCGAACGGGTCGGCTATCGCTCGCAGGCGGCCTTCAGCCGCGTGTTCCAGCGCACCGAGGGCGTGGCGCCCTCGGCCTGGCGTCGCGGCGGCGCCTGAACTGAACGCCGGTCCCGGCCGCGGCCCGCGGACGCGCGGCGAACCCTACACAGTCGCTATCGGGCGCGCCGTGGCCCCCACTTGCCCGCGCGTCAGGACAGGCCCAGCAGCAGGTCGGCCAGCACCTGCGGGTGCGTGATGTGGGCTTCGTGCGGGGCGGCGATGTCGACCCAGTTCCATCCCGGCTGCGACTTCACCAGCTGGCGCGACTGCTCCAGCACCGGCAGCTCGGGCTGGGTGCAATGGATGTAGGTGCGCGGCCGGCCGTTGCCGATGGGATGCTTGAGCGTCAGCGGCGTGGTGTAGCTGGCCAGCGGGTGCGGCGTCAGCCGGCGCTTGACCCAGGCCTCGTCGGCGCTGCCCGGCTTGAAGCCCCAGGCCGCCGGCAGCGGGTCGGGAATCGGCACGGCCAGGCCGTTGGTGGCCTTGGAGGCGGCCGCGATGCGCGCGTCGGCGTCGGCCTTGGGGTACACCGAGAACGCATCCTGGCCGCTTTGCAGCACGATGGAATCGAAGTACACCAGGTGCGCCAGCCGCTCCGGAATGCGGTCGGCCACGCCCGAGATCGGAATGCCGCCGAAGCTGTGGCCCACCAGGATCACGTCGTTCAGTTCTTCGCTCTGGATCACCTGGACCAGGTCCTCGACGAAGGTGTCGATGGTGATGCCCTTGTGCAGCAGGTGGGCGCGGTCGCCCATGCCGGTGAAGCTGGGCGCGTAGACGCGATGGCCGGCGGCCTGCAACCGGTCGGCCACCGGCCGCCAGCACCAGCCGCCATGCCAGGAGCCGTGCGCCAGCACGTAGGTCTTGGCGCGGCCGGCGGCCGGCTTGGCCGCGATGACCGGGGCCGCCGCCAGGGCGGGCAGCCCGGCGGCCAGTTGCAACAGGGTCCTGCGGGAAATCATGCTCATGCCGCTCACACCTTTGCCAGCGCCTGGTCCAGGTCGGCCAGCAGATCGTCGATGTGCTCGATGCCGATCGACAGGCGCACGGTTTCCTCGCGCACGCCCGCCTTCTGCAGCTCTTCGGGATTGAGCTGGCGGTGGGTGGTGGACGCCGGGTGCGTGGCCAGCGACTTGGCGTCGCCGATGTTGACCAGCCGCGTGAACAACTGCAGCGCGTCCTGGAAGCGCGCGCCGGCTTCGCGGCCGCCCTTCACGCCGAACGTGAACAGGCCCGGCGCCTTGCCGCCCAGGTACTTGCGCACCAGGGCGTGATCCGGGTGATCCGGCAGGCCGGCGTAGTTGACCCACTCGACCTTGGGATGCTCGCGCAGATAGCCGGCCACCTTGACCGCGTTCTCGACGATGCGGTCCACGCGCAGCGCCAGCGTCTCGATGCCCTGCAGGATCTGGAACGCATTGAACGGCGAGATCGCCGCGCCGGTGTTGCGCAGCGGCACCACGCGGGCGCGGCCGATGTAGGCGGCCGGGCCGAAGGCTTCGGTGTAGACCACGCCGTGGTAGCTGACATCGGGTTCGTTCAGGCGCTTGAAGCGGGCCTTGTGCTCGGCCCAGGGGAACTTGCCCGAGTCGATGATGGCGCCGCCCAGGCTGGTGCCGTGGCCGCCCAGGTACTTGGTCAGCGACTGCACCACGATGTCGGCGCCGTGCTCGATCGGACGCAGCAGGTACGGCGACGGCACGGTGTTGTCGACGATCAGCGGCAGGCCGTGGCGGTGGGCCAGCTCGGCCAGCGCGGCGATGTCGGTGATGTTGCCCAGCGGGTTGCCGACCGATTCGGCGAAGATGGCCTTGGTGCGCTCATCGATCTGCGCCTCGAAGGCCGCCAGGTCGCTGGGGTTGGCGAAGCGCGTGGTGATGCCGTACTGCGGCAGCGTGTGGGCGAACAGGTTGTAGGTGCCGCCGTACAGCGTGCTGGACGAGACGATGTTGTCGCCCGCCTCGGCGATGGTCAGGATCGCGTAGGTCACGGCGGCCTGGCCCGAGGCCAGGGCCAGCGCGGCGATGCCGCCTTCCAGGGCCGCGACGCGCTGCTCCAGCACGTCGGTGGTCGGGTTCATGATGCGGGTGTAGATGTTGCCCGCCACCTTCAGGTCGAACAGGTCGGCGCCATGCTGGGTGTCGTCAAAGGCGTAGGCCACGGTCTGGTAGATCGGCACGGCCACGGCGCGCGTGGTCGGGTCCGGCTTGTAGCCGCCGTGCACGGCGATGGTTTCCAGCCGCCAGTCGGGCTTCTTCGCTTCGGTCATGATGTAGTGCTCCTCGAAAATGCGTTATCGGTGATGGGATCAGGCGGCGAACCCGCGCGCGGCGCGCAGGATGCGGTCGATGTCCCCGTGATTGTTATAGGCGCCCACGGACAGGCGCAGGTAACCATACTCCACAATGCTGGCCACCACGCCCTCGCGGGCCAGGTGCGCCAGCGCCGCGGCCGGATCGGGCACGCGCACGGCGGTGGTGGTGCTGCGCAGCGCCGCGTCAGCCGGCGATACCACCTGCAGGCCCTGGGCGCGCAGGCCGTCGGCCAAAGCCGTGGACAGTTCCAGCACCCAGGGTTCGATGCGCTCGGGCCGCGCCCACTCGATCAGGTCCAGCGCCGCGGCCCAGCCGGCGATGCCGGGATAGTTCAGGTTGCCGGTCTCCAGGCGGCGGGCGTCGCCCGCGTCGGACACGCCCACGCGCCATTGCAGGCCGGCCTTGTCGAGCGTGGTGACTTCCGACGGGCCGACGTACAGCGGATCGAGCGCGTCGAGCAGCCGCGGCGACACGTGCAGCAGGCCCACGCCCAGCGGTCCCAGGAAGCCCTTGTGGGCGCCGCTGGCGAACGCGTCCACGCCCCAGGCGTCGACCTCGGCGCGCAGCAGGCCCGCGCCCTGGATGCCATCGACCACCAGCCAGATGCCGCGCTCGGCGCAGCGCCGGCCCAGTTCGGCGATGTCGGTGCGCAGGCCCGTGCCGTACTGCACCCACGACACCGCGATCAGCCGCGTGCGCGCGTCGACGTGCTGCCACAGGTCATCGACCGTATAGCGGTGCGCGCGCGACGGCGGCACCCGCACCTGCACGCCGCGACGGCGCAGGTTGAGCCAGGGCAAGGCATTGGTGGGATGTTCCTGGTCGTCGACCACCAGGTTGTCGCCCTCCCGCCAGGACAGGCCCTGCGCCACGGTATTCAGGCCCTCGGTGGTGTTCTTGGTGAAGGCCAGCCGGCGCGCGTCGCCGCCGATCAGCCGCGCCAGCCTTGCGCGCAGCGCGCCGGCATCGCGCAGCCATTGCGGCTTGTCGCTGCGGGCATGGGTGATGCCGTCGAAGAAGGCGGCCACGCCCTCGGCCACCTTGGGCGCGAGCGGGCTGGTGTAGGCGATGTTGGCGTAGGCCTTGTCGCGAGTGATGGGAAACCATTCCCGGAAGCCGTCCTGCCAGCTCATGCGCAACCTTCTTCAATCCTGCAACTTGGTATGGACGGATTCTAGGTATATGACGCGAATTTGGATAAGGCTAAGTTCTCATAACCATATGACGATACAGTCGCTCACAATGGCGATGCGCAGCCCTAGAATTCATGCCTTTTTGCATACTTCGAATACGGGAACGGCATGCGGTTGATCTCTTTACTCAAGACCGCCGGGGTGGCGGCGGCGCTGGCGCATATGACGATGTCCACGGCCAACGCCGCCACGGCGGGCGCCACGGTCGACGCCATCAAGAAGCGCGGCGAACTGGTGTGCGGCGTGAGCCAGGGCTCGGCCGGCCTGTCGATCGCCGACAAGCAGGGCCGCTGGACCGGCCTGGACGCCGACCTGTGCCGCGCGCTGGCCGCGGCGGTGCTGGGCGACCCGGAAAAAACGCGCTTCGTGCCGCTCAGCTCGCAGCAACGCTTCCCCGCGCTACAAGGCGGCGAGATCGACGTGCTCAACCGCAACACCACCATCACCTCCAGCCGCGACGCGGGCCTGGGCATCGTCTCGGCCGGCATCGTGTTCTACGACGGCCAGGGCTTCCTGGTGCCGAAGAAGCTGGGCGTGAAAAGCGCCACCGAACTGGACGGCGCGCAGGTCTGCGTGCAGCCCGGCACCGTCAACGAACAGAACCTGGTCGATTACTTCAAGAAGCACAAGCTCAACTATCGGCCGGTGGTGATCGAGAACCTGGTCGAGCTGGAACAGGCCTTCTACGCCGGCCGCTGCGACGTCTACCTGTCGGATGCCTCGACGCTGGCCGCCAGCCGCGCCGCGCGCGCCGCCAATCCGGACGACTTCGTCATCCTGCCCGAACGCATCAACAAGTCGCCGCTCGGCCCCTTCGTGCGCCAGGACGATCCCAACTGGACCGCCATCGTGCGCTGGACCGTCAACGCGCTGGTGGCCGCCGAGGAACTGGGCATCACCTCCCGGAACGTCGACAGCCAGGCGCAAAGCAGCGACGCCCAGGTGCGCCGCCTATTGGGTCTGGACCCCGGCATCGGCAAGAGCTTCGGGCTGGACGAAGGCTGGGCCCGCAACGTAATCAAGGCCGTCGGCAACTATGGCGAAGTGTGGGACCGCAACCTGGGCGCGGCCACGCCGCTCAAGCTCGATCGCGGCCTGAACCGGCAATGGAACCAGGGCGGCCTGCTGTATTCGCCGCCGTTCCAATAAGCCTTCACGCACGCGCTGCCGCCAGGCGGGCCGACGGCTCGCCTGCGCGCTTTTGAGAAGCCGCCGGGCCTTCCGGCGCAGGCCAGGACAGACATGATTGCCCTTCACCCCTCGCCCTGGAACGCCGCGCTGCGGCGCTGGTGGCCAGCCGCCGCCTGGACCCTGGGGCTTGCCGCCCTGGCGGCGTTACTGCTGCTGCACATCGAGGCCACGCAGGCGGCGCGCGGCATCCGCGGCGGCTTCGGCTTCCTGTTCCAGCCGGCGGGCTTCCGCATTTCGGAAAGCCTGCTGCCGGTGACGCCCGACGATCCCTACTGGATGTCGATCGCCGCCGGGCTGGCGAACACGCTGACGGTCGCGCTGGTGGCGGTTCCGCTCGCCACCCTGCTGGGCGTCGGCCTGGGCCTGCTGCGGCTGTCGTCGCAGCCGCTGGCATCGCGCACTGCCGCGCTCGTCATCGCGCCATTGCGCAACACCCCGGTACTGCTGCAATTGTTCGTCTGGTATGGCCTCTTGCTGCGCCTGCCGGACGCGCGCCAGGCGTGGACGCCGCTGCCGTCCGTGCTGCTGTCGAACCGCGGGCTGGCATTGCCGGCGCTGCATGGCTGGCTGCCGTACACGCTGGCGGCGGCGGGCGCCGTGCTGCTCGGCTGGCGCCTGCGTCACCGCCTCGGCCGCGCCGCGCCCTGGGCCGCGCTGGCGGCGACGGCGCTGGCCTGGGCGTTGTTGCCCGGCGTCACCATCGATCTGCCCGTCAAGCGCGGCCTGGGCCTGCAAGGCGGCTGGCAGCCCAGCATCGAATTCGCCGCCCTGGTGATCGGCCTGGTGGTGTTCCATGCCGCCTACATCGCCGACATCGTGCGCGCCGCCGTGCGGGCGGTGCCGGTCGGCCTGGTGGAAGCCGGCCAGGCCATGGCGCTGACGCCCTGGGGCGTGCTGCGCCACGTTGTCGCGCCCTATGCCGCGCGCGTGGCCCTGCCCCCCTACGCCAACCAGTGCCTGGCGCTGGTCAAGAACAGCACCCTGGCCATCGCCATCGGCTACCAGGAGCTGATGGCCGTGATCAACACCGCCATCACCCAGACCGGGCTGGCGCTGGAAGGCATCACGCTGGCCGTGGCCGTCTACCTGGGCCTGGCCCTGGCGCTGGGCGGCGCGCTGTCGGCCTGGAACGCGCGCCACGCCCGCCACGGCCCCGGCGACAGCCACGGCGCCCGCCTGGGCGAGCGGCCCGCGTTGCGCCTGCTGGCGCGCGAGGGACGCGGCATCAGTGGCTGGCTGGGCGCGGCGCTGACAGTCTTGCTGCTGGCCGCCACCGGCTGGGCGTTGCTCGATTGGGCGCTGCTGCGCGCCGTCTGGAGCGGCAGCCCGGCCACCTGCGCCGCCGCCGCGGGCGCCTGCTGGGCCGCCGTGGGCGAGAACCTGCCGTTGCTGCTGTTCGGCGCCATGGCGCCGGCCGACCGCGCGCAGGCGCTGGTCGCCTGCGCCGCCCTGCTCGCCGGCGTGGCGGTCGCGCTGGGGGTGGGTCGGCTCGCGGCCCGCCCGCGCCTGGCGTGGATCGCGCTGATGGTCGCCGTCACGGCGGCCGCGCTGGGCGGCTGGCCGTGGGGCGGCAGCGCCATCGGCCCGCTGCGCTGGGGCGGCCTGCTGGTGACGTTGATCCTGGCGATCGCGGCGTTGCTGGCCGCGTTGCCGCTGGCCTTCGGCCTGGCTCTGCTACGGCGCGGCGGCAGCCCGGGCGGGTCGCTCGCCGCCGCCGCGCTGATCGAGGCCGTGCGCGGCGTGCCGCTGGTGACGCAATTGCTGTTCGCATCCTTCGTGCTGCCGCTGCTGCTGGGCGGCGGCGTGTCCAAGTTCGGCATGGCGCTGGCCGCGCTGACGCTGCATACCGCCTGCCTGCTGGCCGAGGTGCTGCGCGGCGCGCTGCAGGCGATTCCGCCGGGCCAGATGATGGCGGCGCGCGCGCTCGGCATGCGCCCGGCAGTGGCCTACTGGACGGTGATCTGGCCGCAGGCCCGCCGCATCGCGGCGCCGGCCGCGCTGGGCGTGTTCGTCGGCGCGGTTAAGGACACCTCGCTGGTCAGCATCATCGGCGTATTCGACGTGCTGGGCGCGGCCAAGGCGGTGGTGGCGGGCACCGACTGGCGACCCTACCATGTCGAGGTCTACCTGGCGGTGGCGCTGCTGTACTTCGGCGCCAGCCTGGCGCTGTCGCGGGTGGCGCGGCGCATGGAAGGACCGGCGGCGTCCTGAGACCCGCGCCCGCGCGCGTGCCGCCTTCGCGGCCACGCCTAGTGGACGCCTGCGCCCAGCCGCCGCAGCCAGGCCGGACGCGGCGCCGCGTCCAGCCAGTTCTTGACGATCAACCCCAGCTCGGTATCGCCGGAAATGCGCAGCCGCCGCTGGAAGAACAAGGTGTCCGCGTCAGTCTCGCCGCGCATCAGCGCCAGCAGTTCCGCCACGCCCGCGCCCAGCGCCAGCTCGCAGGCCTCGCGGTTCCACATTGGTCGAAAGACGCCGCCGCGCACGGTGAAGCGGCTGCACAGGCCCAGGTCCTCGATGGTGATGGCGAAGCTGCGGCCCTCCAGTTCCGGCGGCGGGCTGAGCCAGTTCAGGCGCCGCGCCAACTCCAGCCCGGCGACGAAGTGCAGCGACACCAGCGGCGCGGGCAGCCGCCGCCCCAGGCGCGCGACCAGGCCCGGCACGGCGAATCGGCTGTCGCTCATAGCCCCTCCTGCCAGGCGATCCCCGACTTGCCATAGAAATAGCCATTGCAACGGCCGATGCCGGCCGGCGGCTGCACCGCTTCCGGCGCGCGGCCGCCACGCGCGGCGTCCAGCGCCGCGATGGCTTCGAGCGTGCCGGCCGACTGCGGGCTGACGCGCAGCACGTCGGCGCCCATGTCGGCCAGGTATGCGGCCTGGTCCAGCAGGTCGAGACAGGCGGCCGACTGCACCTGGATGCCATTGATCGCCAGGAACTCGCGCGATTCACGCGTGCGCATGTCCAGGCCATCGGGATGCTCGATGCAGCGGAAGCCGCACTCGTCCTTTTTCAGCCGGAAGTGGCGCGCGGTGAAACAGCGCGCCGAGAACGCCAGCGCCATGCGGCCCCACACCATGATCTCGGCCTGCAACCCGGCCGGCCGCTCGGCCAGCAGCCGCGCCAGCGCATTGACGTGCATTTCCAGCGGCGCGACGAAGCGGGTCGCGCCGCGCGCGGCCAGCCATTCCAGCGTGCCGCCGTGGTAGGCGTTCATGTGCGGACCGGCCACGAACGGCCGGCCGCCCAGGTGGCGCATGGCGCCGGCCTCGCCGGCCTCGACCATGAAATCCCGCTGCTCGCACAGGCGCCGCAGGGCCGAGGCCTCGGCGCCGGTCTCGATCAGGGTGCGGCCGGACAACACCACTTCCTTGCCGGTCGCGGCGAGGTCGCGCGCCAGGTCGAGCCAGTCGTCGGCGCGCAATTCGTGGCGCCGGCTACAGACGGTTTCGCCGACGTAGAGGATATCGGCCGGACTGTCGGCCAGTTCAGCGTAGAACGCCAGCGTGCGCTGGCGCGGCCAGTAGTACAGCAACGGGCCGACCGAGATGCGGAAAACCTTGGGATTCATTTCCATGGACGTTCGAATGCGCCTTGCGTGACTTGGGAACCCTCGGCATGGCGCGCCAGCATGGCGTTCCATTCGGGACGGGGGGAATAGCGATTGGGGTCGCCGTGGGCGCTGTCGAGCGCGGCGCGCAGCGTCGACACCACCTGCGTGACGTAGGCCGGGCTGCGCTGGCGCCCTTCTATCTTGATCGCCGCCACGCCCATCTCGGCCAGTCTGGGCAACAGGCCGATGGCGTTCAGGCTGGTGGGTTCCTCCAGCGCGTGGTCGGCGTGGCCCTCGACCTCGAAGCGACCCTTGCACAGCGTCGGATAGGCCGCGGCCTCGCCCGGGCCGTAGCGGTCGATCAGGATGCCGTTCAGGCGCGCGTCCAGACGGCCGTCCTGCTCGACCCAGCGCACCGCGCCGGCGGGCGAACAGACGCCCTTGTTGTTGGGCGAGGCGCCGGTGGCGTACGACGACAGCAGGCAGCGCCCTTCGGCCATGACGCACAGGCTGCCGAAGCCGAACACCTCGACCTCGACGCTGACGTTGGCGCAGATGCGGGCGATCTCGGCCAGCGTCAGCACGCGCGGCAGCACCACCCGCTGGATGCCGAACTGTTCCTTCATCAGTTCGATGGCGTCGGTGTGGGTGGCCGACCCCTGCACCGACAGGTGCAGGCGCAGGTCGGGATAGCGGTCGCGGGCGTAGGCCAGCAGGCCGGCGTCGGCCATGATGACCGCGTCCGCGCCCAGCCCATGCGCGGCGTCGACCGCCTCGCGCCATTCCTGGCCGCGGCCCGCCTGCACGAAGGTGTTGATGGCGAACAGCACCTTGCGCTGGCGGCTGTGCGCCAGCTCGACGCCGGCGCGGATGTCGCTTTCGGTGAAATTGAGCCCGGCGAAGTTGCGGGCGTTGGTGGCGTTCTTCAGGCCCAGGTAGACCGTGTCTGCGCCGGCCTCGACCGCCGCCTTCAGCGCGGCCAGGCTGCCGGCCGGGGCCACCAGTTCCAGGGGAGTGGTTCGGATTTGCATGCAGGCCAGTCTAGGGGCCGGCGCGGCCCGTGGCCTTGTCGCAGATCAAACCGCGCGGCCAGCGCGAGCCGGCGCGGCGCCGTCAGACCGGATCGTCGCCGTGCAGCCCGTGTTCGACGGCGTAGACCGCGACCTGCACGCGGCTGGTCAGGTTGAGCTTCTTCAGCACGTTCTGCACATGGATCTTGACCGTGCTTTCGCTGACGTCGAGTTCGCGCGCGATGACCTTGTTGCTGGCGCCGCGCGCCAGGCATTGCACGATCTGGCGTTCGCGCGCCGTCAGGCGATGGCGCTCGGCCTGCCCCGCCGGCGCCTGCGCGGCCAGGCTGGCCTGGCCTCGGAACTGCTCGACCAGCTTGGCCGTCATGCTTTCGGCGATGACCGGCTCGCCGCCGGCGGCGCGGCGGATGGCGGTGGTGAGCGCCTCGGCGTCGATGTTCTTGAGCAGGTAGCCGCGCGCGCCGTCGCGCAGCGCCTGGCCGAGTTCGTCGGCCTCTTCCGAGACCGTCAGGATGATCACCGCACAGGACGGCAGGTCCTGCGTCAGCAGTTGCAGCGTCTCCAGCCCCGACAGGCCCGGCATGTTCAGGTCCAGCAGCACCACGTCGGGCTTGAGCTCCTTGGCGCGCTTGAGGCCCTCGACGCCGTCGCCGGCCTCGGCCACGACCTCGAAATCGGGCTGGCGCTGCAACAGCAGGCGCATCCCCGAGCGGAACAGGGTGTGGTCGTCGACGAGCAGGATACGGATGGGCATGGTCTTGAAGGGTCAGGCGGCCTGGCGTTCGGCGTCGGGCAGGGTCAACGCGATGCGCGTGCCGCCGCCGGGCCGGGACTTCATTGTAATCAAGGCATGCATCCGGGCGGCGCGTTCGCGCATGATGTGCAGGCCGATGTGAGCCTCGCCACGCCGCGCCACTTCGTCCGGATCGTAGCCCTGGCCGTTGTCGGCGATCAGCAGGTTAAAGTCGCGGTCGTTGCGCACCACCACGTCTACCCGGTCGGCCTCGGAATGCTTGCGCACGTTGGACAACGCTTCCTGCAGGATGAACAGCACCTGCAATTGCTGCTCCGGGGCCAGCGGCGCGCCCACGCCCTGGCTGAAGGCCAGCTCGGTGCGCACGCCGGTCTGGCGGCGGAAGCGCTCGACCGTGTCCTCGATGGCCGTCTTCAGGTCGCCCTGGCCCAGCTTGTCGCGGAAATTGGTCAGCAGTTCGCGCACGTCCTTGTAGCTTTCGTCCACGCCGGTGCGCAGCAGCGGCAGGATTTCCTCGACCTCGTCCTGGTCGCCGCGCTTGACGGCGGCGTCCAGCAGCTGCAATTGCAGGTTGAGGAAGTTCAGGCCTTGCGCCAGGCTGTCGTGCAGACCCTGCGCCACCAGGCCGCGCTCCTGCACCACCGCCAGCTGGCGCGCCTGGGCGCCCAGGCGGCGGTTGTCCAGCGCCACGCCCAGGTGCTGCCCCAGGGTTTCCAGCAGCTGCGATTCGGACGCGGTCAGCTTGCGCGGCTCGCGGAAATGCAGCGAATACGAGCCCTGCACCTCGTCGCGCGTGACGATGCGGAATACCGCCACGCTGGCGAAGCCGTCGCGCTGGCAGTTCAGGTCGGCCTGCGCCGGCGCCTGGCGCAAGTCCTGAATCACAATGACGCCGGCCTGGCGCGTGGCCACGCCGCAATAGCAGTCATCGACCTGCATGCAGTGTTCGGACTCGACCAATTCCTCCGACAGCCCCACCGACACCACCAGGTTGAGCTTTTCGTTGTCGGGGTCGAGCGCGCGGATGCTGCCGCCCTCGGCGTCGAACTGCAGCATGACGCGGCGCAGGAACCCCTGGCACATCGCCTCGATGTCGTTGGGCTGGTTCAGGAATGCCGCCATGTCGTACAGCGCGCCGATGTCGCGGTTCTGCGCCGCGAGCTGGGCGGTCTTTTCGCCCACGCGCTGCTCCAGCCCCGCATACAGGCTCTGCAACTCATCGGCCATGCGGTTGAAGCCGCGCGCCAGCACGCCGAATTCGTCCTGGCTCTCGACCGGCAGGCGGGTGCTGAATTCACGCGCGGCCATGCGCTGCAGGCCGTCGCGCAGGCGCAGCACCGGCGCGATGATCCACAGGTACAGCAGGTAGATCATGGCCAGGGTGCCGGCGCTGGCGATGGCCGCCAGCACGCCCTGCGACAGGCGCAGCGAGGTGGTCTTGCCGGCGTTGTCCTGTTCGATCATGCGCACCAGTTCGTCGGCGCGGGCGACGAAATCGGGCAGCGTCCGCAAGTACTCGGCCGCGTCGTCGCGGGCGATGGCGCGCATCGCCGCCGGCCGCATGATGTCGCGCCAGTAGTCGGCCACGCCCGCCCAGTGCCGGCGGATGAGCGGGTCGTTGGGAATGAACAGCGGCCGCGCCGGGTTGCCGCGCGCCAGGCGGGCAATGGTGTCGTCCATCAGCCGCACCTGTTCCTCGGTGCGCGCCTGGCGGCCGGCCTCGGGCCGCATCAGCTCGACCGCCACGCGGTTGGCGCGCATGCGCAGGCTGCCGGTGTCGTTGATGGCCGCGCCCGCCCCTTCCAGTTGCCACGACAGCCACAGCGTCAGGCCGATCATGCCCAGCACCACGATCAACGCCACCAGCGAACTGGCGACGATGCGCGTGGACAGCCGGTGGCGTGGCGAGGGCAGCGCCTGGGCAGCGGTGCAGGGATCGGGCGGCGTCATCAGCAAAGGTTTGCGGTAGGACAGGCGTGCGGGCGGGTCGGGGATTGCCGTGCGCGGCGCGGCTTGGGCCGGGATTGCCGCGCGCCGCGCGGCTTAACGGGTTGAGTGTAGTCCTTTCGCCCAGCCCCGCACCACCGCGTGGACGATGAAATCCGCCACCGCCGCCGGGTTGTTCAGCGGCAGGCAGGGTAAGTCCGTGTCCAGCATGGCATCGCTGACGATCGCCAGGAAACTGGCGTCCTCGGCATGCAGCGGCGGCTTGCCCAGCGCCAGACGGTAGACCTCGATGCGGGGAATGGCGACCTGCTTGAAGCCCTCCACCAGCACCAGGTCGGCCGGCGCCAAGCGGGCCACCTGCTCGGCCAGCGACGGCTCGGGCGCGCCGCGCAGCTCGCGCACGATGGCGTAGCGGAACGGCGACGCCACCATCACCTCCTGCGCCCCGGCCTGGCGAAAGCGCGCGCTGTCCTTGCCGGGCGGCTCCATCTCGAAGTCGTGATGGCTGTGCTTGATGACGCTGACCTTCAGGCCGCGCGCGCCCAGCAGCGGCAGCATAGCCTCGATCAGGGTGGTCTTGCCGCTGCCTGAGCGGCCAGCGATACCGAAAACAGGGGTCATGCGGACTCCGTGAACAAAGGACAGACAATGGGCAGGAACGCATCCGCCCGCGCCGAGTATGCCAGCAAAGCGCCAGCCACCAGGTCGAAATACCAGCCGTGCAAAGTGAGGTCACTGGCCTGCAGGCGCCGCTGCACGCAAGGCAGCGCCTCCAGGTTGCGCAGCGAGATCAGGATCGACGCCTGCTCGCAGGCCCGCCGACGCTCGGCCGCGGACGCCGCCGGCATCTGGTTCAGTACCCGCTGGCGCGCCGGTTCGGCGATATCCATCCAGCGATTCAGGTAGTCCGGTTCGCCATCGCCGCGCGCCGGCCGTTCCATCAGCGCGCGGATGCCGCCGCACTGGGCATGGCCCAGCACGATGATGCGGCTGACCTTCAACTGCTCGACCGCGAACTGGATCGCCGCCAGCACCCCGTGGTGGCCCTGGTCGCGGTCCGGCGGCGGCACCAGGTTGGCGACGTTGCGCACGGTGAAGATGTCGCCCGGGTCGCAGCCCAGCAGCATGGCCGGATCGACCCGCGAATCGCAGCAGCCCACCAGCAGCGTGCTGGGGTGCTGGCCGTCGCGCAGGTTGCGGTACAGCGACGGCGCCGCTTCGTAGTATTGGTGCTGGAAGCGCTGGAAGCCGTCCACCAGCCGTTCTAGATCGCGCATGGGTCAGCCTCCGGTCTGCGACATGAAGCGCACGATGCGCTCGGGCCGGGTGGTGAATTCGTGGCGTTCCGGCTTGGCGGCGATGCCGGCGCGGATCGCCTGTTCCAGCTCGGCGTCGCTGGCGCCGTCGCGCAGCAGCCGGCCCAGCGGCACCTGGTCTTCCTGGCCCAGGCACAGGTACAGGGTGCCGTCCACGCCCAGCCGCACGCGGTTGCAAGCGGCGCAGAAATGGCGCGACATGGGGGTGATGACGCCCAGCGCCGCCGCGCCGCTGCCCGTGCCCCAGTAGCGCGCCGGGCCCGCGCCCTGCCCCGCCAGCGCCGGCACCAGGCCGGCGTCGGCCGCCAGCCGCGCGCCCAGCGCGCCCAGGTCGGCATGGGCATAGCGGCGGCCGCAGTCGCCCAACGGCATCGGTTCGATCAGGCGCAGGATGAAGCCCTGCGCCACGGCGTAGTCCAGCAGCCGGCGCACGTCGGCCTCGGGCGTGGCGGCGTGCACCACGCTGTTGAGCTTGATCGGCGCGAAACCGGCGTCGCGCGCGGCGCGCAGGCCGGCCAGCACCGCGTCGAGGCAATCGCGGCCGGTGATGCGGCCGAATGCGGCCGCGTCCAGCGTGTCCAGGCTGATGTTGAGACGGTCCACGCCGGCCGCGCGCAACGCGGCGGCATGGCGCGCCAGCTGGGTGCCGTTGGTCGACAACGACAGGTCGTCCACCTCCGGCAGCGCCGCGATGGCGGCGGCCAGGCCGGCCACGCCGCGGCGCAGCAGCGGCTCGCCGCCCGTCAGCCGCACGCGGCGCACGCCCAGGCCGGCGAACAGGCCCGCCAGTCGCGCCATCTCGTCGTGGCGCAGCCAGTTGGACGGCTCTTCGAAGCCCTTGAAGCCCTTGGGCATGCAATAGCCGCAGCGCAGGTCGCAGCGGTCGGTGACCGAGACTCGCAGGTAGTCGATACGGCGGCCGAAGCCGTCAATCAGCCCCCGCGGCGCGGTCGGCCCCAGGGTGGCGACCGAGGCCGCCGGGGCCGCCGCCAGGGCGGGCGCGGGTGTCATGTCGGGCTCCCGAACACCCGGTCGTCCTCGGCCGCGCCCAGGTCGATGCCGCGCACGTCGGCGCGCTCCACCAGCAGCCTGGCGTACTGGCGCCAGGCGGTGTCGCGGCTGGCGGCGGCCAGGGCCGACGCGATCGATTCGCGCACCTGCTCGAACGGCAGCAGGCGCCCTTCGATGCGCCGCGTCACGCGCACGATGTGCAGCCCGTGACGGGTCTCCAGCACCTGCGGCAACAGGCCGCCGGCCGGCAGGGCGAACACGGCCTTTTCGAATTCGGGCACGGTGTCGCCGCGCCCCAGCTGCCCCAGGTTGCCGCCCACCGCCGCCGACGGGCAGTTCGACTGGCGCCGCGCGACCTCGGCGAAACCGGACGGATCGGCCAGCAGGTCGGCCAGCACCGCGCCGGCGTGGGCCCGCAGCAGGTCCAGATTCACCCCGGGGGTGACCTGGAACAGGATGTGATCGGCCTCGATCAGCTCGCCCACGATGAAGCGCTGCGGATTGGCCTGGTAATAGCGCCGGCAGGCCGCCTCGTCGGCCTCGGGCGCCGGCGCGTGGCGTTCCAGCAGCACGCCGATGGCGTCGTCTTCCGAGGCGAGGTCCAACCCCTGCCGCGCCGCCTCGTCCCGCAGCACCCGGCGCAGCACCAGCGCCGTGGTGGCGGCGCGCATCGGGTTGGGCGCGTCCGCGTGCAGCGGCAGTTCTTGCTCCATGTCGGCGTCGGTCAGTTCGACGCCATTGATCGTCACAGGCATGTCGGCCTCCTCGGGTCAGCGCGGACGCACCAGTTGCCAGGCGCGGCCCAGGTAGCCGACCGAGGCGAAGCCGCTCCAGACGTGCACCAGGCGCGTGAACGGGAAGATCACGAACAGCGTCAGGCCCATGAACAGGTGCGCCTTGAACAGCGGCGGCACCTCGGCCACGAAGTCGGCGGCGCCACTGCGGAAGGTGACGATGTGCTGCGCCCAGTGCATCAGGCGCACCATCATCTCGCCGTCCATGTGGCCGGCCGACAGCGCGATGGTCGACAGGCCCAGCAGCAGCGTCGCCAGGATCCACGCCAGCAACAGCTTGTCGCCGGGCCGGGTGGCCTTGCGGATGCGCGGGTCGCTCAGGCGGCGGTGGATCAGGATCAAGAGGCCGATCAGGCACAGCCCGCCCATGACGCCGCCGGCCACCATGGCCACCGTCTGCTTGAGCGTGTGCGACACGCCCAGCGTGTCCCACACCACCACCGGGGTCAACAGGCCGACCAGGTGGCCGAAGAACAGCCCAAGGATACCGACGTGGAACAGGATGTTGCCCAGCCGCAGCTGGCCGCGATGCAGCAGCTGCGAGCTGTCGGTCTTCCAGGTGTACTGCTCGCGCTCGAAACGCGCCAGGCTGCCCAGCAGGAACACCGTCAGGGCAATGTAGGGATAGATGCCGAAGAAGAACTGGTTCAGGGAATTCATGATGCGTGTCCTGGAAATTAGCGGGTGACCGGCGCCCGGGGATAGAAGCGCACGGCCTGCGCGCCGTCGCCCGAGAACGGACGCAGCAGCGGTTCGACGCCGTCGGCGCCGGCGCCGAAGGTCTCCATGGCTTCGTCCATGTCGCGCACCGGCGGCGCGGTCTGCTCGCGCGGCGTGACCCGCGACAGGCCGCGCAGCACGACGAAGACGCTGGCGTACGGGCTCTCGTTGCGCGCCAGGCGCGCGCCGATGGCGGCCAGCACATGGATGGCGTCGTCCAGCAGGTCCTGCGCCACGGCCGGGTCGATCACGCCCAGGAACTCCAGGAACAGCGGCACGTGGTCCGGCAGTTCCGACACCACCGGTTCGAAGCCGTGCTGGCGGTAGGTCTCCAGCAGGTCGACCATGGCCTGGCCACGGTCGCGGCTTTCGCCGTGCACGTGCTCGAACAGGTGCAGCGAATGGGCGCGGTTGCGGTCGAAGGTGGCCACGTAGGTCTCCTGCAGCGCGATCAGGTCCTGGCTGGCGAGGTGGCCGATCAGCGGTTGCAGGGCTTCCTCGGCGTCGGGATGGGCGGCCAACGCGCCCTCGACCTCGGTCAGGGCGTCGAGCAGTTCCTGTTCGGGGTAGCAGAGCAGCGCGGAAAGCAGGCGATAAAGGCTCATGATGTTCTCCCGTCTCAGGCCGCGGCCTTCTTGCGCGACTTCGGCATGTCGATGAAGATCTCGCTGCCCTGCGGCTTGCGGCCGAACAGCGTGCCTTCCGAGACGCCGCCCGAGCAGCCGTTGCCGAAGGTGAAGCCGCAGCTGCCCTTCTCGTTGAAGCTGTCCTCGACGATTTCCTTGTGGCTGCTGGGCACCACGAAGCGGTCCTCGTAGTCGGCAATCGCCATGATGCGGTACATGTCCTGCACGGTCGCTTCCGACAGGCCGACCTGTTCCAGCAAGGCCGTATCGCGCTCGCCATGCACGGTCTCGGCGCGCTTGTAGGCGCGCATCGCCAGCATCCGTTCGAGCGCCTGCAACACGGGGGCTTCCTTGCCCGCCGTCAGCAGGTTGGCCAGGTAGCGCACCGGAATGCGCAGGCTGGCCACGTCCGGGATCATGGCGCTGGTGCCGAGCGTGCGCTGCGGCATCTTGCCGGCCTCGGCCGCGGTCTGGATCGGCGACAGCGGCGGGATGTACCAGACCATCGGCAGCGTGCGGTATTCCGGATGCAGCGGGAAGGCGACGCGCCACTCCACCGCCATCTTGTAGACCGGCGACTGGCGCGCGGCTTCCAGCCACGATTCCGGGATGCCCTGCTCGCGCGCCGCGGCGATCACCTCGGGCGAGTGCGGATCCAGGAACAGGTCCAGCTGCGACTGGTACAGGTCCTGCTCGTTGCCGACGGCGGCGGCGCGCTCGATCTGGTCGGCGTCGTACAGCATCACGCCCAGGTAGCGGATGCGGCCGACGCAGGTCTCCGAGCACACGGTCGGCTGGCCGGCCTCGATGCGCGGATAGCAGAAGGTGCACTTCTCGGCCTTGCCGCTGTGCCAGTTGTAGTAGATCTTCTTGTACGGGCAGCCCGAGATGCACATGCGCCAGCCGCGGCACTTGTCCTGGTCGACCAGCACGATGCCGTCGTCCTCGCGCTTGTAGATCGAGCCCGACGGGCAGCTGGCGACACAGGCCGGGTTCAGGCAGTGTTCGCACAGGCGCGGCAGGTACATCATGAAGGTGTTCTCGAAGGTCGAGTACATCTCCTTCTGCACGCCCTCGAACAAGGCGTCGCGGCTGCGCGCGGCGAATTCACCGCCCAGGTCGTCCTCCCAGTTCGGCCCCCAGACGATCTTGTCCATCTTCTTGCCGGTCAGCACCGACACCGGGCGCGCGGTAGGCGGCGTCTGCGACAGCGGCGCGTTCTTCAGGTGCTCGTAGTCGAAGGTGAACGGCTCGTAGTAGTCGTCGATCTGCGGCAGGTTGGGGTTGGCGAACAGGTTGGCCAGGATGCGCAGCTTGCCGCCCTGGCGCGGTTCCAGCTTGCCCGCCGCCGTGCGGCGCCAGCCGCCCTGCCATTTCTCCTGGTTCTCCCATTCCTTGGGATAGCCGATGCCGGGCTTGGTCTCGACGTTGTTGAACCAGGCGTACTCGACGCCGTCGCGGCTGGTCCAGACGTTCTTGCAGGTGACCGAGCAAGTGTGGCAGCCGATGCACTTGTCCAGATTCAGCACCATGCCGATTTGGGCGCGTATCCTCATGATTGCTTCTCTTCCTGTTGCGTTTGGGCGGCGGGATCCTCGACCAGCGGGCCTTCCAGCCAGTCCACCTTCTTCATCTTGCGCAGCACCACGAATTCGTCGCGATTGGCGCCCACGGTGCCGTAATAGTTGAAGCCGTAGGCCTGCTGCGCGTAGCCGCCGATCATGTGGGTCGGCTTGAGCACGGTGCGCGTCACCGAGTTGTGGATGCCGCCGCGCTTGCCGCTGGTTTCCGCGCCCGGCACGTTCACGATCTTTTCCTGGGCGTGGTACATCAGGCACATGCCGACCGGCACGCGCTGGCTCACCACCACCCGGGCGGTCAGCGTGCCGTTGACGTTGAACACCTCGACCCAGTCGTTGTCGACCAGCCCGGCCTGCTTGGCCTCGGCCTCGGAGATCCACACGTGGGGACCGCCGCGGCTCAGCGTCAGCATGCGCAGGTTGTCGGAATAGGTGCTGTGGATGCCCCACTTCTGGTGCGGCGTCAGCCAGTTCAGCACCAGTTCCTTCTCGCCATTGGGATAGCGGCCCAGCATCGGCGCCACGGTCTTGGTGTCGATCGCCGGCTTGTAGACGCACGAGCCCTCGCCGAAGTCCAGCATCCAGCGGTGGTCCTGGTAGAACTGCTGGCGGCCGGTCAGGGTGCGCCACGGGATCAGCTCGTGCACGTTGGTGTAGCCGGCGTTGTAGCTGACCTCTTCGCTTTCCAGGCCCGACCAGGTCGGCGCCGAGATGATCTTGCGCGGCTGCGCCTGGATGTCGCGGAAGCGGATCTTGTCGTGCTCGCGGCCCACCGCCAGGTGGGTGTGGTCGCGGCCGGTGATCTTGCCCAGCGCTTCCCAGGCCTTGACCGACACGTGGCCATTGGTCTCGGGCGCGAAGGTCAGGATCATTTCGGCGGCGTCGATGGCGCTGTCCAGGCGCGGCCGGCCCTGGCTCACGCCGGGTTCGTCGACGCGCTCGTTGATGCCGGCCAGTTCGCCCACTTCATGCTCGGTGTTCCAGTTGATGCCCTTGCCGCCGTTGCCCAGCTTGTCCAGCAGCGGACCGACCGAGGTGAACTTGCGGTAGATGTCGTTGTAGTCGCGCTCGACCACGGTCATGTTGGGCGCGGTCTTGCCCGGCACCAGGTCGCATTCGCCCAGCTTCCAGTCCTTGGGTTCGAAAGCCTGCCCCAGTTCCCCCGGGGTGTCATGCATCAGCGGCGTCAGCACCAGGTCGCGGCGCTTGCCCAGATAGGGGCCGCCGATGTCGCTGAACTTCCTGGCCAGCAGCTTGTAGATCTCCCAGTCGGTCTTGCTTTCCCAGAGCGGCTGCACGGCTTCGCTCAGCGGGTGGATGAAGGGGTGCATGTCGGACGTGTTGAGGTCGTCCTTCTCGTACCAGGTGGCCGTCGGCAGCACGATGTCGCCGTACAGGCAGGTGGTGCTCATGCGGAAGTCCAGCACCGTCAGCAGGTCGAGCTTGCCCTCGGCCGCGTCTTCCTGGTAGGTGACCTCGACCGGCTTGATGGCGTCGGCCTCGTCGCCGAACACCGCGTTCTGCGTGCCCAGCAGGTACTTCAGGAAGTACTCGTGGCCCTTGCCGCTGGAACCCAGGATGTTGGAGCGCCACACGAACATGTTGCGCGGGAAGTTGGCGGGGTCGTCCGGGTCTTCGCAGGACATGCGCAGTTCGCCGGACTTGAGCTGCTCGACGGCGTACGCCACCGGGTCCTTGCCGGCGGCTTCGGCCTGCGCGGTCAGGTCCAGCGGATTGGTGCGCAGCTGCGGCGCCGACGGCAGCCAGCCCATGCGCTCGGCGCGGGCGTTCAGGTCGATCATGCTGAGGTCGCCATAGCGGCCACGGTCGGCGGTCGGGCCCAGCACTTCCTGCACGTTCAGCTTTTCATGGCGCCACTGGCTGGTATGGGCGTAGAAGAACGAGGTGCCGTTCATCTGGCGCGGCGGGCGCACCCAGTCGGACGCGAACGCCAGCGGCGCCCAGCCGAACTGCGGGCGCAGCTTTTCCTGGCCCACGTAGTGGGCCCAGCCGCCGCCGCTCTTGCCGACGCAGCCGCACATCATCAACATGTTGATGATGCCGCGGTAAATCATGTCCATGTGGTACCAGTGGTTCAGGCCGGCGCCGACGATGACCATCGACTTGCCCTCGGTATCGTGGGCGTTCTGGGCGAACTCGCGCGCCACCTGGATCACCTGCGCGCGCGGCACGCCGGTGTGCTTTTCCTGCCAGGCCGGGGTGTAGGGCACGTCGTCGTCATAGGACGCGGCCACGTTGCCGCCGCCCAGGCCGCGATCCAGGCCGTAGTTGGCCATCTGCAGGTCGTACACCGTGGCCGCCAGAGCCTCGCTGCCGTCGGCCAGGCGGATGCGGCGCGCCGGCACGTTGCGCACCAGCAGGTCGTCGTGCTCGGCGCCGAAGTACGGGAAGCCCACGCCGACCACGGCATCGGCGCCGTCCAGCAGGCTCAGGCGCGGCTCGATGGCGCGGCCGCTGCCGCCGTCGCGCGCTTCCAGGTTCCAGCGGCCGACCTTCTCGCCGCCGTTGACCGCGCCCTCGCCCCAGCGAAAGCCGATGCTGCCATTGGGCGCCACCAGGTCGCCGCTGGTGTCGTCGAACACCAGCGTCTTCCAGTCGGGGTTGTTCTGCTCGCCCAGCGCGCCGTCCAGCTGCGAGGCGCGCAGGAAGTGGTCGGGCGCGTAAAAGCCGTCGCGCTCCTTGAGCAGCACCAGCATCGGCATGTCGGTGTAGCGCCGCACGTAGTCGCGGAAATAGGCCGAGGCGCCCGACAGGTGGAATTCCTTGAGGATGACGTGGCCCATGGCCATCGCCAGCGCGGCGTCGGTGCCCTGCTTGGGCGCCAGCCAGATGTCGCCGAACTTGACCATTTCGCCGAAGTCGCTGGACACCGCCACCGTCTTGGTGCCCTTGTAGCGGACCTCGGTGTAGAAGTGGGCGTCGGGGGTGCGGGTCTGCGGCACGTTCGAGCCCCACACCATCAGGTAGGTCGAGTTGTACCAGTCGGCCGATTCCGGCACGTCGGTCTGCTCGCCCCAGATCTGCGGGCTGGCCGGCGGCAAGTCGCAATACCAGTCATAGAAGCTCAGGCAGGCGCCGCCCAGCAGGCTCAGGTAGCGGGCGCCGGCGGCATAGCTGACCATCGACATGGCGGGAATCGGCGAAAAGCCGATCAGGCGGTCGGGGCCGAACTTCTTGATGGTGTAGGCGTTGGCGGCGGCGATCATCTCGGTGGCCGTGTCCCAGTCCGTGCGCACGAAGCCGCCCAGCCCGCGCACCGACTTGTAGCGCCTGGCGCGCGCCGGGTCCTGGCTGATCCATTCCCAGGCCGCGATCGGGTCCATGGTCTTGCGCGCCTCGCGCCACATTTCCATCAGGCGGCCGCGCATCATCGGGTACTTCACGCGCTGCGCCGAATAGACGTACCAGCTATAGGACGCGCCACGCGGACAGCCGCGCGGCTCGTGGTTGGGCAGGTCCGGCCGCGTGCGCGGGTAGTCGGTCTGCTGGGTCTCCCAGGTGATCAGGCCGTTCTTGACGTAGACCTTCCACGAGCACGAGCCGGTGCAGTTGACCCCGTGGGTCGAGCGCACCACCTTGTCGTGCTGCCAGCGGGCGCGATAGGCGTTTTCCCACTTGCGGTCTTCATTGACCACTGCGCCGTGACCGTCCGCGTAGGTGGATTTCACCCGCGACATGAACTTCAACCGGTCAAGAAAATGACTCATTGCGTTTCTCCAAGAGCGCCGGCCCGGCCGGCGCGTACTGCAATCTGTGCTGTCAAAATCACTTTAGTGTTCGCCCGCCCGGCCGACCATTCGCCGGTGGCACAGGGCGGGCGCGGCAGAGTGACTAGTCACCCCGGCCAACCCTGCCGTCAGCAGGGCACCGGCGCGTTGCGGCGCGCGTAGTACCACCAGGTGATCAGCACGCAGGTGGCGTAGAAGCCGATGAAGCAATACAGGGCCGCCTGGGCGCTGCCGGTCAGCTCCAGCGAGGTGCCGAAGCTGCGCGGGATGAAAAAGCCGCCATAGGCGCCGATCGCGCCGGAAAAGCCCAGCACTGCCGCCGATTCGCGCGCCGCGTCGGTCAGCGCCTGCTTCTGCGCGGCCGCGCCCTTGCCTTGCGCGGCCTGGGTGCGTTCGCGCAGGAAGATCACCGGGATCATGCGGAAGGTCGAGCCGTTGCCCACGCCGGTCAGCGCGAACAGCACGATGAACATGGCCAGGAAGCCATTGAAGTCGCCGCCCTGCCCGTTCAGCGGCAGGAACATCACCACGCCCAGCACCGCGGCGATCATGCCGATGAAGGTGAACAGCGTGACGCGCGCCCCGCCCAGCTTGTCCGAGACCCAGCCGCCCACGGGACGGGTCAGCGAGCCCACCAGCGGGCCCAGGAAGGCATAGGTGGTCGGGTCGACCTGCGGGAACAGCGTCTTGGTCAGCATGGCAAAGCCCGCCGAGAAACCGATGAACGAGCCGAAGGTGCCGACATACAGCCAGCACATCAGCCAGTTGTGCTTGCGCTTGAAGATCACCGCCTGGTCGGCGAACGAGGCGCGCGCGTCGGCGATGTCGTTCATGCCGAACCATGCCGCCAGCGAGGCCAGCGCGATGGGAATGACCCAGATGAAGCCGGCGTTCTGCAGCCACAGGCTGCGCTGGACACCGCCGGCGGTAATCGTCTGCGGCTCGCCGCCAAGGGCGCCGAACACGCCCATCGAGATCACCACCGGCACCACGAACTGCACCAGCGACACGCCCAGGTTGCCGATGCCCGCGTTAAGGCCGGTGGCCAGGCCCTTCTTGTCCTTGGGAAAGAAGAAGCTGATGTTGGCCATGCTGGAGCTGAAGTTGCCGCCCCCCAGGCCGCACAGCAGCGCCAGGATCAGCAGCGTCGGGAACGAGGTGGTCGGGTCGCGCAGCGCGAAGCCCATGCCCAGCGCCGGGATCAGCAGCGAGGCGGTCGAGATCGCGGTCCACTTGCGGCCGCCGAACACCGGCACCAGGAACGAATAGAAGATGCGCAGCGTGGCGCCCGACAGCGCCGGCAGCGCGGTCAGCCAGAACAGCTGGTTCTTGGACAGCATGAAGCCGGCGCGGTCGAGGTTGACCACCACCACGCTCCACAGCATCCAGATGCTGAACGCCAGCATCAGCGCGGGAATGGAAATCCACAGGTTGCGGTTGGCGATGCGGGCGCCGGTCTGTTTCCAGAAGCCGGGGTTTTCCGGCTCCCAGCGCGCCAGGACATGGGAAGACATAGGTTTTCTCCGGTGAGGATCAGGCGGCTTGGCGCCGCGCGGTGGCGGCGCTTTCGGGCCGGAAGCTGAAATGCATGAAGATGAGCGAGACGCAGACCGTGCCGTACAGCAGCATGAAGGCGCTGGAGCGCACGCCGGTCAGGTCCAGCAGCACGCCGAACAGGATCGGCAGGATGAAGCCGCCCAGGCCGCCGGCCAGGCCGACGATGCCCGAGACCGCGCCGATGTTCTGGCCGAACTCATCCGAGATGAACTTGAAGACCGAGGCCTTGCCAATCGCCATGGCGATGCCGACGATGAACAGCAGGATGGTGAAGCTGGTCGGCCCCAGGGCGATGTCAAACTGTCGCGGGCCGCCGGTGGTCAGCACGGTAAAGTGCGTCTGCGGATAGCTCAGGATGAAGAACGCCACCCAGCACACCCACATCACCCACCAGGTGGTCTTGTAGGCGCCGTAGCGGTCCGAGATCCAGCCGCCCACGGCGCGCAGCACGCCGCCCGGCAGCGAGAAGCACGCGGCCAGCAGCGCCGCCAGCTTCATGTCGAAACCGTATTCGCCGATGTAGTACTTGGTCATCCAGAGCGCCAGCGCCACGTAGCCGCCGAACACCACCGAGTAGTACTGGCAGTAGCGCCACACGCGCGGGTCCTTCAGCATCGCGAATTGCGCCTTCAGGCTGGCGCCGCCGGCCACCCGGTGCGACGGATCCGAGGCCGAGAACAGCCAGAACAGGATCGCCGTCACCAGCAGGGCCACCGCGTACACCTGCGGCACGATCACCCAGGCGCCGCCGGCGGCGGCGATCAGCGCCGGCGCCACGAACTTGGTGATGGCCGAGCCCGAATTGCCGGCGCCGAACACGCCCATGGCCAGGCCCTGCTTGTTGCGCGGAAACCAGCGCGCCACGTAGGGCGTGCCGACCGAGAACGAGCCGCCAGTCAGGCCCACGAACAGCGCCAGCACCAGGAATTGCCAGTACTCGGTGGCGTAGGACAGCAGCCAGATCGGCACCACCGCCAGCAGCATCAGCACGAAGAACACCGGCCGGCCGCCGTAGCGGTCGGTCCAGATGCCCAGCGGCACGCGCACCAGGGAACCGGTCAACACCGGCATGGCGGCCAGCAGGCCGAATTCGGTCTCGGACAGGCCGAGCTGTGTCTTGATGGGAATGCCCAGCACCGCGAAGATCATCCATACCGCGAAGCAGATGGTGAAGGCGAAGGTGCTGGATACCAGGACCCGCATGGGCGCGCTGGCCGAGGGGTGGGTTGATGCCATGGTGGTTCTCGCTTTTTTGCACACGGAATACGACAGCCCCAAGCCTAGGCATCCGCGCCCGCCGCCACCATTCGCCGGCCGACCATATCGGCGGCGCCGATGTGACTAGTCACCCCGGAAAAGCCGCCGCGTTTGCGCGGGATCAAATCCGCGCGATGGGCCGAAAGCCTCCTTCGGCATTAATATGTATTTCAAATACACATTCAAAATCACTCCGCCGGCTACCGGTCAAAGGTCATCATGTCCACCCTGCTCACCCTGGAAGAACCCGCCGCCGACGGCGCCGCGCGGCCGAATTGGCGCGCCTTCACCGAAATGGGCTTTCGCCCGCTTTACCTGGCTGGCTGCGCCTGGGCGCTGCTGTCGGTGCTGCTATGGGTGTTCGCCCCGGCCCGGCTGGCCGGCGTGCTGACCGCCATGCCCTGGCACGCGCACGAGATGCTGTGGGGCTTCGTGGCCACCATCGCGGTCGGCTTCCTGCTGACGGCCGGCGCCAACTGGACCGGCCGCAACCCGCTGCGCGGCGCGCCGCTGGCGGCGCTGTGCGCGCTCTGGCTGGTGGCGCGCGGCGCCTACCTGGCGCCCGGCATGACGGCCTTCACCGTGGCCGCCGTGGCCGACCTGCTGTTCTTCCTGTGGGCCGCCATTGCCCTGGCGCGCGCCGTCTGGATCACGCGCAATCGCCGCAACTACGGCGTGCCATTGCTGCTGCTGGCGCTGGCCGCGGCCCACGCGCTGTATCTGCGCGCCGCGCTGGCCGGCGATTACGTGGCGCTGATGCGCTACTTCAACGCCGGCCTTTTGATGATGGCGGTGCTGACGCTGCTGATCGCGCGCCGCGTGCTGCCGTTCTTCGCCAAGCGGGCCGTCGCCGGCCTGGAAATTCCGCCCCACACCCGCAGCGGCCATTGGCAGCTGGGCGCCGGCGTGCTGGCGATTGCCGGCCTGCTGGCCGGGGCGCCGCGTGCCGCCGCGCTGCTGCTCGCGGTCACCGGCATCCTGGCGCTGGCGCAGTGGCTGGCCTGGAAGCCGTGGGCCGCGCGCCGCGTGCCGCTGCTTTGGGTCCTGTACGTGGGTTATCTGGGCCTGGGCCTCGGCCTGCTGGCGGGCGCGGCGCAACTGGCCGGCTACGTGGCGCGGCCCGCCTGGCCGGCGCACGTCATCGGCGTGGCCGGTTTCTCGGTGCTGATCATCGGCATGGCCACGCGCACGGCGATGGGCCACCTGGGCCGGCCGCTGCGCGCCGACCGCAGCATGGTGCTGAGCTATGCGCTGGTGATCCTGGCGGCGCTGCTGCGCCTGGCCGCCCTGGTGCCGACCGGCGCCACGCTGGGCTTGCTGCATGCGTCGGCCGGCGCCTGGGCGCTGGGGTTCGGCTTGTACCTGTGGCGCTTCTGGCCGTGGATGATCCGGCCGCGCGCGGACGCCGCCGCCAAGCCGGCGGCGCCGATGATGAAGATCGTGCCCGCCGGGCCGCGCCGGGCGCCTTGAAGCGCGGACGGCCGCCCCGTTTATCAGCCGCGCGCTTCGCGCCGGCGGGTCGCTTCCAGCTGCTTCTTCATGGCCTTGAGCCAGGCCTTGAGCTGCTGCATGTCGACGAACTGCGACAGCTCGAACTCCAGCTCGCCGATGTAGTCCCGCACATCGGCGATTTCCGCGTCCAGGTCTTCCATCAGGTCGGCCGGGTCGATCGGCTGCTCCGGATCGAAGCGGTATTCGGCCTTGAAGTCGCGTTCGAACGCGGCCAGCTCGCGGTTCACGGCCACCAGTTGCTCCCGCAGCACGGGAATGGCCAGCGCCAGCTTGTCTTCGGCCACGCCGTCCAGCCCGTCCGGCCCCAGCGCCAGCAAGGCCTCGGCCTGCGCCAGCGCGTCGGGCGCGAACGTCGCGGCGATGGCGGGCGCGTCTGCCTGGGCCTGCGCGGAGGGGGTCATCTCGGCCATCTCGGCCGCCTCGGCCTCGCGTTCCTCGGCCACTTCGGCGTCGATGTCGGAATCGCTGTGCTTGCGGTAGACCGCCTTCAGGCGCTCGACGTCGCATTCGGCCGGCGTGCCATCCAGCAGGATCGAGAACAGCGTTTCCTGCCCCAATTGCGCGGCGATCTCGGACACCAGCTGGCGTTCCGCCTTGGTCAGCTCCTTCTGCCTGGCGGCATGGTCGAAGCAGAACACCAGCCTGGCCTTGAGCTCGATCTCGGTGACCTCCAGCGGCGCCAGCACCTCGGCATGCTTGCCCTGGTACTCGCGCGCCAAGGTTTGCCACAGCTGCAACGCGGCGCGGTCGGTGCGCAGCGCGTCGATCAGCGCGGCGGCGGAGGTATTTTCTTGCATGGATGAAACCCTATGAGCGGCCCGGCGCACGCCGGGGCGGAAACTGGCTGGAAAACCGTATTATCCCCGTTCACAGCCCTTCGCCCCAGGCGCTGGCCAAACCTCGTAGCGCCGCCGCCGGGTCGGCCGCCCTGGCCTGCTGGTCGCGCAGGCGGCAGATCTCCGGATCGCGCTCGAACAGGCCGCGCGCATGGACGCGGGCCAGCTCGGTCAAGCCGGCGGTCTTGGGCCGGCGGATCGCGGTGAAGGCGGCCAGCGCCGCCTCCAGGTCGCGCGGCCCGGCCGCCAGGCATTGGCCCAGGTGCCAGGCATCCTCCAGCGCCTGGCACGCGCCCTGGCCCGAGGTCGGCAACGGCGCGTGCGCGGCATCGCCCACCAGCAGCACATTGTCCCGATGCCAGACCGCCGGCGTGTCCAGGTCATGCACGGCGATCAGGCGCACGGCGTCGGCGGGCGTCGCCTGGATGAGGCGCCCGACCGGCGCGGCCCAATCGGCGAAAAGGCCGGCAACCTCCGCGCGCGGATCCGCCCCCTCCCCGGCGGCGGACAGCGGCCGGACCTGGGCCCCGGCCCAATAGACCAGATCCCGCCGCACCGCGACGCAGCCGAAACGCTCGCCGACGCCCCAATAGTCCTGGATGGCGATGTCATCGGCCAGGCCTGGCGCCGACGCGACGCCGATCCAGTTCACGAACCCTTGGTAGACCGGCTTGTTGTCACCCGTGACGAAGCGGCGCGCCACCGATTCCATGCGGCCATCCGCGCCGATGAGCAGGTCCGGCCGGATGGCGGCGCCATTGTCAAACCGCGCCGTGGCGCGGCCATCATCGCCCGGCTCGATCGCCACCGCGCGATGGCCGTACTCGACCGTGATGCCGGCGCGCGCCGTGTGCGCCAGCAGCACGGCCAGCAGGTCGCGGCGCAGGATCGCATGGGTCGGGTACCCCATCAGGCGATCCAGCGCGGTGATGTCGAGTCCGCCCAGGGCATTGCCCGCGGGGTCGTAACGGCGCATCGCCACCGGCTTTCCCCCCAGCGCGGCGATGTCCGGCAGCAGGCCGAGCCGGTCGAGCACGAACCCCGCATTGGGCCACAGCGTCACGCCGGCCCCCATCGTGGCCGGCGCGGCGCCGCGTTCGTAGACCCGCGGCCGGTGTCCCGACCGATGCAGGGCGAGCGCCACGCTCAGGCCGGCGATCCCGCCGCCCAGTATTCCGATATCCATGCTGAATCCTTGCTTCAAATTCCGCGTGCCGGCCCATCGCCGCACACAGGATCCGCATCGTAGATTCCGCCGGATGCGAGAACTAGTATGGAAAAATGGGTTCCTTTCATATCGCAAACGGGATAATCATGGGTCAGGCCCTGGATCTGAACAGCGTTCGCGTCTACGCGGCGGTGGTGGATGAACAGAGTTTCGCGGGCGCGGCGCGGCGCCTGGCCATGCCGTCGTCGAACGTCAGCCGCCATGTCGCGGGACTGGAACGGCGGCTGGGCGTGCGGCTGCTGGAACGCAGCACCCGCCATCTGCGCATGACCGAAGCCGGCCAACTGCTGTACCAGCGGGCCAAGCCGTTGCTGGACAGCCTGGCCGCCACGGAAGAGGAACTGGGCGCGGCCAGGCAGGAACTGCGCGGGCCGCTGCACCTGTGCATGCCGGGCGAAGCGCCACGGCTGCTGGCGCCGATCCTGGCGGAGTTCTGCGATCGCCACCCCGGCATCGACCTGGCCTGCGACACCCGCCTCGATGGCATCGACGCGTTGCGCGAGGATGTCGATCTGTCGATCGTGTTCCATCGCGGCCGCCAGGACGACAGCAGCCTCATCACGCGCGAACTGGCGATATTGCCCAGCATCGTGGTTGCCTCGCCCGCGCTGCTGAGCCGCGTCGGCGTGCCGCGCCAGGCGCGCCAGCTCAAGGCGCTGCCCTGCATCACCACCCTGAGCGCGCTCAAGGGCATGCCCTGGCAATTCGTGGACGCGGCCGGAGACATCGTCAAGGTGCCGGTGCGCAGCCGCTACCGCGTCAACAGCGGCGAACTGGCGCTGATGGGCGCGCGCCAGGGCATCGGCTTCGCGATCCTGGCGGCCGCCTCATGCCAGGAGGACCTGGCCGCCGGCCGCCTGTGCGAAGTGCCGCTGGACCTGCAACCGGCGCCCCTGCAGTTGCTCGGGGTCTACAGCCACCGCCACTCGGTCAGCGCGCGGGCCCGGGCGCTGCTTGAATTGATCCAGACCCGGCTGGCCGAGGCCGGCCTGGGCGCGCCCGCGGCTGGCGCTGGCCGCCCTTCGCGCTCGGCCAGGAGCGGCGCGAGGGCCTGACGCCGGAACAGGCCATCCATCGCGCCGCCATGCTGCGCCTGCGCCCCATCGTCATGACCAACGTGGCCGGCCTGCTGGGCGCGCTGCCGCTGGTGCTGGGCATGGGCGAAGGCTCGGAACCGCGCCGGCCGCTGGGGGTGACCATCGTCGGCGGGCTGATGATCAGCCAGTTCCTGACGCGGTACACCACGCCGATCGTGTACCTGGCGCTGGAGCGGCTGCGGCTGAAGGTGGCCGGGTGGCGCGCGCGGCGCGCCTGATCCGCCCGTCCGCGCCGCACCCGACGCCTCAGCCCGCGCCCCGTTCCACTTCCTGCGCGCGCGGCGCCACGCTCAGGCGTTCGGCCAGCAGCGCCAGGAAGGCCCGCGCCAGCGGCGGCAGGTGGGCGCCGCGCAAGGTCACGACCTGGATGCTGCGCTGGCGCATTTCGGGATTGCTGAACGGCACCGCCACCAGGCCGGCGCTGTCGAGCAGGCCGATCACCGTCAGGTAGCCGGTCAACGCCACGATCTGGCTGCCCGGCAGCATCGGCAGGAAGGCCGCCGAATGGTTGGACACATAGGCCGGCTCGATGTGCACGCCGGCATTGGCGCAGGCCGTGTCGAACAGGTCGCGCACCGTGGTGCCCGGATCGCCCAGCGACAGCGGCGCCTGCGCCAGATCGCGCACGCCGACGCTGCGGCGCGCGGCCAGCGGATGATGCCGGCACATGATGGCGTAGACCGGCGCGCGGCACAGCAGCTCGGTCTTGAGACGCTCGTCGGGCGCCACCGTGTAGCGCAGCGCCAGTTGCGACAGGCCCTCCAGGATCAGCCGGTTGACCTCCTCCGGCCGCTCCACCAGCAGATGGAAGCGCGCCTCGGGATGCAGGCGCTTGAAATCGGCCATGCACTGCGGCAGGAAGCGGTGCGCGAAGCCCTCGGTACAAGCCAGTCGCACGGTCACGTCGCCCAGCGCGCTGCGCTGGCGGATGCCAGTGGCGATGCGCTCGGCCTCCAGCGCGGCGGCGCTGGCGTAGGCCGCCAGCTGGCGCCCGGCCTCGCTCAGCGCCATGCCGCGCGCCTGGCGCTCGAACAGCGCGACGCCCAGCTCGTCCTCCAGCTTGGCGATCTGGCGGCTGACGGCCGAGGCCGCCACGTGCTGCGCGGCGGCCGCGCCGGCGATCGAGCCGCAGCGCGCCACCTCCAGGAAATACCTCAAACCCAGCGAAATCACGACACGCTCCCCAGGTCATTCCGACCGTCTCGCAATGGTCACGCCAACCATTGCCAAAATGGCAATGATCAAATGCGAATTATCTAATTGTGGCATGTGAACAAGCGTAATAACTTTGTGCCTTCTTCGCCTCCGAGACCGCTGTGATCCGCGAACAAGCCATTCTTCACGCCACCAACGCCTACGACGACGGCACCCTGCAGGCCGAGCTGGCCCGCCGCGTGGCCTACCCGACCGAGAGCGAGGAGCCGGGCCAGGCGCCCAGCCAGCACGCCTATCTGAACGACGAACTGGCGCCGCCGCTGCGGGCGCTGGGTTTCACCTGTCAGGTGCATCCCAACCCGGCCGGCGTGGACCTGCCGATCCTGGTGGCGCGGCGCATCGAGGACGCCGCGCTGCCGACGGTGCTGCTGTACGGCCACGGCGACGTGGTGCGCGGCAACGCGGCCAAATGGGACGCCGGCCGCGATCCCTGGCGCCTGCGGATCGAGGGCGACCGCTGGTACGGCCGCGGCACCGCCGACAACAAGGGCCAGCACACCATCAACCTGGCGGCGCTGCGCGAAGTCCTGCGGGCGCGCGACGGCAAGCTGGGATTCAACGCCACCTGGCTGATCGAGACCGGCGAGGAAGCCGGCTCGCCGGGCCTGGCGGCGTTCTGCGAGGCGCAGCGCGAGACTCTCGCCGCCGACGTCTTCATCGCCAGCGACGGCCCGCGCCTGGCCGCTGCCCGCCCCACGCTGTTCATGGGCTCGCGCGGCGCGGTCAATTTCGAACTGTCGCTGCGCGCCCGCGAGCGCGGCTATCACTCGGGCAACTGGGGCGGCCTGCTGGCCAACCCCGCCATCATCCTGTCGCACGCCATCGCCACGCTGGTGGACGCGCGCGGCCGCATCCAGGTGCCGGGCCTGCGCCCGCCCCCCATCCCGGCCGCGGTGGCCGCGGCGCTGGCCGACCTGGAGGTCGGCGGCGGTCCCGACGATCCCGCGATCGACAGCGACTGGGGCGAACCGGGGCTGTCGCCCGCGGAGCAGGTGTTCGGCTGGAACAGCCTGGACGTGCTGACCTTCGGCGCCGGCGATCCGGCCAAGCCGGTCAACGCCATTCCGCCGGCCGCCTCGGCCTGGTGCCAGTTGCGCTTCGTGGTCGGCACCGACTGGAAGGCGCTGGAACGCCACGTGCGCGCCCACCTCGATGAGGCCGGCTTCGGCGACGTGCAGGTGCGCGTCGGCATGCAGGCCGGCGCCACCCGGCTGTCGCCCGACAACCCGTGGGCGCGCTGGGCCGCCGCCTCGATCGAGCGCAGCACGGGCCTGCGGCCGGCGCTGCTGCCCAACCTGGGCGGCTCGCTGCCCAACGACATCTTCGCCGACCTGCTCGGCCTGCCCACGCTGTGGGTGCCGCATTCCTACCCCGCCTGCGCCCAGCACGCCCCCAACGAACATCTGCTGGGCAGCGTGGCGCGCGAAGGCCTGGCCATCATGGCCGGCCTGTTCTGGGACCTGGGCGACCAGGGCGCCGCGCTGCGCCAGGCCGCCCGCAACCCCGTTACCATTGCCCAACCCTGACCGGACCCGACCATGATCGCCAGAATCCGCGCCGCCGCGCTGGCCTGCCTTTCGGCCCTTGCCCTCCAAGCCGCCGTGGGCGCGCCCGCCGCCCACGCCGCCTATCCCGAACAGGCCATCAAGCTGGTGGTGCCGTTCACGCCCGGCGGCGCCACCGACGCCGTGGCCCGCCTGCTGGCCAACCGGCTGTCGGGCAAGCTGGGCCAGGCCGTGATCGTCGAGAACCGGCCCGGCGCCTCGACCGTCATCGGCGCCAACGCCGTGGCGCAGGCGCAGCCCGACGGCTACACGCTGATGCTGTCGGGCAGCACCACCTACACCGTGCTGCCGGCGCTCAAGCGCGACCTGCCCTACGATCCGCGCCGCAGCTTCGAGCACATCGCCATCGTGGCCCTGGCGCCGGTGGTGCTGCTGGCGCAGAACAGCGTGCCGGCAAAGACCGCGCAACAGGCCGCCGATCTGGCGCGCGACAAGACCGCCAGCGGCGGCCTGATGTACGGCACCTTCGGCCCGGGATCGGCGCCGCACCTGGTGGGCGAAATGTTCGCCGAAGCCGCCGGCGCCAAAATGACGCCGGTGCCCTACAAGGGCAGCGCGCAGTTCATCACCGCCCTGATCGGCGGCGAGATCGCGCTGGGCGTGGACACGGTGTCGTCGGCCGCGCCGCAGGTCAAGGCCGGCAAGGTGCGCGCGCTGGCCGTCACCGGCGAACACCGCGTGCCGCAACTGCCGGACGTGCCGACCTTCATCGAAAGCGGCCTGCCCGGCGTGTCGATGGTGGGCTGGTACGGCCTGGTGGCGCCAGCCCGCACGCCGCGGCCCGTGCTGGACACGCTGAACCGCGCGGTGGCCGAGATCATGGCCGATCCGCAGGTGCAGCGCGCCGTCGCCGATCTGGCGCTGGAACCGGTCTACCTGGACGGCGCGGCCTTCACGGCGCGCATGCGGCAAGAGTTGCAGACCTTCGGCGAAGTGGGCCGGCGCGCCAACATCAAACTGGATTGAGGCCGGCGGGCGCCCTGCGTTGCGCCTGCAGGGCCAGCGCGTAGGGATTCCGTCCTACTCTGGCCCCATTTCTATTAGAATCAGAACCATTCTCAATAAAGGACGCCGGTCCGCGGCCGCGTCGAAAAATAACGAGGCGCGTTCTGAAACCCACTTTCCGTCTGTCCATGGCCTGGCTCCACACCTGGGTCGGCCTGTGGTTTTCCTGGCTGCTGTTCGCCGTCTTCCTGACGGGCACCCTGGCGGTATTCGCCGAACCCATCACCCATTGGATGACGCCCGAGCACCACGAGGCCGAGGCCGAGGCGGCGGCGCGCGAGCCCGTCAAGGTGGATCGCGCGCGCCGGCTCGACCTGGCGGTGCAGTACATGGCCCAGCATCACCCCGGCGCCGGCATGTGGGAGATCTGGCCGGTCGACCGCTTTCACGACAACGGCCTGGTGGCGTACTGGTTCGATCGCGACGGCCAATACGCCGACGCCGAACTGGATCCCGAGACGGGCCAGGAACTGCCAGAGGAAGCGCATCACGCGCAAGGCCGCGCCACCTTCGGCGGCAACCATTTCGTCGACTTCCACTACAACCTGCATGCCCAGCCGCTGGGCGTCTGGATCGTGGCCTTCGCGGCCATGGCGATGCTGGTGGCGATGGTCTCGGGCGTGGTGACGCACAAGCGCATCTTCAAGGACTTCTTCACCTTCCGCGCGAAAAAAGGCCAGCGCTCGTGGCTGGACGCGCACAACGCCACGGCGGTGCTGACGCTGCCGTTCCAGTTCATGATCGCCTACACCGGCATCGTGATCTCGGCGCTGACGCTGATGCCCGCGCCGATCACGGCGGCCTATGGCGGCGGCGCCGAGGCCGCGCGCCAGTACCTGGCCGAACTCTCCCGCGAAGACCGGCCGACGCCGACCGGCGCCGCGCTGGCGGTGCCGCCGCTGGAACCGCTGGTGGCCCGCGCCGAACAACTGATCGGGCAGACCGCCCGCGCCGTCGTCATCAACAACCCCGAAGACGGCTCGATGCGGATCGCGGTCTATGGCTGGAACGAGGCCGCCGACCAGCAGGTCCTCATCAGCACCACCACCGGCATGGCCGAATTCTCCGCCGCCAGCGGCGAACTGCTGCGCCTGCGCGCGCCCGGCGGCGTCGAAGGCGGCGCCGCGCCGCTCACGCGCCAGGTGATGGCCGACCTGCACATGGTCAAGTTCGGCGGCCTGGCCATGAAATGGCTGTATTTCCTGTGCGGCCTGGCCGGCGCCGCGATGATGGGCACGGGCGCGGTGCTGTTCATGGTCAAGCGCCGCCACAAGATGGGCAACGAGTTCGGCGCCGCCACCGCGCGCGTCTACCGCCTGATCGAAGGCCTGAACGTGGCCGCGCTGGCCGGCCTGGCGATCGCCTGCGTCGCCTACCTGTGGGCCAACCGCCTGCTGCCGGTGGCGCTGCCGCAGCGCGCCGGCTGGGAGCTGCGCGCTTTCTTCATCGTCTGGGCGCTGACGCTGGCCCACGCCTGGCTGTGCGCGCCGCGGCGCGCGTGGATCGGGCAATTGGCCGCGCTGTCGGCGCTGTGCCTGCTGCTGCCGCTGCTGTCGCTGGCGACGATCGGCGACCATCCGCTGGCGCAGATCGCGCGCGGCGACTGGGAAAGCGCCGGCGTCGAACTGACGGCCGTGGCCACAGGCCTGGCGGCCGGCTGGGCCGCGCTACGATTGCGCAAGAAACCGTTGTCGGCGCCGCCCCCGCGCAACGCCCGCCCGCCCCAGGAAGCCACGGCATGAATCTGAACGACGCATACGGCATCGCCATGGCGCTGCTGCTGACCTATTCCGGCATGGCCTGCCTGAGCCTGGCGATGCCGCGCCACTACGATCAGGTCTGGGGCCGCGATCCGTCCGCCGGCCATTCGCGCGTGCTGCGCGCCGCCGGCATCCTGCTGTTGCTGCTGGCGCTGCTGCCGTGCGTCGGCCTGTGGGGCAACACCGTGGGCGTGGTGGCCTGGCTCGGCTGGCTGTCGGCAGGCGCCCTGCTGTGGGTTGGCATGCTGTCGTGGTCGCCGCGCCCGGCGATGCGCACCGCCGCGCTGGCGGTGGTCATCTCGATCGCCGGGGTCGGCTTCGGCTTCTAGGGCCGCATTGCGCCCGCCCCGGCCCGGCCGGGGCCGTTTGACCGGCATCAAGCCGGCCTGACAAACGCCTCGGCGACCCGGTCTTTGACACCATAGGTGGTGGTAGAGTTTTTCCACCCCACAACATATGGTGTCAGCGATGCAACTCCAACACATCCTCAAGCGCGACGGCCGGGTCGTCGCATTCGACCGCGCCAAGATCGCGGCGGCCATCGCCGCCGCCGGCCGCGGCACCGGAGAACTGGGCGCCGACGTGGCCCAGGCGCTGACCGGCGCGGTGATCGAGGCGCTGGCCGCCGAGGGCAACGTCTGCCCCGGCGTGGAAACCATCCAGAACCAGGTCGAGGAAACGCTGGTCAAGGCCGGCTACTGGCGCACCGCCCGCGCCTACATCGTCTACCGCGAACAGCACGCCCGCCTGCGCGCGCTGCGCCATACCCTGGTGGACGTGGAAAGCGCCATGGAGGAATACCTGGAACAGCGCGACTGGCGCGTCAACGCCAACGCCAACCAGGGCTACAGCCTGGGCGGCCTGATCCTGAACGTGGCCGGCAAGGTCACCGCCAACTACTGGCTGTCCAACGTCTTCACGCCCGAAGCCGGCCAGGCCCACCGCGACGGCGACATCCACATCCACGACCTGGACATGCTCAGCGGCTATTGCGCCGGCTGGTCGCTGCGCCAGCTGCTGACCGAGGGCTTCAACGGCATCCCCGGCAAGATCGAGGCCACGCCGCCGCGCCACATGTCGGCGGCCATCGGCCAGATCGTCAACTTCCTGGGCACGCTGCAGAACGAATGGGCCGGCGCGCAGGCCTTCAGCTCGTTCGATACCTACATGGCGCCCTTCATCCGCCGCGACGCGATGACCTACGCCGAGGTCAAGCAAAGCATGCAGGAGCTGATCTACAACCTGAACGTGCCGAGCCGCTGGGGCACGCAGACGCCGTTCACCAACCTGACCTTCGACTGGACCTGCCCGGCCGACCTGCGCGAACAGATCCCCTACGTTGGCGGCGAGGAAATGCCGTTCGCCTATGGCGACCTGCAGGCCGAGATGGACATGATCAACCACGCCTACATCGAAGTGATGATGGCCGGCGACGCCAAGGGGCGCGTGTTCACGTTCCCGATTCCCACCTACAACATTACGCCCGACTTCGACTGGGACCATCCCAACACCGAGCGCCTGTTCGAGATGACCGCGCGCTACGGCCTGCCGTACTTCCAGAACTTCCTCAATTCCGATCTGGAGCCGCACATGGTGCGCTCCATGTGCTGCCGCCTGCAACTGGACCTGCGCGAGCTGCTCAAGCGCGGCAACGGCCTGTTCGGCTCGGCCGAGCAGACCGGCTCGGTGGGCGTGGTGACGATCAATTGCGCCCGCCTGGGCCATACCTGCCGCGGCGACGAGGCGGCGCTGATGGCGCGCCTGGACCACCTGCTGGGCCTGGGCCGCGACGTGCTGGAGACCAAGCGCAAGGTGGTGCAGCGCTACATCGACCAGGGCCTGTATCCGTACACCCGGCGCTACCTCGGCACGCTGCGCAACCACTTCAGCACGCTGGGCGTGAACGGCATCAACGAGATGATCCGCAACTTCAGCGGCGACGCCGACGACGTCACCACGCCGGCCGGCCACGCGCTGGCGGTGCGCCTGCTGGACCGGGTACGGGCGCGCATGACCGAGTTCCAGGAAGAGACCGGCCACCTCTACAACCTGGAGGCCACGCCGGCCGAAGGCACCACCTACCGCTTCGCTCGCGAGGACCGCAAGCGCTATCCCGGCATCCTGCAGGCCGGCACCGAGGCCCAGCCCTACTACACCAACTCCAGCCAGCTGCCGGTGGGCCACACCGACGATCCGTTCGAGGCGCTGGCCCTGCAGGAAGCGCTGCAGGGCAAGTACACCGGCGGCACCGTGCTGCACCTGTACATGAACGAGGCCGTGTCGTCGGCCAGCGCCTGCAAGGAACTGGTGCGGCGCGCGCTGTCGAATTTCCGCCTGCCCTACATCACCGTCACGCCGACGTTCTCGATCTGCCCGAACCACGGCTATCTGGCCGGGCACCACGAGTTCTGCCCCAAGTGCGATGCCGAATTGCAGGCCAAGCAGGCCTCGTGCTGCGCGCCGGCCTGACATCGCCGGTCACCGCGTTTTTTCCCCGGGCGATCCCCGCCCGGCCTTTCCCCCAGGAGCCATCATGCAAACCGTGATCACCCCGCAAACCATCGCCCCGCAGGCCGCGCATCTGGACGACAGCCAGCGCGTGCGCTGCGAAGTCTGGACCCGCGTCATGGGCTATCACCGCCCCGTGTCTTCCTTCAACACCGGCAAACAAGGCGAATTCAATGAACGCCGCTTCTTCGTCGAACAACGTGCCTGAAGCGGCCGGCGGCCGCAAGGCCGCCCCCGCCCGCCACCCGCCACGCCTGGCCCACGCCGCGCCGCCACGGCCGGCGGCCCTGCCGCTGCCGCGCCATTCGCCGGCGGTGGGCGGCCTGACGCCCTTCTCCACCGTGGACTGGCCGGGCACGCTGGCCGCCGTCGTCTTCATTGCCGGCTGTCCCTGGCGCTGCCACTACTGCCACAACCCCGAATTGCAGACGCGCAACGCGCGCTACGACTGGCGCGACGTGCGCGCCTTCCTGGACAACCGCCAGGGCCTGCTCGACGCGGTGGTGTTCTCGGGCGGCGAACCGCTCAGCGAGCCGCGCCTGCCGTCGATGATCCGCGAGGCGCGGCGCATGGGATACCGCATCGGCCTGCACACCGCCGGCATCTACCCGCTGCGCCTGGCCGACGTGCTGCGCCACCTGGACTGGGTCGGCCTGGACATCAAGGCCGACGCGCAGGGCTATGACGACATCACGGGCCGGCGCGATTCGCACCGGTCGGCGCAGGCCTGCCTGACGCAGTTGCTGACGGCGGGCGTGGATTTCGAATGCCGCATCACCTGGCATCCCGACTGGCTCGACGAGACCCGGCTGCTGGGCCTGGCGCGCGAACTGGCGCGGCGCGGCGTCAAGCGCTTCGCGGTGCAAGGCGCGCGCAGTTGCCCCAGCACCCCGCCGGCGCGGCTGCTGGGCGCGCAGGCGCAGGCCCTGCTGCGCGGCTGGTTCGAGGAATTCGCCTACCGCTGAGCGCCGCCGCGCCCCAGGCGCGCCGCCAGCGCGGCGTGAAAGCGCGGCGACGCCACCGCGCCCACATTGCAGCGCGACCAGGGCGAGGCCGCCGTCGGATCGACGCTGAACACGCGGCCCGGCGCCATGATGACCTTCTCCGGCATCAGGTCCTCGGCCAGCGCCAGCGAATTGTCGATGCCGGGAAACGCCGCCCACAGATAGAGCGAGCGGGTGGGCCGCGTGTAGACCGTCGCGCCCAGCGAATCCAGCACCCGCAGCGCGTCGCCGGTGGCCTCTTCCAGGCGCTGGCGCAGGCGCACCAGATGGCGTTCGTAGTGGCCGTCGCGCAGCATCACGTCGACCATGCGCTCGCAGTATTCCGAACTGCTGACGTGCACCAGCGCCTTCAGGTCCGCCAGGTCGCTGGCCAGGCCCGCGCCGCAGGCGATGAAGCCGACCCGCAGCGCCGCCGAGAACGACTTCGAGAAACTGCCGATGTAGACCGTGCGTTCCAGCTGGTCCAGCGCCGACAGCCGCACCGCCGAGGTCGGCTTGAAGTCGGCCAGCGGATCGTTCTCGACCACGATCAGGTTGTGGCGCTCGGCCAGTTGCAGCAGTTTGTAGGCCTTGGCCGGCGAAATGTCGGAACCGGTGGGATTGTGCGCCAGCGACTGCGTGAAAAATAGGCGCGGCTTCTCGCGCTGCAGCAACGCCTCCAGCGCCGCCAGATCCGGGCCGTCCGACAGGCGCGGCACGCCCAGCATGCGCACGCCCGCCAGCTTGAGCTTGCCGAACAGCGGGTAGTAGCCCGGATCGTCCACCAGCGCCGCCGCGCCCGGCGGCAGGAAGTAGCGGATCACCAGGTCCATCGCCTCGTTGGCGCCGTGCGTCAGCACCAGCTGCGACGGCGCCGCGCTGATGCCGACGTCGCCCAGCTTGCGCACCAGGCTCTCGCGCAGCGGCGCGTAGCCGAAGCGGCTGCCATAGCGGAACAGCGTGCCCAGGCCGGTGCGCACCACCTTCTGGTGATAGCGGTCCATGCGCATGTCGGCCAGCCATTCCACCGGCGGGAAACCGTCGCCGGCGGCAATGGCGTCGGGCTGCGTCTTGAGTTGCTCGCGCATCAGCCAGACGATGTCCATGGCGCGGCTCAACTGGCCCGGCTCTTCATCGGCGGCGCGCCGCGCCGGCCCGGTGTCGAGCACGTAGAAGCCCGAGCCGCGACGCGGCTCCACCAGCCCGCGCGCCACCAGCATCTCGAACGCCACCACCACGGTGTTCTTGGCGTAGCGATGCAATTGCGCCAGCTCGCGCAGCGACGGCAATTTATCGCCCGGGCGGTAGACGCCCTCGGCGATCTGGCGCCCGATCAGGCGCGCCAGGCTTTCGGCGATGGGCGCGGCGCGCGGGGCGCGGCCCGGGGAATTGTCGGCGTCCACGGCGTGGTTTCCAGCGGGAAAAAGTCGAAAATTGGTGCAGTGCGATGGTACTGTTCGCCCAAACTGTACCTCTGAATGCCGGTACAGTTTACCTAGAATCCGGTCACCCAATTCCTAGATTTCCAGATGGAGACACATGCCATGGTGGCCGATTCACGCCTGCCCAACTTCCGCGCCCTCACCCCCGCCCAACGCCTCGCCGCCATCGCCGACGCGGCCGGCCTGACGCCCGAGGAACGCCAGCAACTGGCCGAACCGGGCGCGCTCGGCCTGGAGCGCGCCGACGGCATGATCGAGAACGTGATCGGCGCCTTCGAGCTGCCGCTGGGCGTGGCCGGCAACTTCCAGGTCAATGGCCGCGACGTGCTGGTGCCGATGGCGGTGGAAGAACCGTCGGTGGTGGCCGCGGCCTCGTTCATGGCCAAGCTGGCGCGCGAGAACGGCGGCTTCGAGACCTCCAGCACCCGGCCGCTGATGCGCGCCCAGGTGCAGGTGCTGGGCCTGACCGATCCGCACGGCGCGCGCGTCGCCCTGCTGCGCGAGCGCGAGCGCATCGTCAAGCTGGCCAACAGCCGCGACCAGGTGCTGATCGGCCTGGGCGGCGGCTGCCAGGACATCGAGGCGCACGTGTTCGCCGACACGCCGCGCGGCCCGATGCTGGTGCTGCACCTGATCGTCGACGTGCGCGACGCCATGGGCGCCAACACCGTCAACACCATGGCCGAGGCCGTGGCGCCGCTGGTCGAGGAGATCACCGGTGGCACGGTGCGGCTGCGCATCCTGTCGAACCTGGCCGACCTGCGCCTGTCGCGGGCCCGCGTGCGCCTGACGCCGCAGACCCTCGACACCAAGGACCGCAGCGGCGCCGAGATCATCGAGGGCGTGCTGGATGCCTACGTGTTCGCCGCCACCGACCCGTACCGCGCCGCCACCCACAACAAGGGCATCATGAACGGCATCGACCCGGTCATCGTCGCCACCGGCAACGACTGGCGCGCGGTCGAGGCCGGCGCCCATGCCTACGCCTGCCGCGACGGCCGCTACACCTCGCTGACCCATTGGGAAAAGGACGCCAGCGGCGCCCTGGTCGGCACGCTGGAAATGCCGATGCCGGTGGGCCTGGTGGGCGGCGCCACCAAGACCCATCCGCTGGCGCGGCTGGCGCTCAAGATCATGGCGGTGCGCTCGGCCCAGGAGCTGGGCGAGATCGCCGTGGCCGTGGGCCTGGCGCAGAACCTGGGCGCGCTGCGGGCGCTGGCCACCGAAGGCATCCAGCGCGGCCACATGGCGCTGCACGCGCGCAACATCGCGCTGACCGTGGGCGCGGTGGGCGCCGAGGTCGACCAATTGGCCAAACGCATGGCCGAGGAAAAGGACGTGCGCGCCGACCGCGCGCTGGCGCTGCTGGAGGAACTGCGGAAACCGGCCTGACGGCGCGGCACGGCCGGCGCACGCACGCCGGCCGCACAAGAACAGAGGCGGCGCCGGGAACCTCCCGCGCCGCCCGTCCATCAAGGAGACAGACATGGAAAGAGACAGCAAGGCGTCCGCCGGACGCCTGGCCGAAGTATGGAACGACACGGTCGACCTGCGCCACCTGGCGTGGGCCATCGCCATCGGCATCGCCGTCAGCGTGGCGGGCTTCTACGCCGCCAGCGGCTGGCTGCGCGACAAGGTCGCCTCGCCCGAGCTGGCGCACGCCTACGCCATGCTGGCCGGCCTGGCCGGCTGCGTGCTGGCGGGCGTGATCTGCGCCCGCCTGTTCCCGCCCAAGCGCGAAGTGGTCGAGCACAGCGCCTCGCACGATCCGGCCTGGCGCGCCGAGGTGCTGGCCGAACTGGCCGCGCAACCGGGCGGCCTGGGCACGCTGGCGGACCTGCCACCGGCGGTGGTCAAGGAACTCAAGGAACTGGACCTGTACGAGCTGTTCGCCGCGCCCGCCGCGGCCCCGGCGCCGCAGGGCCGGCCGCAAAACTTGCGTGAAGAGGTGCCGGCATGAGCGATCCCGTGTTGCTTGAACAGATCATGGTGGCCGCCGGCATGGGCCTCCTGGGCGCGGTGGTGTTCGCCGCCATCGGCCTGGTGTCCGGCACCGACGAGACCACCACGCTGGCGCCGCTGACGCTGCTGGTGGTGCTGCTGGGCGTGCCGCCCGCCGGCGTCTTCACCTTCTTCCTGGCCGGCGCGGTGGCCAAGCACATGACCCACGCGGTGCCGACGGCGCTGCTGGGCATCCCCGGCGACACGCTCGCCACGCCGCTGCTGCAGGACGCCAACATGCTGCGCAAGCTCGGCGTGCCGCACATCGCGCTGCGCAAGATGGTGTCGGGCGCCATCGTCGCCGCTTTCGTGGCGGTGCCGCTGGCGGTGCTGTTCGCCGTGCTGCTGGCGCCGTTCGGCGGCGCCATCACCAAGTCGGCGCCGTGGATCTTCCTGGCCGCGGCGGTGCTGATCGCCTATTTCTCGGCCGGCCGCTGGGCCGCGGTGGCGCTGCTGGTGCCGTTCGTGGTGGTGATCGTGGCGCTGCAGAGCCTGACCGCCAAGTACGGCGTCAAGCTCAGCATCAGCTACTTCCTGGGCATCGCCATCGGCCCGCTGATCGCCGACCTGTTCACCGTGATCGCGCCGCAGGGCCGCGCCAAAATGATGCGCGACAAGGTGCGCACGTTCTCGCTGGCGCCGGACGTCAAGGGCTGGTCGGGTTACTTCCCCAACCCGCTCAAGGTGATGGACCGCATCCAGACCCGCTGGACCCTGGCCACCGCCACCATCTCCAGCGCCACCTTCGTGTTCAGCCCGGTGGCGATGACGGTGGTGCTGGGCGAACTGGTGGGCTCGCGCGTCAAGCACGCCTATCACCGCCTGACCACGGTGCTGAGCGCGCGCAACGGCGTCACCGAGGCGACCTACATCGCCGAGGCCCTGATCCCGCTGATCGCTTTCGGCCTGCCGCTCAGCCCGGTGGCCGCCGGGCCGGCCGCGCCGCTGTTCAACGCGCCGCCGCGCTTCACGGTGGACGCGGCCAGCGGCCAAACGCACAACCTGCACAACCTGCTGAACCACTGGGAGTTCCTCGGCTACGGCATGCTGGCGGTGCTGCTGGCGGCGATCGTGTCGTATCCGTTCGCCATGAACTTCGCGCGCCGCGCCGCGCTGTTCGTGTCGCGCAAGGTCAGCCACGAGGCCATCATCGCCACCTTCGTCGGCCTGATCATCGTGATCAGCGTGTGGGAAGGCCAGTTCCTGGGCCTGCTGGTGATCCTGACCATGGGCCTGTTCGGCGGGCTGCTGTCGCGCCTGTTCGGCTTCAACACCGGCGTGCAGTTCATGGGCTACTACACCGCCGTGCTGACGGTGCCGGCGCTGGTCAAGCTGGTGGCGTAAGGCCACCATTGGCCAGGGGCGGAGCCCGCCGGCTCCGCCCCTTTTTTTGTCTGCCCGGCCGGGCCACGCCCCTGCCGCGTTCCCTCTCCCCGCTTTCACCAGCCCGCTTGATTCCGCGCAAGGCGGCGCGTCATGCCTTGCTCTAGCCTCGGAGCCACTGTTCCCAATAAAGGCTCTCATTTCATGACGTGGTTCAAATCCCTCACTCTCGCCGGCCGCGAATTGCTGCCCATCGTCCAGGGCGGCATGGGCGTCGGCGTATCCGCCCATCGCCTGGCCGGCGCGGTCGCCAGCCAGAACGCGGTCGGCACCATCGCCAGTGTGGACTTGCGCCATCACCATCCCGATCTGATCGAGCAGACCGAGGACTGCCGCGACCGTGAACAGATCGACAGCGCCAACCGCGTCGCGCTGGACCGCGAAGTGCGCGCCGCGCTCGACACCGCGCAGGGGCGCGGCGTGGTGGCCGTCAACGTCATGAAGGCCGTGCGCGACCATCCCGCCCTGGTGCGCCAGGCCTGCGAAAGCGGCGCCCAGGCCATCGTCATGGGCGCCGGCCTGCCGCTGGACCTGCCCGACATGACCGCCGACTACCCCAAGGTGGCGCTGGTCCCCATCCTGTCGGAAGCGCGCGGCGTGGCCGCCGTGCTGAAAAAGTGGATGAAGAAAGGCCGCATGGCCGACGCCGTGGTCATCGAACACCCCGGCTACGCCGGCGGCCACCTGGGCGCCGCGCGCCTGGACGACATCCACGACGAACGCTTCGACTTCAAGCGCGTGCTGGCCGAATGCCGCCAGTTGTTCCAGGACCTGCAACTGGGCCGCGACGCCCCGCGCCTGATCGTGGCCGGCGGCGTCGGCAGCCACGAACAGGTGCGCCACTGGCTCGGCCACGGCGCCGACGGCGTGCAGGTGGGCACGGCTTTCGCCGTGACCGAGGAAGGCGACGCCCACGAGAACTTCAAGCGCGTGCTGATGGAAGCCGACCCCGACAAGCTGGCCGAATTCACCAGCGTGGCCGGCCTGCCGGCGCGCGCCGTGCCGACGCCATGGCTGACGCGCTACCTGCGCCAGGAAAAGACCCTGCAGGACAGCACCCGCTGCGACGCGCGCCGTTGCAGCCAGCGCATGGACTGCCTGACGCAATGCGGCCTGCGCGACGGCATCGCGCGCTTCGGCCAGTTCTGCATCGACCTGAAGCTGGCCGCCGCCATGCGCGGCGAAGTCAGCCGCGGCCTGTTCTTCCGCGGCGCGTCGAAGCTGCCGTTCGGCGACGCCATGCGCAGCGTGCGCGAGCTGATGGACTATCTGCTGAACGGCAGGATGCCGGCGGCCGCCTGACGGCACGCCAGCGCCAGGCCCCGACGGCGCGCGGGCGGCTGACGCCGCGTCAGCGCGCCGCCGGCAGGTCGAATTCGAACACCGCCCCCGGCTCCGGCCGTTGCACCAGCCGGATATCGCTGTGATGCAGCTTCAGGATGCGGTGCACGATCACCAGCCCCAACCCGCCGCCATCGCGCGGGCCGTCCGCCAGCACCGAGGCGCGGGTGAACAGGCCGGCGCGCAAGGCGTCGGGAATGCCGGCGCCATTGTCGCTGACCCGCACCTGCACGCCGTCGCGCGCCTGCCGCAGGCGTAGCTCGATGCATCCGCCCGGCGCCGTATGGCGGATGGCGTTGTCCAGCAGATTGGTGAGCACCCGCTCGATCATGCCCAGGTCGGCGCGCACCGGCGGCAGCTCCTGGTCAATCGCCGTGGTCAGCCGCTGCTGGCGCGCCTCGGCGGCCAATTCGAATTTCTGGATCACGTCCTGCGCCAGCTCGGGCAGCGAGAAGGTCTCGGGTTCCAGCCGCACCAGCCCGGATTCCAGCCGCGCCAGCTCGAACAGTTCCTGCGCCAGCCGGCCGACCTTGCGGCTCTGCGCCAGGGCGATGTCCAGGTAACGGCGGCGCTCGGCCGCGTCCAGCGTTTCGTCCTTCAACCGCAGGGTTTCCAGGTAGCCGTGCAGCGAGGTCAGCGGCGTGCGCAGGTCGTGCGAAATGTTCGCCACCAGGTCGCGCCGCTGCTGGTCCTGGCGCGTCAGCTCGCGCCATTGCTCGGTGATGCGGCGGCCCATCTGTACGAAGCTGCGGCGCAGCACCGAGATCTCGTCGCCGCTGGCATCGGTGGCGTCGGCCGGCTTTTCCAGCGCCGCCAACGCGCGGCCGTCGTCGTCGCCAAAGGCCCGCACCGCGCGCGTCAGCCCGCGCAGCGGCCGCGTGATCAGGCCGAACGCCGCCAGGCCCGCCACCAGGCCCAACAAAGCCACCAGCGCAATCGACCACAGGGTGGTGCGCAGCACCGCGCTACGCGACGCGGCCATTGCCAGCGCGTCATGCGCCTGGCCTTGCAGCACCACATAGACATAGCCCTCGTCGCGCCCCGCCACCCGCACCGGCGCGGCCGAAAATACCTTGGCCGTATCCAGGTGGCGCGGATCGTCGCCCTCGATCGGCAGCGCCCCGCCCGCCAGGAAACGGCGCACCGGCGCCAGGTCGACCCGGTCGCGCTTGATCTGGCCGGGCGGCGCCGCATCGCCCACGATGCGGCCGTCGTTGTCCAGCAGGTAGACCTCGACCGCCGGATTCACCATCATCAGCATCGAGAACAGCGAACGCACCGCGTCCGGCTTCCAGCCGTTGGCGTCCATCAGTTCGTTGGTGCCGGCGATATGCTGCGCCAGCCCGCTGGACAGGCGCTGCACCACTTCCTGCTCGTAACGCACGTTGGCCGAGATCTGCAGCCAGGCCGACGCGCCGCAACACGCCAGCAGCAACAGCGCGAACACGGCCGACAGGCGCTGGGTCAGGGTCAGGCGCTTCATGACGCGGACTCCGCCGGCGTGCCGGGCGCGGCCGCGAACTTGTAGCCGCGCCCCCAGACCGTCAGGATGCGCTGCGGATTGGACGGATCGGCCTCGATCTTGGTGCGCAGCCGGTTGATGTGGGTGTTGACGGTGTGCTCGTAGCCTTCGTGCTGGTAGCCCCAGACCTGGTTCAGCAGGTCCAGCCGCGAGAACACCTTGTCCGGGTTGCGGGCGAAGAAATGCAGCAGGTCGAATTCGCGCGGCGTCAGTTCCAGCCGGCGCTCGTCGACCGAAGCGGTGCGGGCAATGGGGTCGATGGCCACGCCGTGCTGGCGCAGGCTGCCGGCGTCGATGCGGGCGTTGCGCTCCAGCGCCTCGGTGCGGCGCAGCAACGCGCGCACGCGCGCCACCAGTTCCAGCATCGAGAACGGCTTGGCCAGGTAGTCGTCGGCGCCCAGTTCCAGGCCGAGGATGCGGTGCACCTCGCTGGAGCGGGCGCTGGTGATGATGATGGGGGTGTAGCGCGTCATGGCGCGGGCGCGCTTGCAGATCTCCAGGCCGTCGATGCCCGGCAGCATCAGGTCCAGCACCAGGGCGTCCCAGCCGCCCTCCTCCAGCCGGCGCATGCCTTCGTTGCCGTCGGCCGCGTGCTCGACCGCGTAGCCCTCGTCACGCAGGTGCAGGCGCAGCAATTCGGCGATGTGGGCGTCGTCTTCGACGATCAGGACGCGGCGGGGCGTATCCATAGGGGCTCGGTCAGGGGTGGAAATCAGGGTAAGCCGCCCGGCAGCGGCCGGCAACGCCGGGCGCGGGCGATCCGCCCCCGGCAGCGCTATTGTCGCCAATCCGTGGCCGGCGAGTTATCACATTTATTTTAAGTTTGCGTGAGGACTTCGATATCGGCGCCGGGGAAGAATGGCTCCAACGACAACAACCGCCTCCCCGAGGAGCCCCGCCATGATGGCCACGCCCGCCACCCCAGACGCCCCCGCCGCCCCGGCGCCCGACAGCCGCGGCCCGGTCCATCCCGGCTGGCTGCGCATCGTGCATTGGCTCAATGCGCTGGCCGTGGTCATTATGGTGACCAGCGGCTGGCGCGTCTATAACGCCGCGCCGTTCTTCGACTTCACCTTTCCCAACGGCGCCACCCTGGGCGGCTGGCTGGGCGGCGCGCTGCAATGGCACTTCGCCGGCATGTGGCTGCTGCTGGTCAACGGCCTGCTCTACCTGGGCCTGAACCTGACCACCGGCCGCCTGTGGCGCAAGTTCTTCCCGGTCGGCCCGCGCGGCGTCGCCCGCGACCTGGCCGCCGCCCTGCGCGGCAAGCTGTCGCATGCCGACCCGCGCCACTATAACCAGGTGCAGCGGCTGGCCTACCTGTTCGTCATCGCGGATATCACGGTGCTGGTCCTGTCCGGCCTGGTGCTGTGGAAGTCGGTGCAGTTCGACACGCTGCGCACGCTGCTGGGCGGCTACGAATTCGCGCGCCGCATCCATTTCTTCGCCATGGCGCTGCTGGTGGCGTTCGTGGCGGTCCACCTGGTCATGGTGGCGCTGGTGCCGCGCAGCCTGATCGCCATGATCCGCGGCAAATAAGGAGCCCAACGTGAGCGCAAAACGACGCCTGGCGCTGCTGGGCCTGGACGGCCCCGCCATCCTGAAGGAAGCCGTGAAGATCCTGGACAAGCGGGTCGAAGCGCCCTCGCGCCGCGCCTTCCTGCGCCGCGGCCTGACGCTGGGCGGGCTGGCGATGCTGTCCGGCTGCACGCTGTCCGACGATGAAAACGTGGAAAAGGCGCTGACCGCGGTGTCGCGCTTCAACGACCGCGTGCAAGGCTGGATCTTCGACCCGAACAAACTGGCCCCCACCTACCCGGAATCCATGATCACCCGCCCGTTCCCGTTCAATGCGTATTACGGCATCGACGAGGTGCGGCAGGTCGAGGAAGAGAGCTTCCGGCTGGAAGTCACCGGCATGGTGGCGGACAAGCGCCGCTGGCGGCTGGAAGAGCTGCGCGCCATGGCGCAGATCGACCAGGTCACGCGCCACATCTGCGTCGAGGGCTGGAGCGCCATCGGCAAATGGGGCGGCGTGCCGTTCTCGACCTTCCTGAAGCGCGTGGGCGCCGACCTGACCGCGAAATATGTGGGATTCAAGTGTGCCGATGACTACTACACCAGCATCGACATGCCGACCGCGTTGCATCCGCAGACGATCCTGGCGCTGACCTACGACGGCAAGACCCTGCCGCCGGAGTACGGCTTCCCGATGAAGCTGCGGATGCCCACCAAGCTTGGCTACAAGAACCCCAAGCACATCCAGGCGATTTTCGTCACCAACACCTACCCGGGCGGTTACTGGGAGGACCAGGGCTACAACTGGTTCGGCGGCAGCTAGGTGGTTTTCACTTTTTTTCCCACCACGACACACCAGAGGAACGCATCATGAAGACACTCACCACCGCCGCATTCTCGCTGTGCCTGGCCTTTGGCGCGGTCACCGCGCACGCGGCCGACGACATGTCCAAGGACGGCATGGCCAAGAGCGGCATGTCGAAGGATGGCATGGCCAAGGATGGCATGGCGAAGGACGGCATGTCCAAGGACGGCATGTCGAAGAACTCCATGTCCAAGGACGGCATGTCGCACGACGGCATGAAGAAGGACGGCATGGCCAAGGATGGCATGTCGAAAGATGGCATGTCGAAGGATGGGATGTCCAAGGACGGCATGTCCAAGGGCGGCTCCATGAGCAAGGACAGCATGGGCAAGTAAGCCCGCCCGCCAACCGCCCCGCGGGCGCCGCCCCGGCCGCGCCGCGCGCGGGCCCGCTTTCCCAAGGAGCCCCCATGAGACTGACACGCAGGCATTTCCTGGGCGCGGGCGGCGCCTTCGCGGCCGCCGCCGGCCTGGCGCCCCT
>NZ_CADIJL010000040.1 GCF_902859695.1 Achromobacter ruhlandii
AGGACGCCGCCCTGGCCGCCGCCGCCACCGCCGCCGCCGCCCGCCAGTCCTCCCGCCCCGCCGCCGCCGCCATTGCCGTAGCTGGCGTTGGCGCCGGTGCCGCCCTGGCCGCCGGCGGTGGCGATGTCGCCGGGGGCGGCGAGCGTGGGCGATGGCGCCGTGGTGGAAAGGATGGCGATCGGCAATACCAGTCGATGGATGGCGTTGTTCTTCATATTGCGCGAGCGTTGGGGGCATGCGGCGGATCAATCCGCGGCCGCCACGTTGGAGGATGTGCGCCTGACAGCGCGCCGGGGCACCGGCGCCAAGGTCATCAAATCGATGCCGATTGTAAAAGCTGGGCGGCAACCCTGGCGAAATGTTGCAGTTGTGGATTTCCCCATGGCCGGCGGCGCGCGCCTGTCCAGGCGTCGCCGCCGCATTTGCGGCCCTTGCAGGGGAACAACGCCTGGCCCGAGGCGCGCGGGTTCAAGCCGACGGTGCCATAATCCTGCGCTCCGGCGGCACACTCCACCGCATCCCGCATCAGGTCGTCCATGCCCTCTCCTTGTCCGCTTCATGCCGTGCTGGACGCCGTGCCGCGCCGCTATCGCGTGGCAGGCGACGCCGCCGCCGACGTGGCGGCTGGCCACGCGGCGTCATTGGCGCAAGTCATCGGCCGCCTGCAAGCCACGCTGGCGGCCGGACAGGAACCGGACCCGCCGCTGCGCGATGCCTTCGTCGTCTCGCTCGACGGGCTCATCCGCGAGGCCCTGAGCCCGCGGGACGCAGACCCGGCGTTCCAGGCCGCGGTGCTGGCCTATCGCCTGCCCGTGGTGCGCGAGTACCTGGCGCTCGATGGCGGGGCGGCGGCCGACCGGCGCAGAGTCCGGGCCGTGGTTGACGCATGGGCGCATCCCGGCAAACCCGCGCGCCTGGCGCCCGGCGATGCGAGCACCCAGCTCGCGCAATTGCACGCGGCGGCCAGGGCGGCGGACTGGTGGCGGGTGGCCGAACTGGCGCGGAACCTGCCGCTGCTGGCAGAGGTGGCCATCATTGACGACCTGGCTTCGGCCTTGCGCGCCCTGGACGCCGATCCGGCCTTGGCCCGATTGTGCCGGATCGAAACCCTGGCGCGCGATCCGCAGGTATGCCGCTATCGATCGCTGCGCGCCCGACTCGGCCCGCGCGCCGGCAGCGACGAGGCCAGCGCCCAGGCCCGGCTCGCCCGGCAACGCGGCGTCATGGTGGAAACGTTGGCGGCGCGCGCGCTGGAGGCCGTCGCGGCTTACCTGGACCGATTGGAGGCAGCCGCCACGGCGGGCGATGCCCCGCGCTATCGTGTCGTGACTTCGCTACGCGTGCCAGCCGGCCTGGCGGCCGAGGCGGATCGGGCCAAGTCCGAATGGGACGCGGTGCTGCTCAGGCGCGTCGACCCGGCGCGGGCGACGGCGGTCCGCGCGCAGGCAGGCGCCACGGCGACGCCCGCCGATCCGGCGACGCCCGCCGATCCGGCGGCGCATTGGGATATCTGCCTGGTGATCGAAGCCAAGGCCTCGGTCGAGGCGGCCACCACCGACCTGCCGCGTTTGCTGCGCGGGCTGCGCCTGCTGGCGAGCGCGCGGCCGGATCAGGCATATGCGTTCTCCACCCAGCAAGGCAGGGTCCAGGTGCGGGGGGCATCGCTGGCGGCATTGCCGGTCACGGAAGCGGCGCTGGCCGAGCGGGTGCTGTATTGCAGCGACGCGCCAGCCGATGCCCCGCATGCCGGGCTGCACGCGGCCAGCCGGACGCAGTTGCTGTCCGCGCCCTCCTGCCTGGCCTATGCCGCCGCCTTGAGCGAAGGCCGGCCGGTGGACCCGGACGATCTGGCGCCGCTCTGGCAGGCGTTGCGGCACGATGCCCGTTGGCGGCCGGCGCTGAATCTGGCCGCCACGCGTCAGTTGGCGCGATCCTTGATGGTGCATCCGGACGACCTGGTGGCGACCGTGGCGCGCCTGTCCAGGCCGGCGGGCGCGTCAGCTTGAGCGCGGCCGGGGCGAGAACCCGGCATAGCGTTGCGCGGCGGCCGGCGCGCCGCGCCACGATGGCCTGCGATGCGCCGCAACCAGGGCGCGGCATGCAGGACGCTCATCAGCGCGTACATGACGGGCATGCGGTCGAGCCAGGCGGCGCCCTCCCCGCCACACAGCCCCGGGATGGCGCCGGCGCCGCGCACGGTGCCCCACAGTGCCATCAGCGCGAAGATTGGCGTGGCGGCCAGACAGAGGCCGTCCGCGACGGCGGCGATGCGTGCCCGGACACGGGCGGCGGCACGGCCGCCAGCGCCGGTCGCCGCCCGGCTCGCGGCGCCGCTCATGGCCGGCCGCTTCCGGCCGCCGCCACATCGCCGTATTCGTCGCGCCGGCGCAGCCACAATCCGCTTTCGTTGCGGCCCCGGGGCGCGCGGTCGAGCCAGGCATACATGCCCCAGATCGCGTCGGTGCCGCGCGAATAAGTGGAATACGTGTGGTAGACCACGCCGTCCTCCAGCACGAACGCGCTCAGGCCCTCCCGTTCACGCAGGTAGGTGGGCAGGTCGGTGCCGGTGGTGCCGGCCCAGCTCACGAATTCGGCCGGCGGCGCCGCGGCCGTCGCCATTTTCATCGCCGGGTCGTCGCGGCGGAAGTTGTACTCCGCGCCGGCCTGCTGCTGCGCCGGGGTGAACGAGGCGTGGAAATCGAAGTTGAAATCGCTGTCCGCCGACGAGGCCCAGGGAAACGTCCATCCCATCCGCCGCTGGTAGGCCTGCAGCGTTGCCAGCGGCGCGCGCGATACCGCCCACAACATGACATCGTGATGGGCCAGGTGCGTGACGATGCCGTTGAAGCCATCGGCGATCGACGAGCAGGACGGGCAGCCGGCCTGATAATCCGGACCGAACATGAAGTGATAGATCAGCAGCTGCGAGCGTCCCTGGAACAGATCCTCCAGAGTGGCGGCGCCGGCCCCGGTGTCGAAACGGTACGACTTGTCCAGTCGGACCCAGGGCAGCGCCTGGCGTTGCCGCGCCACCTCGTCGCTGCTGCGCGTCAGGCGCTTTTCCGCCTCCAGCAGCTGGCGGCGGGCCGTCAGCCATTCATCGCGGGTCGTGATCTCGTGTGTCGCCATGATGGGCTCCTCGGTAAAGGGGGGATGCGCATGCGGTCCGCGGCATGCGACGCGTTGGTCTGGGTGACATAGTGCGGTCGCGCGGCCTGGGGCGGGGAGTAACAATGCTGGCGCGATTGCGGACGACCCCGCCTCGGCGCGCCGTGGGCGGGATCGGGCACAATGCGGTTTTTGCCCGGCCTTCGCATGCGCCCTTCCGCCCCGCCCTCCTCTGCCGCGTTGCCCGCCGTGCCAGCGCGGCCGGTCGCGCCGCTGGACCCGTCGTCGCTGGACGCGGCGACCGAGGCCGCGGTGCGCGCCCTGTTGCGCGAAGGCAGTTCGGCCAATACCGAAGCCGCCTACCGCACCGCCATGCGCTACTGGGCGGCCTGGTATGCCCTGCGTTTCGGCCAGCCGCTGACGCTGCCGGTCGCGGCGCCCGCGGTGATGCAATTCGTGGTTGACCATCTGCGGGTCCAGGGCGCCGACGGCCTGCATCACGGCCTGCCGGAGCCGATCGACCAACAACTGGTGGCGCAGGGCGTCAAGGCGCGGCCCGGGCCGCTGTCCTTGAATACCGTGCTGCACCGGGTGGCGGTGCTGTCCAAGGCGCACGCCCTGCAGGAACTGATCAACCCCTGCCGCCACGAGCAGGTGGCGACGCTGCTGTCGCGCGCCCGGCGCGCCTATGCCCGGCGCGGCGAGCTGCCCGCGAAAAAGCCGGCGCTGACCCGCGCGCCGTTGCAGGCGCTGCTGGACACCTGCGATGACTCGCTCGAAGGCTTGCGCGACCGCGCCCTGCTGCTGTTTGCCTGGGCCAGCGGCGGGCGGCGGCGCTCGGAGGTGGTGCGCGCCACCACGGCCAATACGCTGCGCACGCCGCAAGGCTATCTCTATGCGCTGGCGCATTCCAAGACCAACCAGGGCGGCGCGGCGCACGCCGACAATATCAAGCCCATCGTCGGCGCCGCCGCGGCCGCGCTCGACGCCTGGCTGGCGGCGGCCGGGATCAGCGAGGGCCCGCTGTTCCGCCGGGTGCGGCGCGGCGGCGTGGTCGGCGAACCGCTGGCCGCCGCCGCGGTGCGCGACGTTGTGGTCAAGCGCAGCCGGCTGGCGGGGCTGGCCGAACCGTTTTCGGCCCACAGCCTGCGGTCGGGCTTCGTCACCGAGGCCGGGCGCCAGAACGTGCCACTGGCGGAAACCATGGCCATGACGGGACATGCCAGTGTCGCCACCGTGATGGGCTATCACCGCGCCGGCGCCGCCACGCAGTCGCGCGCGGCGCGATTGCTGGAGAACGGCGAAGAGACGCCGCCGGACGCCTGAACCGCCCTGGCGCGCCGGCCAATCCGCCGGGGACCGCCGGCGGGCACGCCCCCGTTTCGGCTCTGACGCGCACTTGAATACAATGGCGGCTGCCGGCGCCAGGGCGCGCCGCGCGTGCCCCGAGGTCCAAGCCTGCTGTGTCTTCCCTGCGAATCAATCTGCGCGGCCTGGTGCTCGCGCTCACGGTGTTCAGCGCCGTTGCCGCCACCGCCAATGCCCTGTATGCCAGCTACCGGCTGCAGCGCGAACAACTCATCGCCAACACCTTGGAAGCCAATCGCGTCTACGCGGCCAAGCTTGCCGAAAGCGCCGGCGATTTTCTCAAGGCGGCGCAGCGTCAGCTGGGCTACAGCGCGCGCCACATCGCCGGCAACATGGACGCGCCGGCCGTGCTGGCGGCCGAAGTGCTGCGGGTGCAGGAGCAGAGCGACAGCTTCAATTCCGTCGGCGTGGTGGGCGCCGACGGCCTCATCCTGGCCACCACGCAGAACTTCCGCACTTTCCTGGGCACCCGGGTCGATACCCCGGGCAGTCGCGTCGCGCTGCGGTCGCGTCATCCGGAAATCAGCAAGCCCTACGTATCGATCGCGGGCAACCTGATGATCAACCTGTCCTATCCGATCATCGCCGCCGATGGCCGGTTCCTGGGCTATGTGGCCGGCAGCCTGCATCTGCGCAAGGCGAGCCCGCTGGAGGACATGCTGGGGCGTCATCCCTATACCGACGGTTCCTATCTGTACGTGGTGGATGGAGACGGACGGCTGATCTATCACGCCGACCCGGACCGGATCGGCGAGGTGGTGACGGGCAACCCGGTGATCGACGCGGTGATCGAGGGCCAGGCCGGCGCCCGGCGCCTGGTCAATTCGCGCGGCGTGGACATGCTGGCCGGCTATGCGCCGGTGCCCAGCAGCGGCTGGGGCGTGGTGGCCCAGCGCCCCACCGCCGTGACGCTCACCCCGCTTGACGGCCTGCTGTGGGCGCTGCTCGGCTATGCCGCGCCGCTGGCCGTGGTGTTCCTGCTGGCGATCTGGTGGTGCGCGCGGCAGATTTCGCTGCCGCTGTCGCAGCTGGCCACCAACGTCGAACACCACGACGTGGCGGTGGCGATGCAGCGCGTCAAATCCGTCAGGGCCTGGTATTTCGAGGCTGAACGCCTCAAGCGCGCGGTGATCTGGAGCTTTACCAGCCTGCAGGACAAGATCGGCAAGCTCAACCTGGCCAGCATCACGGATCCGCTCACCGGACTGCGCAACCGACGCGGCACCCAGGATGCGGTGGATCATCTGCAGACCAGCGGCACGGCGTTCTCGGTGGTGGCGCTGGACATCGATCACTTCAAGCGCGTCAATGACACCTATGGCCACACCGTGGGCGACCAGGTGATCCAGGGCGTGGCCCAGCTGATGCGCGACGGCTCGCGTCCCGGCGACATCCTGTGCCGCAACGGCGGAGAGGAATTCCTGATTCTGTTGCCCGAGGTGGGGGCGAACGAGGCGGTGATCGTGGCCGAGCGGCTGCGTCAGCGCATCGCCGATCGCGACATCGACCGGGTGGGCGGCGTCACCGTGTCGGCCGGCGTGGCGCAGTGGCCGACCTGTGGACCGGACGTGACGCAAGCATTCCACGCCGCCGACGCCGCGCTCTACAGCGCCAAGCAGCAGGGCCGCAACCGGGTGGTGCTGCACGCCGCTTCGTAGCGGCGCGCCGCTACGGCGAGGTCAGCAGCGCGCGGTAGTGGCTGGCCACGGCGGCCGCCAGCAGGCCGCCGATCACGGCCACGTGCTCCAGGGCAAAGAACAGCGCCAGCCTGCCCTGGGGGCCGGGCAGTCGCCAGAAGGCGTGCACGATCACAATGGTCAGCAGCAGGAACAGGCCCAGCGCGGCCGCCGCCAGCCACATGGCGCGGTCGGCGAGGATCAGCGCCGCGCCGGCCAGCATCAACACGGCCACCGCGCTATTGAACAGCCACGCCGGGTGCAGGCCGGCGGCGCGCATTTCGGCCATGCCGCCAGAAAAATCGATCAGCTTGGCGGCGCCGGATGACAGAAAAAGCGTCGCCAGGCATAGCCGGGCGATGAACCAGAGCCAGCTGCTCTCCAACAGCGATTCGATGAACTGCGGTGTCTGCATGCGTGTGTTCCTGATAGGCGGACGCGCCCGCCGGAGCCGTTCGGGATAGTGCTCCGGGTTGCCAAATGGGGCGCGACGGACTATAAGACCTCAACCTAACTTGAGGTCAACACCATGACGGCGGACAAGCCGATCGATATCACCCGCGTCATGACCGTGGGCGAAGTGGCGCGGCGCAGCGGCGTGCCGGTTTCCACGATCCACTTCTATGAGTCCAAGGGGCTGATCCACAGCTCGCGCAGTGACGGCAACCAGCGGCGCTTTCCCGGCATCGTGCTGCGCTACATCGCCATCATCAAGGTGGCGCAACGCACCGGCATTCCGCTGGAAGAGATCCGCGAGGCCATGGCCCGCTTTCCGCAGGACAGCCACAAGCTCACGCCGGCGCAATGGAAAGCGCTGTCATCGCAGTGGCGCGCCAACCTGGACGAACGCATCCGCAAGCTGACCCGGCTGCGCGATGAGCTGGACAGCTGCATCGGTTGTGGCTGCCTGTCGCTGCGGGACTGTCCGTTGCGCAATCCCGACGACGTGCTGGGCCGCGATGGGCCCGGTCCACGCATCCTGGAACGTCCCTAGCGAGCCGGCCGGCGGTGGCGCCGGGCGCGGCCTCGCTCGCGCGGCCTGGCGCGACCGGATCGGAGATAAAGCGCATTAATTTCGGTTAGTTGCGCAACCGCTTGTGTTCGATTGCAATAGTGTTGCGGACGCCGCCAAGATAAGCGCACGCAGGCGTCCCGGCCGGGTTTCAGGCCCTGTAATTACAGTATCCTGCGCGCACAGACACATCGCATCAGGCCGGTTCACCCGTATGCTGTGCAGTAGATTTTCGATTAAGTCGCTCGAGCGCTATTTCCTGATACTGGCGGCCGGCGTATTGCTGCCGATGTCGGTCCTGACCGCGATCCTGCTTATCCAGAGCCGCGCCGCCTACGTCGCCACCTCCGACGCCCTGCAGGCGTTCAAGGTGGTGCGGGCCACGGTCATCGCCATGGAAATGGTCTCGGCCGAACGCGGTCCGATGAACGCCGCGCTGGGCGCCGACCATCCCGTCAGCCAGCGCCTGCGCGATGCGCTGCAGGCGGCGCGCGAGCGCAGCGACACCCGCATCGCCGACCTGCTGGCCCTCTATCGCGCCCCGCTGCGGCCGGACAGCGCCCGGGAATTCACCAACATCCAGCGCATCCGCTACGCCCTGCTCAAGGCGCGCGAAGATGCCGATGCCCTGATCGCGTCGCCGCGCGCCGAGATGTCGGGCCAGCACGTGCTCGACGTGGTCGACGGCATGGTGGCGCTGGTGCCCGAACTGCAGATGGCCATGGCCGACAGTGTCGGCGTGGTGATGCAACACGAGCTTGACGCGCCGCAGCTGCTGACGCCGGCGCTGCTGGCCAGCGACCTGCGCGAACAGGCCGGACTGCTGGGTTCGACCTTCACGCCCGCGCTGGCCAAGCAGCGGCGCCTGACCGAAGCGGATCAGTTCCGCATGGAGCGCGTGCTGGGCCGCATCGACCAGTTGCGCGACCTGCTGGACGCGCGGCTGGCCCCGAGGCCGGATCTGCGCGCCTCGCAGCTCTATTCTGAGATGCGAACCCTGTATTTCGGCGAAGCGCTGCGCTATCTGGAGCGGGTGCGCGACACTGCCGCGCTGCGACCGGAAGGGGCCGATGTCACGGCGGCCGAGCTGGCGGCGACCTATGTGCCGCTGATGCAGGCCATCACCCAGTTCCGCGATCTGATGCTGGACGAAATGGAACAACGCATTCACGCGCATCGCGCCGAGGCGATCCGCCTGCTGCTCACCACCCTGTTCGCGGCCGCCGCGCTGGCGGCCGCGCTGATGCTGGCGCTGCGACAATTCCGGCGGCGCGTGATCCGGCCGTTCGTGCAGGCCACCCGCATCATCGGCGCCATCGCCGACGGCGCGCAAGTCGCATCCATTCCGGTGGGCGAGTACCGCGGCGAAGTCGACGGCATGTTCACGGCATTGAGCGTGCTCAAGGACAATGCCGCGGCGCGCCGTCAGGTCGAACGGGAACGCGACCGCCTGATCGTCGACCTGGCGGTCATGGCCGAGACCGACTTCCTGACCGGCCTGCTCAACCGCCGCGCCTTCGAGAACCGCTTCGAGCAGACGCTGGCACGGTGGCGCGGCGAGCACGCCGTGCTGGCGTTTATCCTGTTCGATATCGATGATTTCAAGGGCATCAACGACACCTACGGCCATGCCAGCGGCGATGCGGCGCTGAAGATCGTGGCGGATCTGTGCCGCCAGACCTGGCGCCGCGGCGATGTGGCGGCCCGTGTCGGCGGCGAGGAATTCGCGGTGCTCTGCCACGCGCCGACATCCGGCCACGCGATCGAGATGGCCGAGCGCATGCGTGTGCGCATCGCCCAGGCCAGGGTGGTGGCCGAAGACGGCACGGTCTTCACGTTGACGGCCAGCTTCGGCGTTGCCTGTGTGGCATGGCGCCACGCCGCGGCGGCCGACACCCTGTTCCGGCGTGCGGACGAGCTGCTGTACCGCGCCAAGACCGAAGGCAAGAACCGCGTGGTGCTTGGCGATATCACTTGAAACTGGCCGAGGCCCATAAAAAAACGCCGCATCGTTGATCGATGCGGCGCTCGTGCTTCGGGTTGGCGCGGGTCAGGCGGGAACACTGGCTGCGCTGCGTTCCTGCGCCGGTTCGGCAGGCGCCGGATGCGATGTGGTTTCAGGATCCGGACGGGTGTCAGGTGCCTTCCAGTTCAGCGGCGGAATCTCGAAGCGCGTCTTCTTGCTGATCGGTTGGGACATGTGCGTACTCCTGTGTGCGGTTTGGGCCTGCCCCGCGCAGGCCCACGACTCGGGTAACCAGCGCGCCCGGGATGCTGGCGGAAATGCGGGAAAAGCATCAGGAACGGGCGCCAGGGGCGTAGCCCTGGGACGTCGGGCATGGGGTGCGGCGGCGTGCCGCCAATCGGCGGTGCAGCGCGGGGCTGCATGCGGGGCGCGGTAAAAAATGCCAGATTGTTGCGCGACGAAGAAATCATTTTAGTCCTAATTGGACGATATTGCAAGCAATTTGAAGGCTAGCTATGTATCCGGATGGTGCAGGCAAAGGGGGGCGGCGGCCGCGTTCCTTGCCGGATTGCGCGCCGGTCGATCCTGCGCGCAACGGATTGACACCAGAGAACGATCGTTCTAGCATGCCTCCATTCATATAGAACGATCATTCTCCATGTCCTCCCCGACGCTCCCTTCCGCCGACGACGTGCGCCAGCGCCTGCTGCGGACCACCGAAAACCTGATCTACGCCGGCGGCATCCACGCCACCGGCATGGATCTCATCGTCAAGACCTCGGGCGTGGCGCGCAAGCGCGTGTATCAGTTCTACCCGAACAAAGACGCGCTGGTGGCCGCCGCCCTGCGGGCGCGCGACGAACGCTGGATGCAATGGTTCGTCGCGGCGACCTCGCGCGCGGCCGAACCCCGCGCGCGCCTGCTGTCCATGTTCGACGCCCTGCGCGAGTGGTTCGCGTCCGACGATTTCCGCGGCTGCGCTTTTCTCAACGCCGCCGGCGAGATCGGCGATGAGGCCAGCCCGGTGCTGGCTGTCGCGCGCGAACACAAGGCGCGCCTGCTGGACTACGTGCGCACGCTGACGCGCGCCGCCGCGCTGCCGGACCCTGACGATGCCGCCGACCAGTGGCTGGTGCTGATCGACGGCGCCATCGCCGTGGCGCTGGTGGCGCGCGATCCCGCCATCGCTGACAGCGCGCGGCGGGCCGCCGCGATCTTGCTGAGGTAAGGCGCGCGTCCCTTTTCTTCCCCCACCAACGAGGCATCCGCGATGACATCGACCCCCGCCACCCGCCCTCCTCTTCCTCCGTTCACGCACGCCAGCGCGGTGCAGAAGGTCCGCCTGGCCGAGGACGGCTGGAACAGCCGCGACCCCGACAAGGTCGCGCTGGCCTACAGCCTGGACACGCGCTGGCGCAATCGCGCCGAGTTCGTCCGCAACCGCGACGAGGCGCGCGACTTCCTGGCCCGCAAGTGGGCCAGGGAACTGGAGTACCGGCTGATCAAGGAACTATGGGCCTTTGGCGGCAACCGCATCGCGGTGCGCTATGCCTACGAATGGCACGATGATTCCGGCAACTGGTTCCGCTCGTATGGCAACGAGAACTGGGAATTCGGCGAGGACGGCCTGATGACCCAGCGACATGCCAGCATCAATGACCTGCCGATCCTGGAAGCCGAACGCAAGTTCCGCTGGCCGCTGGGGCGCCGGCCGGACGACCATCCCGGCCTGTCGGATCTGGGCCTGTAGGCTCCGCCGGCCCGCGCGGCGTCAGGGCAGCGTCACGCGCTTGATGCCTTCGCCGTCGTCGCCAGCCAGCACCGGGAACGGTAACCGTACTTCGCGCCCGCCATGCTCGACCAGCAGGCCCTGGGCGTCGATGCCCACCAGGCGCGCCGAGCGGGTAAGCCTGTCGCCGATCGCATAGGCCTGTGCCGGTCCGCCATTGACCGACAGCACCGCGGCGCCCCTGCCGCCGCCGGCCAGGGCGCCCGCCACCCGCACGTCCAGGCGCGCCGGCCCCGGCGCCATCCAGGCCGCGACCTCGGCGGCGCCATTGTCCGTCGCCGCGGCCGCCGGCGCCGGTGGGACGACAGGACGCGTGACGGGTTGGCTCAAGCGCCAGCCCCACCACGCCAGCCCGGCCAGCAGGGCGACGGCGCCGGCCAGGCTGGCCAGACGGGGCGGGTCAACGCGCAAGTTCAATGCCATGGCGGCAAGCTCCAGGTTCCAGGGCCCGCGGGTCCGGGCACGTCTCGCAAAAGTCCGGGTCCGGCCACCCCGCGCCGCCCGCGTGTCGATGCTACGCGGCCTGTGCGTCAGTGGCGCGACGGGCCGTCAATGCAGCAACAGCACGCGCCGGTAGCGCAGCGGCGTCTGGCCGAGCACGCCGCGCGAGATCACCAGCTCCAGCGCCTGCGCGGGGGGCTCCCCCTGCGCCGGCAGCGCCACCCAGCCGCGTCCGGGCGCCCAGGCCCGCACGCTGAAATCCAGCAACCGATCCAGTACGACGGCGGCCGCATCGGCCGGCGGCTCGGGCAACGGCGTGAGCGCGGTGGGCTGGCCCGCCGCGCGCGTCAGGCTGCCGCCCTTGCGTTCCCAGACCACCCGCTGGCGCGCATCGGGCCGGCCAGGCGCGCCGCGGATGATGTCCAGGCGCGGCGCGGGGGTCTTCATGCCGCTTACCCGGATTGCTTCGGGCAACAACTGCGGCAACACGGACGGCGGTTCGACCTCCTGCGCCTCGGGTGTTGCGGCCGCCTCGGCTGGCGCCGGCGGCGCGGACTCGGCCAGCGCGAGGCTGCGCGCGCCGATATCGCGCTCGAACTGGTCGAAGGCGCGTTGCAACGCCAGCGCGTCCTCGGTGTGCTGGTCGAGCGTGCGGCTGGTCAGCGCCACGCTATCGATGGCGCGCCAGGAAATCAGGCTGATGATGGCCATGATCATGATGGCGATGATGACTTCGATCAGGGTGAAGCCGCCCTGGCGCCGCATGCTCATGGTGTTGGGGCTTCCACGGTGCCGGACAGGGTGGCCAGGCGTGGCGTCGGACGGTGGTCCAGGTAGACGTCGACCGTCACGGTGCGCGCGCCCTGCCGGGCATCGGCATAGCGGCTGTCGCACACCAGTGCCAGCGCGCCTTGCGGGCACGCCACCGTGTCGCGGCCGGCGGTCAGCGCTGGCGGCGCCAACTGCAGTTCCACCAGCCGGTTCCGCGCCGACAGCAGCGCCAGCGCGCGTTCGCGCAGCACGCCGTTGTTGGTCGTCAGCATGCCGGTGGTGCGCATGACCGCGGCCAGGGCCACGCTGACGATGGCCAGCGCGATCAGGATCTCCAACAGGGTGAAACCGGCTGCCCGCGCCGGCGGGCGCGGTGGCCCCGGCAACCCGCGGGCGCGGCGGTTCAGGCGCAGGCCGGGCGATTCCCTGGCATTCATTTCAATGCACCTGGAAGCGGCCGTTGGCATCGCGGCGCACCTCGACCTGCCCGGCGGCGCTGGACAGCGTGAGGCGCCAGGGCTGGCCGAACCACTCGGGCGTCAACAGCACCGGTCCCGCGGGCGCCACCCGCACCGGCCCCGCCTGCCATTGCCGTGGCCGCAGCGCCGGATCGCGCGGGAAGTCGTCGGTCCGCGCCGGATCCAGCACCGGCACCGCGCCGTCCAGTGTCCAGGCGCCCCGCACGAAGCGGTAGCCGTCGGCGTCGGCCTGCCAGGCGATGTCGCGGCCATCGACGCGCACCTCGCTTTGGGCCGCCGCCAGCCGTTCGACCAGCCGCTGGGCATCGTCGCGCAATTGGCGCGCCGGGTCCGAGCGGATGCTCAGGCCGAGCGCGGCGGTGGCCACGCCCACGATTACCAGCACCACCATCAGTTCGATCAGGGTGAAGCCGCGCTGGCGCGGCCGCCGGGCGCGGGCGCCGCGCGGCGCCGCGGTGGATTGGCCGCGCTTGAGCCGGGTCATGCCTGCAGCCGGGCCGCCTGGCTTTCGACCTGTTGGCGGGCATCGCGCAGATGCCGCCTGACGATGCGACCGGACACGCCGTAGCGCGCCGCCGCCTCGCTTTGCAGCATGCCTTCGATGCGCACGCCGATGTAGATCTCGCGCTGTTGCCGCGGCAAGGTCTCGATCAGCCGCATCAGGCCGCGCACCGAGGAGCGCGCCTGGGCGATGCGCAGCGGCCCCGGCGCCGCATCCTCGACGTCTTCGAGCACGACATCGGCGGTGTTGAGCGGCCGTTCGGCGCGCAGCCGGTCGATGGCGATGTTGCACGCCATGCGGAACACGTAGGCGCCCGGATTGGCAATGGCCGGCGCCGGCGGCGCGGCGCCGTCGGCCAGGCGCAGCCAGGCGTCATGCAGGCTGTCGGCCGCCAGGTCGGCACAGCCCAGATGGCCCCGCAATGCCTGCATCAGCCGCGTGTAGTTGGCGGCCACGAAATCGCCCAGGCAGGCCTGGCGCGCCCGGGGCGCCAAGGCGCCGCCGGCCGCAAACTCGTCGCGGCGCCGCTGCGGCGTCGGCCCCGGCTCAAGGCATAAGGACATGGCGATTCTCCGTAGCGGGCCTGCCCCCGGGCGCAAGCGGGCGCCGTCCGGTGCCGGCCGGACGCTGGGCGGCCCGCTTGCGCATTGCCCAATTGGCCGGGGGCAGCAGGCCATCCTCAAGCGCCTCGCGCAGCAGCGCGGCCACGCCGGCATGGCCCGCAAGCGCATCCAGTTCCTGGTCGAAGCTGGGCGCGCATTCGCAGCCATGGCCTTCCGACAGGCCGGCGAACCAGCGGAACAGCAGGTTGTAGGCGATTTGTTCGTGGAAATACGGTTTGCTGCCCGCCGGATACAGCAGCTGCAGGACATGCGTGCGGCACAGGATGGCGGGGTCAAGCGTCAGGCCGCATTCCTCGCTGGCCTGGCGCAGCAGGCCGGCGTGCGCGCGCAGCGTGTCGTCGATGTGATCGCGCAACGCCACCAGCGGATGGCGCGGCGGCACATAGCGGGTCAGCTGGATCTGGCCGATCCAGGTCTCGTGCGACACGACCCAGACCCAGGGCGAGCCGTAGCGGGATACCGATACGGGTTGCTGCCTGGCGCAATCGAGCACCTTGGACAGTTTGCGGTCCAGTTCGAGCATGCCTACGTTGACGGTGACCGACACAACGCCCTCCCAGGGCCGGGTAGGCCCATGTCCGGTGGGACGCGCTGCGTGTGGCGCGCCCTGTACCCCTAAGACGACATGGCGTCGCGGAACCCGCCAGGTTTTTTAATCGGGATGGGTCGCCCGCTGGCGCCAGGCACGCAGCAGCGCGCGATTCAGGTCGATGCCGGTGGCGTGCTCGATAGGGGCGACCGGCGCGCCATCCAGCGCCCGTTCCAGGATGTCGACAATATCGGCGCTGGCCAGCGCGCGTGCGAGCGCCTGGCCGAACTCCTGCGGACTCCAGATTTCGTGGTCCAGCGACAGGCCGACGAACCAGCGGAACAGCAGGTTGCAGGAGATCTGCTCATGCAGCCCGGCTTCGGTATCGATGCCGTACAGCAGCTGGATCACCAGCGCCCGCAGCAGCGGCTGCGCCTCGATGCGCAGCATGGCGCGGATGGCGGCCGCGTGCAGTCGCGGCTGGCTGGCCGCCAGCGCGCGGTCGATATGGTCGCGCAAGGCGGCCAGTGGATGGCCGGCCGGATTGAACTCGATCCGGCGGGTATTGCGCGACCAGACCTCGTGCGACACGATCCACACCCACGGCGAGCCGTAGCGGTGCACCGACACGGGATGCTCCCATGCCGAATCCACCACGGCCGACAGATTCTCCTTCAGTTCCCGGATACCGATATTCGGTTTACGCGACACGACTGCTCCCCATCGCGCGGCAGCGGCATGCGCCCTCGATGGCGACCCTGCGCGGCCTGCCTCCTTAGGACGATATGCGCGAACCAAACCCGCCACGCGGGAAGCCAGCCCCAAGGCCGGCGCGCCCGGTCTCAGGCCAGCACCACCACGTTGCCCGGCAGGTGCGTGGCGGTCAGGCCGAAGGCCTTCTCGATCTGCACCAGCACCTTGTCGGTGTCGCGGATCTCGAAGCGGCCGCTGAGCGCGCTGGCGCCGCGCGCGCTGTCCAGCAGCACCACCCGGCCGCGGCGGTAGCGGTTGATCTCGGCCACCACGTCGGCCAGCGGCGTCTGCCGGAAGACCAGCGAGCCCTGGCGCCACGCCGACGTTTCGGCCGGATCGATCCGCTCGACCGCGCCCAGGCCCTGGCGATCGTAGAACAGCCGCTGGTTCGGGCCCAGCACGGTGGCGCCGCCGCGCAGGGCCACGCGTATCGAGCCGGACAGGCAGGTGACGCAGACCGTGCCGCCCAGGTTACGCAGTTCGAAGCGCGCGCCGCGCGCTTCGGTGCGGCCCTGCCCGGCCAGTACCGTCACCGCGGTGGGCGAGGCCTGTCCGTCGAAAGCGGCCTCGCCCGCGATCAGCTCGACCCGCACTGCGCCCGGCTGCTCCGAGCGCAGGGCGATGCTGGTCTGGGTATTCATGTCCACCTGCACCCGCTCGCCCAGGCCGAATTGGCGGCGGTCGCCGGTGTCGGTGCGGTAGTCGGCCAGCCACTCATCCCAGGCCGGCCACAGCTGCCATGGCGGCGTCACCACCGCCGCCACAGCCATGGCGCCGGTAGCGGCCAGCGCGGTGCCGAGGAACGCGCGGCGGCCCCAGCCCCGCGCGTCGCCGCGCGCCGGCGGGCAGGCGCCTTGCTGCCGCAACGCCTTGCCGGCCGGCGCCATCAGGCTCCAGAGCTGGCGTTGCTCGCCAAAGGCGCGCGCATGCCGCTCGCTGGCCGCGCACCACTGCTTGAGCGCATCGGCTTCGCGCAGCGTGGCCCGGCCGGACGCGATCAGGCGGATCCAGGCGCGGGCCTCGCGTTCGATATCCGCCTGTCTGCGATCGGCGGGCTGGCTTGCGGTCTTCATTGCTTACTCTCTCGATGCCGCCGCGCCGCCACTGCGGGCGTTGGCGCGGGGTTTTTCCCCTTGACATCCATAGGACGACTCTCGCAGCCGGAACCCGCCTCATGGTGACAATAATTTACGTGTTCGCCGCGCACAGTACTCGTGGGCATTGCGCAGTTCGCGTTCGACCGTGCGCAACGACACCCCCATCCGCTGGGCGATGTCGTTCTGCGGCAGCCCCTCGATCCGTACCGCCAACAGGATGTCGCGCTGGCGCGCCGGCAGCTCGCCCATGGCGCGCGTCAACGCATCGAGTTCGGCGCGGCCTTCGGCGATGCGCTCGGGGCCCGGCGCCGGGTCGGCGATGTGCAGCAGGACCTCGGTCTCGGCGACGGTCAGGCGGCGGTTCTCAACGCGCTGCTGATCCACGGCCACGTTGACGGCCATGCGCATCAGATAGGGCCCGGGACTGTCGATCGGGCCGAGCTCTTCCTTGCCTTCCAGGCGCAGCCAGGTGTCCTGCAGCGCGTCGCTGGCCAAATCCGGGCAACCCAGCCGCCGCGTCAGGCGCGCCTTCAGGTCGTCATAGCGTTGCAGCATGAAATCGCGCAGGATCGACAGGCTGGAAGTCATCATGGATCGAAGGACAAGGAGCGCCGCGCCCGTCAGTGCGCGGGGCAGCCCCGGTCGTGTTCCGGCGACCGCGGCATGATCACCATCACGAACGGCTGCAGCAGATCCGCCGGCGGCGCCTTGTCGAGCACGGCCTGATCCAGCGCCAGCACGATCTCGTCGTCCCTGGCGCGGTCGCCGGTCGAATCGAGCACCCGCGCCCGTTCCACCCGGCCCATTGGCGAGACTTCGAAACTGACGGCCGCGCGGTAGCCTCCGGCGCGGGTGGCGGGATTGCGGCACAGCGCGTCGCGCACGCCGGCCTGCACCACGCCGTAGTAGCTGCGGTAGAACGCGCCCCGGCCGGTATCGGCGCGGCGCGAGGCGGATGCCGCGCGGTCCCTGCGGGCGTCGGTCCGCAGGATGAACGCATTGGCGGCCGTGTATTCGGCCTCCAGTCCCGAACCTTCGATCAGCATGCGCAAAGCCGCCTCCGGCGTATAGATTCCCTTGACCGCGGCCGAACGCCGCCCCACCGCCAACGCGGCGCGATACACCACTGAACTGCCGGTGACATTGCTGTATTGCTCGAGTGCCGATTGCAGCGGTTGCGCGGGCAGGTCGAAATCGAAGACCCGCAACAACGGTTCCTGGGCGGCGGCCGCGCGCCAGCACAAGGCCGCGCACACCCCCCACAGAATCCACCAGTCCGCCCAGCGGCGCCCATGGCCGCGCGCCGGCCCCTTACCCGCCCTGATTGGCTCCAGATGCATGCCCTGCCCTTGTCGCGCCCCGGCGGCTGGAGGGGAGCCGCAACACGTCGTGCTAATCGGTGAAAAGGCAATGTAGGTCGCGCTTGTGACTGCGGCATGACAGCGAATCGTCAGGATCGAGGGACGTTGCAAGCGGTCGTTCACAGGCGCGCCGACCGGTCTTCCGCCCACGCGCAAGCGCCGTGCCGACGGCCCCGTGCGCCGCCATGAAGGCCTCCGTTGCGCGGTGGATGGCCGTCGCTAGCCGCCCGACAGGCCGCGCTGCTCCGGCTCCGTCAGGCGGGCCTTCTGCGCCGCGTCCAGTTCGCCGTTGCCGACCATCTGGAAGATGCTGCGCGGATCGTAGCCCTGCGTCGCCGCCCCGGCCGGTGGATTGCCGCCCGCCGGCGCGCTGGCGCCGGGCGCTCCCGCGCCCGACACCGGCTCGCTGCCGTAGCCCAGGATCTGCACGCTGATGATGGACGGCAGGTTGCGGCGCGCCGCCGCCTGCTGCTGACGCGTGGTCTCCTGCGCGCCCTGGGTCGCGCCCGCGGCGGCCGCGCTGGCGCTGGTCAGCGCGGCGACGTTCACCGCCGCCAGCGCCGGCACGCCGGTGGTCTTGCCCTGCCCCACCACGTTGGCCGCGTTCACCACTTGCAGCGCCGCCAGATTGACGTTGCCCGAGAAACGGATCCCGGCTTCGCCCGCGTCGATGGTGCCCAACGGCGCCACCAGGTCGACGTCGCCCGGCGGCACCTCCGGGATCGGGTCGAGGGTCGCGATGCCCGCCCCCGTGCTGGGCACGGTCGGCGACAGCGTCACGTTGCCGACATCGTCGTACAGGCGCCGCTGCGGCGTGTACACCACCGTGCTCTTGGAGCCGCGGCCGCTGTTGATGTCGCCCTCGGCCGACCAGCCCAGGATGTTGCCGCCGAAGGTGGTCATGACCCGGCTCTGGCCCAGCAGGATGCTGCCCTTGGCGTACATCTGGATGTCGCCCGCGCCCTGGGTGATGATGCCGGCGGTGGACGGCGGCGCCATGCCTTCGACACCGAAGACCATCTGGCCGCCCGGCGCCATCAGGTGAATCGAGCCGCCATACAGCGTCTGGATGCCCGAGCCGCCGAACAGCGTGATGTCGCCCTGGTAGCGGATCGGCTGGCCATCGGCGCCGGTCACCGGATACAGCTCGGCGATGGCCTGGCGGCCGCGGGCATAGCTGCCGGCGCGCGGCCCGGTCGGATCGTTGTACTCGCGACCGCCTGCCGTCAGTTCGGCATAGTAGACCTGGCGCAGGAATACGCGCTGCTGCGCCGTCGGCAACGCATCGAAGTAGACCCGCGCCTGATCGGCGCCGCCGCCGTAGCCGTGCTGCGTGCGCAGCCAGTCGAGCAGTTCGCCCTCATAGGTCTTGACGGTCTTGCCGGGTTGGCCGGCCAACGGCTGGCCGGGATCGGCGCGGTTGGCCGGGTCCAGATAGCGCCGCGCGAAAGCGGCGTAATCGCCCTGGCCGCCGGCGCTGGCGACGATGCCGGCGCCGCCGCCGCCGGTGGTCTGCCGGCCGTCGATCATGCCCAGGCTGGTCAGGCGGCCCTTGTCTTCCTGCGTCAGATTGCGGCCCGCGCTGACTTCCAGCCAGCCGGGGCCGGCCACGTCGACGTTGGCGTAGAGGATGTCGCGGCCGGCGACGATGCGCGAGACATCGTTGGGCTGCTGGTTCAGGATCAGGGCCTTGAGGTTGACGATGTCGCCGCCGGCCTGGATGCTGACGGGCCGGGCGGCATGGTACTCGGTGCCGTCCTTGGTGGTTATCGTGCCACCGGCATACAGGCCCACGATGTCGCCGCCCGCATGAAAGCGCGCGGTGCCGGCGGCCGTGAGGGCGGGACGCCCCGCGGCCGAGTCCGTGCCGAACGCGAGCAGGCTGCCTTCCTGGCCCACGGCGTTGCCGGCGTTGACCGCCCCGTCGTTCCAGGTGGCCTGGTAGGCGGGGCGTTCCGGCACGGCGATCAACGTCGGGTCGGCGCCCGACATGCCGGTGCGATAGCCACCGCCATAGAGACCGCCGCGCGCAAGCATTTCCACCCTGCCCTGGCTCCCCGGCGCAAAGGACCATTCCGTTCCCGCGTTGGCCGAGCTGGCGTGATAGAAGATGCTTCCCGACGCCGCCACCGCGCTGACGCGCGACGGGTAGGCAAAGACGTTCGCATAAGCGCTGGCACTGTATTCGTAGGCATTCTTGAATGCGGCATTGTCGTTGTGGGCGGCCGCGATCGGCGTCAGGGCGCCGCCAGCGGCAAACAACTCCAGCGCGGTCCTTGCCGACCACAACGAGAACCAGCTGTAGGCCCCGCCCGGCTGCTCCACGCCCTCGTGAACGAAGGGGGTGGCCGACAACTGGTACATCCTGCCGGCATCTCCCACTCCGCCCAGAACGAGATCCCCGCGCGCGTTCAGCGCGACGGTCGCGTCGCCGGCCACGATGGCCGGACCGCCGGATGGCGCCGCCAAGGTGGGACGCAGCGGGTCCAGGCCGCGGGCATCGGATCGGTCCGTGGCCCCATACAGCGGGTCGACCCGGCCGATGCTGCGCGCCTCCACCTTGATGGCGCCGCGCAGGTTGGTCAGGACGCCGTTCAGGTCGGAGTACGGACCGGAAATATCGTTGATCGCATCCCCGGAGCTGGTTTTCAGCGGGTTCAGCGCGCCTCCGACACGCAGGCTCAAGTCTCCGCCACCCGTGGAAACACGCTTGCCGTCAGGGGTAATCCGCCCGGTGCTGCCGACGGCGAGCACCAGGCCCTGGACCGTCGGATAGCTGTTCAACAGCGCCACGGGCTGGGAGAGCACGCCGGCATCGCCGCCCACGCTGACCGACAGATTGCCGCCACCGAGCGTGCCGAAGCCGGTAAAGCCCTCCACCGACAGGCCCGGGGTGTAGAACGTGGAGAAGTACGGCGACGGCAGATAGGTGCCGAAGTTGATCCACCAGGCCGCCTGCTGGCCGATGCCGGGGCCGCCCTGGCGCCACAGCCAGTAGCCCGGATAGCTGCCCGGCGCCGGCGCCGCGCCACGCGGATCCGGGCCGTCGAACTTCGACGGCAGGCCCCGCACCGCGCCGCGCATGTCGCCCTGCACATTCAGCAGCAGGTCGCCGCCGCGCTCGGGATACCAGGCGCCGTATTGACCGCCGGTGACGAGGGGTTCGTAGCTGGCCGCGGCGGCGCCCAGCACGGAGCCGTAACCGTCCGTCTGGCTCATCAGTTCGTCATAGGCCCGCGGCAGGTTGTAGGCGTCCCGGCCCAACGCATCCAGAATGGGATTGCCTTGCGCGTCGCGCACGGCGTCCGACGGCGTGCCGGCGGTGTAAATGCCGTAGTAGGAACCCTGCTGGAAGTTGCCGCCGGCCAGGATGTCGAGATCGCCGCGGCCCGTGCGGATCACGCTGAAGATGGGCGATTCACCCAACAGGCCGAAGCTCAGGTCCTGCAGGTAATGCGGATCCGACAGTTTCACATGCCCGCGGTCGCCCAGCTGGAAAGCCGGCAGCAGCGCGCGGGTGTCGGCCGAATCCAGGTCGGCCCCGCCCGCCAGCCGCAGGCTCCAGGACGAGGCGCCCCGGCCCAGCATGGGCGCGACGGCCCAGATGCGGCCCTGCACCCCATCGGCGTTCAGGTCCCGCAGTTCCACCGTGCTGCCGTTGAACCGCAGGTCGGTCCCGCTGGGCAGGTAGGCGCCGGCCGCCAGCGGCAGGTCGGCGGCCAGGGCCAGCGGCGCATTGAAGATCGAGAGCCGCGTGCCCTTGGGCACGGTGAAGGCCCGCACGGCAACCGCCTGATTCAATGCCATGCCCGCGCCCAGGCGGGCGCCGGCCGTCAGTGTCAAGGCGGCCGGCAATACGCTGCCCTTGGCGTAGAGGGTGCCGTCCGCCGCGCGCACGTCGGCCTCCAGCACGGTGCCGACCGCCAGGGTCAGTGACTGGGCCAGTTCAACCTGGGCCGGCAGGCGCGCATTGGCCTTGATGGTGTTGGGCTGGATCGGCAGATCGAAATTCAGCGACTCGGTCTCGGTGTTGGGAAACACCGTACCGCCGGCCAGCGTGACCGCGCGCGGCAGGATCAGGCTTTGGCCGGCCACGTCGACGCCATTGGCGTCATCCGGGCCCGCCCGGCCGATCAGGCGCCAGGCGCGGACGTCATCATCGGTGCCCAGCGGCGGAGCGAAGCCGTCGGTGATGCTGCCGTAGATGTTCAGGTCGCCCTTGGCGCGCACCAGCAGCACGCCGGCCGTGCCAAAGCCGCGCCGGGCCGGATCACTACGGTCCGCGTCGGGCCCGTAGCGATGGTTCGACAGGTCCAGGTCGCCCTCGACGCGCAGGTCGCCGTCGGCGCCGCGGCTGACGATCTCCACGCCGGGGCGCAACGCATAGCCCCGCAGCCGCGCGCCCAACGCGGCGTTGGCCTGCGCGGCATTCATGTAGGCAACGCTGTCCGCGTCGATCTGGTCGAGATAGGCCTGGGTGATCACCTGCGGCGTGCGGCCGGTGATGTCCGGCGCCGTGGCGAGAGGCGCGTCGTCGTAGCGGCGGAAGGCATTGACCGACACGCGCTCGGCGCCCAGCACATTGGGTGCGCCGAGGATGTCCAACGCCACGTCGTCGGCGCCCTGGCGCGGGGCGTTCAGGTCCAGTGTGCCGCGCGCACGCCCGTCATGCTGGCCGGGCCCATTGCCCGCCGCCACGCCCGTGCCGGCCCGCAGGTCGACGGCCGCGTTGGCGCCGAGCACCAGGCGGCCCTGCGTGGCGGTCAGTTCGACCACCGCGCGGTTGGGGCTGTCGATGATGTCGCCGCGGCTGTCCACCCGCAGCAGGGTGCCGTGCGCATCCAGCAGGCCGTTGACGATCAGGTCGCGCTGGGCGGACAGGCGGATGCTGCCGACCTGGGCGCCGCCGGCGTCGACCACGCCATTGACCGTGAGGCTGCCGCCGTCGACCGCGATGTTGACCCGCCGGGCCTTGATCTCATTGCCGATCACCAGGTCGCCGCGCTTGAGCTGGAAGGCGCGCGATCCGGTCACGCCGCCTTCGTTCAGGCGCTGGTTCAGTGCCACGAAGTCGGCGATGGCCTGGGCCCGCAGCGCGATGCCGCCGGCCTCGAACGGCACCAGGGTGCCGCCGGCGTCGTACTCGCCGCTGGACTGTCCCCTGATGGCGCCGCGCAGGTCGATCAGGCCGGCGCCGGCGTCCAGCGCCGTCACCGTGAGCCGGCCGGCCTGGTTATAGCGCGCCGACAGATCGATGATGGACCCCGCCGCCTGGACGATATCGCCCTTGCGGCTTTCGAGTTCCACGTCGCCGCCCCAGCCGTAACGCGTCTGGTCGCCCAGGGTCACGGCGCGGCCGCCCAGGTCGAGCCGCGCCCCGTCAGCCAACGTCAGGCCATGCTCGGCCTGCGCCACCAGCTTGCCGCTGGGCAGCACGATGGCGCTGTCCAGCTCGACGCTGCCGCCTTGCAGGGTCAGCGTGGCGCCCCACGGCGCGGCGGCGTCGGCCGGCGCCGCGCCGGTGCCCGTCAATTGCAACAGGTCGCCGGCCGTCAGGCGCGTGACCGACCCGTTGCCGCCGGTGAGCATGGGCGTGCGCAATAGCAGCGAACCGCCCTGATACTGGAACTTGCCATCGACGTAGTCGCCGCGCGACTGGTAGACCTCCAGGCTGCCTTCGCCGCCCGCGGCGATCTGCTCGGCGGCGTCCATCCGCACGCTGGCGAAGCCCAACGCCTGCCGCCGCATCTGCTGATGCGGCACTTGCAGCGTGCCATTGGCGTCGCCCAGCACGATCCGGCGCGCGCTCAGGTTCAGCGTGCCCAGGCCGGTTCCCGCCCCGCCGGCCGCGATCGGGCCGGGCTCGGCGTTGGCGACGCCGTTCCAGACCAGCGTGTCCGTGGACAGGGTGGCGACGTCGCCGGCGCCGCCATAACCGTAGATGGCGGGCGTGTTCAGCACGAACTGCGCCAGGCTGGACGTGCCGGTGGCGGCATCCAGTGTGCTCAGATTGACGTTGCCAAAGAAATTGACCGAGTCGCGCAACGAGAAGATCACCCGCTCCAGCGCCGGCGCGCCGACGCTGGTGTCGCCGTCCAGCAGGCGTCGCAACAGGTCCTGCGACAGTCGCAGCCCCGCGGGCAGCACGCCGCGCGCCATCGCGTCCGCCAGCGCGGCATCGCCGCCCGCGTTCAAGCTGCTGGCGGCCACCACCAGGTTGCGGGTGCCGTAGCGCAAGGCGTCGTGCAGCACCAGATTGTTGCTGCCGAAGACCACCGTGCCATCCGAGTAGAGCCGGGTCGCGCCTTCGCAGGCGGTCGTCGGGCAGGCGCCAAGCTCGATCCGGCCCGATTGCGCGGCCAGCCCATTGCTGAAATCCAGCCAGCCGTTGGAAATGGCCAGGATGCTGTTGTTTCCGCCCGCGCCGCCGTACTGGTATCCCTGGCGCGCGTCATAAGGGGCCGCGCCCATCCCCAGGGTATTGATGGTCGCGCCGCGTTCGACCACGATCGACTTCGCCTGGTCGACGATCAGCAGGACTTCGGGCGCCCGCAACTGGGCGCCGGCACGCACGATGACGTCGCCGCCGGATGCGGTGGTGGTGCCCAGCCGGCGGTCTCCCGTCGTCACGGGCTGGTACGTCCAGCCGCCCAGCGACAGGCGGCTGGCGGCCACCGCGTTCAGGTCCCTGTCCCGCAGCGCGATAGCGGCCGGCGAGCCCGTGGACGTGGACGTGTCGCTGACGATCTCCAGCGCGGCGCCGTTGGTGCGAACCAGCAGCTGGCCGCCATAACCGTCCTTGGCCGGGGTGAAGCGGGCCTGGCCGTCGAACCGCAGCGCCTGCGTCGCGCCGGGCAGGTTGCGATAGTTGAACTCCAGCGCCGCCGCGTCGGCGGGCAGCATCGGCCGAGGCTGGCCGCTACGCGCGGCCTCGGCCAGCACGAAGGCGCTGTAGTCCATCTCGTTGTACTGGGCATGCCGTCGCAGCACGTCGCCGGGCGTGACCAGCGCCTGCCGCGGCATGGCATCCACGGTGCCGGTGTTGGACAGGCCGCGGACGGCCGCCACCGACCAGGATCCCCCGCGCAGCGTGCTGGCGTTGCCGGCCAATGCGCCTTGCCCCAGCTCGACGCGATAGGCGCCGGGCAACAGGGCGTAGTACGACGGCAGCAAGGTATAGGTGCCCGCGGGCAGACCGGGCACGCCGGCGCCGATCGTGATGGTCTCGCCGGCGCGCGGACGCGAGCCGGCATAGCCGCTGGCTTCGTCGCGCGGCGCCGCCGGCGCGTAGCCGTCGGCCAGGCTCGGCATGATGGCGTAGACCGGCCGATCGGACAGCGCTGGGAGGTCGAATTTGCCGGTCGCGGCATCGAACCGCGGCAAGGGATGGAACAGCGGATCGGTGGAACCGCCGCGTCCGCTGATGAACCCCGCGCCCGCCAAGGTGCCGCCGCCGGACAGGTCGATGACCGCGCCGGCATCCACCGCGATCGATCCGCCCAGCAGGGAAATGCCCCGCACCACCTGGAAGATGTTGGTGCCGCCGACGCCCACGGCCTCCACCGGCGCGCCTTGGTAAAGGTAGCTCAGGCCGTCGACGGTGCCGCCATAGGGCACGGTCAGGCCCGCCGCGCTGACGGAGGTCAGGCTGCCGGGCAGCAGCCGCACCTGGCGCGTGTCGCCGTTGATGCCGATGCCCATGACGATGCGTCCCAACGGCGCAAACACGTTGCCGCCCTGCTCCACGTTGGGCGCGTTCAAGGTCAGGGCGCCGAACACGGACAGCGGCGCGGCGGCCGCCCGCGCACCGGCCACGCCCTCGATCCGCAGCACCGCGTTGGCGTCGTAGGGCATGCCAACGCCGCGCCACCCGGCCACTGCCAGCCCCTTGGCGCCCGTGGCGGGGTAGACCCGCTGCGCGGCCAGCAACAGGTTGCCCGCCGTCAGCACGGTGCTGGTGTCATTCTGCCCGCTGAGGGGGATATCGGTGGCGCCGGCGGTGGCCAGGAACCGCAGGTCGCCCCGGCTGCGCAAGGCCACGTTGTCGTAGCCACGGCGTTCGATGGCCAATTGGCTGCCGCCGCCCAGCCTGACCGCGCCGGACATGCCGGCGTTGACGCGGTTGCGGATATCGATCTGGTCGGCATCGACTTCAAACAACGCGGCGCCCGGCAGCGCCGACGGCTTCCAGGCATTGAGCGTGGCCTCGACCTGCTGCACGATCGCGGGAGCCAGGCTGGTGCGGCCGCTCAACAGCACATAGGGCGCGATGATGCTGACCGTGGCGCCCGCCCGGGTGTTGCCCAGCGCGCCCTGGTACAGGCTGATCGATTGCCGCGCCCGCAGCGTCACGTCGCCGTCGAAGGTCAGCAGGTCGCGCGCATACAGCGACACGTCGCCAAAGCCGCCCGCGGCGATCTGGTCCATGCCGATGCGGCCCAGGCCATAGTCCAGCGCGGCGGTTTCCGGCGTGACGTCGGCCGGCAGCAGGCTCTCGCCCGCCGTCTGCGAAATGCGCAGCTCGCGCGGCCGCAGCAGGGGCTGCTGCGTACCGGTCGCATACAGCGGGGTTTCCAGCTTCAGGGACAGGGCGCCACCCGCGGCGCTGGCGCCGCCGGCCGCGGCTTGCATGGCGCCGTCCAGGTAGAGGCCGGCGGCGGCGGCCAGCGCGATCTCGCCGCCCTTGCCGCCCACCCGCCTGGGGCCAGCGCCGGCGCCGTCATCCACATTGATGTCCACGGTCATGGCCGAGCCCGACGCCTCCAGCACCGCGCCTGGCCGGATGACCACGAACTCGCCGTCAATGGCGATGCGTCCGCCATCGAGCTGTTTGCCGTAGCGGCGGCCACGGGCGTCCACGGCCGTCGCCGCAATGCCGCCCACGTCGAGCCGCGCGCCCGATTCAATCCAGACCGAGTTGGGCAGGCCGCCCAATTGCGCGGTGGCGCCCTGGTCATCCGCGCCCCGCGCCACCACGATCTGGCCGCCGGGCGCCTGCAGCGTGCCCTGCACCCGCATCAAGCCGCGCGACTGCAGGCGGATGGTCTGGCCCGGATCGACCCGCACCATGGCGTCCTGGCCGATCCGCAGGGCGCCGACCGTCTGCGGTGTCGCCGCAACGAAGGCGGACAGCGACAGGCTGGCTCCTAGCCGCTGGCTCATCCGGCCGGTGACGGCATTCTCCTGGAACAACGGCGGGGTCCACAGCATCAGCGCGTCACCGAAGCTGTCCGCCCGCGGATCCAAGGCATCGGGCCTGGCGCGATAGACCGGCATCGTCACGTCCAGCGCTATGCCGTCCGCAACCGTCAACCCCCGCGCGCCGTTGATGTCGTAGCGCGCAAACCCGCGCTGGAACAGGTCGCCGCGCAACACCAGGCCGTCGGCGCCGGCCTCGGCGTCCATGGCATCGCTGATCAACACCCGGCTGGCATCCACGCGCAGGGTGCCGCCGCCGTTGACGCCGTAACCATAGACTGCGCCGGCCAGCGACACGCCCACGGGTCCCGGACCGGGCACGCTACCGTTCAGCGTCACCTGCTCCAGCGCCACGTCGCCGCCCTTGCCACCGCTCAGCCTGCCCTTGACGTCCAAAGTCGCGTCCGAACGCGCATCCAGCACACTGCCCGCCGCCACAGTGACCGCGCCGGTGCCGCGCAGCGCGATCTGGCCGCCATTGCGCCAGGCCAGCGCATCGGCGTCTTCCGGCGCGCGCCGCAGATTGGCCCACGGGCCGCTGACATCGATGCTGACGCCGGGCGCCACCTCGACCCGCGCCGAGGTGTTGGCGGGCGGCGCCAGGAAAACCTCGCGCTCAACGCTCTGCAGCACATTGCCAGCAGCCACGCGGCCGCCGCGCGCCGTCAGGTTGCCCTGGATGGACACGTTCGGCGCGTACAGTTCGATCAGGCCGCCGGTGGCGACCCGCGCATCCTGCCCGACCGTCACGTCCTGCGCCGCCACGGCGGTAATCTGGCCAAGGCCCGCGCGGCTCAGCGCCGCGGCATCGAGCCACACGCTGTCGCGGCGATCGGCCGGCATGGCGCCGTCCAGCCCAAGCCGGTCGGCCAGCGGCGCCGTCGCTCCGGCAAACAGGATCTGGCTGGCCGCGGCCGCCAGGTCGTACCCCCAGGCGGTCGTCGTTCCACTGGTGATCTGGCGCGCCACATAGCGGCCGACGATCAATTGACCCGCCTGCGCCCGCGCCAGCTGCGACTGCTGGTAGCCGGTCTGCTGCCGCAGGCCCGCCTCCACCGCCTGTCGCGCCTGCGTCTGGCGCTCGCCCTGGAAGGCTTCGCCGACGATACCGCCTTCCATCACCGCGGTACGCGTGCCGATGACCAGGCGGCCCGCGTCGCGTCCGGCCGTATAGCCGTCTTCGTAGCGCTGCCGGGGCGCCAGCAAGGCGTTGTAGAAATAGCGATTGGCGTTCTGGCCCCAGCGCGCGTGGATGTCTTCAAAGCCGCGATACAGTCCTTTGTATAGCAGGTCGCCGGGCGCGCGCGAGACTTCGTACAGGCGGCCGTCCTCGCCCCGCAGCCAGCTCTGGCGGATGTTGCCGCTTGCCACATCCAGGGTCCCGCCCGAGATGTTGATGAGCGACCCCTGCCGGGCGACCAGCTCGCCGCCCTCCACCGTCACCGTGCCGCCGATCGCCGCCCACTCGCCGATGCCGTGGCGCTCGGTGCCCAGGTAGCCACCCACTTCCAGCAGCCCGCCGGCGGTGTACCAACGCTCGCGCTCGTAGCCGTTCACGCCCTTGGCCACCTGCACGAGCGCGCGGCGGTCGACCCAGATTTCGCTGTTGTTCAAGGTCTTGCCGTCGCGGTTGACCGGCGCGTCGCGCAATTCGTTGCCCTGGATGTTGATCTTGAGGTTGTTGGATTCCATCGTCACCCTGACGCCGACCGCGCCGGCCACGTCCAGCAACGCGCCATCGTTAAGCAGCGTGCGGCGATTGGCCGAGATGGCGATCTGGCCGCCAGTGGCCAGCGCCAGCGCGCCGTCCTGGGCCTCGACCGTGCCGCCGCTGGTCACCTCGATGCGCGACTGGTCGCGGCGATCGGGCAAGGCGCTCAGGTGATCGAAGGCCTGGCCCGCGGTCCGATGGTTGTCGCCCTCCTCAGCGGCCGGGCGCGCCAGCGTGTCGCGCTGCGCATCCAGCGCGAGACTGCCATCGTTGTCGATCAGGATGGCGGTGGCGGAATCAGGGCCGAACACGACGCTGCCGCTGGCGTCGCCGCTCGAGTTCAGCAGATGCACCGTGCCGCGCGTGGTCACCGACGTGGTGGACATGGCCACGCCTTGCTGGCGGACCTCGTGTCCGGTCAGCGTGATGTCGCCCAGGGGCGACTGGATCAGGCCGGTATTGGCCGCCACGCCTGCCTGACTGCCCGTATTGCGCCGCGCCGAGACCTCGTTGCCGCGCGTGGTGGAACGGACGTTGGCGTCCGATCCCAGGCCGCGGCGAATGATGAAGGTATCGCCCGCCGCCAGCACGGTCTGGCCGCTCGGAGTGGTGATCTGGCCGGCGTTATGGGCCTCGCGTCCCAACAGCAGGACGTAACCGCCGCCTTGGGTGACGCCGCTGGGCCTGGCGGTCTGGATGCGCGCGCCGGCCTCGACGCGCACGTCGCCGGTGGCGTTGCTGGCCCGGGCGCCATCGCCCTGGCCGACCAGGTCGTTGCCGAAGCTGGGCGTAAAACGCTCGTTGGCGCTCTCGCCCGTCTTGGCGCTATACAGGCCGCTGCGGAACTGGGCGTCGCTCATGCCCACCGCGGCGGCGACCAGGTTGCGGGTGTTGACCTGGCTGGAGCCGCTGAAAACGATGCCGTTGCGGTTGACGATCATGACGGTGCCGGGCGCTTCGATCCTGCCCTGGATCTGGCTGGCGCGCGCGCGCGGGTCGTTGACCCGGTTCAGCACCGACCACGAGCTTGCCTGCTGCTTGAACGATACCGTGGTGTCGCGGCCGACGTTGAAGGTCTCCCAATTCAGGATGGCCTTGTCGACGGTCTGGTCAACCGTCACGACGGTGCGCCCGTCTCGTGCGGACTGCGAGGCGGGCGTCAACGGACGCGCATTGACCCACCCGGCCGTCAGCGGATTGGTGTCGACCTTCAAGCCGCCTTCGCCCATGCCGTCCGGTACCGCCGACGCTTGACTCATCGCGGCCTGGCGCGCGGCGGCCTGGGCCGCCTGCTGCGCCGCGATCGCCGCCGCGCCCCGATTCAGGTTGGCGAGCGAACGCTGCAACTGCTGGTCGGCGCGCTGCTGGTCGCGCAGCGTCGACGGAATGCCCGCCAACCCGCCGCCGGGCAGGCGCCCGGTCGCCGCGGTTTGCGCCTGGGTGGCGCGCTTGTCCGAAAACCAGCCGGATCCGAACGCCGCCGGCCCGGCCGCCCACGCTGGCGTTGCCGACAGGGCCAACAGCAGCGCGTGCATGGCTGGCGACAGCCGGAATGCGGGGTTGCCCCGTTGCCTGCCGTTGCCACGTCGGATTGCGCTACCTGTCTGCTGGTTCATGCCGTATCTCTGGTCCTGGGTATGCGCCGCTGCGGAAGGCGGCTGTCGATATGGGGCCGGCGGCGGGCCAGGCGCGCTCGCGGCGTGCGCGAACGCGCGGCAAAGGGCCGCGACACCGGTCATGATGTGTCCGCCAGATGACAGCGGCGGGAAAAAAGGTGTGGAGTGGCGTAACAGTGCGACGCCCGCCTCAGCCCCGGCCGGCGACATCGCCGCACACGGTCGGGTTGCCGAGGTTCAGCCGCGCCGGCGTCCCCGCAAGACTGACGAACGTGCCCAGCAGGCGGGTCCGCATGACCACGGGCAATGGCACCAGTTGATGGCGGGAGATGGCCGCGGGATCGTCATACAGCCGTTTCAGGAACAGCCGCATGGCGCCCGTCGCAAGGGCGTCGGTGTAGCACTGGCTCAGCACCAGGTTGGTGGAGCCGGCGATGGGGTAGCCGCGTTGCGGATCCGGATGGATCCGCACCCAGTTCGCCGGGTTGCCCGGGTTGTCCGGCGCCAACCAGCCCGCCGATCCCGGTCCGCGCGCCAGCACCGGGCCATCGGGCAGCATTGGCGCGCCGCTGGATTCCATTGCGGCAATGACGTTGGCGGGCGTTGGCAGATAGGCCACGCCGTCGTGCGCGTTGACCAGCCAGGCCTGTTTCAATCCGGCGGTATAGGCGGGGTCCGGACCGATATAGGTAATGGCCGAGACATTGCCCGCCATCGCCGCCGCGGCGCCGCCATCGCCGACCGCCGCGACGAAGTGTGACGGTAGCGGCCCTGGGGGAAACTCGTCCCGGAATACATCCTTGCCGGCGAACCGCATGGGACCGTCTGTTCCACACACGGCGCCCAGATGACGGGTCAGCAGCCCGGTGGTGCCACTGCCGTCGGCGCGGTAGACCAGTTTGAATGCGTCCAGCGACGGCGCAACCGCGACACCCAGCTGACTCCAGCGAGCGGCGGCGCCCGAGAAGATCGCGCAGAGCTGTTGATGGCTCAGCGTAACGGGCACCGAAGGGCCCTTGTAGGAAATGGTGATCGGCACGTAGGCGACCGGTATCTGGATCAGCGGCCCATGGCTGCCCGGGTCGCCCTGCCGGCCCCAGCCCCGCGTCAGGTAGTCGGCGATCTGCGCCTGCGTCAGCGAGGTTTCGCTGCCGACCCAATGGACCGGGCCGGCCCGGCCGAATGCGTCCGCGGCATTGAGCAGGAAGGCGCGCAGTCCGGCAGGACTGTCCACGGCCACGTAGGGCAGCAACGCCGGCGTGGGGAAATTGGCGATGGCATCCTGGTACAGCGGCAAGGGCGCGCCGGCCCCGCCCGAGACGATCGTCTGCCCGACCGCGATACCGCTGACGCAGGCCTGGGTAAGCAGGCATGGCAGCGCGATTCGGGAAATGTACTTGGACATGACGGACTCCGGACTCCAGGCGCTTGGAGGCGCATATCGCGACGCCCTGGAAAAAGGGCGAAGCCCCGGATTCCGGCTGCTTCGCCCTGCTGTGCCGTGATGGCTTCCTATCTACTGCGAGACCGCGCAATCAACCACGGCCGGCGTAGCTGCCGCACACCGTCGCGTTGTTGATGTTCAGGTTAGCGTTGGTGCCGTTGATGAAGGCAGCCAGCACGCGGGTACGGTTCGCCGGGGTCAGCGGAACCAGCTTGTGCTGGTCGATCCTGCCGGGGTTGCTGCCACCGACGGTCGAGTTGGCGGTCGAGTAGTGCGTGGTCAGGAAGTTCTTGATCGCCGTGGCCACGGCCGCGTCGGTGTAGCACTGGCTGAACACGAAGTTGGTGTAGCCCACGATCGGGTAGCCCGAACCCGGGTTGACCGTCGAGCGCACCCAGTTGAACGGATTGGCCTGGTTGTTCGTGTCGGTCCAGTTGGCGCCAGCCGGGTCGCGTTGCACGACACCGGTGGCCAGCGGCAAGGCGGCGGCGCTGCCCAGGGCGGTGCTGACGTTGGCCGAGGTCGGCGCGTACGCCGTGTTGTTGTTCTTGTTGATCAGCGAGGCCTGCTCGAGCGCGACCGTGAACGCGGGGTCCGGGCTCAGGTAGGTGATGGCCGAGGCCTGGGCGTTGATGGCCGTGGCCACGCCGCCGCTGCCGGTGGCGGCGATGAAGTTGGCGGGCGGCGTGTTGCCCGGGAATTCCTGGGCGAAGGTGCTCTTGCCGCTGAAGGCGACGTTCGAATCGGTGTCGCAGACGGCCTGCAGGTGGCGGGTCAGCAGTTCGGTGGTGCCGCTGCTTTCCGAACGGTAGATCACCGTGAAGGCGTCGGGCGCCGAACCGGAGGACACACCGACGTCGCTCCACTTGGTGTACTTGCCCGACAGCACGCCGCACAGTTGCGCCTTGCTCAGCGTGACACCGGCCGCGGGGCCCTTGTAGGAGATCGTCACCGGCGTGCCCACCGACGGGATCTGGACCAGCGGGCCATGACCCGAGGTGTTGCCGATCTTGCCCAGGCCGGTCGTCAGGTAGTCGTTGATCTGCGTCTGCGTCAGGATCGAATCGCTGCCGATCCAGTGGACCACGCCGGTGCTGTCCAGCCCGACGGCGCTGTTGGTCAGGAACGCGGTCTTGCCCGCGCCGCTGCCCTTGCCGACGTAGGCCTTGAAGGTCGGCGCCGGAAAGTTGGTGATTTCGTCCTGGTACAGCGGCAGGGGCAGCGTCGCGCCGCCCGAAACCACGACCTGTTGCGCCAGGGCGGCGCCCGACAGGGACAGCATGCCGACCGCCGACAGCGCGGCGACCAGGGAATTGCGATTGAACATGTCTTGCTCCTTGCACTCGTTTAGGAGAGAACTGCTTGTGGAGAAAAGAACGGATGGACCCGAGAACGCATCCGGCGGCACTCTGCAAAGGCCTGCCCGATGCGTTGAAGACATGTTGATCAAGCGAGGTGACAGCGACGGGAAAAAAGGTGTGGAGTGAGGTAAGAATGTGCGGAGATGTAGGGAGTTCGCCGCCGCCGGCGGCCCGTGCCTGGCCCGCGGCTTCGGCGTTCGCGATACGGCGTTCACCCCACCATCTGGTTGATTTCCATGATCGGCAGCATCACCGCCAGCACGATGGTCAGCACCACGCCGCCCATGATCAGGATCATCAACGGTTCCAGCATCGCGGTCATGGCCATGGCGCGCCGCTCGATGTCTGCCGACAGCGTCTGCGCCGCGCGGTCGAGCATGCGCGACAGCGTGCCGGTCTTCTCGCCGCTGGCGACCAGGTGGCACAGCAATGGCGGAAAGACTTTCTGCTGGCGCAGCGCCGCGCCCAGGCCCGAGCCGCCCTCGATGCGCGCGGTGGCGTCGAGCACCGCGCGCCGCAGGCAATCGTTGGCCAGGGTCTGGCGCGCCGCGTCCAGCGCGCGCAGCAGCGGCACGCCGGCATCGGCCAGGATTGCCAGCGTGGCGGCGAAACGCGCGGTGTTCACGCCCAGCGCGAAACGGCCGATCATGGGCAGCCGCAGGATCCGCGCGTGCCACGCCAGCCGCGCCGCTTCGGCCCGCTGCGAAAGCCGCCACAGGCCGAACAGCAACGCCACGACCAGCGCGTTCAGTCCGCCCCAGGTGCGCACATAGTCGCTGGCGGCGAGCATGGCGCGGGTGATCCACGGCAGCTCCTGGCGCGCCTGCGAAAAGGCGCTGACTACCTGCGGCACCACGTAGGCCAGCAGGAACACCACGATGCAGATCGACACCACGCCGACGATGGCCGGGTAGATGAACGCGGTCAGCACCTTCGAGCGCAGCGCGTTGCGCCCTTCGATGTAGTCGGCCAGGCGCTCCATGATGCGCGCCAGGTCGCCGGAGTCCTCGCCAGCCTTGATCAGGGCGCGGTAGATCGGCGGAAAGTCGCGCGGCCGGGCATTCAGGGCATCGGAAAAGCGTTGTCCGCCGCGCACGTCGGCGCGCACGCCGGAGAAGGTATCGGCGATGTGCTTCTTCTCGGCCTGCTCCACCGTGGCCGACAGCGCGCTCTCCAGCGGCAGGCCGGCGGCCAGCAGGCTGGCGAGCTGGCGCGTGGCCCACGCCAGGTCGCTATCGGACAGCCTGGCGGCGAACAGTTCCAGCGCGCCGGCGCCACGGCGGGCCGCCTGGTCCACCGCCAGGGCGGTCAGGCCCTGGGCGCGCAACTGCGCGCGCGCCGCGCGGGCGGTGTCGGCGGTCAGCACGCCGCGCTGGATTTTGCCGAGCCCATCGGCCGCTTCGAAACGAAAATCCGGCATGCTCCGCCCTACCCGTCCCGCGTGACGCGGATGATTTCCTCGCGCGAGGTCTGGCCGGCGAGGACCCAGCGTTCGCCGTCCTCGCGCATCGGTTTCATGCCGCCGCGCTGCGCCGCCATGCGCAATTGCTGTTCGCCGGCGCCCTCGTGAATCAATCCGCGCTGGGCGTCGTCGACGATGTATAGCTCGTGGATGCCGGTGCGGCCGCGATAGCCGGTGTGGTTGCAGGCCGGGCAACCGACCGGCTCGAACAGGCCCGCCTCCTGCGGCGACGGCCGGCGGCAGTCCGGGCACAGGCGCCGCACCAGGCGTTGCGCCAGCACGCCCAGCAGCGACGATGCCAGCAGGAAGCGCTCCACGCCCATGTCGGTCAGCCGCGTCAAGGCCGAGACCGCGTCGTTGGTGTGCAGCGTGGCCAGCACCAGGTGGCCGGTGAGCGAGGCCTGCACCGCAATCTGCGCGGTCTCCAGGTCGCGGATCTCGCCAATCATGATGACATCCGGGTCCTGGCGCAGAATGGCCCGCAGCGCCACCGCGAAGCTCATGTCGATCTTCGCGTTGACCTGGATCTGGCTGATGCCCGGCAGGTCGTATTCCACCGGATCCTCGACCGTCAGCACATTCGAGGTGGCGGCGTCGATCTGGCCTAGCGCGGCGTACAGCGTGGTGGTCTTGCCGCTGCCGGTGGGGCCCGTGACCAGCACGATGCCATGCGGCTGGTGCACCAGGCGGTCCAGTTCCCGCAGCACGGCCGGCGCCATGCCCAGTTTCTCCAGGCGCAGGCGGCCCGCCTCCTTGTCCAACAGGCGCAATACGGCGCGTTCGCCATGACCGGTGGGCACGGTGGAGACGCGGATGTCGATGGGCCGCCCTCCCACCCGCAACGCGATGCGGCCGTCCTGCGGCAAGCGCTTTTCGGCGATGTCCAGGTGCGCCATGATCTTGATGCGCGAGATCAGCGCGCCGTGCAACGCCTTGCGCGGGCTGACCACGTCGCGCAACCCGCCGTCGACCCGATAGCGCACCACCGAATGGCTTTCATAGGGCTCGATGTGGATATCGCTGGCGCCGTCGCGCGCCGCCTGCGTGAAAAGCGCGTTGATCATGCGGATCACCGGCGCGTCGTCCTGCGCGTCAAGCAGATCGGTGACCTCGGGCATCTCGTGCAGCAGGCGATCCAGGTCGACCTCGTTCTCGGCGGCGCCCACCACCGAGGCGGCATCGCCGGCATCGGCGTAGGCCGCGGCCAGCAGGCCGTCCAGTTCCGCATCGGCGGCGCGGCGCAGTGGCATCGGACCATGGCGGCGCCGCACCTCGGTCACTGCCCAGGCCGGCGTCTGGTCTGAAATGACCAGTTCGCCGACGCCGCCGGGCCAATGCAGCAGCGCGCGGTGTTGGCGGGCCCAGGTATACGGCAGCTTGTGCCTCGGGCTGGCGGGATCGCGCGCGTTCATCGCGCCCGCACCCTTGCCCGGCGGACGGCGGTGCGGTGAGCGGGCGCGCGCGCAACGGCACGCGGCATACGGGACGGCGTCACGGGATTACCTCTGGTTGCGAGAAATGGGACTGAGCAGCACGATGCCGGCCAAGCCTTCGCCCGGCGCCACGGCGGGATCGGCGGCCTCGGCTTCGTCCTGGCGTTGCAGCGAGACACGCGTCAGGGCCAGCGGAAACGGCGCCGGGCCGGCCAGCAGCCACGCCGCCAGCGGCGCGGCGGGCGCGCGCTGGAAATGGACGCGCCAGGCGCCGGCATCATCGCTGCTGAGTTCGTAACGGCCCGCTAGCCCGGCCGCGTCGAGCCAATGCCCCAACGCCTCGGCCGACACCGTGGCCTGGCGCGCGGCCGGTGCCGGGCCGGCCTGGCGCAGCAAGGCATCGAGTTCGCGCGCGCGTCCTTCGAGTCGCCGCAGTTCTTCCTGGCTGCGCTCGATGCGCGCCAGCGACGGTTCGATCACGGCCAGCCAACCGAGCGCCGCGCCCACCACGCAGGCGCATAGCGCCAGCAAGCGCTTTTCGCTGGAGGTGAGGCGGCTCCAAGCCGCCACGCCGCGCGCATGCCAGGCCAGGCCGCGCTGGCGCAAACGCGTGCGCCAGAGGGCGGACAGGCCAAGCGGCCGGGGCGGCGGCGCCAGTGTCATGAGCGTTCCGCCTTCCGGCCGTCGGTGGCCCCTGGTGCGCGCCGCAGCCGCCAGCCGGTATCGGTGGCCTGCGCCGCCACGCCCGCCTGGCGCGCCGCCTGGATCCAGGCCGGGGCGGCCGCCGGCTTGCCCTCGGCGGGGGTGTCGGGCGTTTTGGGACGGACGGCCGGCGGCATGTCCAGTTCCAGAGCGCCTGCCTCGTAGCGCCAGGCCTGCACGTCGCCGGCGGCAAAACCCATGTGGTCGCGCGCCGCGCGCAACAGGAAGCCGAGTTCGGCCCAGTCATCGTCCGTGCCGGCCTGGCGCGAAGCCAGCTGGCGGCGCGCCTGGCCAAGCGGATCGACCACCGTGGCGAGCGACGGAAATACCTGGCGCACCGCTTGTGCCTGCTGCTCGCGCATGGCCTGCGCGGCGTGTTCCCACCGGCCTGCCTGCGCGACCAGGCCGGCCATCCATACGGCGGCCGCCGCCGCGCCCAGCAAAGCCGCCCTGCTCCAGCCCGATGCGCCGGTCGCGGCGCCGCCGGCGCTGGCCGCCGCAATGCGCCAGGGAATTTCGGCCATCACGCCGCAGGCTGCCTCTGGCAAAGCCGCCTCGGCCACGTCGTCGCGCCAGCCCGCCGGGCCGGCGCCGATCCAATTGCGGACACCGGCGGCATAATCGCCAGCGTCGCGGCCAAGCAAGCGCGCGGGAGCCGCCGCCGGGTCACCGTCCGCCATCGCCAGTGCGTACAGCGCGCCATGGCCGGCCGGCTGGCGCGCCACCAGGTAGCCGTCCAGGCAATACAGGGTCCAGCCGTTGTCGGTTTCGGGCAGCCACAAGTGCGTGGGCGCGAAAGCCGCCAGCCGCAGTCCGCAGGCGCCAAACAGTGCCTGCGCGTCGTCGGCGGCCTCGGCGTCAAGCCAGGCCACGGGCACCCGGCCGTCCGCGCCGCGCGCGCCGTAGCCGATGCGCAAGGTGTCGGGATCGCCCAGCGCCAGCGGCTCGATGGCGCCTTCCACCGCAATCCGCAGGCGCGCGCGGGCCAGGGGCGGCAACGCGATCGCCGTCAGGGTCAGGTCTTCTGGATGCAGGAAAGCCGTGACGCGCGCGTGCGGCCAGCGCCGCCCCAGTTCCGCCAGGCCCAGCGGCGCCTGGCGGCGCCAGCCGGTCTTCTGCTCCACGGCCAGTGGCAGCGGGGTATCGGCGGCAAGCGCCCGCAATGGCGGCAGCAGCACGCGGATCGAGGCCATCACGCGCCTTCCCGCCACCAGACGATGCGCGACGCGCCATCGCTGGTTCGCGCCAGCAGCGCCTGCAACGGCAGGACCGTGCCACCCAGGCGGGCCGCGCCGGTCAGCGTGAACCAGCCGCTGGCCACCGCCACGCGCGGCGCTTCGGGCGCCGGCGGCGCCGCGGTGTCGCCACCGCGATTGCCCTGGCCCTGGACGCCCGGCGCGCCGTGGGCGCTGGCGAGGCGATTGGCAAAATCGCCGTTGTTGACGAACCAGAGGCCGGCGTCGCGTTGTGCCACCATGGCTTTGGCCTGCTCCAGCGACAGGCCCGGGACGCGCGCCGCGATCACCTCGGCGCTGGCGGTGTTGACGTTGACCAGCGTGACGCGGGGCAGCACCGTCACATGGCGTCGCAAGCGCGCCAGCACCGCCGCGTCCACGCCCGGCACGCCGGCCAGTTCGTCCAGGCGGCGCGGCGGCGGCAACGGGAAGGCGCCAGCTTGCGAGTCGAGCATGCGGCGGGCGATGGCCAGGCCCGTCTCCGGCGTCACGCCCACCAGCGCGCACAGGCGCAGCAGCTCATCCACGCTGTCCTGGTACAAGCGACCTTCGAATACCAGGTTGCGCAGGTTGAACTTGCCCTGCTCGTCCTCCAGCCGACCGACGAACGCGGTATCGCGGCCGGGCTGCTGCAGGCGGGTGTCAAGAATGGGCGCGGCCCAGTCGCCGTCCGCGCGTGTCGCGGCCTGGCGCCGGCCGTCCTCGCGCAGCAGTCCGCGCGCCAGGGCAAGTCCGGCCTCGAGCACGGCCTGCGCCTGGGCGCGGGTCTGCGCCGCCTGCACAGCGCGCAGGAAGGCATCTTGCCGCTGCAGCAATGAGGCGACAATCATGGTCACCGCGGCGACCACCAGCAAGGCGCTGATCACCGCCATGCCGCGCTGCCGGTCACAGCTGCCAGGAGCCGATGTCGGCATTGCCGCCATCCCCGTCCGGCTTGCCGTCGGCGCCCAGTGAAAACACGTCGATCTCGCCGCGGGTGCCGGGGTTGAGGTATTGGTAAGGATGCCCCCAGGGGTCATTCGGCAGGCGGTCCAGGTAGGCGCGCCAGGCGCTGGAGGCGCCGGGCCCCGAGGCCGGGCGCTCGACCAGGGCGCGCAGGCCCTGCTCGGTGCTGGGATAGCTGCCGTTGTCCAGCCGGTACAGCTTGAGCGCCTGCATCAAGGCGCTGATGTCCTGGCGCGCGGCCACGGCGCGGGCCTGGTCGGGCCGGTCCAGCAGGCGCGGCACGATCAGCGCCGCCAGGATGCCCATGATGACGATCACCACCATGATCTCGATCAGCGTGAAGCCGCGCTGCCGGCGCCCGGGCGGGTACTGCCTATCCGTCGTTAACCGGCCTGCTTTCATCGCGCTAGGACTCCAAGGCAATCACACAGGAACCCGCGGGCGGCGCGGCGGGTGGCGGCGTGCCTTGCGGGTCTGCACAGTGTGGCCAGCGGGGATTGCACGGATTTGACCCATTGTGTGGAGCTTTGAAAGCCACGCCGGCCCGCCTTGCGGGTCTTCGCAAGGGGCGTTGACGCGCACGACGTGTCCTAGGGATTTCCCGCCCTTTTCCCCCGTGCGCCGCCTCGCGACGGGATTTTTTCCCTTTCATGAAAGGTGATCGGAAGTTTGGATTCTTAGACTCCCGCATTCATTGGAATGTCAGCTTTTATTCAGACAGAAGTCAGTTCGAATGAAAGCCACAACAAAGGGAGGAATGAATCCAATGCAATCCAAACGCAGCGTCATCAAGCGCGAGGCGTGGGCCGCGGGCACGATGATCGTGCTCGGCCTGGGCGCCATCGCGCAGGCATCCACTTACAACATCGGCAGCCTGGCCCGCATGGGGCCTGGCATGTTCCCCGCCATTCTCGGCGTGCTGCTGGTCCTGCTGGGCCTGATCATCGCGCGCACGGCTTTTTCCGCGCCGGACGTGGACGAGGAAGCCGAAGACATCCCCGCGCCCGAATGGCGCGGCTGGGGCTGCATCATCGGCGGCCTGATGGCCTTCATCCTGCTGGGCAAGTACGGCGGCCTGGTGCCCGCCACGTTCGCGCTGGTCTTCATCGCGGCCATGGGCGACCGCCAGCACACCGTGCGCAGCGCCGCGCTGTTGGCCGTGGGCGTGACCATTCTCGGCATTGCCGTCTTCTCGTGGGCGCTGCAGCTGCAGTTTCCGCTGTTCCGCTGGGGTTGATCGATGGAAATTCTCAATAACCTGATGCATGGCTTCTCGGTCGCCTTCGCGCTCGACAACCTGCTATGGGCCGTGTTCGGCGTGTTCATGGGCAACCTGATCGGCGTGCTGCCGGGCATGGGCGTGCTGGCTGCCATCTCGATCCTGCTGCCGCTGACCTACACCATGACCCCGACCGCCGCGCTGGTGATGCTGTCGGGCATCTACTACGGCTCGCAATACGGCGGCGGCATCACCTCGATCATGCTGAACCTGCCGGGCACCGCCTCGCACGCCGTGGCCTGCCTGGACGGTAATCCGCTGGCGCGCAACGGCAAGGCCGGCTCGGCGCTGTTCATGCTGATGTTCTCGTCGTTCTGCGGCGCGTCCGTCGGCATCCTGGCGATGATCCTGTTCTCGCCGCTGCTGGTCGACGTGGCCTTCAAGTTCGGCCCGGCCGAGTATTTCTCGATGATGATGCTGGGCCTGCTGGCCGGCGCCACGCTGGCCAAGGGCTCGGCGATCAAGGGTGTGGCGATGGTGGTGGTCGGCCTGCTGCTGGGCGTGATCGGCACCGACGTCAACACCGGCACCATGCGCTTTCACTTCGGCATCCTCGAACTGAGCGACGGCCTGCAGATCGTGGCGCTGGCGATGGGCCTGTTCGGCGTGGCCGACTTCCTCAAGAACATCAACCAGATCGGCGGCGACGCCAAGGTCACCAGCACCAAGGTCAGCATGAAGTCGATGCGTCCGGAAGCTGGCGACATCAAGCAGTCGCGCGGCGCCCTGGTGCGCGGCACCGCCATCGGCGCGGCCTTCGGCATCCTGCCGGGCACCGGCCCGACCATCGCCTCGTTCATTTCGTACGCGGTGGAAAAGAAAGTGGCGCGCGAGCCGCGCCGCTTCGGCCGCGGCGCCATCGAAGGCATCGCCGGCCCCGAGGCCGCCACCAGCGCCTCGACCCAGACCAGCTTCATCCCCACCATGAGCCTGGGCATCCCGGGCGACCCGGTGATGGCGCTGATGCTGGGCGCGCTGATCATCCACGGCATCCAGCCCGGTCCGCAGATGATGGTCGAGCACGCCGACATGTTCTGGGGGCTGATCGCCAGCTTCTGGGTCGGCAACGTGCTGCTGTTGCTGCTGAACCTGCCGCTGATCGGCATGTGGGTGCGGCTGTTGACGGTGCCGTTCCGCTACCTGTTCCCGGCGGCGCTATTCTTCGTCTGCGTCGGCGTCTACAGCACCAACAACAACCTGTTCGACGTGGGCATGGTGACCTTGTTCGGGGCGGCGGGCTATGCGCTGATCCGGTTGCGCTTCGAACCGGCGCCGCTGCTGCTGGGCTTCGTGCTCGGGCCGATGGTGGAAGAGAACTTCCGCCGCGCCCTGCTGTTGTCGCGCGGCGACCTGTCGATCTTCGTGACGCGGCCGATCAGCCTGGGCTTCGTGCTGGCCTGCGTGATGCTGATCGCGTTGCTGCTGGTGTCGGCCGTGCGCCACAAGCACAAGGCGCGGGCGGCCTTGCAGCAATCCCGTTCGGCGGCCTGATCCGCGCCGGGCGCCATGGACAGCCGCCCGCGGGCGGCTGTTTTTCGCGGCGCGCCCGATGCCCGCCTACGCGTCGGAGGGGGTGCCCGGCGCCGCGCGATGGCCGTCGATATGGCCCAGCGGCCGGCCCGGATCGAGCCGGTCGCGCACCCGCTGCTTGAGCACCTTGGCTTCCGGAAAGCCGCCGTCGCGCTTGCGGTCCCATACCAGCTCGCCGTCATAGGTGATCTGGAAGATGCCGCCGGTGCCGGGCTGCAGCACCACCTCGCCCAGGTCGGTGGAGAACGTGGACAGCAGCTCCTGCGCCATCCAGCCGGCGCGCAGCAGCCATTGGCACTGCGTGCAATATAGGATGACGATGCGGGGACGATGGGCGGCGGGCGGGGTGGCGGTCTGCATGGCGCGGATCATTCTACGCCAGCCGGGTACGCGCGGCGCGTGTCGCCAGTCGTGGATAATGTCAGGTTTTCCCGGGCGCGCGGTGCGCCCTGAGTCCGCCAATGAAGTCTGCATTACCCGCGCGAAGCCAACGGTGGCTGATCGGCCTCCTGATGGGCCTGGTCACCCTGACACCGATGGGCATCGACATCTACCTGCCTTCGCTGCCCGCCATGGCGGCCGGCTTCGGCCAGCCGATCAGCGCGCTGCAGGCCAGCATCACCCTCTTCATCTTCTCGGTCGGCGTCGGCCAGATCCTGATCGGCCCGCTGGCCGACCGCTACGGCCGCCGGCCGGTGGCGCTGGGCGGCGCGCTGGCCTACCTGGCCGGGTCGGCGCTGGGCGCCGCGGCCAATACGCTGGAGCTGTTCTACGCGGCTCGCGTGATCCAGGGGCTGGGCGCGTGCTCGGCGTCGCTGGTGGCCTTCGCGGCGGTGCGCGACCGTTTCAGCCCGGCGGTCGGGGCGCGTGTCTACAGCTATCTGAACGGCGCGTTGTGCACGGTGCCGGCGCTGGCGCCGATGCTGGGCGGCGCGCTGGCGGTGCATGCGGGCTGGCGCAGCACGTTCGTCTTCATGGTGCTGTTCGCGCTGGCGCTGGCCGCCCTGCTCGCCTGGCGTTTCAGCGAAACCCGCGCCGTGGCGCCGGCGGCGGGCTCGCCGCTGTACAGCCTGCGCCGCTACGCGCCGATCGTCGCGAGCGGCCGCTTCCTGTACTTTGCCGTGTTCGGCATGGCCGGGATGGCCATGATCCTGGTGTTCGTCTCGGCCGCGCCGGTGGTGCTGGTGCAGCAGCTCGGCTACACCGAACTGGGCTTTTCCGCCTGGTTCGGCGGCAACGCCGCCATCAATATCGCGGCGTTCTTCCTGGCGCCCGTGTTCATCGCGCGCTTCGGCCGCCACGTCATGCTGCGGGTCGGCATGATCGCGCTGCTGCTGGCCGCGCTGCTGCACCTGGCGGCCTGGCGCTGGGGGCCGTCGGCGGCGTGGATCTTCATGCTGCCGGTGGCGGTGCTGACGGTCGGCTTTTCGCTGGCGTTGGGCTCGGCGTTGAGCCTGGCGCTGGAACCGTTCGCCGAGCGCGCCGGCACCGCCGCCGCGGTCTACGGGCTGTTCCAGATGAGCGGTTCGGCCGTCATTGCCACCGCGCTGCTGGACCAGGGCGTGGCGCCGCAGGTGGCAATGGGACTGATCGGCGTGGTGATCGTCGCGCCGCTGCTGTGCCTGTCGGGCGTCATGGCCCGGCGCGGCGCCGCGTCCGGCCACTGAACCGGCGCCTCGCGCCGCCAGCGCGCCTCAGGCCGCCGCCCGCGGCGCGCTCGACAGGTGCATCAACAGCGCGCCGCCGGCAATCAGCGCCGCGCCCGCCAGGCGGCCGGGATTGAGCGCGCTGGCGCTGAAGCCCACCAGCGCATAGCGGTCCAGCAGCAACGCCGCCAGCATCTGGCCGGCGATCACCGCCGCCAGGAAGGCGCCCGCGCCCAAGCGCGGCGCCAGCATCAGCGCTGCCGTGATGTAGAACACGCCCGCCAGCCCGCCGGTCCAGCCCCACCACGGCAGCCGCCCGATCTCGGCGAAGCTGGGCGCCGGCACGCGCAGCACGGCCATCACTGCCATGGCCGCGATGGCGCTGATCGCCAGCGAGGCCATGGTGGCCCACAGCGGATGGCCCAGGTTCCGCCCCAGGGCGGCATTCGCGCCGGCCTGGATCGGCACCAGCGCGCCAGCCAGGATGGCGGCGGGAACAGCGTAGAAGGTCGAGGAATTCATGGTGCGGCTCCGATTCAAGAAGGATTGGCGTTATTCTCTTATTCATGATCCGTTGAATCCAATTCGATTTTTGTCTATTAAACATGCAGCCAACGAATAACCTACGGACCATCGACCTGAATCTGCTCGTGGTGCTGGATGCCTTGCTGCATGAGCGCCACCTGACTCGCGCGGCCGCCCGACTGCCCATGAGCCAGCCGGCCATGAGTCACGCGCTGGCGCGCCTGCGGCTGTTGCTGGGGGATCCGCTGTTCCATCGCACCCGCAGCGGCCTGCGGCCCACGCCGCATGCGCTGGCGCTGGAGGCGCCGCTGCGCGAGGTGTTGGCGCAGGTGCGCCGCCTGCTGGCGGGCGCGGTGTTCGAGCCGGGGGCCAGCCGGCGCGTCTTCCGGCTGGCGATGTCCGATTACGGCGCCAGCGTGGCGCTGCCGCCGTTGATGCGATGCCTGCGGCGCGACGCGCCCGGCATCGACCTGGAGATCAGCTATGCCAGCCGCAGCGGCATGATCGCCGGCGTGGCCGACGGCCAGCTCGATCTGGCGCTGGCGGTGTTCGGCGAAACCCCGGCCGATATCCGCCGCGCCGTGCTGTTTCATGAGGGATTCGTCTGCGCCGCCGACGCGGGCCAGGGCGTGCCCGCCACGCTCGACGGCTATCTGGCGCGGCCGCACGTGCTGGTGGCCGCCAGCCAGGACCAGCGCGCGGCGGAAGTGGATGCCGCGCTGGCGCGGCTGGGCCATGCGCGTCGCGTCGCGCTGCGCCTGCCGCATTGGACGGCGGCGCCGGCGGCGCTGGCGGGCACCGACCTGGTGTTGACGGTGGCGCGCCGCACGCTCGACCCCGCGCCGCCGGGCGTGGCCGTGGCGCCGGTGCCCTTCCCCATCGCGCCGCTGGCGTTCGAAATGATCTGGCACGAACGCGCCGATGGCGACGCGGGCCTGGGGTGGTTGCGCGGCCTGTTGAGCCAGGTGCTGGCCTGATCGGCGCTTGCGGCGTCGGCGCCGCGCCTGCGCGCCGACGCGGCATTGGCCTACTATCGAGGCATGCCCCCCCTTTGACGGAGATGTCATGGCCCTCGATTCCACAACGCGCGAACCCGTACTGGAGCGCAGCCTGAGCGACGGCGTCGCGACGCTGCGGCTGAACCGTCCGGCGCAATTCAATGCCCTGTCCGAAGGCCTGCTGGACGCGCTGCGCGCCGAGATCGACATCCTGGCGCGCGAGCCATCCCTGCGCTGCGTGGTGCTGGAAGCCGCCGGCCGCGCCTTCTGCGCGGGCCACGACCTGCGCGAGATGCGCAGCCAGCCGTCGTTCGACTATTACCTGGCGCTGTTCCGCAAGTGCGGCGGCGTAATGCAGGGCCTGCAGGCCTTGCCGGTGCCGGTCATCGCCAAGGTGCGCGGCATCGCCACCGCGGCGGGCTGCCAACTGGTGGCCAGTTGCGACCTGGCGGTGGCCGCCGACGATGCGCGTTTCGCCGTGTCCGGCATCAACGCCGGCCTGTTCTGCTCGACCCCGGCCGTGGCGCTCAGCCGCAATATATCGGCCAAGCGCGCTTTCGAGATGCTGGTCACCGCCCGCTTCATCGACGCGCCGCAGGCGCGCGACTGGGGCCTGCTGAACGACGTCGCGCCCGCCGGCGAACTGGACGCGCGCGTGCGGGCGCTGGTCGAGGTCATCGTGGCCAAGAGTCCCGCCGCGATCCGCTACGGCAAGCGCATGTTCTACGCCCAGCGCCAGATGCCGCAGGCGTTGGCCTATGACTATGCGGCTGAAGTGATGGCGCGCAACATGATGGAAGAAGACGCCGCCGAGGGCATCGATGCCTTCCTGCAAAAGCGCGCGCCGCGCTGGCGCCAGTGACATGGGCCGATGGCCGCGCCCGCGGCGTCGCCGCGCGGCGGCGGGCTCAAGCCAGCCAGCTCAGCCCCCAGCCGGCCGCCGCGGCGGCCAGCACCACCCAGAGCGGCGACCAGCGCGCGTAGACCAGCAGGCCGAACAGCGCCAGCGCCAGGGCGAAATCCGCCTTGCTCGATATCGCCTGGGTCCAGACCGGGTCGTACAGCGCCGCCAGCAGGATGCCGACCACTGCCGCGTTCACGCCCGCCACCATGTTGCGCACGCCGGGGCGTCGCCGCAGGCTTTCCCAGAATGGCAGGGCCGCCGCCACCAGCAGCGCGCCCGGCAGGAAGACCGCCGCCAGCATGAGCAGGCCGCCGGCCCAGCCCGACAGCGGGCCGGACGAGGCCGCCCCAAGGAAGGCGGCAAAAGTGAACAAAGGCCCCGGCAGCGCCTGCGCGACGCCATAGCCCGCGAGAAAATCCGCGCTGGGCACCATGCCCCCGCCCACCGCGGCCGTTTCCAGCAGCGGCAGCACCACGTGGCCGCCGCCGAACACCAGCGCGCCCGCGCGATAGAAGCCCGCCAGTTGCGCCGCCAGCGGCGTGCCCGACAACTGGGCCCACAGTGGCAGCGCCGCCAGCAGCAATCCGAACAGCGCCAGGCAGGCATAGCCGCCGGCGCGCGACGCGCCCTGCGTCCGATTGGCCAGCAGGGGCCGCGGCGGCACTTGCAGCAGCGCGGCGCCGGCCACCGCGCCCAGCAGGATCGCGCCGACCTGCCCCAAGGAGGTCGGCAGCGCCACCGTCACCAGCGCGGCGACGATGGCGAGCCCGGCGCGCGGCCGGTCCGGACAGAGCGAGCGCCCCATGCCCCACACCGCCTGGGCGATGACCGCCACCGCGGCCACCTTCAAGCCATGCACCGCCGGCATCGCCGCCAGCCCGCCGAACCGCGCCAATCCCAATCCCAGCAGGATCATCGCCACCGCCGACGGCAGCGTGAACGCCAGCCAGGCGGCCAGCATGCCGGCCCACCCCGCCCGCCTCAGCCCCAGCGCCATGCCGACCTGACTGCTGGCCGGGCCGGGCAGGAACTGACATAGCGCCACCAGGTCGGAAAAGGCGTAGTCGTCGAGCCAGCGGCGGCGATCAACGAATTCCTCGCGAAAGTAAGCCAGGTGCGCCACCGGACCGCCGAACGCGGTCAGCCCCAGCCGCAGGAAGGCCAGGAACACCTCCATACAGGAACCGCGCGTGGCCGGCGCGGCCTCGCTGGCGGCCGGTTTGCTGGCCACATGTTCATCGTGGAAAGGCGGTTGCTGCGGCATGGGACGGGACACTCGAAAACGGGCGGCGCCCCTGGATCCCGGAGCGCCATCAGTCAAGCTTATAGCCGGGCGGCGTCGGCGTTTCAATCGCCCCGCCGGACGGGCCCGGCTGAAATGCTGCATGAATCTTCACAATTTCCATACAAATACCGTCGGATCGCCACGGTCCTGCCCGGTAGCATACGGCAGCCCACGCGGTGGATCGGCGCGCCCGGACGGCAGATGTGCGGCCCACGCGCCCACAGGAATTCCAGCATGCTCAAGTTCACGATCCGAATCTTCGTGGTCGCCGCCATTGCCTACATCGCCGCCTCCCAGCTGGTTAACCGCAGCCTGGGTTATCTGCTCGAATCGGTCAGCGCCGATCTGTCCTACCAGGCCGTGCGCGGCCAGATGTACGCACTGCACAAGGAACTGGATCCGATCGAACCCGAGTCCCGCGCGGCCTTCATCCGAGACTCGCTGCGGCCCCACTACGGCCTGGAACTGAAACTGGTTACGCCGGAGCGGATCGAAGCCACCGCGCAGGAAAAGCAGGACCTGGCCACGCGCGGCTTCATCATGCGCGATGAATACAACACCTATCTGGCCCCCTTGCCCGGCGAGCCGCGGCAGTGGCTGGAGATGCGCCTGCCCGGCGAACCGACGCTGGAAAAGTGGATCACCTGGGGCGCCTGGCTGGCGCTCAGCATGGTGCTGGCGGTGGTGCTGCTGGTGCTGTGGGCGCTGCCCGTGTGGCGCGACCTGGACGCCTTGCGCAATGCCACGCTGCGCATGGGCCAGGGCGATCTCGGCGTGCGGGCGCGACTGTCGCATTTCTCCGGCATCCGCCACGTCGGCGAGAGCTTCAACCATATGGCCGAGCGCATTTCCGCCCTGGTGGAAAACCAGCGCAGCATGACCAACGCCGTCTCGCACGAACTACGCACGCCGCTAGCGCGGCTGTCGTTCGAGGTCGACATGCTGGGCCAGGAAAAATTCCAGGCGCGGCGCGAGCAGATCCTGCACGACATGCGCACCGATATCCACGAGCTTGAAACCATGGTCGACGAACTGCTGGTGTACGCGCGGCTGGAACGCCCCGCCGACGACGTCGTCAAGCAGGAAACCGTGGACGTGCGCGACTGGCTCGGCGAAGCGCTGGCGCAGGTGGCCCACCAGGCGGATGCGCGCGGCGTGCATTGCCATGTGCGCGACGGCCTGCCGGCGCATGTGCAGCTGCATCCGCGCTACATGAGCCGGGCCCTGCTCAACCTGGTGCAGAACGCCGTGCGCTATGCCAGCGCGCGCATCGAGATTTCGCTGACGAGCTGCCCCGCCGGCGGCTACGAGCTGATCGTCGACGACGATGGCCCCGGCGTCGCGCCCGCTGACCGCGAGCGCATTTTCGAACCCTTCATCCGCCTCGACGAAAGCCGCGACCGCGGCACCGGCGGCGCCGGCCTGGGCCTGGCCATCGTCAAGCGCGTCGCCGCCAGCCACAAGGGCACCATCGAGGTTCAGGACAGCCCGATGGGCGGCGCGCGCTTCGTGTTGCGCTGGCTGTCGGCGCCGGTCGCGGAGTAAGCGGCGCCGACAGCATTCAGGTGCCGACGGGTTCGGGACCCGCCGCCTTGCGCGCGTGGATCTGGTCGATGCGCAGGCCGTCGCGGCGCGTGATCTCGAAGCGCCAGTCGCGCCACACGATCACATCGCCAGTGTCGGGAATGCGGCCTTCGGCGCGCAGCAGCCGGCCCGCCAGCGTCGCGTCGCCGGCGTCATCGGCCAGGTCCGCCACCTCCAGCACCCGCGCCGCCTCGGCCAGCGCCAGGCGGCCGTCGAGCAGCCAGGAACCATCCGACAGTTGCAGCGCCTCGGGCGCCGCCTCGCTGTCCTCCGGCAGCTCGCCGGCCACCGCCGTCAGCACGTCCATCGGCGTCACCAGCCCTTCGCACACGCCGTGTTCGTCGACCACGATCAGCATGTGGTCGCGCGAGGCGCGCAATTCGTCCAGCACCTTCAGCACCGGCGTGGTTTCCATCACGTAGCGCGGCTCGCGCGCCAGTTCGACCAGGTCGATCGGGCCCGGGTTCTGCAACAGCGGCAGCAGGTCCTTGAAGTGCAGCACGCCCAGCACGTTGGCCGGATCGCCAGCGCACAGCGGCAGGCGCGAGTGGCCCGAGGCGAACTTGCGCACGATCGCGTCGGGCGTATCGGCCACGTCCAGCCAGACCATGTCGCCGCGCGCCACCATGATGGCGCGCACGTCGTGGCCGCCGATCGCCAGCACCCGTTCGATCATCGAGCTTTCCTCGGGCGCGAAGGCCGGCTCCTCGCCGGCGCTGTCCACCAGCGCCACCACATCGTCGGCCTGCTGCGACGCCTGGGCGCCGCGGTCGGCGCGCAACAGCCGCAGCACGGCCTGCGCGGTGCGCTGGCGGCGGCCCAGGGCATGCGTGCCCTTGGCCCGGTTGCGGCGCGCCAGCTGGTTGCACAGCTCGATCAGGATCGAGAAGCCGATCGCGGCGTACAGGTAGCCCTTGGGCACGTGGAAGCCCAGGCCTTCGGCCACCAGGCTGAAGCCGATCATCAGCAGCAGGCCCAGGCACAGGATCACCACGGTCGGGTGACGCGCCACGAAGCCCATCAGCGGGCGGCTGGCCAGCATCATCACGGCCATCGCCACCACCACCGCGATCATCATGATGCTCAGGTCCTGCACCATGCCGACCGCCGTGATCACCGAGTCCAGCGAGAACACCGCGTCCAGCACCACGATCTGCAGGATCACCTGCCAGAACACCGCGTGCTGGACCTTCTGGCCCGTGTCGTGACCACGGCTGCCCTCGACCCGCTCGTGCAGTTCCATGGTGCCCTTGAACAACAGGAACAGGCCGCCCAGGATCAGGATCAGGTCGCGCCCCGAGATCTCGGCGCCCAGCACCGTGAACAGCGGCGCGGTCAGCGTCACTACCCAGGCGATGCTGGCCAGCAGGCCCAGCCGCATCAGCATGGCCAGCGTCAGGCCGATCATGCGGGCGCGGTTGCGCTGCGCCGGCGGCAGTTTGTCGGCCAGGATGGCAATGAATACCAGGTTGTCGATACCCAGCACGATTTCAAGAATGACCAGCGTCGCCAGGCCAAGCCAGGCGGTCGGGTCGGACATCCAGTCGAAGATCATCAACGTTCCACAAAAAGGATCGGACGCGGACGCGCGCACGCGTCCGGCAGCCCGGAGGCTGTCGCAAGGGACAGGCAGGAAAAGGATAGTTCAGCGGCGCCGGTCCGGCGCGGCCGGGCGCGGGTGATCCGGCGGGCCGGCGGCGCCCGTCCGCCTATGCGGGGCGTGGGCGCGGCGGCGCGATCGTGAGGAGCCGGCCAGGAGCGGCCAGACGCCGGAAGCCGGCTGGGAGGGGGAATCGGGCGCCGCTGCGCGAGCGGCGCCCTACTAGGAGGCGGGTCGTCGGTCATAGATGGCGAAACCGTCCGCGCTTGCCGGGCAAGCGCAGGCCGCGTGTTCCGCCCTGCTCTCATTCTTTCAGGAATCTGAATATTAGCTGAAAGGTAAAAAAGAGAAAAATCGGGGTCGACCCGCATTGGAAGGTTGTCGTGGTCATGGAATCAGTGACAAACTCAGCGCACGTGCACTACACCACTACACATAAGCTGTCGCGGGATCCCATTCACTCGGGAGCCGAACGCTCCGGAGGTCGTCGCCTCGCGGGCCGCAGCGCCGCCAGGCCCGCCCTGTCCGGACGCCGGCGCCAATGCTGGAGCGATGAATGAAAGACCAACCTGTATCCGGACGGCGCGGCCTGCTCAAGGCCCTGGCCGTGGGTGTCCCCGGCGCGGCCTGGGTGCCCGCCACCCTGGCCGCGCCCGAAGCCGCCACCCCGCCGGCAGCCTCATCGGCGACTTCACCGCCCGCCGCGCCCGCCCAGGCCCCCAACCGCGCGCTCCGATTCTTCAACGCCCAGGAGGCGCGCGCCATGGACGCCATTGCCGCGCGCCTGATTCCGGCCGACGAGCTCGGCCCGGGCGCCAAGGAAGCCGGCGTGACCCAGTTCATCGATGGCCAACTGGCCGGCGCCTGGGGCGCGGGCGAACAGTTCTATCGCCAGGGCCCCTTCGAAAAAGGCACGCCGGAACAGGGCTACCAGCTGTCGTTCACACCCGCCGAGATGTTCCGCCGCGGCCTGGCGGCGCTGGACGCCGCCACCCGCAAGCAGGACGGCAAGCCCTATGCCGAGCTGGACAGCGCGCGCCAGGACGCCTGGCTGCACGACATGCAGGCAGGCAAGCCGGATTTCTCGCCGCTGCCGTCGGAGGTGTTCTTCCAGGCCCTGCTGGACGCCACCATCGAAGGCTTTTTCTCCGACCCGCTCTATGGCGGCAATGTCGACATGGTGGGCTGGAAGCTGGTGGGGTTTCCCGGCGCCTACGCCTCGTTCTCGAACGACATCGAGCGTCATGGCGTGATCTGGGCCGGCCAGCCGGTGTCCATCGCCAATGCGCGCGGCCACATGATGAAACCGGGAGACGGCCATGGCTAAGACCCTGCCCGCGGTGGATGTGGCAATCGTCGGCGGCGGCTGGACCGGCGCCATCATCGGCAAGGAGCTGGCCGCGGCCGGCCAGCGCGTGGTGGTGCTGGAACGCGGCGAAGCGCGCTGGCCCTCGCCCGATTTCCAGGGCCCCTACGTCCACGACGAACTCAAGTACACGCGGCGCCACGAACTGCACCAGAACGCGGCCACCGAAACCTTCACCTTCCGCAACAACACCGACCAGAAGGCGCTGCCGATGCGGCGCTGGCAGTTCGCCTACCCCGGCACGCACCTGGGCGGCGCGGGCAACCACTGGTCCGGCGCGTACTACCGTTTCGACCCGACGGACTTCCGCATCCGCAGCCACTACACGGAACGCTACGGCGCCAAGATCTTCGACCCCGAGCTGACCTGCCAGGACTGGCCGCTGACCTACGATGAGCTGGAACCGTACTTCGACCGCTACGACTACCTGATCGGCGCTTCCGGCCAGGCCGGCAATCTCAAGGGCCAGAAGCAGGAAGGCGGCAATCCCTTCGAACCGTGGCGCTCGCGGCCCTACCCCAACCCGCCCATGAAGGTGCCCTACGCGCCGGCGCTGTTCGGCGAGGCCGCCAGGAAACTGGGTTACCACCCCTACGTGCAGCCGTCCGCGCTCTGTACCCGGCCCTACGTCAACAGCGAAGGCCTGCACATGAGCGCCTGTGTGTACTGCGGTTTCTGTTCCAACTTCGGCTGCGAACACTTCGCCAAGGCATCGCCGCAGGTCTGTATCCTGCCGGTGGCGCTGAAGCTGCCGACCTTCGAGATCCGCACCGGCGCGCACGTGCTGCGCGTCGAACTGACCCCGGACAAGAAGCGCGCCCGCGGCGTGACCTATGTGGACGCGGCCGGCGAAGAGGTCTTCCAGCCGGCCGAGATCGTGGTGCTGTGCGCCTTCGGCATCAACAACGTGCGCCTGCTGCTGCTGTCCGGCATCGGCCAGCCTTACGATCCGGTCACGGACAAAGGCGTGGTGGGCCGCAACTATACCCACCAGACCACCTCGGGGGTGAATCTGTTCTTCGATGAATCGGTGAACATCAATCCGTTCATGGGCGCCGGCGCGGTGGCCGTCACCATGGACGACTTCAGCGCCGACAACTTCGACCACGGTCCGCATGGCTTCGTTGGCGGCGGCTATCTGCAGATCCAGGTGGTCAGCGGCGCGCCGATCGGCTTTCATCCCACGCCCAAGGGCACGCCGGCCTGGGGCGCCGAGTGGAAAAAGGCGGTCAAGCGCTACTACAACCACGCCGCCAACATCACCATCACCGGCTCGGCCCAGCCGTGGCGCGGGGGCTACCTGAGCCTGGACCCGACCTACAAGGACGCCTGGGGCCTGCCGCTGCTGCGCGTGACCTACGACTTCCCCGACAACGACATCCGCATGTCGGCGTTCCTGACCGAACGCGGCGACGAGATCGGTCGCGCCATGAAGGGCGTGACGCGCACCGAGCCCGGCCCGCGCAAGCGGCCGTTCTCGGCCACGGTCTACCAGTCGACCCACCTGACGGGCGGCGCGGCCATGGGCGCCGATCCCGCCACCAGCGTGGTGAACCGCTACGGGCAATCGTGGGACGTGCCCAACGTGTTCGTCACCGGGGCGGCGCTGTTCCCGCAGAACTCGGGCTACAACCCCACGGGCACGGTAGGCGCCACGGCCTACTGGATTGTCGAGAAAATCAAGGCGGACTACCTGCGTTCGCCGGGACGGCTGGTGTGATCATGATCGAACATCGCAATGGCATCCTCATCGCCGTGGCGTTGATGGTGGGCGTGCCCGCCATCACGCTGCTGGCCACGCTGCACCAGATGTTCGGCACCGGCGGCGACGGCCCGATCCGTGCCTCGGCGGTCCAGGCGCCGCCCGCGCCGGCGCCCGCCGCCAAGCCGGCCCCGCAGGCCCCCGCCGCCGCGTCACC
>NZ_CADIJL010000041.1 GCF_902859695.1 Achromobacter ruhlandii
CTACTTACTGCATCTTCTGCTTTCTTCGGCGATTTCGCTTTCGCGTCGATCGCTGTGTCAGCAGCAGAGAAACGAGATTATGAAGAAGTTTTTATCGTTTGTCAAGTCAGCGTTGCTTGCTTCACTTCGCTGCCTTGCCTACGACCTCTTCAGGTCTCACCAGGCTCGCACCCGGCTTTCTCTTTAGCAGCTATCGAAATATCAGGGTTAACCCTAAGCTTTCGGTAACTGCCAAGCCTGAAACTATAACACAACTTTTGCAGATTATGCAACCGGCTTTTGCCTAATTTGCATCCTATCTTGCAACCCCGCCGTTTCGTGAATCGCTTCACTTCGCAGCAGCCCCGGATCACTCCAGAGGTTGGTTACCGCCCAGTCGGCTTGCAACGCCATTCAGACCACCCTATCGGGTAAACCCTGATTCGCCGTCACCAGCCAAGCCCAAGACTATAGCACAATTTTTGCAGATCGTGCAACTGGCTTCTGCCTGATTTGCACCGACTTACGCAAAATTCGCTGACCGCCGGTTCGAGAGAATCATCGCTGACCCACCGCCTTGCTGCCCTGCGGCAGATTCGTCGCCGTGGCGCCAAATCCGTTGCACTTGCCTGGCTTCGCGGCTCACAAAACTGCGTGAACTGCGAAGGAGCGAGACTATAGCACAGATTTTTGGCTTGTCACGCCGGCATGACAGCCATTTTGCAGAAAGATGATGTTTGCCCCCGCGGCGCAGCAAGGGTCGCCACGGCAAGGCCCCCGTGCCAAGTCAGGTTCGGTGCGGGACCGACTGAACGAGGGGCGACGGACTAGGGGACGGGAGCCATGGACGGGCAGGGAGATCCGGAAGCCAGGAAGCCGGGAAGCCATGAAGGTGCCTCACCATGCGGGCCCGGCAATCCCCGCCATCCGAACGCCGCGCCTCTCTATATATACGGAGGCGGCAAAGTCCGCGCCTCTTCTACCTCTGGGAGGCCGACCCCTTCGCTCCGCCAGCCCTATGCGCAAGAGTGAAAGCGCTTGCACCGGGTAGTCATGCTTTCGAGTCAGCTGCGTCGTACAGCCGCGGAGAATTGGAGAGTGATTCCGTTCTTTCAACGAAGTCGCCCCCCGGCAGCGTCCATCTCTATATCTATAGGAAGTCGATCCCCGGCAGCGCCCCTCTCTATCTCTATATATAGGCACAGCATAAGCGGCCAGGCCTGTCATCGCGGAGAGCACTTCTTGCCCTGCTCTCACCAGCGCAGGGTGTCGATACGGGTGATGCGCTTGAGCGACTGCTCGAGGGTGGCCCGACTCACTACCCATTCCGGCGCGCCCACGTCCTTGAGCATATGGGCGTCCATCTCGTCCGCCAGGTTACGCAGGATTCTGTCGGCGCGCCAAGTGCGATAGGCGCGCCACAGACGGCCGATGAAATCGCCCGAGGGCCGGGTCGGACGATCGGCGGTGACGGACAACTGGGGAGCCGCCCCCATAGGCGCGGCCGCGCGGATTGCCGGGAAAACCGGCTGCGAAACGTCGAGCCCATGGGCCCGCGTCGGGGCCGGGCTGGCGCTACCGCACGGGGGGGCTGTCTGGATACGGGTTTGGGCGGACATGGATGGACTCCTGGATTTGCTCCGTTTTGGTAAGCGTAGTCGCCCAAATAACCGCTGAAAATCGAATTGTTTTACCCATCATGGTCAGTTAATCTAACCAAATAAGCTAATCGTCCCGGCAGCCATATCGTCGGCGATACCGCGACGAATCGCGTTCTCACAGCCCTTGCCTTTCACCGACCCATGCGCCTGCCCCTGAACACCCTGCCCGCCTTCCGCGCCGTCGCCGAATTGCAGAACCTGCGCGCGGCGGCCGACCGCCTGCACTTGACTCATAGCGCGGTCAGCCAGCAGATCAAGGGATTGGAAGAACAGTTGGGTTTCCCGCTGTTCGAACGCAGCGGGCGCGGCATCGTGCTCAACCCGGCCGGGGCGGCGCTGTTATGCAGCGTACAGAGCGCCATGGCGCTGCTGGACGAGGGCCTCATGGCAGCCTCGGCCGCCGCCCGCGGCAGCGCGCAGCGGCTGCGCGTGTCGGTGCTGCCATCGTTCGCACAGCGCTGGCTGCTGCCACGCATGGCCCGCTGGCACAAACGCCACCCAGAACTCTCACTGGAAATCGAGACCTCGCAACAAGTGGTGGACTTGCTGCGGGACGGCTTTCATGCGGCCTTGCGGTTTGGCCGTGGCCCCTGGCCCGGCGTGGAGTCGGAACCGCTGTTCGATATGCCCTTGCCGCTGATCGCGCTGGCCTCGCCGGAAACCGCCGCGGCGCTGCCCGACCACACCCCCGAGACGCTGGCGCGGCAGCCGCTGCTGGGCGAACGCGACATGTGGCAGCATTGGTTCAATGCCGCGGGCCTGAGCGTGCCGATCACCCCGGTGGCGACGTTCAATGATGCCGGCATGATGCTGCAGGCGGCGGAACAGGGATTGGGAATCACGCTGGGGCGGGAACTGCTGGCGGCGGACGCGATCCGCGCAGGCCGGCTGGTGCAGGTTTCGCCCGTGACCGTGCACTATGAGCAGGCCCAGACCTATCACCTGGTCTATCGGCCCAGTTTGCGCGAGTGGGCGCCGCTGGTCGCCCTGAAGCAGTGGTTGCGCGACGAACTGGAACGATCGAGCAAGGGACTGGTGACCGCCGAGCACCACGCCCATGTCCGCCCTACACCCGAAGCGAACGCTTGACGGGGCGGCGCCGGCCCCGCGAGGCCGGCATGGGCAATATCGTCAGGCGACCTTGCGAGCGACGGGCGAGGCCGCTCGCATGCTGTCGGTCTCGTTGAAGCGCTGGTGCCAGGAGAAGGCTTCTTCCAAGAGGTGCGGGGTCTGGCCGCCCCGCTCGCAGGCGCGGTCAAAGTAATCCTGCAGCGCGTCGCGGTACGACGGATGCACGCAATGCCGGATGATGGCGCGGGCGCGCTCGCGCGGCGCCAAGCCACGCAGGTCGGCCAGGCCGCATTCGGTGACCAGCACGTCGACATCGTGCTCGGTATGGTCGACATGCGAGACCATCGGGACGACGCTGGAGATATCGCCATTCTTGGCCATGGACTTGGACACGAAGATCGCCAGATGGGCATTGCGGGCGAAGTCGCCGGAACCGCCAATGCCGTTCATCATGTGGGTGCCGCCGACATGGGTCGAGTTGACGTTGCCGTAGATGTCGAACTCCAGCGCGGTATTGATGGCGATGATGCCCAGGCGGCGCACGATTTCGGGCGCGTTGCTGATCTCTTGCGGACGCAGCACGATGCGTTCGCGATAGTGCTCGATGTTGGCCAGGATCTTTTCATACACGGGCTTGGAAACCGTGATGGATGAGGCCGAGGCAAAGGCCAGCTTGCCCTGGTCGAGCAGTTCGATCGCGCTGTCCTGCAGTACCTCCGAGTACATGGTCAAGGCGTCGAAATCCGAGGCCTCGAAGCCGTGCAGCACGGCGTTGGCAATGGTGCCGATGCCGGCCTGCAGTGGCAGCAGCGAGTTGGTCAGGCGGCCGGCGTCGACCTCCGCGCGCAGGAAGTTATTGATGTGCGCCGCGATGGCGTTGGTCTCGGCATCCGGCGGCAGCGCATTGGACGGGCTGTCCGGCTCCTGCGTAATGACGATGGCGGCGATCCTGTCCGGGTCGACCTGGATGAACGGCTGGCCGATGCGCTGGTCGGCCGACATCAGCGCCATGGGCTGGCGCCGCGGGCGGTCGGTGGGCACGTAGATGTCGTGCAGCCCTTCGATGGCGGCAGGCACGCTCAGATTCAGTTCGATGATGACGCGTTGCGCCTGCTGCGCGAACGAGGCGGAATTGCCCACCGACATGGTGGGCACGATCGCGCCGCTCTCGGTGATGGCGGCGGCTTCGATGATGGCCACGTCGACCGGGCCGATGTGGCCGGCGCGCAGTTGCTCGGCGGTTTCCGACAGATGCTGGTCAATGAAGGCGATCTCGCCCTGATTGATCTTGCGGCGCAGGGTGGTATCGACCTGGAATGGCAGGCGGCGCGCCAGGACGTTGGCCTGCGCCAGCATCTTGTCGGTGTCGTGCCCGAGCGAGGCGCCGGTGATCAATGTGATGGACAACGGTTCGCGCTCGGCGCGCGCGGCCAGCGCGACGGGCACCGATTTGCAGTCGCCGGCGCGGGTAAAGCCGCTCATGCCGACGGTCATGCCGTCCCGCACCAGCAAGGCCGCCTGATCGGCGGTCGTGATCTTGGCGCGCAGCCCGGGATGGCGGATACGGTCGGTGTGCATGGTGTCTCCAGATTCTAAAAAGCCGACGGCTCGCGGCCGGATGCGACGACCAGTCCGTTCGCATCCAGGCACCGTCTAGCGCGGCGTTTCCTGACGCCCGAAGCCCCCGACGGGTCGGCTTTCGGACGAATTTTCCGCAGTATAGGAAGCGGCAGCCAAATCTCGTAATGACTTAAAATCATCCAATCCAGTCGTTTTTTTCATTGATTGGAGGTTCCGCGCTTTGCGCAGGAGATGAGTCGTGGATGTGCGCGCCTTGCGGTATTTCGTCGAAACAGTCCGGCATGCCAGCTTCACGCAGGCGGCCAAGGCTTTGTTCGTGACCCAGTCCACGGTCAGCAAGATGATCCGCCAGCTGGAAGAGGAGGCGGGCACGCCGCTGCTGGTGCGCGACGGCCATACGGCGCGGCCCACCGACACCGGCCGCGTGATGTACCAGCGCGGCCTGCAGGTATTGGAGACCATGCGCCAGCTGAGCGAGGAACTGCGCCAGACCGCCGAGTTGCAGCGCGGCTCGCTGGAAGTCGGCATTCCGCCCATGATCAACCTGCTGTTTACGCCTGTGGTCAAGCGCTTTCGAGAACAGCATCCGGGCATCCACCTGACGTTGCGCGAAGGCACCGGCCGCACGGTGGAGGACCTGGTCGCCGGCGGCGAACTGGAGGTGGGCGCCACTATCCTGCCGCTCGCCGCCGACAGCGGCCTGGCTGCGCAGGCGTTTGGCAGCTATCCGATCTGGGTGATCGGGCCGCCGGACGCGGCCTGGGCCGGCAAGACCTCGCTGCCGCTGAGCGCGCTGCGCGATACCCGCCTGCTGATCCCCACGGACGATTTCGCCATGACGCGGCGGCTACGCCAGGCCTTTGCCGACGCCGGCTTGCAGCCCGGCATCGCAGCCCAGAGCGCGCACTGGGATTTCCTGGTGGCGATGGCATCGGCAGGCCTGGGCGCGGCGTTGCTGCCCGAACCGCTGATGCGGCGCATGAAGACCCGCGGCCTGAGCACCGCGAAACTGGCCAAGTCCGGCCTGCAATGGGAAGTCGGGCACATCTGGCAGCAATCGGGTTACTTGTCGTACGCCGCCCGCGCCTGGCTCGAGGTGTGCGATGAGGTATTGGGAGGCCCACGATCGGCCGCCGCCCGCAAGCGCGCCGGACGCCCTTGAAACACCCGTCCGCCCGGCCTCCAGGCGCGCCGCCGGACGGAGAAAGACCGGCACGAATCCGGCCCCGTTTTCCTGGAAACCAACGGCCGTCGGATCGATCGCCTGCCGCCTCGCTTCTAAGGGGGACGCAGCGGAGTTTTTGTTGCAACGGACCCGTCAACGGCTTGTTATGCTGCCGCCTCGATGCGAGTCTGTCGCCCCCAAGAAACATGATCCCGAATCCGCAACACCCGCTTTTGCGCGCCCTGCCGCGCACCCGCTCTTTGGCGACGCTGATCGCCGCCCTGCTGCTGGCGCTGTGCCTGGCGCCGGCGTTCGCCGCCGCCCCCACCTCGCCCGCCGAGATCGACACCATGCTGGCCGGCGCGCGCAAGCAGCTCGACGACATCCGCAAGCGCGTGCCGGACGAAACCGACGACGCCGACCTGCTCAAGCAACGCGGCGACGTGCTCGATATCCAGTCCAAGGCGGATGCCACCGCCGACGCGCTCGCGCCGCAACTGGCCAGCGTCACGGCGCGCCTGAGCGAGCTGGGCACGCCGCCGGAAGGCGTCAAGGAAGCCGCCGACGTGGCCGCGCAACGCATGCAGCTGGAAAAGAGCAGCCGCGCGCTGGACGCCCAGATCAAGCTGGCGCGGCTGCTGTCGGTCGACGCCGGCCAGACGGCTGAGCAGATTTCCGGCCTGCGCCGCACGCAATTCCAGGCCCGGCTGGGCGAGCGGCGCGACTCTTTCCTGTCGAGCCAGTTCTGGGCCGAATTCCGCGAGGAGTTTCCTGGCGATCTCGAACGGCTGGTGGCGTTGCGCGACGACTTGGCCACCGCAGTCGGACAGACGCCCAAATGGGGCTGGCTGCTGCTGGCGGCGGCGGCGGCGCTGGCGATCGCCCTGCGCGTCTGGATCGGCCGGATGCTGCTACGGCTGACGGCCACGCGCGTGCCGCCGGGACGCCTGCGCCGCTCGTTCCTGGCGGTGGCGTTCCTGACCCTGGCCGTCGCCACGCCGGGAATCATTGCGCTGCTGATCCACGTCGGCCTGGACTGGAATTCACAGCTATCGGAAAGCACCAGCGCGCTGCTGGCCAATCTGGTCGCGACGGTCTGTTTTGGCGGCTATGTGTCGGGCCTGGGATACGCGCTGCTGTCGGCCAAGCGGCCGTCTTGGCGCCTGCCCCCGATCTCCGACAAGGTCGCGTATCGCCTGCGCTGGCTGCCCGGCGTCCTGGGCGTGATCGTCGTGCTGATCTGGCTGGCCGAGCGACTGCCCGTGCTGCTGAACGCCAGCCTGACCACCACCATCACGCTGACCGGCATCGTGGCGGTGTTCGTGATGGTGACGATGGCGGTGGCGCTGTCGATCGGCCGCCGGCTGCGGCGCAAGGCGCTGCGGGAGGATGGCCCGCCCCCACCCTTCTGGACATCGCTGCTGCTGACCGCGACCGGCACGGTGCTGGTGATCAGTCTGGCCAGCCTGCTGGCGGGGTACGTGGCGTTCGGCAGTTTCCTGACCAAGCAGGTGCTGTGGGTCGTGATCATCCTGGCGTCGGCCTACCTGCTATCCGTGCTGATCGAAGACGGCTTCAGCACCCTGCTGGGCACCTCGCACCGGGAAGACAGCGACGGCCCCAGCCTGCGCGACCAGGCCGCCGTGCTGCTGTCCGGCGTGGGCCGCGTGGCGGTGGGCCTGCTGGCCCTGATCCTGCTGCTGGCGCCCTTCGGCGAAGGGCCGATGGATCTGTTGCAGCGCTTCGACCAACTGCGCAAGGGCTTGGCCATCGGCGAGGCCCAGATCCGGCCGGGCGCCGTGCTGCAAGCGCTGCTGGTGCTGGGACTGTCGCTGCTGGGCGTGAAGATGCTCAAGCGCTGGCTGTCGAACCGTTACCTGCCCACCACCGAACTGGACCCGGGCATGCAACTGTCGGCGGCGACGCTGTTCGGCTACGCCGGCTTCGTGTTGGCGGTGGCGCTGTCGCTGTCGGCCGCGGGCATCGGCCTGGAACGGGTCGCGTGGATCGCCAGCGCGCTGTCCGTGGGTATCGGTTTCGGCCTGCAGGCGGTGGTGCAGAACTTCGTATCGGGCCTGATCCTGCTGGCCGAACGTCCGGTCAAGGTGGGCGACTGGGTATCGCTGGGAGGCGTCGAAGGCGACATCCTGCGCATCAACGTGCGGGCCACGGAGATCCAGATGGGAGACCGCTCGACGGTGATCGTGCCGAACTCGGAATTCGTGACCAAGACGGTACGCAACGTCACGCGCTCGAATCCGCTGGGGCTGGTGCAGATCAAACTGCCGTTGCCGCTGTCAACCGATGCCCAGCGGGTGCGAGAACTGATCCTGCAGGCCTTCACCGATCATGAGGACGTGCTGGACACGCCGGCGCCCAACGTGTTTTTGGATGGCATCGAAGGCGGCAACCTGATGTTCAACGCCAAAGGCTATGTTTCGTCGCCGCGCGCGGCCTATGGCGTGCGCAGCGCGCTGCTGTTCACGTTGCTGCAGCGGTTGCACGAGGCCGGTCTGGAAGTCTCGTCGCCGCCCACGATGCTGCTGGCATCGGCTCCGCAGACCGCCCCCCAGCCGCGTCCCGATGCCGCCGAGGAGCCGGGCGCCGCGGCCCGGCCCGCCGCCACGCCCTGACTGCCGGAAACCGCGATCGTCGCGCACGATCGTCAGCCCGGAGAATAGAAGTCCACCAACCCCTGCCGGTCCATGCGCGGATTGCGCAACGGCGGGGAGTTCGCCATGGTGTTCTGCACCGACATGACCGGATAGGTCTGCGCGACGGGGCCGGGGCCCGCGGACGGCGCCGGCGCGTACAGCGCCTGGGTCGGCGCGGGCGCGGGCGCGGCCTGGGCGACGTTGGGCGTGGGATTCTCGAAGCGGTGGTCCGCCGTCGTCAGCGAGGGATTGGTGCAAAGGCCCTGGGCGGTCAACGCGGCCTTGGTGCGGTCATCGGTCTGGCACAGGATATCGACCGCCGCCGTCTCCAGCCGACGCGAGCGATCCGGGTCCTTGGTGGAGGCCGCCGCCTGCATGGTGCGCTCGAAGTTGCGGCGCAGGCTGCACTTCTGATCCTCGACCGGGAAAGCCACGTTCATGCCGAACCCGACCACCGATCCCCCGCCGCCGGCCGACACCATGCAGCTATCGGAGGAGAACGAACCATAGAAGCTCTGCGCGCCGATCGGCGGCGCGGTGCGCAGGGTGCTCGAACCGCTGTTGTTGGAATTGAACGTGACGCCCTGGTTGTTGCCGGCGTTGGTCGAGCCCGAGGACGCCGAGGTGGTCGAGGAAGAAGTGCTGGTCTGGGCCCCGGCGGAAAAGGCCACCAGCGACAGGGATAAGGCAAGCGCAAGGGTTTTCATGATGTCCTCTCGACCGGACGGCCGAAGCCGTCCGGATTGCGTGCTGCTCAGTGACCAAAACCACCCACCGGACCGACGCCGTGGATCGATGCGGTCGCCCCGATCGCGCCGGCATTGAACGTCCCCGTCGCCGTCGCGTTGGTGGTGGTGCTGCCGAACGTGGCGCCACCGTTGGCAATGCTGTCGCCGACCATGATCGGGGCATTGCCTTGGATGTGGCCGTAGGTCTCGCTGGTGGCGTACTGCCGCGTGCTGGTGACCGCGGTGGTTCCATCCGGGCTGAAGGATCCGCCGGCGGTGGCAACGCCTCCGGTTTCACCGAACGACGTCTGGCTCGACGAGCCATAGCCGTTGATCTGGGTCGAGACCACGGAAGTGCCCGTGGAGACCGACGACACCGTGCCCGTGATGGTGCCGACATGGCCAGACGCGGAAACGCTGGGCTGGCCCGGTCCGCTCGCATAAGCGGCCGAAACCGCGACGAGGGACAACGTTGCGACTGCTGCGAGCTTTTTCATTTGAGCTCCTCCTGATCCGCCCCAGGCGGATGGACAGGTGCCGGTGGCCGACCGGCGCGGACCTTTACCCCCCGGGCGCAGTACGCCTATATGGCAACGCCGCGCTTGGGACTTTTGTATTGGTACGGAATGATTGCGCCGTCCTAAGGACGTCGGTATCGGTTAAACGGGCGACCGGTCCCATGAGACTGAGGAAGAAGACGTAAAAGATGGCGTGGAATCTGCGAGCACCGCCGCGCGGGCCATGCATATGGCGGATACGTGGCGCCCCGGCGGCCTGGATGCTGCAGCGCATCTCAGCTCATTGGATGGGAAGTCGCGGGACGTACTCCCACGATTTCCCTAGCGCGCACGGCGACGGTCGCGACGAGAATATTCTTTAGGCTTACTGTCAGGATGAGCGCGAGACCGCCGCGCTCAACGTGGACGACGGGCCGCCAGGTGGTCGAGCAGGCGGGCGGATTCGCGTCGCGCCAGCGCCAGGTCCACCGCGATGAGCAGCAGCAGCACGCCACCTTCGGCCAGTTCGAGCCACGCGGAAAGATGGTAGCCGGCCAGTAGCGCGATGCCCGCTACCGCGGCCAGCCAGCAAGGCCAGGCCGGCGCCAGCGCCGCCGGCGGCTCGGCCGGCGCCCGGCGCAGGACCAGCCACGCCATGAGCGGCAGGGCCAGCATGGACACCGGAATGTAGATCGCAATGGCCGACAGCACCGCCGCCACGCTGAACAGGGTTTGCGACGCCAGGGCCATGGCGGCCAGCGTCGCGACGCCCGCGTACCAGAGCAGGCGGGCGGCGATAAAGCGCGGCAGGGTGAGGACGGATCGGTTCATGGGCGCGGGATTTTGCGCCATACTACTTTGCCCGGCCGGCTCCTGCCCGGCCCTTTTATCCGGAGACACCATCATGATCCAGGAGATTGCCAGCATCCACGTGCGCGAAGGACAGGAGGCCCTGTTCGAAGCCGGCGTGGCCCAGGCCAGGCCGCTGTTCCTGCGCGCCCGCGGCTGCCACGGCATGGAGCTGTATCGCAGCATCGAACAACCGCAACGCTACACGCTGGTGGTGGACTGGGAAACCGTCGAAAACCATATGGTGGATTTCCGGGAATCTGCCGATTTTCAGGAGTGGCGCAAACTGGTGGCGGGATTCTTCGTCGAACCGCCCCAGGTGCATCACGAACAAAAGGTGATCTGAGGCTCAGGCCACGTCCGGCGGATCGTCGTATTTGCGCGCGCTGCCGCGAAAACGGTCCGCGGGATACTTCAACGCGTTCCTGGCCATCTTGGCCTGGACCGCGGCGGCAATGTCCACGCCTAGCTGGTCCGCCAGCGCCACCAGGTACATCTGCACGTCCGCGATCTCGTCGGCCACGTGCGCCCGCAGTGTAGCCGGCGGCTGGCGCGATTCCTCTTCGGTCAGCCACTGGAACAGCGCCAGCAGCTCGCCCGCTTCGCCCGACAGCGCCATCGCCAGGTTCTTGGGTGAATGAAACCGTTGCCAATCGCGCTCGGCGGTGAATGCCCGCAGCGCCAGCCGGATCTGTTCCAGGTCGGACATGATTGCTCCGTTGCGTGCCGGCGCGGCCTCAGGCGGGCGCCAGCCTTGAACCCGCCGCCAGCGCCACGGCGACCGTGGTGCGCACGTCGGCAAGGGCCCGGTGAGTGGGTTCCGACGCGCCAACATGCCGCGCCAGCACGTCCAGCTTGTGCGACGGCAGTTCCGGCCAGGCCCGCCGCGCCAGCGCCAGCGTGCAGTGCGTGGCGTTGGCAAAGGGCATGCCGGTCTCGAGCGCGGCGGCGCCGAGGAAACGGCGGTCGAACGAAGCGTTGTGGAAGAACACCGGCAGGTCTTCGACGAAATCCAGGAAAGCCGCGAACGCCTGCGCCACGGGCACGCCCCGGCGATCGACCTCGGCCTGGGTGATGCCGGTCAGGCGGGTGATGAAGGGCGGCACCACGGCGCGCGTGCGCACCACCTGGGTGTACTCGCGCCGCGCCGCGTCGCCCGGCTCGACCCGCACCGCCGCGAATTCCAGGATTTCGCAGGAGGCGGTGGACAACCCGGTGGTTTCCAGGTCGGCCACGACGAACGGGCCGCGCAAGGCGTCCAGGGCCGCCGACAGCGCCGCGGAGGGTTTGGCCGCGCCGCCCGCGCCCGCCCCGGCACCGGCCGGACGGGTCCTGCGGTAATAAAAGGCCATGGACTACACCGTCGGCCGGAGCGGCGCGAAGCGCGGCGAACCGTCGGCCAATTGGCCAAAGAAGAGATCGGCGGGACGTACCCACAAACCGCGCGTGTGCGGCCACAGGTGCTCGTACACCACCATGGATTCCTCGGTCTCGGAATGGCGGGCCGTATCGATATAGCGATACAGGCCGCCCTTGTAATGACGGTGGGTGGCAAGCGCCAGGGCTTCGGATTCGGTCATGAGGAAGTACCGCGGAAAAACACGGCCCGGGTGGGAAAGCTCCCGCCCGGGCCGACGGGTTCGGACAAGACCGTATTTATAGCGCACCCGGGCCGCAGCCGCCCGGCCCTTCAATAGCGCACGTACTCCAGCACCGGCTTGGGCGGCATCGGCGTATTGGCCGCCGGGCGCGCGCGCACCGACGGGGTCACCGGCTTGACCGCTGGCCGCAGCACCGCCCCGCCATGCAACTCATGGGCGGACTGCAACGCGGCAGCGGCTTCGGCCGTCATCTGGGTGATGTCTTCGGTGACCTCGGCCAGTTTGGCGGATTGCGCCAGTGACACCTGCACCACTTCGCCCATGATCTCGGTGACCCGGCGCGAAGAAGCCACGATGTCCTCCATCGTGGCGCCGGCGGACTGAACCTGGCCCGCGCCGCTCTCGATCTGCTCGACCGAGGTGGTGATCAGGCCTTTGATTTCCTTGGCCGCGGCCGCGCTGTTCTGCGCCAGGCTGCGCACTTCCGCCGCCACCACCGCGAACCCCTTGCCATGCGCCCCGGCGCGCGCGGCCTCGACCGCGGCATTCAAGGCCAGGATATTGGTCTGGAACGCGATGCCGTCCATCACGCCGATGATTTCGGAAATACGCTTGGAGCTGTCGGTAATCGCGCCCATGGTCCGCACCACCCCGGCCACGGTCTTGCCGCCCTGCTCGGCGACGCGGCAGGCATCCAGCGCCAGGGTATTGGCCTGACCGGCGCGCTCCGCGTTTTCGGTCAATCCCTGCACCGCCACCCGCAGCGTCTGCGCGGCGGTAAAACGCTTGGTGATGTCAGTGGCGAATTTCACCACTTTGAATGGCCTGCCCTCGGCATCGAAAATCGGGTTGTAGCTGGCCTCAATCCACACATGGCGGCCATTCTTGCCGATCCGCAGGTATTGACCGGTATCGTGCCGGCCACTGCGCAGTTTGCGCCAGAATTCCGCATAGGCCGCGCTGCGCGCCTCTTCTGGCAGCACGAACATGCTGTGGTGGCGGCCGAGGATTTCCTCCGCGCGATATCCGACCGCGTTCAGAAAGAGATCGTTGGCGCGGATGATGGTGCCGTCCAACTCGAATTCGATAATCGCCTGAACTTTGGAAATAGCTTCGAGCTGGCCCTCGGTATCCGCCTGGCGCTGCTGCTGCTCTGTAATGTCGGTGGCGTACTTGACCACTTTGAAAGGGCGGCCGTGCTTGTCGAAAATCGGGTTATAGCTGGCCTGCAGCCAGACATCGCCGCCGTCTCTGCGGATGCGGCGATAACGCCCGGCGTCGTGCGCGCCCTGGCCCAGCCTGTCCCAGAAAGCCAGGTACTCGGCGGATTCCCGTTCGTCGGGCACCACGAACATACGGTGATGCTGCCCCAGGACTTCGTCCAGCTCATAGCCCATGGTGTCGAGAAAATTCTGGTTGGCCATCAGCACGTGGCCTTCGAGATCGAATTCGATCACCGCCTGTGCCTTGTGGATGGCCGCTATCTGCCCGTATAGATCCGCTTTCCGCATGCCGCGCTCGGCACGCAGCAGCCGTTTGAGGGTAAGCCATTGCATGTTGACGTCTCCCGCAGGAAATGGGACGAGTTTGCTGAAAACCGATGAAGGAACCAGTTGGCTTATCTGAAGCAGACTGCTGGCGCGTCCCGGGAATCAGGCCGTGCACGCCGCGCCGCGTGCACGCGCTTGCCTGCGAATCCGTCGCCAACGTAGCGACGGCAGGTCGGTGATTACAAAAAAAGGAAGAATGTATCCAGTCGAAAATATTTAATCCTAAAAATGAGGCGTTCTCAATATATTCATCAGCGACTTGTCAAAAAAAAAACGACGGCCGCCATCTCACTGGGTTTCACGATTAACCCGGGCCGCCATCGCGGTATTAATCAGGGTTAATACGAATCCGCCCCCGTATTTTCAGATGGATTTCAGAATCGGTACCCGCCAATAATGGGGCCAACCTTGACGACGACCCATCCAAGCCAGACCAAAGCTGGCGCACACGCAGGCTCCGCGGATTCGATGGAGAATCGGAATCGTCAGTTATTCCGCGTCCAGCTCTCGATAATGGCGGAATATGCCTTCGCCGAACGGCAGGCGCCGGCCACTGCTGAAATACGCCTGCAGGGCCGGCAGTTCGGCGACGCGCCGATGCAAGGCCATGACCTTGGGGAATCTGGCCGCCTGCGTTCCCATGCGGCGCGGGAAGGCATAAAGCAGGCCGTCGACCAGATGGAACAGCGACAGGTCGGCATAACTCCAGCGCTTGCCACCGGCGAGCCAGGCGTCCTGCCCGGCCAGCACCCGCTCGAAGTAGCCCAGGAACTTCGGAATGCGTGCTTCGCGAAAATCGCGGGCGCGCCGCGCCGCCTCTTCTTTCTGGTCTTCGTAATAGTCACTCGACGAGATCGGATGATGGGTATCGTGCGCCTCGGCCACCATATCGGCGATGGTCAGCTGCAATTGATTCACCCACAGGCGTCCTTCGACACTGGCCGGCGCCAGGCCGTGCTTTTCACCGAGAAACAGCAGGATATTGGCGGTTTGCGCCAGGGTCATTTTCCCGGCCACCAGATAAGGCGGCGCAAACGGCGGATGCTTGCGGTCGGACAGCATGTCCTTGACCAGCGCGTCTTCGTCCATGCCCGGCTCGCGCGCGCGTTCGCGATAGGGAATCCCCCCGGCCTCCAGCGCCAGGCGCACGAATTCCCCACGTCCGGGTATGCCGTCCCAATACCAAAGGTCGTATGTCATGCCGCTCTCCTTGCGGGCGCAAGGCTACGCGGGAAAGACGCTGATCTCGCCTTCGTGCCGCGCGGCCTGCCGCCCGTGGCTTTGTTGAAACTGGCGTGGGGATTGCCCGAAATGCGCGCGGAAGTCGCGTGAAAAATGCGCGCCGTCGGCAAATCCGCAATCCAGCGCGATTTGCGTGATGCTGCAGGCATTATTAAGCAACAACCAGCTGCCATATTCCAGTCGCAGTTGCCGCTGGAATGCCATTGGCGACATCCCGGTGGCCTGGCGGAAGGCCCGTTCCAATTGGCGCCGGCCCACGCCGACATACCGCGCAATGGCGTCCAGCGGCGGCGGATTGTCGATGCGCTGCTCGATGAAATGCGCCGCCTGGCGCACCCGCAGATCCTGGATGCCGGACAGGTCGGTGCGGAAATGCGCCTGCGGCACGCGGCCCGGCCGCGCGCCCTGCAGCATCATGTGACGCATGGCCTGCTGGGCCTTGTCGCGGCCGCAGTGGCGCGCCACCAGATACAGGCCCAGGTCGATGGCGGCGGTGGAGCCGGCGCAGGAAATCAGGTCGCCTTCATCGACGAACAGGCGGTCGACCACCGCGCGGGTCGCGGGAAAGCGCTCGCGGAAGGTTTCCAGCACATTCCAGTGCACGCACACCGTGCGCGGCCCGATCACGTCGGCCTGCGCCAGCGCGAAGGTGCCGGTGCAGATGCCTAGCAGCCGCACCCGCAGCGCCGCCGCCCGCCGCAACCAATCGCGCAGCGGTCCGGGCATGCGCCCGCTGGAATAGTCGTTGCCGCCGCAGATGGCGATGTAGTCGAACTGCGCCGGGTCGTCGGGCAGGCCGGCCTCCACCTCGATAGTCAGGCCGGCGCTGGAGCAGCGCGGCTTGCCGTCCCAGCTCATCACCCGCCACGCGGTGTGGATCTGGCGGCTGCGGCCGCCATGGTCGCCGGCCAGCCGCAACACGTCGACGAAACCGGCGAACGCCGCCAGCGTGAACTGGTCCAGCAGCACGATGCCGATGGTCAGGGCGGGTTTTCCCTGAGGCAGGTGTGCTTCGCCGTCTTCATAGGAGAGCGGCAAGGACGGGGGTGGCGCGGCGACGGACATGACGCAATTATTCAAATTTATGTCCCGCGCCTTCAAGCTCGTTTTCCCGAGCATCGCCCAAGATGCGCCTGTGGTACTTGAGTCAATGAATCGCGGATCGACAAATCTACAAGGGGAATCCGACATGGCAACAAACACCCGCAGCGCGCTGGGCGCGGCGGCGCTCGGCGCGGGGCTGCTCATGGCTTCGCACGCGGCGCTGGCGCAGCAGCAGAAAATCACCGTCGCCTGGTACGGCGGCAACTGGGGCGAGGCGTTCCGCGCCTGCGTGGCCGAGCCCTTCACCAAAGCCACCGGCGTCACCGTGGTGCCGGAAGTCGGCACCTCCACCACCACGCTGGCCAAGCTGCAGCAGCAGAAGGGCGCGCCGACCATCGACGTGGCCTGGATGGACGGCGGCATCAGCGAGCTGGCGCAGCAGGCCGGCGTGCTGGACGCGCTGGACGCCAGCGCCATTCCCAACCTGAAGAACGTCATCGAGCAGGGCGTGTACCGCGACGGCAATGCCGCCTTCGCGGTCAGCACCGGCTATTACTCGCTCGGCATCACCTACAGCACCAAGGAAGTGACACAGCCGCCGACCAGCTGGAAGGACCTGTGGAAGCCCGAGTATGCCGGCGCGGTGGCGGTGCCCTCGCCCGCCAACTCGTCGGGCGTGCCGTTCATCTTCTTCCTGGCGCGGGTGTGGGCGATCGACCCGTCGAACCTGGCGCCGCTCTATGCCAAGCTGGCCTCGCTGGACACCGCGCTGTTCTTCGACAGCTCGGGCGCGGCCACCAACGCCTTCCAGAGCGGCGAAGCGGTGATCGGCGCGCATTTCAACGTCGGCGCCTGGGACCTGATCGACAAGGGCCTGCCGATCGGCTTCACCGTGCCCAAGGAAGGCGTTTGGGCCACCGACGCCCGCCTGCACCTGGTCAAGGGCGCGCCCAACAAGGCCGCGGCACAGAAGTTCATCGACACCGCATTGACGCCGGACGCGGCCGCCTGCCTGGCGACCAGGCTGTACCTGGGCCCGGCGGTCAAGGACGTGCAGGTCTCCAAGGACGTGGCCCGCAAGCTGCCCTGGGGCGCGGAAGGCTCGGTCAAGAACCTGAGCCTGTTCGACTGGAACATCATCAACGCCCGCCGCGCCGAGGTCACCGACGCGTGGAACCGGCAGGTCGCCCGCAAGCGCTGAGCAAGGTTCGCTTCCCATGTCTGCTTTGCTCACCATCGAAGGCGTGTCGATGCGCTTCGGCGCCTACCAGGCGCTGGATCGCATCGACCTGGCGATCCAGCAGGGAGAGTTCGTGGCGCTGCTGGGCCCCAGCGGCTGCGGCAAGACCACGCTGCTCAAGTCGATCGCCGGTTTCCTGCAGCCGGAATCGGGCCGCATCCTGATCGACGGCCAGGACGTCAGCGGCCTGCCGGCGCATCGCCGCCCGCTCAATACCGTGTTCCAGAACTATGCGCTGTTCCCGCACATGACGGTGCTGGAGAACGTCGCCTATGGTCCGCGGCGCCAGGGCGCCTCGAAGGCGCAGGCGGCGGAACGCGCCCGGGATGCGCTGGACATGGTCGGCCTGGCCGACTTCGGCCCGCGCTATCCCCGCGAAATGTCGGGCGGCCAGCAGCAGCGCGTGGCGCTGGCGCGCGCCATCGTCAACCAGCCCAAGCTGCTGTTGCTGGACGAGCCGCTGTCCGCGCTGGACCTGAAGCTGCGCAAGCGCATGCAGCTCGAACTCAAGCATCTGCAGGCCCGCCTGGGCATCGCCTTCATCTTCGTGACGCATGACCAGGAAGAAGCGATGACCATGGCGGACCGCGTCGTGGTCATGCACGCCGGCCGCATCGAACAGGTCGGCGCCGGCACCGACATCTACCGCCAGCCGGCCACGCGCTTCGTCGCCGAGTTCATCGGCGATGCCAACTTCATCGCCTATACGGTGGCCGATGACGGCGCCTTGATGCTGGATGCCCAGCGCCTGCGCGTACCGCTCGCCCAACGTCCGGCGACGGCGCGCGGCCTGGCCGTGCTGCGGCCCGAGGACCTGAAGCTGTGCGAGCGCGCCGACGCCATGCTGACCGGCACCGTGAGCGACGTGATCAATGTGGGCAGCCACAGCATGATCCACGTCGACATCGGCGGCCAGACCCTGGTGGCGCGCCACGGCGGTCTCGCGCCCGGCGGCCTGCATGCCGGCGGCGAGGTGACGCTGGCGTTCGCGCCCGCACACCTGCACCTGATCGGCGGCCAGCCATGACGCGGCGCGCCTGGCTCTCCCCCGGCCTGCTGCTGGCGGCCCCGGTGCTGTTCTTCGCGGCCTTCTTCCTGGCGCCGCTGGCGGTGGTGGCGCTGGCCAGCGCTACGGGCGGGCCGGACGGCCTGACGCCGACGCTCGCGCAGTACACGAAGGTGCTGGCCGACCAGTACCACTGGGACGTGATCCTGGTGACATTCCGCCTGGCCCTGTTCACCACCGTCGCCTGCCTGGTGCTGGGCTATCCGCTGGCCTGGTACCTGGTGCGCGTGGTGCGCTGGCAGGCCTGGCGCCGCGCCTGTGTGATCCTGCTGGTGGTGCCGCTGTTCACCAGCAACATCGTGCGCGCCTTCGGCTGGATGGTGCTGCTGGGACGCAACGGCCTGGTCAACCAGGGCCTGATGGCGACCGGCGCGGTGGACCGGCCGATGCGCTTCATCGGCACCGAGCTGGGCATTCTGATCGGCATGGTCTACGTGCTGCTGCCGTTCGTGGTGCTGGCGGTCGGCAATGCGCTGGCGCGGGTCGATCCGGCCTGCGAGCAGGCCTCGGCCGACCTGGGCGCGAGCCCGGCCTCGACCTTCCTGCACGTGACCTGGCCGCTGACGCTGCCCGGCGTGGTGTCGGGCGCCATCATCGTCTTCACGCTGGCGGTCAGCGCCTACGTGACGCCGGCGCTGCTGTCGGGCGGCCGCGTCACGGTGCTGTCGATGCTGATCTTCCAGCAATACAGCACGGTGTTCGATTTCCATTACGGCGGCGCGCTGAGCATGGTGCTGCTGGTCTTCACCCTGATCCTGGTGGCGCTGGCCAATCGCGCCGCCACCTTGCCGGGAGCCGCGCGATGATCGCCCGCCACCTGATCCGCCTGACCGCGCTGGCCGTGCTGGCCTACCTGGCGCTGCCGCTCGTGGTGATCCTGGGCGCGTCGTTCACCGCCACGCCGTACCTGGCGTTCCCGCCGCAAGGCTGGACGCTGGAGTGGTACCGCACCTTGCTGGTCGAGGCCGGCTATGTGGCCGCGTTCACCACCAGCACGGTGCTGGCGCTGGCCGCCACGGTGGCGGCGGTGCTGCTGACGGTGCCGGCGGCGCTGGCGCTGGCGCGCTACGCGTTTCCGGGCAAGGCCGCGCTGACCTCGGTGCTGATGTCGCCGCTGGTGCTGCCGCACATCGTGCTGGGCGCCGCGCTGCTGCAGTTCGGCGCGTACTTCGGCCTGACCCGCAGCTTCCTGTCGCTCCTGATCGGCCACGTCGTGATCATCGCGCCGTTCGTACTGCGCTCCACCCTGACGCTGCTCACGCCGGAACAGCGCGCGCTGGAGGAAGCCTCGGCCGACCTGGGCGCCAACCCCTGGACCACATTCTTCCTGGTGGTGCTGCCGCAGATCCGTCCGGGCATCGTGACCGGTTCGATCTTCGCCTTCATCTCGTCATGGATCAATGTGGAGCTGTCGATTTTCAACACCACGGCGGACCTGAACACCATCCCCGTGAAGCTTTTCAACTACGTGCAATACACGATTGATCCGACCATCGCAGCCGTATCGGGCGCCACGATCGTGGCTGCGGTCGTCGCCATCGTGATCCTGGATTTGACCGTCGGGCTGGACATGCTGTCCGAACGCGGCAAATAACTTTCCTCTTCCCCCTATCTACCGCCTGGAGTCACTGTCATGCGCAAGCAAGACGCGTTCGATGTCATCTATACCCATACGGAAGGCGAGCCCCTGTGTATCGTCCACAGCGGCATTCCGTACCCCGCCGGTTCCACCATCCTGGAAAAGCGCGCGTTCCTGGAGCAGCACTACGACTGGCTGCGCAAGGCGCTGATGCGCGAGCCGCGCGGCCACAAGGACATGTTCGGCGTGTTCCTGACGCCGCCGTCCAGCCCCGAGTACGACGCCGGCCTGATCTACATCGACGGCACCGAGTATTCGCACATGTGCGGCCACGGCACCATCGCGGTCAGCATGGCCATGGTGGCCAACGGCCTGGTGCCGCGCGGCAAGGACGGCATCACCCGCATCCGCTTCGAGACCACCGCCGGCCTGGTGGTGTCGGAAGTGGCCTCGGAAGGCGACAACGTGCTGTGGACGCGCTTCGAGAACGTGCCGGCCTATGTCGCGGCGCAGGACATCCCGGTGGAACTGCCGGGCTACGGCAAGCTGTCGGCCGACATCGTCTGGGGCGGCAACTACTTCGGCATCGTCGACCTGTCGAACTGCGACCTGCGCATCTCGCCGGACAACGGCACCGAGCTGTCGCGCATGGGCCTGATCGTGCGCGACCAGCTCAATGCCCGCCAGCGCATCCAGCATCCGACCGAAGCGCACATCAACAACCTGAACTTCATTACGTTCTGGCACCAGCCCACGATCGAGGGCGCGTTCTACAAGAACGTGCACGTGTTCAGCGCTGGCCAGCTCGACCGCTCGCCCGGCGGCACCGGCACCAGCGCGATGATGGCGATGTTCGAAGCGCGCGGCAAGATGGGCCTGAACCAGCCGATCAAGTCCGAAGGCCTGCTGGGCAGTGGCACCTTCGAGGGCTGCCTGCTGGGCGAGGTCGACCTGAACGGCACCCGCGCGGTGCGGCCGACGGTGAAGGGCACGGCCAGCATCCTGGGCACGGCGCGCTGGGTCATCGACAAGAATGATCCGGTGGGCGCCGGGTTCCTGATCCGCTGAGGATACGGGGCGGCCGGCGCGGGCCGGCCGCTCACCGCACGGTCGTTGAAAGATAGGACCAGAGGAGTGGCTCAAAGGCCTTGTGGTATCAGGCCTTCAGCGCGGCGCCCGCCGGCACCACGGACAGCCGCATGCCCACGGCATGCAGCACGGCCAGCAATGTCTTGAGCGTTGGATTTCCCTGAGGCGAAAGCGCGCGGTACAGGGCCTCCCGCGAGATGCCCGCCGCCGCCGCGACGGCGGCGACGCCGCCATAGGCTTCCGCCACGTCGCGCAACGCCAGCAAGCCGGCGGCGCGATGATCCGGATGGTCCAGTTCTTCCAGCGCCGCCTTCAGGTATTCGACCGCGAAATCGTGGTCCGCTCGCAATTCAGCGATGGTCTCCGCGGCATGGGAAACCGATGCGATGTCAGTGTGGCGATTGTTCATGCCTGCCTCTGCTTCCAGTCCGCCCAATAACGCCAGGCCAGTTCGATGTCGTGCCGCTGCGTGGCTTTCGCTCCCCCAGCCAGCAACACGATCAAGCGAGCGCCATGCCTGCCGGCATAGACGCGATAACCCGGACCGATATCCAGACGAAACTCGATAACCCCCTGGCCGACGGCCCGCCAATCGCCCAGAAGCCCGGCGCCGATCCGCTTCAGGCGCACTTCGATCCACGCCCGCAACTTGGCGTCACCGAGTTCGCGCAACCACACGCCGAATGGCGATATGCCTTGCACAGTCACGTAGCGCCGCAACTCAATTGTCGTAACGGCCATGATGTAGCTTATAAATTACAGAAAAATTCCCAGGCAGGCAATCGGCTTTGACCATGAACGGAAAATATCGGAATCAAATGACATGGCGCGATGATCCCGCCCTCGGCCCCGTCCACGCTATTGTGGCTGACCGCAACGGTGAGGCACGCGAACTTGCGGCAATCCCGTCGCCGGGCTTAGGATGGAGCTACGGCCAGACCGTGCGCCGGCGCAAGGCATCCGGCGCGGGCTCTAGCCAGCGCTTGAACCTTGCCAGCGATTCGGGAGCACATCGTGAAGAAAGTTGCTGAGATTCTGAGGGAAAAGGCCAACCCGCCCGTCGTGACCGTCTCGCCGGACTCGTCCGTGTATGACGCCATCAAGACCATGGCCGAACGCAGCATCGGCGCCGTGGTGGTGGCGGACGGCGACGAGGTGCTGGGCATGCTCACCGAGCGCGACTACGCCCGCAAGATCGTGCTGCAGGATCGCTCGTCGCGCACCACCAAGGTTCGCGAGATCATGACCGACTCGGTCTTCTACGTGCGCCCGGAAGACACACGTGAACACTGCATGGCGCTGATGACCGAGCGCCACTTCCGCCACCTTCCCGTCATCCAGGACAAGAAACTGGTGGGCCTGGTGTCCATCGGCGACCTGGTCAAGGACGTCATGAGCGAACAGAAGTTCATCATCACCGAGCTCGAGCGCTACATCTCGGGCGAACACGGCTGAGCGCCCGCGCCAGCGGCGGCGGATTCCTCGCGGTTAACCCGCCGCGAGGAGCCGCGACGCCGGCACCACCAGGCCCAGCCCGGCCGCCAGCAGCAGCACGAACACCATCCGCTTGACGGTCTTCATCGACCCGGCGGTGGCATAGCGGCGCGCCACCCACGTCACCCCGATCACCACGGGCAGGGCTTGCAGGCTCAGCCAGAACGAGCTCGCCATGAAGGCGCCTTGCCCCGTCACCAGCGCCAGGCGCACCACCGCGTTCAGCGAAAACAGCACCAACAGGCTGTTGCGGATGGAAGCCAGCGGCAGCGGCTGGCGGTACAGGTGATAGACCATGGGCGGCCCGGCGCTCGAAAACAGGCCGCCCAGCACGCCCGAGACCCCGCCGAAGAACAGGAAAGACGCGCGCGACGAGAGACGCGCCAGAGGCTGGGTACGCGCCACCAGCAACACGGCGCAGGCCATGATGGTGACTCCCAGCAGCAATTGCAGCAACACCGCCATGGCCCCGCTGATCCAGGCGAGCGCGGCCACGCCCACCGCCACGCCCGCCAGGCTGCTGAGCAGCGCCGGCGCCATCAACGGCCAGTTGACCTGTGGCTTGGCTCGCGCCAGCGTGACCACCGCATTCACCAGCGACAGGACGCTGACCACGTTGGCGACCTCGGATACGGATGCCAGCTGGAACACTCCGGACAGCCCCAACAGCACCAGGCCGAAGGCAAAGCCCGTCATGGTCTGGGCGTAGGTCGCCAGCGCCACGCAGGCGAGGAACAACACGTGTTGGAGGATGCTCATGCTGGGACGGAGCCTGACCTGCCTCGGCTCGGCCCCGCCGCGAAAGATCGCGGCCTGAAGCGGAACGACTGGGGAACGGCGTATTCAAGAGGGGCATTCGACGCCGGCGATGATAGCACCGGGCCAGGGGCCGTCCGGGCATTTCGCCTACATTTTGTAATAATCAGATGCGCTCATGCACCCCGCCGCCCGCGCCCGGCCGCTATCCTTGCGGCCCAGTAAGCCCGCCGCGCCCGGCTCGGCCGCGCCATCCCGGCGCCGCCCCGGACGCGGTCCGCCTGTCTCCACGCATGACGCCCAAACAGACCACGATCAACACGGTGACGCTGACCTGCTCGACTTGCGGCAGCGCCCAGTTCACCAAGCTCGACACCAACGAGTACCAGTGCAGCCATTGCCACGCGGTCACCCTGGTCGAAGACAACGTCGCCCAGCGCCTGGAGAAGATCCTGCGCGGAATGCAGCAACCGGCGCCCGCCGCCAGGCTGCAACCGGCCGCGGTGGCCGCGATCGTGCTGGCGGTGCTCGCCGCGATCCTGGTGCCGCTCGCGGCTTCCTTGTTCAACACTGGCTCCTCGACCCGCTCGCCTTCGCGCGCGGCGCCCCCGCCCATCGATGCCGCGCTGGTCAAGCTGACGGATGTGCAGGAAGTTCGCGCACGCGGCCGCAACCAGCTGGTGATGCTGATGCGCAACGAGACCGGCAAGAAGATCGACGCGCCGCGCGTCACCGCCACGTTCTACCAGGGCGAGCTGACCCTGTCCTCTTCCTCGGGTTCGCCGATGGCGCGCACCCTGCTGCCTGGTGAATACACGCCGGTGACGATTTCCCTGCCCGATACCGCCTACAGCCGCTACACCCTGAAGCCGGCCACGCCGTCGCTGGCGCTCAGCAGCGCCCGCGAGGTCGCCGCCGACAAGGTGCAGTTGGTGCGCAACGACGGCGCCTACCGCCTGGTGGGCCTGCTGCGCAACAAGGGCAGTGTCGCCGCCAGCAGCACCCAGGTGACGGTGATGCTGTACGACGAGGACGGCAAGCTGATCGGCACCGGCAATGGCTACGGTTCGGCCAGTCCGCTCGCCCCCGGCGCGCTGACCTCGTTCGATGTGCGCTGCGACATGCTGGCCGAAGGCAAGGTCGGATCCTACGATTACATGGTGCAAAGTGAAGGCTGACCGTTCCCCCGCGCGGCCCCTGTCGCGGCCTGCCCGGGCCGGGCTGGTGCTGATTATCGTCGCCGCTGGCGGCTACGCCCTGGCCAAGTACAACGGCCTGCTGCCCTGGGACGCGCCCAAGACCGTCCAGGCCGCGCCGGCGCCCGCCGCCTCGGCGCCGGTTTCCCCAGACCCCGCCAGCCGCATCGTGCGTGTCAGCCCCGCCAATCCCCGCATCATCGACGACGTGCGATTGACCACGGCCGAACTGCTCGATCCGGACTTCGCCCTCTTCGATCCGGCGGCGCTGACGTTATCCCCGCCGCGCCGCCTGCTGGACGAGATCGAGCGCCCGCTGCTGCTGGCCGAGGTGGTCAACCGCAGCGACAAATATGTGGCGCTGTCGCCCGGCATGGAAATCTCCGTGTTCGACGGCTCGCGCCCCCTGCGGCTACGTCAGGAATGGTCGCTGCCGGCCATGCTGTACCCTGGCGAGCGCATTCCGGTGCTGCTGAACGGCGAGAGCTTCGAACGCTATTCCGAAGTCAAGACCAGCTGGAAGCCCGCCAAGCGCGCGGCCCTGCCCGGCACCCGGCCGGCACTGGACATCAGCGTCGAAAATACCGAGGCCGGCATCGGCACCGGCACGCTGAATTTCACCTACCGCTACCGCTACAAGTACGTTACGGTGCATGGCCGGGTACGCAACAACGACAGCGCCGAAATCGACAACGTGAAGGTCTGGGTCAGCCTCTACGACGCCCAGGACAAACTGACCGGCGCGCGCTACTCGGAGCTGCGCCTGCCCAAGCTCAAGCCGGGTGAAAGCGCCCCGTTCCAGCTGGACGTCAAGCAGTACGGCGCCAACTTCGCCCGCGTGGGCGTGGTGTACGACGCCAAGGCCAACTGATCCCGCGCCCGGCGGTCCGCCCGACCGCCCGCCAGAGCCTTCTCATTTATCAGCACGGGCTTGCGCCACCCGAGCGCAAGCGCAAGCACAGACTGGGGGCTGGCAGCCGCGCTCGCGGCTGCCGCCGCCGCAGTCTCGCTTCGGCGTGCCCATCCCTGAATCGCCCCCGTTTTCTGCCCTGATGGGCCGCCCCGCGCCACGCCGCCCACGCCCGGCGTGGCCCGCAGGCAACGGCTATCGACTCAAGTCTTATATAAGATATAAGACATTTGCTTGCGCCCCCCTCTTCCCTCTACAATTCCGGCGACAACCCTTCTTCCAACCCGACTTTGAGCAGGCCTCACATGCTGGATACTTACCGCCAACACGTTGCCGAACGCGCGGCCCTGGGGATCCCCCCGCTGCCCCTGACGGCAAAACAAACCGCTGAACTGATCGAACTGCTGAAGAACCCGCCCGCGGGCGAAGAGCAGAACCTGGTCGATCTGCTGACCCACCGTGTTCCGGCCGGCGTGGACGATGCCGCCAAGGTCAAGGCCTCGTACCTGGCCGCCGTGGCCCTGGGCACCGAAGCTTGTGCCCTGATCAGCCGCGCCAAGGCGACCGAACTGCTCGGCACCATGCTGGGCGGCTACAACATTGGCCCGCTGGTCCAACTGCTCGACGACAAGGAAATCGGCACCATCGCCGCCGACGCCCTGAAAAAGACCCTGCTGATGTTCGACGCCTTCCATGACGTGAAGGAAAAGGCCGACAAGGGCAACGCCAACGCCAAGTCCGTGCTGCAGAGCTGGGCCGACGCCGAATGGTTCACCAGCCGTCCGGAACTGCCCGAAAGCCTGACCATCACGGTCTTCAAGGTGCCCGGCGAAACCAACACCGACGACCTGTCGCCGGCCCCGGACGCCACCACCCGCCCCGACATCCCGATGCACGCCCTGGCGATGCTCAAGAACAAGCGCGACGGCGCCGCGTTCGAACCGGAAGAAGACGGCAAGCGCGGCCCGGTCAAGTTCATCGAGTCGCTCAAGGACAAGGGTCACCTGGTCGCCTACGTCGGCGACGTGGTCGGCACCGGCTCCTCGCGCAAGTCGGCCACCAACTCGGTGTTGTGGTTCACCGGCGAAGACATCCCCTTCGTGCCGAACAAGCGTTTCGGCGGCGTGTGCCTGGGCAACAAGATCGCCCCGATCTTCTACAACACCATGGAAGACGCCGGCGCCCTGCCGATCGAACTCGACGTTTCCAAGATGGAAATGGGCGACGTGGTCGAACTGCGCCCCTATGAAGGCAAGGCGATCAAGAATGGCGAAGTCATCGCCGAATTCGAAGTCAAATCCGACGTGCTGTTCGACGAAGTGCGCGCCGGCGGCCGCATTCCGCTGATCATCGGCCGCGGCCTGACCGCCAAGGCGCGCGAAGCGCTGGGCCTGCCGCCGTCGACGCTGTTCCGCCTGCCCAAGGACCCGGCCGACACCGGCAAGGGCTTCTCGCTGGCCCAAAAGATGGTCGGTCGCGCCTGCGGCCTGCCGGAAGGCCGCGGCATCCGCCCGGGCACCTACTGCGAACCGAAGATGACCTCGGTCGGCAGCCAGGACACCACCGGCCCCATGACCCGCGACGAACTCAAGGACCTGGCCTGCCTGGGCTTCTCGGCCGACCTGGTGATGCAGTCGTTCTGCCACACCGCCGCCTACCCCAAGCCCGTGGACGTCAAGACGCACCACACGCTGCCCGAGTTCATCAGCACCCGCGGCGGCGTCTCGCTGCGTCCGGGCGACGGCGTGATCCACTCGTGGCTGAACCGCATGCTGTTGCCCGACACCGTCGGCACCGGCGGCGACTCGCACACCCGCTTCCCCATCGGCATTTCGTTCCCGGCCGGCTCGGGCCTGGTCGCCTTCGCCGCCGCCACCGGCGTGATGCCGCTGGACATGCCGGAATCGGTGCTGGTCCGCTTCAAGGGCAAGCTGCAGCCCGGCGTCACCCTGCGTGACCTGGTCAACGCCATTCCGCTGTACGCCATCAAGCAGGGCCTGCTGACGGTCGCCAAGCAAGGCAAGAAGAACATCTTCTCCGGCCGCATCCTGGAAATCGAAGGCCTGCCCGACCTGAAGGTCGAGCAAGCCTTCGAACTGTCGGACGCCTCGGCCGAGCGTTCGGCCGCCGGCTGCTCGGTGCGCCTGAACAAGGAACCGATCATCGAGTACATCAACAGCAACATCGTGATGCTCAAGTGGATGATCGCCAACGGCTACGAAGACGAGCGCACGCTGGGCCGCCGCATCAAGGCGATGGAAGCGTGGCTGGCCAATCCCCAGTTGCTGGAACCGGACGCCGACGCCGAATACGCCGCCGTCATTGAAATCGACCTGGCCGACGTGCACGAGCCCATCGTGGCCTGCCCGAACGACCCGGACGACGTCAAGACGCTGTCGGAAGTCGCCGGCGCCAAGATCGACGAAGTGTTCATCGGCAGCTGCATGACCAACATCGGCCACTTCCGCGCGGCGTCCAAGCTGCTCGAAGGCAAGCGCGACATCCCGGTCAAGCTGTGGGTGGCCCCCCCCACCAAGATGGATGCCACGCAACTGACCGAGGAAGGCCACTACGGCGTGTTCGGCACGGCCGGCGCCCGCACCGAAATGCCGGGCTGCTCGCTGTGCATGGGTAACCAGGCGCAGGTCCGCGAAGGCGCGACGGTGATGTCCACCAGCACCCGCAACTTCCCGAACCGCCTGGGCAAGAACACCAACGTGTACCTGGGTTCGGCCGAACTGGCCGCGATCTGCTCGAAGCTGGGCCGCATCCCGACCAAGGACGAGTACATGGCCGACATGGGCGTCATCAACAAGAGCGGCGACCAGATCTACCAGTACCTGAACTTCGACAAGATCGCCGACTACAAGGACGTGGCGGACGTGATCGAGGTGTAACCTCGCCACGCAGGCACCCCTGTGACACGGCCCCGGAGCGATCCGGGGCCGTTTTCATTTGGGGCGCCAAAGCGGCAAACCGCCCGAGAGATCTCAGGCCTGAGCGGCGCGATGCGAATAAAAATCGGGGGCGGAACTTTTCCATCGATACGTTTTCATACAATCACTGCAAATCGTGACACGCAAAACGTAACCGCCGCCCGCCGGCGCCTGGAGAAGACCACCAATGACACGGCTCTTGATGCCGCTGCCGCTGCTGGCCGCGCTTGCCGGCTGCGCCACCGCCCCGCCGTCGAATCCGGAGAACATCTGCGCCATCTTCCGCGAGAAGCCGGACTGGCACGACGCCGCGCTCAAGGTGCAGAAGAAATGGGGCGCGCCGGTGCCGGTGCCGATGGCGATGATGTACCAGGAGTCCAGCTTCAAGCAGGACGCGGTGCCGCCGCGCTACTACTTCCTGGGCATCATCCCGTGGGGCCGCGTCAGTTCCGCCTATGGCTACGCCCAGGCCAAGGACGAGACCTGGGACGACTACAAGAAGGATGCCGGCGGCTGGGGCTCCAGCCGTGACAATTTCGCTGACGCACTGGATTTCATGGGCTGGTACATGAACAAGACCCAGCGCCTGAACGGCATCTCCAAGTCCGATGCCTATGGCCAGTACCTGAACTACCACGAAGGCTGGACCGGATACCGCAATCGGAGCTACGACCGCAAGGCATGGCTGAAGACGGTGTCAAGGAAAGTGCAGGCGCGCGCCGACAAATTCGCCAGCCAGTACAAGAACTGCGAGAAGGACCTGACGCGAGGCGGCTGGTTCTTCTGAACCGCCGGGCCGGGCGCGAGGCAAGGCGGCGGGCCGCGCTGCCCCAGCGGCCGGCGCCGCCGGGCCGCGCCTCAGGCCTGCACGCCCAGCCGATAGACGACCGTATCCAGCCGGCTCACGCCGCGTTCGGCGAACTTGGGTTCCTTGGCCAGGATGTCGCGGCGATCGATGATCACCGCGGGCGCGACGCCGCTGAACAGCGTCCGCATCTCACTGTCCAATACCGCGAAGGGGGGCCCGTCCATCTCTTCCTGCGGATAATCGAGGGTGATCAGCAGGCCGCGATAACCGGGGGCAAGTTGCCCGTAGACGTGGCGTACGTACTCGCCCCGCATCTCCCTGGGCAGCGCGACCAGCGCCGCGCGGTCGTAGGCGCCGACGCAATGCGACAGCAGCGGCGCATCGAGCTTGAAGATGTCGCCGCGGATGATTTCGATATTGCCCGCCACATAGTGGCTGCCGTAGGCACTTTCGTGAATCAAGGGCTTGAGTTCGTTCTCGACGAAGAACTGCTCGACCGCCAGTTGCGACAGTTCCACGCCCAGCACCTGGAAGCCTTGCGCCGCCAGCCAGACCATGTCCAGCGACTTGCCGCACAAGGGCACAAGCACCTTGCCGCCCGCGGGCACCGAGAGTGTCGGCCAGTATTTCTGCAGCAGCGGCGTCACTCGTGTTTGATGAAAATGCGTGCGCCCGTCGCGCCAGCGTTCCAACCAGAATTCCGCGTCCATGTTTGTTCTTATCCTCCGGAAAATAGCGAATCGCGTGATTCGCGGCAGCGCCGCGCGCCGGTGCGCGGCCTGGCAATCACCTCTTTGATGCTACCTGTCCGCGACCGGAACCACCCTGCGAACAAGCGCCAGAAAGGCGTGCTTACCGCTGCCCGGCGGCGGCAGCGCCCCGGTCGGGCGCCGGTTTTCTCATTGTAGTGATCCTGGCAATTTCGGCAGCGAGCCCGCGCCTGCCAGCGCCGGGCGATCGCGCCTACCTAGGGTTTGCTCCAGGTCGCCGAGCGCATCCAGCCAGAGGGCTGTCCCGTATGTGCAGGCGACGGCCAACCAAAAAGGAGATCGTCATGAAATTGCTAGCTTCGATTGCCATCGCCAGCTCCGCCTTGACCCTGGCACCCACCTATGCGGCCGACGTGATGGTCGGGGGCCAACCGATGATGCCCGCCAAGACCATCGTCGCAAACGCGGTCAACTCCGCCGACCACACCACCCTGGTGGCCGCCGTCAAGGCCGCCGGCCTGGTGGACACGCTGCAGGGCAAGGGTCCGTTCACGGTGTTCGCCCCCACCAACGCCGCCTTCGCCAAGCTGCCGGCCGGCACGGTCGACACCCTGGTCAAGCCCGAGAACAAGGCCACCCTGACCAAGATCCTGACCTACCACGTCGTGCCGGGCAAGCTGGACTTCGACGCGCTGGCCGCCAAGGCCAGAAAGGGCGGCGTCACCGAGCTGACCACCGCCAGCGGCGGCAAGCTTTGGGTGATGATGAACGGCAAGCACAACCTCATCGTCAAGGACGAGAAAGGCGGCGTCGCCAACATCAGCACCTACGACGTCTACCAGTCCAACGGCGTGATCCACGTGATCGACAACGTGCTCATGCCCAAATGAGCCTATCTCCCCCTCCGCTGCCGCGAGGTGCGGCCAGGAAGGGAGCCACGGGACGGCCCGGCCTCATCGCCGGGCCGTCCGGTCGTGGCGAACGCCGGCGCGATTTCGGGATATCGTAAGGGGCCCAGGCCCCATTTTCCCGTCCCTCATGATCGCAACGCCGCATCGTCCTTTTCGATTGTCGCCAGGCTGGCGGCACGCCGCGGCATGGTGGGCGACCGTGCGCCCCGGCAGGTACTTACGCGCCCTGATCGGCTGCCTGCTGGCCGCCCTGCTGCTGGCGGGCCACGCCGCCGCCCGCGCGCAAGCGCAGCCGCCGCTGGAATTCGACAACGCCTACCAGGCCGAATTGGCCGCCGAGAGCACCGCCTTGCGCGCCCGCATCCAGCAATGGCCCGCGCCGCTGCGGGAAATGAACCAGCAGATCTCCGCCGCGCTGCGCGGCAACGACCCGGCGCAGGCGCAGCGCATCGCCGAAGCCCTGTCGCAACGCGATCCCGGCAATGCCGACGTCAGGAACTTCCTGGGCAAGCTGCAAACGGTCAACGGCCAACCCGCCGCGGCGCTGGAACGGTTCGACGAAGCGATCAGGCTGGACCCGGACAACCGCTGGTTCTACGTGAACAAGGCCGGCGTCCAGGCCGAGCTGCGGGACCTGCCCAGCGCGCTGGCCACGGCGCGGAGCCTGACGCAGCGCTATCCGCAATGGAGCATCGGCCTGAACCTGGAAGCCGCCTTGCTGGACGGCCTGGGCCGCACGGCCGACGCCCTCAAGACATACGAGCGGGCCGTGGCGGCGGCGCCGCCCAGCGCCCAGATACTGACCAACCAGGGCATGCTGCAACGGCGGCTGGGCCGCCAGGCGGACGCGCGCGCCAGCTACGAGGCGGCGCTGCGGCTGCAACCCGGCTATTCCCGCGCGGCCGCCGAGCTGGCATCGCTGCCGCGCTAGCGCCGCTTCTTTCGACGTTTCTCGCTCCGCCTTGCCGTGACGCGCAAGCCATCCGCCGCCAAAGGAGTCCCCCCATGTCTCGCACACCGCCCGCCCTGCCGCGCTCCGCGCAGCCTGTTCTCGTCTCCCCGCCCCGGCGCGCGCTGACGCTGACAATGGCGGCCTTGGCCTGCGCGCCGCTGCGCATCGCGTTAGCGGCGGGCCCTGCCGCGCCGAATGAGCGGGATGCCATCATCCGCCAGGTCTTCCGGGCGGACCCGGCGAGCCTTCGCTACGGCGCGGACCACGCCAGGCTGATGCGCGGACTGGGCGTGATCTGGATTCCCGTGGAGTCCGGCGCGCCCGGCATCGAGTTCGAACGGCCGTTGAGCGACAAGGACACGATCGCCGCGGCGATGGCATTGCTGGGCACGTCCGATCGAAGCCTGGCGACGCGGCGCCTGGCGCAAGTGTGCCGGCTGGTGCCGGCCTATGTGCGCGACATCAGCCGCCTGCCCGCCGGCCGCTATACGCTGCCGCCGCAACGGCGCGAAGCCTTCGACTTCCCCGACAGTGGCGTCGATGCGCAGGGCCGCTTCGAACTGCGGCGCGAGCACCTGACGCTGCTGCGCGCGGCGAACTGGCGCGAGGCCGGTCCGGGCGAGCTGGACGCGGTGCTGCGCGAGGGCGACGCCTTCTGGCCGATGCCCTTCATCGACGGCAAGCGCCCGTATGGGGACAGCAGCCACTACCAAATCGACATGGCCCGGCTGCTTGGCGCCCCCTATCCGAAGGGCGCCGATGGCCGTGCCATCACCGATCCCGCCAAGGATGCGCGCCTGGAAAAGCTACATTGGCAGACGGCGGCGGCGCTGCAGGTCTTGCTGGCCAACGCCAAGACCTGAGCCGCGCGCGGTCGCCGGCGTGCGCTAGGGACGCGCGAAGAAATGGCGGATGTCGTCGGCCACCGGCACCGCCGCCAGCACCATCAGGAACAACGCCAGCGGCACGGTCGAACCGAAGCCGTAGTGGAAGAAGGAATAGGCGCCCGTCACGCCGCCAGCGAAAAACAGCGTGACCATCGTGCTCAGCACGATCAGCTTGCCGCGGTCGGCCCGCACCGGGGCCGCGCCGGCCTTGTCCTCGTGCGCCAGGTTCCAGTAGAACAGCTTGCCCAGTTCAATGCCGATGTCGGTGACCATGCCGGTCACGTGGGTCGTGCGGATCTCGGACTTGGACACCTTGGTGATCATCGCGTTCTGCAGGCCCATGATGTAGCACAGCAGCATCACGGTGCCGGGCACGTAGAACCAGCGCAGGTTCTCGAGGTTCGCCCCCAGCAGGCCGAAGGCCAGCAGCAGCACCGCCTCGAGCATCAGCGGCAGGGCGAACTCGCTGGCCAGGTGCGTGCGCCGGCCGAAATTGATCAGCGAGGCCGAGGTGGCCGCCCCCGCCACGAACGACAGCAGCGCGGCCATTCCTTGCACCACCACGGCCAGGCCGCCCAGCACCATGTGATCGGCGATCATCGACACGATGCCCGACATGTGCGAGGTGTACTGCTGCACGGCCAGGAAGCCGCCCGCGTTGACGGCGCCGGCGATGAAGGTCAGGAAATACGCCAGCCGCCGGTTGGCCTGGGGCGTACGGCTGACCGCCGTGAGTTGGCGCAGGAAGGGGATGGCCACGGCGACGCGTCAATGCACGCGGAAAGGGGCGTCGTCCATGGAACCACTCCCTTTCTCGACGCCGCGCCTGGCGCCGCCGCCATCGAACGACGGCGTGGCCGCCGCCGTGGCCGTGTCGGCCAACGCGACCCTCATAATCACCGCCCGGCCGGCGGCGCGCGCATGGCGCTTCATAACGGGGACTCCCGGGAAAAGAGCGGCGCGGCCGGCGAACGGGCCGCGCCCGGTTCCTGGATTCTACTCGCCCCGCCGGCGGAACATGGCGCTGCCGCCCTTTCCCGGTCCAACTCCGCTCACGCGGCGTTCGACTCCCGCAACTGCTGCCGGCGGAACTCGCCCTGGCGCGTGAACATCCATCCCGGATACTCGGGCGGCAAGGCGCTCACCTGATCCAACGCCGCCAGCTCTTGCGCCGTCAGTCGGATATCCGTGGCCGCCAGATTGTCATCGAGCTGCTCGACCCGCTTGGCGCCGATGATGACGCTGGTGACCGCCCGCTGGTGCAGCAGCCATGCCAGCGCCACTTGCGCCACCGATACGCCGCGCGCCTCGGCCACCTGGCGCAAGACGTCGATGCTGTCGAAGGCGCGCTCGCGGTCGACGGGCGGAAAGTCAAACTGCGCGCGGCGGTCGCCGGCGGCCGCCTGGCCATCGCGGCTGTACTTGCCACTGAGCAGGCCGCCCGCCAACGGGCTCCACACCATCAGGCCGACCCCCTCGCTTTGCAGCATGGGCACGATCTCGCGCTCCAGGTCGCGGCCGGCGACGGTGTAGTAGGCCTGCAGGGATTCGAAGCGGGCCAGGCCCAGGCGCTCGGCAATGCCCAGCGCCTTCATGATCTGCCAGGCCGCCCAGTTGGACACGCCGACGTAGCGCACGTGGCCATGCTGCACCAGGTTGTCGAGCGCCCGTACGGTCTCCTCGATGGGCGTGGCCGGATCGAAACCGTGAATCTGGTAGAGGTCGATATGGTCCAGTTGCAGGCGGGCCAGGCTTTTCTTGACGCTCTCCATGATATGGAAACGCGAATTGCCGCGTGCGTTGACGCCCGGGCCGGTCTGGCCGAACACCTTGGTGGCGATGACCACGTCGTCGCGCGCGACCTTCAGGTCGCGCAACGCCTGCCCCGTGATGATCTCGGAACGACCTTCTGAATACACGTCGGCCGTGTCGATGAAGTTGACGCCGGCCTCCAGCGCGCGGCCCACCAGCCGGTTGGCGTCCTCCTGCTGCAGGGCGCCGATCTTGCTCCACAGCTCGCCTTCGCCGCCGAAGGTCATCGTGCCCAGGCACAGTTCTGAAACGAACAGGCCGGTGTTGCCGAATTTCTTGTACCGCATGATTGCACTCCTTCCAGGGCACGGCGCGCCGCCGGCCCGGGATGGGACGGCACCGGCGCACGTCCGGGGTGGAAACAGTATGCGGTGCGGGGGCGGCCGCGGGCGATGCTCGATCCTGCCCTTTTTTTGCCTGATTCTCCGGGCCGCCCGCGCCCGGCGGGACATGCGCCCGATCCTCCATATTTTTTGCCCATTTCTCCGCGCCCGGCTTCGAGACCGAACGCATGCCACTAGTTGGGTCTACACTCGACATCGCCTGATCCTCCGGCGTCCCGCCCGCCCCGCGCGTGCGCAGGCGCCTTGCCCGGAGCCCCGCACATGCCTTCCGCCCCCACCCATATCTCCGCCCCGTCAACGGCCGCTTTCGAGCCCGCCCGGCACGAATTGCTGTGCCTGCTCGAACGCATGACCGGCACGCTCGAGGGTTCACTCGACACCCCCATCGAGGGCCTGTACCTGCACCGCATCTCCCAGCCGACCGGCCCCAAGCCGGCCCTGCAGAAGGCGGCGCTGGCGGTCATCGCGCAAGGATCCAAGCGCGTGCTGATCGGCGACGAAGCCTATGAGTACGACCCGTTCCACTACCTGATCTCGTCCGTCGATCTGCCGGTGGTGGCCAAGGTCTCGGTCGCCAGCCCCTCCCTGCCTTACCTGGGCTTGCGGCTGGATCTGAACCCGGAGGAAATCACCGCGCTCATCAGCGATGAAAACCTGCCGCCGCTGCTGCCGGCCGAAGCCTCGCGCGCCATGTGCGTCAATCCACTCGGCGGCACGCTGCTGGACGTGACGCTGCGCCTGCTGCGGCTGCTCGAGACGCCGCGTGACATCCCCATCCTGGCGCCCATGGTCAAGCGCGAGCTGCTGTATCGCCTGCTGATGAACGGCCAGGGCATGGTGCTGCGCCAGACCGTGCTGCAGGACAGCCAGCTAAACCGCGTGGCCAAGGCGATCCGCATCCTGCGCGACAACTACGCGCTGCCGCTGCGGGTCGAGGAGATCGCCCGCGACGTGCACATGAGCGTGTCGTCGCTGCATCATCATTTCAAGCAGGCTACCGCCATGAGCCCGCTGCAGTACCAGAAGCACCTGCGGCTGCAGGAAGCGCGCCGCCTGATGCTGACCGATGACGCGGGCGTGGCGCTGGCCGCGCACGCGGTGGGCTATGAAAGCTCGTCGCAATTCAGCCGCGAGTACAGCCGCCTGTTCGGCTTCCCGCCCCTGCGCGACAAACAGCGCTGGAAGGACGAAGCGCTGGCCGCCGCCTGATTCTTCGGCGGGGCCGCCGCCATCGCATGGCGACGACCGGGCGGGCCGCCATCGGCGATAAATTGGAGCCCCCTCCGCAAAGGCCGCCGCGTCACGCCGTCCGCGATGCGAACATCAGCACAGCACAGATGGCAGCCCCTCAAAAAAAATCCGACCGGCCTGCATCCGAATCGGTCTCTCGCGTGTAGTACCTGCAACGGCGCGCATTCCGCGTGTCGTTGCAGACAGATCCCCTCTACCCGCAGGAGACCGCTCATGAATACTCGCCTCCCCCTCCGCCGTCCTGGCGCCGGCCTGTTCGCCACCGCCATCCTGGCCGCGTGCGGCACGCTTGGCGCCTTCCAGGCCATGGCGTACTCGCAGGACGCGCTGCCCGCCGAAGTCCGTGTACCCAATGGCCACAAAGTAGCCTGGGAAACCGTGGGCAAGGGTGAAATCACCTACGAATGCCGCGCCAAGGCCGACGCGAAAGACCAGGCTGAATGGGTCTTCGCCGGTCCCAAGGCCGTCCTGAACGACCGCCAGGGCAAGCAGGTCGGCACGTACTACGGCCCTCCCGCCACGTGGGAAGCGGCGGACGGCTCCAAGCTGACCGGCACCCAGGTCGCCGTGGCGCCCGCCGGCGCGGGCAACCTGCCCTATCAATTGGTCAAGGCCAATCCCGCCATGGGCGCGGGCGCCTTGACGGGCGTGGCCTATATCCAGCGCACGGCACTCAAGGGCGGCGTGGCGCCGCAGACGCCGTGCACGACCGCGACCCTGGGCCAGCGCAGCCAGGTCGCCTACCAGGCCGACTACATTTTCTGGAAGGCGGACTGACACGGCGGGGCTTGGCGGGCGGGCAGACTCCGGTAATATGCTGTCACCCGCCCGGGCCAGGCCCGGGTCCGTACCCACCGTCGCCAGGCCCGCGCACATGCCGCAACGCCCCGCCCCGGATTTCGATTACGAAGCGGCTCTCAAGGAGTGCGCCGCGGGCCGCCGCGCGGCGCTCGAGGCCCTGTATCGGCAAGAAGGGCCGCGCCTGCTGGGCGTGGCCCAGCGCATCCTGCGCGACCGCGCCCGCGCCGAAGACATCGTGCACGACGCCTTCGTCAATATCTGGAAGCAGGCCGCTGGCTTCGATGCCACGCGGGGCTCGGCGCGCGGCTGGCTCTACCGCATCGCCCGCAACCTCGCCCTGAACGCCGTGCGTGACAGCCGCCACGAAACCGGCATGGACGACGACACCGCGGCGGCCCTGGATATCCGTGACTCGATGCAGGCGTGGCATGACACCCACGACGCCTTCGAATGGCGTGACAGCGCCGGCCGCATCGGCCCCTGCCTCGAACAATTGGAGCCGGTGCGTCGCAACTGCCTGCTGCACGCCTACGTCGAGGGCCTGTCGCAAAGCGAGATCGCGCAACGTATCGGCGCCCCCCTGGGCACCGTCAAAGCCTGGATCAAGCGCAGCCTGAAAGCGCTGAAGGAATGTCTGGCATGAGCGCCCTGCCCACGACACCCGAAGGCCTGGACGAACTGGCGGGGGAATACGTGCTGGGCACCTTGCCCAGCGCCCGCCGGCGCGAAGTCGAGGCCCGCCTGGAGCACGACGCCGCGCTGCGCGCCGCGGTCGACCGCTGGGAAGCGCGGCTGCTGCCGCTGGCCGACCTGGCCACCCCGATCGACCCCTCGCCCGGTCTCTGGCCGCGCATCGCGGCCACGCTGGACGCGGGCCAGGCCGTGCCCGCTCGCGAGCCCCGGCGAAAGCGCGCCGCGCTCTGGGATAGCCTGCCGTTCTGGCGCGGCGCGGCCGTCTGCGGCCTGGCCGCGGCGCTGACCCTGGCGGTCGCCCTGTCGCTGCGTCCGGTCTCGACGCCCGCGGCCACGCAATACATGGTGGTGCTGGTGGCGCCGCAGTCGCAGGCGCCGGGTTGGGTGATACAGGCCCAGGCCGGCAGGCACGACGTGCAGCTCGTCCCGATTGCCGCGGTACAGGTGCCGCCGGACCGCGCCCTGGAATTCTGGACCAAGGCGGACGGTTGGTCCGCGCCCGTGTCCCTGGGCCTGGTCAAGCCCGGCGAACCGGTGCGCATCCCGCTGGATGCCTTGCCGCCGCTGGAGCCCAATCAGTTGTTCGAACTGACGTTGGAGCCTGCCACCGGGTCTCCCATCGGCAGGCCCACCGGACCGATCCAGTTCATCGGCCGCGCGGTCAAGATGATGTAGCGCCGGACGGCCTACTTCTTGCGGAAGGGGTAGGCCTGCTGCGCCAGGAACGTGCCGGGCATGTCGTTATCGAGAATGCCGTAGTTCTCCGGCAGGCGCTTGCCCGTGCCGCGTACCGCCGTGCCGAACAGGTAGTCGATGAACGACAGGTGCGCCGCATAGTTCTTGTCGATCGCCTCGGTGTCGGACGAGTGATGCCAGTGGTGGAAGTCCGGCGTCACGATGATGTAGCGCAGCCAGCCCCACGGCAGCTTGACGTTGGAATGGATCAGCACCGCCTGGAAACCGACGATGATGATGTAGGCATCCAGCACCGGCTTGGAAAAGCCCAGCGCGAACAGCACGCCCAGCACCGCCACCCGCGTGATCAGCAGTTCGACGATGTGCAGGCGCGAACCGGCCAGCCAATCGAGCGTGCGGGTGCTGTGGTGCACCGCGTGGATGCGCCACAGGAACGGCACCTCGTGATACGCCCGATGCGCGGCGTACTGCACCAGGTCCGCCACCAGCACCGCCACGAACAACTCCACCAGGTAAGGCAGCGACTGGATCGCCTGCTGCAGCGGTTCGTACGCGGCCCACGAGAACAAGCGGTGCACGAAGAAGTTGATGCACAGCAGCACCGCGCCCACCGACAGGTGGTTGAACAGGAAGTGCTTCATGTCCACCTGCCATTCGCCGCGGAACACCGGCTGGCCCGGGTATAGCGGAAACAGCTTTTCGAAGATGATGAACACGGTGCTGGAGGCCAGCAGGTCGAGGATGAACCAGTCCAGCCCCAGGTAGGGATGATGGCCGGTGTTGGACGTCGTCACCACCACCTGGCTGCCGCCGGCGGCGACCGCGCCGCACACCAGCACGAACGCGGCGATGTTGAGCCAGCGCTGGCGGCCGAACACGATGTTGGTCAGGGCGATGGTGCCGGACGCCAGCAAGGCGGCGAACAGCAACGTGCGCATCGCGTCGACGGTGTAGAAGGTGCGCAATTCGGGCGTCGTCAGATACGCCGGAAAGTGAAACGCCAGCACGCCCAGCACCGACAGGATGGCGAGGAATAGCGCAATCACGCCGGTGATCATCCCGGTGCCCGGGTGGATCCGGCCGTCCTGCTGGAACAACGCCAGGACTCGGCGATAAATGGGCGCGCGCTGATTCATGTCACTTTTATGGCAGACCACGGGGAAGCGAGTGTATCCCCGGCCCCAAACGGCCCATGTAAATAAACGTGAAAAGATAAGACCAAGCAACTCCCCCATGGCGCCCCACTTGCCACGCCTTTTGCGTGGCATCAAATCGGCCCCGCGGCGCGCTGCCCGGCGGGTTGACTTTGGCGGGCCATTGGGCTGTCATGGAACCGACAGCTCATTAACGGGCCGGTTCGCCGGCCCCGCGCAGCCCCCCCTTCAACCGGATCACGCAAGAGGCCGTCATGTTTCCTGAGTACCGCCAACTGATTACCCGCCTGAAAGCCGAGAATGGTCATTTCTCGGCACTGTTCCAGCGTCACAACGACCTGGACCAGGAGATCAAGAACATGGAGGCGGGCATCGTGCCGGCCTCTGACACCAGCGTCGAAGTCCTTAAAAAGGAAAAGCTCCTGCTCAAGGACAAGCTGTACAGCCTGCTGCGGGCGGCGGACCAGAACGCCGGCTAGCCTGGCTTCACGGACCTCCCTGGCATAAGGCGCCCCTCTCCGGGCGCTTTTTTGTTGTTCGTGCCTTCGCGCCCTCGGGACTGCGAACACGCCACTCTTTCATTCAGAAAATGGTAAGCTACTCGCCGCTCAGGCCGGCCTTGCCCATGCCGCTGGGCGCTGATGTTCAGCAGTAAGACGAACAAGTGGACGCGTTGTATGCCGAAATGAGCAGATTGAGGCGAGTTTGCTAAAATGCGACAACAATTTTCAATTGAAACATTATTATGCCGCATTTTCAGGGCGTACGGCTGCCCGCGCTATTCCGGTATTCTTTCGATCCTGGCAATGGCAAAGCTTCTCGACTTGTAGACGTGGGGCTGGCCAGTGCGATTCCATCTCACATGTTCGAAGCTGTTGGACCCTATGAGCTGGCCATACTTAAACCCTCTGACATCATGAACCGGTTGGGGGCTGCCGGCTGGCGCCTATGCTTGGACCTGTCCGGCAACATCCAGGCGCACCAGCACGACAAGCGCCTGGACATCAAGCTGGGGGCAACCACTCCCTATGGCGTGATCTCGGACGAGGATTTCCTCTACGCCGAGACCATAGTGCTGTTATCCCAAAGCGAGACATCCTGATGTGTGCTAGCGGCCAGGGGCGGTTGCGCATCATGCATTCCGAGGCGGCGACAACCTTCGGCGGCCAGGAAAACCGTATTTTCCAGGAAATGATGGCATTGCGCGAACGCGGCCATACGCTCGAAGCGATCTGCCAACCCGGAAGCAAGCTGTCGGCGAGCCTGCAGGCTGAGGGGTTTCGCGTGCATGAATTCCTGATGGACGGTGTATCGAACTACACCCGAGCGGTGTACGGCATCCGCAGCATCCTGGCGCGCGGCAAATTCGACGTCCTCAATACCCATAGCCGGCGCGACACCGTGATCGCGGCGATGGCCGGCCGACTTGCAGGTACGCCGCTGATCGTACGCACCCGTCACCTGGCCAAACGGCCCGGATCGCTATGGAGCTACACTCGACTTCCGCACCGGGTGGTGGCGGTCAGCGACTATGTCGCGAGCCAGATGCTCGAGCGCGGCGTGCCGCAAAGCCATGTCATGACGGTGTCCGATGCGATTCCCATCGCGCCGAACGACGGGCGCTCCAGCCTGCGCGAAGAGCTAGGGATTTCCCGTGACGCCATCGTCATCGTCTGCGTCGCGCACCTGCGGCCGCAGAAAGGTCAGGGCCTGCTGCTGTCCGCGGCGGCACCGCTTATAAACGGCCCGGCGGATATCCATTTGGTTTTTGCGGGCGAAGGATCGCAGCTCAATGCCCTCAAAGATACGGCTCGCCGACTCGCTTGCGAAACGCGCATTCACTTTCTCGGCCGACGCACCGATATCGGCAATGTGCTGGCCGCCAGCGACATCTTCGCGCTGGCCACCCAGTTTGAGGCCTTGGGCACTTCATTCATCGAAGCGGCGGCCTGCGGATTGCCCATCGTCGGCACGCACGTTGGGGGTGTCCCCGAAGTCGTGAAGCACGGCGAGACCGGCCTGCTTGTGCCCTATGGCGATGCCGGCGCCTTGCGTGCTTCCCTGGAAACCCTGGCCGCCGACGCGTCCTTGCGACAGCGCATGGGCGCAGCCGGTGCAGCCTATGTGCGCGGCGAGAAAAAATTCTCGCTCGCTGGCATGGCGGAAGGCATGGAGCATGCCTACCTGACGTGGTTGAAAAGATAGGCCTCCAAAACGCATTTCGACAGCGCGGCGCCAGCCGACCTGGCGAAATCCGCCCAATCAGATTGCTGCGACCTTCCGCAATACTCTGACCGTCGTCCGCAGTCCCGCAAGGTCGCTAGGCCTGGCTCACCTGGAGCGTCCAGGCGCGAGGTGTGAAAGCGACCCTGGGTGCTCACCTGCTGGCTGGAGGCCAAGTCCACAGGGCTACCCCGATGGACAAGCAGATTGAGCCAAGTGTGGAAGGGGCTTGCTGACATTAACCTGAATAAATAAAATTCCGGTATACCGCCCTGGCGGCCGCGTGAACAGGATACAAAGGTGTTGGACAGAAATTTCAAACCCGGCGAGGCCGTATCGCCGGTGACCGGCTGGGCCATGATGCCCCTGGTGGAACACGATTCCCTGCTGCTGCGGCTGGATTTCCTGACCGATCCGTCGCCCGTCGCGGCCGCGCGCAACGGGCGGGGCCGCGTCTATGCCGTTACCTCGGAACAGCTGCAACTATTGTTGAATTCGCTGCAGGCCGAGCTCGACAAGCTGCAACCGGTAGCCGCCGGACCGCGCCATTGATCGAGGCGGCGTGCCGCGATCACGCCCGAAAATTCAGAAACTCTAAAGATAGATTAGTATCTTTAGATTCTCTAATTATCCCGTAGCCGCTAGTCTGTCGCCCTTGATTCAAGGCACGACATGAGCAGCGCATACTTCCCCGGATTTTTACTCGGCCTCAGCCTGATCCTCGCGATCGGCGCGCAAAACGCCTTTGTCCTGCGCCAGGGCTTGCGCCAGGAGCACGTCTTCGCGGTGTGCCTGGTGTGCGCGCTGTCGGACGCGGTGCTGATCTCCGCCGGCGTGGCCGGCTTCGGCCTGGCCTCCGATGCCATGCCCTGGCTGGAACCGGTGCTGCGCTATGGCGGCGCGCTGTTCCTGCTGGCCTATGCGGCGCGCAGCCTGCGCTCCGCGCTGCGCAACCACGGCAGCCTGACGCCGTCGTCACGCCAGGCCACCGGACTGGGCGCCACCCTGCTCACCTGCCTGGCTTTCACCTGGCTCAACCCGCACGTCTATCTGGACACGGTCGTGTTGCTGGGATCGATCTCCAGTCAATACGAAGGCCGCAAGCTCGCCTTCGCCTTGGGCGCCATGACCGCCTCGTTCGCGTTCTTCTTCACCCTGGGATTCGGTGCCCGCCTGCTGCGCCCGGTCTTCGCCAGCCAGACCGCCTGGCGGGTGCTGGACGTCCTGGTCGGCCTGGCCATACTGGCGATCGCGCTCAAGCTGCTGTGGCCTTGACCCTGATCGCGGCCCGCCCGCCTATCCGCCCTGCCCGGCCTTTTTGACGGCGGCCGGGGTATTGCGGAACGTGACGCCCAAGCGATTGAAGGCATTCATCAGCCCGATCGCATAGGTCAGGTCCGCCAGCTCCTTGTCATTGAATTCGGCCGCCGCGGCCTGGTAGTCCGCGTCCGGCACGCCGGTGTCGGCGACCCGCGTCACGCATTCGGCCCAGGCCAGCGCGGCCTGCTCGCGGCCGCTGAACAAGGGGCCGGCCTCGCGCCACACCGGCACCAGCACCAGTTTGTCCACCGCCACGCCCTGCCTGAGCAGGTCGCGGCTGTGCATGTCGATGCAATAGGCGCAGCCGTTGATCTGCGAGACCCGCAGGTACACCAGGTTGACCAGGGCTTCGGGCAGGCCGCATTGGCGCAGATAGGCATAGACGGCGCCAAAGGCCTTGTAGCCCTCGGGGGCGGCTTGGGCGTAGTCGAGACGATGGCTCATGATGGATCCTGATTGCTGTCTATCGAAGGCCTCATGCTGCGCCCTCGCGGCGCTTTCCGGTAGATCCAAGAATCAGGTTCCGGCTTGGGCCATGTCAGTCGATGTCCGGATGCCGGTCCGCCAACCGCTGTCGCTTCTGCTTCAGCGTCTCCAGCTTCTCTTCCAGTTCCGCGATCTCGGCGTCCACGTCCTGCACGCTTTGCTCGATCTGATCATAGGCCTGCTGCAACAGCGCTTTCACCTCGCCCTTGTTCGCGGCGTTCGGGGTATCGCCGCGCAGCGGCCGGTTGGCCGTCTCGGGCATGAATACGGCCGTGATCAGGCCCACGACGGCGGCGGCCATCAGGTAGTACGCCGGCATCATCAGGTTGCCGGACTCCTCGACGATCCAGGCGGCAACGGTCGGCGTCAGGCCGGCAATGATGATGGCCACGTTGAAGGACGCCGCCAGGGCGCTGTAGCGGATACGCGTGGGAAACAGGGCCGGCAGGGTCGCCGCCATCACGCCGATCATGCAGTTCAGCACGATCGCGATCAGCAGCAGGCCCAGGAAGATGAGTCCGATGTTGTCGCTGCCCAGCAGCAGGAAGGACGGAATGGCCACCACCATCAACCCCAGGCAGCCGCTGATGAAGAATGGCTTGCGGCCGATCTTGTCGCTGACGAACCCCACCCCGGGCTGCACGAACAGCATGCCCACCATCACCACCACCACGATCAGCACGCCGTGCTGTTCCGGGTAGTGCAGGCTGCCCGACAGATAGGTCGGCATGTAGGTCAGCAACATGTAATAGGTGATGTTGGCCGTCAGCACCATGCCGATGCAGACCAGGAGTGCCTTGCGGTATTTGGCGAAGATCTCGCGCACCGAGACCTTCGGCCGTTCCTGCACCGCATCACGGTCGTCCTGCTCCATCTTCTCGAGCTGTTGCGTGAAGGCCGGCGTTTCTTCCGCGGCGTGCCGCAGGTAAAGGCCCAGCAAGCCCAGCGGACCGGCAATGAAGAAGGGCGCGCGCCAGCCCCAATCCAGGAAGGCCGCTTCCGACATCGCCGCCTGCAGCATCAGCACCATGCCCGCGCCCAGCACGAAGCCCGCGATCGACCCGAAGTCGAGCCAGCTGCCGAGGAACCCCCGTTGACGATCGGGGGCATACTCGGCGACGAAAATCGCGGCGCCGGTGTATTCGCCGCCCACTGAAAAGCCCTGTGCCAGCTTGCAGAGCAACAGCAACAGCGGGGCCCACAGGCCGATGGACTCGTAGGACGGAATCAGCCCGATGCAGAACGTGCTGATGGCCATGATGATGATGGTCAGCGACAGCACCTTCTGCCGGCCGAACTTGTCGCCCATCACGCCGAAGAACACGCCGCCCAGCGGCCGCACCAGGAACGGCACGGAAAACGTGCCCAGCGCCGCGATCGTCTGCACGGCCGGCGACGCATCCGGGAAGAACACCTTGCCCAGCGCGAAGGCAACGAAACCGTAGACGCCGAAATCGAACCACTCCATCGCATTGCCCAGCGCGGCGGCCGTCACCGCCTTCTTGAGCTTGGTGTTGTCGATGACGGTGACATCGCCGCTGCGCCAGGGGCGCACGGTTTCCTGCGTGGAAGCGTTCGAAGATTCAGCCATGGCAGCACCGCGGATTCAATGTGACCCCGAAATTCTACCGACGCCCGACCGCTATCCACCCATCAAAATGTGACTTGTGCATCCAGGTTTGAAGATGGCCGCGCGCATCATGCTGATGCGGTCACTCACCGCGCGGCGCCACGATACCGCGCCGGATCCGATATGAAATGGCGCAAAAAAAACCTCCCACGCGGCGCGTGAGAGGTTTTTTTTTGCCGTGAATCCTCCACAGGCCCGCCCATTGCGGGTGGGAATGCGGAGACCGCTGGCTTCACTTGAATATGGTCGGGGCGGCGGGATTCGAACTCGCGACCCTCTGCTCCCAAATCATTTTTGGTCGCGTTTTTTAGAGTTTGGGGTGGTTTGGGTTAGCACGGTTTTTCCATATATTTCAAGCAGATATGCGACATCGAGGATTGTCCCGGTTAGTCCCGGTTTGACGGAAGCGGGTTATAAGTGGTCCACTTTTGGTCCACCCAACTGCGCCCCCTGACGATCTGACAATGGCAACGAACTTATTGACCGACCGAGCCATTTTGGCCGCGAAGCCCAAGGATCGCGAGTATGAGCTTACGGACGGCGGCGGCCTCGCGCTTCGCGTCAAGACGAATGGCACGAAGATGTGGGCGGTGCGCTTCACAAGTCCGACAAGCGGCAAGCGCTTGCGCGAGTACATTGGCGCCTACCCTGGGCTGCGCCTGGCCGATGCGCGCCAGAAGGCGGCAGAACGAAAGAGACTTGTCGCCCAGGGCATCAGCCCCGACGCGGCCTCTCTCCTGCTGTCAGAACACGCTACGGCTCCCGCGACAGTTGGCGACCTCTTCGACGTCTGGTTTAAGAAGCACGTATTGCCGCACAGATCGAGCGCTGACGACCAAGCTTCCATTAAAAGCCGATTCGAGATCTACGTGCGGCCGAGGGTCGGAGACATAACCCTGGCCCAAGTTCGGCGCGGCCAGTTGATGATGGTGATTGACGCTGCGCGCGAGGCCAAGAAACTGCGCACCGCCAACTTGTTGCTCGGCGAACTAGGGCAAATGTTCCGATACGCGGCCGCCCGCGAATGGATGCAAGGGGACCCAACTGCCGGAATTTCGAGGAAGGATGCCGGTGGGCAAGACAACGAAAGCGACCGAGTACTCGATGACGCCGAACTGTCACTGCTTCGCGACACCCTGTCAGCGCCCCCACAATCAAAGTCCCGGTACTACACGGCCAGGCGCCGGGTGCTTCCACTACATACGGAACTCGCAGTGTGGTGGACGCTCGCCACACTGGCGCGAGCCGTCGAGGTCGCCACTATCAAACGGCATGGGGCAGTAAATCGGAAAGCTGCCACCTGGACCATCCCGGCTGAGATTGCGAAAAACAAGAAGCCCCACGTCGTGCATCTGAGCGATTTTTCGCTGGCGATATGGGACCGCCTCACGCAGCTGCCAAGCGATGGGGAATATGTATTCCAGGGGCGCGACGGCAACCATCTATCGGAAACCGAAGTGACCCGACGTCTTACCGATCGGCAGACACGGGCCAAGCCGGTCAAGGGCCGCAAGAACAGCACCATACTGGACCTACCTGGCGGCCACTGGACGCAGCACGACCTTAGGCGCACGGGGGCCACCATCATGGGAGAACTCGGCATTTCCTCCGACGTCATTGACCTCTGCCTGAACCACAAGAAGGCCAAGAAGACCACGCGAACCTACCAACGTCAGACCATGCTTCCCCAGCGGCAAGAAGCGTTTGACGCGTTGGGCGCACATTTGACCCAATTGCTCGGTGACCCGCGTCAGTGGCTTCCTCAACATTCCAGCTCCGAAAACGAACCCTCTTAAAGGTCCAGGAACCATGCGGGGCCAGAGCAACAAAGCATTCCGCGATTTCGCTCAAACTGATGTACAAACCCATTTAAATCCCGGGCTGAACACCGGTCGCCGATACTAATTTGATAAGGCAAAAAATGGACCCACGGTTAATTCAGGCTATAGAACAGCTAGCCGAGAAAATTTCGACACGTACTGATTTCTCGGCATTGTGGCCCGCATCCATATTGACAGTGGTAGCCGCAGGCGTGGCTGCGTATTGGGGCGCCCGGCTGAAAAAGAAAGGGGAATTAGACGCCCAAAACGCGAATCTGATTGCGATAAAGCAGCAACTTGCTGAGACCACCCGCATCACAGAGAGTATCCGTACTCAGGTGGATATGCAGAGCTGGCATCATAAGGAAGTAACAACGCTACGAAGGTTAAAGGCCGAAGCCGCCCTCGAAGCATTGAACATCGCCGAGATCAACTTTGCCAATTGGTGGGGGGCAATCACATGCGGTAGAGAAGCCCAGCACCCGTCTAATGAAATTGCTCGCTCGGAAATGTTGTTGCGCCTATATTTCCCGAGGTTGCGGCAGGAGGCTCTAGCCTATGCAGAGTTTCTTAGGGAAGATACTCGATATGCATATGAAGTGGCGCAGCAATTGTTGCAAGCCGACACCCCGCAAGAAAGGGAGCCCATTCTTCAAAGGTCTTTAGCCGAGCATCGCTCGCGATATCCCCAACGCATTCGTCTACATGGCAGGCTGGAGCAGGGTATCGCTCAAGAGATGGCAGAGCTAATTGAATTGCATCCGCCAGGTACGAATTGACGGGCATCAGTACACAGGTTCAGAACTTCTGACGAATCATGTGCAGCCACTACCAGACCCTGAAGGACGCCGAGCTGCTGCTGAAGAAGTTCGGCGCGCCCAACAAGCCGGCGGGCGGCAAGTACGACATGTGGCCCGGCTACGACGGCGTCATTGTGCGCAGGCCGCTGGAACATGACGCCGGCGACGAGGCCGTGCCCGAGCGAGAGGCAGTCGTGGGCCGCTGGGGCATGATTCCGCCAGGCACGCCGGCGGCCAAGCTCCCCAGCGCAGGTAAAGTGCCCACGTTCAACGCGCGGTCTGAGACGGCACATAAGCTTTGGACGTTTCGGAATGCATGGGCGAAGGCCCAGCGCTGCATCATCCCAGCCGACGCGATCTTCGAACCCGACTGGCGGTCTGGCGCCGCAGTGGCCACCCGGTTCACCCGAGCTGATGGCGCGCCGCTGGGCATTGCCGGCCTGTGGGATCGCTGGCGCGACGCCGCTGGCCAGGTGCAGGAAAGCTACACCATGCTGACGATCAACGCCGACCAGGACCCGCTGTTCCGGGACTACCACCAGGCCGGCAAGGAAAAGCGCATGGTCGTCATCCTGCCGGAGGGCGCCTACGGCGACTGGCTCACCGCGCCGGCCGATGCGACACGGGATTTCTTGGTGCCCTTCCCTGCGGAAAAGCTGGTTGCAACCCCGATGAAATGACCCCGTTTTCTGCGGATTACACTGTTCATCCAACCAGTGTTTTCCGCCATGCCGTTCAAAGCCCCCCTCACCGCCGAGCAACTGCGCGCCATCCGCGAACGCCAGCCCTGGAACCCCGATGTGATCGCCCTGCTGTGGGAGATCAAGCGCCTGCGCGCGACGCTGCTGCGCCTGCACCAGGTGTCCGGCGACCTGAAGCGGCCCGCCAGCCTGATGGGCGAGATCTACGACGACCTGCTGGCCGGCCTGGCCGCCGAGCCCTGTGTGATCGAGCGTGACCGAGATACGGCCGAGCTGCTGGAAGAGCCTCGCAAGCTGCGCAAGGGCATGGCGCCGCGGTAATGGCGCGCTATGTATCAGTTTTGGTCGGCTTGCCGGCGGCCTTTTCGCCGCGAGTTGGCTCAACCCTTCGACGGATTGCCTGGACCATCCCAAGGACGGGGAGCGACACTAGGGCGACGGGGATGGCCCAGTACCAGCGAGACGTGACGCCGTAGATCAGGCCAACAATGGCGGTTGCTGCGGCCGCGAGTAGAGCAATGCACGAAACCACCGCCCCGAGTATCTGGCCGGTCTTATCGCTGGAAAAAACACCATCGATGCGGCGCTGCTCTATGCCAGTCAGGGTTCTGCGGTGCGCTACGTCTGATTCGAGCTGCTGGCGTTCCATCTCGCGGCGATGAGCCGCCTCGCCTTCCGCCATAGTGATAATACGGTCGGCAGCACCTGGAGAAAGCTGGTCGTATTGGCGCAGCACCTCGGGATGAGGCAGCGGTCCCTGATGGATTTCCGCCTGCATCATGGTCTGGCGGCGCACCACCTCTGCGCCTTGCTGTTGCCCAGCTGGCCGCAAAGATGAAGGGGAACTTGGGCGGTGAGACGGCTTACCGCGAGCCATTGTGACGCGCTATCGAACGGCCAAAGTCGTCGCCGATGCGGCGCACGTCGCTACGCAGCGCGTCGTTGGACGAACGCGCCGGGCGATACAGCGGATTGATCTGAGGTTCTTGGACAGTCGGAGCCGAGTAGTTAGAGAACAGCGCCAGCGGAGCGGCTATGCCGCCCCAAAAACCGCCCCAGAAAGCCTTTCTGCTACGCTTTTTCATAGGTGTACCGATGTGTTCCGAGGGATCCGCATTGCACGAAAACTGCCTCACAACAGGCAAAATATAGCAGATGCTAATATTTTTCGCGCCCCTTCGGTCTTATTTGGGGTCGCACTCACCTACCGCCGCCACGCTTGGCACGCCTCCAGTTGCGCCGTTAGCCGCTGGATCCCGGCCCTGAGGGCGAAATAATCCGATCGAGCAGCGGGATCAAGTTCGGCGCGGGCTCCATGATCCACGCCGGCGGCGGCGCTGGCTTCGGGCACTCCACGGCCGGCGGCGGTGCAGGCGGCACGGACGTGCAGCCGCTGGCGCCCAGCATCAACATCAGCCCGCAGGCCATCGTCTTGAATCTGCGCATTGCGCATCCCCCCATAGGCGGCCCACTCGGCACGCCCGTTCCGTTCGTTGATTTCCGCGACGTCCGCATGGCGCCGCGCCAGAATCTCGCGGGCTTGCCGCTGGCCCTCGGCCACCTCGTCCGCCCGTGCCGCGCGCTGCTCTGCCAGTTGCTCGCCGTAGCGCCAGCCCTGCACCGTCCATGCCACAACGCCGCCCACGACGGCCGCCGCCGCGTACCCGCGCCAACCCGCGACCAGACCGGCGGCGCGCGCCAGGGCGGTCACGGGCGCACCTCGGCGGCGGCCTGACGGTACAGCTCCGCCCAGGTCTGCGGATGCGGGCGACCGGGCCGCCAGGTGCGCAGGTACAACGCCCACCCCGCGTCCGCGTCGCCCACGGCCGGCAGCGGCTTCGGATCAGTCCACAGCAGCAGCCGCGCCACGCCGGCGGCCAGGACGTCGTCATATTCGAGCGCGGCATAGATGGCATCAGGATCGCAGGCCACGCTTCGGGCCTTGCACAGCGCCGCCAGATGGTCCTTGCTGGCCGCGTGCAGGAACACGCCCCAAACGCCGCCGCGGCTGGCGCGCGTGCCCTTCTCGAACTGCCAGAAGCCGCGGGCCGGGCCGCGGATCTGCTGGCGGTGAGTGAATCGACTTTCCTGCAGGCCGATGGCGAGCAGCGTGACGCACGCCGCCGGCGTATCCATGCGCGCCGGCAGCAGCGCCAGCGCGGGCTTAATTGCGGCTGCGATGATCGTCTTCAGATCCATGGTCAGCCCTCCCCGCCAGGCCGCGCGCCAAGCAACTTCGCCCGCACCTCAGCGATCCATTCCAGAAAGCCCTTTTGCCGCATGCTCGCCATCCAGCGCATATAAGCACCCAGCACCCACCACGCCGGCAGACCGGCCAACAGCATGCACGGTCCCAACACGTAGAACAGGGCCAGCAGCCTCTCTTCACCCCCACCGCTTCTGGATGCGACCCAGTGCGCCGTCTCCATCAACGATGGGCGCCAGGACAAGACCGCAATCGCCAGGATCGGTCCGAAGATGAAGGAACACGAAACGGTGCAAATCGTGCGCTTGACGAACTCCTGCGGCGACCGCGGCGGCATGATCAGCATGCCCAGAAGCGCCGCGAGCGCAGCGGGAACGCCGAAAGCCAAGGCAATTTTCACGGCCGCCCAGCCGCCCAATCCTGTGGAACTCGGTTCCATAATCTCCCTGCTCCTGTTGACGGTGTGCATGGCTGCCTCTCCCGTTAGGTCAAAAAAAAGCCCGCTTGTGGCGGGGGTGGGTACAACAAGAAAAATAGAATTGCGCTACAACCTGGGGCTTTGCCACGATGAAACCCTGGTCCCGCCGTCAGCCCCGCCGAAAGCCCGCCCCGACCCTTGCCGAAGCGCTGACGCGCTACCTGGCCGAGGTTTCCTCTACGAAGAAGGGCCACACCTCAGAACAGTCCATCGCGCGCATCTGGCGCGCCACTCGCCTGGCCATCCGGCCGGTGGATAGGATCCGCAGTTCGGACCTCACGGAGCTGCGCGACGAATGGCTGAAGGACCGGGCGCCGGCCACCGTAGTGCGGCGCATGGCGTTCCTGTCGCACGTCTACACGGTGATCCGCAAGGACTGGGGTTTCGACCAGCTGGCCAACCCTGTCCAGCTGGTGCGGCGCCCGGCGGTCGACGACGCGCGCGATCGCCGCCTGTTCGACCGGATTACCCTGCGCGGCCTATCGGACGACGACTGCCCGCGCAAAGAACTGGAATGGATCATCCGCGCCACTCGCTCGGCAGAACTGCCGACCATCCTGACGGTGGCGAAGGAAACAGGCATGCGACGGTCCGAGGTGGTCGGCATCCAGCGCGAGCATTTGGACCTCATGCATGGCGTGGTCCACCTGCCGCACACGAAGAACGGGCGCGCCCGCGATGTGCCACTGACACCGAGGGCGCGTGAGGCCCTGCGCCGGTGGGTTACCGGCAAGCCGATGCGCGGTCGCATCTTTACGATGCAACCAGGCTCCGTCACCCGGGCCTTCATTCGCGCGCGCCGGCGGGCCAGGCTCCGCTATGAGGGTATCTGCCGCCACCACGGGCGTCGGCCCAACGCGGCCTACTTCCGGGATCTACGCTTTCACGACCTGCGGCACGAAGGCACCTCACAGCTCGCGACGGTGTTCCAGATCCATGAACTGGCGAAGGTGAACGGCAACGTCGACACCCGCATGCTGCTGCGCTACTACCATCCGCACGGGCGCGAGCTGGCGCAAAAACTCGCGCGCAGCCCGCTGGGCCGCAAGCAGCTCGAAGAGATGCGCCGCGAGCGCGAGATTGAGCTGGAGGCCATGCCGATCGCGGCCTAGGGGCTATGCCCCCACTTCGCCGTCGGTAACCGGCCGCGGCGGCTCAACCGTCGTCAGCCAGGCCGGCAGCTTGCCCCAGCCCGGATAGATGGCCTTGCCGTCGGCGCCGTCGTGCTCGGCACCGAGCGAGTACGGCGCGCCAGTTTCCACCACCCAGAGCGGCGTGGTGCGGTAATCCTCGACCATCACCCACACGCTGCCCTGGCGCCGGGGCCACTTCCCGGCCGGCGGCGTGGGAGGCGCGTCCTCATAGGCGCCGAAAGGGATGTTGAACGCGCCGGGCGTCAGCGCCAGCTCATTGGCGACAGATTGGTACAGATACAGACCATCATCGTCGGTCTGGAATACGTCTTTCTGCATACTGGGTTCTCCTAAGAAGTGAAATTTGCACTGCAAATGCGCGGGCGCTCGCTTCGCGCCAGGCCGGGGCCACGGAGCGGCATCGCCACTACGCCAGCAACTCGAACCTCTGGGGGCCTGTTGGGACGGCCTCGGGCGGCGCAGTGGCCATTTACAGCCTTGGCTCGCAAAGTGGCTTCGAGACTGGGGACGGCAGCGCGCAGGGTCTGAAATCGGAGACCAGGCCGATGAATGCTGCATTCCATCCCCGAATTCATGCCTGACGTCCGCCTCACTGCAAATGCGAGGACGCTGGGTAGCAAGCAATCGGATGCGATGCAACAGATTGCTGGCGCGTTGGGGTTTCGGCGCCTGAACGACGGAAACAGCCTGGTCGGCAACAG
>NZ_CADIJL010000042.1 GCF_902859695.1 Achromobacter ruhlandii
GTCCCCGCCACGCGCGCGGCGCGACGGCGCGGCCGCGCGCGCCGTGCTGGGCCTGGGCGGCCTGGCGGCGCTGTTGGGGCTGTGGTGGCTGGGCACCGAGGTGCTGGCGCCGGCCGGCGGCATGGCGCGGCGCTTTGCGCCTGGCGCCACGTTCGCGAGCCTGTGGCAGTTGCTGACCGGCTCCGACCTGCCGCTGCACGTGCTGGTCAGCCTGCGCCGCGTGGCCGTGGGACTGGGGCTGGCGCTGGCCATCGGCGTGCCGCTGGGCCTGGCCATCGGCAGCTACCGGCGCCTGGAGGCGGCGTTGTCGCCGGCCATGCAGTTCCTGCGCATGATCTCGCCGCTGTCATGGATGCCGATCGCGGTGATGGTGTTCGGCGTGGGCGACGACCCGGTGTATTTCCTGCTGGCGTTTGCCGCGGTCTGGCCCATCGTGCTGAACACCGCCGCCGGCGTGCAGCAACTGGACGCGCGCTGGCTGCAACTGGCGCAGAGCATGGCCGCGACCCGCTGGGAGACGCTGCGCCATGTGATCCTGCCGGGGGTGCTGGGCCATATCCTGACCGGGGTGCGGCTGGCCATCGGCATCCTGTGGATCGTGCTGGTGCCCTGTGAAATGCTGGGCGTGTCGGCGGGGATGGGCTACTTCATCCTGGATACGCGCGACCGGCTGGCCTATTCGGAGCTGATGGCCATGGTCTTGCTGATCGGCGCGCTCGGCTTCGCGCTGGACGCCGCGGCGCGGGCGCTCTACCGCTATTGGCGCGGCTAGGGCGTGGCATCCCGGCTCGCCGCCGTGCCCTGGGGCCGGGCGCGGCGGCCGTCGGCCGGGCAGATCACGGTGCGCAGCGAGCGCTGCACGGGATCGCGCACCACCGGCGCGTTCGTCATGCCGGCCACGGGCAGCGATTCCACCAGGCTGCCGGTGGCATTGGGACCGGCAAAATGCTGGGTCTCGGTGACGGTGTAGGTATTGTTGCTGCAATTCATGATCACGGCCTGCGTCACCGAGCCGTAGGGCTGGCCGTTGGTCTCCGAAACCCGGGGTTGCGCATAGAACCAGGCCACCGTCGCCAGCATCACCACCGGCCGTTCGGACAATTGCGTGATCGAGGCGCCGTCGTAGAACACGCCCGGCATGCTCTGCGGCGCCAGCGGCTGCCAGTCCGAGCCGTTGACGGACGCGGGCGCGGCGTCTTCGGCCTGGTGTGGCGGGCCGCCGACGTCGCACGGCCGCGCGTTGCCGTCGCGCTCCGTCAGCGGCGCGCAGCCGCCGGCCGCCGTGACGGCCGGCTGGGCCCAGGCCGATCCCGCCAGCATGGCCAGGATCAGGGTGTGTAGCGCGTGCCTTGCTGTCATGAGGGCGTTTCCCGAGCGGCTTCCGTGTCAGTGTGGCCCCAGTATAGAGAAAGATCCGGTCATGACCGGCGCGCGGGTATAGTCTCGTCCGTCCGGACGCCAACGTGGCCACACGCCGCGGCAGTCCGGTTCCAGGAGAAACGAGCACGATGAATATCAGGGGGTTCGCCGGCGTGGCCGCGATTGCCGCGACCGGCCTGCTGGCCTACGGCCTGCACCAACTGGTGCCGGAAGGCCAGCCATTGACGCGCAGCGAGGTCATCGGCGAACTCGACGGCCCGCCGCTGGCCGGCTATTCCCGCACGCGCCTGTACCGCTATGGCGATCACCAGTACCTGACCGGACAGTTGATCTCGGGTGACCGCGAGCTGGCCGGGCTGGGTCGGGCACCGGTGCTGGATGCGCTGGTGCCGGCCGCGGCCGGCGGCGACCGTCCGCCCGCGCCGGCGGCGCAGACGCCTGAGGGCGCGCCGGCCAGCGGCCGGGCGCAAGCGCTGCTGCGCAGCGGGGCGGCCGCGCGCGAGGTCCGCAACCTGATCTATGGCGGCCGCGACAACGGCCGCTACGCGCTGCTGGGTTCCATCGGCGGCGATGCTGGCGTGACGCTGATCGGCACGCCTGGCCAGGCCCTGTACCTGGTCACCGGCACCTTGCGCCGGCCGGCCGAGGGCGAGCAGCCGCCGGCCCGGGAGGTCTTGCGTTCCGACGACCAGGGCGCCAGCTGGCGCCGGGACCCCGAGGTGGCGCTGGGCGCGCCGCAGCGCCACACCATGTTCCTGAGCGACGCGCGCGCCCTGGCGCTGGCGGAAGGCGCCGATGGCGAACGTTTGCTGGTGAGCGAAGACGGCGCCCGGCGCTGGTCGACGCTGCGGCTGCGCGAGCAGGTCTGGCCCGACAGCGACAGCTATGGCAAGGCCTTTTCCGAACACGCGGACAGGGCCGGCGCCGGCGAACGACTGGCCTACGGCTGGTCGCTGTATCCGGTGGCGGCCGATCGCGCGGTCGGCTGGAGCTGGCGCGACCGCGTCGCGCCCGGTGGCGGCGCGCGGCGCATCGAGACCCGGCGCTTCGAGGTGCGGTTGCAGGACGGCGCGCCGCCGGCGTTCCGCATCACCCCCGACGTGGCCCCGGTGCCGGCGCAGGACCCGCTATCGTGGCCGGTGCTGGGCCAGCCGGTGTACGCCACGCACGGCAACCGCATCTTCCGCCTGGAGCCGGACCAGGGCAACTGGCACGAACTGGCCGCCACGCCAGACGTGCGGGGCCGGCCCACGTGGATCGGCCAGGCCTGGTTCGGCCGCCAGGGCTGGGTGGTCCAGACCTACGCGGATCATCTTTTCTCATTCGGCGATTACACCCGCACGTACTTCTACACCCGCGACCAGGGTCGCCACTGGCGGCCGTTCCAGCTCTCGCCCGACCAGGAACGCGGCCTGCTCGGCCTGGACGCGGCCGGCGAGGGCGTGCTGGTGCATGCCGTTCGGGACGGCCGCACGCTGATCGTGCGCTATGCGCTGGAGTAAGGCGGCGCGGTGACTCCACGCGCCGGCCATCCGCTTCAATCGGCCAGCACGTAGTCCGGATAGCGCTTGCAGATCTCGGCCACCTGGCTGAGCGTGCCCGACAGGTGCTCGCGCAGCGCCTGCTGCGCGCGCGGCGCGTCGCCCGCGGCGATGGCGTCCAGCACGCGCTGGTGGTCGTCCATGATGCGTTCGGCCTTGCCGGCTTCCGGCAGGTGCAGGCGGCGCAGGCGGTCGACGTGGCCACTGTAGCGCTGCTCCATGTCCCACAACGCGGTAACGCCGGCGGCCATGTGCATGTCGCGGTGGAAGGCCTGGTCGGCTTCCATGAATTGCGGGTACTGGCCGGCGGCGTGGCAGGCGCGCTGGCGCTCGATGCTGGCCTGTAGCTGCTGAATCAGCAGGGGATCGGGCTTCTGCGCCAGCAGATGCACGATTTCGAGTTCGATCGACCGCCGCAGGAAGTGCGCCTGGCGCGCCGCGGCGATGTCGATGCGGCTGACCACGGTGGTGTGCTGCGGATAGATCTCGACCAAGGCTTCCTCGGCCAGTTTCATGAGGGCGTCGCGGATCGGCGTCTGGCTCAGGCCGTAGGCCTCGGCCAGCATCACGCGCGACAGCGGCGCGCCCGGCGCCAGCTCCAGGGAAATGATCTGTTCGCGCAGATGTTCGAAGACCTGCGGCGCGGCATGCCGCGAGCGGTCCAGTCTGAGCTTGTGGCTAGGCATCGGGCGAAATTCGGTAAAGGTCGATCGTGGACGGGGCGGTGGTGGAACCGCAGTGTAGCGGGTTTTCACCTAGCTGACGCACTAATGTATTAGTGTTTAAATGGCCTCGTCAACGATTTTGTCTCCTTCATTTCCTCGCACCCCAGGACCCGCACCCGCCTATGAAACGCACCTACGAAAGCCTGCGCAGCGCCGCCTGGATGGCCAAGGACGACCTGCGCTCGTTCGGCCATCGTTCCCGCATGATGCAGATGGGCTACGGCCCCGACGACTGGGCCGGTCGCCCGATCATCGCCATCATCAACACCTGGTCCGACCTGAACCCCTGCCACAGCCACTTCAAGCAGCGCGTCGAAGACGTCAAGCGCGGCGTGTTCCAGGCCGGCGGCTTTCCGGTGGAACTGCCGGCCATCTCGGTGTCGGAATCGTTCGTCAAGCCCACCACCATGCTGTACCGGAACATGCTGGCGATGGAGGCCGAGGAGCTGTTGCGCAGCCACCCGGTGGACGGCGCGGTGCTGCTGGGCGGCTGCGACAAGACCACGCCGGGCCTCTTGATGGGCGCCATCAGCGCCGGGCTGCCCTGTGTCTACGTGCCCGCCGGCCCGATGCTGCGCGGCAACTGGAAGGGCAAGATCCTCGGTTCCGGCTCGGATGCCTGGAAGCTGTGGGACGAGCGCCGCGCCGGCAAGATCACGCAGGAACAATGGACCGAGGTCGAAGGCGGCATCGCCCGCAGCTACGGCACCTGCATGACGATGGGCACGGCCAGCACCATGACCGCCATCGCCGAGGCCATCGGCATGACCCTGCCGGGCGCCTCGTCGATCCCGGCGGCCGACGTCAACCACATGCGCATGTCGGCCGAATGCGGCCGCCGCGTGGTCGAGATGGTGTGGGACGACCTGACGCCGCAGCGCATCCTGTCGCTGGCCTCGTTCAAGAACGCCATCAACGTGGCCATGGCCATGGGCTGCTCCACCAACGCCATCATCCACCTGGTGGCCATGTCGCGCCGCGCCGGCCATCCGGTGGGCCTGGACGACTTCGACGCCGCCAGCCGCAAGGTGCCGGTCATCGCCAACATCCGGCCCAGTGGCGACAAGTATCTGATGGAAGACTTCTTCTATGCCGGCGGCCTGCCGGCGCTGATGTCGCGCCTGGAAGGCCACCTGGACCTGTCGGCCATGACCGTCACCGGCAAGACGCTGGGCGAGAACATCGCCGGCGCCGAGGTCTACAACGACGATGTCATCCGCAAGCTCGACACCGCCATCTACGATGAGGGCGCGCTGGCGGTCCTGCGCGGCAACATCGCGCCGGACGGCTGCGTCATCAAGCCCAGCGCCTGCGCGCCGCAATACCTGCAACACACCGGCCCGGCGCTGGTGTTCGACGACTATCCCAGCATGAAGGCCGCGGTCGACGACGAGAACCTGGACGTCACCGCCGACCACATCATGATCCTGCGCAACGCCGGCCCGCAGGGCGGCCCCGGCATGCCGGAATGGGGCATGCTGCCGATCCCCACCAAGCTGGTCAAGCAGGGCGTGCGCGACATGCTGCGCCTGTCCGACGCCCGCATGAGCGGCACCAGCTATGGCGCCTGCATCCTGCACGCCGCGCCCGAGGCCTACATCGGCGGCCCGCTGGCGCTGGTCAAGACCGGCGACCTGATCACCGTCGACGTGCCGGCCCGCCGCATCCACCTGAACGTCAGCGACGAGGAACTGGCCGCGCGCCGCGCCGCCTGGACGCCGCCGCCCAAGCGCTACGAGCGCGGCTACGGCTGGATGTACTCGCAACACATCCTGCAGGCCGACGAGGGCTGCGACTTCGACTTCCTCGAAACCAGCTTCGGCGCGCCCGTGCCGGAACCGGAAATCTTCTGAACCCGCCATCCCCTGAATCGCTTTCCCTGGAGTTTTCCGTGTCAGACATGAATCCCGCCACCCGCGCCAAGCTGGCCGGCATCAGCACCGCTACGCTGTGCACCGCCTTGTTCAAGCGCGGCCTGCGCAACCAGTTCATCCAGGACGTGCGGCCGCTGAACGCGACGCTGCCCAACATGGTCGGCCCGGCCTTCACGCTGCGCTACATCCCGGCGCGCGAGGACCTGAACAGCATCAAGGTGTTCGAGGACCGCGCCCATCCGCAGCGCGCCGCGGTCGAGACCTGCCCGCCCGGCGCGGTGCTGGTGATGGACAGCCGCAAGGACCCGCGCGCCGCCTCGGCCGGTTCGATCCTGGTGACCCGCCTGATGAAGCGCGGCGTGGCCGGCGTGGTCACCGACGGCGGTTTTCGCGACTCGCCCGAGATCGCCGAGCTCGGCTATCCCGCGTACCACAACCGGCCGTCCGCGCCGACCAACCTGACGCTGCACCAGGCGCTGGACATCAACGCGCCCATCGGCTGCGGCGACGTGGCCGTGTTTCCCGGCGACATCGTGGTGGGCGACCGCGAGGGCGTGGTGGTGATCCCCGCGCACCTGGCCGACGAGATCGCGGACGAAGCGGTGGAGATGACCGCGTTCGAGGACTTCGTCACCAGCCAGGTGCAGGCCGGCGCGTCGATCCTGGGCCTGTATCCGCCCACCGACCCGGCCACCAAGGACAAGTTCGCCGCCTGGCGCAAAGAACAGGGCCGTTGAGCCCTGGCGCCGGCCGACCGGCCGGCGACCCATGCCTATAAAACACAGAGGGCAGGAGACAAACATGAACAAGCAACGTCGCAGCGCGCTGGCCGCGCTGCTGGCAGGACCGCTGCTGGGCGCGTGGGCGCTGCCGGCCGCGGCCGCCGAGTGGCCGGCGCAGAAGCCGATTTCCTACGTGGTGCCGTTTACCGTGGGCGGCTCCACCGATGTGGTCGGCCGCGTGCTGGCGCAGAAGCTGGGCGACCGGCTGCACCAGAACGTCATCGTCGAGAACAAGCCCGGCGCGGCCGGCGGCATCGGCGCCACCTACGTGGCCAAGGCCGCGCCCGATGGCTACACGCTGTTCGGCGGCACCATCAGCACCCATGCCATCAACGCCAGCCTCTACAAGAACCTGAAGTACGACCCGGTCAAGGACTTCGAGCCGGTCTCGCTGATCGCCTATCTGCCGAACGTGCTGCTGGTCGATCCGAACCTGGGCGTGAACTCGGTGGCCGACCTGATCGCGCTGCTCAAGAAGGATCCGTCCAAGCGCACCTTCGCCTCGTCCGGCGCCGGCACTTCCACCCACCTGGCCGGCGAATTGTTCGCCAGCATGATCGGCGTGCCGCTGACGCACGTGCCGTACAAGGGCACGCCGCCCGCCATGGTCGACGTGTCCTCGGGCGCGGTGACGTTCATGTTCGACCAGATGACCGCCGCCTTGCCGCTCTTGCAGACCGGCAAGCTCAAGCTGCTGGCCGTCACCACCAAGGACCGCATCTCGCTGGCCCCCGACGTGCCCACCATGCAGGAGGCCGGCGTGCCCGGGTTCCAGATGGCCTCGTGGCAGGCGGTGTATGCGCCCAAGGGCACGCCCAAGCCCATCCTCGACAAGCTCGCCGCCGAGATCGCCGTGATCGTGAAGGAACCCGACGTGCAGGAAAAGCTCGGCAAGACCATGGGCATGGAACTGGTCGGCAGCACGCCCGACGAACTGCGCGCCCTGATGGCCACGGAAATTCCGCGCTGGGCGGAGGTGGTGAAGAAGTCGGGGGCGACGGTGGAGTGATGGCTCGTCAAGACCTGATTCCCACCCCGGCCTGGAGCCGGGGTTTTTGTTTTCCGCGTCCGGATTCCCGCGTCAGGGTTTCAGGTTCAGCTTCGGCACCAACGCATTGAAGGCCTGTTCCTGCCGCGCCACGTCGGCCGCGAATTGCGGTTGGTCGGCGTATGACGGCGTCAGGTTCTGCTTGCGCATCAGGGCCTGGAAGTCCTGCGACTGCGCCACCTGGCGCGCGGCGTTGCGCCATTTTTCGATGGCGTCGGCCGGGGCCGACTTCGGCAGGCCGATGCCGCGCCAGACGCTGAACTGCAGGTCGGCGCCGCGTTCCTTCATGGTCGGCACCTCCGGCAGGGTGTCGAGCCGCTTCGGCGCCATCACGGCCAGGGTGCGCAGCTTGCCGGTGTCCACGTGCTGCTGCAGTTCGGCATAGGCCACCGTGGTGGCCTGCACGTCGCCGGACAGCAGGCCCATGATGGCCGGGGCCGAGCCCTGGTAGGGCACGTGCACGAACTTCACGCCGGTCTGCTCGCCCAGCGCCGCGGCCGCCATGTGCGGCACGGTGCCGATGCCGGCGTTGGACACCGCCACCCGTTCCGGATTCTTCCGCGCGTAGTCGAGGAATTCCTCCACCGTCTTCCACGGCGCGTCGGCGCGCACCGTGACCGATGACGGATCGTCGGTGAAGCGGGCGATCGGCTGGAAGTCCTTGACGGTGGTCTTGCCGATGCCCATGAGCGGCACCACCAGCATTTCCGGCGTCATCAGCACCAGCTTGTAGCCGTCGGGCTGGGCGTTGGCCACGTACGACCAGCCGATCGAGCCGCTGGCGCCGGGTTTGTTGATGACCACGGTCGGTTGCGCCAGCAGGGGCGGCCGCACCGCCTCGGCGATGGCGCGGGCGGTGTTGTCGCTGCCGCCGCCGGGCTGGTAGGCGACCACCAGCTCCATCGAGCGGCTGGGATAGTCGGCCGCCATCGCGGCGGGGGCGGCCGCGACGCAGGCCAGGAAGGAGAGGGCGCTGAAGGCCAGCGCGGGCAGGCGGGTGCGGGTCATGGTGGCTCCGGTATCAGTAGCCCAGGGCTGAAAGATCCGCCAGTGTCTGGCGGGTGATGGCAAGGGTGCGTTCGCGTTCGGTGCCGGCCAGGTCCAGGCGCGGCGGCTTGACGGTTTCGGCGCTGCCGGTGATCAGGTGCTCGGCCAGCTTGATGTGCTGCACCAGCTTGACCACCGTGTCCAGGTGGAACAGCGGCGTCAGCGCCGCGTACAGCTTGCGGGCGCGCTTGAAGTCGCCTTCGACCGCCAGCCGCAGCAGGTCCACCGACGCTTTCGGCACGGCGTTGGCCATGCCCGAGACCCAGGCGGTGACGCCCAGCGCGGCGCTTTCCAGCACCAGGTCGTCGACGCCGCAGACCACCGCCAGGCGGTCGCCGAAGCGCGTGATCAGGTCGGTCACCCGGGTGGTGTCGTAGGATTCCTCCTTGATGGCGACGATGGTCGGCTCCTCCAGCAACTGCGCCACCAGGTCCGGCGTCAGGTCGACGCCGTAGCCGCGCGGGTTGTTGTACAGCAGGATCGGCAGGGGGCTGGCCTGCGCCACGCTGCGATAGAACGCCACCGTTTCGCGCTCGTCCGACTTGTACGTCAGGCCGGGGAATACCATCAGCCCATCGACGCCGATCTGCGCCGCCTGGCGCGCGAAGGCCGCGGCGCGCGCGGTGCCGGTCTCGGCCACGCCCGACACCACCGGCACGCGGCCGCGCACGGTCTCGACCGCGATGCGCAGCACCTCCAGCTTTTCGTCGGGCGCGAGCTGGGCGTTTTCGCCCACCATGCCCATCATCACCACGCCGCCCACGCCGTTGGCGATCAGGCGCTCCAAGCCCTGGCGGATGGCGTCCGCGTCCAGCGAGAAATCGGGCTTCAGTTTGGTGGTGACCGCGGGAAATACGCCTTGCCATTGAATGCTCATGCTGCCGCTCCTGTTGCGTGATCCGCCCGGCTTGTATTGTCGGGCTATTGATTGGATATTGGATCCAAAATAAAAAAGCCAGAAAAACGAGGCGCACGGCCTCGAACCATCGCCCCGGCAAGGGCGCGGATTTATGTTGGATCATGGATCCAATATACTCACATTAAACGGGTTCCGGACACCGGCTGTCTCTCGGGGTTTTCCTGGGCGTGGGGCAGGTGGAGCGGATCCGCCGCCGTCCGGCGTCCGCCGGGCGGAATCCTCCACCGGATGTGACGTGTCCCAGAATACCTCTCCCGCCAGCGCCACCCAACCCCGCGCCGCCGCCGGATCCGCCGGCCGCCTGGTGCGCAAGACCGCCGTCGACCTGGTGGTCGACGAATTGCGCGACCGCATCCTGTCCGGCGCGATCGCGCCGGGCTCCGCCCTGCGCCAGGAACTGCTGGCCGAGGAACTGGGGGTGAGCCGGCTGCCGGTGCGCGAGGCGATCCGCCAGCTCAGCGCCGAAGGCCTGGTGGACATGATCGCGCACCGCGGCGCCTACGTCTCGATGCTGTCGCGCGCCGAAGTGCAGGAGTTCTTCGACATCCGCCTGCGGCTGGAACCCTGGCTGCTGCGGCTGGCGGTCTCGCAACATACGCCCGACGAACTGGACGAGGCGGCGCGCATCGTGGCGCGGATGGACAGCGCCGAACCGCAGCAGTGGGGCCGCTTGAATTGGCAACTGCACGAGCTGCTGTACCGCGCGGCGCAGCGGCCGGCGGCGCTGGCCATGGTGCGCGCGCTGCATGAAAAATCCGAACGCTATTTCCGCTTCCAGATCGTCAACGCGCCGATCCGCCAGCAGGCCCACGACGAGCACAGCGCCCTGATCGCATTCTGTCGCCAGGGCCGCGCCGGCGAGGCCGAGGCGGCCCTGGAACACCACATCGCCGAAGCCGCCGAGCAGATCCTGGCCATTGTCGATCATCTGCTGGATACGACGGCCGCGCCGGCCTGAGCGCCGATCGCCTGCCTCCCGTGATTGCGATGGCGGGGCGGCAATCGCGATGACAGGGGCGGGCGCCAGCAGGTCCGAAGATCGCCAGGCCATAGCGTGCCACGCGCCGGATTTCCGGCCTCGCCAAAAAAACGCCGGCCCGGAATGACTTCCAGCCGGCGTTCGTGACGTTGCGGGTGTGCGCGACGCCCGGTTCGAGTCCGCGCGGGACTCAGTTGATCTTGATATTGCGTTCCTTCACCAGCACCTTCCACTGCGCGGTTTCCTTGGCCAGGTAGTCACGAAGTTCGTCGGGCGTGCCGCCGATCGGTTCGGCGCCGATCGAGTCCAGCGTCGCCTTGACCTTGGGCTCGTTCAGGGCCTGGCGCATGGCCGCGTTCAGCTTGGCCACGACCTCGGGCGGCGTGCCGGCCGGCGCGAAGGCGGCGAACCAGGGCATCAGTTCGTAGCCGGGCAGGCCGCTTTCGGCCACGGTGGGCACGTTGGGCAGGGCGGCCGAGCGCTTGGCGGTGGTCACCGCCAATGCGCGCAGCTTGCCGGCCTCGATGTGCGGCTTGGCCGACGTCACGCTGTCGAACATGTAGTCCACCTGGCCGCCCAGCAGGTCGGCGATGGCCGGGCCGCTGCCCTTGTAGGGCACGTGCAGCATGTCGATCTTGGCCATGGACACGAACAGCTCGCCCGCCAGGTGGATCGAGGTGCCGACGCCGGCCGAGGCGTAGGTGTAGTGGTTGGGCTGCGCCTTGGCCTTGGATATCACTTCGTCCACGCTCTTCACATCGTTGCGCGCGGGGTTGGTGACCAGCACGTTCGGCACCACCGCCAGCAGCGAGATCGGCGCGAAGTCCTTGATCGGGTCGTAGTTCAGGTCGGCGTACAGCGCCGGGTTCACGGCCATGCCGTTGGCCACGATCAGGATGGTGTAGCCGTCCGGTTTGGAACGCGCCACGCTGGCCGCGCCAATGTTGCCGCCGGCGCCGGCGCGGTTCTCGACGATGAACGAGGTGTTCAGTTGCTTGCCCATCGACTCGCCCAGGGTGCGGGCGATGCTGTCCATGGCGCCGCCCGGCGGGAACGGCACGATCCACTTGACCGGCCGGTCGGGATAGCCGTCGGCCATCGCGCCGCTGGCGGCGCCGAGCAGGGCCAGGCCCATGCAGGCCCGGGCGAGGTGTTTGAAAGCGTGGCGCAAAACCATGTCGTGTCTCCGTGTGCTTGAATTATTTTTCCGCGCGCCGATGCGTGGCCGGCGCGCGGGAACAACCGTGGGGCAGGGCGCGTCAGCGGTCCCTGCGGTAGAAAGCCAGTTTGTCTTCGTCCAGTTCCAGGCCCAGGCCCGGGCCGGTGGGGATCACCATCTCGAAATCGGCGTAGCGCGGCGGGTTGGCGACGATGTCGTCCTTGAGCAGCAGCGGGCCGAACAGCTCGGTGCCCCACGACAGCCGCGGCAGGCAGGCAAAGCCATGCGCCGAGGCAATCGAGCCGACCGAGCCTTCCAGCATGGTGCCGCCGTACAGCGACATGCCGGCGGCGTCGCCGACGGCGGCGGTGCGCAGCATTTCGTGGATGCCGCCCGACTTGGCGATCTTCAGCGCCAGCACGTCGGCCGCGCCCAGGCGCGCGATGGCCAGCGCGTCCTCGGGGCCGTTGACGGCTTCGTCGGCCATGATGGGCACCACGAAGCGCGCCGCCAGCCGCGCCATGCCGGCCAGGTTGGCGCGCGGGATGGGTTGTTCGATCAGGTCGACGCCGGCCGCTTCCAGACGCGCGATGGCGCCGGCCGCGTCGGCCTCGTTCCAGGCCTGGTTCACGTCCACCGTGACGCGGGCGCGCTCGCCCAGCGCCTGCTTGATGCGCGACACGTGGGCCACGTCGTCGGCCACGGCGCGGCGGCCGACCTTGAGCTTGAAGGTGTTATGGCGGCGGCTGGCGAGCAGCGATTCGGCTTCCTCGATGTCGCGCGCGGTGTCGCCGCTGGCCAGGGTCCACAGCACCGGCAGGCTGGCGCGCACGGCGCCGCCCAGCAGGGTCGAGACCGACACGCCCAGGCGCTTGCCCTGGGCATCGAGCAGCGCGCTTTCCAGCGCCGACTTGGCGAAGCGGTTGCCGCGCGCCACGGTTTCCAGGCGCCGCATGGCGGCGTGGATGTTGGCCGCGTCCAGCCCGGCCAGCGCCGGCGCCAGGTAGGTGTCGATGGCCAGCTTGATGCCTTCCGGGCTTTCCTCGCCGTACGACAGGCCGCCGATGGTGGTGGCCTCGCCGATGCCCTCGATGCCGTCGCTGCAGCGCAGGCGCACGATCACCAGCGTCTGGCGCTGCATCACGGCCATGGCGAGCTGGTGGGCGCGGATGGTCGGCAGATCCACCAGGATCGCCTCGACCGAGTTTATCGTTACCGGATTCATACTTTCCAGAGCAGGTTCTTCAGGTGACGTGCAGTATCGCTTGCGTTAGATCGCCAAGTCCAAGACTATATGGGTCTCCATTTATACCTTCAGGGTTTGGATAAACCATGGAACTCAGGCACCTGCGCTACTTCCAGGCGGTGGCGCGCGAGGGCAGCTTCACCCGCGCCGCCGAAGCGCTGCACATGGCGCAGCCACCGCTCAGCCGCCAGATCCGCCAGATGGAAGAGGAACTGGGCGTCGCGCTGTTCGAACGCACCACCCGCGCCCTGCGCCTGACCGAGGCCGGGCGCTTCCTGCTGGAACAGTCGCGGCTGCTGACCGCGCGGCTGGACGAAGTGCTGGAGGGCACGCGCCGGCTGGGCCAGGCGCGGCGGCGCTGGTTCGGCATCGGCTTCGTGCCCTCGACGCTGTACGGCTTCGTGCCGGAGCTGATCCGGCAACTGCGCGGCGCCGACGCGCAGGTCGAGGTCGGCTTGATGGAGATGACCACGCTGCCGCAGCTGGAGGCGCTCAAGGCCGGCCGCATCGACCTGGGCATCGGCCGCATCCTGCTGGACGATCCGGCGATCGAGCGCCGCGTCCTGATGACCGAGCCGCTGATGGCCGCCGTGCCGCTGCGCCATCCGCTGGCCGGCTGCGACAGCGTCTCGGTCGACCGGCTGGCGCAGGAGCCGTTCGTGCTGTATCCGGCCCGGCCGCGGCCCAACTTCGCCGATCATGTGCTGGATCTGTTCCGCGCCGCGGGCCACGCGCCGCAGGTCGCGCAGGAGGCCAACGAGCTGCAGACCGCCATCGGCCTGGTGGCGGCCGGCCTGGGGGTGACGGTGGTGCCGGCATCGGTGCAGCGCCTGCAACGGCGCGACGTGGCTCACGTGCGCATCGACGCCGAGGCCTTCGTGTCGCCGGTGATCGCCAGCTATCGCAAGGACGACGCCTCGCCGTTCCTGGCGCAGGCGCTGGCCCTGGCGGCGCAATTGGCGAAGGGGTAACCAGCGGAGGCGGGCCGGTCGCGGCGGGTCGGCAAGGCGATCGGGCTGTCCGGGCTGAGGGATTTCGGCGGGCGCTGCCGCTTCAGGCCGGACCTGGCGGCTCGGCCGCGCCAGTGTCGTTTTCCAGGGGCACTTCGATGTGGCAGGCAATGCCGTCCTGCCGGAATGCCAGCGTGGTCTTGGCGGCCAGGGTGAACCCCAGCGCGTGCTCGATCAACTCGCGGCCATAACCGCGGCGGCTGGCGTCGGGCGCCACCGGCAGGCCGGTTTCGACCCAGTCGAGCACCAGCACTTCCCGGCTGTCCTGGCGGGCCAGGCGCCATTGGATGTCCAGGCGCCCGGTGTCGTAGTTCAGGGCGCCATACTTGACCGCGTTGGTGGCCAGTTCATGGATGGCCAGCGCCAGCGTCTGGATCCGGTCCGCGCGTAGCGGCACGGGCGGACCGGCAAGCGAAATCTGGTGGCCGTTGCCGACGGCCTCCAGTTCACGGCGCATCATGTCGTGGAATTCGATGCGCTCGCCGCCGGTTTCTCCCAGCAGGCCCTGAACGCGATCCAGGGCGGCGAGCCGGGTGTCGAAGCGCTTGAAGGGTTCACCTTCGCCCAGCGTGCGCCGGGCCACGTTCTTGACCAGCGCCAGCAGGTTGCGGGTGCGGTGCTGCAATTCGGAGATCAGGATGCGATGGCGCCGTTCGACGCGGGTGATCTGGGTGATGTCGATGAAGGTCACGACCACGCCGTCCACCCGGCTGTCGCTGCCGCGGTAGGGCACCAGCCGCAACAGATAGTGCTTGCCGTCCAGCGTTCCGGCGATGCGCCGTTCGATCGGCTGATAGCGGTCGTAGACGTGCTGGATGTCACTGGCGAACGAGGGCAGGTCGAAACGGCTGGCCAGATCGGTGATCGGCCGGCCGCAGTCGCTGGGCAGGATGTTGAACACGTCGCCGACCGCGGGGGTGAAGCTGCGGATGATCAGATCGTGGTCCAGGAACAGCGTGGCGATGGCGGTGCTTTCGAACAGGTTGTGCAGGTCGCTGTTGCTGCGGTCCAGCTCGTCGACCTTGCCATGCAATTCGCCATTGACCGTATGCAGCTCTTCATTGAGCGATACCAGTTCTTCCTTGGAGGCTTCCAGTTCCTCGTTGGTCGATTGCAGTTCCTCGTTGACGGACAGCAGTTCCTCGTTCGAGGATTTCAGCTCTTCCAGGGCGGTTTCATATTCCTCGATCATCGATTGCAGGCGCTCGCGCGTGTCGCGCAGCTCGGTTTCCATGTGCTGGGCGGCGCCTTGCCGCAACGCATGCGCATGGACCTGGGCTTCTTCGCGCGTCAGGACCGGCCCCTGGTCGGTGAACAGCACCAGGTACAGCGGTTCCGTGTCGTGGCGGGCGGCCAGCGGCTCGACGGTCAGCGACACGCGCTGCACGCGGCCCTCGTCGTCCTCCACCGCGACGTCGCGGCGCACCGCCGGCATGCCGTTCTCGACCGCGGCGTGCAGCAGGGTGCGCAGATCCAGCCGCAGGCCCTTGCGCGCCAGCGTCAGGATCTGGCGTGTGGGCGCGCCGGCGGCCGCCTCCAGGTATTTGCCGGTGCGGCCCGAGTAATAGACGATGTCGCCGTCCCGATTGACCAGCACGTGGGCGGGCGCATGCTGCGCCAGCACCTGGGCATCGACCGCCTGGCGCAGCGCGGCGGCGCCGGGTTGCGGGCGCGGAGGGCCCGCGCTGGGCTGGCCGCGGGACTGCAGGGATGCCAGCGGCAGCGCGGGCCGGGGCGGCGGGGCAATGTCGGCGCGGCGCTGGAAGATGCGGTGCCGTTTCTCGACCGGACTGAACAGTTCGCTGAACTGGCTGACGTTCTCGGACATGCCCAGGAACAGGTAGCCGCCGGGCCGCAGCGAATAATGGAAGGTGGGAATGACCTGCTTCTGGATCTCGCCGCCGAAGTAGATCAGCAGGTTGCGGCAGGAAATCAGGTCGATGCGCGAGAACGGCGGGTCGCGCAGCACGTTGTGCGGCGAGAAGATGCACAGTTCGCGCACCTGTTTGTTGACCACGTAGCCGTCGCCGTCGGCGACGAAATGGCGGTCGCGCCGCTCCTGCGGCATGCTGTCGAGCAACTGGCCGGGATAGCGCGCGGCCCGGGCCACGGCCAGCGCGCGGTCGTCGATGTCGGTGGCGAACAGCTGGATCTGCGGCGTGGCCGCCATGCTGTCCATGTGTTCACGCAGCAGGATGGCCAGGGAATAGACTTCTTCGCCGGTGGCGCAGCCCGGCACCCAGATGCGCACCGATTCGGACGTGCCACGGTTTTCCAGCAGCTTCGGGATGATCTGGCGCTGCAGCGACTCGAACGCCTGGGCATCGCGAAAGAAATTGGTCACGCTGATCAGCAGGTCCCGGAACAGCGCGCTGGCCTCCTGCGGGGAGACTTTCAGGAACTCGACATAGGCCTCGAGGCTGCCGATCTGGTTCACGTGCATGCGCCGCTGCACGCGGCGCATGAAGGTCCTGTTCTTGTAGCCGCTGAAGTCATGGCCGACCCGCGCGCGCAGCAGATTGCTTATTTCGAGTCCGGCCGCATCCAGCCGCACCGCGCCGCTGGCCTGCGTCCCGGTCGTCGCGTCCGGCAGCGTGGGCAGGCCCTGGGCGAACTCCACCAGGCGTTTTCCCATCTCTTCGGCCGGCAAGGCGAAGTCGACCAGGCCGCTGGCGATGGCGCTGTCCGGCATTTCCGGATTGCGCGGTCCATAGCCGTCGGCGGCCTGCGCCAACGTCAGGCCGCCGTGTTCCTTGATGGCCTTGATGCCCAGCGTGCCGTCGGAATTGCCGCCGGACAGGATCACGCCGGCGGCAAAATCGCCGCAATCACGCGCCAGCGCGGAAAAGAACAGGTCGATGGGCCTGCGTCCGGGCAGATCCGCGGGACGCTTGAGCACCCGCAGGCGGCGATGGCTCACGGACATGAGCGCATCGCGCGGCAGCACGTAGACGCTGTTGATCTCGATCTGCTGGTTGTCGACGGCGGTCAGCACCGGCAGCGAGGTGTAGCGCGAGACCACCTCGGACAGATGGCTTTCGCGCGAGGGGCTCAGATGCGTGACCACCACGAACGCCACGCCGGGCGCGGGCGGGATACCGCGGAAAAAGCCTTCCAGCGCCTCGACGCCGCCCGCGGACGCGCCTACCCCGACGATGGGGAATTCCGGTGTGAGGGTCATGGTTGTGCGCGCCGGCCGTACCGGGCGGATGAGAGAGGTGGCAGCATCATGCCGACAGTAACACGGGCGTGCGCCTTTTGTGCTTCCCCCAATCCGCGCCGTTGTGTTCCCGGTTTCCTGTCCATGGCCCTGGACCCAAGGGGGCGGCTCACGTTTTGCGGCAGAGCCAGCCCTGGAATGTCAGCGCGGCGTAGAACCGCTCGATATCGGTGAAGCCGGCCTCGCGCAGGATGGCTTCGTCTGCCTGCGGCGCCAGCACCGGCAACTTGTCGCGCATTGCCCGCATGCCGTTTTGGGCCTGTTCGGCGGGCACGCCCGCGGCGGTCACGAAGGCGGCATTGCGGGCCAGCCAGGCATCGCGCCGTTCGGGTGGAAAACTGTGGTGCACCGCGATGAAGGGCGCGCCGGGCTTGAGCCGGCGGCTGATTTCGCGAACGGTCCGAAGGCGTTCGGGCGCTGCCAGGAAATGCAGCGTCAGCAGGCAGGTGGCGCCGTCGAAGGGGCCTTCGGGCGCGTCGTCGATATAGCCCTGGTGCAGCGCCGCGCGCGGGGCCAGATCGCCCAATGTGGCGATGGCCTGGCGCAGCATGTCAGCCGACGGATCGACGCCGTCCAGGCGCCAGCCTGGCCGCGTCTCGGCCAGGGCCTTCAACTCCAGTCCGCCGCCGGCGCCGAGCACCAGGAGGCGGCCGTCGTCCGGCGTCAGCTCGGCCATCAGCAGGCCGATCATGCGGTGCAGGTCGCGCAGGCCGGGGACGTGGCGCGCGACCCGTTCGGCGTAGTCGTCCGAGGCGCCGGGCGTATTGGTGAAGGACATCGATGACTCCGGGCGGGACGGCGGCCAGGGCGGCGCGCCGTCATCATGAAACATATGATGTTGCATGATAGCGTCGGCGTCAAGCGGCGACGACCGCGATTGGCCTGGTGGCGGCCGGCCAGGGGGTGGCTCAGGGGCTGCCGCCCGCAGAGGAGTTCAAACCGAGCGGCTTGGGGGAATCAGGCCGCGATGGAGAGCGCCCGCGCCGCGCCGGGAAAGTCCGGCAGCACGATGTCGCAATGGCCGGGGCGCACCCAGCGCACCCGCTCGCGGGTGGCGTCGATGCAGCCGCCTTCGGCGTACACGCCCTGCGGGTCGCGGATCCGCATCATGCGTTCAAGGATGACGGCGGTGGCCTCGGGGTCGGCCAGGGTTTCGTGCACGCGTTCCTTGACGATCTGCTCGTCGATATGGCGCTTGCCAGCGGCGTCGGTGCGCAGGCCGTGGCGCCAGTGGTAGATCTCGACGCACTTGGACGTCAGCGTGTACGGCGCGCCGCGTTCCCAGAAATTGTTGAACAGGCCGCCGCCCAGGTAGAACACCCAGGACCCTTCGTAGCCTTCGACGTCCGACGATTCGGCGTCGGGGTTGCGGAACCAGAGCCGGTCGCCCGGCACGTAGAAGCGCTGCGGCAAGGGCGCGTCGAGCGCGCCGTATTCGTGCAGGAAGGTGTCGTGGAAACTGCCGGACATGACCGCGCGCGTTTCCCATTGGCGCTGCAGCCGGCGGCCGAGCTCGGGGTTGGCGGTCTGCAGTTCCTGCGCGATGCCGAGCACGGTGACGTATTCGGTGGCGCGGTAGCACGAGAACGAATACAACTGGCCCGAGGCCTCGGGCTGGGTGGCCTTGCGCAGTCCGTCGATCAGCGAGCGGCCCGGCAGCACCGTGAACCCGCGCGCCTCGTCGTAAGTCCAGTAGTCCTCGGGCCGCTCGGCGTGTTCGGTGTCGAAGGCCAGCGCGGTCTTGCCGGCGGCCTGCACGATGTAGCGGCGGATGCGCACGGCCGAGGCCAGTTCCGCCACGCTGGGGAAGTCGAAGGCGACCGGGCTGGCCAGCATCGCCAGCACGATCTCGCGGTCCAGGTCGGCTTCGTTGGCGTCGGTGCGCAGGCTCAGCGCCCGCGCCACGCCGGTGGTGTCGTGGTCGGGCAGGTAGCTGGCGGCGAAACCGGGCGTGAGCGCGGCGTGCACGCCGGTGGCGCCGGCTCGCGCCTGGCAATTGGCGGCGGCGCGCAGCCCAAGGTTGGACAGGAAGTGTTGCGTCATTTCCAACGCGTCGGCGGCGTGGATGACAATTCCGCCCGGATCGGGACAGGGCTGCTGCGGGGATGACGGCATGGAATACGAACCGGAAGGCAACGGACAGACTATGGATAAGCGCACACGGGGCCGAGTTCCCGTCAAGCTGCAAAGGCGCGTGAATATCTGTTTCAGGTCGTGCGCGCCCGTGGAAGCCGTCCCGTGGGGTCTGATTGATTGTAGGGGTGATGCCTTAATATCAGCTGTATGAATATGGCTCGCCAGCCGCATGATTGTCACGGCGCTGTCATGCGCGAGGGCATCCGGCGCCTGGCATGACGGGCCGGCACGGTGCCGGTCCGAGACTGGATTGACGTCGGGAGGCGACGCGCAGATGACCCATCCCTTGTCCGCCGGCGTGATGGCCTTGTATCAGACGCATGCGGCGGCGTTCGAGCGCGACCGCGGCGCCGCGTTGATCGAGCGCGCCTGGCTGGCCGACTTCCTGGCGGCGTTGCCGACGGCCACGCCGCGGGTGCTGGACATCGGCTGCGGCACCGGCGTGCCGATCGCCGGCCACCTGATCGAGCACGGCTGCCGGATTACCGGTGTCGATAGTTCGACCGCATTGCTGGCGCGCGCCGCCGCGCGCTTTCCCGAACAGGCGTGGATCGCCGCCGACATGCGCCAGCTGCCTTGCGCCGGGCCGTTCGACGGCCTGATCGCGTGGCACAGTTTCTTCCATCTGTCGCCCGAGGACCAGCGGCCCATGTTCGCGCAGTTCCGGCGCCTGGCCGCGCCGGGCGCGGCGCTGATGTTCACCAGCGGCACGACCCTGGGTGAGGCCATCGGCCGGCTCGACGGCCAGCCGCTTTATCACGGCAGCCTGGACAGCGCCGAATACCGCGAGCTGCTCGCGGCCAACGGCTTCGAGGTATTGCGCCACGTCGAATGGGACGCTGCTTGCGGCAACGCGACGGTGTGGCTGGCCAGGCGGACCTGAGCCGGGCGGGCGAGGGGCCGTCAGGTCATAGATGCGGATCGCGCAGGATCGCCCGGATCCTGAGGAAGGCGTAGGCGGCGCAGCCCAGCGCGATCAGCACCACGAGCCAGGCATACGCCTTCTTGCGCTGCTTGGTGGACCAGGCTCTATCGTAGGTGGCCACCGGATCCCACAACACCTTGCCGTCCATCTGGCGCAGCCCATAAACCCTGATGGGCACGTGCACGCTGAACATCTGGCCCTCGTAGACGTTCTTCAGGTCGTCCGGCTCGCGGTCGGTCAGCAGTTCCAGGGTCCGTGGCAGGACGAGGCCGGTCACAACGGCGCCCGCCTCGAACGCCACGTCGGGATAGTCGTTCGAGAAATAGCAAAGAGGCCTGTAGCCGCTGTTCTGCCGGGAGCTGGCGGTCCGCGAGTAGGGGCATACGGCCAACTTGTCCACGCGCACGGCGATGGCGTGCAGCGTGGCGGGATCGGGCGGCAGGTACGCCTTGTTCGCGGCGTCGAAGAGATCGCGGGACAAAATCAGTAGCATCAGGCAGAGGAACAGCGCATTCAGCGGGCGCTTGAAGCGCGCCTTGATCTCGCTCCATTCGCTCATTGGCGTGGCCTCGCGGCGCGCGGCGCCAGCGCCGCCGGGGCGGGGCGGGACTTGGCGCGGCTGCGCATGCGGATGGCGTGTGTGTCCAGGTTCATGGCCCCTCGGTTCCCGGTATTGTTGCTGGCGGGTGAATGCTAGCGAATTTCCGAGGGCGCGGCGGGGCAAGGTTAAACATAACGTTGGTCGATGTTTCAAATTGCCTGGCGGCGGGCTACGATTTGCGGCCGCGAGACCGCGGCTGGCAAGCCCCGCACGCAGGGGCCATGGCCAACAGGGCCAACGCATAAGGTCCTGGCTGGATTGCGGCCGGAAACAGTATCAACCAGCAACGCCCGCCCGGCCCGCGCCGCTCACCGGCGCATGCTCCGCCATCAGTTCCGCCACCCAGTCAATGAACACCCGCAGCTTGGCGCTGACGTGCCGGTTGGGCGGGAAGGCGATGTACAGCGGCATCGAATCAAGCCGCCAGTCCTCGAACAGCGGCACCAGTTCGCCGCGCGCCGCGTGGTCGCGGGCCATGTAGTCCGGCAGCCACAGAATGCCCATGCCGGCCAGCCCCGCCGCCAGGTAGGCGTTGCCGTCGTCCACCGCGACCACATAGCGTCCGTGCGCGTGGACGCGTTCGTCGCCGCGATGCATGGCGTAGGGCAGGGGCTTGCCGCTGCGCGACCAGAGGAAGCCGACGATGCGGTGGTGGCTGTCCTCGAGGTCGCGCGGATGCGCGGGCGCGCCGGCCCGTTGCAGGTAGGCGGGCGCGGCATACACGCGCAATTGCAGGTCGCCGACGCGCCGCGCCATCAGTGACTGGTCGGTCAGTTCGCCGCCGCGCACCACGCAGTCGACGTTTTCGCCGATCACGTCGACGATGCGGTCGCTCACGCCCATGTCGAGCTGGATATCCGGATAGCGCGCGTGGAAGGCGGGCAGGGCGGGCACCAGGATCATGCGCGCCAGCGGGCTGGGCACGTCGACCCGCAGGCGCCCGCGCGGCACGGACGCGGCCACGGACAGGCTGGTTTCGGCGTCGTCCATGTCGGCCAGCAGCCGCAGCACGCGCTCGTAGTAGACCGCGCCGTCGGCGGTGACGTTGACCTTGCGGGTGGTGCGGTTGAGCAGGCGCACGCGCAGCCGCGCCTCCAGTTGTTGCACCAGTTGCGTGACGCTGGTCTTGCTCATGTGCAGCGTCTCGGCCGCTTTGGTGAAGCTGCCGGTTTCCACCACGCGGGCGAAGGCCTGCATTGCGTCGAAACGGTCCATCGCCACTCCAGGGGATCAGGGGATTGTTTGCATTTTACAAACAGTGATGGACAAGCTTGCCCGTTTATCGGCGGCGGCGCCGTCCGTACAGTGCCTGCATCATCAATACGGGCTTTAAGGCCCGGGACAGGAGAATGAGTATGGCAACGCGTGATGTGGTTTTTCCGGCCGGGCGCCAGGCGCTGTATGAACGCAACCGCTATTCGCCCGCGGTGCGGTCGAATGGCTTTCTGTTCGTGTCGGGCCAGGTGGGCAGCCGCGAGGACGGCTCGCCCGAACCCGACCTGCAGGCGCAGGTGCGGCAGGCGTTCGACAACCTGAACGCGATCCTGAAGGCGGCGGGCGCCAGCTTCGAGGACGTGATCGACGTGACGGTGTTCATGGTGGATCCGGCGTCCCGCTTCGAGACCATCTGGCAGGTGGTGCCGGAATACTGGGGCCCGGCGCCGCATCCGACGCTGACGGCTGTGGGCGTGACCTGGCTGTACGGCTTCGATTTCGAGATCAAGGTGATCGCGAAACTGCCGCGGGACGCCTAGCCGGCCCTGGCGGCGGGGCAAGAAAAGCGACGGGGCAGGCCGGCGGGATCGCCGGGCCTGCCCCGTTTTGCGTGCCTCGTCGTATCAGCCGCGCAGGCGGGCCACGGCTTGCGCCAGGTCTTCCTGCTTGCGGATCAGGGCGGCCTCGACCTGATCGCGCGGAGTGCGGGTGTCGTCGCGGTGGCCGGTCAGATCGGCCGCGCGCAGCAGGCCCATCAGGTCCTCGGTGCGGGTCTGGGTCGTGGGCGTGATGCGGCTCTGGTCGACCAGCTTGCCCTTGACGAACTTGCTCACCAGGGTGGACATCGTGCTGGATTCGGTGAACGAGGCCTGGGCCAGTTCGCCGTCTTCGTAGGCGATGTCGGTGCGGTTGCTGTAATCGTCGCGGATCTGGTGGAACGCGTAGTTCTGCGACTCGGGATCCGTGGTCAGGTTCAGCTTCTGATCGGGCGTGAGCGCGCGGTGGAAGCTGGCGTTCAGCGACGATTGCTGCTGTTGCGTGATCGCCAGGTCCAGTTGCGGGCGGCCGCTGGAAGTGGTGTTTTGCGAGGTCTCGTACGAGAAGGTGTCGAATTCGCGCGGTTGCAGCGGATTGGAGGCGACCGGCGCCTGGTTGATCGAGGCGGAGAAGTCGGCCAGGCCGGACAGCATGGTGCGATGCACTTCGGCCGGCATGCCCAGGCGCGTCGTGGTGGTGCCTTGCGGCGCCCAGTCGCCGTAGCTCTTGTGCAGGTCCGAGAAGCCGGACTTGAACAGGGCCATCAGCGTGGCGTCGCCTTCGCCGCGCTTCTGGGCGCTGTCGAACTTGCTCAGGTAGCTGTTGATCGCGGCCGTCTGCTGCTGGGCGCTGCCGAACTGGCTGGGCTTGCTGGCGTCGACGTTGATCTGGGCCGAGCCGGCCACGGTCTTGACCGTCAGCGAGCGTTGACCCGCATCGGCCTGGAAATTGAAGCTGACGCGGTCGGGGCCCTCGGCGCCGACCGTGGCTTCCAGCGACACCGACGACAGCACGCTGGTATTGAACTTGGCCAATGCGCCCAGCGCCAGCTTGGGCGGCACCGAGGCCAGGCCGTCGACGGCGTCCTGGAACGATTTGGACAGGCCGGCGATGGCGCTGCGTTCTTCTTCGGTGAGCTTGGCATCGCCCACGTCGATCTGCACGCCCAGGCCCTTTTCATTGCTTTCCAGGGTCACCGTGACCTTGGCGCCGCTGGCGGTGGTGATGCGCAGCGCGACCGAGTTGTCGGCCACGGCCGCGCCCTGGGGCGCGGCGATGCCGTCCACCGGGGCGGCGGCGCGGGACGACGGGATGGACAGCGAGAAATTACCGCCATCGTTCTGCATGCGGCCCAGCAGGGCCGCGGCCAGGCCCTTGAACTGGCCGGTCAGCGACGAGGCGCGGACGTTGTCGGACATTAACGAGGACAGGGCATCCGGGGCCTGGACCTGGCCGGCGGCGACGGATTCGGGCGAATAGGTCAGCACGTTGGCCGGCTGGCCCAGCGTCACCGAGGTGGACGCGGGAATGTCGGGGCTGCGGTTGACGGTGGTGACGCGGGACACCCCGGTCGCCGGCGCCTGCGGGGCGATGACGAGCGGCGGGGTGTAGCTGGAGATCGTGGTCATGTCAGTGGTATTCCTGGCGGGCAACAACTGCCCAATGAGGCTTGCCGGGGAGTATCACCATGACTAACGGCGGGCGCGACGGAAAATTAATCGGCTGGTGTTATTTATTTTTGCTTTTTTGGAGTTATTTATATTCAGTTAAATGACAGTTTTTGGAATGATTTCCAAAATAATGTCGACAAAATAAATGCCGTGCGCCGCGATTATCGGCCCGTGCGGGCGGCGCATGTCTCGCGCCGCCTCGCGCCTTATTTCACGACATAGTTCTTCGCTTCATTTTCACCGGCCCATTTACGCAGCGCGGCGATGAATTCCGGGCAGACATTGCCGTCGACGGTGGAATCGATGATGACGCTGTCCTTCATGCGCATCAGCACCTTGCATTCATAAATGCGGGTGCGGCCCTGGTAGTAACCGCTGCTGCTTTGCTGGAATACCGGCGTCGCGGCGCTCGTGTTGGTGGCCGGGATCATGCCGACGACCTGCTGGCTGGTGCCGGTCGTGACCCATTCCTGGTAGGGCGCGGCCTGGTAGTCGGACCACTCCAGCTCCATGGTGTTGCCCACCGCCCGTTTCCGGGACGGCTCGCCCAGCGCCGCGATGGCGTCGTTGATCGAGCGGCCCTGCATGTTGCGGGCGACGTTGACGCTGGGAGAGAACGACAGGCCCTCGGAAAAGACCCGGCTGAGCGAGGGCAACGACGAACTGCCGCCGCTGGGCATCGGCGCGCATCCGGCCAGGCTGGCGGCGGCGATCAGGCTGGCGGCCAGGCGCAGCGTCGGACGGCGGGCGGAAAGGGGCAGGGGGAAGATCATGGCTTGCGGTCGGCGCTCCGTGTCGGTCGGGCGCGGCGGCTGCGATTGCGAGCCGGGCGCCAGGCGTTTTGTTTCTCTTCGTGACAGGCCGGGGTGGCCAGCCCTGCGACGGGAGAATGATTGCAGACTGACAGCCTGCTTACGAAATGTCCGCCATTTTTACCGATAAACGGGGCCAGCTTCCTTGCGCCAATGGTGAAATTTGTTACTCAATATGCCCGCGTCGTATTGGCAAAGGGGACGGACCGGCCGAGCCGCTTTGCTAAGATCGTGGCCGCTGAATCCACCCGATCCGGACACCGACCATGCTATTTGCCCGCTTTTCCCCGACTATCCGCGCGGCGCTCGGCGCGCTGGCGTTGATGGCCGGCCTGTTCGCGCCGCAGGCGCATGCCGACAAACTCTATGGCGGCATTGCGACGGATGGCAAACACGCCAAGATCTATTGGGCGCTGCCCGAGGATTCGGAAAAGGCGGCCGAAGCGGCGGCGTTGGCGGCCTGCCGCAAGGGCGGCGGCAAGGACTGCAAATCGCTGAGCTGGTTTTCGGACAGTTGCATGACTTATGCCCGCAATACCTCGAACGACTTGTTCCCCGGCAACAGCGTGTCGCCGGAAATGGCGGCCAAGAAGGCGATCCGACGCTGCACCGCCGGCAGCCCCAACGGCAAATGCTGGTTGACCACGATGCCGCTGTGCGTCGGGCCGGGCTACAGCGCGCAGGACATGGAAGCGGCCAGAAGGGCCACGCCCGCCGAGCTGGAAGCCCTGTCCGCCAAGCTCAACGACCGCGAATACTGGGGCGCCGTCGCCGAGAAGGACTCGGGCGACCTGACCTACTCGGACGGCTACCCCAATGAGAAGGACGCCCTCAACCAACTGCTGGAATGGGATGAATGCACCGGCTGCACCAAGGTGCTGACCTACCGCGACACCTGCGTCGGCATGGCCTGGGCCAAGGGCGTGAAGGGGCGCGGCACCAGCTACACCGCGCTCGATCCCGACCCGAAGGCGGCGCGCGATGCGGCGCGCAACACCTGCAGCGCCAAGAGCGGCCTGCCCAATTGCGTGGCGATGGTGCGCTGCTCGGGCCGTCCCTACATCAGCGGCTATGCCGGCGAGGACGAAAAAGCCAATTGAGATCGCCATGAGGCGGCAGCGCGCCGCCCGGCACGGCAAGCCGGCTCCCGTACAGGGGGCCGGCTTTTTTCATGGGCGCCCGGTCAATCCGCCAGCCGCGCGGCGGCGTCGCGCACCACCTGTTGCAGCCACGCCAGCGCCGCGTCGCCGGGCGCGCGCCGGCTGCACACCATGTCGATATCGAAAGGGCCCGGGTCGACCTCGGGCGGCAGCGGCCGCAGCGTCAGTCCGGGGCCGGCCAGCCGCAAGGCGGCGCGCCGCGCCAGCGTGGCCACCAGGTCGGTGCCTTGCACCGCGTGTGGCAGCGCGACGATGTGGGCGAAGGTGCAGGCCACCCGGCGCCGCTGGCCCAGCCGCGCCAGGCTGGCGTCCACCACCCCGCGCGCCGAGCCGTCGTCGCTGGGCGTGAACAGCGCGTGCGGCAGCGCCACGTAGCGCGCCAGGTCCAGCTTGCGGCCGCGTAGCGCCGGATGCTGCTTGTCGGCGATGCAGACGAAGTGTTCCTGGTATAGCCGTTCGCGCAGCATGCGCTTGGGCGGCGCCAGGTGGCCGCCGATGGCCAGGTCGACGCTGCCGTTGTCCAGTTGCTCGTAGAGGGCGGCGCGGTCGAGCCGCGCGATGCGCAGGTCGATGCCGGGCGCGTCGCGCCGCAGCGCCGCGACGATGTGCGGCACGATCACCACGTCGGCGTAGTCGCTGGCCGCCACGGTGAAGCGGCGGCCGGCGGCGGCCTGGGGATCGAAGCCGGCGCCTTGCGTCAGCGCCTGGCGGATCTGGTCCAGCGCCGCGCTCACGGCCGGCATCAGCGCGGCGGCCTTGGGCGTGGGCTGCATGCCGTCGGCGGTGCGCAGGAACAGCTCGTCCTGGAACAGCAGGCGCAGGCGGCCCAGCGCGCTGCTGACCGAGGGCTGGGCGCGGTTGATGCGCTGGCCGGCCAGGGTCACGTTGCGAGTGTCGTAGAGCGCCTCGAAGGCGACCAGCAGGTTCAGGTCGACGGCGGAAAGATTCATGCCATCAATAATACGAATAGCGATTATGGATTTCAACAATTCCATGGCGCGGTCCTACCATGGCTGGCAGCAATGGAATCGAAGGACTGCGCAATGACGACCGTACTGATTACCGGCATCGAACCGTTCGATGGCGAAACCCTGAATCCCTCCTGGGAAGCCGCGCGGCGGCTCGATGGCGCGCAAGTGGCCGGCGCCACCCTGGTGGCGCGCCAGCTGCCGTGCGTGATCGGCAAGGTGGTGGGCGTGCTGCGCCAGGCCATCGAGGACACGCAACCGGACCTGGTGATCTGCCTGGGCCAGGCGGGCGGCCGCAGCGACGTGTCGATCGAACGCGTCGCGATCAACGTGGTGGACGCGCGCATCCCCGACAACGAAGGCCGCCAGCCGATCGACGAACCGGTGGTGGCGGGCGGCCCGGCGGCCTATTTCTCGACCTTGCCGATCAAGGCCATCGTGCGCGACCTGCGGCGCGCGGGCGTGCCGGCGTCGGTGTCGTCGACGGCGGGCACCTACAACTGCAACACCATCTTCTACGGCCTGTCGCACTATATCGCCACCGAGCGTCCGGCGTTGCGCGGCGGCTTTGTGCACGTGCCGTACCTGCCGGAGATGGCGGCCCATCATCCCGGCCAGCCCAGCCTGGCGCTGGAGACGCTGATCGAAGGCGTGAAGGTGATGGTGGCGACTTCGCTGGCTGTCACGGCGGACGTCAAGGAAGGCGGCGGCGCGCTGCATTGAACGGAGACGGACGATGGATACTTTCAAGGACGCCGACGCCTTCGCGCTGGACGGCGTGCCGTTCCGCCACCGGCAGGTGCGGGTGGACGGCCTGGGCTATCACGTGGTGGAAGGCGGCGCCGGGCCGGCGCTGATCCTGCTGGCAGGGTTTCCGCAGAGCTGGTACGCGTGGCGCCGGGTCATGCCCCTGCTGGCGCCGCATTTCCGCCTCTATGCGGTGGACCTGCCCGGGCAGGGCGACTCGGACAAGCCGCTGGACGGCTACGACACCCGCGCGGCGGGCGAGCGCCTGCGGGCGCTGTTCCACACGCTGGGGCTGACGCGCTACGCGCTGGCCGGGCACGACATCGGCGCCTGGATCGCCTATCCCTACGCGGCGCGCCACGCCGACGAGGTCGAACGCCTGGTACTGCTGGACGCCAACATCCCCGGCGTGACGCTGCCCGCCAGCTTCGAGCTGGGACCGGACAACTGGAAGCGCTGGCATTTCCTCTTCAACACCGTGCCGGACCTGCCCGAAGCGCTGCTGCAGGGACGCGAGCGGGTGCTGGTCGAGTGGTTCTTCAGCCGCAAGACCGCCAACAAGCCGGGCGTGTTCAGCCGCGCCGACCTGGATGAGTACGAGCGCGTGTACCAGACGCTGGGCGGCTTGCGCGGCATGCTGGGCTATTACCGCGCGGCGCACCAGTCGGCCGAGCAGAACCGGGCGCTGCGCGAGACGCCGTTGACGCAGCCGGTGCTGGCGCTGGGCGGCGAACACGGCAGCGCGCCCGATCTGTACGAGGCGCTGGGGCCGCTGGCGCGCGACCTGCGCGGCGGGGTGCTGGCCGATTGCGGCCACTATCTGCCGGAAGAGCAGCCCCGCGAACTGGCGCGGCGCATGCTGGCGTTCCTGGCGTAGCCGCGCGCGACCGCCGCGGCAGACGGCCGCCCCGGAAAACGGCGGCGCGGCAAACGACGGACACGGCGAGGGTCCGCCCCGGGCGAAGGGCCACCCCGGCGAAGGGCCGCCCCGGCAAGGGCCGCCCCGGCATTTCCACATTGCGCATCGGTATTTGTCCGGCGCGCGGCGCGCTCCTATCCTGGCCTGCTTGGAATTTCCGCAGGGAGCAGGATGATGGGCAATCGACGCAGATCCGTACTGAAGGCCGCGCTCGGCCTGGCCGGCGGCGTGGTGGTGGGCGCGGGCTTGTTGAGCAACATGACCGGCGCCGCGCCGGCCGCCACCGACGACGCCACGCGCTATCCGAGCCGGCCGGTCAAGCTGATCGTGCCGATCGCGGCCGGCGGCAGCGCCGACAAGCTGGCGCGCACCGTGGCGCAGAAGCTGAGCGAGAAGTGGGGGCAGAGCGTGGTGGTGGAGAACCAGCCCGGCGCCAGCAGCGCTATCGGCAATGCCGCGGTGGCGCATGCGCGCGGCGACGGCTACACGCTGCTGCTGGGCGGCGACGCCTTGTCGCTGAACGCGCTGCAACCCGGCAAGCCGCTGTACGACCCGTTGCGCGATCTGCGCGGCGTGACCAAGGCGGTGGTCAATCCGCAGTTGCTGGTCGTGCGCCCGGGCCTGGGCGTGAAGACCTTCCAGGAATTCGTGGCGCTGGTGCGCAGCCGGCCCGGCGAGATCTCGCTGGCGCTGCCTGGCGGCAATGGCAGCCTGCAGCACCTGGCGGTGGAACTGCTCAACGAACGCATCGGCGCCAAGACCAACCAGATTCCCTATCCGGGCGGCGGGCCGGCCACGCTGGATGTGCTGGGCGGCCATGTGGACGCCATGCTGATCACGCTGGCCGCCGCCACCGAGAACGTGCGCTCGGGCAAGCTGGTGGCGCTGGCGGTGACCACGCCGTACCGCTCCAAGGCGCTGCCCGAGGTGCCGACCATGCAGGAGGCGGGGCTGGCCGACTACGCGGTCGAGAGCTGGCAGGGCTTCGTGGTGCCGGCTTCGACGCCGAGCGCGCTGGTCGAGCGCATCCATCGCGACGTGGTGGCCGTGCTGCGCGAACCGGAGACCGCCACGCTGCTAGAGAACCTGGGCTTCGCCATCGCCGCCTCGACGCCCGAAGCGGTCGACCAGACCGTGCGCGACGACATCGCCACCTATCGCCGCGTGATTGCCACGGCCGACGTCAAGCTCCAGTAGACGCGCCGCAACAGCGGTTTCATATTCATATCTGAAAGTCTTCTTTGTGTTGTGCGGCGCCGGACCGCAGCATAGAACTTCGTTCAATGCCTACGACACAACAACATGAAGACTCGCAATATCTCCGGCCGTATCCTGCAGGCGGCCGTCGCGCTGGCCCTGGCGGCCGGCGCCACCGGCGCCCACGCCGACGCCACGCTGGACAAGATCAAGGAACGCGGCACCGTCACCATCGGCGTGCTGGCCAACGGCGGCGTGTTCGGCTCGATCGACCCGGCCACGCAGCAGCTGGTCGGCTGGAACCCCGACCTGGCGCGTGAACTGGCCAAGGGCCTGGGCGTGAAGGCCGAGCTGGTGCAGGTGCAGACCGCCACCCGCACCCAGTTCCTGATCTCGGGCAAGGTCGATCTGCTGATCGCGTCGATGGAGCTGAATCCGGAGCGCGCCGAGATCCTGGGCTACGCGCCGACGCCGTTCTTCCGCGTGGGCGGCGCGGCCGCCACGCGCAAGGACAGCGGCATCGCCAAGTGGGAAGACCTGCGCGGCAAGCCGGTCTGCGTGTCGCAGGGCAGCAGCTTCGCGCGTCCCTTGCAGGCCGACTACGGCGCGGTGGTCAAGGGCTACAAGAGTTCTTCGGACTCGCTGCTGGCGCTGCGCGGCGGCCAGTGCGTGGCGGCGGTGCACGATTCGACCCTGATCCATCCGCTGTTGCGCACCAATCCCGAATGGGCCGACTACCACGCGCCCATCGCCACGGAAGTGCTGCCGGCCAATTCGGTGGTGTGGACCCGCAAGGGCGAGGCCGACACCATCGCCGCCGTCGACAAGGTGATCCAGGGCTGGCACCGCAGCGGCTGGCTGATCGCCACCGAGAAGCGCCTGGACATCCAGCCGCCGCAGCCGCTGCTGCAGGAACTGCACGACAAGTACAAGCAGGGCAGCTGAGCCTCGCGCCGCCCGCCCGTGTTGGAAAAGACCGATGAATAGACAAGCAATCAAGTGGGCCGCCGCGCTGGCGCTGGCGGCCCTGGCGACGGCGGCGCACGCCGACGCCACTCTGGACCGCGTCAAGCAGCGCGGCAAACTGGTGGTGGGCGTGGACGGGGCCAGCCCGCCGTTCGGCCTGCTCGATCCGGCCACTGGCAAGGTGGGCGGCTTCCAGACCGAGCTGGGCGGCGATATCGCCCGGCGCCTCGGCGTGACGCTGGAGACGGTGCCGGTGACGGCCGCGACCCGGGTGCAGTTCCTGCAGGCGGGCAAGGTCGATCTGCTGATCGCCAACATCCAGTGGACCCAGGAACGCAGCGAGATCCTGAGCTATGCGCCGACCCCGTACAACCTCGTGGGCGGAGCGGCCATGGTGTCCAAGCGCAGCGGCATCAAGCGCTGGGAGGACCTGAAGGGCAAGGTGGCCTGCGTGTCGCAGGGCAGCAATTTCGCCAAGCCGCTGCAGGAGACTTACGGCGCGGTGGTCAAGGGCCTGCGCAACATCCCTGAATCGCTGCTGGCGCTCAAGGGCGGCAGTTGCGATGCGTCGGTGCACATCCAGCCGGCGCTGTACGAGACGCTGCACGGCCCCAATGGCAAGGAATGGGACGGCTTCGAACTGGCCACGCCGGACCAGTTGATCCCGTCGCCCACGGTAATCTGGACCCGCCGCAACGAGGCCGATACCCGCGCCTTCGTCGATGGCGTGATCCGCGACTGGCACAAATCCGGCCTGCTGGTGAAAGAGGCCGACAGGTTCGGCGTGCCGGCCGATTACCTCAAGCAGGCCAACGCCGACGCGCAGGCCGGCAAGTTCGACAGCGCTCCCCCCGAGGCCCAGGCCAAGCCATGACGACGGCCGCCAGTGACACGCTCGATCCCCTGAACCTGATGAATCCCGGAAAGGTCCTGTCATGACTGAATCCCTGTTTCCCGGCGTGTTCGCGCGCCGCGTCCGTGGCGTGGAGCTGTCGCCGATTGCCGCGGCCGGCGCGCGCGCCGCGCGGCTGGCGGCCGAGGGCCGCTCGATCGTGGTGCTGACCTCGGGCGAGCCCGACTTCGACACGCCCCAGGCCATCAAGGACGCCGCCGCGCTGGCGCTGGCGCAAGGCCAGACCAAGTACACGCCGACGGCCGGCACCGCCGCGCTGCGGCGCGCCGTGGCCGATGACTACCGCCAGCGCCACGGCCTGCCGACCGAGTCGGCCAACGTCATCATTTCCAACGGCGGCAAGCAGGTGATCTACCTGGCCCTGGCCGCCACGCTCGACGAGGGCGACGAGGTGATCGTGCCGACGCCGTACTGGCCCACCTTCCTGGATTCGGTGCGGGTCAACGGCGGCACGCCGGTGCTGGCGCCGACGGCCCCGGCCGGTGGCTTCAAGCTCACACCGCAGGGCCTGCGCCAGGCGCTGACGCCGCGCACCAAGTGGCTGATCCTGAATTCCCCCGGCAATCCGTCAGGCGCGGTCTACAGCGAGGCCGAGTTGGCGGCCTTGGCCGCGGTGCTGCGCGAACATCCGTCGGTGCTGGTGCTGTGGGACGAGATGTACGAACAGATCTGGTTCGACGAGGCGCCCACGCACTTGCTGCGCGCCGCGCCGGACCTGGCGGGGCGCACGCTGGCGGTCAACGGCGTGTCCAAGGCCTACGCCATGACCGGCTGGCGCATCGGCTGGGGCGTGGGGCCGGCGGCGCTGATCGGCGTGCTGGAGGCGGTGCAGTCGCAGGTGTCGTCGGGCCCCAGTTCGCTGGGCCAGGCCGCCGCGCTGGTGGCGTTGCAGGGCGTGGCCGACGACTTCGTCGAGAACGCGCGGCTGGCCTATGCGCGCCGGGCGCGGGTGATCGTCGACGGCCTGGGCGCGGTGCCGGGCCTGAGCGTAACGGCGCCGCGCGGCTCGTTCTTCGCCTGGATCGGCGTGGCCGGCCTGATCGGCCAGGTCAGGCCCGATGGCGCCGTGATCGCCGACGATGGCGACGTGGCCGACTGGCTGCTGGAGGCCGAGGGCGTGGCGGTGGTGCGGGGCGCGGCCTATGGCTTGTCGCCGTACCTGCGGCTGTCGTTCGCCGCCTCGGACGCCAAGGTGGCGGAGGCTGTCGCGCGCATCGCCCGCGCGGTCGCGGCGCTGCGGCCGGCGGCGCTGGAGGCGGCCGCATGATCGAACAGGCATTGCAGGCCTGGGTGCATTTCTTCAAGCCCCTGGGCCTGAACTACGGCTTCGTGCTGGATCCGGGCGAGCTGTCCGCCTTCGGCCACGGCCTGCTGGTGACGCTGCAATTGTGCGCCTGGACCATTCCCGTCAGCCTGCTGTTCGGCGTGCTGATCGCGGCCGGGCTCACCAGCGGCCGGCCCTGGCTGGCGCGGCCGCTGCAGGCCTTCGTCGAGCTGACCCGCAACACGCCGACGCTGGTGCAGCTCTATTGCGCCTTCCTGGTGCTGAACATGCTGATCACGCAGAAGCTGGGCGGCGGCAGCCCGATCACGCCGTTCATGTGGGTGGTGATCGTGGTGGCGCTGCACAAGGGCGTGTTCCATGCCGAGGCGCTGCGCGCCGGCATCGAGGCGGTGCCGTCGGTGACGCTGGAGGCGGCGCGCTCGCTGGCCTTCTCGCGCCGCCAGATCCTGACGCAGGTGCAGCTGCCGCTGGCACTGCGCTTCGCGCTGCCGGCGCTGGTCAACAACCTGGTGGACCTGGTGAAGATGACCGCGATCGCCTCGGCCATCGCGGTGGGGGATGTGACCTACGAGTCCATCATGATCTGGTCGCACCGCGACAACGTGCTGGAACTGCTGCTGCTGATCCTGCTGTATTTCGGCCTGCTGACCTGGCTGGTGAGCGTGGGCGGACGCTGGCTGGAAGCGCGCTTGAGGATGCCCGGCTATGGCCAATGAACTGGTATTGAATGGCGCTGCCGCGCATCGCGCCGGCGGTGGCTGGCGGGCGCTGCTGCGTGATCCGTGGGTGGTGCTGCTGCTGGCGCTGGTCGCGCTGGGCGTCGCCTGGGCGCTGACCGACAGCGCGCCGGCCGCGGTGCGGCACCTGTGGCACTGGTCGCCGGCGCTGCTGCGCGGCCTGGGCATGAACGTGCAGATCAGCGTGCTGGCCATGGCGCTGGGCACGGCTGCCGGGCTGGTGGTGGGCGCGCTGTCGCTGTCGCCGTCGGCCCTGCTGCGGCGTCTGACGCGGATCTACGTGCTGGCATTCCGCAACGCGCCGATCCTGGTGCTGGTGTACTTCACCACCTACGTGTTCCCGTTCGAACTGAACCTGGGCGGCTGGAACCTGCCGTTCCCCGACTGGATCAAGGTGGTGATCGGGCTGGGCCTGCCGGCCAGCGCCAACGTCGCCGAGATCTTCCGCGGCGCGATCCAGTCGATCCCCGAGGCGCAGTGGGAGGCGGCGCAGTCGCTGGCGTTCCGGCGCGCGCAGATCTTCCGCATGATCGTGCTGCCGCAGTGCGTGCGGCGCATGCTGCCGTCGTGGATGAACCTGTACGCCAGCATCACCATGAGCACCTCGCTGGCCTCGCTGGTCGGCGTGCACGACCTGGTCGACACCGCCACGGTGGCCAGTAACACGGTGGCGCGCAGCGACTTCACCATCCTGGTCTATTTCACGCTATTGGCGCTGTTCTTCGCCTATTGCTATCCCATCGCGCGCTGGACGCGCCATCTGGAACGACGTTATGCGCATCACTGACAGCGGCGGCCACGCCGCGACCGACACCCCGCTGGTGAGCCTGCGGGACGTGCACCTGGCATTCGGCCAGACCGAAGTGCTCAAGGGCATCGACGTCGAGGTCCGGCCTGGCAACGCGGTGTCCATCATCGGCCCGTCGGGCTCGGGCAAGTCCACCATCCTGCGCTGCATCACCGGCCTGCTGCGGCCGCAGCGCGGCGAGATCGAGGTCGGCGGCGTGCGGGTCGACGCGCTCAAGAGCGAATCCGAACTGATCGCCCTGCGCAAGCGGGTCGGCTTCGTGTTCCAGCAATACAACCTGTTCCCGCACCTGAGCGTGCTGGAGAACCTGGTGATTTCGCCCATCAAGGTCAACAGCCAGCCGCGAGCCCAGGCCCAGGCGCTGGCGCGCGAGCTGCTGGCCAAGGTGCGCATGGACCACAAGGAAAACGCCTACCCGGGCGAACTGTCGGGCGGCCAGCAGCAGCGCGTGGCCATTGCCCGCGCGCTGGCCCTGCGGCCCGAACTGATCCTGTTCGACGAAGTGACCTCGGCGCTGGATCCGGAAATGGTGGGCGAAGTGCTGACGGTAATACGCGACCTGGTGCAGGACGGCCTGACCTGCGTGCTGGTGACGCACGAAATGCGCTTTGCCCAGGAGGTGAGCGACACGGTGTACTTCACCGAAGCCGGCCGCATCGTCGAGCACGGTCCGCCGGCGCGCATCTTCGGCCGGCCGGACAGCGAGCGCACCCGCGCCTTCCTGCAACGCGCCTCGGCCGAGCCGCCCGCGCGGCGCGCCCAGGCCGATCCGATCGATGCCTACCTGACCTTTGACCCGCTGCGCCTCGCAGTGTGATGCCTTTCCGCAACCCGGAGCCGACATGACCGCCGAATCTTCCGTTACTCTCGAACGCCGCCAGCAGGTGCAGGACGCCCTGGCCGACATCCGCGGCCTGCTGGCCGCCGCGCCGCTGACGCGCGACCTGCTGGCGCGGATTACCACGCGCCTGGAGCAGCTGGCGCAACAGCGCGCGCTGTTTCCCGCCACCGAATTCGCGCCGCCCGCGCCGGGGCAGGGCGTGGGGGCCTCGACCCGCTACCGCCTCAATCCCGACGACGCCGCCGGCGAACCGGCGCTCTACCTGAACTCGATCAACCCGGGCAAGACCACCTTGCCGCACAACCACACCACCTGGGCGGTGATCGTGGCGCTGTCGGGCCAGGAGCTGAACCGCGTCTACCGCCGCAGCGACGACGGCTCGCAGGCCGGCCGCGCCACGCTGGAACAGGTGCGCGAAGTGGTGGTGCAGCCGGGGCAGTCGGTGTCGTTCCTGCCGGACGACATCCACAGCATTCACGTCACCGGCGATGCGCCGACCCTGCATTTTCACCTGTATGGGCAGCCGCTGGAGACGCTGTCGGGCCGCATCGGCATCGACCTGGCCACCGGCGAGATCGTCAACTACAACGCCACCCAGATGAAGCCGGGCCAGGAGCAGCGCGCATGAGCCTCGATCACGCCCACGTGCAGACCCGGCTGGTGCATGCCGGCAGTCCCGACCTGAAGCAGGGCGCCGGCCCGGTCAACGTGCCGGTGGTGCGCACCAGCACCGTGCGCTTCGCCGATACCGCCACCCATGCCGCGCTGAACGCGCAGCGCGCCGCCGGCGAACGCATCGCCACCTACGGCCGCCACGGCCTGGACACGCACCAGGCGCTGGAAGCGGCGGTCGCGTCGCTGGAAGGCGGCCATCGCAGCATCCTGGCGCCATCCGGCCTGTCGGCCATCGTGCTGGTGCTGCTGGCCACGCTGGCGCCGGGCGAGCACGCGCTGGTGTCGGACAGCGTCTATTCGCCGGTGCGGCGCGTCGACAAGGCGCTGCTGCAGCGCTACGGCATCGAGGTCGAATACTTCTCGCCCGGCCGCGACGATCTGGCCGAACGCTTCCGCCCCAACACGCGGCTGCTGTACCTGGAGTCGCCCAGCTCGCTGCTGTTCGAGGTGCTGGACCTGCCGGCGCTGGCGGCCCAGGCGCGCAGCCGCGGCGTGGTGGTGGCCACCGACAACACCTGGAGCGGCGGCCTCTACTATCAGCCGCTGGCGCTGGGCGCCAACATCTCGATCCAGGCCGCCACCAAGTACCTGGCCGGCCATTCAGACGTGATGATGGGCGTGGTCACGGTCGACAGCCCCGAGCTGGCGCGGCAGGTCGGCGCCACCTACGACGCGCTCGGCCTGGCGGTGGGCGCGGACGATGCCTACCTGACGCTGCGCGGCCTGCGCACGCTGGACGTGCGCCTGGCGCGCCACCACCAGAACGCGCTGAGCGTGGCCGAATACCTGTCGCGCCATGGCGATGTGGAACGGGTCTTTTACCCGGCGTTGCCGCAGGATCCGGGCCATGCGCTGTGGCGGCGCGATTTCAGCGGCGCCAGCGGCCTGGTGTCGTTCGCGTTCAAGGCCGGCCAGCCGGGCGCCGCGGCGCGCTTCATCGACGCGCTGCGCTATTTCTCCATTGGCGCGTCCTGGGGCGGCTACGAGAGCCTGGCGCTGGAGGCGGCGCCGGAACGGCTGGCCGAGCACAGTGTGTGGCAGGGCGGCCATGAAGTGGTGCGCCTGCACATCGGCCTGGAGCATCCGCTGGACCTGGTCGAGGACCTCGACCGGGCCTTCGGCGCGGTCCGCGACGGCCTGCGCCGCAGCGCCTGACGCATATGCAAATGACTGCGTTTCCTTAGGGATTCTGATTATGTAGAAGCAATTACAACCTCTTTGTCCGGTTGTACCCCCGGGGTCTAGAATTTGCCTTGTTCCACGGTTGGCGGCAGGGCATGTCTTCTATTTCTTCGATCGGATCGGTACAGCTTTCCTTCGCGGCGCGGCAACTGGATGCCGTGCGCGAGTTCTACCGCGGCACCCTCGGGCTGGATGAGATGCCGGTCCCGGACGGGCGCCTGCTGTTCGCCCTGGGCGACGCGACCCTGTCGCTGTCGCCGGTGGCCGAGGTCAACCGCGAGGTGCGGGCCGACTATCTGGCGATCCGCACCCACGCCTACGACGACATTCTGCTGCGCCTGCGCGACGCCGGCTTTCATCCGGTCTGTTCGCTGCCCGACGCCTCGCCGCGCGTCATGTACGTCAAAGATCCCAGCGGCAATCAACTGGCATTTCTCGGCTAGGCCTCGTGCTCGGCTCCCTCACACAGGCCTCGGCGATTCCATGAACTTCCAGCAACTGCGTTCCGTGCGCGAGACCGTGCGCCGCGATTTCAACCTGACCGACGTATCCGAAAGCCTGCACACTTCGCAGCCTGGCGTCAGCCGCCAGATCCGCGAACTGGAGGAAGAGGTCGGCGTCGACATCTTCGTGCGCTCCGGCAAGCGGCTGATCGGCCTGACGCCGCCGGGCGAGCAGATCCTGCCGCTGGTCGAGCAGATCCTGCAATGCGCCGACAACATCCGCCACGCCGGCGCCGAATACGCCGACAGCCGCAAGGGCGTGCTGTCGATCGCGGCCACGCATTCGCAGGCGCGCTACGCCTTGCCGCCGGTGGTCAAGGAATTCCGCCAGCGCTATCCCGAGGTGGTGCTGCACCTGCACCAGGGATCGCCCAAGCAGGTCTCGGAGATGCTGCTGGAGGGCGAGGCCGACATCGGCGTGGCGACCGAGGCGGTGGCCGACTATCCCGGCCTGCTGAACCTGCCGTGCTACCGCTGGAGCCACAGCGTCATCGTGCCCAAGGGGCATCCGCTCGCCGCGGTGGACGGCGGCATCAGCCTGTCGCAGCTGTCGCGCTATCCCATCATCACCTACGGGCGCGGCTACACCGGCCGGGCCCATATCGACGAGGCCTTCGCCCGCGCCGGCATCACGCCGGACATCGTCATGACGGCGATGGACGCCGACGTCATCAAGACCTATGTCGAGCTCGAACTGGGCGTGGGCATCGTGGCCGCCGTGGCCTGGGACGCCGAGCGCGACACGCGGCTGTGCGCCATCGACGCCCGCCACCTGTTCGAGATCAACCTGACGCGCCTGGCGATCCGCCGCGGGGCGTGGCTGCGCGGCTATGCCTTCCACTTCATCGAGATGTTCGTGCCGACGTTGACGCGCGCGGTGGTGGACCAGGCGCTCAAGGGCGAAGCCTGAGACCGGGCGAGGGCGCGCGGCTGCGTGGCCTGCGCGCGTGGCGCGGTGCCGCTCCGTGCCGTCCGGCCGGCGGGCGCGCATCGCCGGCCGCATAACCATAGACGCATTTCTACGTTGTCCGCGCCCGGTCGTGGACGTAGGCTGATCCGGTTCTTCAACCCCAGGAATTCCGGATCCCATGAGCACCCATCCCGACGCGGCCGCCGCCGCTTTCCGCCACGATACCGAACGCGCCCGCGCCGTGCGCGACTTCATCGCGCAGGTCAAGGCGCTGGCGCCGGACCCCGCGCGCGCCACGCCCGAACAACTGGCCCCGGTGGCCCGCCTGCTCGAAGCGCTCGGACGCCGCGCGGAATTGTTTCCGGCCGAGGCCTTCGCCGTGGTGCCCGGACGGCCCACCTCGATCTACCGCCTGGCCGAAGACGCCGACGGCGGCTACGCGTTGTACCTGTCGCTGGGCGAGCCCGGCAAGGCGCAGCCGCCGCACGACCACACCACCTGGGCCATCATCGCCGGCGTCTCCGGCAACGAGCGCAACGAGGTCTATGCGCGCAGCGCCGGCAATGAGCCCGGGCGCGACGTGCTGACCCACGTGCGACGGGTGGACGTGGCGGCGGGCAATTCCATCGTGCTGGGACCGGCCGACGTGCACACCATCGAACTGGTGGGCGACGCGCCCGGCGCGCACCTGCATTTCTACGGCCTGGCGCTTGACCGCCTGCACGGCCGCGTGGTGTTCGAGAGCACCGCCGGCGGCGCCTACCGCACCTTTTCGCCGCCGGCCGCGATTTACCATGCGCGCCTGTCGCCCGCCGGGTTGCAGGAAGCGCTGCGCGGCGAGGCGGAGATCGCCGTGCTCGACGTGCGCGAAGCCGGCCGCTACGCCCGCCGCCACCTGCTGTACGCAGTGCCGGCGCCGCTGTGGCGCCTGGAAGTGCTGGCCGACCGCCTGGTGCCGCGCCGCGACACGCGCATCGTGCTGGTGGACGACGACGAGACCCTGGCGCATCAGGCCGCCGCCAAGCTGACGCGCCTGGGCTGGACCGACATCTCGGTGCTGGCCGGCGGCACCGACGGCTGGGAGCGGGAAGGGCGCGAACTGTTTTCGGGCACCAACGTGCCCAGCAAGGCCTTTGGCGAAGTCATCGAACACGAAAAGCACACGCCGTGGATCGACGTCGACGAACTGCACGAGCGGGTCGCGCGCGGCGACGACATCGTGGTGGTCGACAGTCGCACGCCGGAGGAATTCCACAACTTCACGCTGCCGTTCTCGCACAGCCTGCCGGGCGCCGAGCTGGTGTACCGCATCCGCGAGCTGGCGCCGGATCCCAAGACCTTCGTGGTGGTGAACTGCGCCGGCCGCACGCGCAGCATTGTCGGCGCGCAGACGCTGATCGACGCCGGCATCCCGAACCGCGTCGCGTCGCTGCGCAACGGCACCATGGAATGGCTGCTGTCCGGCCGCGAGCTGGCCTATGGCCGTCAGGCGGCGCTGCCCGAACCGTCGGCCGACAGCGCCGCCGCCGCGCGCGAGCAGGCGCGCGGCGTGGCGCAGCGTGCCGGCATCGGCCATATCGACGCGGCCACGTTGCGCGCCTTCGAGGCCGAGCAGGGCACGCGCACGCTGTACAAGTTCGACGTGCGCACCCGCGAGGAATACGAAACCGGTCACCTGCCGGGCTGGCGCTGGGCGCCCGGCGGCCAACTGGTGCAGGCCACCGACGAGTACCTGGCCACCCGGCGCGCGCGCGTGGTGCTGGCCGACTGGGACGGCGTGCGCGCCCAGACCACCGGCGCCTGGCTGGCGCAACTGGGCGCGGTCGAGGTCTACCTGTACCAGCCGCCGGCGCTGGCGGCGCTCGAACGCGGCGCCGAGCCGCGCCGCGTGCTGCGGCACCGGCCCGACGTGCCGGCGTTGCGGCCGCAGGCTTTGCAGGCGGCTATCGACGCCGGTTCGGCGGAGGTCTACGACATTGAATCGCGGTTGGCCTACGAGCGCGGCCACGTGCCCGGCGCGCGCTACGCCGCGCCGGATCGCCTGCAGGAGTTCCTGCCGGCCGACACGCAGCGGACGATCGTGTTGACGTCGCCCGACGGCGTGCTGGCCGCCGTGGCGGCGGCCGAGCTGGCCTGGCGCACCGGCCGCCCGGTGCGCTACCTGCTGGGCGGCACCCGCGCCTGGCAGGCGCAGGGCCTGCCGCTGGCGCAGGGCGCCGACGGCGTGCTGACGGGCGACGACGACCAGAGTATCAGTCCGTACCTGTTCGACGATCTCTCGGCGCGCGACCAGGGCTTTCGTGACTACCTCGATTGGGAACTGGGGTTGGTGGCGCAACTGGAGCGCGACGGCAGCGCGGATATCCGGCTGATCGCGGCGGCATAAGCGCGGCGGCGCGCGAGCGATGGGCGGCCGGCACGGTGCCGCCGGACGCCCATCGCCTGCCTGCGCGGCCGCGCCATTTGCGCCTGGCGCCGCGATCTGCGCGTCGCGGTAATCAGGTTATGACCACTTAATTGTTCCTGACTGTAAGCTGAACAAATATGCTCCGGTTTCCCAGGCCCGATCGTGCCTGCTTCCGGAGAACGTGATGTCCCTTTCCAAATTGCTGGCGGGCGCCTTCGCCGCGCTGGCCGCGCTGATGGCCTTTCCCGCCACGGCGCAACATGCCAAGTACCTGGTCACCACCGAGTGGCTGGAGAAGAACCTGAACGACCCCAAGGTGCGCGTCATCGAGGTGAGCGTCAACCCCGGCCTGTTCGAGCGCGGCCACATTCCGGGCGCCAGCAACGTCAACTGGCACACCGACCTGGTCGACACCGTCAACCGCGACATCGCGCCGCCCGCGCAGTTCCAGGCCCTGTTGCAACGCACCGGGGTCAACAGCGACAGCACCACGGTGCTGTATGGCGACAACAACAACTGGTTCGCCGCGTGGGGCGCCTGGATTTTCGACATCTATGGCATCGAGAACGTCAAGATCCTGGACGGCGGCCGCAAGAAATGGGAAGCCGAGGGCCGGCCGCTGTCCAACAGCGTGAAGATCCCCGCCGCGGGCAACGCCCGCCCGAAGGACGCCAACACCGCGTTGCGCGCCCACCTGCAGGACGTACTGGCCGTGGCGCGCAAGGACAAGGCGGGCGTGCTGGTCGACATCCGCTCGGCCGATGAATACAACGGCAAGATCTTCGCGCCCAACGGCGTGCCGGAACTGGCCGTGCGCGCCGGTCACGTGCCGGGCGCGGTCAACGTCACCTGGAGCAAGCTGGTGGCGGAAGACGGCACCTTCAAGTCGGCCGACGAACTGCGCGCCATCTACCAGGCGGCGGGCGTGGACGGCAGCAAGCCCATCATCACCTATTGCCGCATCGGCGAACGCTCCAGCCATTCGTGGTTCGCGCTGCGCAAGCTGCTGGGCTACGACGTGCGCAACTACGACGGTTCGTGGACCGAGTATGGCAACAGCGTCGGTTCGCCGATCAGCAATCCGTCCGGCACCGTGTGGGGCAAGACCTGAGTGAGCGCCCAGGCAACTCCCGCGTCGCCGGCTCCGCCGCCGACGGCGTTGACGGCGTTGACGGCGGGCGCGGTCCCGCCGGACGTCCCGGCGATCGCCAATGCGGCGGCCGTGGCGCTGCTGGCCGCCATCGGCGCGGCCGCCTGGTGGCTGGCGTCGCAGCCCGAGGGTGGCCGCGGTTTGTCCCTGTCGCTGCTGCTCGGCGCCGCCTTCGGCGTCGTGCTGCAGCGTTCGCGATTCTGCTTCTACTGCATCGCGCGTGACGCGATCGAACGGCGCGACCCGGCCGGCGCCTATGCCGTGCTGGTGGCGCTGGCGGTGGGCACGCTCGGCTACCACGCGGTGTTCGGCGCGTTCCTGCCCATCCCCGGGGCCGAGCGCCTGCCGCCCGGCGCGCACATCGGGCCGGTCAGCCTGGCCCTGGTGGCCGGAGCGTTCGTGTTCGGGGTCGGCATGCGCATTTCGGGCTCCTGCATCAGCGCGCACTTCTACCGCCTCGGCGAAGGCGCGCTGGCGTCGCCGTTCGCCTTGCTGGGCGCCGGGCTCGGCTTCGTGCTGGGCTTCGCGTCGTGGAACACCTTGTACCTGGCCATGATCCAGCAGGCGCCGGTGGTGTGGCTGCCGCACCACCTCGGCTACGGTGGCACCGTGCTGCTGCAAGTCGCGTTGCTGGCGTTGCTGGCGCTGGGCCTGAGCCGGCTCTGCCGGCGCGTGCCGGCCGCGCGCCAGGCCGATGGCGCGCCTGACGGCGCCGCCATCCGGCCAGCGAATGCCTCCCAGCACGCGGCGAACGACCCGGCCACGCCGCCGTCCTCGCCATGGCAAGCCGTGCTGCGGGACCGCTGGCCGCCCGCCGTCGGCGGCCTGCTGGTGGCCTTCATCGGCGTCATCGCCTACCTGCGCATCGCGCCGCTGGGCGTGACCGCCGAACTGGGCAGCGTGGCCCGCACCGCCGCGTCCGCGGCCGGCGCGCTGCCTCCACGCCTGGAGGGGCTGGACACCTTCGCCGGCTGCGCCACCGTGGTCAAGCAGGCGCTGCTGTCCAACAACGGCGCCTTCGTGCTGGCGTTGGTGGCAGGCGCCTGGGCCGCCGCGCTGGCCGCCGGCGCGTTCCGGCCGCGTTTGCCGACGGCGCGTGAGATCCTGCGCAACTTCACCGGCGGGGTGCTGATGGGGTGGGGCGGCATGACCGCGCTGGGCTGCACCGTCGGCACCTTGTTGTCCGGCGTGATGGCGGGCGCCGCCTCGGGCTGGATCTTCGGACTGGCTTGCGTGGCGGGGATCTGGGTGGCGCTGAAGCTGCGCCCGACTTGAACCGGGAGGCCAGCGCAGGGCCTGGCAGCCGGGCCTGGGATTCATTCCGCAGGAGTTGATCTGCGATCCGGCTGGCACCTATCTCGCGATGATCTATTGGGACCAGCCGATGGATGTCACGAACCGTCCGGGCGGCTTGGCCATGCTGGATATCGCGACGGATACCTGGACCGCGATTTCCCTGCCGTCGTGGCGGGATGCGGAAATCATTCCGGTGAACACAAGTGCGAGCGGCGTGGATAACGGCGCAAAGGGGGGATTGATCATTTCGAGGAGCTAGCGCGGACGCGCATGGTCGCCGCCGCCTGATCCCGCCTCAGGCCCACGATTGCGCCACGGCCGCCAGGCACGCGATCACCGAAGCGAACGCAATGGCCAGCCCGATCAGCTTGCGCTTTTCCAGCTCGGTCCAGAGCAGCACGCCGGTCAGGCACAGCGCGATCAGCGCGCCGCCGATGGTGTCCGACAGCAGCACCCAGGCCACGCCGGTGCCGTTGGCGCGATGGAAATTCTGGACCACTCCCCACCAGCTGGCGCTGCTGCGGCGGGCGCTGGCGGCGCCGCTTTGCGGCCAGAATTCCACCTGCACCTGATAGCCCGGCGCGCGGAACAGCGCCTGCCAGCGCTCGGGCTGGCGCGCGGAGACATCGCCCCAGCGCACATCCTGCGCCGCTTCCTTGCGGATGCGTTCGACGGGCTTGTCCAGCTTCAAGGCCTGCTGCAACCAGCGGCCCACCGCGGCGTCGGTTCGGGGCAGATCGGCGGGCGCCTGCAATTGCAGGGTCTCGACCACGGGCCCGGGCATGTCGATCTTGAGCACGGCCCGATGGTTCTGCAGGATGCCGCTGGCGCCGAACAGCAGGCCCAGCAGAGCGCCCCACAGGCCGAGCCAGCCGTGGGCCTTGCGCAGCGCCTTCAGGTATTGGCCGCGGCGCGCGGGCGGACGCGGGCGGGCGGCGGCGGCGGTCATGGTTGGGCGTCGCGCAGGCGCAGCGCGGTGATGGTGAAGCTGTCGGCGACGAAATGGCGTTGGGCCTCGCCGCCGTGCGCCGGATACACCTCGGTGTCGTCCATGCTGAACAGGTAGGCGATGCCGTGGGCGGCGTCATAGGCCATGTTGTGGGCCCAGGGACGGGTGCCGACCGAGGCGAGGCGCCGCAGTTGCCCGGCGGGGCGGGCGTCGTGGATCCACAGTCGAGCGTCGGCGCCGCTCGGGGCCAGCAGCCAGCCGCGCGCGGCGTCATAGGCCAGGGCGTTGATGTCGCGACCGGACTTGGCGCTGGCCAGGAGCGCGCCGCTGTCCGCGTCCAGGCTCAGTACGCGCGGTTCGGCGCCGCGGCAGGCGACGAACAGACGCTTGCCGGCCGGGTCCGCCGCCAGGGCGCTGGGGCGCGGGCACTGGGCCGGCTGCCATGAACGTATCAGCGTCATGCGGCGCAGGTCGATGACGGCGATGCGACCTTCGTCGCGCAGCGGCAGCGCCACCAGGCCCGCGCCCAGCAGGACCGGCGCATCGAGCTTGGCGGCCGGCAGGTCGAGGCTGGCGCGTATACAGTCGCAGGCCGGATCGAGCCGATAGATGCGCGAGATGTTTTCGCGGCGGCCGCTGGTCACCAGCACCTGGCCGCTGTCGGGGTCATGCAGGAGATTGTTGAGGTTGCCGATCTCGACCGGCACGTGCCGCAGCACGCGGCTGTCGGAGGCCCGCAGCACGAGCACGCTGCCGTCCATGCCGGCCACGTAGAGCCGGTCGGCGGCGGGCACGGCGACGACGGCATTGGCGCCCTCGGTGCCGGGGATCGGGGCGCGCGCCTGGCGGCGGGCGGTGTCGTAGACGGTCAGGCCGTTCTCCCGTCGTGCCAGGAGCAGTTCAGCGCCGTCTTGCGCCAGCGTGGCGAAGCCCCAGCTGTGACCGCTGCCGGGCAGCGTGGTGGCGCTGCGCTCGGCGATGATGGGATCGCCCGGCGCGGCGCGGGCGGCGCCGGCCGCGGTCATGGCGATCAGGGCGGCGGCCAGGAGGGCCGGCAGCGTCGCGGTGCGCCGGCGCGCCAGCGACGCCGCCCGCACGCAAGCGGATTGCTTCATGTTCAGAACTCCACCCGGGTCGAGAGCACAAACTGGCGCGCGTCGCCCATGGAAATGAAATATTGGTTGGCGCTCGACGTGTAGTAGGTGCGGTCGAACAGGTTGTTGACGTTGAGCTGGAACTGCACATTGCGGCCGGCAATACGGGTGTCGTAGGTGGCGAAGGCGTTGACCACGGTGTAGGCCGGCAGCTCGAAGGAATTGGCCGAATCGCCGGGACGGGTGCCGACGTAGCGCGCCGCGGTGCCCAGGCGCAGGCGGCCCGCGCCCACCTGGCCGGCGTTATAGACCAGCGCCACCGAGCCGGTGTGGCGCGCCACGTTCCACAGCCGGTTGCCCTGGTACTGCGGATCGTCGGTGGTGCGGGCGTCGAGATAGGCATAGCTGGCCATGAAGTCCCAGCGCGCCGACAGCGAGCCGCTCACGTCCAGCTCGACGCCGCGCGAGCGCGCCGCGCCGCTGGTGCGCCAGTCGGTCAGCTTGGTGACATCGTTGTATTGCGACACCAGCACGTTGCGCTTGCGGATGTCGAACAGCGCCAGCGTGCCGGTGGTCTGGCCCGGCATGTCCCATTTCAGGCCCAGCTCCCACGACTTGGCCTGTTCCGGCGCCACGCCCGAATCAATCACCGTGCCGCTGGTCAGCGGGGCGATGGTCGAGGTGGGCTTGAGCGATTCGGTGTAGCTGCCATACAGCGACACCTCGGGCGTCCATTTGTAGACCAGGCCGGCGCGCGGCAGCCACTTGCCGCCCTCGATGTCGGTGTTGGTCTTGAACGGCCGGCCGCGCCCGGCCAATTGCTCATAGTGCTGGTAGCGCAGCCCGCCCACCAGGATCCAGCGCTCGCCCAGGTGCAGCGAGTCCTGCAGGAAGAACGAGGTGGCGCGCAGTTTGTCGGTCTGGTCGCTGTCGCTGGCGACCACGGTGCTGCCGGGATCCTGCTGATCGTAGACCGGGTTGACGTAGCTGAAGGGCTTGGACAGGTTCTGCCGGATCAGGTCGGAACGGAAGATCTTGCGGCGCTCGTAGTCGGCGCCGACCTGCAGGTCGTTGCGCAGCCCGCCGATATCGATGCGGCCATCGACGTAGCCGATCACGTAGTGATCGGTGGAGAGCGCGCCGCGGGTGCCGTCGTTGCTGCGCTTGATGGTGCCGGCCACCGGATCGATCGCGGTGGTGCGCACCTGGTTGGCATCGTAGCGTTCCTGGTTCCAGCTGTAGCCCAGGTGCGCCTTCCAGTGGTCGGTGACGCGCTGGTCGACGGTGACCTGGGCCAGCTCGGTGCTGCCCCACATGTTGTTGTACGGCTCGTCCAGGCGGCGGCGCGAGGGAATGTCCAGCGGTTTGCCGGTGGTGGGGTCGAGCGCGGTGCCACGGTCGAACGGGTAGCGGTAGTCGCGATGCTCGTACGACGCCACGATCTGCGTGTCCTCGCCGTACCAGGCGAGCGATGGCGCCACCAGCGTGTCGCGGCGGCGGCCGAAGTCGCGCCAGTAGTCCTCGTTCATGGTGTCGACCACCAGGCGGTAGGCCAGGCGCGAGTCGCCGATCGGTCCGGTGCTGTCGAGCGTGGCGCCGGCGCCATCGCGGCCGTGCGCGTAGGTGGAACCGGTCAGCGTGATGGCGTGATACGGCGTCAGCTGCGGCCGCTTGCTGACGATGTTGATGACGCCGCCCGGGTCCATGATGCCGTACAGCAGCGAGGCGGGTCCCTTCAGCACTTCGACCGTGTCGGCGGCGGCGTTCAGGCCGCGGCCCTGTACCAGCGGCATGCCGTTGTGCATGATCGAACCGTCGCGGTTGGCGCCGAAGCCGCGTTTCATCAGCGTGTCCTGCGTGCCCGCCAGGGTGTTGCCCTGGGTGATGCCGCTGACGTTGGCCAGCGCATCGTCCAGGTTGCGCGGGCGCTGGTCGCGCAGCACCTGCGCGGGCACCACGTTGATGGCTTGCGGCTGGTCCAGCACCGCCAGCGGCGAGCGCGTCACCGAGGCCACCGGTTCCGGCTGGTAGGCGCCTTCGGCGGTGGTCGCGCCCAGCACGGTCACCGGTTCCAGCTGGGCGGCATTGTCGCCACTGGCCGCCGGCCGCACCGTGTAGACGTTGTCCGGGCGCCGTTCGGCGCGCAGGCCGGTGCCGTCCAGCAGCCGGCCGAAGCCCTGGTCCACGCTGTAGGCGCCGGACAGTCCGGCGCTCTGCTTGCCGGCGACCAGGCGCCCATCCAGCGATAGCGTCACGCCGGCCTGGGTGGCGAACTGGCTCAAGGCCTGCGACAAGGGGCCGGGCGAAACCTGAAAGCCGGCTGGCGCCTGCGCCTGGACCGGGGTGGCGGCCAGCATGGCGAGCGGGGCGGCCAGCGCGGCGGCGAGGGCGCGGGCCAGGAGCGGGGAGCGGAAGGGAGGGACGTGCATGGGATTCCTTGGCGGCGGACGCGCGAAACGCGTCGTACATCCGGCATGCCAAGCGAAAAGAAAAAAGGGGAACTGGAAATCCGCCGCTGTTACAAAAAAAGGCCTGTCGCGCCGGGGCGATGTCCGGTCAGGCGGCTTCCAGCCTGACCCAACCGGGCAGCACGCGGCGGGCGCGCACCGGCAGGGTGGTCTCCAGCGCGCGCAGGATGCGGTCGGTGTCGGCCAGCGGGAACACGCCCACCAACGGCAGCTGCGCGACCTCCGGCGTACAGGTGACGAAGCCGCGCCGGTAACGCGCCAGTTCGGCCGCAAAACGGGCCAGCGGCAGGCCGTCGGCTACCAGCTCGCCCCTGGTCCAGGCGTCGCGGGCGCGGTCGAGCGGTTCGGCCGCGTCGATGACGCGGCCGCTGAAGCCGGTGCGCGTGCCGGCCTGCGCGATGTGGACGGGGGCATCGTCGGGCCGGATCTCGACCGCGCCGGCGTAGACATCGAGCCAGGCGCGGCCGCCGTCGCGCAGTACGGCAAAGCGGGTGCCCAGCGCCCGCAGTTGCGCATAACCCACATCCAACAGGAACGGCCGGGCCGGCGCGCGCGGATCGGGATGGGTGTCGATCAGGGTTTCGCCGTCAACCAGCACCACGCGGCGCGCCTGCGCGTCAAAGCGCAGATTGACCGCGCTGGCTGTGTTCAGCCACAGCCGCGAGCCGTCCTCCAGCGTGGCCTGGCGGGTCTGGCCGACATCGGTGCGCAGGTCAGCCAACTGACGGCGGGTGGCGGGCTGATTCCAGGCGGCGGCGCCCAGGCCGCCGACGCCGGCCAGCAGCATCAGCGTGCGCAGCGCGCGGCGGCGGCCGCGTCCGGCGCCGGTGAGGGCCTGCAGCGCCGGCTCGCCGGCCACGGATTCGAAGCGCGCGCTGATCGCCGCCACGGCGTCCCAGGCGCGGCGGTGTTCCGGCCGGGCATCGAGCCAGGCCTGCCATTGGCGGGTGTCGTCGGCGCTGGCGCGCTCGTCGCCCAGGCGCGCGAACCAGTCGGCCGCGGCTTCGAGCACGCGGCGGTCGGGCAGGGCGGATAGCGCGGCCGGCCTCACCAGACGCCGTCCGCGATCAGCAGGCATTGCAGCATCACCTGCGCCATGTATTTCTTCACCATGCGCTCGGACACGTCCAGGCGCTGGCCGATCTCGGCATAGGTGTAGCCGCCCAGTTGCGCCAGCAGGAAAGCCTCGCGGGCGCGGGCCGGCAGGCGCTGCAGCATGGCGTCGATCTCGACCAGCGCTTCCAGCACCAGCGCGCGCCGCTCGGGCGAGGGCGCGCAGACCTCGGGGCGCTGGGCCAGGGCTTGCAGATAGGCGTGTTCGAGATCGCGGCGGCGCCACAGGTTGACCATCAGGCCGTGGGCGATGCGGGCGAGGAAGGCGCGCGGTTCGCGCAGGCCGGGCGTGTCGCGGGCGGCGATCAGGCGCACGAAGGTGTCCTGGGCCAGATCGGCGGCGTCGTGGTCGTCGCGCAGGCGACGCCGCAGCCACGCGGTCAGCCAGGCGTGGTGCGAGCGATAGAGCGTGTCGACGGCGTGGGGAGCCGGGAGGTCGCCGGGCGGCACGGATGCTCCAAACCGAAAAATAATGGGAATGGTTCCTATTATAACTATTTGGGACTGGAATTGCAGCGCGGCCGTCCAACGTGGAGGGCGCGAATCGGGTCACCAGCCAGCGTCGTAGATGCCATCCACAAGTGTGGCGTAGTCAGGATCCATGATCGAATTGTCCACGAGCATCGCCGTATTGCATGCTTCGGCCGCCAAGTCCTGTCCGTGCGCGTCAAGACTTTTGATCGCATGAGGATGTGCGTCAGAGAAGACTATCGCAAAAATAGCTCATATATTTATCTAAGTCCGGCCTGTCACAATCGAACGAGTCCCATTTTGGGTTGATCCACTCGTCCGCAGGATTCCCTTCGACCACGATAGACGGCGATGGCAATCCCATCAGGTCGCCTGGACCTTCGGGTTCCACTACCTCGGCGAAATAGCGGGGAGTGGAGGCGTCCCCCGATGGTTCCATCGTCTCTGTCGGAAAATCAGGGCCATCCACCAGACCGAAATCCCCCGGAAATATTGGCCATTCGTCTCCGAACCACGTCGCGATACTACCAGCCGAAGCGGGGGGCATTTTTTCCGTAAACTCGGGCGGCGGCAGAGCGCCAGCAGACCAGGGGGGAATCGTAACTGGCGCGGATGCTCCAACTTGCACGAACACTGAACCATCGTCGAGGGTTGTAGTTATCGTTTCGCTTCCGGCAATAACCGCGCCGTCATGCAGAGAAGTGATGCTGTGGATCGCTGGATAGGCATCCTTGTAGTAAGTTATGGATGCGCCCTGCCGGTTGCTTCTGGCGATGGTCAAAGTGAACAGCACGTACGACATGGATTCGACATGCCCCTCACGATCAAGGCCCATCACGTTCCCGTGATAACTTGAACCGCTCATGGTCGTCCCGAACTGGTCTGTGTAGATAAGGCTGTCGATACCGCCGAATCCCATTTCGACGGATGCCATCAGGTCGCCAAAGGCACGCTTCACCAATTGGTAGCCGAGGGCGGGAAGATCGAAATTCCAGATTTTCTCGGCAAAGGCGAAGGCCATCAGTTTGCTATAGGTCTGCTCAACTTCCGGCAGGCTTTGCTGATCCAGTTGAGAGAGCCTCGCCATCAGGGCTATGTCGGCCTTGAGCTTTTGCATGGCTTCGTCCGGCTGACCTTTGGCATCAAAATAGGCCAGATCGTGATCCTTGCACATCGCATCCAGCGGACTCTCCTCCGTGGTTCCATCAACTCCCGGGCGTTTGAACACCGCTCCTCGAACAAGCTCGTCCCGACTCAGTTCTCCACCGCGCTGCCCCGCGGACCAATCGGGCCCGCACCAATTGCCGTATATGGGAACA
>NZ_CADIJL010000043.1 GCF_902859695.1 Achromobacter ruhlandii
CCGCATCGCCACGGCGGCCGGCGCCAGCATCGTGCTCGAAGGCGGCAACATCACCGTCACCGCGCCGGGCCGCATCGACGTCAAGACCGGCAACAAGCAGTTCGCCGGGCCGGACCAGTTGCCTTATCCTTTCCCGCAGTTTCCGCAGAGCGTCTGCGTCAGTTGCGCGGTGGAAGCGGCCGCGGGCGGTTCCGCCATGACGGTGAAGAATGCTTGAGGATCGCGATACCTGGATCGATCCGGCCGCGCCCGAGGTGGCGCACGCCCTGTACGACGCGGCCTGGAACCACCCGGACGGGCCGCAGCGATATGTCTTGCTCGACGCGGTCTTCTCCGCGCGCCTGCCCGAACGGCTGGCGCGCTGGCTGGATGCGGATGACTACCGCTCGCTTTACGCCGGCCGCTACCAGGGCGAAGGCCTGGACCAGGTGGCGCCGTACCTGTTGCGGCTGCCCTGGGTGCCGGCGTTGCGCGCGCCGTTGTGCGACAAACTCTTGCAGCTGACGCGGGGCAAGCCGATGCTGAGCCTGCTGACCACGTCGGCGTCGTTCGACCAATTGGCGGATCACCTGGGTCGGCAGATCGAGGCGGTGAACGCCGAGGGCAAGGCATATCTGCTGCGTCTGGCCGACACACGCTCCTTCGCCGCACTCCTGGAAGTATTCGCCCCGGCGCAACGCCACCGCTTGCTGGCGGGCATCGAACGCTGGTCATACGTGGATCGCTCGGGCGCCTGGCGGGGGGTCGACGGTGATCAACGCTTCGATCCGGAGGCCGGCGCCGAGCCTTATGTGATCGCCGCGGACCAGCAGCGCCATCTGCAATGGCTGGCGCTGCCGGACGCCATCTTGCGCTTTGTGCAACTGCGCGCGCCGTTGTTCGGCGCGTTGACCTGCCCGCCATCGGCGGCGTACCAATGCATCCTGGAGGGCGTGCGGCGCCTGGCGCGCCGCGGGCTGGACAACGAAGCGCTGGCGTACCGCCATGGTTTCGCCCGGTTGCGGCGCCACGGCATGCTGGCGCCGGTCAGCACGCTACCGGCGCTTGCCGATTCCAGTACGGAGCTGTCCTCATGACCTTCAAATTCCGATTCGCCGGGCCTTGTCGTCCGATTCCCTCGGAGCTGGATTTCCGCGAACAACGCAAGGCCTGCCAGCGCATGGGTGAAAAGGCCGGCACCGATTGTTCGATCGAATTGTTTTTCGGCTTCTTCTTCGATGGCACGCGCAACAACATGTATATGTCGGAGAAGGCCGGCAATCACACGCAGACCAATGTGGCGCGCCTGTATTCCGTGTTCGACGACACGATCGATCCCAGCTACAGCGCGCGGCAACACCGTTTCCGTACCTATGTCGAAGGGGTGGGCACGCCTTGCGTCGAAAAGGTGGGCGACCCGGGCACGGGGGCCCATGCGCAGGCCGGCGCCGCCGCCGGCTGGGGAGGGGAAGCGCGCATCAACTGGGCCTTGCTGGAGTTCCAGAATAATCTGTATAGCCATTTCGTACCCAATAGGACGTTGACCGATGCGCTGGGCCAGCGCGCGACGACGCTGGTGCGGGAAATGAGCGCGGACATATCGTTGTCAGGCCTGCAGATCGAAGAGCTGGCGAAGGCGGCCAAGATCCCGCTGGCCGCGTATACCGGAATGAAGCCAGGCGATACGGCCGATGTGCTGGCCCGGCGCACGCAAGGTTTCGTGGATACCCTTTTGCGGGTGCGCAAGGTCAACAACACCGAACCGAAGGACGTGGCCCGCTACACGGTGCTGTCAAGGCGCAACCGGGATCTGCGGACGCTGCTGACCGGCTACCTGGACACCAATCCGAAGATCGAGCGCATTCGGGTCTCCATCTTCGGCTTTTCGCGAGGCGCGGCCGAGGCGCGGGTGTTCGCCAACTGGCTCAAGGACGCCTGCGATCCACCGGAGGGCATATCGTTCTATTCCCCCCGCGGCGATGGCGTGCTGCGCCTGGCGGGCATCAAGGTGGACCTTGATTTCATGGGAATTTTCGACACGGTCGCGTCCGCCGGCATCGCGCAGAGCGTGAGCGAGCAGGTGTGGGACGGACACGGCGCCTGGGCGCGCAAGAAGGACATGGAGATCCCCAACGCAGTATCGCGCTGCGTCCATATGGTCGGCGCGCACGAGGTGCGCGGGTCCTTTCCGCTGGATCTGATCGATGGGGCGAACTACGAGGAAATCGTCTACCCGGGCGTGCACTCGGACGTCGGCGGCGGCTACAAGCCGGGGGAGCAAGGACGCGGCACCAAGGACAGCGACAAGCTGTCTCAGATTCCATTGTGCGATATGTATCGAGAGGCGGTGCAGGCGGGTGTTCCGTTGCGGCTGCACCTTGCCCCCGCCGAATTCCAAAGCCAATTCCAGGTGTCGGCCGAACTGCGGGCGGCTTTTAATGCCTACGTGGAGGCAACCCGCGAAATTTCACTGAAGCAGACATCTTCCACGCGCATCCTGTACAACCACTATGTGCAGTATTTGCGCTGGCGGCGTCTGCGCGCCGAGCGCGGTCCCGAGTGGATCGGCGCCACGCCCAGCGCGCTGCGGGCCAGGGCAAACTACCCGCAGGACTACGAAGACCTGGTAAGGGCCAATGATGAACTCCTGCTGGAAGTTCGCAAGCTGACCATGGACAATGCCTTGGAGCGCGCCACGACGCCGATGACCATGTCCGCTCCGGGTGGCGAAGGGGCCCGCATTTATGACGGCATCATGATGATGCTGCGGGGGAACAAGGAGAAGATGTGGCTCGAGCAGCTTCGCACGGTCTGGAACCTGCCGGGCAGGCCCGCCGCCGCGGTAATCGATTTGCTGGATAACTTCGTGCATGATTCCCGGGCCTGGTTCAAGCCACTGGGCAAGGACGATGATGTCTGGATCGCGATTCAACAGGACCGTATCAAGCAGCTGGAAAAGCGCGAGAAAGAGGCGGAAGAATATGTCGCCATCGGCCGGCCGGACCTGGCCCTGATCGCGCGGCCCAACAAACAGGAACAGGCCGAATTGGCGCGCTACCGTGCCAATGCGAATGATCTGGTGCTGCAATCGGACGGGCGGGAGTTCTATTGGCAGTGGGGCTATCTGCGTTGGCGGTCGGTCTACGCCAATCCCCAGGTGCGGGCACAACGCGAAGCGCAGAAGGAACGCGAGGAAACGCAGCGGGCCTTGCAGAACATGCCAATGAATTTCAACGCCTTGCCCCGGTTTTAGCCATGCGAATGTCAACGAATCCGCGCTCCGGCCTGTTCATGCTTGCTGACCGGCTTCGATCAGGCGGCCGCCTGATCCTGGGTCTTTTTCTGCTGGCCCCGTTGCTGGCGGCCACTTGCGCAAGGGCCCACGCCGAGCCCATTCCCGAGACGCTGGGTGTGCGGCTCGGTATCATCAATTACCTGAGTGAAGGCGTGGCGCCCGTGTATATCAATCAAGGCTGGGCCGCCGGCGTCCGGGGGCACGCCTACACGTCGGGCACCTGCTGCGTGTCAATCCCTACGCAGTGGAAGCCGGGCATGACGATGCGGGTTGAATGGCGCACGGACACCATGTTTGAGCGCGGTGAGAAGCAGATGATCAGCCGCGATGCGCCCATCCTGCCTTTCGAGCCATTCCACGACGGCTACATCTGGGCGGTGTTCCTGCCCGGCGGCGAAGTGTATCTGCAACCGTCCGCGGCGCGCCCGGGCGCCGAAGGGTTCCTGCAGGGGTTGCCGCCGCCTGGCCAGGAGACAGCGGCCGATCTGCGGCGCTTCGTCGAAAAGAACCCGCCGCAACCGGCCGTGGCGCCGCCGCGCTAGCCGCGTGGCAACGCCAGCAATTCGCCCATGCGCACCGGGCCGCGCACCGAGGGCGTATCGGCCCAGCGCACCTTGCCCGGGCCAAACAGCACGATGGCGGTCGAGCCCAGCTTGAAGCGGCCCATCTCGGCGCCCTTGGCGAGCTGGATCGGCGCGCGCGCCGCGTCGTCGTAGCGCACGGCCTTGACGCGCCGCTTGTACGGCGTGACCAGCCCGGCCCAGACGGTTTCGATCGAGGCGACGATCATGGCGCCGACCAGCACCAGGGCCATGGGGCCGTGCTCGGTGTCGAAAATGCAGACCACGCGTTCGTTGCGGGCGAACAGGCGCGGCACGTTGCGCGCCGTCAGCGGATTGACCGAGAACAGGCGGCCCGGCACGTGGATCATTTCGCGCAATGTGCCTGCCACCGGCATGTGCACACGGTGGTAGTCCTTGGGCGACAGGTAGATGGTGGCGAATTCGCCGCCCTGGAACGGCGCGGCGCGCTCGCTGTCGCCGCCCAGCAGGTCGGCCAGGCCATAGCTGTGGCCCTTGGCCTGGAAGATGCGGCCATGCTCGATGGCGCCCATCTGGCTGATGGCGCCGTCCGCCGGGCACAGCACGCCGCCGGGTTCATCGTCCAGCGGCCGGGCGTCCGGCTTGAGGGCGCGGGTGAAAAAATCGTTGAAGCAATCATAGGCCAGCGCGTCTTCCTGCTCGGCTTCGCGCATGTCCACGCCATACTTGCGCACGAAGCGCGAGATCATCCAGTTCTTGACCGCGGGTTCCCGGCAGTCCGAGGCGTATCCGAAGAAACGCGACACCAGGTGATGCGGCGCAAGGTACTGGCTGGCGAGGAAAAGTTGGTCTTTGATCGGCATCTAGGAGCGCTAAAAAACGCGTCCCGCCTGCAGCGGGACGTGGTTGGAGGTTGTCGCGCCCGGGGTGCCGTTGAAGGTGGCGTCGAAGATCGCGCCCGGACGTGCAATTCGCGGGATTGTAACGCGTCCGGCCGCCAATGGACCACGGCGCCGACCGCTATCTTGCCCCGCTAGGCGCGCGCCCGGGCCGGCGGGTCGGCAATGGCGGCGGGCGCGCCTGCCGGCGCGGCGCCATGGCGCCGATACGTGCCCGGCCCAACCCCGAAGTGCTGCTTGAAGGCGCGGGCAAAGGCGGCCTCCGATTGGTAGCCGATGCCGGCGGCAACGCGCGCCACGGATTCCTTCAGCCGCTCCAGCTGGCGCGCCGCATGCTCCATGCGAATCGCGGTCAGCAGACGCAGCGGTGTCAGGCCGCTGGCGCGCACGAACTGGCGGGCGAAGGTCGCGCGCGACAAATGGCAGCGTTGGGCCAGCGTCGCCAGTGTCCACGGTTCGCAGGGGGACCGCAGCATGGATTGCACGGCCGGCGCCAGCCTGGGATCGGCCATCAGCGCCAGCAGGCCGCGCGTCTGCCGGCCGTCGTGCACCAGCGCGCGCAGCACCAGCGTGAAGAGGGCGGTCGATAGCTGGTTGATGATGGCCGCGCCGCCCAGCCGGGGCTGTCCGGCCTCGGCCCGCATCAGCGCCAGCAGCGCGGCCAGCGCGGTGTTGTCGCCCAGGGTGGCGGCGCGCAGCACCATCGCCTGCGGCAGCGCCATCAGCAGCAGGCTGCCGGCGCGGCCCAGCGTGAACACGCCGCACAGCATTTCCAGGCCCGGACCCGCGCCCTCCTGGGTCAGTTCGGTCAGGACGCCGTTGTGGCGGATGTCGGGCGGCGCGGCGGCGGTCGGCGCGCGCTCGTCGATGCCGCGCAGCAGGTGCGAGGCGCCGTGCGGCAGCAGCAGGATGTCGCCGGTCCGCAGCGCCAGTTCGTCGCGGCCGACGCGGGCCACGCCTTCGCCTTGCAGAATGACGTGATAAGGCACGTGGCCGGCCGGCGCCTGCGGATGATCGGCGCGCCAACGGCCGCCGTAGCGGCACAGCAGGTCCACCGTGCCCGCGGGTTCGACGGCCGACAGAAGCTGGCTGAGACTGTCCATGGGCTCCCAGGGAAGGAGGGCGGGCCGCCCGCAAGGGCCGCCCCACTGAGCGCCGCCGCCGGCGCGGCGGGACATGCCTGAGATTCTATGCCGGTTCGGCGCGCGCGGTCAGGCCGCGGCCTTGGCCGACAGCTTGGTCTTGTAGAGCCAGTCCTTGTAGTCGTCCAGGTCGCCGTCGAACGGACTGAAGCGGCCGTCGGCCACGATGATGAACTGGTCGGTGGTGGCGCGCAGCAGGTGGCGGTCGTGCGACACCAGCACCAGCGTGCCTTCGAACTGCGCCAGCGCGGTGGTCAGCGCCTCGCGGGTTTCCAGGTCCAGGTGGTTGGTGGGCTCGTCCAGCAGCAGCAGGTTGGGGCGCTGCCAGACGATCAGCGCCAGCGCCAGGCGCGCTTTCTCGCCGCCCGAGAACGGCGCGATCGAACTGGTGGCCATGGCGCCGTTGAAATTGAAGCTGCCCAGGAAATTGCGCAGTTCCTGCTCGCGCACCGTGGGCGCGATCTTGGTCATGTGCCACAGCGGCGATTCGTCATGGCGCAGCATCTCGACCTGGTGCTGGGCGAAGTAGCCGATCGACAGACCCTTGTTGAACTGCGTCTCGCCCGCCAGCGATTGCAGCTCGCCGGCGATGGTCTTGATGAAGGTCGACTTGCCGGCGCCGTTGATGCCCAGCAGGCCCAGGCGCTGGCCCGCCTGCAGCGAGAAGTCGATGCCCGACACGATGATCTTGTCGGACGTGACGCCACTATCCTCGTCGGTGTTGCGGTAGCCGGCGCTGACCTTGTCCATCGTCAGGAGCGGATTGGGCGCGCGCAGCGGTTCGCGGAATTCGAACGAGAACTCGGCGGCGGCGCGCAGCGGCGCCACTTCTTCCATGCGGGCCAGCGCCTTGATGCGGCTCTGCGCCTGGCGCGCCTTGCTGGCCTGGGCCTTGAAGCGGTCGATGAACGACTGCAGGTGCGCGCGCTGGCGCATCTGCTTTTCCATCATGCCCTGCGCCAGTTCCAGCTGGGCGGCGCGCTGGCGCTCGAACGACGAGTAGTTGCCCGAGTAGCGCTTGAGCTTGCGCTCGTCGATGTGGACGATGACGTTGACCACGCCGTCCAGGAAGTCGCGGTCGTGCGAGATCACGATGAGCGTGCCCGGATAGCGCTTGAGCCAGTCTTCCAGCCAGATGATGGCGTCCAGATCCAGGTGGTTGGTGGGTTCGTCCAGCAGCAGCAGGTCGGACGGGCACATCAGGGCCTGGGCCAGGTTCAGGCGCATGCGCCAGCCGCCCGAGAAACTGGTCAGCGGCAGCTGCATCTGCGCCTGCGTGAAGCCCAGGCCGGTCAGCAGCTGTTCGGCGCGCGAATGCACGGTGTAGGCGTCGGCGTCGGCCAGCGCGGCGTAGATGTCGGCCATGCGCAGGCCGTTCTCGGCGCTCTCGGGCTCCGCTTCCAGCGCGGCCAGTTCGGCTTCGAGCTTGCGCAGCGTGACATCGCCGTCAATGGCGTACTCGATGGCGGGGCGGTCCAGGGCCGGCGTTTCCTGCGCCACGTAAGCCATGCGCCAGCTGGCGGGATAGTCCAGGTCGCCCTGGTCGGCGTGCAGCGTGCCGCGCAGCAGGCCGAACAGGCTCGACTTGCCGGCGCCATTGGCGCCGATCAGGCCGATCTTGTCGCCGGGGTTCAGCAGCAGGTCGACCTTGTCGAACAAGGGCTTGACGCCGCGCATGAGTGAAACTTGTTGGAAGCGGATCATGAATCGTGTGGCTGGGGTGGCGCGACAGGGGCGCGCGAAGGGATGCGCGACGTACGCGCGACAAGGCTCCCGCCACAGGTTGCGGCCAAAAAAGAGGAACCGGAGAGGCGACGCGCCGGCGGCGCGACACGCGGACCGCGCCGGGCGCGGCAGGCGGATGGGGCGGATGCCCAACCGATCGCGGCCGCTATTGTAGCTGGACGCGCGCGTCACTGCCCGCCTCGCGCCGCGATCCGGCCGGCGTCCGCGCGCGGCGACGTTCAGCCGGGGGCCGATCGCGCCGCGATGGCGGCGGCCAGCGCCAGCAGGCGCTCGGCCTCGCGCGCGTGCAGGTTTTCGACCAGCGCGCCATCCACCACGGCCACGCCCTGGCCGGCCGCCTGCGCCTCGCGCCAGGCGTCCAGGCGCTTGCGCGCGCTGGCCAGTTCGCTTTCGGTGGGCGCGAAGGCCGCGTTGGCGGCGGCGATCTGCCTGGGGTGGATCAGTGTCTTGCCGTCGAAGCCCTGGTCGCGTCCCTGGCGGCAGGCGGCGGCAAGGCCGGCCTCGTCGTCCAGGTCCAGGTGTACGCCGTCCAGCACCGCCAGGCCGTGGGCGCGCGCCGCCAGCACCGCCATCGAGCGCGCCAGCAGGGTTTCGTGGCGCTCGGGCGTGTGGCGCGCGTGCAGGTCCTTGACCAGATCGGAGGTGCCTACCACGATGGCGGCCAGCCGCGGATGACCGCCGGCGATGGCGTCCAGCCGCAGAAAGCCCAGCGGCGTTTCGGCCATCGCCCACAAGGGCAGCGCGGCGGGCGCGCCGGCCGCGTCCAGCGCCCGCGCCAGCGATTCGAGCTCGGCCGCGGACTGCACCTTGGGCAGCAGCACCGCGTCGGCGCCCGCGCGCGCGATGGCGCGCACGTCGTCCAGGCCCCAGGCAGTGTCCAGCGCGTTGATGCGCACCACGCATTCGCGCCCGCCATAGCCGCCGGCGCGCAGCGCCGCCGCCACCTGATCGCGCGCCAGCGCCTTGGCATCGGGCGCGACGGCGTCTTCCAGGTCGAGGATCAGCGTGTCGGCATCGAGGCCACGGGCCTTGTCGAGCGCGCGCGCGTTGGCGCCGGGTATGTAGAGGACGGAACGGCGAGGACGGGGAACGGTCAGGGCCATGGCAATCGGTTCAATGCTTGGTGTTGCCGACGATCTGCACTGGCATGGTGCAGACGTAGCCGACACCATAGACGGTGCGGATGCCCATGTCGCCGCCGGCTTGCGCGCGCAGCTTGCGGCGCAGGCGGTGCATGTGGGCATCCAGCCGATGGGTGTCGTAGGCCTCGGCGCTGGCCCCCAGGGCCTCGACCAGCCGGCCGCGCGACAAGGGCAGCGGCGCGGCCTGGACCAGCGCGCCGATCAGGCGGCTTTCGGTATCGGTGATGTCCACCTGGATGCGTTTGGGCGACACCAGCAGGCGGCGGGCGGGATCGAAGCGCCAGATTTCCGCCGCCGGCGCGGCCGGATCGGCGGCCGGCACGACGCGCAGGCGCCGCGACAGCGCCACCAGGGTCGCGCCCAGTTCGGCCAGGTTGACTGGCTTGGTCAGGTAGTGGTCGGCGCCCAGGCTCAATCCGGATACCTTGTCTTCGCTCAAGAGGCGGCCGGTGAGCATGATGATGCCCATCGAGGGGTAGGTGGTGCGCAGGTGCGAGACCCGCGCCAGGCCGTCGCCATCGGGCAGCATGGCGTCCAGCACGAGGATGCCGGGCGTGACGTTGAGCAGCAGTTGATCCAGTTCGGACAGCGAGCCGGCTGTGAGGATGGCCTCGCCCAGGCCGAGGTCATGGATGAATTCGGCAATGGTGTCGCGCCAGTCCCCGTGATCGTCGACGATGATGATGGTCACGGGGCCGGACGAGCTGGCGGTTGCGCGCGAGGCGCTCCAAGGGCAAACACGCTTTCCGCTCCTTTCATGCTAAGGCTTCTTATTGGTGTGGAGGAGTCCGCCTGGCGCAAGCGCGGGGCCGGACGCTGCATCCGCAGTGTGATCCCCTCGCGGCGCTTTCGCGGAGAATATCATTATCGCCGTTGCGGCGGCGCGGCAATGCGTGATGCCAGGAAATCGGCCAGCCGCTCCGCGGGTGACGGATGGCGGCCTGATCAAAAATTGATCAGCCTCTGTCATGGCGCCACGAAGGCCAGCAATCGTGTGTCTGCCGATTTCTTATCCACAGAAACTGTGGATAAGAAATTGCTTCGAAAGTTGTGCACCGTTTGCCGGATATCAGGGCGCCGGCGCGGTCTCCAAATACTCCACCGGCACGCCCGGCGGCACCTTGCGCACGCGGTCGCGCTCGATGCGGGGCGGGGCGAAGCGCGTCTTGCGCGCTGCCGCGTTCTGCAACAGCACCGACAGCACCGCGCCCTTGTCCTGGATCCATTGGCTCTTGCCCCGCAGCAGCTTCATCGCGTTCTCGGCGGTTCCCAACTTGTAGGAGATGGCGTTGATCTGGACCGAGTTCTTGCCATTGAAAGCGGACTCGTCCTGCTCGGTGATCGCCGCGGCATCAAGGTTGCTGCTTTCGTGGTCGACGCGATAGATGAACTTGATGCCGCTGAAGGGATCCTGCGCCACGACGAGCTTGTCGGAGCCCGACACGTCCGACAGCATGCCGATGACCGGCGATTCGACCAGTTGGTTGCCCCGTTGTTCTTCGGTGTAGATGAAGATGCTGGGGCGCTTGTGCCCGACCGGCGCGGGCGGGGCGAGGGGAGAACGATCCATACCTGACTTGAAATGAGCGGGGCGGGCCGATGGCGGGCTTGCCCCGGATACCGCATTAACGGCCTCCAGTTGCGGGAACTTGAGCGCCGGCCATGATGAAAACAAAAAGAACGAACGCCGCGCCGGATCAGGGCGCGCGCCGCAGCCGCGCCAGCAGGCGCGCCTTGGCGGTGGGCCAATCCTCGTCGAGGATGGCGAAATAGACCATGTCGCGGGTGCGTCCGGACTGCGCGATCAAGTGTTTGCGGAACACGCCTTCCTCGACGCCGCCGATGCGGAGAATGGCCTGGCGCGATTGCAGATTGGCCGCCTCCGTCTTGAACACGACTCGCATGATACCAATTGTTTCAAAGGCGTGCTGCAATAAAAGGAATTTCGCCTCGGTGTTGGCGCCGCTGCGCTGGCTGGCGGGGGTGAGCCAGGTGGCGCCGATCTCCAGCCGCCTGTGTGCCAACGCGATATCCATATAACGCGTGGTGCCGATTACCTGGCCGTCATCGCGCCGCACGATGGCAAAGGGCAGGCAGGCGCCCGCCGCCTGGCCGGCCAGCGCGCGCTCGACATAGCGGCGCATGTCGTCGGCGCTGTCGACCGGCTCGGGTTGCAGCCGCCACAGTTCGGGATGCAGGCCGACCTCGGCCAGCGGGCCGGCGTGGGCCGCCGACAAGGGTTCCAGGCGTACGATCGCGCCTTCCAGGGTGACGGGTTGCAGGGGGGCGAGGGCAGGCATGGGACGAGGCTCCGCGAGTGCGCCGCGGTCGGGCGCGGGCCGCCATCGGCCGGCCTTGGGCGCCGACAGATTCTACGCCCGCCTCGGGTGCTTGCCGAACCCGATCCGCGGGCGCAGAATGCGGCGCATGAAAACAGACGTGGTCGTCCTGGGCGCGGGCATCATCGGGGTGAGCGCGGCGCTGCACCTGCAGGCGCGCGGGCGCTCGGTGACGCTGCTGGACCGGCGCGGCCCGGGCGAGGAAACCAGCTACGGCAACGCCGGGCTGATCGAACGCGCCAGCGTCATTCCCTATGCCTTTCCGCGCGATTGGCGCAGCCTGTTGCGCTACGCCGGCAACCGCGCCCCGGACGTGCGCTACCACCCGCGCTTCCTGCCGCGCATCGCGCCGTGGTTGTTGCGCTATTGGTGGCATTCGGCGCCTTCGCGCCTGGCGCGCGCGGCCGCCGCCATGTTGCCGCTGATCGAGCGCAGCGTGGCGGAACACGACGCGCTCAAGGACGCCGCCGGCATCGGCCACCTGTTCCGCCGCAACGGCTGGATCGACGGCATGCGCAGCCAGCAGAGCCTGGACCGCGCCGCGGCCGACGCCGCCGCGCTGGGGGATTATGGATTGGACTACCAGGTGCTGGACCGCCAGGCGCTGGCGGCCCTGGAACCGTCGCTGTCGCCGCGCCTGGTGGGCGCGATCCACTGGCGCGATCCGGTCAACGTGTCGGATCCGGGCGCGGTGGCGCGCGGCTACGCGGCGCTGTTCCAGCGGCGTGGCGGCACGCTGGCGCGGGGCGATGCGCGCAGCCTCGAGGCGGTGGCCGGCGGCTGGCGCGTGCGCGGCGTGACCGGGCCGATCGAGGCGCGCGAGGCGGTGGTGGCGTTGGGGCCGTGGTCGCCCGACGTGCTGCGGCCGCTGGGCTACCGCGTGCCGATGGCGGTCAAGCGCGGCTACCACCAGCATTTCGCGCTGGAGGACGGCGCGGCGTTGTCGCGGCCGGTGGCCGATATCGACAGCGGTTTCGTGGTGTCGCCCATGACGCTGGGCCTGCGCCTGACCACGGGCGCCGAGTTCGCCGCGCGCGACGCGCCGCCATCGCCGGTGCAGGTGGCGCGCACGCGAGCGCTTGCCGGGCAGTTGCTGCCACTGGGCGCGGCGGTCGAGAGAACGCCGTGGATGGGCTGCCGGCCGTGCATGCCGGACATGCGTCCCGTGATCGGCCCGGCGCCGCGCCATCCCGGCCTGTGGCTGGCTTTTGGCCACGCGCATCATGGCTTCACGCTGGGGCCGGTGACGGGCAGGCTGCTGGCCTGCCTGGTGACGGGAGAGACGCCGGACATGGATCCGGCGCCTTATGCGCTGAACCGCTAGCTGAACCGCCGGGGAGCGGTGCGCGCCGGCGTCCCGGGCAGGCGGCCGGCGGCGGGGAACGGCATCAGGCGCCGTTCCTGGCGCGGCGCTGGCGCACCGCCTGGGCCAGCATGTCGAGCACCGGCAGGGTCTGGGCCCAGCCCAGGCAGGCGTCGGTGATCGACACGCCATGGCGCAGCGGCTGGCCGGGTTTGAGGTCCTGGCGGCCTTCTTCGAGATGGCTCTCGATCATCACGCCGGTGATGCGCGTGTCGCCCTGGGACAACTGGGCGGCGATGTCGCGCGCCACGTCGACCTGGCGCAGGTGCGATTTGTTGGAGTTGGCGTGCGAGCAGTCGATCATGACCTGCTCGCGCTGGCCGGCGGCGCGCAGCACCGCGCAACAGGCGTCGACGCTGGCCGCGTCGTAGTTGGGGCCTTGCTTGCCGCCGCGCAGGATCACGTGGGTGTCCGCATTGCCGCGGGTTTCGAAGATGGCGGCCATGCCCATCTTGGTCATGCCCATGAAGGCGTGCCTGGCGCTGGCGGCGACGATGGCGTCGGCCGCGATCTGCACGCCGCCGTCGGTGCCGTTCTTGAAACCCAGCGGGCAGCTCAGGCCGGAGCTGAGCTGGCGGTGGCTGGGGCTTTCGGTGGTGCGCGCGCCGATGGCGCCCCAGGCGATCAGGTCGGCGATGTACTGCGGGCTGAGCAGGTCGAGGAATTCGGTGGCGATCGGCAGGCCCAGGCCGCTGATGTCCAGCAGCAGTTCGCGGGCGCGGCGCAGGCCTTCGTTGATGCGGAAGCTGCCGTCCAGGCGCGGGTCGTTGATGTAGCCCTTCCAGCCCACGGTGGTGCGCGGCTTCTCGAAATACACGCGCATCACGATCAGCAGGTCGTCGCGGTACTGGTCGGCGGCGGCGCGCAGCTGGCGCGCGTATTCCATGGCCTGGCCATGGTCGTGGATGGAGCAGGGGCCGACCACCAGCACCAGGCGGTCGTCGCGGCCATGCAGCACGTCGGCGATGCGGGCGCGGCTGTCTTCGACCAGCGTCTGGATCTCGGCCGAGACGGGCAGTTCGTCCTGCAGCAGGGCGGGCGAAATCAGGGGCCGCACCGCGCTGATGCGGGTATCGTCCGTGCGGGTGTTGTCCTGGGTGGCGTCGGCCGCGCCGACCTCGCGGTCGTGCAGGGGATCGTCAATGCGGGTCAAGGGAAGCTCCGTGCCATGGATTCGGGAAAGACCGCCATTATCGCACCGGCGCGCCTCGTCCGTCCGGGCGATGTCCCCCGGGCCCTAGGCCGATCGGCGGCAGCCCCGCCGAAATCGGGCCTAGCCCGTCCTGGGTGGCGTACAGTCGGGGGAACATGCCTTAGCATTGAGCTACATGCCGACACCCCGAGGACGCGCACGATGCCCAAAACCGATGCCGGTGCCAGTCGACGGATCCTTCTCGTGGAAGACCACCCCGTGGAACGGGCCTACCTGCAGAACCTGCTGCTGGCGCTGGGCTACCGGCGGGTGGCGGGCGTGGGCAGCAGCACCGAGGCGGTGGGCGCGCTGGCGCGTCAATCCTATGACGTGGTGATCAGCGACATTGTCATGGGCGAGGGCGACGGCACCCGCCTGCCCAACGAATTGCGCCAGATGGTGGACGCCGGCCGCCTCAAGCGCATGCCGCCCATCATCTGGATCAGCAGCCTTTCCGATGAACTGCTGCAGTCGCACGTGCGGCTGGCGTTGCAGGGCGGCTGCCCGTCGGCGCAGGCCCTGTCCAAGCCGGTGTCGCGCTCGGCCATGCAGCATGCCATCAAGGCGGCCCTGCACAGCCTGGACGACGACACGGCCTCGCCGCGCCAGACGGTCGTGCGGCGCGACGAAATCGAGGCCGTACTCGGCCATGCGCTGACGTCGGGCGAGGGCATGAGCGTGGTCCTGCAACCGCAGGTGGACCTGGACTCGCGGCGCGCGGTGGCGGCCGAGGCGCTGTCGCGTTGGCATCATCCGAAGCTGGGCGCCATCCCCGCCGTCGATTTCGTCCCGGCGGCGCATCGGCTGGGCATGGACCAGATTCTGTTCAACCGCGTCGCGGATTGTGTGATCGAAGTCCAGGTGCGCATGCATGCGGAGGGCATCGCGGTCCCGATCGCCATCAACGCGTCGGCCTCGACGCTGTGCGCGCCCGGCCTGCCGGGCGACCTGGAGCAGCGCGTGGCCCGGGCCGGCCTGCCGGCGCGCCTGGTCAAAGTGGAGCTGACCGAGGACGAGCCGGTGACCGACTGGCTGGCCTTGTCGTCGGCGCTGAACCTGTTGCGGGTGCGGGGATTCGAGCTGGCCATGGACGACTTCGGCGCGGGCATCGCCTCGATGCGCCTGTTCTCGGCGATGCCGTTCACCGAGTTGAAGATCGACCGCGATTTCATCGTCCACATGCATCGCGAGCCGGCGTCGCGCGCGGTGGTGGCCGCGGCCATCGAAATGGGCCGCGCGCTGGGCCGGCGCGTGGTGGCCGAAGGGGTCGAGCAGGAACGCGATATCCAGCTGCTGCGCGAGCTGGGGTGCACCGTGGCGCAAGGCTACGGCATCTCGATGCCGCTATCGCCGGACGAGTTCATCGCCTTCTGCCGCCGGCAGTGAGGCCAGCCGGCGGCAGGGCGATGCGTCAGATGCCGGACACGTCGATATTGCCCGGATAGTCGATCGAGAACTTCAGCACCACGTCGCGCGACTTGCCGGGTTCCATGTCCCAATTCCAGACCAGCACGCCGTCATCCTCGCGCTTGATGTCGCGCTCGGCGGGCGACAGCAGCTTGACCTCGATCTTCTCGTTGCGCGAGATCGGCAGGCGGTCCTTGAAGGTGACCTGCTCCTTGGTGGTCTTGTTGTTCTTGACGGTGATCTTGTACTCGTAGGTCACGCGCTTGCCGTTGCCGGAGAAGCCGGTGCTTTCGGTAAAGCGATTGACCAGCTGGCGCTTGATCGAGATGCCGTCGTCCGCGCCCAGCGCCAGTTCGAGTTTTTCGCCGGGCATCACCGTCTTCATGGAAGAGGCGGCGACGAAGGCGTCATCCAGGAAGGTGTTGAGCGTGCCCGCCAGGAACGGGTAGTCGGTGCCGTTGCTGGCCAGGGCGGTCAGGAAAGCGGCCTCGCGCAGCGCCGGCGTCGATTGGTATTGCAGCGTGGCGGGCAGCTTGGCGGTGGTGATGGCGACGCGCTGCGCGCTGTTGTCCGACGGCAGCGTGGCCGGCGCGCGGATCTGGAACGAAGCGCTGGTGGCCTCGGCCTGCACGGCGGCGGTCGATTCCTTCACGTCCTCCAGCGCATACGCCGCGTCGCCGGCTGCCATTTCGGCGCTGGCTTTCGGGCTCATGCGCACACGCGAATCGCTGCGTGCGACCGGCGCTGGCGCCGCTGCCGGCATCGGCATGATGGGTGACGGCGGGGCCGCCACGTCGATGATCCACGGAGTCAGCTTGGGCGCGCCGCCGCCCAGGGCCGGGCGTGCGGTCGACAGCGTCAGCTTGACGTTGTTCCAGTCCTCGCCGCTGTTCTGGCGGATGACGCCGAAGTAGCCCAGGTCGACGCTGCGATCGGCGGGGCGCAGGCGCGCGTCGTAGGCGGGCGTCCAGCGCGCCCCGGCCACCGCGTACGAAACGTTCAGGTCGAGCTTGCCGGCGCGCGCCAGGTTGACGCGCAGCGTCACGGTCTTGGTGCGGCGATTGATCTGGCCCTGCAACCGGCCCAATTCGCCCTGCGCGGCCGACAACTGGCGCTCCAGGTCCTCGCGCTGCTCGGCGACATGCCGCAGGCCGGCCAGCACGCGGCTGAGCGTGTCGGCGCTGAGCGACTGGATCGCCTTCAGTTCTTCCAGCGTCGGGCGCGGGCCGTCCTTGGCCGGTTCGGTGGCGCCTCGCTGCATCATCGCCACCAGTTCGCGCTGGTTGTCCAGCACCGCCGCCTCGTCCTCGAGCGCGGATTGCTGGCCTTGGAGCTTGCGGATCTGTTCTTCCAGCTGCTTGACGCGGTCGTTGGCCGTATCGGCCTGGAAAGCGTCGCGCACCCGCACGTCCAGCAAGGTGGCCTGGCCGCTGCTTTTGGCCGAGACCTGCAGCGAGTTCTCCTGCAGGCTGGCCGGCAGCTTTTCCAGCACCAGTTCGTGCTCGCCGGCCGCCAGTTCGCTGCTGGCGGCGCGGGTGACCACGGCGCGATCCTGGTAGACCGTGACGGCGTTGATGGAGGAGGCCAGTCCGGCGGCCGCGGCCAGACCGGGAAGCGTGGCGATGGCCACAGCCAGGAGAGTACGTTGCACGTGTGCACCTTTGAGCGGGTTGCGCCGGCCGTCCCCCTTTCGCGGGGGAGTGGCGAGGCGATAGCGCGACAATTTACAGGCGGCGGCAGCCGTCGGGTTTACAGAAGGTGACAAACGCGACAGGCCGATACCAGGCCCTTTTCCCGCTCGGGGCCGGGGCTTGCACCTGTCATCCCGCCGCTTCCGGATGGGCCAGCGCGCGCAGCATCTGGACCGCGTTGCGCGCGGCGATGGATCGGTCGTGGCGGCGGTAGGCCATATCCAGCAGGGCATGCGGCGCGTCGCCCTTGATGGGCCGGTACTCGATGCCCTGGGCGCCCATGTGGCGCATGGCCGCGGGCACGATCGAGATGCCGACGCCGGCGGCCACCAGGCTGACGATGGAGGCCATCTGCGGCGCCTCCTGGATCACGCGGGGCGAGAAACCGGCGCGCAGGCAGGCGTTCTGGATCGCATCGTACAGGCCGGCGCCGATGGGGCGGGGATAGAGCACGAAATCCTGGTCGGCCAGCGCCGCGATGGGCACGCTGCGCTTGCGGCTGAGCGGATGGTCGGGGGGCAGGGCGATAAGCATCGGCTCGTCCAGCACGCGTTCGGTTTCGAACTCCGGGTCCAGCACGTAGGGCGGCCGCACGAACGCCACGTCCACCTGGTTTTCGCGCAGCCCGCGCAGCAGGCTGACGGTATTGCTTTCGGTCAGGCTGATGCGCACGTCGGGATAGCGGTCGCGGAAAGCGCGGATGGCGCGCGGCAGATACGGATGGAACACGGCCGACGCGGTGAATCCCACGGTGATGGCGCCATGTTCGCCGCGCCCGAGACGGCGCGCGGTATCGATGGCGCGGTCGGCGCTGGCCAGGATGGCGCGCGCGTCCTCCAGGAACTGGGCGCCGGCCTCTGTCAATTCGACGCCGCGCGGCAGGCGCAGGAACAGCGGCGTGCCGATCTCGCGCTCCAGCTGCTGGATCTGCTGGCTGAGCGGCGGCTGGCCGATGCCCAGCCGCGCGGCGGCGCGGGTGAAATGCAGCTCGTCGGCGACCACGGTGAAATAGCGCAGGTGTCTCAGTTCCATCGTTAATAAATATAGCGAGTGCCGGTTTCATATATTGGACATATGCAGGGGAAAAGTCTACCTTGGTCGCACGGGCCATTGCCCGCCGCTTTTTCGAGAATCCCGATGTCTTCCGCCTCAGCCGTTTCCCCCTCCGCCCCGACCGCCGCGCCGCAGGCCGACTACCTGGCGCGCGGCACGCCAGCGTTGCGTCGCGCCCAATGGGCCTTGTTCGCCGCGGGCTTTTCCACCTTTTCGCTGCTGTACTGCGTGCAGCCGTTGATGCCGCTGTTCACACACGGCTTCGGCGTGTCGCCGGCGCAGAGCAGCCTGGTGCTGTCGCTCTGTACCGGCCTGCTGGCCGTGGCGATCTTCCTGGTGGGGTTGTTCTCGCAGGCGCTCCCGCGCAAGCGCATCATGGCGCTATCGCTGTTCGCCTCGGCCGTGCTGGGCACGGCGGCGGCGGTGGCGCCCGACTGGCACAGCCTGCTGGTGCTGCGGGCCTTGCAGGGCGTGGCCATGGGCGGGGTGCCGGCCGTGGCCATGGCCTATCTGGCCGAAGAGGTGGAGCCCGACACGCTCGGCTTCGTGATGGGGCTCTACATCAGCGGCAGTGCCTTCGGCGGGCTGTCGGGGCGGGTGATCACCGGCCTGGTGTCGGATCATTTCGGCTGGCGCGCGGCGCTCGGCACGCTGGGCCTGCTGGGCATCGCCGCGGCGCTGCTGTTTGTGTGGCTGCTGCCGGCGTCGCGCCGTTTCACGCCGCGGCGCTCGCGTGGCTGGGCCGGGGTGGCGGGCGACGTGCGCGCGGGCATCGGCGCCCACTTGCGCAACGGCCCGCTGTGCGGCCTGTTCGCCATGGGCGGCCTGCTGATGGGCGCATTCGTCACGGTCTACAACTACGTCGGCTTCCGCCTGCTGGCGCCGCCGTTCTCGCTGAGCCAGACCTTCATCGGCTTCATCTTCGTGGTGTATCTGGTGGGCATCTTCGCCTCGACCTATTTCGGCCGCCTGGCGGACCGGCACGGACGCGGCGCGATGCTGGCGGCGGCCACCGGCCTGGCGCTGGCGGGGCTGTTGCTGACGCTGTCGGAGGCCTTGCCCGTGCTGATCGGCGGCATCGTGGTGTTCACCTTCGGCTTTTTCGCCGCGCACGCGGTGGCCAGCGGCTGGGTCGGCCAGATGTCGCGCGGCTACAAGGCGCTGGCGGCCTCGCTCTACCTGCTGGTGTACTACGTTGGCTCCAGTGTGCTGGGGGCGCTGGGCGGCCAGTTCTGGACTGGTGGCGGCTGGCCCGGCGTGGCGGCGATGGCCGGCAGCCTGCTGGCCTTGGCGCTGGCGATCAGCGCGGCGCTGTACTGGCGCACCGCGCGCCCGCCGCAGGCGTCGGCGGTGGGGCGGGGCGCGTCATAATCGGGGCTGTGATTCACTGCGGAGGCCGCTGATGTTCTCGCATGTCTGCCTTGGCGTCGGCGATTTCGATCGCGCCTACGCCTTTTATTCCGCTCTGGCGGATGCGCTGGGGCTTGAGCCGCGCTTTTTCGAGCGCGAGCGGCCCTGGGCCGGTTGGCAGCCGGCGGGCGGCGGTCGACCGCTGCTGGTGATCGGCGCGCCACTCGATGGCGCGCCCGCCACGTCGGGCAATGGCCAGATGACAGCGTTCCTGGCCGCTGACCGCGCCACCGTGGACCGCTGCCATGCGTTGGCGCTGGCACACGGCGGCCGCTGCGAAGGCCCCCCGGGGCTGCGGCCGCGCTATCACGCCGATTACTACGGCGCGTATTTCCGCGACCCCGACGGCAACAAGCTGTGCGTGGTCTGCCATACGGCCCGAGAGCGGGCCGGCCACGCCGCCATCGGAAGCTAGCTAGGCCGGGGTCCGGAAGGCCGGCGCCGTCGCCTCGGTCGCCAGGGTCGCATCGATGCCCTGGCTGAGCGCCGCCAGCAGCAGGCGCGGGTCCAGGGTCAACTGGGCCAGCACCACGCTGCATCGGGACAGCCTTGCCAGGTCGTCGGGTTTCAGGTCGGCCAGCCAGCGGCAGGCCTGGGCCGATATCTGCATGCCGGCCAGCGCCGGCAGGTTGCCGGTGCGAGCCATCCGCTGCAGCAGCAGCAGATACATGAGATTGGTTTCGTGGATATCGCGCAGAAGTTCGGTGGGTTGCGGCATCGGGTGCCCCTCACTTCATTGAATCCGCGGCCAGGCGGCTGCCGGGCCAGGAACAGGCAAGGCGCGAGCGTCCTGAATGGGCGTCTGATCAAGCCCGGGCGGGCTTGTGTGCCGGTATGGTCTGTCGACCATATTTAAGCGATCCGGGGCCGTCAGTAATGGATTTCCCGGAGCCTCGGCGGGGCATATCGATACATAAGTAACCAGACGCATTCTCATTTATAATGCCTCGCATGCCGAACGGTGCCCGCGCGTGCGGGCGCCGCGTTGCCCGCCATCCCGAGAGGCCCACGATGTCCCTAGCTTTCCAGGCCCCCAATTCACTGCACCGAGAGCACGCGGCCCTGCTGGCCGCCTACGGCCAGGCCCAGGCGCGCTGCAGCCGGCTCCTGAGCGCGCAGGCGCAACGCATCCAGTGCCTGGAAACCGAGGTATTCAAGTTGCGCGCCGCGGTGATCCAACGCGATACGGCGCTGGCCTGGGCGCGTGAAGACCGCGCCGCGCTCGAAGGCGCGATCCCCGGCCTGCCCAGGCGCGTGGCGCTGGCGCGGCGCGTGGCGCAGTTGATGGAGCGGGTGCAGGGCCTGATGCGCGAGCGCCTGGCGTGGCAGGACCGCGCCGCCGTCCAGGCGCGCGACCGTCCGCTCGATTCCGCGGCCGAACCGGCCGTTGCGCCCGCCGTCGTCGCCGCGGCCACGCTGCGCGAGAAATCGGTGTTGTGCGTGGGCGAGGACGCCATGGCCCTGATGCTGACGCGCAAGGTGGTGGAAATGGCTGGCGGACGCTACCTCGGCCATTGCGGCGGCGAAAGCAGCGACGGCGACACGCTCGAAGCCAGCCTGGTGGCGGCCGACCTGGTGATCTGCCAGACCGGCTGCGTCAGTCACGGCGCCTATTGGCGCGTCAAGGACCACTGCACCCGCACCGGCAAGCAGTGCGTGCTGGTGGACAAGCCCGAGGCGCTGACGGCGTTGGGGCTGGCGCGCGAAAGCGTCGACGTGCCGCGCTGAGTTCCGGGCAGGCGACGCCTGTCAGCCCGGGACGGCCTCGGAACCGGCGGCAAGGTGTAATGCCGAGTTACCGAGGGTTGCGGCTGTCGCGCCGCGCCCGCAATACAGTCTGGGAAGCCTGCAGGAGATTCCATGCTGACCCAGCGAGACCGTGTACCCCACCCCTGGACCGATACGCTTGCGCGGCTCGAAGACGAGCGCGTGATGTTGCAACGCATTGCCGCCGGCGTGCCGCTGGCCGAGGTGCTGGGCCATATGCTGCACGCCATAGAAGCCCAGTCCAGCGTCGAACTGCGCGCCTCGATCGCGCTGGTCGATGACAGCGGCAAGGTCCTGCGCCATGGCGCGGCGCCCAGCCTGCCGCACGATTTCAATAGCGCTGTCGACCGTGCGCCGATCGGCCCGGACATGGCCTCGTGGGGCAGGGCGGCGGATTCCGGCAGTCCCGTCTACGTCGAAGACATTGCCAGTCATCCGGCCTGGGCGTCGTGGCGCGACCTGGCGCTGTCGCACGGCCTGCGGGCCTGCTGGTCAACGCCGATCAAGGCCCCCGATGGGCGCCTGCTTGGGGTGTTCTCGAATTACTACGGCGCGCCGCGCACGCCGTCGGCCGACGATATCGACGCCATCGCGGTGGTCACGCGCAGCGCCGCGCTGGCGATCGAACGCCACCTGACAGAAGTGGCGCTGCGCCGCAGCGGCGAACGCTGGCGCGCCATGTTCGACGGCATGCAGGAAGCCTTCTTCCTGAGCGAAGCCCTGCGTGACGCGCGGGGCCGCATCGTCGATTTCCGGTTCATCGAGGTCAATCCCGCGTTCGAGCGGCAAAGTGGCATGAAGGAGGGCGATACGCTCGGCCACACCCTGCGCGAGATGATTCCCGGGGTGCCTGACCAGATCCTTGACACGTTCGCGCAGGTGGTCGAAACCGGCGAGCCGGCGCAGTTCGAATTCGCGGTGCCATCGCCGCAGCCGGCCTGGTACGAGGCGCGCGCGCGGCGCGAAGGCGAAAACCAGATGATGGCGCTGTTCCTCGATGTCACGGCGCGCAAGACCGCCGAGGCGGAATTGTGGGAAGGCCAGCACCGCAAGAACTTCGTGCTGGCGCTGGGCGACCGCATGCGCGAATTGCAGCAGCAGGCGGCGATCGAACAACTGGCATGCGAAAGCCTGGGCCAGCATCTGGCGCTGGGCCTGGTCGCGGTGGTGGATTGGCCAGGCGGGGACAGCGGGCCGCAGGTTTCCTCGTGTTGGCAGGCGCAGGGCAATGGCGGCGGCGAAGATCTGGATGCCGACTTGCTGGGCCGCATCCGCGAGACGCTGTCGGAAGCCCGCACGATCTTTCTGGAGCCGTTGCTGGGACGGGCCAATGGCGACATCCTGCCTTCGGCGATCGTGGTGCCGACGGCCCGCTGGGGCCGCCCGGACGGGGCGCTGGTGGTGCGGCCGGCGGCCGGCTCCCGGCTCAAGCGCGGTGACGTGGCCTGCATCGAAGAAGTGGCCGAGCGCCTGTGCGGCGCGGTCGAGCGTTCGCAGTACGCTCGCATGCTGGAACAGCGGGTCGAGCACGCGATCGCCGAGCGCGACCGCATCTGGCGCCTGTCGCCCGAATTGCTGGCGGTGGTCGACGCGAAGGGACGCTATGCCAGCGTCAATCCCGCCGTGCGCGCGATCCTGGGTTGGACGCAGGAGCAGTTCCTGGCCATGGGACTGCGTCAGCAGATCCATCCGGACGACTACGAAGCCACCCGCGAGGCCCTGGCGCAGGCCCGCCGCGCCGAAGGCCCGCAGGGCGTGCGGCACCTGGAGAACCGCATCCTCAAGCGCGATGGCAGCTATGCCTGGATCACCTGGAGCATGTCGTGGGCGCAGGACAGCCTGTACATGGCCGGGCGCGACGACACCGACCTGAAGTCGCAGGCCGAGACACTGCTGGAAACCGAGAACGCCTTGCGGCAGGCGCAGAAGATGGAGGCGGTCGGGCGCCTGACGGGAGGCATTGCGCATGACTTCAACAACATGCTGCAAGGGATCACCGGGGCGCTATACCTGATCCAACGCAAGCTGGCCGCGGGCGTGCCGGAACAGGCCGTGCGCTTCGTCGGCGTGGCAATGGATTCGGCCAATCGCGCGGCGCACCTGACGCAGCGTCTCTTGACGTTTTCGCGGCGCCAGCCGATCGACCCGCAGCCTTTCTCAGTCGCCAGCACGCTGCAGTCCATGATCGATCTGTTCCATCGCTACACCGGCGAGGGCGTGTCGCTGGCCTTCGACCTGGAGGCGGAATTGTGGCCGGTGCGCTGCGACCGCAACCAGTTCGAGAATGCCTTGCTGAACCTGGTGATCAACGCCTGCGATGCCATGCCCGACGGCGGCCTGTTGACCATCGCGGCCCTGAACGCGCGCCTGGATCCGGCCTTCCTGCGGCCGTATCCGGGCGTGCAGGCGGGCGCCTTCGTGGAAGTGCGCGTGACCGACGCGGGCTGCGGCATGACGCCCGACGTGCTGGCGCATGCCTTCGATCCCTTCTTCACCACCAAGCCGCTGGGCGAGGGCACCGGCCTGGGCCTGTCGATGATCTATGGCTTTGCCAAGCAGGCGGGCGGCGTTGTGACGCTGGACAGCCGGGTTGGCCAAGGAACCTCGGTCAGGATCTTCCTGCCGCGCTATGAAGGGGTGCCCGCCAGCACCGCCGTGCTCACGCCGCCGTCCGGCGCGCGCGCGGAGCCGGCGCGCGAGGCGGTGGTGCTGGTCGTGGAGGACGACGCCAATGTGCGCGAGATGGTCTGCGAGTTCCTGGCCGAACAGGGCATGCGGGTGCTCACGGCCAGCGACGGCGACGCCGGGCTGGAACGCTTGCGCACGGTCGGCGCTCTCGATCTGCTGGTGACCGACGTCGGCCTGCCGGGCCTGAACGGCCGCCAGTTGGCGGACGCCGCGCGCGCCATTCATCCTGGCCTGAAAGTGCTGTTGATGACCGGCTATGCGGAAAGCGCGGCGCGCGGCTCGGGCTTCCTGGACAGCGGCATGGAATTGATCGTCAAGCCATTCGCGCTCGACACATTGGCCGAGCGCGTGCTGCGGATGCTGGAGCCCGCCGGCATCGGCATCGACGACGCGCGGGTCGCGGCGCCGCGGTCCTGATCCGATTGGCCCCCGGTTGCAAAGGGCGGTAAATATTGCCGATGCGCGGCGGGGCGCGCGGGGCGAGGCGACGCGGGCACGGCGATTGCTGTCATGGCAGGGCAACCTCAACAAGGAGTGTACCCATGAAAATCCGTGCCTTGACCTATGCCATCGTAGTCGCCGCCAGCCTGGGCGGAAGCGGCGCCGCCTGGGCCCAATCCGCCAGTCCCACCGCTCCGTCGACGACGCCCAATGATGGCACGGCGGTGCAACCCAACCGTCCGGTGCCGCCGGGCCAGGCCGCGCCGGCGCCCAATGCGGCGCCGAATATGCCGAGCACGCCGCCCAATCTGGACAAGCACAATGCGCCGTCGTCGGACAAGCGCAGTGGCGAGATGTCCAACCGTCACAAAGAAGCCAACGACAATGTGCCGCGCACGCCGGCGGCCGGCGCCACGCCGCCTCCGGGCTATCCCAACACGGGCGGCAGCAAGTGATCGGCGCGGGCTGACGCCCGCTCCTGCGCTCCCTCCGGCGGACGTTCCCTGTGCCGCCGGAGGGAGTTGTTTTTTTGGGCTCAGTGTTCGCGTCGCAATTCCGCCGGCGGCAGGCGCAGCTGGCCCCGGTACTTCGAGACAGTGCGACGCGCCAGCACGATGCCGTTGTTGGCCAATTGCTGGGCCAGCGCCACGTCGGACAGGGGCATCGCGGGATCCTCGGCCTCGATCAGTTCCTTGATCAGCGCCCGCACCGCGGCGGCCGAGCAGGTGCCGCCGGAATCGGTGGGCAGTTCGCGCGAGAAGAAGTGGCGGAATTCGAAGACGCCCCGCGGCGTGACCATGTACTTGCTGACGGTGGCGCGCGAGACGGTGGATTCGTGCATGTCCAGGTCGTCGGCGACTTCCTTGAGCATCAGGGGCCGCAGCGCCACTTCGCCATATTCGAAGAACGTCTGCTGGCGCTTGACGATGGCCTCGGCCACGCGCTGGATGGTGGTGTAGCGCTGTTCGACGTTGCGCACCAGCCAACGCGCCTCCTGCAGTTCCTGCGCCATCGGGCTACGGTCGTCCAGCCGCGCGCGCCGGAACAGGTCGGCGTATACCTGGTGCAGGCGGGCCTGGGGCATGGCGCCCCGGTTGGGCACCACGCGCCAGCGCGAACGCCATTTGTCGACGAACACGTCGGGCACCACGTAGACCGGCGCCTGGGCGTCGTAGCGGCGGCCGGGCTTGGGATCGAGGCCACGGATCAACGCGCAGGCGTCGCGCAGTTCGTCATCCGAGCAATTGAGGGCGCGTCGCAGGCCGGCGCTGTCATTCTTGGCGAGCCGGTCGATCTGTTCGCGCACGATGCGCAGCGCCAGCGCACGCAGCGAAGCGCTCAGTCCCGGCGCGGCTTCCAGCTGCAATGCCAGGCATTCCTGCAGGTCTCGCGCGCCCAGGCCGGGCGCGTCCAGCTGCTGTACCAGTCGCAGCGCCGTCAGCCATTCGGCGTCGTCGGGCGGCGGCGAGAAGTCCGGGCTCAGATCGTCGCACAGGCTGGCGGTCGGGGTGCGCAGGTAGCCATCCTCGTCCAGCGAATCGATAATGAATTCCGCCAGCAGGCGGTCACGCGCGCCCAGCCGGTAGCTGCCCAACTCCAGCGACAGCTTTTCCCGCATCGAGACCGGTGCGCTGGCCCATTGACCCAGGTCGCGGTCTTCGCCGTCGGCGCGGGCGGGAGACGGGTAGTCACCGCCGTATTCGGACGCGGCGGCCGGCGCCTCTTCGGTCGGGGTGGACGAAGAGGGGGCGGGCGCCGCCTCGGCGGCGGGGTTGGCGCTGTCCATGTCGGGGCGGCCTTCGGCGATATCGGCCGGGCCCGCGGCTTGCTCTTCCGCTTCCTCCAGGAAGGGATTGCTGGCCAGCGCCAGTTCCACCGCGGTGGTGAACTCCAGCGCCGACATCTGCAGCAGCTTGACCGATTGCTGCAGCCTCGGCGCCAGCGTCATCTGCTGCCGCAGGCGCAATTCTTGCATCGGGTGTCCCAAGAAATTCTCCCGCAGGGGCGGCCGCCGGAAAGGCGGCACATCCTTGTACTCATGCAAAATCCATGCCCGCCACGCATTGCGGGGCGGCGAAGGCGGCGGTCGCCCCGGCGCGGCGGACGGGATTACAAGGCGGCGGTAAATATTGCCGGGAGAGTATTGGCAGGAGAGTGATGCCGGGCGAGTGATCCCAGGCGAGTGACCCCAGGCGAGTGATCCCAGGCGAGTGATCCCAGGCGAGTGATCCCAGGCGAGTGATCCCAGGCAGGCGGGGCCGTTGGCGCGCGGTCTTGCCCCCGGCCGGGCCGCCACGGGCCGTCAGGCGACGGCCGGGCCGCCGGCGTCTTTCTCGTAGACGTCCAGCCGGTTGTAGAGGGTTTTCAGGCTGACCCCAAGGGTCTCGGCCGTCAGGCGCTTGTCACCGCCGTGATGGGCCAACGTCGCCAGGATGAAGTCGCGCTGCGCATTGCCCAGCGCCGTGCCGACGGGAAAGGTCAGGGCGCCGTCCTTGAACTCGGCGCGTGGCGCGGCGCGGGCGCGGGGCAGCTCGGCATCCAGCTCGTCGTCGCACAGGATGTAGGCGCGTTGCACCGCGTTGCGCAGTTCGCGCACGTTGCCCGGCCAGTCATGGCGGGCGATGGCCTGCAGCATGCGGGTCGAAATGGTCTTGCGCGTCGCGTGGCGGCCGTTCAATTCATCCAGGAAATGCCGCGCCAGCACCGTCGCGTCGCCGTCGCGCTCGCGCAAGGGCGGCACGCGCAGCGGGATCACCAGCAGGCGGTGCAGGAAGTCCTGGCGCAGGCGGCCGTCGGCCACCGAGGCGGCCGGGTCGCGATTGCTGGCGCACAGGATGCGCACATTGGCCCGCAACAGGTCGGTGCCGCCCACCCGCTGGTAAGTGCCGGTTTCCAGCACTCGCAGGAAGTGCACCTGCATGTCGGGCGGCATTTCGGTGACTTCGTCCAGGAACAGCGTGCCGCCGCTGGCGGACTCGAAGTAGCCCGCGTTCTGCGCCACCGCGCCAGTGAAGCTGCCTTTTTCGTGGCCGAACAGTTCGGCGTGGGCCAGCGAACCGCTGATGGCGCCGCAGTTGACGGCGATAAAGGGCTGGTTGGCGCGGTCGCTGGCCTCGTGGATGGCGCGCGCCACCACCTCCTTGCCCGCGCCGCTTTCTCCCACGATGAAGACGCTGGCGTCGGTCTCGGCGGCCAGGCGCACCTGGGTGGCCAGCTTTTGCATTACGGAAGACAAGCCTGAGACATTCATAGTGTTGTCATCGTAGGGGGAGTGGCGCGACACGGATGCGACGAGTTGCAAGTAATCGCAATCTTTAGTGCATCGTATCGAATGTTTACGTCAAAACGCGCCAGCTTCGCTATGCTCAAGCGTGGCCGTAGAGGCACGGGCGCCCCTGCTCGTTCCCTCGGTTCTGGAGATGTCATGCCCCACTTGCTGATCGTCGACGACGACGATGCGATCCGTGAGACCCTGGCCGAGATTGGCCGCGATAGCGGCTTCTCGGTGGCGCTGGCCGCCAGCGTCAAGGATGCCATGATCCAGCTCGAGCGCCAGGCGCCCGACCTGGTGCTGACGGACGTGCGCCTGCCCGAAGGCAGCGGCATGGACATTTTCAAGAACGTGGCGGCCGCCAGCGCCGAGGTCGTGGTGATGACCGGCCACGGTACGCTGGACAATGCGGTGCAGGCCCTGCGCCTGGGCGCGACCGACTATCTGGTCAAGCCGATCTGCATGGAGCGCCTGAACGAGATCATGGCGCGCATCGTGTCCAACTCCGGCGGCGAGCCCGCCGGCCTGCCGTTCGAGGAACCGGGGCGGTTTGGCAAGATGTACGGCACCTCGGCGCCCATGCGCGAGCTGTATCGCCAGATCGGGCGCGTGGCGCCCACCGACGTCACCGTGTTGCTGATCGGCGAAAGCGGCACCGGCAAGGAACTGGCCGCGCACGCCATCCATGAATTGAGCGCGCGCCGCCAGCGGCCGTTCATCGCCGTGAACTGCGGCGCGATCTCGCCACACCTGATCGAAAGCGAGATGTTCGGCCACGAACGGGGCAGCTTCACGGGCGCCGACCGCCAGCACAAGGGCTACTTCGAGCGCGCCGACGGCGGCACGCTGTTCCTGGATGAAGTCACCGAGATGCCGCTTGACCTGCAGGTCAAGCTGTTGCGGGTGCTGGAGACCGGCCGGTTCATGCGGGTCGGCACCAATCGAGAGATCGCCTGCGACATCCGCATCGTCGCCGCCACCAACCGCAACCCTGAACAGGCGGTACAGGAAGGCAAGCTGCGCGAGGATCTTTATTACCGGCTCAATGTATTTCCGCTGCAACTGCCGCCGCTGCGCGAGCGTGGCGAGGATGTTCTGTTCCTGGCCGAACGCTTCCTGCAGGCGCAGAACGAAGAGACGGGACGGTCAAAGGCTTTCGCCCCCGGGGCGGCGCAGACGTTGTCGCAGTATGAGTGGCCGGGCAATGTCCGCGAACTGAAGAATTTCGTGCGCCGCGCCTTCATCATGGCCGAGGGCGATGAGCTGGACGCCGAACTGCTGGCGCCGCAGGTGTCGCCGAGTGGCGACATTGCCGGCGGACAGGTCAGCCTGCCTGTCGGCGAAACCCTGGCGGAAGCGGACCGGCGTTTGATCCTGGCGACGCTGCAGCGCTGCAAGGGCGTCAAGAAGCAGGCCGCGGCGGTGCTCGGCATCAGCCCCAAGACGCTCTACAACCGGCTCGAGGAGTACGCGGCGGCAGGCTACGTGCTGCCCGGCGAGGCGCGGCAGGACGCCGCGCCCTGACCGGAAACCCGCCGCCGGCCGGTTACTTGCCGTAGCGCGTCTTCAGGTCGGCCATGCAGGCGTCCTTGGCATTGCCCGACATGGCGTCGCACTTCTCCTTGCCCACCTTGTAATCGGCGTCGTTGCGGGCCTTGGCCGCGTCATGGTTGGCCTCGGCCTTTTCCTTGCCCGCCTTGGCGTCTGCCTTGGCCTTGTCGCGATTGGCCTCCGCCTGTTTCTGGCAAACATCTTTCTGGTTGCCCTTCATGGCGTCGCATTGCTTCTTGTCCATTTTGTACTGATCGTTGATCTGCTCATTGCTGCGCACCGGCGCGGCGCCGGAGGACGTCTGCGCGGAAACGGGCAGGGCGAGCGCCGCCAGGCAGACGGCGGCAGCGGGAACGAGCGTCATGGACAGGCGGATCTTGGACAGATTCATGGCTGACTCCTTTGGATTGGCGTGACCGGAGGATGGTCACACGCTTGCCCGGAGCAATTGGCGTGCCCGGCGATCGGGCACGCCAATTGCGGCGGACCGCGCCGCATCGTGAAGACGGGCCGCCGCCGGCGCCCATGCCCAGGGAGAGACGACATGACCAACAAGACCGACACCCACGAATCCCGCGCGAACGTCAGGCGGCCGGCCGACGAAACCGCGAAGTCGACCGCGGAACCGGGCGGCCAGGCCAACGCGCCGCGCAGCGATACCGCCGCGGCGTACCAGAGCGGCAAGTTCGGGGCGGATGAGCCGCAGCGCGAGCGCGCCGCCAAGCCTCGGCGTGGCGCCGACGATCGACCGCACCCGAAAGGCCCCGAGTATGAAGAGGGTGGCCAGTATCCGGGCACGCGCAAACCCGCGGCGGGACGCTAGCGCACGTTGGCGCGGACCCGTCCGGAGCCGGGGTGTTTTTGCTAAAGCTCGCCGGCCCGGTTCAGGTCTCGTCGCCCGCGAGGCGGAACAACAGCACGACGCAATGCAGCGCCGCCAGTCCGACCAATCCATAGACCATGCGGCCGCCCGCGAAGCCGGGCAGCATCAGCGCGAACACGTCGAGGTTGACGGCGGCGATCAGGCCGCTGTTCAGGCCGCCGGCAACCAGCACGACCAGCGCCGCCCAATCGAGCGGGCGCAGGCCAACCCGGTCCTCCGGCCCCAGGGGCGCGAGGGAGGGTGGGCTGGCCGGCACGGCAATCTCGGTTTCTTCGTCATAGGTCAGCATGTTCCCTCCCGGGGCCCGGTTCTCATTGAATCCTCAGCAAGCCCCGTGCCTTGAGGCACGTGCGGGCATGGCAGTTGCTGCCCGTTGAGCAGGGCCGATGGCGGGCCAAGCCGATAGGAGATTGTCATGTCCCTGATTGTCGCAGCGCGCTTCCAGACGTTCGACGAAGCCACGCAGGCCACCCAGCGCCTGCGCCTCGAAGGCTTCTCCGAAGACGACATCCACACGTTCTACATCAACACCGCTGGCGAGCATGCCCGATTCCCGCTCGGCGGGGACCGCGCCGCCGACCCGGATGCGCGCGGCGCGCACCTGGGTGCCCTGGCGGGCGCGTCGCTGCTGGGCTTGCTGTTCGCCCTGGTCGGCGGGCTGGTGGCGTTGTGGGCTGGCGCGGCCACGCTGGTGATCGTGGTGGCCGCCGGCGCCGGCGCCTATATCGGCGCGCTGGCGGGCGCCTTGCGGGTGGCGGGCCGGGGCCGGGGCAGGCCGCGGTCGAGGGTCCCCGCCGCCCCTGACGCGCACCCGCCGCTGCGGCAGGCCGGGGTGATGCTGGCGCTGCCCGTGCCGCCCGACCGTGAAGCCGCGGCCAGGCAGGTCCTGCGCGATGCCGGCGGGCACGACATCGAGCGGGCCCAGGGCCGTTGGCTGGATGGCAAGTGGGAGGACTTCGATCCCCTGAAGCCGCCGCGCCACGTCGAGGCGCCTTCCGGCGCGCAATGACCCCGACAGGGCGGGATGGGAGACAGACATGAACAAGAAAACGCTGTGGCGCGGCCTGTTGGCGGCCTGCCTGCTCGCTTTGCTGGCCGCGCCGCTGGCGGCCCGCGCCGCGCAGCCAAGCGCGGCGGACAGCCATTTCCTGCAGGCCGCCGCCGCCGCCAATGCGTTTCAGGTGCTGGCCGCGCAAGCCGCCGAGAAACGCGCAGGCAGCACCGAGGTGCGCACCTTCGCGGGCAAGATGCAGGCGCGCCACCAGGAGCTGGATGCCGATCTCAGGCGCCTGGCGGGGGACAAGCAGGTGCCGCTGCCTTCCAAGCCCGAGCCGTCGGACCAGCGCACGCTGGAAGCCCTGGCGGGCAAGACCGGCACGGCCTTCGATGCGCTTTACATCGACCAGGTCGCACTGGCCGCGCACGTCCAGGCGGAAATGCTGTACCGCACGGCGGCCACCCAGGCCGCCGATGCCCAGATCCGGGCATTTGCCGCCCGCCACCAGCCCGCGCTGGCCGACCACCTGGCGCTGGCGCGCGCGCTCAAGCGCGACCCCGCGGCCAATCCGACCCAGGTTCCGCCGGCCACGCGCGGCGAGCCGCCGGCGGTGTCTCCGGCCGAGCGCAACGCGCCCGCTTCGGTGGCTCCGCAGAAGTAGAAGTAGGGAAGCGGCGGCGGCCGCCTTAGTCGCCGGCGCTGCCGGTGATGGGCAGCACGATGCCGGTGATGTAGCTGGAGCAGGCGGGCGCGGCCAGGAACACATAGGCCGGCGAGATTTCCTCCGGCTGGGCCGGCCGGCCCAGTTCGGTATCCTGGCCAAACGACTTGATTTCCTCGGCGTCGCGATCAGCCGGATTCAAGGGCGTCCACACCGGGCCGGGCGCCACCGCGTTGACGCGGATGCCCTGGCCCGCCAGATTCGACGCCAGCGAGCGGGTGAAGGCATGGATGGCGCCCTTGCTGGTGGAGTAGTCGAGCAGGCCGGCGCTGCCGCGCAGGCCGGTGACCGAGCCGGTGTTGATGATGCTGGCGCCGGCGCGCAGGTGTGGCAATACCGCGCGCGCCATGTAGAAATAACCATAGATGTTGGTGCGCAGCGTCTTGTCCCATTTTTCATCGCTGATGGCCTGCAGGCCATCGTCGTGATCCTGGAACGCGGCATTGTTCACCAGCACGTCGAGTCGGCCAAACGCCTGCGCCGCCTGGGCCACCGCCTGGTCGCAGAAGGCAGAGTCGCGCACGTCGCCAGCAATGAGCAGGCAGCGGCGGCCCTCGGCGCGGACCGCGCGCTCGGTTTCACGGGCATCTTCATGTTCGTTCAGATAGACGATGGCGACATCGGCGCCTTCGCGCGCGAACAACACGCTGACCGCGCGGCCGATGCCGGAATCTCCGCCCGTGACGATGGCGGCCATGCCGGCCAGCTTGTCGCTGCCCCGGTAATTGGGCGCCTGGTACTGCGGCGGCAACGCCATCGCGCCCTCATCGCCAGGTTTTTGCAGATGCTGGCCGGGCATGGGCGGCGCCGGATGGGGGCGTGCTCCGGTGGGCGGGTTGGGTTTGGACATGCGTATCTCCCTGTGTCACCGACGCGGATGCGTCGCAGGCAGACGCGAGCAACTGCTATGCCCGCGCGCGAAGCGGCGCCCGCCGCATCGCGCGCGGCCGACAGGGGATTACTGCCGGCCCACCACCACGCCGAACAGGAACGCGGCGCCAGCCACCAGGCCAATGGCCTGCCAGGGACGCGCATGGATGTACTGCTCGGTGCAGTCGATGGTCTCGCGCACCATGTCCTGGGCGCTGTCGGACGCTTCACGCAGGCTGTGGCGCGTGTCGCGCAACTGCTCGGCCAGGCGCGCCTTGAGCGCTTCCAGGTCGGTGGCGGAAGCATCGCTCAGCGTGGCCTCCAGGTCGTCGATCCAGCTTTCCGGATGGCGACGACGGCGGCGCAGGCCGCGTTCATCGGGACCGTTCTCGGGGAAGTCCGAGGGCAGGGGAGTATGGTTATTGGCCATGTGGGTACCTCCTGGAGTCTGCGTTGGCGAAAACATGGCCGCGATCCGCTGCGGGCGCGGCGCATGGGAAAAGGCTGGCATGCATCGGCCCGTCGCGGGGTCTTGCATTGCATCTCGTTGTGAATGTTCGTTTTACCCAGGAATGGCCGCCCCTGCGCGCAATGCCACATCCGCTTGCAATTTGGGCGGTGGATCGATTTTCGCGCGGGCGGCGGCGCCGTAGCATGGATGGTGTCATCCCAACCAAACGGAAAACGCCATGACCGCCAGCAAACGGCCCGACCCCAAGCCTGCCCATCCATCCGCGACGGCCAGCGAAAGGCCCGAGGGCGGCAAGCTCCTGCCGCCGCGCGCGCCCGTCGACGTGCCCCGTCAGCCGCCCAAGCCCACCGCCGCCACGCCCGACGAGGCCGCGCGCGATGGCCGCCGGGTGGCGGACGATGGCACCGAGTCGAACTGGGCCGACAACGCCAAGCCGCAGCCGCGCGCCAAGAACGCCCGCTCTTCCATCCTGTAGCCGCGGCGTCCCTGGCCGTCATGCGTCGCGCAGGAAGGCCAGCAACCGGCGTTCGTCGGCGCTCAGGCCGCGCGGCCCCGCCGGCGCGGCCGCCCGTGGCGGCAGCCGGCCCGCCAGATAGGTCTCGATGATCGCAGGGTGCACGTAGCAGGCGCGGCACACGGCCGGCGTGTTGGCCAGGCGCCGCGCGACCTGCCGGATCACGTCCACCACCTCCTGGCGCGCCTGCCGTTCGTCCTGGTAAGGCCGTCCCTGCAAGGCCGCGTAGGCCAGGACCGAGCCGGCCCAGGTGCGGTAGTGCTTGGCGGTGAAATCGCCGGCGCCGGCCGCGCGCAGATAGGCGTTGACCGTTTCCGAATCGACCCCGTGGGGCTCGCCGCGCTCGTCCAGGTACTGGAACAATTCCTGCCCGGGGATGTCCAGGCAGCGCTTGGCCACACGGGCGATGCGCCGGTCTCGCACCGTCACGTCGTGCGCCACGCCACTCTTGCCGCGGAAGCGCAGGCGCAACTGGTCGCCGCGCAGCGTGGCGTGGCGCCGCGTCAGCGTGGTCAGGCCGTAGGAACGGTTGGCGCGGGCATATTCACGCGCGCCGATGCGGATCAGCGTGTCTTCGAGCAGGCGCACCACCACGGCGATGACCTTGGCCTGGGGCAGGCCGGCGGCGCGCAGGTCGCGTTCCGCCTGGCGGCGGATGCGCGGCAGCCGGGCGCCGAATTCGGCGAGGCTCTGGTATTTGGTGGCGTCGCGCTGGCGCGCCCAGTCGGCGTGGTAGCGATACTGCTTGCGGCCGCGCGCATCTCGGCCGGTGGCCTGCAGGTGGCTGTGCGCCAGCGGGCTGATCCAGACCTCCTGGTAAGCGGGCGGAATCGCCAGGGCGCGGATGCGCGCCAGCGTGGCGGCGTGCGTGATGCGCTTGCCGTCGGTATCGAAATAGTGAAACGTCGTGCCGTTTACCCGCGCCCGGGTGTAGCCGGGCCGGGTGTCGTCCAGGTAGACCAGATTCCCGTCGACGTCGCGCGCCGCCGCCTCCTGACCGTGGTTCGCCATTGCCTCTCCTGACAGTCGCCGGGCCCGGAGCAAGCGCCGTGCCCGTCAGTCCGACCTGGCGGCGTTCGCCGGGCTTGCGGCGGGAACGCCGCTTGCTGAGGGGCTTGTTGACGTAACCAGGGAGCTTTGCATGACCAAGACACTGCAGGACTTCAATGTCGCCATCCTGGTGGTGGATGGCTTCGAGCAGGTGGAGCTGACCGAGCCGCGCGACGCCCTGCGAGCGCAAGGCGCGCGCGTGGCGATCGTGTCCGCAAGGCGCGGGCCGGTGCAGGGCATGCGCCATCACGACAAGGGCGAGCGGGTCGAGGCCGACCTGATCTTCGCCGAGGCCCGCGAGGAACTGTTCGACGCCGTCCTGCTGCCCGGCGGCGTGATCAATGCCGACGAGATCCGCTTGCACCCCGAAGCCCGCGCCTTCGTGCGGGCCATGCACGAGGCCGGCAAGCCCCTGGCGGTGATCTGTCACGGCGCCTGGCTGTTGATTTCGGCGGACCTGGTCAGGGGACGCAAGATGACCAGCTGGCCTTCGCTGCAGGACGATCTGCGCAATGCCGGCGCCGAATGGGTGGACGAGGAAGTGGTGGTTGATGGCCGCTGGATCAGCAGCCGCAAGCCGGATGACATTCCCGCCTTCAACCGCGAGCTGTTGCGCGTGTTTGCGCTGGCGCGCCCCTAATGTGTAGCGGGCCGCGACGCAGCCGCCCCCGCACGAAATTCCCCTCGGCGCCATGGCGCGCAGGGGCGCGAAGCCGGAATCTCCCGGCCGCGCGAAAGGCAGTGCCATTACAGGAGAACGCCATGTCAGCGCATCTGTACCTGCATGTCCCGCCCAAACCGGAACCGATTCCGCCGGGCTCGCCGCCCGGCGACCTGCCGGTCGATCCGGACACCGATGAACCGGAGGTGGACCTGCCGCCGCTGGATCCGCCCTTCAAGGAAAAAGTGACAAAGGTCCATTGAAAAGGGGCGACACCGTCCCGCGATCAAGAACAATAGGAGTCATCATGTCGACCATTTTGCTGATCATCCTCATCCTGCTGCTCGTCGGCGCCGTGCCCGCGTGGCCATACAGTCGCGGCTGGGGCTATTACCCCAGCGGCCTGCTGGGGATCGTGCTGATCGTGTTGATCGTGCTGCTACTGACAGGACGGCTGTAGCGGCGCTTCATCCCGGGCAGGCGGCGACGCTCAGGCCTGGCGCGCGCTTCGCGCGCGGGCCTGTGCCGCTTCGCGCCCGCGATGCTGCAGGCGCCGCCGGTTGATCCAGAAGATCACCCCGGTCACGAAGAACAGCAGCGGCAGCAGCCCCAGGACGGCCGTCAGGATGCGGGTCGGCAAGCCGTACAGGCTGCCGGAATGCAGCGGGAACATCAGCGCAAGGAAACGCTGCGCGGGCGTGCCGGACAAGGGATCGGCGCCAGACAGGCGCGCGCCGTTGCGCATATCGATGAACCAGCGCAGCGTGCCGACGGGCTGCCAGTCGTCGGCGCGGCGCATGCGTGCCTGATAGACGCCGCGCGCCGGATCGCGTCGCAGCATCACCAGGGTGGCATCGGCCGGCGACAGTTCGCGCGCCTTCGCGGCGGCGCCATCCCAACCGATTTCCGCTTCGCCGGGCGCCAGCGGCGCCAGGGCCGCGGCGCGCGCGTCGGGCGGCACGGTCGCGACGCTGGCGACCAGTTGCCGGCCCAGTTGCGGCAGGCCCATGAAAAAGCCGGTGCCGGCCACCACGAGCAGCAACAGCGCGGTGATCAGGCCGGCCGCGCGGTGCAGTTCGTAGCTGGTGCGGAAGGCGCTGACGCCGCGCGTCACCGACAGCGAACGGCGCCAATGCCCCGGCCGCGGCCAGGCCAGGTAGATGCCGCCGAGCAGCAGGGCCACCCAGGCCAGCGCCAGCCAGCCCAGCACTTCGCGACCGGTCTTGCCCTGCAGCAGGGTCATGTGCCAGCGCAACAACAAGGGCATGAGATGGGCGCGGTCGAGCGTGACGGCGTCGCGGTCGCGGCTGGCCAGCAGCAGGCCGGTGCAGGCGTCCACGCCCGCTTCATTGGCCGTGGTCTCCGCGTGCTTGAACTGCACCCGGTAGCTGTCGCGTGGCGCCTGCGGCAGCGTGATGGCGCCGACCGTGGCGCCCGGCCAGGCCTGTTGCACGGCGCGGGCCGCGGCAGAGGGCGGCAACGGCGCGGCGCAGTGTCCGGCCGTGTTGCGCAGCATCGGGGCGTTCAGCCAGCCGTCAAGCTCGTGGTCGAAGGCCAGCAGGCTGCCGCTCAATCCCGCCAGCACCAGCACCAGGCCCAGGACCAGGCCCGTCCACCGGTGCAGGAATGACACGGCGGTGCGCAGGGACTTGCGGAACTTGGCTTTCATGGAATGGTCGACGGCGGGCGAGGCGGGTGGCGCGCAATTGTACCGAGGCGTAAGATCGGCCGGCGTATTTTTTGGCGCCTCGCATTTTCCCGCATCCGGTCCGCAGCAACATGACGATCCCCCTCCTGATACTGATAGACAGCGTGCACGATTTCCTGCCCGCGATCGAAGACCGCGGCTTTCGCTGCATCCTTGCCACCACTCCCGCCGCCCGCGCCCAGGCGATCCGCTACCATGCCAACGAGATCCGCGTGGTGCTGACGCGCGGCGCCACCGGCTTTCATGCCGACGAAATGGCGGCCCTGCCGAAGCTGGAGCTGATCTGTTCGCTGGGCGTCGGCTTCGAGAACATCGACGTGGCCGCCGCCCGCGCGCGCGGCCTGCATGTGACGCACGGTCCGGGCGCCAACGCCACATCGGTGGCCGATCACGCCATGGCGCTGCTGCTGGGCGCGGCCCGCCATCTGCCGCAGGCCGATGCCTGGGTGCGGCAGGGGCACTGGAGCGGTTTCATGGGGCCGCAGATTTCGGGCAAGCGCCTGGGCATCCTGGGGCTGGGCACCATCGGCCTGGAGATCGCCCGGCGCGGCGCCAACGGCTTTGGCATGACGGTGGGCTATTACAACCGTCGTCCGCGCGCCGATTGCGGCTACGCGTATTACGACAGCCCGCGCGCCCTGGCCGACGCCAGCGATTTCCTGGTGGTGGCCACGCCCGGCGGCGCCGGCACGCGCCACCTGGTGGACGCGCCGGTGCTGGAAGCGCTCGGACCGCAGGGCTATCTGGTGAACATCGCGCGCGGCAGCGTGGTCGATACCGACGCGCTGATCGCGGCGCTGGCGGAGCGCCGCATCGCCGGGGCCGGTCTGGATGTGGTGGAGGGCGAGCCGGTGGTGCCGCCGGCGCTGCTCGGCCTGGACAACGTGGTGTTGACCCCGCACAGCGCGGGCCGCTCGCCCGAGGCGGTGGCGGCAACGGTGGCGCTGTTCCTGGACAACGCCACCGCGCATTTTTCCGGCAGGTCGGTGCTGACGCCGGTGCCGCAGGGCTGAAAAACCGGCCTTAGTGCGAGAACATGATCGGCACGGTCATGCTCTTGAGGATCGAGGCGGTGGCGCCGCCCATCGCCCATTCGCGCAGTTTGCTGTGGCCGTAGGCGCCCATGACGATCAGGTCGGCGCTGTGGTCGGCCGCGGCGTTCAGGATGGTGCTGCCCACGCCCACCCCCTTGATGTCGCGGCGCACGTGGTCGGGCGCCGGCATGCCCTGGGCGATGCAATAGGTGGCCAGGTCTTCGAATGGCACCGAGGCCTCCTTGCGCGAGGCGGCGCCTTCGTCCATGGTCAGCACCACCAGGTGCGAGGCCGTGCGCAGCAGCGGGGCCGCGTCGGCCAGCGCGCGGGCGGCTTCGCGGCTGCCGTCCCAGCAGTACAGCACGCGCTCCCCGAGCGTCGGGAAATCGCCGCTGGAAGGCACCACCAGCACGGGCCGGCCGGCGGTCAGCAGCGTCTGTTCGACGAACTCGACCTCGTGCGCGGCCTCCACGTCCTCGGGGTTTTCCTGGCTCACGACCAGCACGTCGCTGGTGCGGCCGAACCGCGCCACGCAGGCGCTGGGAGAACCCTCGCCCGCGCGCACCGAGGCCGGCACGTCGAGGGCGGCGGCCGCCTCCAGGAAGGCGTTCTGCACCGCGCTGCGATTCTGCGCCTGCAGGTCGCGGATGACGTTGAGCGTGCGCGACAGCATCACCGATTCGCCGTAGTAGTACTGTGGCGGCGCCGAGCTGGCGTAGATGCCGACCAGTTCGGCCTGGTGGCGCCTGGCCAGGGCCAGCGCCACGCGGGTACGGCGGGGGCAATCGAATCCGTGGTCCAGGTGGACGGAAATGCGGCGATACATGGCGGCCTCCTTTTGTGCGCGGTAGGCCTCCATCGTTGCGCGTTCCAGGCCTGGCGCCCTTGATGCGCGTCAAGCGCCCCGCGGTTTGGCGGGGTCGCCGCAAGCCCGCGGCCATTTCAGGCCTGTTGCACCCGGTCGCGTAACTGGCGCACCTGGCGCGCCTGTTGCGCGATGCGCGCCAATGGCCCGGCCAGCTCGGGCGCGGCGGCGGCAAGCGCCGGCGGCACCGCCCACTGACGGATGTCGGTCGCCGGCGCGGGCTCCTGCGGATGCAGCGCGTGCGCCAGGGCCAGGCCATAGTCGCGCAAGGCCGGCGCCGCCGCGCTGTCCGGCGACAGGGCGGGCTGGATCTCCAGCACCGTGCCGGCCGCGGTGACCCGGCGCATGGCGTTCAGCAGGTTCACGGCGGTGTCCACGTTGCGGTCGCGGTGCACCGGATTCTGCTGCAGGCGCTGCAGCGAGGCCTCCGCGTTGTCGGCCGACAGGCAGGCCTGGCGGCGCAATCCGACGATGTCCAGGTCTTCCCCGGCGCCGCTCTTGGCGCGTGCCAGCGCCAGCGCGTAGGCGGCATGCCGCTCCAGTGCGCGGCTGAGCGCGCCCGCCAGCTGGCGCGGTTCCTTTTCCGGCCACACCAGGAATCCCACCAGCAGCGCCAGCACGCCGCCCAGCACGCTGTTGAACGCGCGCAGCGCCGCCAGCATGGGTTCATAGATATCCGGTTGCTGGATATGGCTGACCAGCACGAACTGCGAGGTCAGGAAAAAGGTGAACAGCGCGTAGTGGATGGTGCGGGCGGCAAAGGTGCCCAGCGCGATCGGCAGCACCGCCAGCGCCACCGACAGCGGCGTGCTCAGCAGCAGCCCCAGCAGCGAGGCGCCGATGGCGCCGGCGACGCTGCCGAGCACGCGCTCGATGGTGCGCTGCCAGGTGGTGGCGAAGTAGGGCTGCAGGATGAACACCAGCGTCAGCGACATCCAGTAGCCGTGGTTGACCGCAAAGGTCTTCGACAGCGCGACCGCGATGGTGGCGCCGATGCCGACGCGCAGGGCGTGGCGGAAGGCGTCGGATTCGAATCGCAGGTTCTGCCGCAGGCTGCGCCAGGCGGCCCGGATGGGAGAATCGACGCGCGTGGCCTGGGCCGGCGCGGCCGGGGCGGCGCCCTCGTCGAACAGCGCGTGCCCGACGGCCTGGGCGGTCTGCTGCAGCCGGTCCAGCACCGGCACCATGGTGGCCAGGTCGGGCGCATGGGCCAGGGCGGCGCCGCGCAATTCGTGCAGGCCCGCGGCGAAGTGCGTCAGGCGTTCGCGCAGGCAGTCGGCCTGCCGCGCATCGCTGACGTCCGAGGTGCTGGCGATGGCGTTGGCCACGCTGGCGTAACGGTGCAAGGCGTGCGACAGGTTGGCGCCGGCCGCGCGGCCGAGCCAGCGCGGCGCGTTCGATTCGAGCAGGTCGGCCGCCGCGACCAGCGCGATGAAGCTGTCTTCGGCGCTATCGAGCAGGTAGAACAATTGCTGCGCGCGCGCGCGTCGCGACGGCCGCGCGTCCTGGACCTCGCGGATACGCACGCGGGCGGCCTCCAGGGCGGCGCGCACGCCGCTGCGCTGCGGCCGGGTGACGGCGCTCCAGGCCTGGGGGCCGGCGGCAGGCGCCAGGCCTGAGTACATGCGCGCCAGGGCGTCGGCGAAATCGGCCAGCCCGCGGTAGCAGTGCGCCACCGCGTGGGTCGCGTCTTTCCAGGGGCGGCGGCGCCACACCAGCGCGGTCATCAGGATCGCCCAGAGCGCGCCGGCCACGAAAAACAGCGTATACGACAGGCTGGCCGCCAGGGTCGGGGCCGGCAATTCCGCCGCCACCACGAAGCCGGCCGACAGCAGGGTGCCGACGATGGCGGCGGCCGGCCCCAGCACGCGCAACAGGCCGCCGAAGGTGCAGCAGGCGAAGGTCAGCGGCAGCAGCAGCCACAGGTGATTGGCGCTGGCGCTGGCCAGCAAGCAGAACAGGGCGCCGATCAGGCCCAGCGCCAGCATCGCGCCGGCGCGCTGGCGCAACGGCCCGCCGGGGTCGCCGAAGCAGGCCCAGAAGGCGGCGATGGCGGTCCAGCCCAGGCGGGGCTCGTGCGCCAGCACGGCAAGAATGACGGGCGCGGCGCTGATGGCGGCGGCTTGCAGGGCGTCCAGCCAGAGGACGTGGCGCAGCGAAAGGCGCCAGCGGGAGAGCAGGGTAGTCACGCGAAAAAGGGGCTACGGGCGGAAAAGTCGCAACGCTACCATGTCGACAAGGCGAAAACCGGGCGATTTTTTTTTAGCGTCCGAATATTGCGGTTTTCGCGGAATCGCGTCGATAAATACTACTGGTTACATATATGTGACTTTGGCGCCGCAAGGGTGAATAAATGCCTGGAGTAAATGCGCAAAATCGCATAAAAAAACATTGGCGATCAAATAGCTGGGTAGTGCACAAGGCAGTATGCATTTTTTCTTGCGGCCGCATGTGAATACTCATGTCCATTGTGCCTCGCTCTGCGCCCGGACAGCGCAGGCCGTAAATCGGGGCACGCCAGGAGCGAAGACATGACGCCAACCCACGAGGCTTCCACAAGCTCGGTGGTGAGCGACGATGAAGTCGCCGCCATGATTACCGGCAAAGACGGCCTGCGCGTGCTGCTGCAACCGCAGGTGGACCTGATGACCGGCCGCATCGTATCGGCCGAGGCGCTTGCGCGCTGGCAACACCCCAGGCTGGGCATCGTGATGCCCGCCGAGTTCATTCCCACCGTCAACCGGCTCGGGTTGGATCGCACCCTGTTCGAGCGGGTCGCGCAGCGCGTCATCGACATGCTGCAGACCATGCGCCGTGCCGGCATGGCGATTCCAGTGGCCATCAATGCGCCGGCCTCGACGCTGTCGGATGAGCGCGCGGTCGATTTCCTGCTGGCGCGCATCCATGCGGCCGAACTGCCGGCCTCGCTGCTGCGCGTCGAACTGACCGAGGATCAGCCGATCAAGGAGCTCGACGTCCTGCGCGCCACGCTGGCGAAACTGGAAGAGGCCGGGTGCGAGGTCAGCCTGGACGACTTCGGCACCGGTCACGCGTCCCTGAAATTGCTGTCGGCCATTCCCCTCTCGGAAGTCAAGATCGACCAGTATTTCGTCACCCGCATGCGCCGCAGCGCGGTGGCGTTCGAGGTCTTGCGCACCGCGGCCGAACTGGCTACCCGGATGGGCTGGCGCGTGGTGGCCGAAGGCGTCGAGAACGTCGCGGATATCCCCGCCTTGCGCGCGGCGGGCTGCCGCTACGGCCAGGGCTACGCGCTGGGTCGGCCCATGCCGCTGGACGATCTGCTGATGCGCCTGCGGGTCCAGCGCGACCGCGGCGAACCGCTGGCGGCGCCGGCCAGTTACGCCTCGGCCTGGCTGGATGCCTTCGATCCGCAGGACGCGGAGACCGGCCTGCCGGCCCACGTCACTACGCAGTAAGGGCCGGCTCTCCGCCACCCGCGGCGGGCGGCGCTTTCTACCCTTCATGTCCTGAATTTACCGGTGACGGGACGGTCCGCCCGCCGGCCGCGCGCGGCCGCCCGGGCGAGCGCAGGCCCGGGCACGGCGGTTGCTAAGGCATTCCTTGCGGAATGGTTCCGCTTATCAGGAGACTTGCCATGGCAAACCCGAATCAGCCCGATCAGCAAAAGCAGCCGCAAAAACAGCAATCCCAGGAAAGCCCGAAGGATCGCAACCAGCCGGGTCAGCAACAACCCGGCCACGGCGGCCAACAGATGGACAAGGACCGCAATCCCGGCCAGCAGCCGGGGCAGGCCCAGCGTCCGCAGACGCAGCGCTGATGCGTTGACGGCCTCGCGCCCAGCCCCCTTTCCGGCCTCGGCGCCGGCAGGGGCGGGGTGAGTGGCGGCGATGCCCGCGCGGATCCCCCCGCGCGGGCATCGTCGCATGCGCGCCCGCGACGTTCCTGGCGCGCGCCGGTCCTGGTGGCTGCGCACCGGTCAGGCCATATGGCTTGCGCCGGGGCTTTGCGCTCGCTATGGTGCGAGGCAGGGCCCGCTGCGCTACCGCTCGGACGCGCGGCCCCTGGCGCGTGACCGCGCGCCGGCCACTCTCTCTCTCGGGACTCACCATGGTCAACCCTCCCGCCGCGTCTCGCCGGCGTCCGTTCGCACGCAAGTTGCCGGCGATCCTGGTGCTGGTCGTTGTCTTGCTGGCGGCGCTGGCATTCGCGGGCAAGTACGTCGCGGAACGGCGTATCGCCGCCCTGTTGGGTCCGCGCGCGCAAGTGGGACACGTGAGCCTGGGATTCAAGGAAGTGGTGTTGAGCGACGTGAAAATCACCGGCGCCGAGGGCATGGAGCCGGCCAGCGCGCGGCGCGTGGTGGCCGAACCGGAATGGCGCTCGCTGTTGGGCCGCGAAGCCGTGTTCCGCCGCATCACCGTCGAGGATTTCGATTTCACGGTCCTGCGCGGCGCTGATGGCGACATGCAGATTGCCCCCGCGTTGCAAGCGGCACTGCGCCAGGCCGATGGCGGTGAAGCCGGCGCGCGCTCGCCGTTTCGCGCCGATGAACTCATTCTGGACGGCGGCCGTCTCGAATTCGTCGATGCCGCCATCGCCCGGCCGCCCCATCGCATTCCGTTCGACAACGTCTCCGCCAGCCTGCGGCCCCTGGCATTGCCGGCCGATGGCCAGCGCAGCGACATGACGTTCAAGGGCACGGTGCGCGAGAACCGCGTCGGCACGGCCACGGTGTTGGCCACCGGCTCGCTCGAAGTCGGCGGCAGCGATGCCGACATGACCGTGGCGGTGCGCAACATGGATATCCGCTACGCCGCCCCGTACCTGGCCGAGAACGGCGCGGGTTCGCTCGCGGGCGGCGCCATGGACCTGGACATGCGCACCACCATCGCCAAGCGGCAATTGAACGCCTCGGGAACGGTGGCCCTGCGCGACCTGAAGTTCAGCGGCGACGGCTCGCTGTTCTCCCTGCCGCGCAAGGCAGTGCTGGCGGCGCTGGAAGACCGCCATGGCACGCTGCGCATGGAATTCAAGCTTGCCGGCGGCCTCGACAATCCCAAGTTCTCGGCCTCGCGCGGATTCGCCGCCCATATCGCGCGCGGCTTCGGCCACGCCATCGGCGTGGGGGCCGAAGGCGCGGCCAGCGGCGTGGCCGGCGCGGTGAAAGACCTGGGCGACGCGATCTCCGATCTGTTCACCCAATGAATCAGAAGCGGTAGTTGGCGCTCAGTTCGACGCGCCGGCCTTCGCCCAGCAACCATTGGGTCTGGTTGTAGTAGGCGGTTTCGGCGTATTTGCGGTCGAACAGGTTGAATGCCCGCAAGGCCAGGGTCAGGTCGCGGCGCGGCTCCCATTGCAGGGCCAGGTTGGTGGTGGTGTACCCCGCCATTTCCAGCCGGTTGGCGGCATCCGCGTAGCGCTTGCCGACATAACGCAGCCCGGCGCTGGCCGTCCATTGCGGCGCGAATTTCCAGCTGACCCAGGCATTGGCCAGCCGTTGCGGCACGTCGGTGGGCACATTGCCGGCGCGCGACACGGCCGCGCCGTTGACCGATTCGCTGAAGTCGTCATAGCGGGCCCGCAGCACGGCGGCGTTCAGGTCGATACGCCACGCCGGCGTCAGCTCGACCGCCAGCGTCGCCTCCAGGCCGCGCGAGGATTGCTCGCCCACCTGGATGCGCAGCGACGGGTCGTTCGGGTCGCGCGTCACCAGGTTGTTTTTGCGGATGTGATACGCCGCCAGGGTCCACTGGCCCTTGTTGTCCCAGAAGGTCTGCTTGACGCCCACCTCGACCTGGCGGCCCTTGGACAGCTCGAAGTCCTTGTTGGCGGGCGACAGCAACAACAGGCTGCCGATGGGGTCGGCGGCTTCGGCGTACTGGCCGTAGACGGACAGCGTCGGCAATAGTTCGTAGACCGTGCCGATGCGCCTGCCGACGTTGTTGAAGGTGGTGTCGAACGCGGTCCGGTCCGCCACCAGGTCGCGCCGCTTCAGGTCGATGTGGTCGTAACGCACGCCGCCCAGCACCGACCAGCGGCTGGTCAGCATCAGGCGGTTCTCGGCGAACAGCGCGTACTGCTCGGCGGTGTTGCGGTAGCGCGGCGTGGTGCCGGCCACGTTGATGAAACGGCCATGATCGACGTCTTGGGGATCGACCAGCGAGGTGCCCGAGTAGGGCGAGTTGTTGGTGTGCTTGAGGGAGGCGCGGTTCAGCTCGACGCCCACGGCCACCTTGTTGGCCAGGCCGAACAGGCGGCCATCGAAGCTGGCGTCGGTGACGTTGCCGACCTGTTCCTGGTCATGGCGGATGTCGGTGTAGGCGCTGCGCTGGATCAGGCCGCTGGCGGGCTGCCAGGTGTAGTTTTCGGCGTCACGGTAGTCGCGGTCGCTGCCGATGTAGTAAAGGCGGCTGCGCACGCGGGTGGCGGGGTTGGGCGTCCATTCCGCTTTCAGCTCGGTGCGGCTGTCGCGGTAGATGATCTTGCTGTCGGCCACGTTGTAGTTCTTGCCGCGCAGGCGGTAGTCGATATCGCCATCGACCAGCGGCGTGCCGAAGTAGCGCGTCGGCTCTTGCCAGGCGTAGGCCTGGGTCAGCGTGAAGTTCAGTTCGGGCGACACGTCCAGGCGCAGCGCCGCCGTGACGGCCAGGTCGCGTGCGTCGCCCAGGCTGATGCCCGAGTCGCCGTGGTTGCCGCTCAGGTCGAGCCGGTACGACCATTTGTCATCCAGCGCGCCGCCGCTGCCGAAGCCCAGCCGCTGCGTGTCGTGGCTGCCGACGGTGGCCTGGATCTCGTTCTCGATCGGGCCGCGGGTGGGCTTCTTGGGAATCACGTTGACCACGCCGCCGATGGCGCCTTCGCCATACAGCACCGAGGCCGGTCCGCGCAGGACTTCAATGCGGTCCACGGCCCAGGGATCGTAGATGAAGGTCTGGCCGACGCCGCCGAACTGGCGCACGCCGTCGTACAGCATCGCCACCGAATTGGAGTCGGTGAAGCCGCGCGAGGACAGCGACGAGCCGCCATTGCCGGGATGGCGCAGGGTGCTGATGCCGGCCGCCTGCGTGATGGCGTCGGTGACGGTGACGGCGCCGCGCTCGCGCAGTTGTTCGTTGCTCAGGATGTCGATGCTGGCCGGGGTGTCCAGCGGCGCCAGGCCCAGCAGCGTGCCGGTGCTGGCCTGGTCCAGCAGCGTGGCCGGCGGGGTGGCGCCGGAGACGGCGATGGCGGGCAAGGTGGCGACGCCGGCGGGCGCGGCGGAGGCGGGAACGGACTGGGCGTGCAGGGCGGGAGCGAAGGCGAGCGCGGTCCAGACGGCCGCGCGCCGCGGCAGGACGCGGCGCGTCCTGGCGTAAGAAGGAAACATGGATATTCTCGGTAAGCCAAGGGAGCCGCGCGCGGGCGCGGCACAGAGATCAGCGGGATACCGGGAAGGGGGGCGGGGCGCGGGCCCCCAGCGGCGGGCCGGGCGGGAAACCGTCGGCGACGGCCGGCGGGGCGCGCGCGGCCAGCGGATGGGCCATGACCGCGCCCAGGGCGAGCAGGGGCGCGAGCGACGGCGGCAGGGCCACCGCCGCCAGCATCGCGCCCATGGGGCAGGCCGCTGCCTGCGCCGCATGGCGTTCGTCCGGGGCGTCGCTGTGCCTGGCGGGACCGGCCACCCAGACGGGGCCGGCGGCCGAGCACAACTGGATCAGCGTGCCGCTTTGCTGGGTCGCGGGCATGAAGCCCGGCGGCACCAGCGCCTTGAGCGCGAACAAGGCCAGCACCAGCCAGAGGCGGGCGGCGTCGCGGGCGGGCAAGGGGAAGGGACGGCGCATGATCGGCGCCCATTCTAGGGCCTATCGGCGCCGGACGGAACCCGTCGCCGAGGTGGCCGGGGGTGGGCGGCGCGCCGGCCTATACCGTGCGCGCGGCCCAGAAGGCGGTGCGCACGCCCGGCGCGGCGGCGATGCGCGCGGTCACGCGGTCCAGGTCGAGCTCGTCCACCGAGGCCTCGCTCAGCGCCGCCTCGATCTCGACCTCGTGCTCGCCGAACTGGTCGATCTTCAATTCAGACAGGGGCAACTGTTCGGTCTCCAGCACGTCTTCGAGAACGGTCATGGCGGCCTGGCGCTGGTCGACGTGGGCGATGACGTGGATCACGGTGGTGACTTCCGTGGTCTGCGCGTCGACCGGCTGGCGGTTGATGTAGCTGACCACCGGCCGCAGCAGCGTATTGGCCGCGAGCACGAAGGCCGTCGCCGCCAGGGCCTCCAGGATCAGCGAGGCGCCGGCGCAGGCGCCGATGGCGGCCGAGCCCCACAACGTGGCGGCGGTGTTCAGGCCGCGGATGCTGCCGCCCTCGCGCATGATGGCGCCGGCCCCCAGGAAGCCGACGCCGGACACCACATAGGAAATCACGCGCGCGCCGCCGTCGGGGCCGCCGACGCGGAATGCCATGTCGACGAAGATGGCCGCGCCCACCGCCACCAGTGCATTGGTGCGCAGTCCGGCGGTGCGTTGGCGGTACTGGCGCTCGAAGCCGACGATGGACCCGAGCACGAAGGCCGTGGCCAGGCTGATCAGGGTATTGGCCAGCGTCAGCAGCTGGATGTTTTCGAAGTTCTTCATCTTGTTGTTCTCGGGTTCAGCGTGTTGTGCGGGGCGCGCCGGCGGCCGGGTCTTGGCCCGGACGCGGCGCCGCCAGGGGCGGATCGGCCGTCAGGGCAATTGCCAGACCGAGGCCGCCGTCAGGATGAACGCCAGCACCCACAGCAGCAGCAAGGCCGCCACCCGGGCGACGAGCAGGCATTTGTACGGGTCTTTCATGACAGCCTCCTTTCCGTCGGTCAGGCCGGCAGTACCGCGATGCGGGCGCCGTCTTCGTTTTCCCAGTGCACGCGGCGCACGTCGGGGCTCTGGCCCAGCCGCAGGGCGATGGCGCTGAGCAGGCCGCGCACTTGCGGCGGGCACTGCAGCGTGACCGTGGTGCTGGCGAGCGCGCCGGTATCCGGGCGCGAGACGCGCACGTTCAGCACGCGCAGGTCCAGGGCCTGCAGCTCGTGGTAGAGCTGTTTGCGCAGCGCGTTGAGCGTGTCGGCGACGCTGACGATGGTGAACTGATAGGTGGGGATGGCGGGGCGGGCGGTGGCAACCGGGGCCGCGCCGGCGCCGCGCACGGTGGCGGCGCCATCCAGGAAGGGGAGGAATTTCTTGATGCGCATGATCGTCTCCAGGGGGAGTACGGTGGAAAAGTCCACATGCATGCGCCGCCGATCCGGCACGGCACGGGCGCAACAAGGCGCGCGGTTCGCGTCGGCAAAGCGGGTATCGGGTAAGGCCCGGGGCGGGGCAGCGGGGCTGCCGGAGCCGGATGGCCGTGTCCTGGCTTTACGCAGGACTCGGCAGAAAACTCTGCGGATCCTGCGTCAAGCGGCGCAAGCAGTCGTGTATCGACTACATCCGTCGTTGTCCACAATGATCTCGGGGTGGTTGAAGGTGCCGCAATTATAGAAAGGCATCAGGGAAAACACCAAGAACAAATTACAGGACGCAAGGAAAGGCCCCCACGCTCCGCCGCTGCGTGGGTCGCTGCCCCCCAAGGGGGCGTTTTTGCCTTGGGGCGGCCTGGCGGAAAGGGAGGCCCCCACGCTCCGCCGCTGCGCGGGTCGCTGCCCCCCAAGGGGGCGCCTTTTGCCTTGGGGCGGCCCGGCGGCAAAAAAACCGCCCGGCCAATACGTTGGCCGGGCGGGCGGCGTTCAGCGCGGGCCGGCGTAGTACTGGCCCAGGGCCTCGACCTCGCTGTCGGTCAGGCGCTGCGCGAAGGCGCGCATCACGCCCACGTCGTCGTTCTGGCGCGAACCATTGCGGAAGGCGTTGATCTGGTCGGCGAAGTACTCCTTGGACTGGCCCGCCAGGCGCGGCAGCAGCGGCCCTTCGCCCAGGCCGCGCAGGCCGTGGCAGTTGGCGCAGGCGGGCAGGGCGCGGGCGCCGTCGCCGATCTGGTCGAGCTTGCGGGCGGCCTCGCCGCCGGTCTCGCCCACGTGCAGCGGCGGGCCGGCCAGGGAGCCGTAGTAGGCGGCCAATTGGCCGATTTCCTGCTCGCTCAGGCCTTGGGCGACGGTGTTCATCAGTGCCTGCTTGCGCGTGCCCTGGCGGAAATCGGCCAGTTGCTTGGCGATGTACTCCGGCGTCAGCCCCGCCAGGTTGGGGAAGATGCCGCCGGTGGGCGTGATGCCCGCCTGCCCGTGACAGGCGACGCACGCCTGCACGCCGGCGGCCGGCTTGCCGCTGGCCGCGAGCTGCTTGCCCAGCGCGGGGTCGGCGCCTTGCAGATAGCCTTCCCAGGCGGGCCGCGAGGCGCTGAAGTCCTGGGCGCTGCGGCCGGGCACGGGCGCGGCGGCGGCCGGCGT
>NZ_CADIJL010000044.1 GCF_902859695.1 Achromobacter ruhlandii
CACCACGCCGCCCGCCACCACACCGCCCGCCGCGACGCCGCCCATGGCCACGCCGCCGCAGGTAGCCGCCACCACGCCGCCGCGCGCGCAGCCGGCCACGCCGCCCAAGCCGGAATCCAAGCCCGAGCCCAAGCCGGCCACGCCCAAGCCCGAAACCCGTTCCGATGACGGCGCCCGCGCCCTGGCATTGCTCGAAGGCCGCGCGGCGCCCGCCGCGGCCGCCACGCCAGCGGCCAAGCCGCCGGCCGCCAAGGGCAATTTCGTGCTGCAGATCGCGGCCTACACCACGTCCGAGGACGCCCAGTCGCGGCGCGCCAAGCTGCATCAGGCCGGGGTGACCAACGCATTCGTCGAGCAGGCTTCCATCGGAGGCAAGCAGCAGTACCGTCTGCGGGTGGGGCCGTTCCCCTCGCGCGAGGCGGCGCAGGCGGCCCAGGCGCGGTTGCGCACCCTGGGCTATGACAACGGTTTCATTGCCGCCCAGTAGTGACCGGCTTCGACTTCGTCGTGCTGGCCATCCTGGCGGTATCGGGTGTGCTGGGCCTGGTGCGCGGCCTGCTCAAGGAAGTGCTGTCGCTGGTCGCGTATCTGCTGGCCTTCGTGGCCGCGATCTGGTGGGGGCCCACGGTCTATACCTGGCTGGAGCCCTATATCGAAACAACGCTGCTGCGCATGGGTGTCTCGTACGCGGTGGTTTTCATTATCGTGCTGCTCGGCGTGGGGTTGGTCAACATGACGCTTGCCGCCTTGATCCGCAGCACCGGGCTGGGCCCGGCCGATCACGGCCTGGGCGGCATGTTCGGACTGGCCCGGGGGCTGCTCATCGTGCTGGCGCTGGTCGCCGCCGCCGGCTATACGCCGTTGCCGCAGGAGCCGTGGTGGCAGGACGCCATGTTTTCGCATTCGGCCATCGAGGCCATCAAACATATCAAGACGTGGCTGCCGCCGTCCCTGGCGACATGGCTGCCGTATTGATTAGCTTCACATCAACCAGGAAATCTCACCATGTGTGGAATCGTAGGGGTCATCGGGCGCGGGCCGGTCAACCAGCTGCTCTATGACAGCTTGCTGCTGTTGCAGCATCGCGGGCAGGATGCCGCGGGCATCGCGACGTCGCAAGGCAACCAGTTCAATATGTACAAGGCGCACGGCCTGGTGCGCGACGTATTCCGCACGCGCAACATGCGTGCCCTGCCGGGCACCTCGGGCGTGGGCCAGGTGCGTTATCCCACCGCCGGCTCCAGCGCCAGCGAGGAAGAGGCCCAGCCGTTCTACGTCAACGCGCCGTTCGGCATCATGTTCGCCCACAACGGCAACCTGACCAACTGGCGCGAGCTGCGTGAATCGCTCTACCGCGTCGACCGCCGCCATATCAACACCAATTCCGACTCGGAAGTGCTGCTGAACGTGCTGGCCCACGAGCTGCAATCGGCCGCCAGCGGCGTGTCGCTCGATGACGACGCCATGTTCCGCGCCGTTGCCGCCGTGCACAAGCGCGTGCGCGGCGCCTACGCCGTGGTGGCGCAGATTTCCGGTTACGGCCTGCTGGCGTTCCGCGATCCCAACGGCATCCGTCCGCTGTGCATCGGCCGCCAGGAGACCGACGAAGGCGTCGAGTGGATGGTGGCTTCGGAATCCGTGGCGCTGGAAGGCAGCGGTTTCGCCTTCGTGCGCGACGTCGAGCCCGGCGAAGCGGTGTTCGTCGACCTGGATGGCCGTTTCGTCAGCCGCCAGTGCGCCGACAATCCGCAGCTGGTGCCCTGCATCTTCGAATACGTCTACTTCGCCCGCCCGGATTCGCTGATCGACGGCGTGTCGGTGTACGACGCCCGCCTGCGCATGGGTGAATACCTGGCCGACAAGGTCGCGCGCAACATGCGCCTGGGCGACATCGACGTGGTCATGCCGATCCCCGATTCCTCGCGCCCGGCCGCCATGCAGCTGGCCGCCCGCCTGAACCTGGACTACCGCGAAGGCCTGATCAAGAACCGCTACGTCGGCCGCACCTTCATCATGCCCGGCCAGGCCGTGCGCCGTAAATCGGTGCGCCAGAAGCTCAATGCCATCGGCATGGAATTCAAGGGCAAGAACGTGCTGCTGGTGGACGACTCCATCGTGCGCGGCACCACCAGCCGCGAGATCGTCGACATGGCGCGCGCCGCCGGCGCCAACAAGGTGTACTTTGCCTCGGCCGCGCCTCCGGTGCGCTTCCCCAACGTCTACGGCATCGACATGCCGACGCAGAGCGAACTGATCGCCACCGGCCGCAGCGACGAGGAAATCGCCCGCGCGATCGGCGCCGACAGCCTGGTCTACCAGGACCTGCACGACATGCAGCAGGCGGTGCGCGACCTGAACCCGAAGCTGTCGCGCTTCGAAGCGTCGTGCTTCGATGGCGAGTACATTACCGGCGACATCACCGCGGAATACCTGGCTCGCCTGGGCCAGTCGCGCGCGGAGCCGGGCGATGGCGAAGGCGCCAGCGGCCTGCAGTTCAACATGGGCTATGCTGCCAACGACGCCTGAGGTCGGCGCCCCATGCAAAAGCCGCTCCCTGGGGAGCGGCTTTTTTTTGTCCGTGGGCTCGCGCGGGCGGAGGCCTCACCACAGGCTCTCGCCGCTGGCTTCCAGATGGGTCAGGTACAGCCGCAGGTCGAATTCATACTGGTGATATTGCGGCTCCATTAGTCGGCACAGGTTGTAGAAGGCCTTGTTGTGGTCTTTTTCCTTCAGGTGCGCCAGTTCGTGCACCGTGATCATCTTCAGGAATTCCTCCGGCACCGTCTTGAACAGCGTGGCCACGCGGATCTCGTGCTTGGCCTTGAGCTTGCCGCCCTGCACCCGCGAGATGAACGTGTGCTGGCCCAGCGCGTGCTGGATCACGTGGATCTTGCTGTCGAAGGCGATCTTGCTGAGCGGCGCGCCGTTGCGGATGTAGCTGTTCTTCAGGTCCACCACGTAGTCGTACAGCGCCTTGTCGGTGCGCACGGCATGCGCGCCGGCGGGATAACGGGCTCGCAGCGCCGGCCCCAGTTTGCCCTGGTCGAGCAGCGCGCGGGCCTGCGCCAGCAGGGGTTCCGGATAACCGATAAGGTATTTCATGGCGTCAGGAAAGCGGGGAGGGCAGCACCCGCAGGCGCGGCCATTTGTCGGTGTAGCGCTTGGCCAGCAGCCGTTGCGCGTAGAGCGCGGGATCGCGCAGTCCGGGGCTGGGCCGCAGCACCAGGTTGAACAGGTCCTCCAGGCCGTGGGGCGCCAGGATGCGCAGGCGGTCGTCGGCGTCGAGCGACACGCCGATACAGGTGGCGGTCTCGGGCCAGGTGGCGATGCCGGCCGCCAGCGACGCCAACGGGGGCGGCGCCATGCCGCCGTCGCGGCGCCACAGGTGGACCCGCGCCTGGTTCACCACCTCCCAGGGCGCGTCCGGCGCGGCGCCGCGCAGGCGGTGCGCGATAGCGGCCTCTCGCTCCGCCGTCAGGTTGGCGGCGTCGAAATAGACGAAGTCCACATCCGCGGGCGCATGACTGTCTGGAGGCAGGTCGTGCAGATGGTTCCAGACCAGCGTGCGGACCACGCCCGCGCCCAGACACCAGTCGGCCAGGCCGCAATCGCGCGCGGCGCGCAGCCACCGCATCAGCGGTGCGTGATCGCGGACCAGGGCGCGCAGGCGTTCGGCGTGGGGCGCTTCCAATGGCGAGGCGTGCGGCTCAGGCGCGGCCACGGCCGAACGCCGCGGCCAGCGCCATGACCAGCAGGATCACGAACAGCGCCAGGCTCCACAGCGCATACTCGATGCCCAGCACCGGCACCACCGCGTCCATGCAGGTGGCATAGATGCCGAACAGCCAGGGCACGCCGCCATCCAGGCCGATGCCGGTCATGAAGCGGTCGGCGAAAGTCTGGTCGCAGGACAGCATCTTGGCGGCCACGGTGTACTGGTACCAGGCGGCGGCGATGCCGCTGATCGACAGCAGGGCGGCCAGGGACGCGCAGATGCGCGTCAGCGCACGGCCGCCGCCGAAACCGCCGACCAGGGCGATGACGCCGATCACCAGGTAGATCAGGCGCTGCAGCACGCACCAGGCGCAGGGCGGCATGTCGAAGGCATACTGGGAGACCAGGGCGATGCCGACGGCGCCAAAGCAGAAGAGGGCGATCAGTCGGAGCAGGCGTTCTGAACGAGAAGTCATGGTTGTTGCAAGGTAAGGGGTTCGCGGGGGCGGAGCCTCCGGTGGATGGCCGGTCCGGCCGCCAGGCGTTAGGCCTTGGGAACCGGAATTGGTTGCATGACCTGCTGCAAGACGCCGAGCAGCAGTTCGCGCGAGCCTTCCCAGAAGATCTGCACGCCCAGGCACAGCATGATGAAGGCCGACATGCGCATGAACACGGCGGTGCCATTATCGCCCAGCCGATGCAGCATCTGCGCGGCAAAGCGCAGGCAGACATACAAAGTCAGCGAAACCACCACGATGCCCGGGATCGAGCCGCCCAGGCGCAGCAGGCTCAGCACGTGGTTCTGGTCGCGCAGCGACACGCCCACGGTGATGGCCGCGGCGATCGAGCCGGGGCCGCAGCTGATGGGGAAGGTCAGCGGGTAGAAGGCGCGCGCCTTGGCCATTTCCGGGGTGAAGGATTCGGCCATGCGGGCCACGCGCTCGGTGTCGGCATCGGGGGAATTGACCAGGCGCCACGCGCTGGCGATCACCAGCATGCCGCCGCCCACCCGCACGATCGACAGCGAGATGCCGAAGAAGCTCAGCAGCACGTTGCCCGCCACCATGGCCACGATCAGCATCAGGCCGACATTGACGGCCACGCGCTTGGCCAGCACCGTGCGGGTTGCCGACGAGGCGCCTTCGGTGAGCGACAGGAAGATGGGGGCGATGGCCGGTGGGTTCAGGAACGGCAGCAACGTGGCCAGCGCGAAGAAGAAGCTGGTCCCCAGCACCCGCAAATATTCGTTTAGCTCCATCGCACGGTATCGCCAAGCCGAAAACCGGATTGTATGCGGTCGGCGACGGTCTGGCGATGGCGCGGCGAGGCGGTCAGGCGGCCTGCTGCCGGGCCTCTTCCCCGGCCAGGGCGTCCAGGATGTCGCGTTCGAACTGCATCTGGCTGCGCGGGCGCGCCAGCGCGGCGCCGTCGACGATGAAAACGTCCTCCACACGGTCGCCCAGCGTCATGATCTTGGCCATCAGCAGGTTCACCTCGTGCTGGGCAAAGACCCGCGCCAGGGCGTGCAGCAGGCCGGGCCGGTCGGTTGCCGTGACCGACAGGCGCCACGAGGTGCTGCGTTCGTCGGGCTGCAATTCCGCCTGCGGCATGATCGGAAACACGCGTGACATGCGCGACTGGCGCCCGCGGCCGTAGTAGCCGCCACGGCCGGGCTGGACCTGGGCCGCGGCCTTGGCGTCCTTCAGGCGTTCGGCCAGTTCGTGCTCGACCAGCGTGGCCTGCGCGCGCAGGTCGCTGGCGCCTTCGGGCAGCAGCACGATGAAGCTGTCCAGCGCCCAGCCATGGCGGGTGGTGTGGATGCGGGCGTCCTGCACCGACAGCGACTTGGCGTCGAAATACCCGCAGATCGCCACGAACAGGTCCGGCACGTCGCGCGTGTAGACCATGATCTGCAGGCCTTCGCCCTGCTCGGTGGGGCGGGCCCGCACCACCGCGTGCGGCGGCGCTACCTGGTGGTACAGATGGCGCGTGTGCCAGGCGATGTCGGAGGCGTCGTGTCGCAGGAAATACGCCACGTCGAGCTGGTTCCAGAAGGCTTCGCGGGCGTCGTCGCGCAGGCCGGCCAGGCGCGTCAGGCGCGCGGCCTCTTCCTTGCGTTCGGTCAGCACCGTATGGGCGTCGGCATGGGCGCCGCCCAGCGCGGCCAGGGTCAGCTTGTACAGGTCCTCGAGCAGCTTGCCCTTCCAGGCGTTCCAGACCTTGGGGCTGGTGCCGCGGATATCGGCCACCGTCAGCAGGTACAGCGCGGTCAGGTGGCGTTCGTCCTTGACCGTGGCGGCGAAGTCCTGGATCACGGTGGGGTCGGACAGGTCGCGCTTTTGCGCCACGGCCGACATCAACAGGTGCTGGCGCACCAGGAATTCGACCAGCCTGGCGTCCTCGGGCTCCATGCCGTGGTCGTGGGCGAACTTGCGCACCTCGCGCGCGCCCAGCTCGGAGTGGTCGCCGCCACGGCCCTTGGCGATGTCGTGGAACAACGCCGCCACGTACAGCAGCCAATGGCGGTCCAGGCCGGCGATCAGCTGGCTGGCCAGCGGGTATTCCTGGGCGTGCTCGGGCATGGTGAAGCGGCGCAGGTTGCGCACCACCGCCAGGGTGTGCTGGTCCACCGTGTAAGCGTGGAACAGGTCGTGCTGCATCTGGCCGACGATGCGGCGGAACACCGGCAGGTAGCGCGGCAGGATGTTCAGCATGGTCATGCGGCGCAGCTCGTGCACGATGCCGCGCGGCTGCTGCAGGATCTGCAGGAACAGCTTGCGGTTGACCGGGTTGCGGCGGAATTGCGCGTCGATGCGGTGGCGCGAGTGCCAGATGGCGCGCAGCGTGCGCGCCGACATGCCGGTCAGCTCGGGATGCTGTTGCATCACCAGGAAGGCGCGCAGCAACAGCGTCGGGTTCCGCTCGAAGCCGTCGTCGCGGATGATGTCGAGGCGGTCGCGCAGGTTGCGGAAATCGTCGTCGATGTCGCGCGCGTCGCTGTCGGGGCGCGGGAACAGCCGTTCCTCGATGTTCTGCACCAGGATGCCGTTGAGCTGCGTCACCAGGCGCGCGGCCCAGTAGTAGCGCTGCATCAGCAGCTCGCTGCCGCGCCGGGTGGCCGTGGCATGGATGCCGTAGACTTCGGCCAGGGCCGGTTGCAGGTCGAACAGCACGCGGTCCTCGCGCCGCTTGGCCAGCAGGTGCAATTCGATGCGCAGGCGCTTGAAAGCCTGTTCCGCCTTGCGCAGGTCGCGCGCCTCGGAGGGAGTCAGCAGGCCGGCCTGCGCCACCGCGCGCCAGTTCTCGCCGAAGCCGGCCGCGCGCGCCATCCACAGGATCACCTGCAGGTCGCGCAGGCCGCCGGGCGATTCCTTGCAATTGGGTTCGAGCGCGTAGGGCGTGTCCTGGTAGCGCGCATGCCGCTGCTGCATCTCGACGCGCTTGGCGCGAAAGAACGCGCGCGCGTCCAGCCGCGACTGGGTGGCGGCCTCGAACTTCTTCATCAGCGCGCGGCTGCCGGCCAGCCAGCGGGATTCGAGCAGCGCGGTCTCGACCGTAATGTCGGCGTCGGCCTCGCGCTCGCAGTCCTCGATGGTGCGCACGCTGTGGCCGGGCTCCAGGCCCAGGTCCCAGAGCGAGGCCACCAGGCGCTCGATCGCGGATTCGTCCTCGGCGGTGGGCGCGTGCGGCAGCAGGATCAGCAGGTCGACGTCCGAATGCGGATACAGTTCGCCGCGGCCGTAGCCGCCCACCGCGGCCAGCGTGGCGCCGGCAGGCAGGGGATAGTGCTTGACCAGGTCGCGCAGCGCCGCGTCGACGATGCGGCGCAGTTCGCCCAGCAGCGTGTCGGGGCGTTCGTGCTCGCGGAACTGGGCCACCGCGGCGCGCCGGGATTCCTGGATGCGTTCGCGCAGGGTGCTGAGGATGTCGGCGGTCATGGTGGCGGACGGGCCGGGGTCAGACGGCGGGGATGACGATCGGTTCGGTGATGAAGGCGGGCGGCTTGGGCATGCCGGGCGACAGGGTCAGGACCTCGTAGCCGGTGTCGGTGACGCAGACAGCATGCTCCCATTGCGCCGACAGGCTGTGGTCGCGCGTCACGACCGTCCAGCCGTCGGACAGCTGGCGGATCTCGCGGCGGCCGGCGTTGATCATGGGTTCGATGGTGAACAGCATGCCCGTCACCAATTTCACCCCGGTGCCCGGCTTGCCGTAGTGCAGCACCTGCGGGTCTTCGTGAAAGCGCTGGCCGATGCCGTGGCCGCAGAACTCGCGCACCACCGAAAAGCCGTTGGCCTCGGCATGCTTCTGGATGGCGTTGCCGATGTCGCCCAATGTGGCCCCGTTTTTGACCTGCTGGATGCCTTTCCACATGCACTCGAAGGTGATGTCGGTCAGGCGGCGCGACAGGATCGACTGTTCGCCCACGGCGTACATGCGGCTGGTGTCGCCGAACCAGCCATCCTTGATGATGGTGACGTCGATATTGAGGGAGTCCCCGTTTTTCAGGGCCTTGTCGCCGGGGATGCCGTGGCACACCTGGTGGTTGACCGAGGTGCAGATGGCGCCAGGAAAGGGCGGATAGCCGGGCGGGGCGTAGCCGACGGTGGCGGACTTCACCTTGAGCTCGTCGGTCAGGTATTCCAGGCAGAGGCGGTCCAGTTCCCCGGTGGTGACGCCAGGCTTGACGTAGGGGGTGATGAAATCGAGGACTTTGGCGGCGTCCTGGCAGGCCGCGCGCATCTTGGCCAGGTCGGCCGGATTGGTAATGGTGCCCATGGAATGACTGACGGATCTCGCTTGAATGTCTGCTTGAAAGAATAGTAGAATTATAGGCTTCCCTAAAATTTTGGGGAGCAATCTGGGTAGCGGCAAGCGCCGATCCCGGCGGGTGGGGATGGAATCATCCTGGCCACACCCGGTTGGTTGTCTGATTTACGTACGTTGGGCCGCGCCGCTTCTTGTGAGATCGGTGGCGGGCTTCGGAGTTTCATCGCAAGCGAAGGTTGTGGTGGGGGTTCGGGCCAGTCGCCAGGTTCCGGGAGGCACGGCGGCACAGCGGATGAGAGAAGGCGGCGGGCCGGGGCGGCGGGATGGTTGCATCGACACAGGTCGGGGCGCTGCGTGCTCGCAAGCCCGGTCATGTTTTCGAGCAGCGATGCAGGTTCAGGGTGGCTGCCGGCTTAAGTTCTTGGAAGGTTTCCAGTTCCTGGGAGTTTTCCTGAAGAACCGCCCCCGGCGACTGATGCGCGGCAGGGTCAAAAACCGTCTGGTTGAAAAGCCGGGGGGGTTGAAAACCAGGGCGCGAGTGAACTGGATTTCGCTGCCAACAAAACAGGTCCGGGTGCGCTGGAAGAAACTGCCAGGCATTTCCTGGCGGGTCGGACGGCGCGATGCGTGCGGGCGGGGCAAGGCGCTTTGTCGTGGCGGCCGTCTGGGTTTATCGCGGCAGCGTAGCAGCAGGCGCCAAGGGCATCGCCCGGCGGCGTCGGAGTATTGCGGCAGTGATCGGCCGGCCCGGTTAAAATCGTTATTCATCCCGCATGTGCGGGAAATCGCGCGCAACACCACCCAGGGTGTCAGCCACAGGCTGATGCAGGTGCGGCGCAAGAAATCAACCCTTGGAGAAAGTTATGTCTTTGATGCGCGAAATGCTGGAAGCGGGTGTCCACTTCGGTCACCAGACCCGCTACTGGAACCCCAAGATGGCCCCCTTCATCTTCGGCCATCGCAACAAGATTCACATCATCAACCTGGAAAAGACGGTTGATAAGTACCAGGAAGCCACCAAGTTCGTGAAGCAGCTGGCTGCTCGCGGTGGCAACATCCTGTTCGTCGGCACCAAGCGCGCCGCCCGTGAGCTGGTCGCCGCCGAAGCCGCCCGTTGCGGCATGCCCTACGTCGATGCCCGCTGGCTCGGCGGCATGCTGACCAACTTCAAGACGGTCAAGACCTCGGTCAAGCGCCTGAAGGACATGGAAGCCGTGGTCGCCGAAGGCGGCGCCGAGCGCATGATCAAGAAGGAAGGCCTGCTGTTCCAGCGCGAACTGGAAAAGCTGAACAAGTCGATCGGCGGCATCAAGGACATGAACGGCCTGCCCGATGCCATGTTCGTGATCGACGTCGGCTACCACAAGATCGCCATCGCCGAAGCCAAGACCCTGGGCATCCCCGTGGTCGCCGTGGTTGACACCAACCACTCGCCCGAAGGCATCGACTACGTGATCCCCGGCAACGACGACTCGGCCAAGGCCATCGCGCTGTACGCCAAGGGCATCGCCGACGCCGTGCTGGAAGGCCGCGAGCAGAACCTGAACGGTCTGGTCGAGGAAATCGGCGAAGGCCAGGAAGAGTTCGTCGAAGTGCAGGACAACCAGGCCTAAGCCTGCTGTCATGTCCGGCGGTTAGTGTCAGGGGGCGGTCGCGGAATGCGGCGTGCCCCCGCTTCGCCGGCAGTGCGAAGGCGGACTCCCGCCTTCCTCATCCGCAGCTTGCGGACGTCTCATCGAATCACACCAATGCCCCGGCCCGCCGGGGCATGTCTTAGCAAAATTTGGAGCTAACATGGCTGAAATTACCGCCGCCCTGGTCAAGGAACTGCGCGAGAAGACCGATGCGCCCATGATGGAGTGCAAGAAGGCCCTGACGGAAGCCGAAGGCGACCTGGCCCGCGCTGAAGAGATCCTGCGCGTCAAGCTGGGCAACAAGGCCAGCAAGGCCGCCGCCCGCGTCACCGCCGAGGGCCTGATCGGCCTGTTCATCTCGGCCGACGCCAAGCAAGGCGCCGTCATCGAAGTGAACTGCGAAACCGACTTCGTCGCCAAGAACGACGACTTCGTCGCCTTTGTCAACAAGCTGGCCGAACTGGTTGCCACGCAGAACCCGGCCGACGTGGCTGCTCTGTCGGCGCTGCCCTACGGCGACGGCACGGTCGAATCCACCCGTACCGCCCTGATCGGCAAGATCGGCGAAAACATGGCGATCCGCCGTTTCGAGCGCATCGAGACCCCGAACGCGCTGGCCAGCTACGTGCACGGCGGCCGCATCGGCGTGCTGGTTGAGTACTCGGGCGCCGAGGAAGTGGGCAAGGACCTGGCGATGCACATCGCCGCGACCAAGCCCAAGGCCCTGAACGCCGACGGCGTGAACCCGGCCGACATCGCCGCCGAACGCTCGGTCGCCGAGCAGAAGGCCGCCGAATCGGGCAAGCCGGCTGAAATCGTCGCCAAGATGGTCGAAGGCTCGGTGCAGAAGTTCCTGAAGGAAGTCACGCTGCTGTCGCAACCTTTCGTCAAGGACGACAAGAACACCGTCGAACAGATGCTCAAGGCCAAGGGTGCCTCGATCACCAAGTTCGTGCTGTTCGTCGTCGGCGAAGGTATCGAGAAGAAGACCAGCGACTTCGCCGCTGAGGTTGCCGCCGCCGCCGCCGGCCGCGCCTGATCTCGGGGTAGTCCTTACAGGCCGGCGCTAGATATTTTCTAGTCCGGCCTATTTCTTGTCTTACACTTTCGTCGGAATGTTCTTCGGGATATCACCTATGAGCAGCAGATCATACAAACGGGTTCTTCTCAAACTTTCCGGCGAGGCGCTGATGGGCGACGATGCATTCGGCATCAATCGCGCCACCATCGTCCGCATGACCGATGAGATCGCCGAAGTCGCCGCCACTGGCGTCGAGCTGGCCATCGTCATCGGCGGTGGCAACATCTTCCGTGGCGTCGCCCCGGGTGCGCAGGGCATGGACCGCGCCACCGCCGACTACATGGGCATGATGGCCACCATCATGAACGCGCTTGCCCTGCAGGACGCGCTCAAGCACAAGGGTATCGACACCCGCGTGCAGTCGGCCCTGAACATCGACCAGGTCGTCGAACCGTACATCCGCCCCAAGGCCCTGCGTTACCTCGAAGAAGGCAAGGTCGTCATCTTCGCCGCGGGCACCGGCAACCCCTTCTTCACGACCGACACCGCGGCCGCCCTGCGTGGCGCCGAGATCGGCGCGGAGATCGTGCTGAAGGCCACCAAGGTCGACGGCATCTACAGCGCGGATCCCAACAAGGATCCTTCCGCCACGCGCTACGCGCGCATCAGCTTCGACGAGGCCATCGTCCGCCGCCTGGAAGTCATGGACGCCACGGCGTTCGCCCTGTGCCGCGACCAGAAGCTGCCGATCAAGGTGTTTTCGATCAATAAGTCGGGCGCGCTCAAGCGCGTCGTCAGCGGCGAAGACGAAGGCACGTTGGTACACGTTTAAAGAAAAGGAAAATCCATGAGCGTCGCAGAAATCCGCAAATCCGCCGAAGCCAGGATGGCCAAGTCGCTTGACACGCTCAAGACCAACCTGGCCAAGATCCGCACGGGCCGCGCCCACACCGGCATCCTGGACCACGTGCAGGTCGAGTACTACGGTTCGCCCGTGCCGATCAGCCAGGTCGGCAACGTGAACCTGATCGACGCGCGCACCATCAGCGTCCAGCCCTACGAAAAGAGCATGGCCGCCGCGATCGAGAAGGCCATCCGTGAGTCGGACCTGGGTCTGAACCCCATGTCCATGGGCGATACCATCCGCGTGCCGATGCCGGCCCTGACCGAAGAGCGCCGCCGCGACCTGACCAAGGTCGTGCGCAGCGAAGGCGAGGATGCCAAGGTGGCCGTGCGCAACCTGCGCCGCGAAGCCAACGACACCTTGAAGAAGCTGGTCAAGGACAAGGAAATCTCCGAGGACGACGAGCGTCGCGCCCAGGACGACGTCCAGAAGCTGACGGACCGCAACGTGGCCGACATCGACAAGATGGTCGCCCAAAAAGAAGCGGAAATCATGACCGTATAATCCTTGCAGTGCCGGACGGGCCGATTGGCCCGCCCGGCGCCAGGATTCCTGCTTTCGCGCCGTCCTATCCATCGCTACGCGGCACGCCTGTGCGGCGATGGATCGATGGCGCGGGTTTTTCACCGTATTCCCTGTTTTACGCCGGTCGACGGCGCTTCCCGGATCCATGGCAACCAGTTCCACCCAGGCGGTTCCCGATACCCGCGATATCCCCGAGCACGTGGCCATCATCATGGATGGCAACGGCAGATGGGCGACGCGGCGCCTGCTGCCGCGCACGGCGGGGCACGCCAAGGGCGTGCAGGCGGTGCGCCGCGTGGTCGAGGCCTGCGGCCGGGCGGGGGTGCGCTACCTGACACTGTTCGCCTTCAGTTCCGAGAACTGGCGCCGGCCCGCCGAGGAAGTGTCGCTGCTGATGCGCCTGTTCGTGCAGGCGCTTGAGCGCGAGGTTGGCAAGCTGGAAGAGCAGGGCGTGCGCCTGCACGTCATCGGCGACCTGTCGGCCTTCGAGCCGCGCTTGCAGGAACTGATCTTCGCGGCCCAGGCCCGCACCGCCCACAACGACCGCCTGCACCTGACGGTGGCCGCCAACTACGGCGGCCGCTGGGACATCCTGCAGGCCACCCGCGCGATGCTGGCGGCCGAGCCCGAGCTGGCGGCGCATCCGGAGCGGGTCGACGAAGAGCGCCTGGCGCGGCATCTTTCCATGTCCTGGGCGCCCGAGCCCGACCTGTTCATCCGCACGGGCGGCGAGCAGCGCATTTCCAATTTCCTGATCTGGCAGATGGCGTACGCGGAGTTCTACTTCACCGACCGCTTCTGGCCGGACTTCGGCGCCGACGAACTGCGCCAGGCATTCGAGTGGTACCGGGCGCGCGAGCGCCGTTTCGGCCGCACCAGCGCCCAGCTCAACGAGAGCAGCGGAAAATAGTCCGGCGCTCCGCCTGCCACGCGCCGTACGGGGCAGCGCCGAGTCGACCCTGAGGAGACCGTCATATGTTGGGCCAGCGTATCGTTACCGCCGTCATTCTGCTCGCCGTCCTGGCCGCCGCGATGATGAGCGCCAATCCCTGGTGGTTCGTGGCGTTGCTGGCGCTGGCCGCGGCCTGCGCCAACTGGGAGTGGCTGCGCCTGACGCTGCCGCAACCGCCGTCGCCGCTGATCGCCGCCGGCATTCCCGTTCTGCTGTTCGCGTCCATGCTGGCCCTGGCGTCGGCTTGGCTGGCGGGCAATCGCGCCGGTCTGGCCGATCCCGACTGGATCCTGCGCTACGCAACGCCGCTGGTGGGGGTGGTCTGGCTGTTCGGCGCCACTGCGGCAGTAGTGCGCGGCCGTTCCGACGCCGCGCCCGCCAGCCTGGGGTGGTCGCTGTTCTCGGTGCCGGCCGCTTTCGTCGCCTGGGCCGTGCTGGCGCAGTGGTACATGGCGCGCGGTCCCGTTTTCGTGGTGTCGCTGCTGGCGCTGGTCTGGGTGGCCGACATTGCCGCCTATTTCGCCGGCCGCGCCTTCGGCAAGCGTAAACTGGCGCCACGCGTCAGCCCCGGCAAGACGGTGGCCGGCGCCGTGGCCGGCGTGCTCGGCGCGGTCATCTGGATCGGCCTGTCGAGCCTCTGGGACGGCACTTATGGCCACGCCCTGGTGGCGCGCTGGACGTTCTGGCTGGCCCTGCCGATCGCGGCGCTGCTGGGCGTGCTGTCCATCATTGGCGACCTGTTCGAATCGCTGCTCAAGCGCCGCGCCGGCCGCAAGGATTCCAGCGCGCTGCTGCCTGGCCATGGGGGCGTCTACGATCGCATCGACGCGATCCTTCCGGTCGCGCCCTTCGCGCTAATTTTGTCTGGAGTGTTGTTTTGACGGCTTTTCAACGCGTCGTGGTGCTGGGGTCGACCGGTTCGATCGGCGAAAGCACGCTGGATGTGATTGCCCGCCACCCCGATCGGCTGGGCGTGTATGCCTTGTCCGCCTATAGCCGCATGCAGCGCCTGGCCGAGCAGGCGCTGGCCAGCCGCGCCGCGGTGGTGGTGGTGCCCGATGCCGAGGCGCGCCGGCAGTTCGTCGCGGCCTGGCCGGCGGGCCGGACCCTGCCCGAGATCCGCGTCGGCGCGCAGGCCCTGGCCGACACTGCGGCCGACCCGCAATGTGATTCGGTCATGGCCGCCATTGTCGGCGCCGCGGGGCTGCCCGCGGCCCTGGCGGCCGCGCGCCAAGGCAAGCGGGTGCTGCTGGCCAACAAGGAAGCGCTGGTGGCGGCGGGTTCGCTGTTCATGCAGGCAATTCGCGACAACGGCGCCGAACTGCTGCCGATCGATAGCGAACACAACGCGATTTTCCAATGCATGCCGCACGGCGGCCGCGCCGGCGCGCCGGATGCGCCGGCCCCCGGCGTGCGCCGCTTGTTGCTGACCGCCTCGGGCGGCCCGTTCCGGGGCCGCGACCTCGAGGACCTGCACGACGTCACGCCGGCGCAGGCCTGCGCCCATCCCAACTGGAGCATGGGCCGCAAGATCTCGGTCGATTCGGCCACCATGCTCAACAAGGGCCTGGAGGTGATCGAGGCGCACTGGCTGTTCGCCATGCCGGCCGACCGGATCGAGGTGGTGGTGCATCCGCAAAGCGTGATCCACTCCATGGTGGAGTACGACGACGGCTCGATCCTGGCGCAACTGGGCCAGCCCGACATGCGTACGCCTATCGCCTACGGCCTGGGCTTCCCCGAACGCCTGGACAGCGGCGTGGGGCCGCTCGACCTGACGCGCCTGGGCCGGCTCGATTTCGAGAAGCCCGACCTGGCGCGTTTTCCGTGCCTGGCGCTGTCGTTCGCGGCGCTGCGGGCCGGGCAGGGCGCCTGCATTGCCCTGAATGCCGCCAATGAGGTGGCGGTGGAGGCCTTTCTGGCGGGCCGCCTGGGGTATACCTGGATTGCGCGGGTTATCGAGGCGACCCTGGAGTGGCAGGTGGGGCAATCATCTGTTACGCTCAATAGTCTTGACGATGTGCTGGCGCTGGATGCCGCCGCGCGCGCCTACGCCGGCAATCTGGGCCTGGCGTAACCGCGCTCGATTGCGTATCAGCGCTCCGGCCCGCCTCGTCGCCGATTCCTGGATTTCCTGACCCCGATGCTTTTCACCCTGCTGGCCTTTGCCGTCGCGCTTGGCTCCCTGATCATTTTTCATGAGTTGGGGCATTATTGGGTGGCGCGCCTTTGCGGTGTGAAGGTGCTGCGATTCTCGGTCGGCTTCGGCAAGGTCATCCTGCGCCGCACCGACCGGCATGGCACCGAATGGGCCCTGTCGGCGCTGCCGCTGGGCGGCTACGTCAAGATGCAGGACGATGCTCCGGCTGGCGCCAGCCCGGCCGAGGCGGCCGGCGCCTTTAACAACAAGCCCGTCGGCAAGCGCATCGCCATCGTTGCCGCTGGTCCCATTTTCAATCTCATCCTCGCGGTCTTCCTGTATGCCGGCCTGAACATGGCGGGCACCGAGGAGCCGGTGGCCGTCATCGCCCAACCCGCTGCCGGTACGCCCGCCGCGCGCGCCGGGTTGGCGGCGGGCGACCGCATCCTGGCCATCGACGGCCAGGAGGTCGCGTCGTGGTCGGACGCCCGCTGGCGCCTGATGGACGTGATGGCCACGGGCGGTCGCACCCAGATCGAAGTCGGCACCCCCGGTGGTGCATCGCAGCAACGGGAAGTGACCCTGCCGGCCAACGCCATGGATCCGGCCGGCGGCGATCCGCTGCTGGCCGCCGGCATCCGCCTGGCCCAACCCAAGCCCGCCGTGCGCGTCGTCAACGATGGCGGCGAAGGGCAGGCGGCCGGCCTGCGCGCGGGCGACCTGATCCTGGCCGTCGATGGCCAGCCCACGCCGGACACCGGCGCGCTGGTAAAGCAGATCCAGGACAGCGCGGGCAAGACGCTGGCCCTGACGCTGGCGCGCGATGGCGCCCAGATTTCCGTGAACGTCACGCCGCGCGCCGAAACGGTCAACGGCCAGGTCATCGGCCGGCTCGGCGTCCAGCTGGGCGGCGACGTGCCCATGGTGACGGTGCGTTATGGCGTGTTCGACAGCCTGTGGCGCGGCGCGGTCCGCACCTGGGACACCGCGCTGTTTTCGCTGCGCATGATGGGTCGCATGGTGACGGGCGACGTCTCCTGGCGCAACGTCAGCGGCCCGGTCACCATCGCCGATTATGCGGGCCAGACCGCCCGGATCGGCATTGTTGCTTATATCGCTTATATCGCGTTGATCAGCATCAGCCTTGGCGTACTAAATTTGCTGCCCATTCCTATGCTGGACGGGGGCCATCTGCTGTACTATCTCGTCGAAATTGTGCGGGGCAGTCCGCCGCCCGCACGGTGGATCGATATCGGACAGCGCGCAGGCATTGGTTTATTGGCAAGCCTGATGGGGCTTGCGCTGTTCAATGATTTCACGCGCTTGTTTACTTAAGCGCCAATTAGCATAAAATCCCCCGCCATTTGCACGACCGAGGATACTCAAGGATGTCTTTTCGCCGGATGTTTCATCACAAAAAGGGTGTACTGCCGGGCGTAGTGCCGAGTCTGATCGCCGCATTGCTGCTTCCAGGCATGGCTCACGCCTTCGACCCTTTTGTCGTGCGGGATATCCGCGTAGAAGGGATCCAGCGTACCGACGCGGGTACCGTCTTCGGTTATCTGCCGGTCAAGGTGGGTGAGAAATTCACCGAGGAAGAAGCCACCGAGGCGATCCGCCGCCTGTATGGCACCGGCTTTTTCACCGACGTGCAGATCCAGACCGACAATAATGTCGTGGTCGTGGTGGTCCAGGAACGTCCGACGATCGCATCCGTGAATTTCAACGGCATGCGCGAGTTCGATTCCAAGGCCATTACCAAGTCGCTGGGGCAGGTGGGTTTTGCCGAAGGCCGCATTTTCGACCGCTCGATGCTCGAGCGCGCGGAATACGAGCTCAAGCAACAGTATCTGTCCAAGGGCAAGTACGGCGTCGAGGTCACCTCCACCGTGACGCCGCTGCCGCGCAACCGCGTCGGCGTGAGCTTCGACGTGTTCGAAGGCTCGGTCGCCCGCATCCAGGAAATCCGCTTCGTCGGCAACAAGGCCTTCTCCGAAAGCGACCTGCTCGACGAATTCAAGCTGACCACGCCGGGCTGGCTGACCTGGTACACCGATACCGACAAGTACTCGCGCGAAAAGCTCGAGGGCGACCTCGAACGCCTGCGTTCGTTCTACCTGGACCGCGGCTACCTCGAATTCACGGTCGAGCCGCCCCAGGTGACGATCTCGCCCGACCGCAAGGACATCCGCATCACCATCACGGTCCACGAAGGCGAGCCGTACAAGGTGCGCAGCGTCAAGCTGGCCGGCAACCTGATCGGCCTGGACAAGGAAATCAACGCCCTGGTCAAGATCAAGCCGGACGAGACGTTCTCGGCGGCCAAGGCCAACGATTCGGCCAAGGCCATCACCGACTACCTGGGTGAACTGGGCTACGCGTTCGCCAACGTCAACCCGAATCCGCAGCTCGACCGCGCCAAGCACGAGGCCGACCTGACGTTCTACGTCGATCCGAGCCGCCGCGTGTACGTGCGCCGCATCCAGATCGGCGGCAACACCCGCACGCGCGACGAAGTCGTGCGCCGCGAGATGCGCCAGCAGGAAGCCGCCTGGTACGACGCCAAGGACATCAAGACCTCGCGCGACCGCGTCGACCGCCTGGGCTACTTCAGCGACGTCAACGTCAAGACCGATCCGGTGCCGGGTTCGCCCGACCAGGTCGACGTCAACGTCGACGTGAAGGAAAAGCCCACCGGCATGATCAACCTGGGCGTGGGCTACGGTTCGTCCGAAAAGGCGATCCTGTCGGCCGGCATCAGCGAAGACAACGTGTTCGGCAGCGGCACCAACTTGACGCTGCAGCTGAACACCAGCAAGAGCAACCGCGCGGTGGTGCTGTCGCACACCGACCCGTACTGGACCAAGGACGGCATCAGCCGCACCACGTCCGCCTACTACCGCGTGACCGAGCCCTGGAACAACAACGACGGCGACTACCGCGTCAAGTCCATGGGCCTGGGCATGAACTTCGGCGTGCCGATCTCCGAGTACGACCGGATCTTCCTGGGCGCCAACCTCGAGCGCAACCAGATCGATCTGTTCTCGAATTCGCCGCTGGCCTACCGCAAGTTCGTCGACCAGTACGGCGATGCGACCAACTCGGTGATCTTCACCGCCGGCTGGTCCAACGACACCCGCGACAGCGCCCTGGCGCCGACCAAGGGTTCGTACACCCGCTTGAAGAGCGACTTCTCGACGGTCGACCTGAAGTACTACATGCTCACCGGCCAGCAGCAGTACTTCATCCCGCTGGGCGGCTCGTACACCCTGGCGCTGAACGGCATGGTCGACTGGGGCCAGAGCTACGGCGGCAAGGACTACCCGATCATCAAGGACGTGTACGCGGGCGGTATCGGCACGGTGCGCGGCTACGAAGGTTCGTCGCTGGGTCCGCGCGACCCGGTCACGGGCGACTACCTGGGCGGTTCGCGCCGCATCGTGGCCAACGCCCAGCTGTATCTGCCGTTCCCGGGCGCCTCCAAGGATCGCACGCTGCGCTGGTTCATCTTCAGCGACGCGGGCCAGGTGGGCGCCGGCAGCGGCCTGTCTTGCACCAACGGCAAGCCCGGCAGCGAGGTCGACGATCCTTGCGGCTGGCGCTTCTCGGCCGGTATCGGCCTGTCGTGGCAGTCGCCGATGGGTCCGTTGCAGCTGTCGTATGCCCGTCCGCTCAACGCCAAGCCGGGCGACGACAAGCAGAGCTTCCAGTTCCAGATCGGGACCGGGTTCTAACCGGCGTTACGCTTAAAAACAAGGGAGGGGCCCGCCGGCCCGGCCCTTTTGCCGTTTAGTGGCACAATACATACTTTGGCTTTGCCTTACTGGAAGGTGAGATTTTCATGATGTCTGACTTCGCACTTAAATCATCGAATACGCCGCGTGCCAACCGCCGTGGCAAGCTGGGCGGCTCCATTGCCCTGGTGGGTGCGCTCATTCTCGGTTCCGTCGCGGCGGTGCCCGCTCAGGCTCAAAACACCAAGATCGGCTTCGTCAACACCGAGCGGATCCTGCGTGAGTCCGGTCCGGCCAAGACGGCGCAAAGCAAGATCGAAGCCGAATTCAAGAAGCGCGACGACGAGCTGCAGCGCCTGAACTCCAGCCTGCGTTCGCAAGCCGAAAAGTTCGACAAGGACGCGCCCGTGCTGTCGGAATCCGACCGCGTCAAGCGCCAGCGCGAACTGTCCAACCTGGACACCGACCTGCAGCGCAAGCGCCGCGAATTCCAGGAAGACTTCAACCGTCGCCGCAACGAAGAGTTCTCCAGCATCGTGACGAAGGCCAACGAGGCCATCAAGCGCATCGCTGAACAGGAAAACTACGACCTGATCATCCAGGACGCCGTGACGGTCAACCCGCGCATCGACATCACCGACAAGGTGATCCAGAGCCTGGGCAAGTAAGTCGCAGTCGCCGTATGCCGGTTCTACTGGATCTAGCCCGCGCCCCGACGCTGGAAGCGCTGCTGAGCGCGGCCGATACGCAGGGCATGGGCTGGCGCATCAGCGCGCCCGCAGGCGCCGCGGAGCCCCTGCGGGTCCGTGGCATCGGCACCCTGGCCTCGGCCGGCGGCCAGGAAATCAGTTTCCTGGCCAATCCGAAGTACCAGAGCCAGCTCGCCGCCACCCAGGCGGGGGCGGTGATCGTCTCGACCGAGGTGGCCGAGGCGCTGGAAGCCGCTGGCGCCGACCGGCCGCGATTCACGCTGGTCGCCTGCAAGCATCCCTACCTGCTGTACGCCCGGGTGGCCCAGTGGTTCGACGCCGCCCGGCGTCCGGCCCTGCCGGCCGCCACGCATCCCTCCGCGGTGGTCGCGCCTGACGCGCACATCGAGGAAGACGTGCGCATTGGTCCGAATTGCGTGATCGAGTCGGGCGCGCGCATCGGCCGCGGCAGCGTGCTGGGCGCAGGTTGCGTCATCGGCGCCGGCTCCTCGGTGGGCCCCGGCAGCCGCCTGCATGCCCATGTCACGCTGTACGAAGGCGTGAAGGTCGGGGCACGCGCCATCATCCACAGCGGCGCGGTGCTCGGCGCCGACGGCTTCGGTTTCGCGCCGGACCCGTCGTTGGGGCAGGGCGCCTGGGGCAAGATTCCGCAACTGGGCGGGGTGACGGTGGGCGACGACGTCGAAATCGGCGCCAACACGACCATCGACCGCGGCGCGCTCGAAGATACCGTGGTGGGCAACGGCGTCAAGCTGGACAACCAGATCATGGTGGCCCACAACTGCCGCATCGGCGCATACACCGCCATCGCGGCGTGCGTGGGCGTGGCGGGTTCGACCACCATCGGCGAACGCTGCACCATTGGCGGCGCCGCCATGCTCTCGGGACACCTGACCCTGGCGGACGACGTGCACATTTCGGGCGGCACCGCGGTGACGTCCAATATTTCCAAGCCTGGCCGCTATACCGGGGTGTACCCGTATGCGGATCATGGTGAATGGCAGCGCAACGCCGCCGTGATACAACAGTTGGCGCAATTGCGCCGCCGCGTGCGGACGCTGGAAAAAGACTAGGGCGCAGCCACGCCGCCCTGGGCGCGTCCGGCGCCGCAAGATTTATTTCATTTCGCAGGAATTCACAGAAAAATGGAACTCGACATCAAGGGGATCATGGAGAGGCTGCCGCATCGTTACCCGATGCTGCTGATTGATCGCGTCGTCGAAATGGTGCCCGGCAAGTCCATCGTCGCCATCAAGAACGTCTCGATCAATGAACCGTTTTTCAATGGCCACTTTCCCCACCATCCGGTGATGCCTGGCGTGCTGATCGTGGAAGCCATGGCCCAGGCTTCGGCCCTGTTCTCGTTCACCGACGAGAACGGCGGCCTGAAGTGCGAAGGCGCCAAGACGGCTTACTACCTGGTGGGCATCGACGGCGCGCGTTTCCGCCGTCCGGTGGTGCCGGGCGACCAGTTGCGCATCGAGGTCGAAGCCGAGCGCCTGAGCCGCAGCATCTGTAAATATCAGGCGCGCGCCACGGTGGATGGGCAGGAAGTGGCGTCGGCCAAGCTCATGTGCGCGATCCGTAGCCTGGAAGAGTAAATGGCAGGAAACATCCATCCTACCGCCGTCGTCGATCCGGCGGCGAAAATCGACCCCAGCGTGGTCATCGGCGCGTTCTGTGTCGTGGGACCCGATGTGACGATCGGCGCCGGCACCGAGCTCGGCCCGTATTGCATGGTCGATGGCGTGACCACCATCGGGCGCGACAACCGGTTCTACCGGTATTGCTCGATCGGCGGCATGCCGCAGGACAAGAAGTACAAGGGCGAGCGCACCCGGCTGGTCATCGGCGACCGCAACACGGTGCGCGAGTTCGTCACGCTGAACACTGGCACGGTGCAGGACGGCGGCGCCACCACGCTGGGCGATGACAACTGGATCATGGCCTATGTGCACGTGGCGCACGATTGCCACGTGGGCAACAACACCATCCTGGCCAATTCCGTGCAGTTGGGCGGCCACGTCCACGTGGGCGACTGGGCCATCGTCGGCGGCTTGACCGGCGTGCACCAGTTCTCGCGCATCGGCGCCCACAGCATGACGGGCGGCAACAGCTCGCTGATGCAGGACACGCCGCCGTTCGTGCTGGCCGCGGGCAACCCCTGCCGGCCGGTCGGCGTCAACGTCGAAGGCCTGAAGCGCCGCGGTTTCACGCCGGCCCAGGTGTCGGCGCTGCGTGACGCCTACAAGATCATCTACCGCCGCGGCCTGTCGCTGGACGACGCGCGCGCCGAACTGCGGGCCCGCCAGCAGGCCGAGCCCGAAGTCGCCGAGCACCTGCAGACGCTGCTGGATTTCCTCGACGTCGCTTCGCGCGGCATCATCCGTCCATGAGCATGCGGATCGGCATGGTGGCCGGCGAGCCTTCGGGCGACCTGCTGGCCGGCCGCATCATTGCCGGTTTGCAGGAGCGCGCGCCGGGTGTGCGTTGCGAAGGCATTGGCGGTCCGCAGATGCAGGCGCGCGATTTCGATACCTGGCATCCGATGCATGCGCTGACGGTGTTCGGGTATGTGGATGCGCTCAAGCGCCTGCCGAGCCTGCTGCGGACCTATCGCGACGTGTCGCGCCGCTGGCTGGCCGAACCGCCGTCGGTGTTCGTCGGCATCGATGCGCCCGATTTCAACCTGCGCCTGGAGCACCAGTTGCGCCAGGCCGGCACGCCCACGGTGCATTTCGTCGGCCCGTCGATCTGGGCCTGGCGCTACGACCGCATTCACAAGATCCGCGAGTCGGTCTCGCACATGCTGGTGCTGTTCCCGTTCGAGGAAGAGATCTACCGCAAGGAAGGCATCCCGGTCACCTATGTCGGCCATCCGCTGGCTGGCGCCGTGCCGATGCAACCCGATCGCGCCGCCGCGCGCGCGCGGCTGGGCATCGACCCGGATGCGCGCGTGCTGGCGATCCTGCCGGGTAGCCGTTCGTCCGAGATCCGCCTGCTGGCGCCGCGCTTCCTGCAAGCCGCGCAGATGCTGCAGAAGCGCGATCCGGCGCTGCAATGCGTGGTGCCGATGGTCAACGACCAGCGCCGCGCCGAATTCCAGGCGATCCTGGCCAAATACCCGGTGCCGGGGCTGCGCTGCGTCACCGCCCAGGACCTGCACGGGGCGGATGGCGATCGCCAGGCCCCGGTGGCGTGGTCGGTGATGGAGGCCAGTACCGCGGTGCTGGTGGCCAGTGGCACCGCCACTCTGGAAACCGCGCTGTACAAGCGGCCCATGGTGATTTCCTACGTGCTGTCGCCGCTGATGCGCCGCATCATGGCCTGGAAGTCCGGCCAGGAGCGGCCCTACCTGCCGTGGGTGGGACTGCCCAACGTGCTGCTGCGCGACTTCGCGGTGCCCGAACTGCTGCAGGACGACGCCACGCCGGAGAAGCTGGCAGAGGCCACCTGGACCGCGTTGACCGACGAGGCCCTGGCGGCGCGCATCGAGGCGCGCTTCACGGCCTTGCACCAGGAACTGCTGCGCGACACGCCGGCGCTCGCCGCCCAGGCGATCCTGGAGGTGGCCGGTGGAGCAGCCTGACCTGTTTGCCGCGCCGGCGCAGCCGGCGCTGGTGACCGCCGGCGTCGACGAGGCCGGCCGCGGCCCGCTGGCGGGCGCCGTGTACGCAGCCGCCGTGATCCTGGACCCGGCGCGTCCCATCGACGGCCTGGCCGACTCCAAGGTGCTCAAGGCGGCGACCCGCGAGGCGTTGGCCCTGGAGATCCAGGCACGCGCGCTGGCCTGGTGCGTGGCCAGCGCCAGCGTGGCCGAGATCGACAGCCTGAACATCCTGCGCGCCACCTTGCTGGCGATGCGCCGCGCCGTCGAAGGCCTGGCGCTGGCGCCCCAACTGGCGCTGGTGGACGGGAACCAGGCCCCCAAGCTGGGCTGCACGGTGCAGACGGTGATCAAGGGCGACGCCCTGGTGCCGGCCATCTCCGCCGCGTCGATCCTGGCCAAGACCGCGCGCGACGCCGATCTGCTGCGCTTGCACGCGCTGTACCCGCAGTATGCGTTCGATCAGCACAAGGGCTACGGCACCGCCTTGCACCTGCAGATGCTGCGCGAACACGGCCCCTGCGCCGAGCATCGCCGCAGTTTCGCGCCCATCAAGGCCTTCGGCCTGGTCTCATGAAGCACATCAGCTCCCGCGACAACCCCGCGGTCAAGGCGCTCGCCAGGCTGGCTGGCACGGCCGGCAAGCGCGGCGCGCCCGTGCTGCTGGACGGCGTGCATCTGTGCCAGGCCTGGCTGCAGCATCACGGCGCGCCGGATCAGGCCGTCTTCGACGTCGAACGGCTGTCGCAGCCCGATATCGCGGCGCTGGCGGAGGCGGTGCCGGATGCCCGTTGCCTGGCGCTGGACGCGCGCCTGATGCAAGCCTTGGCCAGCGTCGAAAGCGGGCAGGGCGTCGCCTTCGTGGTGACGCCGCCGCAGCCATCGCCGCCCGAGGCGGTGGACGAGAATTGCGTGCTGTTCGATCGCATCCAGGATCCGGGCAATGTCGGCACCTTGCTGCGCACCTGCGCCGCGGCCGGGGTCAAGCGCGTGTTCCTGGCCACCGGCACCGCCGCGGCCTGGTCGTCCAAGGTGTTGCGCAGCGGCCAGGGGGCGCACTTCGCGCTGGCGATCCACGAGCACGTGGACTTGCAGGCGCTGCTGCCGACCCTGCGCGTGCCGCTGGTGGCGACCGCCCTGGAAGGGGCCGAGGACCTTTACGCGGGGCGCCTGCCCGAACGCTGCGCCTGGGTCTTCGGCCACGAAGGGCAGGGCGTGGCGGCCGATCTGCTGGCGGCTGCGCGGCTCAAGCTGCGCATTCCCCATGACATTGCCGCGGTCGAATCGCTCAACGTGGGCGCGGCCGCCGCCATCTGCCTGTTCGAACAGCGCCGCCAGGCGCTGGCGGCCGGCGCGCGCTGACACCGTCCCATCTTTCCGTGCGGCTCCGCTAATGGGGCCCGTCCCCGCATATACTCTCGCGATATTCAGGATCGGGATGCCGCTGTCGGCGTCCGGCCTCGACCGCCCCAGGAGTGCGCATGAAGATCGGAAGGATGCTTGTGATGTCGGCCGCCGCGTTGTTGCTGGCGGGCTGCGCCGGGCCGCGTCATGGCGAGATCGCCTCCCAGATTCCGCCGATCGAGGCCGGCAATGGCCGTATCTACATCTACCAACTGGCCCAGGCCGACGGCGCCAACGCCGCCGAGCCAGCGATCCTGATCGACGGCCGCAAGGTCGGCCGCTCCAAGCCGGGACGCTTCTTCTTCGTCGACCGGCCGGCCGGCGCGCATACGCTGGCCACCGCCCACTACAAGCGATCGGCCAGGCCGGCGCTGCCGGTGCCGTTGGAAGCCGGCCAGACCCGCTATGTGCGCACGGACATCGTCGCCGGCGCCCAGGTGCTGCGTTGGAGGAATCGGCCGAGACGGCGCAACAGGACCTGACCGGGCTGCGTTATTGGGGAGCGGGCTGGCGCGACCGCGAGAAGCTGCGCTACTGATTATGTGTGGTTACAAATTTTGACATTTTGAGGTATTCATGGCATCTTCCCGGACTATTGATCGGTCATTGGAGCATCGAGCGGGTCGGGTGATGCTGTTTGCATGGCTCTGCGTGGCCGTGCTGGCGGGATGCGCATCCGGCAAGCCCGAGCCGGCCAACCTGGTACCGGTTGCGGCGGCCGAGTCCGCCAACGTGATCCGGCTATCCAGGCAGGTGCACGCTGCATTACCGGCCGACGCGGCCGTGACGCTGCCGGGCGCTTCGCAATGGCGTCGCGTGGGCGCCATTGTGCAGGGGGATGTCTATCGACCCTTGGGCGGACAGTTCACTGTCCAGGCGCCCAGGAAAACCGAAGCCTATCTGGTGGTCTCTTCAGGCCAACTGGTGGGGTTTTATCTGCCGGGCGAACGCAGCTATGTCGAGTTGACCCGTCCGGTGGCGCTGCCTATCGGCGTGCGCCAATAACCTTGCGGGTCTCCCGATGCGATAGTGTGTGGCGCCGGTGGTCCCCTGACAGGAGAGCAGGAAGAATGAAGCGCGGGATCAGGATGTTGGCCGCCGCCGCAATCGCGGTGGGGGTATTGGCGGGATGCGGTGGCGCGCGTTACCGGGACGTGGCGGCGAACATTCCCGTCATGGTGCCGGATACCGGCCGGATTTATTTCTACCAGCCGCCGGCGCCGGGCAGCGTGTTGTCGAGCCAGCCTTACCTGCGGGTCAACGGCACCAAGGTTGGACGTTCCAAGCCCGGCAGCTTCTTCTTCATCAATCGTCCGCCCGGTACCTATCGCGTCGACACGATGCGCGAGAATGAATTCGTGACCTTCGACCTGGCGCCGGGACAGACGCGCTACGTGCGCCTGAGCATCGAGGGCGTCGGCGGCAATTCGTCCAGCGTTGGCACCCAGGTCATGCGCATGGAAGACTCGGAAACGCTGGCGCAGCAGGAGATGGCGCCGCTGAAGTACTGGGGCGCCGGTTCGCGCGAGCGGGTCAAGCTGCGTCGCTGACCGCCGCGGGGCGGCCCGTTTGCCGCCAGACAAGGGCGCGCCGGTGGCGCGCCCTTGGCGTTTTCAGCCGCGGTCCAGGCCGACTTCCTGCAGCACCGTGGTCGAGATTTCCTCGATCGACTTGGTGGTGGTGGACAGCCACGAAATGCCCTCGCGACGCATCATGCGCTCGGCCTCGGCCACCTCGTAGCGGCATTGTTCCAGCTGCGCGTAGCGGCTGTTGGGGCGGCGCTCGTTGCGCACCTCGGACAGGCGCTCGGGCTGGATCGACAGGCCGAACAGCTTGGCGCGGTGCGGCGCGATGGTCGAGGGCAGGGTGCCGCGCTCGAAATCGTCAGGCGTCAGGGGGAAGTTGGCGGCCTTGATGGCGTATTGCATGGCCAGGTACAGACTGGTCGGGGTCTTGCCGCAGCGCGAGACGCCCACCAGGATGACGTCGGCCTGGTCCAGCTGGTTGACGAACTGGCCGTCGTCGTGCGCCAGGCTGAAGTTGATGGCGTCGATCCGGTTGCGGTACTTTTCCGAATTGGCCTGCATGTGCGAGCGGCCGATGGAATGGCTGGATTTGAGCCCCAGCGCCTGCTCGATGTGGCTGACGAAGGTGCCGAACAGGTCCAGGAAAATTCCGTTCGCCTGGCGAACACGGGCCAGGATGTCGGGGTTGACCAGGGTGCTGAAGACGATCGGCGGCACGCCGGCTTCCTGGGCGCTGCGGTCGATGCGCATGGCCACTTCGGCGGCTTTTTCCAGCGTGTCGACAAACGGCAGCCGCACCGGCTTGAAATCGACTTCTTCGAACTGGGAAAGCACCGACTGGCTGAAGGTTTCCGCGGTGATACCGGTACTGTCGGAAACGATGTATACCGTGCGTACGATCGGGGTAGATGTCATATGTAAAAATTCCAACCAGGCGGATGGCCGAATGTGCTCCTCCGAGTACAATCAGGCCCCTATAAGTCACCCCAAGGGCGGTCCAAGGCCAGTTTGGTCAGCGCAGGCGGATCGGCGAAAACCAGGCGATAAGCCGGCGTCGAATCTGCATTGACCAAACTCGCTTTCATTCCATTGTAAAAGGTGACTTCAATGTCGTACGTTGTTTTGTTCGAGCAGCTCCGCATGACGGACGTGGACTCGGTAGGAGGCAAGAACGCATCACTAGGCGAAATGATCAGCCAGCTGTCTGGCGCGGGTGTCCGCGTGCCGGGCGGCTTTGCCACGACCGCTGACGCCTTCCGCGACTTTCTCAAGGCCTCCGGCCTGGACAAGCGCATCGCCGAACGCCTGACCACCCTGAACCCCGAAGACGTGCGCGAGCTGGCCAACGCCGGCGCGCAGATCCGTCAATGGATCGTCGAAGCGCCGTTCTCGGCCGAATTCGAAGCGCAGATCCGCGACGCCTTCGCCAAGCTCGACGCCGATGGCAAGGGCTCGTTCGCCGTGCGCTCGTCCGCCACTGCCGAAGACCTGCCCGACGCCTCGTTCGCCGGCCAGCAGGAAACCTTCCTGAACGTGGTCGGCATCGACGACGTGCTGGACAAGATCCGCCACGTGTTCGCCTCGCTCTACAACGACCGCGCCATCTCCTACCGCGTGCACAAGGGCTATGCCCACGCCGATGTGGCCCTGTCGGCCGGCATCCAGCGCATGGTGCGTTCGGACAAGGGCAGCGCCGGCGTGATGTTCACCATCGACACCGAATCGGGCTTCCAGGACGTGGTGTTCATCACCTCGTCGTACGGCCTGGGCGAAACCGTGGTGCAGGGCGCCGTCAACCCCGACGAGTTCTACGTCTTCAAGCCCACGCTGGCCCAGGGCCATTTCCCCATCGTCGGCCGCCGCATCGGTTCCAAGCTGATCAAGATGGAATTCGACCCCGAGCGTCCGGAAGGCCGCGCCGTGCGCACGGTCGACGTGCCGGTGTCCGAACGCAACCGCTACTCGCTGACCGACGACGAGGTCATCGAGCTGGCCCGCTACGCCGTCATCATCGAGAAGCACTATGGCCGCCCGATGGACATCGAGTGGGGCCGCGACGGCGTCGACGGCAAGATCTACATCCTGCAGGCGCGCCCGGAAACGGTGAAGTCGCAGCAGGGCGCCAACGACGTGCAGCAGCGCTACCGCCTGAAGGCCACCGGCCAGGTCCTGATCACCGGCCGCGCCATTGGCCAGAAGATCGGCTCGGGCCCGGTGCGCGTGGTCGGCGACATCTCCGACATGGACAAGGTCCAGCCCGGCGACGTGCTGGTCACCGACATGACCGATCCCAACTGGGAACCCGTCATGAAGCGCGCCTCGGCGATCGTGACCAACCGCGGCGGTCGTACCTGCCACGCGGCCATCATCGCGCGCGAACTCGGCATTCCGGCCGTGGTGGGCTGCGGCAACGCCACCGACCTGCTCAAGGAAGGCCAGGCCGTGACCGTGTCGTGCGCCGAGGGCGACGAAGGCCGCATCTATGACGGCCTGATCGAGACCGAGGTCGAGGAAGTGCGCCGCGGCGAGATGCCCGCCATCGACCTGAAGATTATGATGAACGTGGGCAACCCCCAGCTGGCGTTCGACTTCGCCCAGATCCCCAACGGCGGCGTCGGTTTGGCGCGCCTGGAATTCATCATCAACAACAACATCGGCATCCACCCGAAGGCGGTGCTGGACTACCCGAACGTCGACGGCGAGCTGAAGAAGGCCGTGGAATCGGCCGCCCGCGGCCATGCCAGCCCGCGCGCCTTCTTCGTCGAGAAGATGGCCGAAGGCGTGGCCACCATCGCGGCGGCCTTCTACCCGAAGCCCGTGATCGTGCGCATGTCGGACTTCAAGTCCAACGAGTACCGCAAGCTGGTCGGCGGTTCGCGCTACGAGCCCGAGGAAGAGAACCCGATGCTGGGCTTCCGCGGCGCCTCGCGCTACATCGCCGACGACTTCGCCGAGTGCTTCCGCATGGAATGCGAAGCGCTCAAGAAGGTGCGCGATGACATGGGCCTGACCAACGTCGAGATCATGGTGCCGTTCGTGCGCACCCTGGGCCAGGCGGAAAAGGTGGTCAACCTGCTCGCCAAGCACGGCCTGGCGCGCGGCGAGAACGGCCTGAAGCTGATCATGATGTGCGAAGTGCCCTCCAACGCCATCCTGGCCGACGAGTTCCTGCAGTACTTCGACGGCTTCTCGATCGGTTCGAACGACATGACCCAGCTGACCCTGGGCCTGGACCGCGACTCCGGCATGGAACTGCTGGCGGCCGATTTCGACGAACGCGACGAGGCCGTCAAGTTCATGCTGCGCCGCGCGATCAAGGCTTGCCTGGCCGCCAACAAGTACGTCGGCATCTGCGGCCAGGGCCCCAGCGATCACCCGGACTTCGCGCAGTGGCTCAAGGATGAAGGCATCCTGTCGATGTCGCTGAATCCGGACACGGTGGTCGACACCTGGCAGCGCCTGGCGAAGCAGTAAGTCGCCCGCGTTGACGCAAACCCCCGCATTCGGAAGAGGCGGGGGTTTTTTCTTGGGGCGGCCCGGCGGCGGTCAACCCCTGGCTGCCGCGCCCGGCCCGCGCCGCCTGGGCAGATACAGGTAGAGCCCCGTGACCAGCACGGCGATGGCCGCCAGATCCAGCATGGCCCAGATCAGTTTGAGCGGCAGGCCGGCGTAGTTGCCGAAATGCAGCGGCCGCGAGCCTTCCAGCAGCCACATGTACCAGGGCGGCGGATCCGCGTCGAGCAGTGCGCCGTCGGCGATGCGCACCACGACCGGGTGCAGCAGGTGCCGCGTCAGCGGCGTGCGGCCCTGCATGAAGACGGTACAGTCGCCGTCGGACGAGAACAGCGAACCGGGCAGCGCCAGGAAGCTGATGTCGCGCTCCGGCAGTGTGCGCCGGGCCAGGTCGACCGCGGCCTGCAGCGGCCGGGCGACCGGCGGGCCGGGCGGCGGCGCGGCCAACTGCCGGCTGGCCGCATGCTCGCGCCAGGCGCCAAAGACGAACGAATCGAGCGTGTTGATTGCGCCGCTCAGTCCGACCACGGTCAACCAGGCCAGCAGCACCATGCCCAGCAGATTGTGCAGGTCCAGCATGCGCAGCAGCCGCGAACGCCCCTTGCGCACGGTGCCGAACGGCGTCTTGCGCATGAAGCCGCCGTACAGCGCCACGCCGGAAACCAGCGATACCAGCAGCAGCGCGCCCATGACGGCCAGGATCAGGCTGCCCGGCATGCCCAGCAGCATGTCGGTATGCAGCCGCAACAGCAGGGCCATCGGCCCGCCGTGGCGCCAGTCTTTCTCGCTCCAGGCTTCGCCGGTGACGACGGGGCCGTGCGCATCGACCAGCGCGAAGGGCTTCTGGCCGGGCGCGCCCGGGCTCAGCCCGAAACGGTACTGGTGAGGTTCGTCCAGCCAGACGATGAAGCGGATGTCCCGGCGCGGGTATTGCTCGCGCACCCGCGCGGCCATGGCATCCACGTCCCGTGGCGCGGCCGCCTCCCGCGCCGGCGGGACACGGGCGGGGGTGTCGAACCAGGCGTCGATCTCGTCATGGAAGATCAGCGGCAGCCCGGTCAGGCACAGCATCAGCAGGAACAGCGTGCATGCCAGGCTGGACCACGTATGCAGCCATCGCCAGATGCGCAGGCGGCGCGGGGCGTCGATGCTCATGCCAGGGCGCCCACGCTTACCAGCGGTAGGTCAGGGTGCCGATGACGGTGCGTCCGGCGCCGTAGAAGCACTTGGTCGCGGTGGCGCACGCCGATACGTATTCGCGATCGAACAGGTTGCTGGCGTTGATGCCGGCGGTCAGTCCCTTCAGCGAAGGGATGGCTTGCCCCAGGTCGTAGCGCACCGCGGCATCCACCACCGTGAAGGGCGAGACCTTCAATGTGTTGTCGGCGTTGGCATAGCTGCTGCCGACGTAACGCACGCCGCCGCCCAGGCTGAGGCCGGCCAGCGCGCCGCTGTGGAAGGTGTAGTTGGCCCAGGCGTTGGCGCTGTGGCGCGAGACGTAGGTGGGGTGCTTGCCCTGCGCGGTGGTGCTGCGCGTGTTGACGTTGTCCATCAGGGTGTAGGACGCCAGCAGGTCCAGGTTGCGCGTCAGGCTGGCCTTGCCTTCCAGTTCCAGACCGCGCGAGCGCACCTCGCCCGTCTGGATGCTGTAGTTGGTGTTGGCCGGATCGGTCGTGAGCACGTTGCTCTGGGTGAGCTGGTAGACGGCGGCGCTGACGAAGGCGTCCTGGCCGGGCGGCTGGTACTTGATGCCGGCCTCGTATTGCTCGCCCTTGGTGGGCTTGAACAGATTGCCCTGGGCGTCGGCGTCGGCCACCGGCTGGAACGAACGCGAATAGCTGACGTAGGGCGCCACGCCGTTGCTGAATTCATAGACTGAGCCAAGGCGCCAGGAGAAGGCGCGGTCGGACTGGTTGGTGGTGTCGCCGTTGATCCGGTTGCGCCGGTCGTTGCCCGCCCAGTCCTGGCGGATGCCGCCCAGCAGCGTCCATTGGCCCAGTTTCACCTGGTCCTGCGCGTACAGGCCTATCTGGTCCAGCGTCTGCTTGCTGCGCACGGTGATCGACGGCGTGGCGATGGCGGCGTCGTAATCGGGCCGATTGATCGACAAGGATGGCGCGGCGCCCATGCCCTGGTCTTCGCGATAACTCAGGCGCTGGTAGTCGATGCCGAACAGCGCGGTGTGCGCGAGGGCGCCGGTGTTGAAACGGGCCTGGGCATGGTTGTCCGCGGTCACCGCGTCCATGTTGGCGTGATTGACGATGGCGCGCCGCGTCAGCAGCGGATTGGCCGGATCGGCGGCATTCAGCCCCGTGGTGTAGACGCTCTTGTAATCCGTTTTCATCTGCATGTAGCGCAGGTTGGACTGCACCGACCAGACCTCGTCGATCCGATGCTCCAGCAGATAGCCCAGGGCCGTCTGCGTGCGCTTGAATTCATCGAAGCGCGGCGACCCGTCGAAGAAGCGGCGACCGATGCGGCCGCCGCCGGGCAGGTCCTGGATGGTGCCCACGGCCGGCAGGAAGCCGAAGTAGCCGCCATAGGGATCATGCTGGTACTGCGCCAGGAGCGTCAGCGAGGTGTCGGCGTTGGGGCGGAACGTGACGGCCGGCGCGATCGCCACGCGCTCGTCCTTCTGGTAGTCGATCTGGGTCTTGCCGGTGTGAGCGACGCCGGTCAGCCGGTAGAGCACCTTGCCGGCGTCGTCCACCGGACCGCCGAAGTCGAAGGCGGCCTGCCCGAAGTTGTGGCTGCCCGCCTGCAATTCGATCTCGTGCAGCGGCGTGGCGGTGGGTTTCTTGCTGACCAGGTTGATCAGGCCGCCCGGAGTGCCCTGGCCGAACAGCACGGATGACGGGCCGCGCAGCACTTCGATGCGTTCCAGGTTGTAGATGTCGATCTGCGGGATGGCGTAGTTCGTGCCCAGCAGGCGCATCCCGTCCAGATAGGCGTAGTCGTAATTGATGCCACCGCCAAAGCCGCGGTAGATCACCGTGTCGTAGCGCGAGCCGCCGGCGCCGCGGTATTCGGCGGTCAGGCCAGGCGTATAGCGCAGCGCCTGGCGCACGTTCTGCACCGCCTGGTCGTCCATCTGCTGGCGTGTCACCACCGAGATGGATTGGGGCGTCTCGATCAGCCGGGCGTCGGTCTTGGTGCCGGCGCCGGAAGTGTCGGCCACGTATCGGACGGTCTCGCTCGCGCCTTGCACCCGGATGGGGTCGAGCGTGGTGGCGTCGCTCGCGGCGGCGGGCAGCCGCGACACGATCAGGGTGTTGCCGCTGTGGCGCCAGCCCAGGCCCGAGCCGGCCAACAGGCGCGTCAAGGCCTCATCGCGGGTATAGCTGCCGTGCAGCGCGGGGGCGGTTCGGTCGCGCGCGATGTCGCCGCTCATGACCAGTTGCAGGCCGGTGGACGCGGTATAGGACAGCAGGGCGCTGGCCAGCGGCTGGCTGGGGATATCGAAGCGTTGATGCGCGGCGGCGTCGGCGGGAGCGGCTTGCGCCTGGGCCGCGGGTTGGCCCGCGGCCCAGGCGGTGGCCGCCAGCAAGGCGGCCGCCAGGCGGCGCAAGCCGTGGCGGCCGGTGTGCAGGGAGGCGCCAGCGCGGTGGCGTAGGGGATGGTGTTGTGCGGCCGACATGTGCGGTTTGCCCTTGTTCGTGTTTCGATATCGCGACGGCGGATTGCGCGTCCTCTCCCTGTCAAACACCGGACGGGCGGGAACTGATGATCGAAGCGGGCGGGAAGTTGGTAACTGAATGTTGTCGGGTGGTCAGCGCGCGTAGACCAGGGTGGCGTAGCCCGCCACGACACGCAGCCGGATCGGGAAGGTTTCCGCCAGGCCACGCAGGGCCTCCTGCGGATCCGCCGTGTGGAAGGCGGCCGTGACCGGCAGCGCGCCCACGCCGGCATCCATCAGGAAGATGGGGCCGCGCTGGTAGCGTTGCAGCTCGGCCAGCACGGTGGCCAGCGGCACATCGTTGAACACCAGGCGATCCTGGCGCCAGGCCAGCGCGGCCGCCTGATCGAAGCGCGCGGGCGCGGCGCCGCCCGAGACGCCGTACCGCATCTGCCAGCCGGCTTCGAGCGTCACGGGGGGCGCGTCGGGACGCGGCCGCACCGCGACCGCATGCTCGGTGACCGACACGGTGACGATGTCGTCCAGCAGCTTGACGTCGAATTGCGTGCCGAGCGCAGTGCTGATCCCCTGGCCGGCCCGCACGGAAAAGCGCCGTGTGGCGTCGGCGGCGACCTGGAAGTAAGCCTGGCCGCGATGCAGGGTCAATTGGCGTTGGCGGCTGTCGAAGCGGACCGACAACGCGGTGTCGCTGCCCAGTTCGAGCGCGCTGCCGTCGGCCAGGACGATGCGGCGCCGTTCGCCGATGCCGGTGCGATAGTCGGCCAGCAGGTGCAGGCGCGACAATGCATACAGCGCGGGAACCGTCACGGCCGCCGCGAGCACGCCCAGCATGGCGCGGCGACGATGCATGCAGTCAACGACGGGGCGGACCGCGTCGAAGCGGTTCCACAGCGCCTGCGCCCGCGCATAGGCGGCGGGGTGGGCCGGGTCGGTCTCCAGCCAGCCGGCGAAGGCGCGGCGATCCTGTTCGGTGACGTCCTCGTCGTGCAGCCGCGCGAGCCATTCCAGCGCGGCCAGGTAGATCGGGTCCGGGGCGGGGGCGGCCATGGCTCAGGCGGGCTCCAGCGCGGCGTCCAGCTGCGCCATGGCGGCCACGACCTGCGAGATCACGGTATTGCGGCTGGTGCCCATGCGTTCGGCGATCTCGTCATAGGACAGGCCTTCGATGCGCTTGAGCACGAAGGCCTGGCGGCGGCGTTCAGGCAGCGCCGCGATGGCCTCCAGCAGGCGTTGCAGCTCGCGCCGGTACATCACGATCATTTCCGGCGTGGGGCGGGAGTCGGGGAGGTGGTCCAGTTCCAGGCCGGTCAACTCCACCTCGGCGCGGCGGCGCGCATCGCGCAGGTGGTTGAGGGCCAGGTTGTGGGCCGCCCGGGTGATGTAGCCGGCATTGACCTGGGCGCGCTGGGCGCCCATGCGCAGCAAATTGGTGAAGGCCTGCTGCACGACGTCCTCGGCCGCGCCCTGGCTGCCGACGATACGGCGCACGATGGCGCGCAGGCGCCGCACTTCGGCTTGGTAGAGGGCGGAGATGTCGCCAACAGGCACGTTCATGGCAGGCCGGCGGGCGAGAAAGCCCGCGTGAGAACAGTCAAATACGATTGACAACCGTTCTCAATTATAGCGGGCTTGCCATCCGTGCCGCGCAGCGTCCCTGGCAAGGACGCGGGCCATGTCCTTCAGGCCGCCTTGGCCTCGCGCTCGATCAGTTCGCGCTTGCGCTCGATGCCCCAGCGGTAGCCGGCCAGCGAGCCGTCGGTGCGCACCACGCGGTGGCAGGGAATCGCCAGCGCGATGTTGTTGGTGGCGCAGGCCCGCGCCACCGCGCGCACCGAACGCGGCGAGCCGATGCGTTCGGCGATGTCGGTGTAGGTGACGGTGGCGCCCACCGGGATCTCGCGCAGCGCCTCCCAGACGCGGCGCTGGAAGGCGGTGCCGCGCACGTCCAGCGGCAGGTGCAGGCCCACCGAGGGGTTTTCGACGAAACCGACCACCGCCGCCATCCATTGCTCGAATTCGCGGTCGGCGCCGATCAGCCGGGCGGCCTTGAAGCGGTCCTGCAGGTTGCGCACCAGTTGTTCGGGGTCTTCGTGCAGCGCGATTTCGCAGATGCCGGTGTCGCTGGCCGCCACCAGCAGGGCGCCCAGCGCGCACTGGCCCACGGCGAAGCGGATCTCGACGCCTTCGCCGTCCTTGCGGAAGGCGGTGGGCGTCATGCCCAGGATGGCCGGCGCGGCCTCGTAGAAGCGGCCGCTGGAGTTGAAGCCGGCGCCGTACATGGCGTCGGTGACGCTGGCGCCCTGGCGCAGCTGCTGGCGGGCGCGGTCGGCGCGCAGCGCGTTGGCGTAGGCCTTGGGCGTGATGCCGGTGGCCGCCTTGAAGATGCGGTGGAAATGGAAGCGGCTCATGCCGGCCTGTTCGGCCAGCGTGTTCAGGTCGGGCGGCTGCTCGGCCTCCAGCGCCCGGCAGGCGCGTTCGACGGCGGCGGCGTGCTGTTTGCTCAAGGGGGCGGCGTGGGTCATGTCGGGCTCCAGGGGCGCGCCGGTTTGCGCGCTTTCGACCATGTTCTCAAAGGCCTGCCCGCGCCGCACTCCGGTTGTTGCCGGGAGCGGCACGCGTCCCCGGTCCGGACCTCAGGCGGGCGCGTAGGCGTCCAGGAAGCGGCGCACCAGTTCGCCCGACACCGGGGTGGCGCGCACGTTGGCGGACAGGCCGGGCACGTCGAGGTTCTCGGCGGCGTAGCGGCGGCCGAAGCGTTCGAGGTGGGCGCGCACGAAATCGGGGCCGAATTCGGGGTGGAACTGGGTCGAGAAGACGTTGCGGCCGATGCGGATCATCTGGTGCGGGTCCAGGTCGGAACGCGCCAGCACGGCGGCGCCGGGCGGCAACTGCAGCACGGTCTGCGCATGCAGCATCTGGGCCGGGAAGGTGGGCGGCAGGCCGGCCAGCAGTTTGTCGCCGGCGGCGGCGGGCAGCAGTTCGACCGTCTGGGTGCCGACCTCGCGGCCGGCGGGGTTGTAGCCCACCTTGCCGCCCAGGGCGTGCGCCAGGAGCTGGTGGCCGTAGCAGATGCCGAACATCGGCAGGCCGGCCGCAGCGGCCTCGCGCAGCCAGGCGGCGGTGGCTTCGCTCCAGGGCTCCAGGTCGGTGACCATGGCCGGCGACCCCGTGATCAGGGCGGCGCGGTACTGGTCCGGCGCGCGCGGCCGTTCGCCGGCGTGGACGGCAACCACTTCGAGGGCGTCGGGCGCCAGGCCGGAGGCCCGCGCCAACTGTTCGGCATAGCCGCCGAACTGGCTCTTGAGCGTATCGTCCGGGTCGCCCGTGTGCAGGATGAGGACGGGACGGGCGGGGGAGATTGCAGCGGTCATTGGGGGTGTATACGTGGTAAATGCCAGCGGCCGGGGACGGCAGCCAGCGCACATCATAATCCAGGCGATTGTCCGAGGTGGGCGGGGGCGTCACCGCGGCGTCATGGAAATACGTACAATCCGCTGACCGACTCATCCTTTCAGGCAAACGTAACTATGTGGATTTGGTTAGGGCTGGCCGCGCTGGCGCTCATCGGCGAGCTGGCGACAGGAACCTTCTACCTGCTATTGGTGGCGCTGGGACTGGCCGCGGGGGGCGTTGCCGCCTGGCTGCTGGCGGGCCTGGAATGGCAGCTGGTGGCGTGTGGCGTCGTGCTGCTGCTGGGCCTGCTGGTGCTGCGCAAGACGCGCGTCCTGAAAAAGCGCGAGGTCGACGCCTCGCGCAACGCCGACGTCAACCTGGACATCGGCCAGACTGTCAAGGTGGAAGCCTGGAGCCAGGACGGCACCGCGCGCGTCTGGTACCGCGGTGCGCACTGGCAGGCGGAACTGGCCGAGGGGCAGCCGGCCCACGGCGGCGAACACATCATCACCGAAATGCGCGGCACGCGCCTGGTCCTGACTCCGAAGGGGGACGCGACCGGCGCCACGCGCTAGGGCGTGGCGGCGTGGAAGGCTCCTTGCCTTTGCGCGCCGGCCCGTTCCAAGGCAGGACCCGGACCCGCGCAGACGGGCCGGCCGCAGCAGGCGCCCTGGCTATCGCGGACAGGCGCGTCACCGCATTCACCCCAGAAGAGGCACTACACCATGATGGACACTTCCACTATCGTCCTGCTTGTTATCGTCGCACTGGCGATCCTGATCGTCATCAAGGCGATCGCCATCGTCCCCCAGCAGCACGCCTGGGTGGTCGAGCGGCTGGGCAAGTTCGACCGCGTACTGTCGCCGGGCGCCGGCTTCGTGATCCCGTTCATCGAGCGCGTGTCGTACAAGCATTCGCTCAAGGAAATCCCGCTGGACGTGCCGAGCCAGGTCTGCATCACGCGCGACAACACCCAACTGCAGGTGGACGGCGTGCTGTACTTCCAGGTGACCGACCCGATGCGCGCGTCGTACGGTTCGTCCAATTACATCTCGGCCATCACGCAGCTGGCGCAGACCACGCTGCGCTCGGTGATCGGCAAGATGGAACTGGACCGCACCTTCGAGGAACGCGACGCCATCAACAGCACCATCGTGTCGTCGCTGGACGAGGCGGCGCTGAACTGGGGCGTGAAGGTGCTGCGCTATGAGATCAAGGACCTGACCCCGCCCAACGAGATCCTGCGCTCGATGCAGGCGCAGATCACCGCCGAGCGCGAGAAGCGCGCGCTGATCGCGGCCTCGGAAGGCCGCCGCCAGGAGCAGATCAACATCGCCACCGGCGAACGCGAAGCGGCCATCGCCCGTTCGGAAGGCGAGAAGCAGGCCCAGATCAACCAGGCGCAGGGCGAGGCCGCGGCGGTGCTGGCGATCGCCGAAGCCACCGCCAAGGCCATCACGCAGGTGGCCGACGCCGTGCGCCAGCCCGGCGGCATGGAAGCGGTCAACCTGAAGGTGGCCGAGCGCTATGTCGAGGCCTTCGGCAACGTGGCCAAGGAAGGCAACACGCTGATCCTGCCGGCCAACCTGGCGGACGTGGGCGGCATGATCGCCTCGGCCATGACCATCGTCAAATCCACCCGCAACAGCTGAACCGCGCGCCGCCTGGCGCATTGCCCATGATCGCTCCCGTCCATTTGCTGTCGATCGCAGTACTGACGGGAGTGCTATCGCTGTGTGTGCTGGGGTCCCTGGCGCGCAGCGGCATGGCCGGGATCCGCGAAACCATACGCGCCAACCTGCTCACGCTGTTGGCGTTTTTTCTGTTCGGGCTGCAGGCCACCGAGGCGCCGCGCTGGCTGTCGATCGTGCTGCCCAATGTGCTGATCGGGCTGGCGCTGTGCGCCTACTACACCGGTATCCGGCGCCTGCTGGGGCAGCGGGTGCCGCGCCACCTGATGGGGCTGGCCTGCGGCGCGGCCTGGCTGGTGCTGGCGGGATATACCTACCTGGACAACCAGGTGGCGCCCCGCATCGTGGCCATGTCGACGCTGCAGATGGGCTTCATGTTCGCGGTGGCGGCGGCGGTGTGGCGGGGACTGCCCGCCAACCGTTCGCGCTACAGCTATTACTTCGTCTGGTCGGTGGCGATGATATCCGGCCTGACCTGCGCGCTGCGGTCGGTGCTGTTCGCGTCCGGCGTGGCCCGGGCCGATTTCCTGCTGCAACCGACCAACTGGAACATTGTGTTCATGACGCTGGGCGTGCTGGCGATGCCCTGCCTGACGCTGGGCACGATCATGATCATCCACGACCGCATGCTGGCCGATCGCGAGCACGAGGCCAGCACCGATTTCCTGACAGGGTTGATGTCGCGCAAGGCATGGTGGCTGCAGGCGGAGCGCTTTTGCGCCCAGGCGCTGCGCACGCGGCGGCCATTGTCCCTGATGCTGCTGGATATCGACCACTTCAAGCGGATCAACGATACGCACGGCCATGCCGCCGGCGACGCGGTGCTGCGCCATTTCGGCCTGCTGGCCACGGCCACGTTGCGAACCGGCGACCATGTCGGCCGGGTGGGGGGCGAGGAATTCAGCGTGCTGTTCGCCGATTTGCGCAGCGACGCCGTGATGGACGTGGCGCAGCGCTTGCTCGACTCGGTGCAGCGCACGCCCTGCGCCCATGGCGGCAGCGTGATTGCCTATACGTTCAGCGCCGGGGTGGCGGAGTGGCTGCCGGGCGAGAACCTGCAGGCCTTTTTTGAGCGCGCCGACCGCATGCTGTACGCGGCCAAGCAGGGCGGCCGCAACCGGGTGCTGGGGCCGGGCATGCAGCCGGCCGAGCGCGTGCCGCTGCCGGCGGCCGCCTGATTCAACTGTCTTTGCGCGACGCCCGCGTGTCGTGCTTCATGATGCGCTCTTTTTCGCGCTGCCAGTCTTTCTCGCGCGCGGTGTCGCGCTTGTCGAAGAGTTTCTTGCCGCGGCCCAGCGCGAAGTCGAGCTTGATGCGGCCGTTCTTGTAGTGCAGGTTGAGCGGCACCAGCGTATAGCCGCGCTGTTCGACCTTGCCGATCAGCTTGCTGATCTCCTCGGCCTTGAGCAGCAGCTTGCGCGTGCGCATGGCGTCGGGGTGAATGTGGGTGGAGGCCGTCGGCAGGGGGCTGACGTGCATGCCGAGCAGGAACAGCTCGCCGTCGCGCACGATGACGTAGCTTTCCTTGAGCTGCACGCGGCCATCGCGGATCGCCTTGACTTCCCAGCCCTGGAGGACCAGGCCGGCCTCGTAGCGGTCCTCGATGAAATAATCGTGCGTGGCCTTGCGATTGTCGATAATGCTCATCTTGTGGGGGCCAAAATGCCCATCTGTTCTCTGATCCGTTCCGGGGCCGCCGTTCCCGGACCGGCATGCGGATCCGTTCCGTGGCGGGATCTGTTCTTGGGTTTGCTCTGCGGCAGGCGATGGGCGGGCAGTCCGGGGGGCGTTCGCCCGGATACCCGGCTGCCGCGGACCCGCCGCGGCCATGTTTGCGCCCCGGGTGGCGCGGTGCCGGTAAAATCCTATCATTCTAGCCATTTGCGATAGTCGATGCACAAAGTACAGCGATCCGTCCTGGTGCCCTACAGCGCCGCCCAGATGTTCGACCTGGTGGCCGACGTGGAGAAGTACCCCGAATTCATGCCGTGGTGCGGCGGCGCGGAGGTCCAGAGCCGCGACGAGCACGGCATGCAGGCTTCCATCCTGATCAGTTTCGCGGGCATGAAGCAGCGCTTCACCACGCGCAACCGGCATGTCTATCCCGACCGCATCGACCTGGAACTGGTCGATGGTCCGTTCTCCAGCCTGGTGGGGCACTGGGAGTTCCAGCCGTTGGCCGAGGACGCCTGCAAGGTGCTGTTCACCATGGAATACGCGTTTTCCAACCGGGCGCTGGAAATGGTGGTGGGGCCGGTGTTCAACCGCATCGCCACCAGCTTCATCGATTCCTTCACCAAGCGCGCGCAGGCCAAGTATGGGGAATGAGGCGCCCGCGGACGGGCGGATCGCCGTGTCGGTCTGCTATGCCTTGTCGGCCCAGGTCTGGTTGCGCGAGCTGCGGCTGCCGGCGGGCGCGACCGTGGCCGACGCCCTGCACGCCAGCGGCTTTGCCCAGGCTTTCCCGGTGGTCCAGCCCTGGGAGCGGGGCGTGGGCGTGTTCGGACGCGCGGTCGAGGCGGATACGCCGCTGCGCGATGGCGATCGCGTCGAGATCTACCGGGGCCTGAGTTTCGATCCCAAGGAGTCGCGCCGCCGCCGCGCCGAGCATCGGCGCGCCAAGACCGCGCGCAACGGGCGGGTGCGCCCGGCCGGGCTGCTCTAGCGGCTTGCCGCGGGGCGCGTTGCCCGGGCAGCGCGGCCAGCCCTCACATTGTCGTCATCGGGACAAATCGCGTCGCGTCTTCCGGCGTAACATTGACGGCGCCGTACCCTTACGTTTACGTCAACGTCATGTCAAAATGGCCTGGCTGGCGTTCACGAGACGGCAGCAACGCCAACAGACAATACCGATGACATCAGGAGACAGGCTGTGGACTTGGAACTGACCGACGAGCAGCGCGCGTTCGCGCAGGCCGCGCGCGACTATGCCGAGGGCGAACTGGCGCCCCATGCGGCGCGGTGGGATGCCGAGGGCATCTTTCCCAAGGAGGCGTTCGCGCGCGCCGGCGAGATGGGCTTCTGCGCCATCTATGCCAGCGAGGATATCGGCGGCCTGGGGCTGCCACGCCTGGACGCCACCCTGGTGTTCGAGGAAATGGCCGCCGTCGATCCGTCGACCACCGCATTCCTGACGATCCACAACATGGCCACCTGGATGGTCGGCAAGTGGGCCCAGCCGGCCCTGCGCGAGGCCTGGGGGCCGCTGCTGGCCAGCGGCCAGAAGCTGGCCTCGTACTGCCTGACCGAACCGGGGGCCGGCTCCGACGCCGCCTCGCTGTCGACCCGGGCGCAGCGCCAGGGCGACCACTATGTGCTCAATGGCGCCAAGGCCTTCATCTCGGGCGGCGGCGACACCGACCTGCTGGTGGTGATGGCGCGCAGCGGCGGCGAGGGCGCGGGCGGCATCAGCGCCTTTGCCGTGCCCGCCGACAGCGAGGGCATCAGCTACGGCCGCAAGGAAGAGAAGATGGGCTGGAACAGCCAGTCCACCCGTCCGATTGTGTTCGAGAACGTGCGTGTGCCCGCCGGCAACCTGCTGGGCGAGGAGGGCGAGGGCTTCAAGATCGCCATGAAGGGCCTGGACGGCGGCCGCATCAATATCGGCACCTGCTCGGTGGGCGCGGCCCAGGGCGCGCTGGACGCGGCCCGCCGCTACATGGACGAGCGGCGCCAGTTCAACCGCCGCCTGGCGGAATTCCAGGCGCTGCAATTCAAGCTGGCGGACATGGCCACCCACCTGGTGGCGGCGCGTCAGATGGTGCGGCTGGCGGCCTGCAAGCTGGACGCCGGCGCGCCCGACGCCGCCACCTACTGCGCGATGGCCAAGCGCTTTGCCACCGACATGGGCTTCCAGATCTGCCTGGACGCCCAGCAGATCCACGGCGGCTATGGCTACTTGCGGGACTATCCCTTGGAGCGTCTGGTGCGCGATACTCGCGTACATCAGATTCTGGAGGGGACAAACGAGATCATGCGCGTGATCATCGCCCGCCAATTGTTGGAAAAAGGAGCCGACATAAGATGAATGCACCGGTGCTGTTCGAAGAAAGGGCCGCCGCCAATGGAATGCGCTTCGGGATCGCGACGCTGAATTCGCCGCAGACCCTGAACGGGCTGTCGCTGGAGATGGTCGACCTGCTGGCCGAGCGCCTGGACGCCTGGGCGCGCGATCCGGCGGTGGCGCTGGTGGTGCTTCAGGGCGCGGGCGAGAAGGCCTTCTGCGCCGGCGGCGACTTGCACGGCCTGTACCGCAGCATGACCGAGAACGCCGGCAAGGGCGCCTGGGGCAATGCCTACGCACGCCGTTTTTTCGAGCATGAATACCGCCTGGACTACCGCATCCACAGCTACCCCAAGCCGGTGCTGTGCTGGGGCCACGGCATCGTCATGGGTGGCGGCATCGGCCTGATGATGGGCGCCAGCCACCGCGTGGTCAGCGAGACCTCGCGCCTGGCGATGCCGGAAGTGTCCATTGGCCTGTTCCCGGATGTGGGCGGCAGCTGGCTGCTGAACCGCATGCCGGGCCGCATCGGGGTGTTCCTGGCGCTGACCGGCGCCCAGATCAATACCGCCGACGCGTTCTTCGCCGGCCTGGCGGATTTCCGCCTGAACCACGAAGACTGGCCCAAGCTGCTGGCTTCGCTGGAGGAACAGCCTTGGGCCGGCCAGGCCGCCGGCGGCGCGGAGGATGCGATTCCGCCGCGCTCGATCAACGACGGCCTGTTGCGCCGGGCGCTGACGGCGCTCGAGCCGCAGACGCCGCTGGAGAGTGGTCATCTGCGCCAGCACTCGTTCATGATCAACAGCCTGTGCAGCGGCAACCGGCTGGACGAGATCTACGAGGAACTGGCCGGATTGAAGGACCATGCCGACCCGTGGCTGGCGCGCGCCGCCGCCACCATGCTGGCCGGTTCGCCCGGCTCGCTGCGGCTGTCGTTCGCGCTGCAACAGCGCATGCGGCTGCGGTCGCTGGACGATGTGTTCCGCGCGGAGTACATCGCCGCGCTGCATTGCACCGCGCATGGCGATTTCGCCGAAGGCATCCGCGCGCTGCTGATCGACAAGGACAAGACGCCGCGCTGGAACCCCGCGGTGCTGGACATGGCCACCGAGGCCTGGGTGCAGAAGTTCTTCGACGAGCCCTGGCCCGAGGGCCAGCCGCATCCGCTGGACGACCTGGGCAAGGAAGGCCGCTGACGTCCGCCGCGGAGCGGGCCGGCATCGCGTCGCAACACTGATTTCATACCTACAGCAATAGCAACAGGAGACAGGACATCATGAGCAGTATCGCGTTTATCGGTTTGGGCAACATGGGCTCGCCCATGGCATTGAATCTGGTCAAGGCCGGTCACAGCCTGACGGTGTTCGACCTGGTGCCGGCGGCGGTCAAGGTCTTGACCGATGCGGGCGCCAAGGCGGCGGCGTCGGCCGCCGAAGCGGTCAAGGGCGCCGAGGTGGTGATCTCGATGCTGCCGGCCAGCAAGCACGTCGAAGGCCTGTACCTGGACCAGGACCTGCTGGGCAAGATCCCGTCCAGCGCGCTCGTGATCGAGTGCAGCACCATCGCGCCGGACTCGGCTCGCAAGGTGGCGCAGGCCGCCGAGGTGCGCGGAATCGCCATGATCGACGCGCCGGTCTCGGGCGGCACCGGCGGCGCGGCCGCGGGCACGCTGACCTTCATCGTCGGCGGCCAGACCGCCGCGCTGGAGCGCGCCCGTCCGGTGCTGGAAAAGATGGGCAAGAACATCTTCCACGCCGGGCCCGCGGGCGCCGGCCAGGTCGCCAAGATCTGCAACAACATGCTGCTCGGCATCCTCATGGCCGGCACCTCCGAGGCGCTGGCGCTGGGCGTGGCCAACGGCCTCGATCCCAAGGTGCTGTCGGACATCATCGCCAAGAGCTCGGGCCGCAACTGGGCCACCGAGCTGTACAACCCGTGGCCCGGCGTGATGGAACACGCCCCGGCCTCCAAGGGCTACGCCGGCGGCTTCGGCGTCGACCTGATGCTCAAGGACCTGGGCCTGGCGGCCGAGGCGGCGCTGTCGGCGCGCGCTTCGATCCCGCTGGGCGAGCTGGCGCGCAACCTGTACTCGTTGCACAGCGCGGGCGGTTCGGGCCGGCTGGACTTCTCCAGCATCGTCAATCTGGTCAAGCGCGACCAGGACTGACATGGCCGCGCCCGCGACTTGCGTCGATCCGGCCGGGCGGGTCCAGGCGAGCTTCGAGCGGCAGAGCATCATGCGGCTGCTCGGCGCCAGCCTGGACGTGGTCGAGCCGGGCAGGGTGGACATCGCGCTGCCGTACCGCGCCGACCTGTGCCAGCAGAACGGCTTTCTGCACGCCGGCATCTCCACCACCATCGCCGATTCGGCCGGCGGCTATGCCGCCTTCAGCCTGTTCCAGCCTGGCGAGGACGTGCTGACCTCGGAGTTCAAGATGAACTTCCTGGCGCCCGCCAAGGGCGAGCGCTACGTGGCCAGCGGCCGCGTGGTCAAGCCGGGCAAGCGCCTGTCGATCTGCCAGGTCGAAGTGCATGCCTACGAGGGCGAACAGGCCACGCTTTGCGTGATAGGCTTGCTCACCGCGGTGCGCGTGACGCCGCGTTGAGCCGCTGGCGGCGGCCGTCCGCCGCCAGCCTTGTCGCGCCTTGAACGGGTCCACGGCAATGCCTTCCAAAGAACATCACCGGATATTCCGCAGCAACTGGCTGCGCGCGGCCGTGCTGGGCGCCAACGACGGCATCGTCTCGACCGCCAGCCTCATCACCGGCGTCGCCGCGGCCCAGGCCTCGCACGAGGCGGTGCTGACCTCGGGCCTGGCCGGCCTGGTGGCCGGGGCGCTGTCGATGGCGGCGGGTGAATACGTCTCGGTGCGGTCGCAATCCGATATCGAGGCCGCCGACCTGCGAATGGAGCAGCGTTCGCTCAAGCGCAATTCTGGCGAAGAGCTGGAAGAACTCATTGAGATCTATGTCGAGCGCGGCCTGTCGCGCGACCTGGCCGAGCAGGTCGCGCGGCAATTGACGCGCCATGACGCGCTCGACGCTCATGCGCGTGATGAGTTGGGCATTTCCCTGCACAATCGTGCCCGTCCGGTGCAGGCGGCGGTGGCGTCGGCGGCCTCGTTCGCCGGCGGCGCGGCTTTGCCGCTGGCCGTTGCCGCGGTTGCGCCGCTGCCGCATCTGATCAGCTGGGTGATCGTGGCGTCAGTCGCCTGTCTGGCCTGTCTGGGGGCCCTGGCGGCAGGCGCCGGGGGCGCGCCCAAGGGGCCGGCGGCATTGCGGGTGACGGTGCTGGGCGCGCTGGCGATGGCGGTGACGGCGGGCGTGGGCGCCATGTTCGGCGCCGTTGTCTGAGGGGCGCTGGCGGCGACGGCCGCGCGGATCGGGTCCGCGGGCCGGCAACCGGGCGGCGTGCGTCAGGGGGTGAGGGAGTACGGCAGCGGGGCGGCCGCGATGCGCGGGCCGTCCGCCGAGGCCAGCCGCAGATCGCCTTCCGGCAGGGCGGCCAGGGTGGTTTCGAACAGCACCGACACGGTGTCGTGCGCGCGCGAAGCATCGACGATGCGGCCGATGGGCTCGCCCGGCTGGGTGGCGTCGAATACGTCCTGGCCCGCCAGGCTTTCAGTGGAGAGGTCGGCGCCGGCAATGGTGCCAAAGGCCATGCGGCGCTTGACCGTGCCGCGGTAGTGGCTGCGCGCCACCACTTCCTGGCCCGGATAACAGCCCTTGGTGAAGCTGACACCCTGGATCAGGTCCAGGTTGACCGTTTGCGGAATGAAGACGTCCTGGGTGGCCGTGGTGATCCAGGGAATGCCGGCGGCCAGGTCGGCGGCGTGCCACTGGGCAGGCGGGACCTGGCCGAGCACGGGCGCCAGCGGCGCCGCGGCCTCCAGCTGGGCGTCGGAAGCGACCCACCACCAGCGCAACGTGGCGTCGGCCGAGGGCGCGGCGATCCAGGTGCCGGAGGGCAGTTCGGCGCGTTCCCACGGCGTGCGCGGCAGCGCGCCGGCGACGGCTTCCAGCGCGGCCAGTTGCGCCGGCGCGGCCTGCACGCCGGTCACATGGAGGGAGGCGGCGGCCAGCTTGACCTTGGCGCGCAGCACGAACATGGACAGACGCTTGATCAGGGCCGCGGCCAGGTCCTGGCGCACCAGGCCGTACAGGCGCGGCGCATCTTCGGCCGGATCGGTGCCGCGCCACATCACCAGCGTGGCCAGCAGGCGGCCCTTGGCGGTGCAGTAGCCGGCCAGGCGGGCGGCGTCGGCGGGCAGGCCGGTGACGTCCTGCGTCAGCTGGCCGTGCAGGAAGGTCAGCGCGTCGGCGCCGCTGGCGCTGAAAACGGCGAAATCATCCAGGGGGGCGCATTGCGCGCAACCTTCGGCGCGCGCCGGGATCGAAGAAAAGAAAGCATGCATGGCTGCGTGGGCCCGTGACTGATCATCAAAGGCTTGATGATAGCTGTGTTCTCCTCCTGGCAGGCCCATGCCCGCGCGGGGCAAAGGGGCGCGCGGCGCGCTCCGGCCCTCGTTTTGCCCCGCCAGGTTCGCGCGATCCATTAAACTTCCCGGACTTATGAAGAAGCGACTCCGTTTTTACGTCTTGTGGTCATTCCTGCTCATCGTGCTGGCCGCCGCCGCGGCTGCCGGCGCCGCCTGGCATTGGATGCACCGGCCTATCCACCTGTCGGCCGACAGGATCGATTTCGTGGTGGACCCGGGCAGTAGCCCGCGCACGGTCGCGCGCGCGCTCAATGCGGCCGGCGTGCCGGTGTGGGAGCCGGGCTTCGTATGGATGGCGCGCCTGTCCGAGCAGGACAAGCTGATCAAGGCGGGCGGCTACCAGGCCATCAACGGCGACACGCCCTGGCTGCTGCTGCAGCGCATGGCGCGCGGCGACATGACCCAGCGCCAGATCACCTTCCTGGAGGGCTGGACCTTCCGCCAGATCCGTCAGGCGCTGCGCGAGAATCCCGACGTCAAGCAGACGCTGGGGGACATCAGCGACGAGGCCCTGATGGAACGCCTGGGCTCGGACATCAAGCACCCGGAAGGCCTGTTCTTCCCCGACACCTACATCTTCACGCCGGGCAGCACCGACTTTGACCTGCTGCGCCGCGCCTATCAGGAAGGCCAGCGCATCCTGGACGACACCTGGGCCAAGCGCCAGTCCGACCTGCCGCTGTCCACGCCCTACGAGGCGCTGGTGCTGGCGTCCATCATCGAGAAGGAAACCGGTCATGGCCCGGACCGCCGCCGGGTCGCGGGCGTGTTCGCCAACCGCCTGAAGATCGGCATGCTGCTGCAGACCGATCCCACCGTCATCTATGGCATGGGCGACGCCTACCAGGGCCGCATCCGCAAGCGCGACCTGCAGACCGACACGCCCTGGAACACCTACACGCGCCCGGGCCTGCCGCCCACGCCGATCGCGGCCGCCGGCCGCGCGGCGCTGTTGGCGGCGGTGCAGCCCGAGCAGCACAAGTTCCTGTTTTTCGTGTCGCGCGGCAACGGCACCAGCGAGTTCTCGGTGAACCTGTCCGAGCACAACCGCAACGTTTCCCGCTACATCCTGGGCCAGACCCCGGCGGCCCGCCCGGCGCCGGCCGGCAGGCCGCCCG
>NZ_CADIJL010000045.1 GCF_902859695.1 Achromobacter ruhlandii
ACAATCACCACCGCATCAAGCTCAAGCTAAAAGGCCTGAGCCCGGTTCAGTACCGGACCCAGGCCTTCGGACCTTAGCTTTTTACCGTCCAACTTCTTGGGGTCAGTTCATGCGGGCGGCCCTTTTTTCATGTCGGCGCTACGTGTGCTTCATGCCGGCGCGGCGGCCCCGGCCGTCGTCGCCCGCATGCGCGAGGACGCCAGCTTCACGCCCAGCAGGATCATCACGAAGCCGTAGGCATGGAACAGTTGCGGCGCCTCGCCCAGCAGCGGCCAGGCCAGCAGCGCGGCATACACCGGCACGAGGAACATCGACAGGCCCGCCGTGGCGGGACCGGCGCGGCTGATCAACCGGCCGTAGACGTAATACGCGCCCAGGCTCGGCACCACCGCCAGGAACAGCAGCACCGCCGCCAGCCGTGGATCGCTCCAGGGCGGGGTGGCGCCGGTGGCGGCTTCGATGCCGGCGAACGGCGCCAGCGCGATCGCGCCGCCCAGCATCATCGCCGCCAGCCGCGCGCCATCCGGCACCGCCGGCTGCGCCAGGCGCTTCTGCAGCACCGTATAGAGCGCCCAGCCGGTGGCGGCCAGCAGCACCCACAGGTCGCCCTGGCCGAACGCCAGCCGCGCTAGCGCCCAGGCGTCGCCGCGCGTCAGCACCACCAGCACGCCGCCCAGCGCCAGCGCCAGCCCGGCGGCGCGCAGGGGCGAAAGGGGCTTGCGCCAGATGACTGCCTCCAGCAGCGCCACCAGGATCGGGCTGCATGAGAAGATCAGGGCGATGTTGGTGGCGCTGGTGCTTTGGGCGCCGATGTACTGCGGCGCCACCGCCACGCCCATGCCCAGCACCGCCAGCGGCAGCAGCGTGGGCAGGCCGCGCCACAGCGCCCGGCGATGCCGCAGCAAGGTCGGCGCGGCCAGCGGCAACAGGATCAGGAAGGCGATCAGCCAGCGGCCGAAGGCCAGGAAAACGGGGGGAAGGGCGGCGTCGTGGGCCCAGCGGGCGGCCACCATGTTGGAGGCGAAGAGCGCCGGCGCGGCCAGGAGCATGGCGGTGCCGGACAGGCCCAGGCCGGTTCTTGCGGGGACTGCTGCTGCGTGAGACATGATTTCCCGCCGCGCGGATCGGCGCGCGGCACACTGCGGTGGACTACACCGGCGTCAGCGCCGGGTTGTGCCACGGCGCGGGCGCTGGATCCGACGGGCGGGGTAATGCCCGTCTTGATGGAGAGTCTACGGCCGGGTCGGGAAAATAGGTTTCCTGATTCCCGCCAATTTGGCGGTATTGAAGGAATATATATCCTCTAGAATCAGGTTTTACAGGGATAGTCTCTTCTACGGATTTTCCGCCGTGTCCACCCCACCCAAAATCGACGAAACCGACCGCAAGATCCTGCGCGCCCTGCGCGCCGACGGCCGCCTCACCAACCTGAAACTGGCCGAGCAGGTCGGCCTGTCGCCCACGCCCTGCTGGAACCGGGTCAAGGCGCTGGAGGACGCGGGCGTCATCGAGGGCTACGCGGCCCTGTTGAACCAGAAGGCGCTGGGCCTGCCGGACACGGTCATGATCGAGGTCACGCTCGAGCACCACGACGACGACACGCTGGCGCGCTTCGGCGAGGCGATCACCCGCCTGCCGCAAGTGGTGGAAGCGTTCCTGGTGACGGGCGAATACGACTACCTGATCAAGGTCGCGGTGGCCGGCACCGAAGGTTATGAAGAGTTCCTGCGCAAGCGGCTCTACAAGCTGCCCGGTGTGCGGCACAGCCGCTCGACCTTCGTGCTCAAGCGCCTCAAGCACACGCCGTCGGTCGAGCCCTGACGGCGCGCGCCGCTCAACCGCGCAGGAACGATTCGATGGCGCCGTTGAAGGCGCGCGGATTGCCCAGGTTCATGCCGTGCGACGAGCCGGCAATGTCCACCCGCCGCGATTGCGGCAGCCAGCTCTCCAGCGCGTCGAGCACGGCGGGGTAGGGATCGGGGCTCAACGCGCCGCCGATGAGCAGCGTCGGGAGTGTCAGCGAGGCGATCTCCTGCGGACTCAGCGAGGCCGGCGTCTCGCGAGCCTGGCCGAACAGCGTGCCGGCGTTGTCGCGCACCATTTCCTTGAACCAGGGCACCATGCGTTGCCAGGTGTCCGGTCCGGTCACTGTGTCCACGAACAGCGCCAGGCCTTCTTCCACGGCGCCGTCGCGGATGAGTTCGAGCGCCCGCTGGCGAAAGCCGCCCCGGGCGTCGTCGCCGCCAGGCAGCGGCAGGCCGGGGTCGGCCAGCGTCAGGCTGCGCAGTGCGTCGGGGCGGGTCAGCGCGGCTTCCAGGGCCACGCGGCCGCCGCGCGAATGGCCCACCAGATGGGCGGGACCGCCCGCCACCTTGTCGATGAACGCCAGCACGTCGGCGCCGTGCTGCGCCACCGAGAAACCGTCGCCTTCGCCATCCCAGCTTTCGGGCCAATAGCGGCGCAGGCATACCGCCAGCACCCGGAACGAACGGCCCAGCGGCGCCATCTGCGATTTCCAGTAGCGACAGTCCGACAGCGAGCCGTGCACCAGCACCAGGGGCGCCCCTTCGCCGTACTCGGTGTAGGACATGGCATAGCCGCCGATATCGGCGCTTTGCAGGGGCAGGACGGGTTCGGAACGCATCGGGTCGGGGTCGGGAAAGCCAGCCGGGCATTCTAGCCGTTTCACTCCCGCGGCAGCGGCACGCCCGCGTCCGCGGCGGGGGCATTCGCCGGGCTGATAAACTCAATTCCCGATCTTTTTGTCCTGAACGGAGTTCGTCAGATGTCCCTCGCCACCCCCGCCGATCTTCCCGAGTCCGCCCAACGCGTCGCCCGCCTGCTGGCCGAGATGGGCCATGACAAGCCGGTGGTGGTGCTACCGCAGACGGGCAAGACCTCGGCCGAGGCGGCTGCGGGGCTGGGGTGCGAGGTGGCACAGATCGCCAAGTCGATCATCTTCCGCCGGGCCGCCGATGACGCGCCGGTGCTGGTCATCGCCAGCGGTATCAACCGCGTCGATGAGTCCAAGGTCGCCGAGCAGGTCGGCGCGCTGGCCAAGGCCGATGCCAAGTTCGTGCGCGAGATGACCGGTTACGCCATCGGCGGCGTCTGCCCGATCGGTCACGCGGTCAAGCCCGTGATGCTGCTCGACCAGGACCTGTTCCAGTACGACAGCCTGTGGGCGGCGGCGGGGCACCCGCACGCGGTCTTCAACCTGACGCCGCGGCAATTGGCCGCCATGACCGGCGCGCCGGTCGCCGACGTGGCGCAGCGCGCCTAGCGCAGCCTGGAAAGCCCCGCGCCATGGCGCGGGCAGGCGGACGCCGCCGCGGGGTCAGTGCGGATCGGCCTCCAGATCGTCGATCAGCACCTGCAGCCGTCCCCGCGAGCAGGCCTCGACCCGGCCTCGCACGCCATACACGGCGGCCAGCGAGGCCGGCGTGATGACGTCGGCCGGCGCGCCTGCGGCGACCAGCCTGCCGCCATGGATCATCACCGCCCGGTCGGCGTGCTGCAGCGCCACGTTCAGGTCATGCAGCACGATCACCGTGATCAGCCCGTGGTCGGCGGTTTCCTGTTTCAGCAGCCGCATCACATGGAACTGGTAATTCAGGTCCAGCGCCGACAGCGGTTCGTCCAGCAGCAGCACGCGCGGCCGCCGCACCAGCGCCTGCGCCAGCCCCACCAGCTGCTTCTGGCCGCCGGACAGCGCGTCCAGGTAGGACAGCGCCAGATGGCCGATGCCCAGCCTTTCCAGCAGCCGGTCGATCCCGTGCAGGTCCGTCGGCGGACCCTCGGCCTCACTGGCGCGGGCCGCCACCAGCACCGATTCGAACACGCGCAGGTGCACGGCGGCCGGCAGGCTTTGCGGCAGATAGACCAGATGGCGCGCGCGGGTGGCGAAATCCATCCGCGCCAGCTCCAGGTCGTTTAGTCGCGCCTGTCCGGCGCGCACCTTCACCAGTCCCGCCAGCGCCTTGAGCAGCGTCGATTTGCCGCTGCCATTCGGGCCCAGCAGGGCCGTGACCTCGCCAGCGCCCAGGCGCGGCAAGGACAGGTCGTGCAGCACGTCCGTGCCGCCATAGCCGGCGCTGATGCCGTCGATCGCCAGCGCCGGCGCACGCGTGGCGCCCGTCATGGCAGCCTCCGGCGCAGCACCACCGCGACGAAGAATGGAACGCCGATCAGCGAGGTAACGATCCCGACCGGCACGATGACGCCAGGCGCGAGGTTCTTGGACGCCACCGAGGCCAGCGACAGGATGACGCCGCCGACCAACGCGCTGCCCGGCAGGAAAAAGCGGTGATCCTCGCCCACCAGCCGGCGGGCGATATGGGGCGCGATCAGGCCGATGAAACCGATGGTGCCGACGAACGCCACCGCCAGCGCCGACAGCAGGCTGACGCGCGCCAGCGCCGTCACGCGCACACGGCGCACGTCCACGCCGAAACTGGCGGCGCGTTCCTCGCCCAGCCGCAGCGCGGTCAGTTTCCAGGACTGGCGCATGGCCAGCGGCAGCGCCAGCGCGAACGCCAGCCCAAGGGCGGCCACGGTGGTCCAGCTCGAGCGCGCCAGGCTGCCCATGGTCCAGAACACCAGGCTCTGCAGCGCCTCGGCGCTGGCGGTGAACTGCACCAGCGATACCAGCGCGTTGAAGGTGAACACCATGGCGATGCCGAACAGCACCACGCCCGAGGTGTTGATGCCGCCCCGGCGCGCCACGCCGTCCAGCAGCAGGGCCGCCAGCATGGCGAACAGGAAGGCGTTGCCGGCGATCAGCCAGCCGTCGGGGATGCCGGGCAGCCCCAGGTGCAGCACGATAGCCAGCGACGCGCCGAAGGCGGCCGCCGACGACACGCCCAGCGTGAACGGGCTGGCCAGGGGATTGTTCAGGATGGTCTGCATTTCCGCCCCGGCCAGGCCCAGCGCCATGCCGACCAGCGCGGCCATCAGGGCGTAGGGCAGCCGGATGTCCCAGACGATCACGCGCAGCGTCGGATCGGCCGACGCCGGCGCGCTCAGCGTGCGCCACAGCTCGCTCCAACCCAGGCCCGAGGGGCCGAGCGTGAAGTCGAGCAGCAGCCCAATGCAAATCGCCGCCAGCAGCAGGGCGATGAGCCCCGCGCGGCGGCGCAGGATGTGCCGGTAAGCGGCGACCGCGGAAGCGGCTTCCGCCATTACTGCAACAGTTGCAGGCGGCTCTTGGCCGTGTTGGCGGCCGGCGTGGTCGGGTAGTCGCGCACGATGCGCTGCAGCGTGGTCTTGGCGCCGGCGCGGTTGTTCATCTCGATCTGGCTGCCGGCGATGACCAGCAGCGCGTCGGGGGCGCGGGCGTTGTCGGGCGCCTTCTGCACCATGGCGTTCAATTGCTCGATGGCGCCCTTGAAGTCCTTCAGGGCGTAGCGGCTGCTGCCCAGGTAGAACTGGGCGCTGGGCGCCAGTTGGCTGGCGGGGTAGAGCGCGGTGAAGGCGGCCAGCGATTCGGACGCCTCCTTGTACTGACCCTTGCGGAACAGGTCGATGGCGCCGTCGTAGGCGGCCTGCTCCTGCGGGTCGCCGGCCGTGGCGCCCGGCGGGTTGGCGCCGCCTGGCGCGCCGCCCGGCTTATTGGCGCTGGGCTGCTGGCGCGACACCAGTTCGAGCTGGTCGCGCAATTGGGCGATTTCCTGCTGCAGCGCCTGGATCTGGTCGGCCAATTGCAGTTTGGCCCGTTGGCTCTGCTCGTTCTGTTGCTGCACCTGCTGGCGCAAATCCAGGATGGCCTTGCGGGCCTCATCATCGGAGAAAGCGTGGGCGGGCGCCGTCAGGGCGGCCAGCACCAGGCCAGTGGCCGCCATCAGGGGACGCAGGGACAGAACGTTATCGCGCATGAAAATTCCCGGGGGATAAAAGCAAACGTCGGGACGGCCGGTTGACCGTCCCGACGCGTGGTGGGGCACTTAACTATACGGAAAGCTTAGCGCTGATAAACGATATCGGCGCGGCGGTTTTCCGCAAAGTCGGCTTCCGACGAGCCAGTCGCCTTCGGCTTTTCTTTGCCGAAGCTGATGGTTTCGATCTGGTTGTCGCTGACGCCCAGCAGGGTCATCATGCGACGCACGGCGTCGGCACGGCGCTGGCCCAGGGCCAGGTTGTATTCGGCGCCGCCGCGTTCGTCGGTGTTGCCTTCGATCTTGATTTTCTGCTGCTGGTGCGAGGCCAGGTAACGGGCGTGGGTTTCCACCAAGCCGCGGTACTGGTCGGACACCGTGTAGCTGTCGAAGTCAAAGTATACCGAGCGCTGTTGCGCCAGGATGCTTTGGGGGTTGAAGGGATCAAGGATCTGGCCGGAGGCCGAGGATCCTTGGCCAGCGCCTCCGCCCTGACCCGCTTTATCGTCGAGAGGGACGGAGCTGCAAGCTGCCAGGGTGGCGGCCAGAGCGGCGATGGTTAGGCTTTTGGCAATGCGCGACTTCATGATAGTTCCTTTGCAAAGAGAGTCACACGTGTTATCGGGTAAATGGGCCCCAAGTCGGTTCACGTATTTCCCCGTTCAGTACCGAAAGCGTCTGCCGTACGCGACCATCGCTCGAAACACCTGCAAGCACGCTACGTCCGTTTTGGATCGCGGCGTAGAGGACTTGCATGCCGTTCGGCGCGAAGCTTGGCGACTGATCGTCACGACCATCGGTCAACAAGTTCTCCGAGCCGGAGGACAGGTTCAACGATGCGATACGGAACGCGCCATCGCGTCTGGCAACGTACAGCAGCGTCGATCCATCGGGGGAAATTCGGGGTGAGATGTTGTAACCACCATTAAACGTGAGGCGGCGAGCATCGCCACCGTCCAGGCCGGTTTGGTAAATCTGCGGCCCGCCGCTGCGGTCACTGGTAAAGATAATGGAACGGCCGTCCGGCGTAAAGCTCGGCTCGGTGTCAATCCCGGGAGAACGCGTAACTCGCTTCATATTCGAGCCGCCGGCCGCGCTAACGATGTAAATTTGCGACAGACCGTCACGCGTCAGGGCCACGGCGAGCTGGGTGCCGTCGGGCGACCAGCCGGGGGCGCTGTTGTTGCCCTTGAAGTTGGCGACCGGCACGCGGGCGCTGGTGGCCAGGGTGTGCACGTACACCACCGGCTTGCCGGATTCGAAGCTCACATATGCCAGCTTGGAGCCATCGGGCGACCAGGACGGCGAAATGATCGGCTCGCGCGAGCGCAGGGCGACCTGCGGATTCTGGCCATCGGCGTCCGCCACCTGCAGTTCATAGGTGGCGCCTTGCTTGAGCACGTAGGCGATGCGGGTCGAGAACACGCCGCGCACGCCGGTGATCTTTTCATAGATGCGGTCGGCGATCTGGTGGGCGACGCGGCGCAGTTCCTGCTCGGTGCCGGAGAATGCGACGCCATCCAGCTGGCCCTTCTTGACCGTGTCCGCCAGGCGGTAGCGCACGTCGTAGCGGCCGTCGTTGCCGCGCACGATGCTGCCATAGGCGATGAAGTCGGCGCCCTTGGCGCGCCAGTCGTCATGGGCGATGGGCGAATCGACGTTCAGGCCAGACCCGGCGGCGTTGATGAGGCGGAACTGGCCGGTACGGGTCAGGTCGGCGCGGATCACGTCGGCCAGGGCGCGGCCATGGGTGTCGTCCACCGCGAAATCGGCGATGGCGACGGGATATTGGGTGGCGCCGGTGCCGGAGATATCGACACGCAGCTGGGCCTGGGCGGGCTTGATGGCCATCAGGCAGGCAAGCGCCAGCAGCAACAGGCCGAATCCATACGATCGCCAGAGAACGAGGGGGGAAGCTCGTCGGCTATGGGCGGGAGTCATAATCAGCAATCTCCTGTCAATCATACATTCTGTACACAACGTCAATGATGGGCTCGTAGCGGCCGGTCGAAGGCTTGGGGAAGGGGTTGCAACGGCGGATGCCGGTCTCGACCGCGCGGTCGAAGCCCGGGTTGCCGGAAGAACTGGTCAACGTGACCCCGTTAACCTTCCCGTCAGAACCTAACTGTACCCGGTATTGGGCCGTCGGATTGTCCGATCCGCTGCGCGGCGGCGGCGGGTAGGCCACGCCGGGCTGCACGCAGGCGCGCACCTTGGCGCCATAGCCGCTGTCGCGCCCGCCACCGGCCTGGTTGCGGTCGGCGGTGCCGCCGGGGATGCCGGCCGCGCCCAGGGCGTCGTTGCGGAACGCATCCTTGAGGGCCTTGTCGGCGGCGGCCTTCTTGGCGGCCTCTTCCTTGGCCTTCTTTTCGGCCGCGGCCTTTTCAGCGGCGGCTTTCTCGGCTGCCGCCTTTTCCGCCGCGGCCTTGTCGGCGGCAGCCTTGTCAGCGGCAGCCTTTTTGGCGGCGTCTTCCTTGGCCTTCTTCTCGGCGGCCGCCTTCTCGGCAGCGGCCTTCTCGGCAGCGGCCTTTTCCGCCGCCGCCTTGTCGGCCGCGGCTTTCTCGGCCGCCTGGCGTTCCTGTTCGAGGCGCTTCTTTTCCTTCAGTTCGGCCTGCTTGCGCTCTTCTTCCAGGCGCGCCTTCTCCTTGGCCGCTTCGGCGGCCTGGCGGGCCTTTTCTTCCTGCTCGCGCTTTTTCTTGGCTTCCTGCAGGGCGATCTCAGGGTCGACTTCGTCGGGCTTGGGCTGGACCTGGGCTTCCGGCTTGGGCGGCGGCGGAGGAGGAGGAGGCTCGGGCTTCTTTTCCGGTTCCGGCTCGGGTTGCGGCTTGGGCTGGGGCTGGGGCTTGGGAGGCTCGGGCTGGGGTTGCGGCGGGGGCGAGACGGGCGAATTGCCGTCGGCCCACAGTTGCACTTCCACCGGGCCGGGGTTTTCGGTGCGCCAGTTCAGGTTGAAGATCAACACGGCCAGCAGCAGCGCGTGCACCAGCAACGCCAGGATCAGGGCGATCCGGTTGTCGTTGTTGGGCGGCGTGGCCGGGGGGCCGCTGTGGTGTCGAATGATGGGTGGCGTCATGAGCGTTGCAAGCCGGCGGCGCCGGCGGAGGGCGTCGCGTTAGCGTTTCTTCGCGGGAGCGGGCTGGTTGCCGCCGGCGGACTGGTCCACCAGCAGGCCCAGGCGGGTGATGCCATTGGTACGCAGCTCGTCCATGACCTTCACGACCGTCTCGTAGGGCACCTTGCCGTCGGCCGCGATCACCACCGGGGTTTCCGCGGTGATGCGCGAACGCACCTGCGCCACCAGTTCGGGGCGGGCGATGTCCTGCAGGGTGGCGCCCGGTTCGCGCATGCGCAGCGCGATCTTGCCGTCTTCCGAAATCTGGACTTCAAGCGGCTTGACCGGGACATCGGACGCCGCGCCCACCGAGGGCAACTGGATCAGGCCCGGCGTGATCAGCGGCGCGGTCACCATGAAGATGACCAGCAGCACCAGCATCACGTCGATGTAGGGCACCACGTTGATGTCGGCCTTCATGCGGCGGCCGGATCTGCCGCGCGAGCTTACCGAGGGCATTAGCGCACCTGCCGTTGCAGAATGTTCAGGAACTCATCGACGAAACTGTCGAAGCGGATCGAGATGCGGTCGATGTCGTTGGTGAAGCGGTTGTAGGCGACCACCGCGGGAATGGCGGCGAACAGGCCGATGGCGGTGGCGATCAGCGCTTCGGCGATGCCCGGAGCCACCGAGGCCAGCGTGGCCTGCTGCATGTTCGACAGGCCGATGAAGGCGTGCATGATGCCCCAGACCGTGCCCAGCAGGCCGATGTAGGGCGAAACGGAGCCGGCCGAAGCCAGGAAGTTCAGGTGCGATTCCAGCGCATCCATTTCGCGCTGGTAGGCGGCGCGCATGGCGCGGCGCGGGCCGTCGAGCAGGGCGGTGGCGTCCGTGCTGGCGCTGCCGCGGCGGGCTTTCAGGAATTCGGTCATGCCGGCGTCGAAGATGCGGGCCAGGGCGCCTTGCTCGTCGCGGCGCGAGGCCACGGCCTGCTGCAGCATGGACAGGTCGCCGCCCGACCAGAAATCATCCTCGAAGCGGCGGGTCTGGGCGTGGGCGCGCTTGATGGCCAGCCGCTTGGCGAAGATGTAGGTCCAGGACATGATCGAGATGCCCAGGAGCATCAGCATGATCAGCTGGACCGGCACGCTGGCGTGCGAAATCAACGAAAGCAACGACATGTCGTTGGTGGCTTGCATGGTTATTCCTGAATTGATTCCAGTTTGGCGCGGACGTCGGCCGGCAGTTCCACCGGCCGCATGTTGACGGCATCGACGCAGCAGACTTGGATATTGCCTTCGGCAAGCAGTTCCCCGTCCCGTTCTGCGCGCTGCGCGAAGTGTATCGAAGCGCGGCCCAGTCGTGTGACCCGGCTGCGTATGGTAAGCAAATCGTCCAGTCTGGCCGGCTTGCGATAGGACATGTCCAGCGAGCGGACGACGAACAGCCGTTGCTCGCTGGCGGCCAGGCCGGATTGGTTGACTCCCAGGTCGCGCAGCCACTCGGTGCGGGCGCGTTCCAGGAATTTCAAGTAGTTGGCGTAGAAAACCACCCCGCCCGCGTCCGTGTCTTCATAGTAGACACGGACCTGCAGGCGGGATTCGGGGGACTTCGGATCGGTCACGATGCGGGTTTCGATGATGCGGGTCGGGACGCGAAAAGTCCGTAGTTGCTATAAGGTTTACAGCGTGTCGAGTTTCGTCAGCACGGCTTCAAGCGCGGACTCTACCGGAATCTTGGCCGCTTCGGTTTCCCGACGGGCCTGCAATTCCACCACACCGTCGTTCAGACCGCGTTCTCCAACTGTTACACGGAGCGGCGCGCCGATCAATTCCCACTCGGCGAACATCACGCCGGGGCGGGCATCGCGGTCGTCCAGGATGACGTCCACGCCGCGCGCCAGCAGCGATTCGTACAGCTTCAAGGAGGTGTTACGCACGGTTTCGCTTTTGCCCCAGCCCACCGGGCAGATCACCACTTCGAACGGCGCGATGGCGCGCGGCCAGATGATGCCGCGGTCGTCGTGGTTCTGTTCGATGGCCGCGCCGACGATCCGGGTGATGCCGATGCCGTAGCAGCCCATCTCCAGGACGGCCGGCTTGCCGGTCTCGTCCAGGAAGGTGGCCTTGAGGGCTTCGGAGTACTTTTTACCCAGGTAGAAAACGTGTCCGACCTCGATGCCGCGCTGGATCGACAGCGTGCCCTTGCCGTCCGGCGAGGGGTCGCCGGCCACCACGTTGCGCAGGTCGGCCACTTGCTCGGGCTCGGGCAGGTCGCGGCCCCAGTTCACCCCCTGGATGTGGAAGTCTTCGCGGTTGGCGCCGCAGACGAAATCGGCCATGTTGGCCACGGTGCGGTCGGCGATGACGTGCACCGGGCGCGCGGTGCGCACCGGGCCCAGGTAGCCGGGCTTGCAGCCGAAATGTTCGACGATTTCGCTTTCGGTGGCGAAGCGGAAGCCTGCCAGGCCGGGCAGCTTGCTGGCCTTGATCTCGTTCAGTTCGTGGTCGCCGCGCAGCAGCAGCAGCCAGATATCGACCTTGCCCTTGTCGCCGTCGGTGGCCAGGACGATCGACTTCACCGTGCGTTCCAGCGGCAGGTCCAACAGGCGGGCCACGTCTTCGCACTTGGCGGCGCCCGGGGTGGCCACGTCGGCCATGGGCTGGGTGGCCGCGCCGCGTTCGGCGTACAGGCTGGGGGCCTCGGCCAGCTCGATGTTGGCGGCGTAGTCGGAATCGGCGTTGTAGACCAGCAGGTCTTCGCCGGTGTCGGCGATCACCTGGAATTCATGACTGCGGGTGCCGCCGATGGAGCCCGTGTCGGCCGCCACGGCGCGGAATTCCAGGCCCAGGCGGCCGAAGATGCGCATGTAGGCGGCGTACATGGTGTCGTAGCTCTTCTGGGCGCCGGCTTCGTCGCGGTCGAAGGAGTAGGCGTCCTTCATGGTGAATTCACGGCCGCGCATCAGGCCGAAGCGGGGGCGGCGCTCGTCCCGGAACTTGGTCTGGATGTGATAGAAATTCAGCGGCAGCTGACGATAGCTGTGGATCTCGTTGCGGGCGATGTCGGTGATCACCTCTTCCGAGGTCGGCTGCAGCACGAAATCGCGCTGGTGCCGGTCCTTGATGCGCAGGAGTTCCGCGCCGTATTGCTCCCAGCGGCCCGATTCCATCCAGAGCTCGGCCGGCTGGACCACCGGCATCAGCAGCTCGATCGCGCCCGAGGTGTTCATTTCCTCGCGGACGATGGCCTCGACCTTGCGGATGATCTTCAGGCCCAGGGGCATGTAGGTGTAGATGCCGCCCGCGAGCTTGCGGATCATGCCGGCCCGGGTCATCAGCTGGTGGCTGGCGACTTCGGCTTCGGAAGGGGCTTCTTTGAGGGTGTTGATGTGGTAGTTGGATGCGCGCATGTTTAAAGGTGGCAGCAGATACGTATAATCGACTGTAATTGTATTGAATTCGGTGGGGGTGGCCCATGCTTGACCGCGAAGGCTACCGCCCCAATGTCGGCATCATTCTCGTCAACGGTCGAAACGAGGTCTTTTGGGGCAAGCGTATCAGGGAACATGCCTGGCAGTTCCCGCAGGGCGGCATCAAGTACGGCGAAAGCCCGGTGCAGGCCATGTATCGCGAGCTCCATGAAGAGGTGGGCCTGAAGCCCGAGCATGTCCGTATTTTGGGGCGTACACGCGATTGGTTACGTTATAACGTGCCCGATCACTTCGTCCGGCGTGAGTGGCGTGGCCACTATAAAGGACAAAAACAGATTTGGTTCTTGTTGCGCCTGGTGGGACGTGACAGCGACGTTTGCCTGCGCGCGACGCAGCATCCGGAATTCGACGCCTGGCGCTGGAGCCAGTACTGGGTGCCGCTGGATGCCGTGATCGAGTTCAAGCGGGACGTCTATACCCAGGCGTTGAACGAGTTGTCGGCAATCCTCTTTCGGCGTCATCACGAAACCCGCTACCTGCGTCAGCGCGTGCATGGGCAGCGGACGGCAGAGAACTTGCCCGAAGGAACGGACGGTCATGCGCATATTGTTGGTTGAAGATGAACGGGACATGGCGTCCTGGCTGATGCGCGCGCTCGCGCAGAGCGGGTTCGTGCCGGATCACGCGGCCGATGCCCGCACGGCCGAAGCCTTCATGGCGGGCACCGAATACGATGCCATCGTCATGGACCTGCGCCTGCCCGACAAGCATGGCCTGGTGGTGCTGCGCGAGATGCGCAACCGCGACGACCGCACCCCGGTGCTGCTGCTGACCGCCCAGGGCGCGCTGCAGGACCGCGTGCGCGGCCTGAACCTGGGCGCCGACGACTTCCTCACCAAGCCGTTCGCGCTGGAAGAACTGGAAGCCCGCCTGACCGCGCTGGTGCGCCGCAGCCGCGGCCGCCAGCACCCGCGCCTGCAGTGCGGCTCGCTGTCCTACGACAGCGAGAGCCGCGCCTTCACGCTCGACGGCTCGCTGTTGTTCCTGACCCCGCGCGAGCACGCCGCCCTGGCGGCGCTGCTGACCCGCAGCGGCTATCCGGTGGACAAGTCGCAGCTGTTCGGCAAGGTCTTCACCCACGACAGCGAGGCCAACCCCGACGCCATCGAGGTGGTGCTGCACCGCCTGCGCAAGAAGCTCGCCGGCAGCGACGTGCGCATCGTCACCGTGCGCGGGCTCGGCTACATGCTGGAAAGCGTCGCCAGCGAAGCCGCCGACTCCTGACACCCTCGTGAGCCTCCGGATCCCTGGGTTGCCGCGGGTCGGCATTCGCGCCCTGTTGATCATCCTGCTGCTGCCCGGCGTGGTGGCGCTGCTGGTCATCGACAGCCTGAACGACTACCGCACCCTGTCCGAGATCACCAACGAGGCCTACGACAGCGCCCTGGTCGAGCCCGCCCGCGTGCTCGAAAGCAGCCTGGAATTCACGCCCGACGGCGCGCTGCAGGTGGCCACGCCGCTGTACGCCCAGGTCATGCTGGAGTCGCGCGCCGGGCTGCGCAAGTATTTCCGCATCGAGCAGATCGATCCGCCGCTGCCTGACGATTCCCCGGTGCCGGCCGAACAGGGCAAGACGCTGCTGGGCATGCCGGACCTGCCGCGCCCGCCGACCTGGCCCCGTTCCAATGGCCTGCCGGTGTTCTATGACGGGGTCTATCGCAACGACCCGGTGCGGGTAGTGTCGCTGGTGCGCGACCTGTATTACCAGGGCGCGCACCGTCAGGTGCTGGTGCTGGTCGCCGAAAGCACCGGCAAGCGTATCGAGGCCGAGAACAACGCCCGGCGCCAGGAAATCCTGCGTGATGCGCGCATGCTGGCGCTGGTCGTGCTGCTGGTCTGGTGGGGCGTGTCCTGGGCCTTGAAGCCGCTGCGCCGCCTGCGCGCCGACATCCGCAACCGCCGGCCCGATGACCTGACGCCGCTCGACGCCTCGCGCGTGCCCAGCGAAGTGGCGCCGCTGGTCGATGCCGTCAATCACCACATCGCCCGCTATCGCCGCGTCCTCGAAGAACAATCGCATTTCCTGGCGGATGCCTCGCACCAGTTGCGCACGCCGCTGGCCATCATGCTGACCCAGGCGCAATACGCCCTGCGCGAACGCGATCCGGCGCGCGCCCAGGAGGGCTTGCGCGCCATCGTCGATCAGCTGGGGCGCACCCGCCGCCTGACCGAGCAATTGCTGTCGCTGGCGCACGCCAACCAGGCGGACCCGTTGCCGCGCCAGTTGCTCGACATGAACGCGGTCTCGCGCGAAGTGGTGTTGCAATACCTGCCGCTGGCGCACGAAAAACAGCAGGACCTTGGCTGGGTGCAGGCCGCCAACGGACAAGGCCAGGAAATCGACGCCCCGGTGTCCGGCAACGAGGCCGAGCTGCACGAGGCGCTGTCCAACCTGGTGCACAACGCCATCCACTACGCGTCGGTCGGCGCCCGCATCACCGTCTCGGTCAGCCGGCTCGGCGACCGGGTCGAGGTCGCCGTGTCCGATAACGGCCCCGGCCTGGAACCGATGCTGCGCGCCCGCGCCTTCGCCCGCTTCGAGCGCGTCGGCACCGACAAGCCGGTGGCCTCGTCGGGGTCGGGCCTGGGGCTGGCCATCGCCCGCGCCTATGCGCGGCGCAACGACGGCGATATCGAACTGCGCGACGGCGAACCCAATGCGCAGGGGGGCGTGGGCCTGGCCTCGGTGCTGTGGTTGCCGCTGGCGACGACCGTGTCGCAGTATCCGCGGCCCGCCGACGTCGAGTTCACCGGCGAACAATAATTCCGCGAAGCTTTCATTCCTTCCTCCTAGTCCGCATTGCGCATCACACCGTTTTCCATCAGGGATAACCCCCGGATTCAGGATTGCGACAGCGCATAGAAAGCGGATTAGCAGCTTCCTTCCGTAATCTGCCAGCCGGCTTGTTGTAAAGAGCCGGATGGCGCACGCTCTTGGCGCCATCCCGAGGGCCGGCACGGCCCTGCTTCAGGAGGATGGAAGTGCAAAAAACAATTAATAGAAAGGACTATTACGGCGGCGCGCTGATGGTCCTTATCGGATTGGGGGCGATCTACGGTGGTACGGACTATCACATCGGAACGCTCAGCCACATGGGTCCGGGGTTCTTCCCCGCGGCATTGGGCGGCCTGCTGGCGTTGACGGGAATCCTGATCGCCATCTCGGCGCGTTCCGGCGAATCCACGCCGCCCGCCCCGGGTGACGGCCATGCGCATGGCCTGCCCGATCTGCGCGGCAGCGTCTGCATCCTGCTGGGTACGCTCGCGTTCCTGCTGCTGGGCCACTATGGCGGCCTGCTGCCCGCCACGTTTGCCATTGTCTTCATCTCCGCCCTGGGCGACCGCAAGAACACGGTCAAGCAGGCATTCGTGCTGTCGGTCGGCATGTCCGTGATCGCGGTGGTGGTTTTCTGGTGGGCGCTGCAACTGCAGCTGCCGCTGTTTCGCTGGGGTTGATGCGCCATGATTTCTCAAGCTCTAACCGACCTCTGGTACGGCTTCGGCGTCGCGTTCCAGCTCCACAACCTGATGTGGTCGTTCTTCGGCGTGCTGGTGGGCAACCTCATCGGCGTGCTGCCCGGCATGGGCGCGCTGTCGGCCATCTCGATCCTGCTGCCGCTGACCTACGTGATGCAGCCGGTGCCCGCCATCCTGATGCTGGCCGGTATTTTCTACGGCTCGCAATACGGCGGCGCCATCGGCGCCATCCTGCTCAACCTGCCTTCGCACCCGCCGCACGCGGTGACGTGCCTTGACGGGTATCCATTGACCAAACAGGGCAAGGGGGGAACGGCGCTCGGCATTACGATGATCTGCTCGTTCTTCGCGGCCTCGGTCGGCATCATCGTCATGATCTTCGCCTCGCCGCTGCTGGTCGAAGTCGCCTTCAAGTTCGGCCCGACCGAGATCTTCTCGATCATGCTGCTGGGCCTGCTGGCCGGCGCCACCATGTCGCGCGGTTCGCCGCTCAAGGGCGTGGCCATGACGCTGTTCGGCCTGATGTGCGGCGTGGTCGGCACCGACGTGAACACCGGCACCATCCGCTTCTCGTTCGGCCTGCTCGACCTGTCCGACGGCCTGGAACTGGTGGCGATCTCGATGGGCCTGTTCGGCGTGGCCGACTTCCTGATGAGCGTCAACCGCATGACCATCATCGGCAGCGGCGCCAAGCTGCGCCTGCGCGACATGCGTCCCAGCAAGCAGGAATTGAAGACGGCCTTCTGGCCCATGGTGCGCGGCACCGCCGTGGGCACGCTGTTCGGCGCCATGCCCGGCACCGGCCCGACCATCACCACCTTCGTGGCCTACGCGCTGGAACGCAAGATTTCCAAGACGCCCGAGAAGTTCGGCACCGGCATGATCGCCGGCGTGGCCTCGCCCGAAGCCTCGTCGCACTCGAAGACGCAGGTCGACTTCATCCCCACGATGAGCCTGGGCATCCCCGGCGACGCGGTGATGGCGCTGATCCTGGGCGCGCTGCTGATCCAGGGCATCCAGCCCGGCCCGCAGCTGATCACCGAGCATCCGGACATCTTCTGGGGCCTGATCGCCAGCTTCTGGGTCGGCAACGTGCTGCTGATGGTGCTCAACGTGCCGCTGATCGGCGTCTGGGTCAAGCTGTTGCAGGTGCCTTACCGCTACCTGTTCCCGTCGGCGCTGTTCTTCATCGCGGTGGGCGTGTTCAGCACCCAGAACAGCCTCTTCCAGATCTGGGAAGTGCTGGCTTTCGGCGTGATCGGCGCCGTCCTGATGACGCTGGAATTCTCGGTCGCGCCGATCCTGCTCGGCTTCGTGCTGGGGCCCATGGTCGAAGAGAACTTCCGTCGCGCCTTGCTGTTGTCGCGCGGTGACCTGGCGGTGTTCGTCGAACGTCCGATCAGCGCCTGGTTCATCGGCGCCAGCGCGCTGCTGATCCTGCTGCAGGTGTGGGCTTTCCTGCGCCGCGGCAAGAACAAGAACAAGCCGCAAGTGACGCAAGCCGCCTGACCGGCCTCGCGTTCCGCGTGCAGACACGGCCCGGCTTTCATGCCGGGCCGTTTGATTTGTGCGCCGTCTTCCCCCATGCTTGCGATTTCCCGAGCCCGTCCGGATCTAGCCATGCATATCCTTTTCGCCTGCCCCCTGCACGACCCCGACGTGTGGGTTCCGCGCCTGCAAGCCGCCATGCCCGGCTGTCGCATCTCCGTCTGGAATCCCGATGGCCCGCCCTCCGGCGCCGAGGTCGCCCTGGTGTGGAAACCCCCTGTGGAACTGTTCCGGCACGAGACCCGCATCGAGACGCTGTTCAATCTGGGCGCGGGCGTGGATGCCTTGCTCAAGATGAAGGAAATCCCGCCGCACGTGCGCATCGTCCGCCTCGAGGACGCGGGCATGTCGGTGCAGATGGCCGAGTACGCCCTGTACGCGCTGCTGCGCGTGTCGCGCGACTTCCAGGCCTTCGACGAATCACAGGCGCGCCAGCACTGGGATACCCGCGAAGGCACGCGCCAGGCCGATTGGCCGGTGGGCGTGCTGGGCCTGGGCCAGGTGGGCGCGCGCGTGGCGCAGACGCTGGCCGAGTTCGGTTATCCGGTGGCGGGCTGGTCGCGCACGCCGCGCGAGATCCCCGGCGTGGAGTCCTTCTCCGGGCAGGACGCGTTGCCGGCCTTCCTGGCACGCACTCGCTTCCTGGTGAACGTGCTGCCGCTCACGCCCGACACCCGTGGCATCCTCAACCGCGACACGCTCGGCCAACTGCTGCCCGAGGCGCACCTGGTCAACGTCGGCCGTGGTGAACACCTGGTCGAGGAAGACCTGGTGCGGATGCTGGAAGAGGGCGAGATCGCCGGCGCGACGCTCGACGTGTTCCATACCGAGCCGCTGCCCAAGGACCATCCGTTCTGGCGCGATCCGCGCGTGCATGTCACGCCGCACATCGCCGCCCGCACGCTGCGCGACGAAAGCATCGAGCAGATTGCCGGCAAGGTCGCCCGGCTGATGCGCGGCGAGCCCATCACCGGCGTGGTCGAGCGCGAGCGCGGCTACTGAGCGGCAGGCGCCGTGGCGCCTTGCTTCTCCAGCCGCTGGTAGGTGGGGGGCAGGCGCTGCGACAGAAAATCCAGCAAGGTGCGCACCGCCGGCATCATGCCGCGCCGCGACGGATAGATGCAGTGGACGATGCCTTCCGGCGACTGCCACTGCGGCAGGACCGGCACAAGTTGGCCGCGGCGCAGTTCCTCCTGTGTCGCGATCGACGGCAGCAACGCGATGCCGCGGCCGCGCACGGCGGCCTCCACCAGCACGATGAAGTCGTTGCACGACAACTGCGGCTTGAGTTCGATATGCACCTCTTCGCCCTTGTCGTTGCGCAGCGGCCAACGCACTTCGTTTTGCGGGTCGCTGAAGCTCAGGGTGGTGTGCGAGGCCAGGTCCTGCGGCGTGTCGGGCGCGCCGTGGCGCTGGATGTAGGCCGGGCTGGCCACGAGCGTGCCGCGCGCCGTGCCCAGGTGGCGCACCACCAGTTCGGCGTCGGTATCGAGCTTGGTGCGCACCCGCAGCGCCAGGTCGACCCCCTCGCGGATCAGGTCCACCCGGCGGTTGGTCACCAGCAGCTGGACCGAAATGGCCGGCCACGCGTCCAGGAATTCCGGCAGCAGCGGCGCCAGCACGTCCTGCGCGATCGAGACCGGGCAGCTCACCACCACCGGCCCGGTGGGTTCGGCCTGCAACTGGCGCATTGCGTCGTCGGCCGCGCGGGCCGAGGCAGCCATCTCGCGGCAGTAGTGCAGATAGCGTTCCCCGGCGGCGGTCAGGCGCAGGCGCCGCGTGGTGCGGTGCAGGAGCCGCACGCCCAGGCTTTCCTCCAGGTGGGAAATACGGCGCGACAGGCGGGATTTGGGGATATCCAGGGCCCGCGCCGCCGCGCTGAAGCCGCCTTGCTCTACGACTTGGGAAAAATAATAGAGGTCATTTAGATCTTGCATGATTGTTCTATGATTGGAACGAACAGTTCATCATACCCGGGTTTATGTGATCAATTAAGCGATCTACAGTGAAGCCATGCACTCAAGACCCGCGCTTTTCGCGGTCCGCACTGGAGATCACGTTATGAAGACCCTCGTCATCCTGTCCTCGATTCTCGGCAACCGCTCGCACAGCAAGGAGCTGGCCGATCACATGGTGGCCCGCATCAAGCAGGCCGACCCCGCCGCTGTTATCACCACCCGTGATATCGGCGCCGAGCCGCTGCCGTACTTTGACGGCGCCACCGCCGGCGCGCTGTTCACGCCCGCCGATGCGCGCACCCTGGAGCAGCAGCGCATCGTCGAACGCAGTGACGCCCTGATCGCGGAACTGCTGCAGGCCGACCGCATCGTGTTCGCGGTGCCGGTATACAACTTCACCCTGCCGGCCCAGCTCAAGAGCTATCTGGATCACGTGGCCCGGGCCGGCGTCACGTTCCGTTATACGCCGGAAGGCGTGGCGGAGGGGTTGGTGAAGGGTAAGCAGGTGTTCGTGCTGACGGCGCGTGGCGGCAAGGCCGAAGGCACCCCCAACGACACCATGACGCCGTACCTGCGGCAGATGCTCGGCTTCCTGGGCATGAACGAGGTCACCTTCATCGCCGCCGAAGGCATGGCCATGGGCGAAGTCGCGGCGCTCGAAGGCGTGGCGCTGGCGCGCCAGCGCATCGACGCCCTCGACCTGGCCCCGGCGCGGAGTGCGCTGCAGGCCGCATGACGCAATGAAAAGCGGCCCCTCGGGGCCGCTTTTTTTGTCAGGGGGTCGGTCAATCGCGCAGGCGCTTGATCAGGCTGGACGTATCCCAGCGGCCGCCGCCCATTTTCTGCACGTCGCCATAGAACTGATCCACCAGCGCCGTCAGTGGCAGCCGGGCGCCGTTGTGGCGCGCCTCGGCCAGCACCAGGCCAAGATCCTTGCGCATCCAGTCCACCGCGAAGCCGAAGTCGAACTTGTCGTCGACCATGGTGCCGCCGCGGTTCTCCATCTGCCAGCTCTGCGCCGCGCCCTTGCTGATCACATCCAGCACCAGTTTCATGTCGAGGTCGGCCGCCTGGCCGAACGCCACGGCTTCGGACAAGCCCTGCACGATGCCGGCGATACAGATCTGATTGACCATCTTGGCCAGTTGTCCGGCGCCCGGCGGGCCCACGCGCGTGACGGCGCGGCCGAAGGCCTGCGCCACCGGCTTGACCGCATCGAACACCGCCTGCTCGCCGCCGCACATGACCGTCAGCACGCCGTTGACCGCGCCGGCCTGGCCGCCGGATACCGGCGCATCGATGAAATTCAGGCCCAGGTCCTTGGCTTGCGCGTACAGCTCGCGCGCCACGTCGGCCGAGGCGGTGGTGTGGTCCACGAACACCGCGCCCGGCGCCATGCCCGCGAACGCGCCATCGGGGCCCAGCGTCACGCTGCGCAGGTCGTCGTCATTGCCGACGCAGGCAAACACGATCTGCGCGCCGGCCACGGCCTCGCGCGGCGTCACGGCGCTGCGGCCACCGAACTCGGCGGCCCAGGCCTGCGCCTTGGACGGCGTGCGGTTGTAGACGGTGACGTCGTGCCCGGCGCGGGCCAGGTGGCCGGCCATGGGCAGGCCCATCACGCCCAATCCGAGGAATGCGACTTTCTGGGCCACGACCGCGTCGTAGCTCTTGGTACCGATCGATGCCATGCAGGGGACTCCGCTGTGGAAAGGAAAACCTGAGGCAGTAACCTTAACGCAATCAAAAGCCGGCGGCGAGTCCGTCGCGACGGCTGTCGCTGGCGCTGACGTAGCCATCCACCGCCGGGTCGCCCAGGCGCCAGATGAACTGGCCGGAACCGAAATCCATGTACGGGTCGTCGATGCCTTCGAGCACGTGGCCGCGGGCGCGCAGGCCTTGCGCCACGGCGGGGGATATCGAGGGCTCCACATCCACCGCCAGCCCCTGGTTCCATTTCCAGCGCGGCGCGTCGCAAGCGGCCTGCGGCTGCTGGCCGTAGTCGAGCATGCGCACCAGCGTCTGCACCTGGCCTTGCGGCTGCATGTTGCCGCCCATCACGCCGAAACTCATGACCGGCGCGCCGTCGCGCATGAGGAAGCCCGGGATGATGGTGTGGAAGGGGCGCTTGCCACCCGCCACCGCGTTGGGGTGGTCGGCTTCGGTGCTGAAGCAATGGCCGCGGTTCTGCAGGCTGACGCCGGTGCCCGGCACCACCACGCCCGAACCGAACCCCATGTAGTTCGATTGGATGAAGCTGACCATCATGCCGCTGCGGTCGGCGGCAGTCAGGTAGACCGTGCCGCCCTGCGGCGCATGACCGCAGGCGAATGCCTGGGCGACATTCGGATCGATCAGCCGCGCGCGTTCGGCCAGGTAGTCGGCGCGCAGCATCTGTTCGGGCGTCACGCGCATGTGGCGCGCGTCCGCGACGTGCGCATAGACATCGGCGAAGGCCAGCTTCATGGCCTCGAGCAGCAGGTGCTGGGTGTCGGGATGATCGATCGGCCGCGCCGCCAGGTCGAAGTTCTGCAGGATCCCGAGCGCGATGAGGGCGGCGATGCCCTGGCCGTTGGGCGGAATCTGGTGCAGCGTATGGCCGCGATACGCCTGGCTGACGGGCGTCACCCATTCCGGCGCGTAGTCGCGCAGGTCGGCCAGCGTCATGGCGGCCTCGTGGGCCTGCGCATGGGCCACCAGCTTGTGGGCCGTTTCGCCTTCGTAGAAATCGCGGCCGCCGCTGGCGGCGATGCGCTTGAGCGTCGCCGCGGCGCCTTTCAGCGTGAAGTGCTCGCCGATGTGCGGCGCCCGGCCCCGCGGCAGGAAGTGTTCGGCGAAACCGGGTTGCGGCTGCAGCACGTCGGCCTGTGCGGCCCACTTCTGATGCACCATCGGGCTGATGGCGAAGCCGCGCTCGGCATAGTCGATGGCGGGCGCCAGCACGTCGGCGAACGACAGCCGGCCCAGTTTTTCATGCAGCGCGGCCCAGCCGGCCACGCAGCCCGGCACCGTCACGCTGTCCCAACCGCGGGTCGGAATCGCGCCCTGGTGCCGGCGGCGGAAATAGTCCGGACTCCAGGCGGCGGGCGCCGGCCCCGAGGCGTTCAGGCCATGCAGCTTGGAGCCGTCCCAGACGATGGCGAAGCAATCCGATCCCAGGCCATTGCTGACAGGTTCGGTCAGCGTCAGCGTCGCGGCCGCGGCGATGGCCGCATCCACCGCGTTGCCGCCACCGGCCAATACGCGCAGCCCGGCCTGCGCCGCCAGCGGCTGCGAAGTGGCCACGATGTTGCGGGCGAAGACCGGCGTGCGCGTTGTGGGATAGGGGTTGTTCCAGTCGAAATTCATCTCGAATCATCGCGTGGGGGTAAACCCGTAGCTTAACGTAGATGCCGGCGTTTGCATCCACACCCTGTATTGAGTTGTAGCAACTGGTTTCGAGCGCGGCACGCGCTCGGCGCAGGCGTAACCGCGCGGCCAAAGAAAAACCCCCGGCAAGCCGAGGGTTTGGGCGGGAGCGAAACCGCCGCGCAATGCGGCGGCGCCGTCCTCAGTCTTCTTCGACGAAAGTCTCTTCGCGCTTCTTGCGGATCGCCGGCAGGGCCACCAGGATCACCAGGAACACCGCCACGGCCAGCAGCGAGGCCGACAGCGGACGCGTCACGAAGGTGCTGAAGTCGCCGCGCGACAGCAGCAGGGCGCGACGGAAGTTCTCTTCCATCATGGGGCCGAGCACCAGGCCCAGCAGCAGCGGCGCGCCTTCGCACTTCAGTTTCGACCAGACATAGCCCACGATACCGAACATGGCCGTCGTGAAGATGTCGAACGAGTTGTAGTTGAGCGAGTACACACCGATCGTGCAGAACACCAGGATCGCCGGGAACAGGATGCGGTAGGGCACCTTGAGCAGCTTGACCCACAGGCCGATCAGCGGCAGGTTCAGCACCACCAGCATCAGGTTGCCGATCCACATCGAGGCGATCAGGCCCCAGAACAGCTCGGGGTGGCTCGTCATCACTTGCGGGCCGGGCTGGATGTTGTGGATCGTCATCGCGCCGACCATCAGCGCCATCACGGCGTTGCCCGGGATACCCAGGGTCAGCAGCGGGATGAACGAGGTCTGCGCGGCCGCGTTGTTGGCCGATTCGGGGCCCGCCAGGCCGGCCGGGTGGCCCTTGCCGAAGCGTTCCGGATTCTTCGAGATCTTCTTTTCCAGCGTGTACGACGCGAACGAGGACAGCACCGCGCCGCCGCCCGGCAGGATGCCCAGGGCCGAACCCAGGGCCGTGCCACGCAGCACGGCGGGCGCGGATTCCTTGAATTCCTGCTTGTTCGGGTACAGCGAGCCGATCTTGTCGGTGATGTCGACGCGGTTTTCCTTCTGCTCCAGGTTGGTCATGATTTCGGCGAAGCCGAACACGCCCATGGCCACGATGGCGAAGTCGATGCCGTCCTGCAGTTCCGGCACGCCGAAGTCGAAGCGGGCCACGCCCGAGTTGACGTCGGTGCCGACCATGCCCAGCAGCAGACCCAGGATGATCATCGCGATCGCCTTGGGCAGCGAACCCGAGGCCAGCACCACGGCGCCGACCAGGCCCAGGCACATCAGCGAGAAGTACTCGGCGGGGCCGAACTTGAAAGCGACTTCAGCCAGCGGGGGCGCGAAGGCGGCCAGCAGCAGCGTGGCCACGCAACCGGCGAAGAACGAACCCAGGGCGGCGATGGCCAGCGCGGCGCCGGCACGGCCGTTACGGGCCATCTGGTGACCGTCCAGCACGGTCACTACCGCGGACGTTTCCCCTGGCAATGCCACCAGGATGGCCGTGGTCGAACCACCGTACTGGGCGCCGTAATAGATACCCGCCAGCATGATCAGGCCGGCCACCGGCGGCAGCACGTACGTGATCGGCAGCAGCATCGCAATGGTCGGGACCGGGCCGATGCCCGGCAGCACGCCGATCAGCGTACCCAGAACGCAGCCCAGCAGCGCGTACAACAGGTTCTCGGGCGTGAACGCCACCGAGAAACCCAACATCAGGTTGTCAAACAATTCCATGACCGGTAGCTCCTCAGTTCATGCCCAGAAACGACGGCCACAGCGGGAAAATCAGCCCCAGCCCCTTGACGAACGCCAGATACGAGAACACCACCAGGAAGATGCCGTTGGCGACGGCGACCTTGAGGCTGAACTCGTGGCTGGCCAGGCTGCTGAGCACCACCAGCAGGAACACCGAGATATAGATGCCCAGCAGTTTCAGGACCAGGCCATAGACGACCACGGATCCGACCACGAGGAACACGATGCGCCAGTCGAACTTGTCGACGTGGGTTTCCTGGGCCTTCTTCGACATCGAGCCAAGCAGCACGATGGCACCCAGCAATGCGAGGACAATGCCCAGCCAGAAAGGAAAATACCCGGGGCCCATACGGGCGGCAGTACCCATTTGGTAGCTGCTGGCTTGCCAGGCGAATCCCAGTCCAAGGGCGATGAACATCACCCCCGACCAGAAGTCCTGTCGATTGCGTAGCTGCATGATTGGTTGGCTCCTGTTTACAGCATGTAGATAAAAAGAGGTTTGTGATCTGCCCCGGCTGCCGGAAAGCCATGTGACAGGCACAAAAAAGGCACGACTCGGTGCCCGGTGTTCTTCTGAAAGCTTCGGCGTGGCTTCTTGAAAGGGCGAATGGTAATGGACGCCTGCAGCGATGCAAACCCTGTAAGCTAGGTGAAAGCCTGGGGTTTTCCCTAAAATTGGGGAACTCCCGATCCCCAGATGTAACGGGGCGGTCAGATTGAGGGCTGTTTGAAAGCTAAGTGAAAGTTGATAGAAAGAAATGCGAAAGCAGGTTCGCGTGACCTGCCGCTTGCCGGACGCGCGGGACTTTTCTAGTTGTGCCTGATCAGGTATGTTGCCCGCCGCCGGCCATGCCGCTGCATTTCCTACTGAATATTGCCGTGTTTCTCACCTTGCGTGAAGCGGCCCGATTCCCACCTGGATGGTTTACGATAGCGCCCATGCTGCAAGACCTAGACCAACTCGCCGCCCGTATCGGGCAACTGGTGCAACGCACCCGGCAACTTCATGCCGAGCGTGACGCATTGCGCGCCCGCCTGAACGAAACCGAAGCGGAGACGCGCGCGCTCAAGCAACGCGCCGCCGACCGCGACGCCGATATTGCCGCCCTGCAGGCCAAATTGCAGGACAACGACGGCGCCGTCACCGCGATGCTGGAGCAGGCGCAGAAGGCCGAAGTGGCCTTGCGCGAACAGCTCGCTCGCGAAGCCGCCGAACGCCAGTCGCTCGAGGCGCGGTTCTCCGCCCGCGAAACCGAACTGCAGGGCAACCTGCAAAGCCGCGACACCGAACTACAGCGCCTGCGCGTGGCCGCCGCCGCGGCCCGCGAGCGCATCGACGCCGTCCTGGCCCGTCTGCCGGGTGCGCCGTCCGGAGAGCAACACTGATGGAACGCGTAGATGTAACGATCCTCGGGCGCGACTACTCGCTGGCGTGCTCGGCCGAAGAAAAGCCCACGCTGCTGGCTGCCGTGCGCCACGTCGACCAGCTCATGCTGCGCATCCAGGGCACCGGCAAGGTTTCCAGCAACGAACGCATCGCGGTGATGGCCGCGTTGCAGGTGGCGGGCGAGCTGCTCGCCATGAAGGCGCCCGATGGTCCGCTGGGCGGTTTGGCGGTCGGCGACTTCAAGCGTAGAATCGAGGACATGAACGCAGTCCTAGACGACGCGCTGTCAGGGCAAGAAAAGCTGCTCTGACGTTCATAAGCGGTTTTCACCCAGGTTTTTTCAAGTTTTTCAGTTTGTCCCTGCCGTGTCCGTGACCTGGCCATACATTCTCTGAACCTATGTCTTATGGCATATTGGTTGCGGGAGTGCAGAGCTGGAGCGATTGTCTCTCGTAGACGAACCCGACGCTCTTCGGAACGCGACCACCTTGAACCTCAGGGTTCGAGATGCCGGCCTTGACGGCACAGGCGGGGCATCTATCCCAGCGGACCTGCCACGAGCGCAGGTCCGCGCCGGGCGCCTCCTCCATCGTCCTCCCTCATAGGACCAGTCCATGTCGAAATCCCCCGTTTTTTCGCTGACCAAACTTGGCGCGGCGTGCGCGGCCGTGGCCGCTCTCTCGCTGGCGCAGCCTGTTTTTGCGCAGGCACCGACGACGGCTCCCGCCACGGCGGAATCCGCCGCCAACCGGTCGCCGGAACTGACGTTGCAGGCCACCGCCTCCTCCGAGGTCAAGCAGGACACGGTGCGCATCTCGCTGTCGGCCGAGACCGAAGCGGCGGATCAGCCCACCGCCGGCAAGAAGCTGACCGAGATGCTGGACGACGTGGCCAAGCGCGCGCGCGACACCAAGGGCGTCGACGTGCGCACCGGCAGCTTCAACGTCTGGCCCAATTCCACCAGCAGCAGCAAGGGCAAGACCAGCACCACCTGGCGTGGCCAGGGCGAGATCATCCTGGAATCGAAGGATTTTGCCGCCGCCGCCGCGCTGGCCTCGAAGCTGTCCGACAAGACCGCCATTTCCAACATCAGCTTCTCGCTGTCGCGCGAAGTGCGCGAGGCCGAGGAGCGCAAGCTGCTCAAGGAGGCCGCGCAGGCCTTCAAGGATCGCGCGCTGGCCGCGGCCAACGCCTTCGGCTTCTCGGGCTACCGTCTGAGCAAGCTCGAACTCGGCGGCGCCGGCGGCGTCACGCCGATGCCGCGCATGATGGGCGCCATGGCCAAGGACGCCTCCGGCGGCGCCGGCTACAGCGCGGACGTCCCCCTGGAAGCAGGGGACGTCACGGTCAGCATTTCGGTCAACGGGACGATCGTTTTGCAGTAAGCACGAACATGATGGCGCCCAGGGCGACCATCGGCAGGGACAGCCACTGTCCCATGCTCAACCCGCCCGCGAGCAGGCCCAGGAAGTTGTCCGGCTCGCGGGTGAATTCCACCAGGAAACGGAACGTTCCGTAGCCCATCAGGAATACCGCGCTCACCTGGCCCAGGGGGCGCGGTTTGCTCGAAAACCACCACATCAGCGCGAACAGCACGATGCCTTCCAGCCCCAGCTCATACAGTTGGGACGGATGGCGCGCGATGCCGTCGCCGCTGCTCGGGAACACCATCGCCCACGGCACGTCGGTGGGGCGGCCCCACAACTCGCCATTGATGAAATTGCCCAGTCGGCCAAAGCCCAGCCCCAGCGGGATCAGCGGCGCGATGAAATCGCTGACGGCGAAGAAGGGCAGGCCCTTCTTGCGGGCGAACAGCAGCATCACCAGGATCACGCCGATCAGCCCGCCGTGGAACGACATGCCGCCTTCCCACAGGTAGGCCACTTCCAGCGGATGCGCCAGGTAATAGCTCGGCTTGTAGAACAGCACATAGCCCAGCCGTCCGCCCAGCACCACGCCCAGCACGCTGTAGAAGATCAGGTCCTCCAGGTCGCGCACGTTCAGGGAGGTGGTATGGCCGCGCGTGATGCGGCGCCGGCCCAGCACGTATACCAGCGCGAAGCCCACCAGGTACATCAGCCCGTACCAATGGATGGACAGGGGCCCGATCTGCAGGGCAACGGGGTCGAATTTTGGATATTGCAGCATGTTCCGCCCGACACAATGAAGTTGAATGATAATAACCGGCGAGCCCCGCGGTAGATCGACATGCAAGCCCCAGCATGCCGGTGTATCCCGAGACTCGCCCGCGAGCGAGCTGGCTACCCCCCCGGGCGCGATCGCCATGTCCGCGCCCTGACGGCCGACAGGAGACAACAGACCATGTCGCACAACGAACGTTCCCGCCACATCACGCACGGCGTCGCCCGGGCTCCCAATCGCGCTATGTATTACGCGCTGGGCTACCAGGAAGCCGATTTCGAGAATCCCATGATCGGCGTGGCCAACGGCCATTCGACCATCACGCCGTGCAACAGCGGCCTGCAGCGCCTGGCCGATGCCGCCATCGAGGCCATCCGCGGCGCCAAGGCCAATCCGCAGGTGTTCGGCACGCCCACCATTTCCGATGGCATGTCCATGGGCACCGAGGGCATGAAGTACTCGCTGGTGTCGCGCGAGGTCATCGCCGACTGTATCGAGACCGCCGCGCAGGGCCAGTGGATGGACGGCGTGGTGGTCATCGGCGGCTGCGACAAGAACATGCCGGGCGGCATGATCGCCCTGGCGCGCATGAACGTGCCGGGCATCTACGTCTATGGCGGCACCATCAAGCCGGGCCGCTACCAGGGCAAGGACCTGACCATCGTCTCGGTGTTCGAGGCGGTCGGCGAATACACCATGGGCCGCATGGAAGAGGCCGACTTCAAGCAGATCGAGAAATGCGCCATCCCCGGTTCGGGCTCCTGTGGTGGCATGTACACCGCCAACACCATGAGCTCTGCCTTCGAAGCCATGGGCATGAGCCTGCCGTATTCCAGCACCATGGCCAACGAGGACGACGAAAAGGTCGTGTCGGCGGCGGAATCGGCCCGGGTACTGGTGCAGGCCGTCAGGCGGGGGCTGCGTCCGCGCGACATCATCACGCGCGAGTCCATCGAAAACGCCGTTTCCGTCATCATGGCAACGGGCGGCTCGACCAATGCCGTGCTGCATTTCCTGGCCATCGCCCACGCCGCCGAGGTGCCCTGGACCATCGACGACTTCGAACGCATTCGCCAGCGCGTGCCGGTGCTGTGCGACCTCAAGCCATCCGGCAGATACGTGGCGACCGACCTGCATCGCGCCGGCGGCATTCCGCAGGTCATGAAGCTGTTGCTCAACGCCGGCCTGCTGCACGGGGATTGCATCACCATCACCGGCCAGACCGTGGCGCAATCGCTGGCCGACGTGCCCGATACGCCGCGCGCCGACCAGGACGTGATCATGCCGCTGGACCGCGCCCTCTATTCCCAGGGCCACCTGGCGATCCTCAAGGGCAACCTGTCGCCGGAAGGCTGCGTGGCCAAGATCACCGGCCTGAAGAACCCGGTCATCACCGGACCGGCGCGTGTCTTCGATTCCGAGGATGACGCCATGGCCGCCATCATGGCGCGCCAGATCCGTGACGGCGACGTGGTGGTGATCCGCTACGAAGGCCCCAAGGGCGGGCCGGGCATGCGCGAAATGCTGGCGCCGACCTCCGCGTTGGTCGGACAGGGGCTGGGCGAAACCGTGGGCCTCATCACCGATGGCCGCTTCTCCGGCGGCACCTGGGGCATGGTGGTCGGCCACGTCGCGCCCGAGGCCTTCGTCGGCGGGCCCATTGCGCTGATCCGGGAGGGAGATTCGGTTACCATCGATGCCCACCAGCTGCTGTTGCAGCTCAATATCAGCGACGAAGAAATGGCGGCTCGTCGCCAGGCCTGGGTCCAGCCCAAGCCGCGTTATACACGCGGTGTGCTTGCCAAGTTCGGCAAGCTCGCCAGCACCGCGAGCCGTGGGGCGGTAACCGATGCATTTGATACGTAGTCTGTTGGCGGTCGCCGCCGGCCTGCTGGCCGCCGGCGCGGCCCAGGGGCAAACCACCGGCCTGGATCTGGCCAAGAGCAAGGCCTGCATGGCCTGTCACCAGGTCGACGTCAAGCGCGTCGGACCGCCGCTGGCCAGCGTGGCCGAGCGCTACGCCGGGCAGGGAGATGCCATGGTGGATTACCTCGCGGGCAAGATCCGCGGGGGCGGCCGCGGCGCCTGGGGCGCCGTGCCGATGCCGGCGCAAACCCACGTCAGCCAGGAAGACGCCCGCCTGCTGGCCGAATGGATCCTGACGCTGGCGCCGGCCAAGAAGTAGTCGTATCGTCTCTGGAAAGTTTCAGCAAAGGAATCGTCATGGCAGAACAACCCTCCCCGGGCAATGAGGTCGCCGTTCTCGGCGGCGGCTGTTTCTGGTGCGTCGAGGCGGTCTTCACCGACCTGCGCGGCGTCAAGAGCGTGCTGCCCGGCTACAGCGGCGGGCACGTCGACAATCCCACCTACGAACAGGTCTGCGGCAAAGACACCGGCCACATCGAGGTGGCGCGCGTCGAATTCGATCCCGCCGAGCTGTCGTACAGCGACCTGCTGCGCGTCTTCTTCGCCACCCACGACCCGACCACCCCGGGCCGCCAGGGCAACGACATCGGCCCGCAGTACGAGTCGGCCATCTTCTGGCAGAACGACGCGCAGCGCGAGCAGGCCGAGGCCGTCATCGCCGAGGTCGAGGCGCAGAAAGTCTACGACGCGCCCATCGTGACCAAGCTGCTGGCGCCTGCGCGCTTCTGGCAGGCCGAGGACTATCACCGCGATTATTTCGCGCTGCATCCCGAGCAGGGCTATTGCCAGTTCGTGATCGCGCCCAAGGTCGCCAAGTTCCGCAAGCAGTTCCAGGATCGCCTGAAGAAGTAGGACAGGCGAAAAAAAACCTCGCGCAAGGCGAGGTTTCAAGGCCGGCGCCGGGCACATGGGTACCGGCGCTGGCGGGGGAAGCGGTCAGTCGACGGCTTTCACCACGCCGCGGCGCATCTGGTCCAGCTCGATGGACTCGAACAGCGCCTTGAAATTGCCTTCGCCGAAACCGTCGTTGCCCTTGCGCTGGATGATCTCGAAGAAGATCGGGCCGATCTGGTTCTCGGTGAAGATCTGCAGCAGCAGGCCGCCGTCGGGGGCGCCGTCCAGCAGGATGCGGTTCTTCTGCAGGCGCGCCACGTCCTCGCCATGGTTGGGCAGGCGGCGATCCAGCAGCTCGTAGTAGGTTTCCGGCGTATCCAGGAACACCACGCCGTTGGCGCGCAGCGCCTCGATCGTGCCGTAGATGTCCTCGGTGGCCATGGCGATGTGCTGGATGCCCTCGCCGCGGTACAGGTCCAGGTACTCCTGGATCTGGCCTTTCTCCTCGGTGCCTTCCTCGTTGATGGGAATGCGGATGTTGCCGCACGGCGAGGTCATGGCCTTGGACTTCACGCCCGTCACCTTGCCCTCGATGTCGAAGTAGCGCACCTCGCGGAAGTTGAACAGGCGCTCGTAGAACTCCGACCACTCGGCCATGCGGCCCTTGTGCACGTTGTGCGTCAGGTGGTCCACCAGCGTCAGCCCGGCGCCGCGGTGGTTCAGGTCGGCCTGCGCGTTCTGCGGATCCACCGGCACGAAGTCGACGTCATAGATGCTGATGTCGCCGATGCCGCCATGGCCTTCCTTGCCATTCCAGCGGTCCACCAGGTAGATCAGCGAATCGCCAATGCCCTTGATGGCGGGAATGTTCAGTTCCATCGGGCCGCTGTGCGAGTCGAAACCCCACGCGCCCAGTTCCAGCGCGCGCTTGTACGCGGCGGCCGCGTCCTGCACACGGAAACCGATCGCACAGATCGACGGGCCGTGCAGCCGGGCAAAGCGCTGCGCAAAGGAATCGGGTTCGGCGTTGATCAGGAAATTCACGCCGCCCTGGCGGTACAGCGTCACGTCCTTGTGGCGATGCTTGGCGATCGCCTTGAAGCCCAGCAGTTCGAACACCTTGCGCAGCGCGGCGGGGTCCGGCGCGGCATATTCGATGAATTCGAACCCGGCGGTGCCCATCGGGTTGTCCCAGGGTTGGAAAGCGCTGCTCATGAGTCTGCTCCCTTGAGTCGTTATAGAGGCGACTTGTCGTTCAAGTCTAGGATGAAGATTGTAGGGAGGAAAGGCAGGCAGACAATTGCAAACATGTCGCGGAAGCGGGAAGGTTGAGCAATAATATTGCCCAGGAAAAAAAATATGGGGCTAAAAATGTCTGACATAGAGCTGGATAGGACAGATATAAGGATCCTGGCCGAATTGCAGCGCGACGGCCGCCTGAGCAACCAGGAGTTGGCCGACCGCGTTTCCCTGTCGCCCAGCCCCTGCCTGCGCCGGGTGCGACGGCTGGAAGAGAAGGGCTTCATCAAGAAATACGTGGCGCTGATCGACGCCGAAAAGGTCGGGCTGGGCCTGCTGGCCTACGTCAACATCCGCCTGAACAAGCACAGCGGCTCCAGCCATGCGCCCATGAGCGACTTCGCTCGCGACGTCCAGCTCTGGCCCGAGGTGGTCGAGTGCTACGCCATGTCCGGCGACATGGACTACCTGCTGCGCATTCAAGTCGCCGACCTGGCGCATTTCTCCAAGTTCGCCATGGACACCCTGATGCGACATCCCGCCGTGGTGGACATGCGCTCGTTCTTTGCGCTCCAGCAGATCAAGGAAACGACAGAGTTGCGGCTGTAGCGGAGCGGGATGCGTCCCTTCGTGTCTATCAGGCCTTCTATATCGGCCCCCCCCATAGAGGATGTCTATATATAGAGAGACCAGAGCGCGTGGCAGTGGACGGATGTTCCCCGCCACGGCGCCTTCTTATATATAGGCCGCTATGAGGCGAGACTGTCTGCCAGGTCCACTGCACCTGGGCGTAGGGGCGAAAACGGATATGGCCCTATGGAAAACGGAGACACCTCTATATAGAGTGGAGATGTATATCCATCTCGGCGCGCTACAGGTGTGCCGTCAGCCGCGGGGTGCTTCGCGGAAGGCTCGGTCCTGGTGATACGCATTCCATGTAGAGCAGATGGCGCAGAACGGATGACTTTTCCATGGCAAATGCGGGGTGCGTCCCCGGAAATCATCATCTTTCTGCAAAATGGCTGTCATCCCGGCGTGACAAGCCAAAAATCTGTGCTATAGTCTCGCTCCTTCGCAGTTCAAGCAGTTTTGTGAGCCGCGAAGCCAGGCAAGTGCAACGGATTTGGCGCCACGGCGACGAATCTGCCGCAGGGCAGCAAGGCGGTGGGTCAGCGATGATTCTCTCGAACCGGC
>NZ_CADIJL010000046.1 GCF_902859695.1 Achromobacter ruhlandii
CTGGCCGCGCAATGGCACGTCAACCTGCTCGACGTGCAGGGCACCGGCCCGCGCGGCCGCATCGTGCGCCGCGACGTCGAGGCCGCGCGCGACCGCGCCCCCCTTGCCGCCGCGCCCCAGTCCAGCCGCGCCGCCGGCCGCCGCGTGCCGCATTCCGGCATGCGCCGCGCCATCGCCCGCCGCCTGACCGAAAGCAAGCAGCAGGTGCCGCACTTCTACCTGACGGTGGACTGCCGCATGGACGCGCTGCTGGCCCTGCGCGCCCAGGCCAACCAGGGCGGCGCGGTCAAGCTGTCGGTCAATGACTTCATCGTGCGCGCCGCCGCGCTGGCGCTGCGCGAGGTGCCCGAGGTCAACGCCAGCTGGCACGACGATGCCATTGAATTCCACGCCGGCGCCGACATCAGCGTCGCCGTGGCCACCGACGGCGGCCTGGTCACGCCCATCGTGCGCGACGCCGACGTCAAGCCGCTGTCCGCCATCGCTGCCGAGATCGTCGAGCTGGCCGGCCGCGCCAAGGTCAATCGCCTGAAGCCCGAGGAATTCACCGGCGGCTCGCTGACGGTCAGCAACCTCGGCATGTACGGCATCAAGCAGTTCGCCGCCATCATCAACCCGCCGCAGGCCGCGATCCTGGCGGTGGGTGCGGCCGAGCGCCGCCCGGTGGTGGACGACAACGGCGACCTGAAGGCCGCCACCGTCATGACCGTGACGCTGTCGGCCGACCACCGCGTGGTGGACGGCGCCGTCGGCGCGCGCTGGCTGGCCGCCTTCCGCGCGCTGATCGAAGCCCCCGTGCGCATCCTGCTGTGAGCCCCGCCATGACCAAGACTTCGTTTGACCTGGTGGTGGTGGGCGGCGGCCCCGGCGGCTACGTGGCCGCCATCCGCGCGGCCCAGCTGGGCCTGTCGACCGCGCTGGTGGAACGCGCCGAACTCGGCGGCATCTGCCTGAACTGGGGCTGCATCCCGACCAAGGCGCTGCTGCACAGCGCCACCGTGCTGCGCGCCTGCCGCGAGGCCGACCAGTACGGCGTGACCGGCGCCGGCGCGGCCCAGCCCGACCTGGCCGCGATGGTGGCGCGCTCGCGCAAGGTCGCCGGCCGTCTGGGCCAGGGCGTCACGCACCTGATGAAGAAAAACGGCGTGACGGTGTTCGCCGCCAGCGCCCGGCTGGCCGGCGGCGGCCGCGTCGCGCTCGACAACGGCGCCACGCTGTCGGCGCGCCACATCATCCTGGCCACCGGCGCGCGGGCGCGCGAGCTGCCGGCGCTGCCGGTGGGCGAACGCGTCTGGACCTATCGCCAGGCGCTGACGCCGCCGGCGCTGCCCAAGTCGCTGCTGGTGGTGGGCGCGGGCGCGATCGGCGCCGAGTTCGCCAGCTTCTACCGTGCGGTCGGCGCGGAAGTGACGCTGATCGACATGACCGCCGAGATCCTGCCGCAGGAAGACGCCGAGATCTCCGCGCTGGCGCGCAAGGCGTTCGAAAAGCAAGGCATCCGCGTGCTGACGCAGTGCGCGGTCAAGTCGTCCAGCCTGACGGCCACCGGCGTCAAGGCCGTGCTGGAGCAACAGGGCAAGCAGATCGAGCTGGAGGTCGAGCGCGTCATCGTCGCGGCCGGCATCGTCGGCAACGTCGAGAACCTGGGCCTGGAGCAGACCCGCGTGAAGGTGGAGAAGACCCACATCGTCACGGATGGCCTGGGCCGCACGGCGGAACCGGGCGTCTACGCCATCGGCGACGTGGCCGGCGCGCCGTGGCTGGCGCACAAGGCCAGCCACGAGGCGGTGCTGTGCGTGGAGGCCATTGCCGGCCTGCCGGCGCACGCGCTCGATCCGCTGCGCATTCCGGCGTGCACCTATTCGCATCCGCAGGTCGCCAGCATCGGCATGACCGAGGCCCGCGCGCGCGAACACGCCAAGGCGACGGGCGGCGAGATCCGCGTCGGCAGGTTCACCTTCGTCGGCAACGGCAAGGCCATCGCCATGGGCGAGGACCAGGGGCTGGTGAAGACCGTGTTCGACGCCAAGACCGGCGAGCTGCTGGGCGCGCACATCATCCACCCGGAGGCGTCCGAGCTGATCGCCGGCTACGGCGTGGCGGCGGCGCTGGAAGCCACCGAGGAAGACCTGATGCACAGCGTGTTCGCGCATCCGACGCTGTCGGAGACGCTGCACGAATCGGTGCTGGCGGCCTTCGGCCGGGCGCTGCACGGCTAAGGCCCGTGGCAACGCGCCAGGCGTCTCGCGCGGACCGTCATCGGCCGCGCGGGGCGCCCCGCTTCACAAGCGGCTGGCGAAGAAATCCAGGAAGCAGGCGATGCGCCGCGATAGCTGCGTATTGCGGTAGTACACCGCGTGCATCGGCTGCAGGTAGTCGGTGTGCAGGTCTTCCATGATGCGCACCAACCGCCCTTCGATCAGATCGTCGCGCGACACGAAGTCCGACAGGCAGGCGATGCCCACGCCGCGCAGCGCCAGGTGGCGCTGGGTCTCGCCGCTGGACGTGGCCAGCGTGGGCGTGGCCAGATAGGTCGAGCCGCCCGCGTGGCGCAGCGGCCAGACGTTCAGGCTTTCCGGCTGGGTGAAGCCCAGCAGTTCGTGCCCGGCAAGATCCTCGACGGTGCGCGGCACGCCGCGCCGCGCCAGGTACTCGGGGCTGGCCATCAGCCAGCGCGGACGCGGCCGCATCGGCCGCGCATGCAGCGTGGAATCGTTCAACGGCCCCATGCGCAGGGCCACGTCGGTGCGGTGCTCGATCAGGTCGACGATGCGATCGTTGCTGGTCAGCTCCAGCGAGATGGCCGGATACTCCCGGCGGAAGTCGGCCACATGCGGCACCACGCAATGCAGCATCACCGGCACCGAGGCGTCGACGCGCAGACGGCCGGCCGGCTGCTGGTTGACGATGCGCATGCATTCCTCGGCTTCTTCCAGCGACTGCACGATCTGGCGCGCCTTCGGCAGGAAATGCGCGCCCTCGGCGGTCAGTTCCATGCGCCGCGTGGTGCGATTCAGCAGCGTCACGCCCAGGTCTTCCTCCAGGCGCGACAGGCCTCGGCTGACGCCCGAGGCGGTCTGGCCCAGCATCTCGGCGGCGGCGCTCATCGAACCGGCGTCGACCACGCCCAGGAACAACCGCAGGGCTTCGGAATTGAGCGCCATTTTTGACTCCGGATCACAAGTAGCGGAATTTTATAGCGCGCTGCTGACGCAATGTCGCGGTGGCCCGGCCGATGACAGGGTTATCCGCCAAACGCGCGGGCAGCAATTCCGAGCCGGCATGAGGTGGCAAAAAGGACAGCGGCGAGGGTTGCTGCGCGCTGCCGCCAGCGCAGCGCACGCCAAAAAAAAGCGGCGCACGCGGCGCCGCTTTTTCACTGCATCGACCGCCGGCCGATCAACGCTTCTGCTTGAGCTGCGACAGATCGCGCACCGCGCCGCGGTCGGCCGAGGTAGCCAGCGCCGCGTAGGCCTGCAGGGCCTGCGACACCACGCGCTCGCGGCCCACCGGCAACCAGCCGCCATCGGCGCGCGCGTTCATCGCGGCGCGGCGGCGGGCCAGTTCCTCGTCGGACACGGCCAGGTGCATCTTGCGGTTGGGGATGTCGATCTCGATGGTGTCGCCGTCTTCCACCAGCCCGATGGTGCCGCCCTCGGCCGCTTCGGGCGAGGCGTGGCCGATCACCAGGCCCGACGAGCCGCCCGAGAAGCGGCCATCGGTGAACAGCGCGCAGGTCTTGCCCAGGCCCTTGGACTTCAGGTAGGACGTGGGATACAGCATTTCCTGCATGCCGGGGCCGCCCTTGGGGCCTTCGTAGCGGATCACCACCACGTCGCCCGGCACGACCTTGTCGCCCAGGATGCCTTCGACGGCGTCGTCCTGGCTTTCGAACACGCGCGCGCGGCCGGTGAAGACCCACTGCGATTCATCCACGCCGGCAGTCTTGACGATGCAGCCCTTCTCGGCCAGGTTGCCGTACAGCACGGCCAGGCCGCCGTCCTTGGAGTAGGCATTTTCCTTGCTGCGGATGCAGCCAGTCTTGCGATCGGTGTCCAGCGTCAGGAAGGTCGCGTCCTGGCTGAAGGCCACGGTGGTGGGAATGCCGCCGGGCGCGGCGCGATAGAACTTCTGCGCCGCTTCGCCGGCGCCGCCGGCCACGTCCCATTGCGCGATGGCGTTGCCCAGCGTGCCGCTGTGCACGTTGCCGCAGGACAGGTCGAGCAGGTCGGCGCGCGCCAGTTCGCCCAGGATGCCGAGGATGCCGCCGGCGCGGTGCACGTCTTCGATGTGGTACTTATCGGTGGCCGGCGCGGCCTTGCACAGGCACGGCACCTTGCGCGAGATGCGGTCGATGTCGGCCATGGTGAAGTCGACGCCGGCTTCCTGCGCGGCGGCCAGCAGGTGCAGCACGGTGTTGGTGGAACCGCCCATGGCCACGTCCAGCGCCATGGCGTTCTGGAACGCGCTCTTGGTGGCGATGTTGCGCGGCAGGACCGATTCGTCTTCCTCGACGTAGTAGCGGCGGCACAGGTCCACCACCAGGCGGCCGGCCTGCTCGAACAGCCCCTTGCGCCAGGCGTGCGTGGCGACGATGGTGCCGTTGCCCGGCAGCGCCAGGCCGATGGCCTCGGTCAGGCAGTTCATCGAGTTGGCGGTGAACATGCCGGAACAGGAGCCGCAGGTCGGACACGCGCTGCGTTCGACTTCGGCGACATCGGCATCCGACACGTTGGGATCGGCGGCCTTGATCATGGCGTCGATCAGGTCGATCTTGGCGATCACCTTGCCGTCGGTCGGCGACTTGACCTTGCCGGCTTCCATCGGACCGCCGGACACGAACACCACCGGAATGTTCAGGCGCATCGCGGCCATCAGCATCCCCGGGGTGATCTTGTCGCAGTTCGAGATGCAGACCATGGCGTCGGCGCAGTGCGCGTTGACCATGTATTCGACCGAGTCGGCGATCAGTTCGCGCGACGGCAGCGAATACAGCATGCCGCCGTGGCCCATGGCGATGCCGTCATCGACCGCAATGGTGTTGAATTCCTTGGCGACGCCGCCGGCGGCCTCGATTTCCTTGGCGACCAACGCGCCCAGGTCGCGCAGGTGCACGTGGCCCGGCACGAACTGCGTGAACGAGTTGACCACCGCGATGATCGGCTTGCCGAAGTCTCCGTCCTTCATGCCGGTGGCGCGCCACAGGGCGCGGGCGCCGGCCATGTTGCGGCCGTGGGTCGAGGTGCGGGAACGGTAGTGCGGCATGATCTTGTCTCAGGCGATTAGCGTGGGCGGCAAAACGGTAAATAATACGCTGGTTCCGGCCGCCAGCGGCCGCAGGCCGCCCCGAGGCCGCGCCGCGGCCATCAGGCGGACGCCGTGCCGCGCGCGGCGAAGGCGCTGGGCGGCTCGCCCAAGGCCTTGCGGAACATGGCCGCGAACGCGCTGGGACTGTCGTAGCCCAGATCCAGGGCCACATCCAGCACCCGCTCGCCGCGCGCCAGCCGCTCCATCGCCGCCAGCAGCCGCGCCTGCTGGCGCCAGCGGCCGAAGGTCATGCCGGTGTGGCGCAGAAACAGGCGGTGCACCGTCTTGGGATCCACCCCCAATTCCCGCGCCCAGTCGGCCGCGCCCGCCTGGCGCTCGGGGTGGCGCACGATGGCGCGGCAGATGCGCGCCAGGCGCGGCTCGGACGGCTGCGGCAGGTGCAGCGGCAGCACCGGCTCCTGTTTCAGCTCGTCCAGCAGCAGCATCATCAGACGGCCGTCGCGGGTGCCGGGCTGCCAGTCCAGCGGCACCTCGGCGGCCGCCACCATCAGCTCGCGCAACAGCGGCGAGATCGACAGCACGCAACATTCGGTAGGCAGGTGCGCCGCCGCGCCCGGCTCGACGAACACCGTGCGCATGCGCGGTTCGCCGCTCATGCGGATGGCGTGCGAGACCCAGGCCGGCACCCATACGCCGCGCGTGGGCGGCACCACCCAGATACCGGCGTCGGTATCCACCACCATCACGCCCGAGATCGCGTACACCAGTTGCGAGCGGCGATGGCGGTGGCGACGCACGCGATGTCCGTCCTCGTAGTCCACCGCCAGGGCCGCCACCGGGCGCAGCGAGGACTCGTACGGAAACAGGTCCAGATCGGCGGGCTTGCGCGATCGGGAGGCAACGGGCGATTTCGGTTTGTCCATTTCTCGATGATTCATGTCCAACCGGCGGTAGACGGTCTTTTCCAGTGTACCTATCCTGCCCGCCATCCCGTCGATTTCCCTGTCGTCCGCGTTCCGATCATGCCTCTCGCCTGCCATTGCCCCGCCGCCCGCTGCGCCGCCATGCGCGGCCGGCGCGCGCGCATGGCCGGGAAATCGGACGCCCTCACAGCCGCGCGCGCGGTCCCGGACACCTGGCGCCTTTGCGCCAACGCGCGCCCCGCCGCGCCGCGCCGGCGCCTTTTCGCCCATATCCGCCTCGTCCCGAGCTGCCGCGCCCTCCGCGCCCACGCCGCGGCCGCCGTCCTGCCGACGCTACGACTAGCGCGCGGTTGCCGGGCCTTGCGCCCCGTGGCCGCCCGGCAGCCCCGGGCCCTCTGACGGGCCCGTCCGCCACCTCCCTTGCCCGACCGCCGCCGCAGACCGGCGGCCCCAGACGCCGCGCGCCGCGCGGCCGGAGGTTTTCATGCTCGACCATCCCCAACACAAATACCGCCCCGTCCAGCCCTTTTCCCGCGACTACGCCGAACGCCAATGGCCCGCGCGCCGCCCGAGCGCGCCGCCGATCTGGATGAGCACCGACATGCGCGACGGCAACCAGGCGCTGATCGAGCCCATGGACGCGGCGCGCAAGCTGCGCTTTTTCGAGCAATTGGTGGCCGTGGGCCTGAAAGAGATCGAAGTCGCGTTCCCCTCGGCCTCCGACACCGACTTCAACTTCGTGCGCAAGCTGATCGAGGAAAACCGCATTCCCGACGACGTCACCATCGAGGTCCTGACCCAGTCGCGGCCCGACCTGATCGAACGCACGTTCGAATCACTGCGCGGCGCGCGCCGCGCCATCGTGCACCTGTACAACCCGATCGCGCCGCAATGGCGCCGCATCGTGTTCGGCATGAGCCGCGCCGAGATCAAGGAGATCGCGCTGGCCGGCACGCGCCAGATCCGCGCCCTGGCGGACGCGCGTCCGGAAACGGAGTGGATCTACGAGTACTCCCCCGAGACCTTCAGCCTGGCCGAGCTGGACTTCGCGCTGGAGGTCTGCGACGCCGTCAGCGCGATCTGGCGCCCGACGCCGGCAAACAGGATGATCATCAACCTGCCGTCGACGGTGGAATGCACCACCGCCAACGTCTATGCCGACCAGATCGAATGGATGCACCGCCGCCTGGCGCGGCGCGACAGCATCGTGCTGAGCGTGCATCCGCACAACGACCGCGGCACCGCCGTGGCCTCGGCGGAACTGGCGGTGCTGGCCGGCGCCGACCGCGTCGAAGGCTGCCTGTTCGGCAACGGCGAGCGCACGGGCAACGTCGACCTGGTGACGCTGGCGCTGAACCTGGACCGGCAGGGCATCGCCAGCGGCCTGGATTTCACCGACATGGCGGCCGTGCGCGACTGCGTCCAGGCCTGCAACCAATTGCCGGTGGACGTGTTCCACCCCTACGCGTTCACGTCCGCAACGCCAGCAGCGCTTCCTGCAGGTGCCGCAGCCCCCGGCTGAGCGGCTTGTCGCGCCGCACCACCACGGCCAGCGTGCGCGCCAGGCGCGGCGTCAGGGAACGCACCGCCAGGCTGGCGCGCTGGCCCGCGCCGCTGACCGCCAGCCGCGGCAGCACCGCGCACGCCAGGCCGGCCGCCACGATTTCCTTCATGGCCTCGGTGCTGCCCAGCTCCATCACCGGCTTGGCCGCCACCCCTGCCGCGTCGAACCAGTCATCCACCAGGCCACGGGTGCGCGCGCCCGGCTCGAACAGCACCAGCGGCAACGCCGCCAACGCCTGCGGCGTCACGGCGTCCGGCATTCCCAGCGGGCCGCGCGCCGGGAAGATCGCCACGAACTCGTCTTCCAGCACGGGCGTGGCCTCGATCATGCGGCCGGGCGCGGGCAGCGTCACCAGGCCGATGTCGAGCGTGTTGTTCTCCAGGCCGCGCAGCATGTCGGCGGTATTGCCGGTGCTGGCCACCACGTCCAGCGCCGGAAAGCGCCGCCGCAGGCCGGCCAGCAGCGGCGGCAGCAGATAGGTGCAGGCGGTGGCGCCGGTGCCCAGGCGCACCCGCCCGGTCACTTGCGAAGCATGCGCCGTCATGGCCTGCTCGGCCCGCGCCAGCGCGGTGTCGATGGCGCGGATGTGGGTCAGCAGTTCCAGCCCGGCGGCGGTGGGCCCGGCGCGGCGGCCGACCCGCTCGACCAGCTTCAGGCCGAAGCGGCGCTCGAGCTGGCGCACCTGCAGGCTGACGGCGGGCTGGGTGATGCCGCCGCGTTCGGCGGCGGCCGAGAAACTGCCCAGTTCGATCACCTGCGCAAAGGTGCGCAGGGCGTCCAGATTGAGTCCGCGCATGGCATTCCGCCCCCGCCTAATCCAAAGTTTTACTTATGAAAAGCATAATAGACCAAAGCTTTATTTATGCATGGGCTTGCGCCACACTGGCGGCTGGTTTTTCACCCCTCCGTTACTTCCCTCCGCGAACCCGCCATGCCGCAACCCGCCGCCCCCACCATCCTGATCCGCGACAGCGTGGATGCCGATCTGCCCGCCATCAAGGCCATCTACGCGCACCATGTGGAGCACGGCACCGCGTCGTTCGAACTGGAACCGCCATCAATCCACGAGATGCGCCAGCGACGCGCCGGGGTGCTGGAAAAAGACATGCCCTACCTGGTGGCCGAGATCAACGGCGAAGTGGTGGGCTACGCCTACGTCACCCCCTACCGCCCGCGCCCGGCCTACCGCCACACGGTCGAGGATTCGGTCTACGTCAAGGCCGGCCGCGCCGGCCTGGGCATCGGCGGCAGGCTGCTGGCCAGCCTGGTCGAACGCTGCACCGCGGCCGGCTGGCGCCAGATGCTGGCGGTGGTGGGCGACAGCCGCAATGCCGCCTCGCTGGCGGTGCATGCGCGCCAGGGCTTTCACCCGGTGGGCACGCTGCGTTCGGTGGGCCATAAGCATGGCGAATGGCGTGACACCGTGCTGATGCAGCGCGCCTTGGGCGAGGGCGACAGCACGCCGCCGCAACGCCCATGATCCCGCCGCGCGCGGTGGTCTGCCTGGGGCTGACGCAACTGGTCGGCTGGGGCGTCACCTTCTACCTGATCGGCGCGCTGGGGCCGGACATGGCCGCCGACCTGGGCTGGGACCCGGCCACCCTCTACGGCGGCTTCTCCTGCGCCATCGTGGTCATGGCGCTGGTGTCGCCGCTGGCCGGCCGCGCGGTCGACCGATGGGGCGGACATCGGGTCATGCCCGCCGGCGCCACGCTGGCGGCGGCGGGCTGCGTCGCGCTGGCCGCCGCGCACGGCCTGCCTGCCTATTTCGCCGCCTGGACGCTGCTCGGTGTGGGCATGCGGCTATGTCTGTACGACGCCGCATTCGCCTCGCTGGCGCGCGCCGCCGGCCCCACGGCGCGGCGGCCGATGTCGCAGATCACGCTGTTCGGCGGGCTCGCATCGACCGTCATGTGGCCGGTGGGCCATGCGCTGTCGGGCTGGCTGGGCTGGCGCGGCGCCGTGCTGGCCTACGGGGCGCTGGCATTGGCGACCGTGCCCCTCTACCTGGCGCTGCCGCGCGCACGCTACGCCGCGCCGGTCCAGGCCGCCGGCCAGGGTGGCGCGGGCCTGACGCGCAACGCATCCGAGCGGCGCCTGGCCGGCCTGCTGTACGCGGTGATCGCCATGCTCACCAATTTCCTGGCGGCCGGCAATGCCGCCCACCTGATCCCGCTACTGGCGGGCCTGGGGCTGACCAAGGCGCTGGCGGTCAATGTCGCCGCGTTGTGGGGCGTGGGCCAGTTCGCCTCGCGGCTGGCCGACGTCGCGCTGGGGTCGCGCCTGCATCCCTTGACCCTGACCCTGGCGGTGGCCGCCCTGATGCCGCTGGGTTTCGTGCTGGCGCTGCTGTCCGGTGGTCACCTCGTCGCCTTGGCCGCCTACGCCTTGCTCTACGGCGCCTGCAATGGCCTGCTGACCATCGCGCGCGGCACGCTGCCGCTGGCGTTGTTCGACTTCCGCAGCTATGGCGCACTGGTCGGCGCCCTGCTGATCCCCAGCTTCCTGTTGACCGCCGCCGCGCCCGTGGCCTACGCCTACGTGGTCGAACGGCACGGGTCGCACGCCGCGATGGGCATATCGGCGGGACTGGCTACCGCCATCCTGGTCGCGGCGCTGGCGTTGCGATGGCACTTCATCGCCCGGACGCGGGGCTGAAAGGCGCGCCGCCGTCACGCAGCGCCGGCCGGCGCCGGGTGTTCGCGGCCTCGCGCCATGTCGACGCGGCGCCAGCGCTGCTCGGCGAGCGCGGCGGCCAGTTCATCGCCCGTGCCGGGCCGGAAAAACAGGAAGCCCTGCAGCAGGTCGCAACCGGCTTCGCGCGCGGCGCGGCAATGCGCCTCGGTCTCGATGCCCTGGGCCACGGTGACGATGTCCAGGTCGCGCGCCAGCTGACAGATCGAGGTCATCACCTTCTGCGCCTCCGCCTGGCGCGCGGCGCTCCAGACGATGGACTTGTCCAGCTTCAAGCCGGTCAGGGGCAGCGTCGACAACCATTCGAGGTTGTTGTAGCCCTTGCCAAAATCATCCAGCCAGACCTGGATGCCTCGACCGGTGAAAGCTTCCAGCGTTGAACGGATATCGGCGGATCCCGCGTGCAGGGCCGCTTCTTCGGTGAGCTCGATGCGGATGTCGCCCGACGCCAGGCCGCACGCGGCGATACCGCGCAGGACTGTGCCGACGACATCGCGGCGCGCAAAGCTCTGCGGCGAGATATTGAGATTCACCGCCAGCGCCGCCCCTTGCGCCGCCTGCCGCCAGCGCGCCTGGTCACGGGCAATGGTCTGCAGGCTCCAGCTGATGAGGGCCTGCGCCGCCTCGGGGGCGGCTGCTTCGCGCAACAAGCCATCGATGCCCATCGTCTCGCCCCCGGCCGCACGCCATCGCAACAGCGCTTCGGCGCCGACGATTTCCAGATCCGCGGCGGTGACGATAGGCTGGTAGTGGAACCGCAGGCGGTCGCCCTGGATCGCGGCCAGCAGCGGCGACACGGCGCCTTCCTTGCGGATCACCGTGGGTTCGTGGCTCGCGCCGCTGCCATCCTGGACCAGCGTGGCCGAGAACGCATAGCCCTTGCCGCGCAGGCTGCGTATTGGAATGGCCATGCCGGCGGCAACGCCCTTGCGCTTGAGGCGGCTGATGACCAGGTCCAGCGCGCGGCCATTGCCGGCAATGTCGAGGCCGGCGGCGGCGAAGCCCGCGCGGCGGATGACGCGCTCGGGATGGTCGTGCATGCCCTTGAGCACCGCGCGTTCCATGGGCGTGAGATTGACGGCCGCCCCGCCGGGCGAGACCAGCGTCCATTCGTTGTCGCACAGCCGCCAGCTTTGTTCCGCCGCGGCGGGCTCGGCCGCCACGTCCGGCCGGCGCGGCGTGGAGGCCACGGGCGGCTGGCACAAGGTCAGCTTGCGCTGCGCCGACTGGATCGCCGCCGCCACTTCGCTGTAGCTGATGTTCGCGTCATAGCAACTATCCGCGCCGGCCAGCAGTGCGTTGATCCGCATCGCGGGGCTTTCGATGTGGCGGATGGCGATGATGGTCGAGTGGGCGAAGCGCGCGCGCAGTTGGCCGATCGTGATGTCCAGGTCGCGCGGCAGGCACAGATGCACCTGGATTTCCCCGGCATGGCGCGCCGGCGCCGGTTCCTGGAGCGATACGGGATTCAGGACGAAACCGATCTGCTGGAGCGAATCGGAGATGCCCTGCTTGGCGAATTCGTTATCGAAAATAAGGATGATGCGCGACCGATTCATGATGATTGAGCCCTGGATAAATACGCATTCCATCGAACGGTATTGAAATGTTTTTTTTCATCTCCATACCTGGAACAGGGTCGCAAAAAAAGGGCGCTCAATCCTTCCTGGTGCCGCGTAAAGTCGAAAATCATTGAATTCTATTCATTTAAAAATGAATGGAATTCAATATATCGAAATAAAATTCGCCGATGAGTGAAACGTAGCGACATGCGCGCGGCTACGGTGCCGGCGCAATCCGACGCTATTGCGGCGCGAGCCGGCAACGCGCCGCGGCGGGCCGCCGGGCGCTTTCCGAAGCGGGGGTCGTTGTAGGAGGGGTGTCGCGGGCGGTCGGCTCAAGCCGCGCCCTGAGCCTGCCATTTGTCCCAGCCGGCGCGGCGCAGCTTGCAGGCCGGGCATTCGCCGCAGCCATAGCCCCAGGCATGGCGCGCGCCGCGCTCGCCCAGGTAACAGGTGTGGCTTTCCTCGACGATGGTCTCGACCAAAGCGTCGCCGCCCAACTGCTTTGCCAGCGCCCAGGTTTCCGACTTGTCGATCCACATCAGCGGCGTCTCGATGGTGACGCGGCTGCCCAGCCCCAACCCCAGCGCCACCTGCTGCGCCTTGATGGTGTCGTCGCGGCAATCGGGATAGCCCGAGAAATCGGTTTCGCACATGCCGCCCACCAGCACGTCCAGTTGGCGCCGGTAGCCCAGGGCGGCGGCCAGCGTCAGGAACAGCAGGTTGCGTCCCGGCACGAAGGTGTTGGGCAGGCCGTTTTCCTGCATCTCGATGGCGCGGTCGCTGGTCATGGCCGTGTCGCCCACCTGGCCCAGCACCTTCAGGTCCAGCAGATGGTCTTCGCCCAGGCGCGGCGCCCATTGCGGAAAGCGCGCGCGGATCTCGCGCAGCACATTCAGGCGCGCATCCAGCTCGATGCGGTGGCGCTGGCCATAGTCGAACGCCACGGTCTCCACATGGGCATAGCGGTCCAGCGCCCAGGCCAGGCAGGTGGTGGAATCCTGTCCGCCCGAAAACAGCACGAGCGCGCGACGTTGGTGGTTCAGCATAAAAGGGGGGTTCTGCAAAGACTAAGGGATAGAGCCAGACTTTACCGCAGCCAGCCGTCTTTCCCGTAAGGAAGCCTGCGTAAAATCGGTGACGTTTTCGTTTGTGGTTCACCCGTAGCGCGCATCACCCCACCCTCCCCTTTTCCAGCAGCCCGACGGATCTCCCGCCCGATGAATGCCAGCCGCCCGCAGTCCGATTCAGCAGAACCCTTGCGTCACGATATCCGGCTGTTAGGCCGATTGCTGGGCGAAGTCATCGCCGAATGCGAAGGCAAGCGCGTCTTCGACACCATCGAGACCCTGCGCCGCACCGCCGTCAAATTCCGCCGCGAAGGCAACGCCGCCGACGGCAAGCTGCTGGAGCAGCGCGTCAAGCACCTGCAGGGCAGCGACCCCAACTCGGTGGCGCGCGCCTTCAGCTACTTCCTGCACCTGTCCAACATCGCCGAGGACCGCGACCAGAACCGCAGCCAGCGCGCCCGCGCCCTGGCCGGCGATGCGCCCGCGCGCGGCAGCCTGCGCGACGCGGTGCAGACCCTGGGCCGCCATGGCGTGACGCCCGCGCGCATCCGCCGCCTGCTGGCCGACGCCTGCGTCATGCCGGTGCTGACCGCCCACCCCACCGAAGTGCAGCGCAAGAGCACGCTGGACGTGCATCGCGAGATCGCGGCCGCGCTGGTCCAGCGCGACAACCCGCTGACGCCGGAAGAACTGGCCGAACTCGACGCCGCATTGCTCGGCCGCGTGGCCACGCTGTGGCAGACCCGCATGCTGCGCTACACCCGCCTGACGGTGGCCGACGAGATCGAGAACGCGCTGTCGTACTACCGCAGCACCTTCCTGCAGGTCATCCCGCGCGTCTACGGCGACCTGTCCAAGCTGCTCAACCGCGACGCCAAGCCGTTCGGCGCGCCCCCGCCGCCGCTGGAGCCGTTCCTGCGCATGGGCAGCTGGATCGGCGGCGACCGCGACGGCAACCCGAACGTGGATGCCGGCACGCTGGAGCGCGCGCTGCTGCGCCAGGCCACCGTGCTGTTCGAGCACTACCTGCAGGAAGTGCACGCGCTGGGCGCCGAGCTGTCCATCACCACGCTGCTGATCGCGGTCGACCCGGCCTTGCTGGCGCTGGCCGAGCACAGCGGCGACGACTCGCCGCATCGCAGCGACGAGCCCTACCGGCGCGCGCTGGTCGGCGTCTACGCGCGCCTGGCCGCCACCGCGCTGCGCCTGACCGGACAGGACCTGGCGCGCCGCAGCACCGTCGCGGCACAACCCTACGGCACGCCGCAGGAACTGTCGGCGGACCTGGCCGTCATCGCGGCGTCGCTGTCCGCGCACCATGGCGCGCCCATCGGCAAGTTGCGCCTGGCGGGGCTGCAACAAGCGGTCGAGGTCTTCGGCTTCCATCTCGCCACGGTCGACCTGCGGCAGAGCTCAGACGTGCACGAGCGCGCGCTGGCCGAGCTGTTCAGCCGCGCCGGCGCCACCCGTGACGGCCAGCCGCTGGACTACCTGGCGCTGGACGAAGACGCGCGCGTGGCCCTGCTGCGCGCCGAACTGGCGCAGGCGCGGCCGCTGGCCTCGCCCTGGATCGCCTACAGCGAAGACACCACGCGCGAACTGGCGGTGCTGCGCGCGGCCGCCGCCGGCCGCCAGCGCTATGGCAAGCAGGCCGTGCGCCAGACCATCGTCTCGCACACCGAAACGCTCAGCGACCTGCTGGAAGTGATGGTGCTGCAAAAGGAAGCGGGCCTGATCGCGCCCGCCGGCCAGGACATCCCGCCGGAAGACGGCCTCATGGTGGTGCCGCTGTTCGAGACCATCCCCGACCTGCAGCGCGGCGCCGACATCATGGCCGCCTGGCTCGACCTGCCCGAGATCCGCGAGCGCGTGAAGCGCGCCCAGAATGGCGCCCAGGAAGTCATGCTGGGCTACTCGGACAGCAACAAGGACGGCGGCTTTCTCACCTCCAACTGGTCGCTCTACCAGGCCGAACGCGCGCTGGTGGACGTCTTCTCCAGCCGCCACGTGCGCCTGCGCCTGTTCCATGGCCGCGGCGGCTCGGTGGGCCGGGGCGGCGGCTCCAGCTTTGACGCCATCCTGGCGCAGCCGCCGGGCACGGTGGCCGGCCAGATCCGCCTGACCGAACAGGGCGAAGTCATCCAGAGCAAATACAAGGACGCCGAGGTCGGCCGCTGGCACCTGGAGCTGCTGGTCGCCGCCACGCTCGAATCCAGCCTGGCGCCGCGCGCCGAGGCCACCAGCGCGGAAGACGCGCACATGGCGCAGCACGGCCCGGCCATGTCGTTCATGTCCGAGACCGCGCAGCGCAGCTACCGCGGCCTGGTGTATGACACGCCGCGCTTTGCCGAATACTTCTTCGCCGCCACCCCCATCGCCGAGATCGCCGGGCTGAACATCGGCTCGCGCCCCGCCTCGCGCAAGAAGGGCCAGCGCATCGAAGACCTGCGCGCCATTCCCTGGGGCTTTTCCTGGGCCCAATGCCGCCTGATGCTGACCGGCTGGTACGGCATGGGCTCGGCCATCGAGGCCTATCTGGAGACCGGCGCGCCGGGAGCGCCGCGCTCGCGGCGCGGCCGCCTGGCGCAACTGCGCGAGATGGCGCGGGACTGGCCGGCCTTCCGCACCCTGCTGTCCAACATGGAGATGGTGCTGACCAAGTCCGACCTGGCCATCGCCGCGCGCTATGCGCAGCTGGTGCCGCAGCGCGCGCTGCGCGAGAAGATCTTCGGCATGATCAGCGCTGAACACGCCCGCACCCTGGCCATGCTCAAGCTGCTGACCCGGCGCGAGCTGCTGGCCGACAACCCCGCGCTGCAGGCCTCGCTGCGCGAGCGCTTCGCTTACATCGACCCGCTCAACTACCTGCAGGTCGACCTGATCCGCCGCCACCGCGCCGCGCAGAAGTCGCCCGCCGCCGAGGCCGACGAACGCGTGCAACGCGCGATCCACCTGACCATCAACGGCATCGCCGCCGGGTTGCGCAACTCGGGGTGAGGCAACAGGGCAACGCCGCGCCCGGGCTTCGGGCTCCGGCGCGCGCTTTGCCCCCATTCCATCGATTCGACCCTCCACGCAGAACGCGACGCGGCCTCGGCAGGCCGCCTTGCGCACGCTCCGCACTGTCCACCTGACGAACGCCCCAAAACGGCCATTTGTCCACCCCCGGCAACTTTTAGTACTATCTTCGTCAGAAATTCTATATACGCACAAATGTTCGCATATAGAACACAACGATTTTTCTGGCCCGCGCACAGGAAGACACCGACGGAAGAGACAGATCGCAGTTCCCTGGTTCCGCCTGTGCCGCCCGCCGCGCGCGCCCCGTAAGGCAAGCGAACCCTCATGGATACTCCCCTGCAGAACCTGGCCGTCATCGGCGCCGGCGCCATGGGCAGCGGCATCGCCGCGCTCTTCGCCTCGAAGGGATTGGACGTGGTCCTGGTCGACCCGATGGAAGGCGCCCTGGATCGCGCCCGCGCCGTCATCGAACGCCAGTTGAATGTCTACGCCCCCGGCCAGGTCGACGCCGTGATGCAACGCATCCGCATGGCGCCCGGCCTGGACGCGGCCGCCGCCTGTGACCTCGTCATCGAGGCGGTGCCCGAGAACCTGGAACTCAAGCGCGGCCTGTTCGCCCAGCTCGACACGCTGTGCAAGCCCGAAGCGATCTTCGCCACCAACACCTCGGGCCTGTCGATCAACGCCATCGCCAGTGCTGTCACGCGCCGCGACCGCTTCGTCGGCACGCACTTCTTCACCCCCGCCGACGTCATCCCGCTGGTCGAAGTGGTGCGCAACGACGCCACCTCGGAAGACACCGTGGCGCGCGTCATGGCGACGCTGCGCCTGGGCGGCAAGCGCCCGGTGCTGGTGCGCCAGGACATCCCCGGCTTCATCGCCAACCGCATCCAGCACGCCCTGGCGCGCGAAGCCATCTCGCTGCTGGAAAAGGGCGTGGCCAGCGCCGAGGACATCGACGAAGTGGTCAAGTGGAGCCTGGGCATCCGCCTGGCGCTGTCGGGTCCGCTGGAACAGCGCGACATGAACGGCATCGACGTCCACTACGCCATCGCCAGCTATCTCTACAAAGACCTGGAAAACCGCACCGAGCCGTCCGACCTGCTCAAGAGCAAGGTGGAGAACGGCCAGCTCGGCGCCAAGAGCGGCCAGGGTTTCTACGCCTGGAGCCCCGAGCGCCGCGAACGGGTGCTGCGCGAGAAAAGCGCGGCGCTGGGCGAGCTGGCCGCGTGGCTCAACGCCAAGGCCGGCGATTCCTGACGCGGCAAGCGCAACACCGAATACCTACACCATAAGGCGCGCGGCGATCCCTCCGACGCGCCAGCGGGCCACGAGCCCAACCACACAAAGAAACCGACCGTCCCATCCGCCACGCGCCAACATCCGGCGCACGGCGGCGCAAGACACAAGAGCAATACGCCTTACCGGAGTTCGTAGGAGGCACCATGAATAAATTGGCATCTTTTTTCACTGAGCTGATGCGCAAGTATCTGCCCGATCCCTTTGTCTTCGCGATCGCGCTGACCCTGCTCACCGTGCTGCTGGCCATGGGCATCGAAGGCCAGGGCATCGGCGACGTGACCCGCGCCTGGGGCAAGGGCTTCTGGAGCCTGCTGGCCTTCACCACCCAGATGGCCGTGATCCTGGCCATGGGCTACGTGCTGGCCACCGCGCCGCTGACCGACCGCCTGCTCAACCGCATCGTCAGCCACGTGCACAAGCCGCACACCGCCATCATCGTCGCCACGCTGGTGGGCGGCATCGGCAGCTACCTGAACTGGGGCTTCGGCCTGGTCATCGGCGGCATCGTCGCCAAGAAGCTGGCGCTGAAGGTCAAGGGCGTGCACTACCCGCTGATCATCGCCGCGGCCTACAGCGGTTTCACCATGTACGGCCTGGGCCTGTCGGCCAGCATCCCCGTGCTGGTGGCCACCCCCGGCCACCCGACCGCCAAGCAGATGGGCATCATCCCGCTGACGGAAACCATCTTCTCGGTGCCGATGCTGATCACCAGCCTGGTGATCATCGTGACGCTGCCGCTGCTGAACGCCTGGCTGCATCCGAAGAAGGGCGAGAAAATCGTCGAAGTGGATCCGGCCATCGACCGCGACGCCAACGCGTCCAACGCGGCCGAAGACATGCTGGAGAAAGGCACCCTCGCCTCCAAGCTGAACAACAGCCGCATCCTCAGCCTGCTGATCGGCGCGCTCGGCGTGGCCTACGTCGCCTTCCACTTCATCGACGGCGGCTCGCTCGACCTGAACCTGATCAACTTCATCATCCTGTTCCTGGGCATCATCCTGCTGGGCACGCCGGCCGCCTACGTGGCCAAGCTGACCGAAGGCATCAAGACGATCTCCGGGATCATCCTGCAATACCCGTTCTACGCCGGCATCATGGCCATCATGGCCGCCTCGGGCCTGGTGACCACCATCTCCAAGGTGTTCGTGGATGTCGCCACCCCGGCCTCGCTGCCGTTCTGGGGCCTGATCAGCTCGTTCGTCATCAACTTCTTCGCGCCCTCGGCCGGCGGCCACTGGGTCATCCAGGGTCCGTTCATGATCGACGCCGCCCGCGAGATCGGCAGCGCGCTCAACCAGACCACCATGGCCGTGATGCTGGGCAACGCCTGGAACGACCTGGTGCAGCCCTTCTGGATCCTGCCGGCGCTGGCGCTGTCCAAGCTCAAGCTGCGCGACGTGATGGGCTATACGGTCATCATGATGCTGTGGGTCGGCGTGATCCACATCACCGCCGTGCTGGCCTGGGGCTATTTGACCCATTGAGAACCGCGGCGCCGCGCGTGGCGCCGCCATATTGACTTGCAACGGGAAACCGAGATGAGCAAACCTACCGCGTATCTGGTGACCGGCGGCAGCGCCGGGATCGGCGCCGCCATCATCCGCATGCTGCTGGATGCCGGACACAAGGTCGTCAACATCGACTACCGCCTGCCCGAGCATCCGCCGGCCGGGCTGGTGTCGTACCAGGCCGACCTGACCGACGAGGCGCGCACCAAGGAAGTGGCCGCCGAAGTGACCGCGGCCTACGACATCGTCGGCCTGGTCAACAACGCCGGCGCCACGCGTCCCGGCACCGCCGACACGGCCACCCTGGCCGACCTGGACTACGTGGTCAACCTGCATCTGCGCACCGCGCTGATCCTGGTGCAGGCCGCGTTGCCGGCGATGCGCGCGGCCGGCTTCGGCCGCATCGTCAACATGTCGTCGCGCGCCGCGCTGGGCAAGCCGGACCGCGTGGTCTATTCGGCCACCAAGGCCGGCCTGGTCGGCCTGACGCGCACGCTGGCGATGGAACTGGGCGGCGATGGCATCACCGTCAACGCCATCGGCCCCGGCCCCATCGCCACCGACCTGTTCACCAAGAGCAATCCGGCCGGCGCGCCGCAGACCGAACGCATCATCAACAGCATCGTGGTCAAGCGCCTGGGCACGCCCGAGGACGTGGCGCGCGCCGCCATGTTCTTCCTGTCGCCCGACAACGGCTTCGTCACCGGCCAGATGCTGTATGTCTGCGGCGGCACGACGCTGGGCGTCGCCCCGATCTGAGGCCGGCCGCCATGTCCGCCCGCCTGCCCGACTCCGCCCGCCCGCGCCGCCTAGCGGCGCAGCAGCGCGTGGTTGATCTGGTCGGCGGCGTGGCGCAGCGGCGGCAGGAAGGTCGCCAGCATTTCCTCGCGCGAGAAGCGGTTGGCATGGCCGCTGACGTTCATCGCGGCGATCACGCGGCCGCTGCGGTCGACGATCGGCACCGCCACGGACTGCAGGCCCGGTTCCAGTTCCTGCGCCACGCAGGCGTAGCCGTCGGCGCGCACGCCGGCCAGGATGGCCTTAAGCGCGCCGATGTCGGTCACGGTGTCCTTGGTGTAGGCCTGGATCTGGCTCATCGCCAGCACCCGGTCCAGTTCGGCCGCGGGCAGGCCCGCCAGCAGCACGCGGCCCATCGACGTCACCCAGGCCGGCAGGCGGCTGCCCACGGCCAGGTTGATGGTCATGACCTTGTGCGTCGACAGACGCAGGATGTAGACGATGTCGGCGCCTTCCAGCACCGACACCGAGCACGACTCGCGCGTCTGCTCGGCCACTTCTTCCATGTAGGGCAGCGCCAGGTTCCACAGCGGCGTGCCCGACAGGTAGGCGTAGCCCAGCTCAAGGATGCGCGGGGTCAGCGCGAACTTGCGGTCCTCGACCGTGACGTAGCCCAGGTGCTCCAGCGTCAGCAGGATGCGGCGCGCGCCGGCGCGGGTCAGGCCGGTCACGGCCGCGACCTCGGACAGCGTCATCTGGGAACGATCCGGGCCGAACGCCCGGATCACGGACAGGCCGCGCGCAAAAGATTGAACGTAGCTGTCGCTGGGTTGCTGGGTTGCTTGCTCGGCCATCCGTCTACCGCGAGAAAAAACGTTGCCGCTGCCGGCAACCCTGGACGGGGAGGATCGGGCCGCGCCGGCTTGCCTTGACGGTCGACCATCCCCATGAAACGATGTTCTTCAGAAGAACGAAAGTTCTAATTAAGAACAAATTATGACACGCCACCTATGAGCGAACACCATGATTTCTAAGCTTGTTGCAAGCGCGGCGGCCGCCCTCGCCGACGTCCCCGACGGCGCCACCGTCATGATCGGCGGCTTCGGCACCGCCGGCCAGCCCATGGAACTGATCGACGCCCTGCTCGAGCAAGGCGCCAAGGATCTGGTCATCATCAACAACAACGCCGGCAACGGCACCACCGGCCTGGCCGCCCTGCTGGGCGCCAACCGCGTGCGCAAGATCATCTGCTCGTTCCCGCGCCAGGTGGACTCGCAGATCTTCGACGGCCTGTACCGCAGCGGCAAGATCGAGCTCGAACTGGTGCCCCAGGGCAACCTGGCCGAGCGCATCCGCGCCGCCGGCGCCGGCATCGGCGCGTTCTTCTCGCCCACCGGCTACGGCACCCCGCTGGCCGACGGCAAGGAAACCCGCGAGATCAACGGCCGCCAGTACGTGCTGGAATATCCGCTGCACGCCGACTACGCGCTCATCAAGGCCGAGCGCGGCGACCGCTGGGGCAACCTGGTGTACCGCAAGACCGCGCGCAACTTCGGCCCCATCATGGCCAGCGCCGCGCGCGTGGCCGTGGCGCAGGTGCGCGAAGTCGTCGAACTGGGCGCCCTCGATCCGGAAACCGTCGTCACCCCCGGCATCTTCGTGCAGCGCGTCGTGCAGATCGACGCCGCCCAGGCCGCCAAGGAGCAGCAATGAGCACCAAACTGACCCGCGACCAGATCGCCGCCCGCGTCGCCCAGGACATCCCTGAAGGCGCCTACGTCAACCTCGGCATCGGCCTGCCGACGCTGGTGGCCAACCACCTGCCGGCCGACCGCGAAGTCATCCTGCACACCGAGAACGGCATGCTGGGCATGGGCCCGGCGCCCGCCAAGGGCGAGGAAGACTACGACCTCATCAACGCCGGCAAGCAGCCCGTCACCGAACTGCCCGGCTGCTCGTTCTTCCATCACGCCGACTCGTTCGCGATGATGCGCGGCGGCCACCTGGACATCTGCGTGCTGGGCGCCTTCCAGGTGTCGCAGCACGGCGACCTGGCCAACTGGCACACCGGCGCGCCCGACGCTATCCCCGCCGTGGGCGGCGCGATGGACCTGGCCATCGGCGCCAAGGACGTCTTCGTCATGATGGAACTGCAGACCCGCGAAGGCCAGAGCAAGCTGGTCGACGCCTGCACCTATCCGCTGACCGGCGTGCGCTGCGTGTCGCGCGTGTACACCGACGTGGCCGTGTTCGACATCCGCGCCGACGGCGTCACGGTGATCGACATGTTCGGCGAAACCACCGCCGACGAACTGCTGCGCCTGACCGGCCTGCCGCTGAAGTTTTCCAACTGATCATTCCCCCCGCGCCCCGGCAACGCCGGGGCCGATTTCCTGGAGACACCCATCATGTTGTTCATGGTTCAAATGCAGGTCAATCTGCCCGTCGACATGCCGGCGGCCCAAGCCGACAAGCTCAAGGCCGACGAAAAGGCCCTGGCGCAGCAGCTGCAACGCGACGGCAAGTGGAAGAGCCTGTGGCGCGTCGTCGGCCGCTACGCCAACGTCAGCATCTTCGACGTGCAGGACAACGACGAACTGCACGCGCTGCTGTCGTCGCTGCCGCTGTTCCCGTACATGGACATCCAGGTGACGGCGCTGGCGCGCCATCCCTCGGCCATCTGATCGGAGCCGCCCATGCCCTACATCATCGAAACCTTCGACAAGCCCGACCACCAGGCCGTGCGCCAGCAGCATCGCGCCGCTCATCTGGAATACCTGGACGCCAACAAGCATCTGCTGCTGGCCTGCGGCGCCAAGCTGCAGGATGACGGCAAGGACCTGGGCGGCGGCCTGTACATCGTCGACCTGGACACGCGCGAGGCCGCGCAGCAGTTCATCGACGCCGATCCGTTCGCCCAGGCGCAGCTGTTCCAGCGCGTGACCATCACGCGCTGGCGCAAGGCCTACGTCGACGGCACCTGCTATCTGTAATCGCCACGCGGCCGCCTCCGGGGGGCCGCGCTTTCATTCCCCGAGGATTTCCCGCATGTCTTACGCCGATCTCAGCCAGGCACGGCTGTTCTACGTCATCGATGGCCCCGCCGACGCGCCGGTGCTGGTGCTCTCCAATTCGCTGGGCACCAACGCCGACATGTGGGCGCGCCAGGTTCCCGCGCTGAGCAAGCACTTCCGCGTGCTGCGCTACGACACCCGCGGCCACGGCAAGTCCTCGGTCCCCGACGGCGAATACACGTTCGCGCAACTGGGCAACGACGTCGCCGAGCTGCTGGCGCACCTGAACATCGAACGCGCCCACTTCTGCGGCCTGTCGATGGGCGGCCCCACCGGCCTGTGGCTGGCGCTGAATCGGCCCGAGCTGATCGGCAAGCTGATCCTGTGCAATACCGCCGCGCGCATCGGCTCGGCCGAAGGCTGGAGCGCCCGCATCGCCGCCGTGGCCGAACAGACGCTGGAAAAGATGGCCCCGACCCTGGTCGAGCGCTGGCTCACCGACGGCTACCGCGCCGCCGAGCCGGGCCTGTCGCAGGTGCTGGTCGATATGCTGCGCCGCACCCCCGACGCCGGCTACTCGGGCAACTGCGCCGCGCTGCGCGACGCCGACTTCCGCGAACAGGTGTCGGCCATCAAGGCGCCGACGCTGGTCATCAGCAGCACCCACGACCTGGCCGCCACGCCCGCGCAGGGCCAGGAACTGGCCGCCGCCATCAGCGGCGCGCGCTATCTCGAACTGAACACCTCCCACATCTCCAACTGGGAACAACCGGAAGCCTTCACCCGCGCGGTGGTCGACTTCCTCGCGGAGTAAACCATGCAGCGCTGGACCCATCGGCCCGAAGGCTCCAACTGGGGCGACTTCGGACCCGACGACCAACTCGGCCGCCTCAATCTCATCACCGAAGAACAGGTCCTGAAAGGCGCGCGTGAAATCCGCGCCGGCAAGACCTTCTGCCTGTCGCTGCCGCTGGACCTGCCCGGCGGCAACGTGCTCAACCCGCGGCGCCATCCGCCGCAACTGAGCCCGACGCGCCTGGCCGACACGCCCTACCTGAACTTCCCGCTGCGCAACGTCAACCCGGACGCGGTCGACGTACTGAGCGACGACCAGGTGCTGCTGTCGATGCAGTACTCGACGCAATGGGACGCGCTGGCGCATGTCGGCGCGCTGTTCGACGCCGACGGCGACGGCAAGCCCGAGCTGCGCTACTACAACGGCTACCAGGCCGGCGTCGACGTCGTCGGCCCGGCCGACGGCGACCACACGGGCTGCGGCTGCAACAGCGGCGGCCCCTCGGCCGCGCTGAAGCTCGGCGTCGAGAACCTGGCGCAGAAAGGCATGCAGGGCCGCGGCGTGCTGCTGGACCTGGCGCGCCACTACGGCCCCGGCCGCACCCTGATCGGCCACGCCGAGATCCAGCACGTGCTGAAGACGGACGGCATCGAGATCGAGCCCGGCGACATGCTGGTGCTGCGCACCGGCTACGCCGAAGCCGTGGTCGCCATGGCCGGCAAGCCCGACGCCGAGGTGCTGCACACCTACGGCGCCGCGCTCGACGGCACCGACGCCGCGCTGCTGCAGTGGATCACCGACAGCGGCATCGCCGCCATCTGCGCCGACAACTACGCCGTGGAAGCCTATCCCGCGCGCGAGAAGACCGGTCCGCGCGCCATGCTGCCGCTGCATCACCACTGCCTGTTCAAGCTGGGCCTGCCGTTGGCCGAGCTGTGGTACCTGAAGGATCTGGCCGAGTGGCTGCATGGCAACGGCCGCCACCGCTTCATGCTGACCGCCCCGCCGCTGCGCCTGCCGCACGCGATCGGCTCGCCGGTCACGCCGATCGCCACGGTGTAGGCCACGCCTCGGGTCGCGCCGGGCGCGGCCGGGAGGCCCGCCTGGCGGGCTGGGTCGTCAACGACCGTGCCGTGATCCGGGCCCGCGGTAATCGATCAAGTCCTGCTTGCGACGCGCAGAAAAAAGCGCCGGTCCGTTCAACGGCCGGCGCTTTTCACTTACGCGGAATCCACGCCGCGTTCAGCCTTTCAGGCAGGTGCTCATGAAGGTCTTGCGCTTGTCGCCGGTCAGCTTCTGTTCGCCGGCCTTGGCGTTGCAGTCCTTCATCTTCTGCTGCTGCGGCGTCAGCTGCTTGGCGGGCGGCGGCGCCTCGCCCTTCAGGCAGGCGCTCATGTACGTCTTGCGATCATCGCCCTTCTTGCCTTCGGCCGACTTGTTGCAATCGGCCATGCGCTGCTGCTGCGGGGTCGGCGTCTTGGCTGCCGGCGTGGCGGCGGGCGCGGGGGTCTTGGCGGGTGCGGGCGCGGCGGCCGGCGTCTGGGCGTGGACGGCGCCCAGGAAACAGGCGGACAACACGATGGCCGAAGCCAATTGGCTAGTACGAGAAAGCATGAGTTCCTCCCTTGATCGCCCGCCGGCGCCATCCTGGCGCGCGCCCGGGCCGCAAGATCCGCCGGCCAAGTTGCCGGCGTGGTCATCATCGGACAAAGCCGCATGCTTCGCAAGCGTCGAAAGGACAACAAATGCTAACGCCGCCGCGATCATTCAGCTTACAGAAAGGTGGTGCCAGACCGTTCCGGCGACGGCCATTTTTCCTCCGAAAACCGTGCACCGCCCACCCGCGCCACCGCGCCGAGATTCCACCCAAATCGCCTGAAACGCCCGCAAGTTGGAGACATTCCGATGCACTTGTGGCATCCACGGCGGAATCTGCGGCTATCCCCAGCAACCTGTTACCCATTCATCCCTTTGGGCCGTTGTGCCCGGGTCGGGAAAGGTGTGAGATAGACGCATGCCCCGACACGCGACGCCAAAGACCGCGACCGGGACGCCCCGGCAGCCGGGCAACAGGAGACCGCCATGAAATCCGCCCTCGCCATCCTCGCATTGCTGGCCGGCCTGACCGGCACCGCCAACGCGCAAAGCCTGTACGGCGTCACGCTCGGCAATATCCAGGCCGTCCGCGACACCAACGAAAACCAGTCCACCATCACCGGTTTGCTCGCCAACCAGTCCAGCCGCGCCGTCAACTACGTGATGCTGACTTTCGTCCTCTACGACGAGCAGGGCCGCGAGATCGGCCGGGTGCGCGATGACGACATCGGCCCCCTAGCGCCGGGCCAGATCAAGACCATCCGCGCCATCACGCCGCTCCGATTCGCCAAGGTCACCGCCCTGGACATCCGCGCCCGATAATCCAAAAAACCCTTATCTGGATAGGGTTTAGTCAAGCCGGCGTCAGGCCAATTGTGGGAAAATTCCGCAGCCGACTCGACAAAAGGGGCTTCCACACGAAGCCCCTTGTTGCGTCTGCCGGCACGCCGGCATGCCCGGCCTCGTTACCAAGGAAGTGAAAAGATCATGTTTCCCAAAAGACTCACCGAAGGCTATCAGTCCTTTCTCGCCGGCCGTTTCCATTCCGAACGCAGCCGCTACGAAAAGCTGGCCGAAACTGGGCAAAGCCCGGAAATCCTGATCATCGGCTGTTGCGACTCGCGCGTCTCGCCCGAAGCGATCTTCGACGCCGGCCCCGGCGAAATGTTCGTCGTGCGCAACGTCGCCAACCTGGTCCCGCCCTGTGATCCCGATTCCGAATCCTCGTACCACGGCACCAGCGCCGCGATCGAGTTCGCCGTCAACGGCCTGAACGTCAAACACATCGTCGTCCTCGGCCACGCCTCCTGCGGCGGCATCCGCGCCTTCTTCGACGACGCCAAGCCGCTCACCAAGGGCGACTTCATCGGCAAGTGGATGTCCCAGATCGCGCCCGTCGCCGAAGAACTCGGCCCCGGCGGCGACGACCGCGCCGCCAACCTCAAGCGCCTCGAACTCGCCGTCATCGGCCACAGCCTGAACAACCTGATGACCTTCCCCTCCATCCGCCGCCGCGTCGAAAGCGGCGACCTGGAGCTGCACGGCACCTACTTCGGCGTCGCCACCGGCGTCCTGTTCCTGCGCGACCCCTCCACCGGCGAATTCAGTCCCTGCCTGGAAACCGGCCTGCCCGGCTGATCGCTCCGCGAACGCGGCGGCTCGGCCGCCGCGTGCATACCGCCACAGGCAAATAGCGCAGGCGCATCCGCGCCAAGCAAACGCGGTTAGCAACGCCAAACCGTCACTGCGCAGCCGCAACATCACACGGCCAGCGCAACGCCATCACCAGCGCGCAGCGTCATCCCCCCGACGCCAGACATCCAAACGCCAAAGAAGGCCGCCCGCGCGGCCGCCTTTGGCGACCCCGCAAGACCTTCCCTTACCCCCGATCGCTGGCAAAAACGCCAAGCAAACAACTAGCCCCCACGGCCCCCGTTAAGTCTCATCGCGAGCGGGTGCCGGGGCAGGCGGGGGATGGCGGGGCGTGTAGATGCGCCCGAGGGAATCTGAAGGGAAGGCCGCAGGCCTGGACGAAGATGACGAAGGGGGAGTCCGGAGCGAACGCTCCGGACCGCAATCGTAGCCCCGCCATCCCCCGCCTGCCCCGGCACCCGCGCCTAAAGAACCCAACAACAACGCCAGCAATCCCCTCAAACCCGATAGGCCTGCGCCAACCTCTCATAATTATTCTTAAGAATGATCCCCGCATAGTAGACATGCTCCCGCATCAGATCCTCGGCCCGCGCCCCATCCCGCGCAATAATGGCATTCACGATCCGATGATGATCATCATGCGACCGCAGAATGATCCCATGGTCCTCCCACAGGATGATCCGATCCGACGCATACGGAATCGCCTGCGCCTGCGTCGCGAACCGCTTCACCCACGGATTGCCCGCCGCCTCCAGGATCCCGTTGTGCAGCGTGATGTTGACCTGCTGGTACGGCAGATGATCCTCCGCCAGCAGCACGCCCTTGCCGAGAATGCGATCGCCTTCGTCCAGGCAGTTCTTCAGCACCGCCACCGCGTCATTCGATAAACCGCGCAGCGCCGCCTGCCGACAGGCCAGGCCTTCGAGCGCCGCCCGCACCTCGTAAGCCGCCACGATCTCGGCCAGGTCATAGGCCCGCACGGTGTAGCCGCGCTTGGGCAGGTGCTCCAGCAGCCCCTCGTTGCCCAGCGTCGCCAGGGCCGCCCGCACCGGCGTGCGCGACACCCCCAGTTTCTCGGCCAGCGGGATTTCCTCCAGGCGGGCCCCGGGGCTGAACTTGCCATGCAGCACCCAGTCCCGCAGCGTATCGGTCACGTGTTGAGATAGCGTATCCATGCCCGCATTGTATACATGAAGAATACATGCGACACCGCCCCTTACCACCGCGCTAGGGCTTTCCCCAATGAGAACAGTCAAGGCTCCTCGACAAATACGGGAAACCCCCTATACCTGCCACCCCTTCATGTATACATAATCGCCAAAAATTCAGATCAGCGGACGCCGTTTCCAAGGCAGGCGAATCCGCGCAACAGGAGACAGCATGTCCAATGTATCCACGCCGGCCGCGGGCCCGGCCCCGCGGCTCGCGCTCGTCACCGGCGGCGGCGGCGGCATCGGCGCCACCATCTGCCAGGAGCTGGCCCGCGCCGGCTACCGCGTGGTGGTGTCGGACGTGGACGCCCAGCGCGCCCGTCGCGTGGCCGACGAACTCGGCGCGCCGCACAGCGCCCATGCCTTCGACGTCAGCGACGAAAGCGCCGTCGAAACGGCGTTCGACCAGATCGAAAAGACTCACGGCCCCATCGCCGTGCTGGTCAGCGCCGCCGGCCTGCTGCTGTTCCAGGCCAACGGCGAACGCCCGCTGATCAAGGACACCACGCTCGACATCTGGGAACGCAGCTTCGCCGTCAACGCGCGCGGCGTGTTCCTGTGCGGCCGCGCCTACCTGCGCCGGCGCGAAGCCGCGCCGCTCCAGCATGGCCGCATCGTCACCTTCACCTCGGTCGCCGCGCAGTTGGGCGGCTATCGCTCCAGCGCCTCGTACATCGCCGCCAAATCCGCCGTGCTGGGCCTGACCAAGGCCATGGCGCGCGAGTCCGCGCACCTGGGCATCACGGTCAACGGCATCGCGCCGGGGCTGATCGACACCGACATGCTGCGCAGCACCGTCACCAGCAGCGGTGCGCTGGCCGCCGCGGCGCAGGCGATTCCGCTGGGCCGCATCGGCACGGTGGACGACGTCGCCGCGGCCGTGCGTTTCCTGGCCTCGGAAGAAGCGGGCTACATCACCGGCAGCGTCATCGACGTGAACGGCGGCTACCGCATGCAATGAACACTGTGCAGTGAACCCAATCCGGCGGCCTAGCCGCCACGCAGCAACGCGCCATGGATAAAGGCGCGCACTCAAAAAACGGGAGACAAACCATGAAGCCCCTTCGCCGCCACGCGGCCGCCGCGCTATGCGCCCTTGCCCTGGGCGCCTCCGCCCAGGCCCAGCAGGAACCCGGCATCACCGACAAGACCATCCGCATCGGCCTGTTCGCGCCCCTCTCGGGCAGCGGCATGGCCTACGGTTTCGACGTGCTGAACGCCGCCAAGATGTGGTACGCCAAGGTCAACAAGGAAGGCGGCGTCAACGGCCGCCAGATCGAACTGGTGATCGAGGACGACCGCTGCAACGCCAACGACCTGGTGGCGGCGGTCAAGAAGCTGACCGAGCAGGACAAGGTGTTCCTGCTGAACGGCGGCTCGTGCTCGGCCGCCGTGGTGGCCGCGCGCGAGTACGTCGAGCGCGAGAAGGTGCCGTTGGTCATGCTCAACGCCTCGGGCGACGGCGCGCTGTATCCGCCGTCCAAGTACATCTACGGCGCGTTCTCGATCTCGCAGCACGCCGTGGGCGGCTCGATGGTGCAGTTCGCCAACGAGCACCTGAAGGCCGCCAAGATCGGCTACATCAACCACGACGACGCCTACGGCGGCTGGAACCTGGAAGCCGCGCAGGCCCAGGCCAAGCAGTTGGGCAACGTGAACCTGCAGGTGCAATCGGTCAATCCCAACATCACCGACGTCACCGCGCCGATGCTCAAGATCCGCGCCGCCAACCCGGACGTGCTGCTGCTGACGACGTATGCCCGCCCCGCCGCGCTGATCATCAAGAAGGCGCAGGAACTGGGCTGGAACAAGCCCATCGTGCTGGCCGTCAACGGCACCGCCGACCTGAAGCAGCTGGTGGAGAACGTCGGCAACAAGGACGCCTTCAAGAATGTCTACATCCAGGAAGTGCTGAGCGACATGCCCGGCGGGCCCAAGCTGACCTGGGTCTACGACATGTACAAGCAGGCCTATCCGGACCTGGCCGCCAAGCCCGGCCACCCGCAGACCTACATGCCCTACGGCCTGCCGCCGGCGATGGCGGTGGTCAATGCGCTCAAGGCCGCCGGCCCGCAGCCCACCCGCGAGAAGGTGCTGGCCGCGCTGGAGACCATGAAGTTCGATTCCGGCGTCATGGCCGGCCCGATCGAGTTCGGCCCGAACGACCGCGCCGCGCAGGAATCGGCCATCTACATCAAGTTCGACGGCACCAACATGTCGCTCGTGCCGGGCGCCTTCAAGAGCGTCTGGCAGTACCAACCGTAACCGCCGACACAGGCCAGTGTGCTGTCCCGTAGATACGTGCGCATGACGTGCGGGCGTATCCGCGGGACAGCGCACCCAGTCCGCGCCGCGGCGCAGCGCCGCGCGGACCGCCGGAGACCATCATGAGCTTTGCCGATATCTGGTTGTTCCTGCAGCAGGGGGTGCTGTCGGGACTGGTGACGGGCAGCGTGTACGCGCTGCTGGCGGTCGCCGTTGTCATTATCTTCAAGACCACCGACGTGCCCAACTTCGCCCAGGGCGAGATCTTCATGGTCGGGGGCTACATCGCCCTGTTCCTGACCCTGGTGATGGGCTGGCCCTACCTGGCGGTCATTCCGGTGACGCTGGCCGTGGTGGCCGTGGTCTCCGGCCTGTTCCAGCGCGTCGTCATGGAGCGCGTCATCGCCTCCAGGGGCGTAGGCGTGCAGATGGTGATCGCCACGCTGGGCCTGGCCTACGCCCTTAAAGGGCTGGTGCGCCAGAGTGGGCTGGGCGACACGCCGCGCTCGCTGCCGCCGCTGGCTCCGACCGACGCCATCCTCATCGGCGACGCCGTGCTGACGCAGCTGGACCTGGTGATCTTCGCCGTCGCCGTGGGCGTGATGCTGCTGCTGTACGGGATGTTCACCTATACGCGTGTCGGCAAAGCCATGCGCGCCGTCGGCATGAACCCCAAGGCCGCGCGCCTGGTGGGCGTGAACCTGACGCGCATCCGCATGATGGTGTGGGCGCTGTCCGGGCTGATCTCGGCCGTGGCCGCGCTGCTCATCACGCCCAAGATCCTGATCACGCCGGACATCGGCCACATCGCCATCCTGGCCTACGCGGCCGCCATCGTCGGCGGCATCACCAGCCTGCCCGGCGCGGTGGTCGGCGGCTTCGTGATCGGCGTGGCCGAGAACCTGGTGGGCCTGTTCATTTCGACCAACGCCATCGTGGTGGCGCCCTTCGTCGCCATCATGGTGGTGCTGCTGCTGCGTCCGCAAGGCCTGCTGGGCGGCAAACTGCAAGTGAAAAAAGTATGAAACCCAATACCGACCGCGCCCTGCTGGCGCTCATGGCCGTGGCGCTGGCGGCCCTGCCGTTCATGGCCAGCGGCTATGTGATCTACGTCGTCAACCTGCTGATGGTGTTCGTGGTGCTGGCCCTGGGCCTGCACATCGTCATCGGCGAGACCGGGCAGTTCGCCCTGTCGCACGCCGCGTTCTATGGCGTCGGCATCTATACGGCGGGGCTGATCAACAACCTCTGGCACCCGCCCTTCTTCCTCTCGATCCTGGCGGGCGGGCTGCTGGCCGCGCTGCTGGGCTACATCATCGGCGCCCTGGCGCTGCGCATGCGCGATATCTACCTGGCGCTGTCGACCTTCGCCTTCGGCGAGGCGATGCAGTGGGTGTTCCTGAACTGGCAGGCGGTGACCAATGGCTCGAACGGCTTCCGCATTTCGCCGGCCACGCTGTTCGGCTATGAACTGGTGACCGACACCAAGGCCTATCCGTTCGTGGTCGCGATCGCCGCGCTGCTGCTGTGGATCACCGTGGCCCTGTCGCGCTCGCAGCTGGGCTCGGCCTTCCGCGCCGTGCGCGAGAGCGACGTGGCGGCGCAGGCCATGGGGGTGAACGTCAACGCCATCAAGCGCACCGCCTTCACGCTGTCGGCCGCCTACGCCGGCATCGCCGGCGGCATGTACACCACCTTCGCTTCGTTCATCCACCCGGAAAGCCTGGGCTTCCAGACCACCATCCTGATCCTTACCATGGTGGTGGTGGGCGGCATCGGCTCGGTGCGCGGCGCCATCGCCGGCGCGCTCGGCTTCGGCCTGATCTCGGAGCTGCTGCGCCAGGCGCTGTCGTTCCAGGAAATCATCTACGGCGTGATCCTGATGGGCTTCATGATGTTCGCGCCCAAGGGCCTGTTCGCCAGCCGCGAGGCGCGCCGCC
>NZ_CADIJL010000047.1 GCF_902859695.1 Achromobacter ruhlandii
GCTCGCGCCGCCGGCGGCGCGGACAATCCGGGCCCGGCCGACGACGCCGGCGCGGACGAACGCGCCGGCGCACTGGCCAACGACGGTGACAGCAGGTCCACGAAAAGCGCGTCCCGACGCGCGAGCGGCGGCGGCCCCTGCGGCGCGGGCGCGCGCCAGGCCAGCCAGGCCAGCGCCACGTGCAGGGCGCAAGACAGCCCCGCCGCCCACCACGCGATGGCGCGGCGTCGCCCCACGGTCGGCGGCATCCGCGCGGCGCCCGCCCCGAAAGAAAGCATCACGACGATTCCAGCATCGAATGCGCCATTCTGCGGTTTCGCGCGGTGCCAAAGCCGGTGCTGGCGTGAAGATTTGTGAAGATGTTCGGGGGCGAACAGGACTACCATCAACGTATGTCCGCGATGCAGGGGAAACCCCAAATCTCATCGCGCACGCAGAGGGATACAGTGGTAGCAAGCCATTGCAGGCATGGAGATCATCATTCCGTTTTCCTGGAGACTTCCCGACGTGTTCGTGCGTTCGCCCGACGGTGTGCTGCATCGGGTGGTGCGCCACGCCACGACCACGGAAACCATCGCCAAACTTGAGAGCATTCCCAGCAATACCCACCTGGATTGCGAATGCATGCTCGACAACGGCGAAGCGCTGTCCTGGGTCGGCGGAAACCTGTACCGCCAGGTCAACGGAGGAACGATCTTCACCGCCGAACCCGGCTCCGCGCCCCCCGTGGCGGATGCCCGCAAGAACGCCAAGGCCCGCAACACCCTGCGTGACGCCTACCGCCCCCAGCCCGCGCGCCATCCGCCCGCGGTTTCGAAAAACGTCGTACCATCAGCTGTAGCAAGTCTAAAAACCGGCAACGATTGGAGCCTGATACGCGCCTGGCGCGAGCACCTGAACATCAGCACCGCTGACATGGCTGCCCGCCTGGGAGTGGATCACTCCATCTACATCGAATTGGAACGGCCTCGCCCGCGGCCCCGCCAGATCATCCTGGACCGCATTTCGGAAGCCCTGGGAGTCTCGCCCGACCAGCTCGATGATGCATCGTTAGGAGGACACTTTCATTGACGCCGGGCCCTCGCGGCCCGACCCGGTGGACGTGTTCGAACAACTTTGGCGCCGCGCTGAGAACGGCCCGCGCATGAGAGGTATCCAAAATGCTCGGTACCGCAAGACGATTGACCGATGTCCTGGCCACGGCCCCCGACGGCACGCTGTATCGTATCGAACGATTCGTGTCGGACCCTGACGCCTATTCCGCGCTGGGCACATCCCGCTTCGATCCCCGGACGCACTGCGTCTGCCGCACCAGTTCCGGCGAGAAGGTCGCCTGGCTGGGCGGCCAGGCCTACCAACTGCTCAAGAACGGCCTGAACCTGACGGCGGTGGACCGACGACGTGGCTGACGCCCCTCACCCCCGCCCCGCCTTCCCCGCGAACCGCGCCACGACGAAGTCCACGAACGTCGTGAGCTTGGGCAACGCCTGCCTGTCTTTCGGATACAGCAGCGTGACCGGCCGCGCCGCCGGCCAGTAGGGCCGCAGGATCGGCGCCAGCCGGCCGGCGCGCACGTCTTCGGCCAGCAACAACTCGGGCTGCAGCACGATGCCGAAGCCGGCCAGTGCCGCCTGCCTGAGCGCCTGGCCATTGTTGGCGATGAAACGGCTGGCCGGCGGATAGTCGGACTGCGCGCCCTCGCCGTCGCCATCGCCTTCGCCCAGGCGCCAGCCGGTGCGGCGGCTCCAATGCGAGAAATCCAGGCACTGGTGGCGGGCCAGGTCGGCCGGCGTCTCGGGCGTGCCATGGCGCGCGAGATAGGTCGGCGCCGCGCAGATGATCATCTGATAGCTGCCGATGCGGCGCGCGACCAGGCTGGAGTCGCGCGGCTCGCCGATGCGCACCGCCAGGTCGTAGCGCAAGGCCACCAGGTCTTCGACCACGTCGCTCAGCGCCAGCTCCACGCTCACGTCCGGATAGCGGTCGAGGTAGTCGGCAATTGCCGGCGCCAGCGCGAACGAGCCGAATGAGACCGTCGACGTGATGCGCAGGGTGCCGCGCGGCGCCACCCGCAGCGCCTCGGCGCCCTGTTCGGCTTCGCGGATGTCCGCCAGGATCGTCTTGCAGCGCGTGTAGTAGGCCTGGCCCGCCTCGGTCAGGCTCTGGCGCCGCGTGGTGCGGTTCATCAACCGCAGCCCCAGCCGCGCCTCCAGGCCCTTGATGTGCTTGGCCGCCATGGCCGCCGACATCTCGTGGCGCGCGGCCGCCGCCGTCAAGCTTCCCAGCTCGACCACCGCCACGAAGATCTCCATGCTGAGCAGACGATCCATGAATTACGCACCCTGGGTATGAAGTGTTCCAACCATTCCTGGATTTTTCCACAGGAATGGAAACCGCAGAATGCTTTCATGCGCGGGCGCCCCGTCCGCGCCCCAAAATGAACAGCGGAACTCCCCATGAAGATCCTTCTTATCGGCGCCAGCGGCACCATCGGCCGCGCCGTGGCCCACGAACTCGGCCAGCGCCACGACATCATCGCCGTCGGCAAGACCCAGGGCCAGCACCAGGTCGATATCACCCGCAGTGACAGCATCCGCGCCCTGTTCGAGCGCGTCGGCAAGGTCGACGCCATCGTCTCCACCGCAGGCGCCCTGCATTTCGGTCCGCTGGCGCAGATGACCGCCGAGCAATTCAGGATCGGCCTGCACGACAAGCTGCTGGGCCAGGTCGACCTGGCGCTCATCGGCCAGCATTATCTCAACCAGGGCGGCTCGATCACCCTGACCAGCGGCATCGTCAGCGACGAACCGATACCCTTCGGCGCCAACGCCTCCGCCGTCAACTCGGCCATCGACGGCTTCGTGCGCGGCGCCGCCGTGGAACTGCGGGACGCGCGCATCAATTCGGTCAGCCCGACCGTGCTGCGCGAATCCTGGGGCAGCTACGGCCCCTACTTCCCGGGTTTTGAAGCCGCCCCCGCGGCGCGCGTGGCGCTGGCCTACAGCCGCAGCGTGGAGGGCGCGCAGACCGGCCGCGTGTACCGCGTCTGGTGACTCCCGCCTCGCTCGCCCCTCACCCGGCCAGGTCGCGGTTATAGGTCAGGAATACCCGGTCCCGTTCCCATCCCAGCGATTCGTACAGCGCCTGGGCCGGCAGATTGGTGCGGGCGGTGGTCAGGTCCATGCGCGCGGCGCCGGCCGCGCGCGCATGCGCCTCGGCCCGTTGCAACAGGGCGCGCCCGACGCCGCGCGTGCGCGCCGCCGGCGTCACGAACAGGTCGTACAGCACGAGGATCGGCGCGGCCAGCACCGAGCAGAACGAGGGGTAGAGCTGGCAGAAGCCCAGCACCGCGCCATCCTCGGCGTCCGTGGCCAGCAGGATCACCGATTCGGCCCGCTCCAGGCGCGCCCGCACGAACGCCAGCGCGGCCCCGGGATCAGCCGGCTGCGCGTAGAACTGGCGGTAGGCGTCGAACAGCGGTGCGACGCGGGGCGCATCGGCCATGTCGGCGAGTCGGATATCGATGGCATTCATGATCGCGGCGCAAAGGGCCGACTGTACACTCGACCCGATTCCGGGAGAACCCCTCATGCGCCGTCTCGTCATCCTCGCCAGCCTGGCCGCCGCCGTCTCGGCCACCGCCTGTTCATCGCAACGCGCCTACGATTCCGGCCAGGCCTGGCAACGCAATGAATGCGGCAAGATCCCCGACATGCAGGAACGCCAGCGCTGCATGAACGCGGCCTCGACCTCCTACGACGACTATCGGCGCCAGCGCCAGGACATCCAGAAGTAAGCGGCGTTCCGACCCGGCCGTCAACATCGCCATTCCGGTTCGCGTGCGCTGCCGACCGTGCGCACCGGCCGCGCAAACGAAAACGGCCTGGCGAAAATCGCCAGGCCGTTGCCAGAATGCTTGATGCGCTGCCGCCAGCCGCCGCGGCCAACCCGATGTCAGCCGCCCTTGTTGCCGCCCTTGTTGCCGCCTTTATGGCCGCCCTTATTGCCGCTCTTGTTGCCGCTTTTCTTGCCAGCGTTGTCTTGCGGACCGTGCGTGCCAGCGTTGCCTGGTCGATGTCGTCTTGCCGGCGTTGTATTGCCGACATTATTGTCGCCAAGCGGCGCCGACGGATCGGCGCACTTCGAATGAGGTGGCGCGCCCGGCAGGATTCGAACCTACGACCCCCTGGTTCGTAGCCAGGTACTCTATCCAGCTGAGCTACGGGCGCGCTAAAGAGGCGTGTTTATAGCATGAAGCCGGGCGGGTCCGCAAATCGAAGCGCCGACATGCCCGCACGCCCTTGCGCCGGATCAAATCCCGCGCCCGCATCGCGCGCTACGCTGAATGCGATACAGCCGGCGCAGTGACAGCGGTACGCCGCCACGCGGCGCGCGGCATACCCTGAAACGGCGCCCGCGCAGTCCCATGACGCACCTTCCAAGATGCTCGCGCGCGCCCTGGAGGCAACGGCATGGCCAAGAAGTTTCCCCTGCATCCGAAGCACCCCGAACGCATCTGCTGGGGCTGCGACCGCTACTGTCCCACCGACGCGCTGGCCTGTGGCAACGGCTCGGATCGCACCATGCATCCGGCGGAATTGTTGGGCGACGATTGGTACACCGTGGGCAACTGGGGCCTGGATGACGACGAAGACAAAGGGGCCGGCGCCGGAACCGGCGCGGCGGCAACGCATGGAGCCACGATGCGCTGAGGTGTCGGATCCGGGCGCCGTGCGCGAAGGCGGCGGCCAAAGCATGCCCCCGATCGGCGGGCAACCCATCCCCTCGGCATTCCGGATTCAGCATTCCGGATTCGGCATTTCGGGTCTGACATTCAGGGGCCAACATTTGGCCATGCCTCGGCGCCGCGGCGCGGATGGCGAAAGCCTGCGCCCCGCGCACCCGGTAAACACCTCAAGAATCCGCAAAACGGATCCGCACACCGCTTCCGCAAGCCGCGGTGCAACGAGCGGGTGCAACGAGCGGGTGCAACGAGCGGATGCAACGAGCGGATGCAACGAGCGGATGCAACGAGCGGATGCAACGAGCGGGTGCAATGAGCGGATGCGACGAGCGGGTGCAATGAATGGGTGCAATGAACGGCTGAAATGACCGACAGCAATGAGCGGGAGCAATGATCGGGCCCACGAAGCGGATCCCCGAGTCGGGTGCAACAAATCGGGCGCAACAAATCTGGCGCAACATCCGAACCGACCAAACAAAAAGGCCTTCGATCCGAGATCAAAGGCCTTTTCATTTGTACTGCTTGCAACGATGCCGCGCATCGTTTTTTACCAAGCCAATCACCTGATCATCATCAAGCAAATTGGCGCGCCCGGCAGGATTCGAACCTACGACCCCCTGGTTCGTAGCCAGGTACTCTATCCAGCTGAGCTACGGGCGCGTGAAAAAGCAAGCCTTGAATCATAGCGTTGTTTCGCAAACCGCGCAAGTCGGCTGCCCCCCATTCAGTCAGCTCGGCCCCCTGTCAATGGCATTGCCAACGCCTCTCATTATCATCGCCCTCACGGCGCACAAAGACTGCCGCGGTCTCGGGGGAATCGACGGCCGCTAGACCGCGACGCCCAGCATGCGCAGATAGGCGTCGGCGACGCCGCGCGCGAACGCCGTGGAGTCCGAAAGTTTCGACAGGATCGCGTCGTCGGTCGCGCAGTGCACGCCGGCGTAGATCAGCAACGCCATCATGCGCGGATTGTCGACCCGCCAGGCGCCGGCCGCGGCGCCGGCCCGCAGGATGCCCTGCAGTTGCCGGATCACCTCATTCTCGGTATGGCCCTCGCGTGCATGATGATGCGGATGGGTGAAAACGATGTCGTGCACGCGGTAGGTCCGCAGGTACGTCGCCACATTGGCCTGGACCCAGGCGCGCAGGCGTCCCACCCAATCGTCCTTGGGACACGCATCGACCGCGCGTTCCAGTTGTTCGACGAACTCCCGCACGTAGCGCTCGCCCAGCGCCGCCAGCATTTCCTGCTTGGACGGAAAGTACACGTAGAACGTGCCCTTGGCCACGCCAGCCGCTTCCGTGATGTCGCTGATGGTCGTGGCGTCGACGCCTTTCTCCAGGAACAGCGCCTGCGCGGCGCCCATCAACTCGTCCAGGCGCACCTCGGGCGGCTTGGTGCGGGACGTGGCCGCCTTGCGCGCGGATTCGGTTGCGGGGTTGTCGGTCATTGCTTTCACTCGGATTTCACCCAGGGCACCAGTCTAAGGGAATTTTGCGCGGGCCCGCCCAGCGTACAGCTTTCTGACAGCGGATGGTCACACCGATAGCACGTTGCCTCTCTAGCCTGACGCGTCGTGAATGCCGGCTGTCATCCGGCGACTCCGCGGCGCAATGACAGGGCGCCGCCCCTTTCGCAAGGTCTCTCACCATGTCTGAAAAAGAAAAAGGCGCGATCGCGCAGGAAGCCGCGACGCCCGCGACCACCGAACCCAGGAATACCGATGCGCCCGTGCGCGCCACCCGCCGCGGCTTCCTGACGGGCATCGCCGCGCTGGGAGCCAGTGCGGCCGCCCTGGGCGCGCTGGCCGGCTGTTCCAGCGACGACGGCGACGATGACACGCCGCCCGCCACGCCGCCCACGCAACCCCCGGCGCCGGATCTCACCACGCAGCTGCGCAACCACGTCAAGACCGTGGTGGTGATCTTCGCCGAGAACCGCAGTTTCAATAATCTGTTCGCCAACTTTCCCGGCGTGGAAAAGCCGCTGTCGGCCCTCACCGCCGCCGACTACACGCAGAAGGATCGCGACGGCACTACCTTGTCGGTACTGCCGCCGGTGTGGGGCGGCATGGTGCCCACCTCGCAACAGGCCAACCACGTCACTTATCAGGTGGCCGAGAACGCGCCCTACATGAACAACCTGCCCAACGCGCCGTTCGACCTGCGCGGACCGCAGGGCGAGCCGTTGCCGCAAGGGGTGGTCACGCGCGACCTGTGGCACGTGTTCTATCAGAACCAGATGCAGATCAACGGCGGCAAGAACGACCGCTTCGTCGCCTGGGCCGACTCCGGCGCGCTGGTGATGGGCCGCTACAGCGACTCCGCCTACAACCTGCGCCTGTGGAAGCTGGCCGAGGAATTCGTGCTGTGCGACAACTTCTTCCAGGGCGCGTTCGGGGGCTCGTTCCTGAACCACCAATACCTGGTCGCGGCCAGGCCGCCTTTTTACCCGGACCTGGCCAACGCGTCGATCAACGTCCGCGGACAGATCGCACAATTGCAAAGCGCCGACCCGGCCGACCCCAACCTGCAACCCAAGGCCACCTCGCCGGCCAGCGCCCTCACCGGCGCGCCGCAGTTCGGCGCCAGCGCGCTGACGCCGGACGGCTTTGGCGTGAACACCATGGGCCCGCCGTACTGGCCCGCATTCTCGCGCGATGCCGCCAACCCCACCCAGGCCGACCCGGCCTCGGTCTTCATGGTGCCGCAGACCCACGCCAACATCGGCGACCTCATGAGCGCCAAGGGCCTGGACTGGGCCTGGTACGCGGGCGGCTGGCAGGCCGCGGTGGATTCGACGGCCAACAGCGGCTTTCCGTCGTCGCCCAATTTCCAGGCGCACCACCAGCCCTTCAACTATTTCCAGAGCACCGGCCCCGGCACCGCCGCGCGCGCCGCGCACCTGCGCGACGGCGGCCTGGGCGACCTGTCGTCGACCAATACGTTCCTGGCCGACGCCGAAGCCGGCAAGCTGCCGCCGCTGACGTTCTACAAGCCGCAGGGCAACCTCAACATGCACGCGGGCTACGCCGACGTGGATTCGGGCGACCGTCACATCGCCCACATCGTCGACAGCCTGCGCAAGAGCGCGCAGTGGCAGAACATGGTGGTGGTGATCACCGTGGATGAAAACGGCGGCTGGTGGGACCACGTGGCGCCGCCCAAGGGCGACCGCTGGGGCCCTGGCACGCGCATCCCCACGCTGGTGGTGTCGCCCTTCGCCAAAAAAGGCACCGTCGACCACACCGTCTACGATACCGGTTCGATCCTGCGCCTCATCACGCGCGTGTTCGATCTGCCAACCCTGGACGGCCTGAAGACCCGCGACGACGCGATGAAGGCGCGCGGCCAGCAGCCCATGGGCGACCTGACCAACGCACTGTCCTTCCCCGCCTGAGTCCGCGCGCGGCCCACGTCGGCGCGGGCCGCGCCCTTTCCCCGGTGTCGCGCAGCCGTTTGCCGCCAAGGCGGCGACGGCGGATCGGCCCTTGTCGCGCGCCGCCCCGGCATGCGGCCGCATGCCGGGATTCCTCCCAAGGCGTCCGGGCCGGGCGCGAACCGCCGCGACATGCGAGAATCCCCCATTGCTCCCCGGGGATGGCTCCGCCTTGAAACACCTGCTGGTCGGCCTGGACAGGCTGGACGATTTCGACGACATCATCGACGTGCGCTCGCCGCTCGAATATGCCGACGACCATATTCCCGGCGCCCTGAACGCGCCGGTGTTCAGCAACGAAGAACGCGCCCTGGTCGGCACGCGCTATCGAGAGGCGCCGTTCGAGGCCACCCGCCTGGGCGCCGCCATCGCCGCCCGCAATATCGCCCGCCACCTGGACACCACCTTCGCCGCGCGCCCGCAGGGCTGGCGCCCGTTGATCTATTGCTGGCGCGGCGGCAAGCGCTCCGGGTCCATGACGGTGATGTTCAACATGATCGGCTGGCGCGCGCGCCAGCTCGACGGCGGCTACAAGACCTATCGGCGCGCCACGCTCGATATCCTGGACACGCTGCCGACGGCGCTGCGCTTCGTGGTGCTGACCGGCCCCACCGGCAGCGGCAAGACGCGGCTGCTCAACGCCCTGGCGCAAGCCGGCGCGCAAACGCTCGACCTGGAAGCGCTGGCCGCGCACCGCGGCTCGCTGCTGGGCGCGTGGCCGGGCCAGGCGCAACCGACGCAGAAGCGCTTCGATACGCTGCTGGCGGCGCGGCTGCGCGAGCTCGACGCGGCCCGGCCGGTCTTCGTCGAGGCCGAGAGCCGCAAGATCGGCGCGGTGGCCCTGCCCGCCACGCTGCTGGAGGCGGTGCATCGCGGCGCGTGCGTCGCGGTGACGGCCAGCCGGGAAGACCGCGCCGTCTTTCTGCGGCACGACTATGCACAGCTGTTCGACGATCCAGCGGGCTTGAAATCCCAACTGCTGCGGCTGGTCGGCCTGCACAGCCGCGACACGGTGGCTGGCTGGCTACGCATGATCGACGAGGGTCGCCGCGACGACCTGGCGCGCGCCTTGATCGACCAGCATTACGACCCCGCCTATGCGCGCAGCAGCCAGGCGCACTTCACGCGGTTGCCGCAGGCGCTGCCGGTGGTGTTCCGGCCCAATGACGCCGACGTGGTGGCCCAGGCGCGGGCCTTGCTGGCCGCGCTGGCCTAGTTTTCCCGTGTGGGGCTGCCCGCACGCGCCCCCATCCAGACGCCACGGCGTCGTTGCAAGCGCTCGCGCAAGGCGCGGCGGTCGCCACGGCTTGCACGCGGCCTTGAACTCGCCGAACGAATCCCGCCAGACGCCTGCAGCCCCAGGATAGCAAGCCTGGCGCGGACAAGGTCGGGCCTCGCCCGCCGTGGCGGATCGGCGGCAGCGGCCAGCCGGCCCGGACAACGCTTAGTGCCAAGCACAGAATCCGCGCGCTCGTAGCAGGAATTTTCTGAAAATCCCTCGATAAAACCCGCCAATCCGGTGCGGCCCGCCCGTCGCCAGGGTCTTGTTACGTTTCCTTCGAATCAATACGGCGCATCTAAGAATCGTCTTATTTTTTCGCTCCCCCCGCGAACGCACCATGAAAGCTACTGCCACGTAATCGCCTTTGTCCGATACGCACCAGTACGCTTCAGCGGCTCCTGCTTTTTTCGGTCTGGTTCTGTTCGATGTGTCTGGGTATGCCAAGGCCAAGGGCCAAGGAGCCACCCATGCACTGTTCCCTCAACCCGATCATGCTCGGGCTGCTGGCCATCACCCTGCCGGCCTTCGCCAACCCCGCGCAGGCCGCCGAGCTCGGCCAGGTCATCATCAACGATCCGTCGGGCAGCATTGCCCGCGCACTCGACAACGGCGACACCCTGACCTACGCCGGCAGCGGCGCCGCCCTCGATGTCTCAGTCGCCGGCAACAGCGTGCGCGGCGACCGCGTAACGATCACCGCGGGCTCGGCCGCCACCGCCAACACTCTTGGCGTGCGCGCCAGCGCCGGCGGCAACGTGACGTTGACCGACAGCGTCATCAAGACCGTCGGCGCCGGCCAGAATGCCCACGCGCTGACGGCCACCGGCGCCGGCAGCCTGATCACCGTCGGCGGTAGCGATATTGCCACCCTGGGCACGTACTCGCACGGCGCGTATGCGCAGTCCGGCGGCCGCATCGACCTCAATGGCGGCAGCATCACCACCGCCAACGGCGGCAGCCGCGGCCTGACCGCGACGGGCGCCGGCTCGACCATCGTCGCCCGCGACGTGACCATCGGCACCAACGCCTACAACGCCACCGGCGCCGCCGCCGAAACCGGCGCCAGCGTCACCGTGCAGGACGGCAGGATCACCACCACCGGAAACTACAGCGATGGCGTCAGCGTCAGCGGCGCCAACGCCGTGGTGACGCTGTACAACACCGAGGTCAACGCCGCCAGCGGCGTGGGCGCGCGCGTCGAGGGCGGCCGCTTAGAGATGGACGGCGGCAGCCTGACCACGGGCGGCTCCGCGGTCATGCTCAGCTCCGGCAGCGGTGCGCCCTCCGCGGCCAGGATCCGCAACGCCAGCCTGACCGCCACCGGCGACCACAGCTATGGCATCAACATCAACGCCAAGGACACTTCCGCCGAGATCGAAAACGTCTCGATCTCGGCGCTGGGCGTCTACGGCACCGGCGTCTGGCTGCCGTCCATCGGCACGCGCTTCTCGGCCACCGGCTTCGACATCGCCTCGGCCCACGTGGGCGTGGACAACCGCGCCGGCCAGGTCACGCTGGTCGACGGCCGCATCAAGACCCGCGACGCCAATGCCCACGGCCTGTACCTGTCGCGTGAATACGGCAGCTCGGCCACCATCAAGGCCACGCGGGTCTCCATCGACACCGCCGGCAATGGCGCCGTGGGCGCGCTGGCGCGGCTGGGCGGCGCCGCCATCGAGCTGGACGGCGTCACGATCAACACGCTTGGCGCCACCGCCTATGGCCTGTTCGCCAGCGGTTCGGGCGCCAGCCTGTCGGCGCGCAACTCCCAGGTCAACACCAGCGGCGCGGGCGCCAGCGGCCTGTCCGTCAGCAACCGCGCGGCCGTCACGCTGGACAGCACCGGCCTGGCCATGACCGGCGCCGGCGCCAATGGCATCTGGAGCTACCTCACCGGCGCCGGCCTGAGCAATACCGTCACCTTCCGCAATGGCAGCCGCATCGACACCCAGGACGGCGTCGGCCTGCTCGCCTCGGGCGGCGGCCACACCTTCCTGGTCTCGGACTCGGACATCACCGCGCGCGCTGGCGGCGACATCGACAGCGGCGTGCTGCTGCATTCCCGCGCCGTCACGGTCACCAGCGGCGGCGTGTCCACCGTCATCGAGAGCGAGCAGGTCACGCTGGACGCAAGCAACGCCCGGCTCACCGGCGACGTGCTGGCCGACAGCGGCAGCGTCGATGTCTCGCTCAAGAACGGCTCGGTGCTCACCGGCGCCGTCATACAGCGCGGCACGGGCCTCGCCAATGGCCTGACCGTGGACAACACCAGCGCCTGGAACGTGCGCGGCGATTCCAGCCTGGGCACGCTGACCAACGCCGGCACGGTGGCCTTCACGTCGCCGGCCGGCGCCAGCGGTTTCAAGACCCTGACCGTCAACAACTACATCGGCGGCGGCACGCTGGTGCTCAACACCCGCCTGGGCGACGACGCCTCGCCCACCGACAAGCTGGTCATCGATGGCGGCACCACCTCGGGCAATACCGCGCTGCGCGTCGTCAATGCCGGCGGCAGCGGCGGCCAGACCACCTACGGCATCCGCGTGGTCGAAACCATCAACGGCGGCACCACCACGGCCGACGCGTTCCACCTGGACAGCGGCTCCACCGGCTACCGCGCCAGCGCCAACACCGTCTCGCTCAATGGCTACGACTACAGCCTGGTGCGTGGCGGCAACGGCGGCGTGGCGCCCGATTGGTACCTGACCTCGGACTACACGCCGCCCGTTAACCCGCCCGACCCGGGGGATCCGGCCAAACCGACCGATCCCGGCGATCCGGCGTGGCCCGTGGCCCCGCCCGATCCCGTGCTGCCAGGCGGCGGCTTCAAGAACGTATCGCCCGAAAGCGGCGCCTACGCCGGCAACCGCCTGGCCGCCATGCGTCTGTTCACCCACAGCCTGCACGACCGCGTGCCGGCCTATGCCGACGACGACGCCGACGCGCGCCGCGGCCGCGGTCTGTGGGCCCGCGCGCAGGGCCGCCACGACAGCGGCCTGCGCATGTCCGAGGGCCGTGTCGATGTCGACACCGACAGCGCGATGCTGCAGCTGGGCGGCGACCTGCTCAAGGCCCCGCTTGGCCGCGAGGGCGCGGTGTATACCGGCCTGATGGGCGGTTATGGCGACGCGCGCAGCCGCTCGGTATCCACCCTGATCCAGCCCGGCAGCGGCCAGCGTACCCATGCCCGCGCCCGCGGCAAGGTCTCGGGCTATTCCGCCGGCATCTATGGCACGTTCTACCAGAACGACGCCACCCGCCTGGGCGCTTATGCGGACACCTGGGTGCAGTACGGCCGCTACACCAACCAGATCAGCAGCGAACTGGGCTCGGTGCGCTATCGCGCCAACGTCTGGAGCGCTTCGCTCGAAGCCGGCTATGCCCTCAAGCCGTTCGCCGCCGGCTCGGCCCTGGAAACCCTGGTGGTGGAACCGAACGCCCAACTGGTCTACAGCCGCTACGACGCGCGCGACGCCACGCTGCAAGGCACCCGCATGCGCAGCGGCAACGACGGCGCCTGGCAGTCGCGCGTCGGCGTGCGGCTCTATCCGCAGGCCGCCCCCGCGGCGGCCGGCAAGCCCGCGGTGCGCCCCTTCCTGGAAACCAACTGGCTGCACGACAACGCCAACCCGGCGGTGCGTATGGGCAGCACCACGCTGCAGGCAAAACCGGCGCGCAACGCCTTCGAACTGAAGCTGGGCGCGGAAGGCCGCGTGGGCAAGGCGACGCAGGTGTCGGGCCATGTCTTCGGCGTGGCCGGCAGCGGCAGCCAGCATGGCTACGGCGGCATGATCAACGTCAGCTACCGCTGGTAAGGCAAGGCGCCGCGACCGATGCCAGCCCAGGCCATCCCGCCCGGCCCCGCGCCGGCGCGGCCCGCCTCAGATCTCGGCCAACGTCCTGCGCAACTCGGCCTGCAAGGCCGTGAGCAGGGTCCTGGCCGTATCGCTCAGGCCTTCGGCGGCCAGCCGTTCCTCGGCCTGCTCGGCCTGCTGGTACAGGTCCATCGCCTGCACCGCGGCGAAGCCGCCGCGCATCCGGTGCAGCACCGAGCGCAGGTCGCGCAGGTCGCCACCGGCGTGGGCCTGCTCCAGCCGCGCCAGGTCCTGGGTCATGGTCTGCAGGAAGACGTCGCGATACTTGCCGACGATCGGCGGCGCGCCCCGCGCCGGCGCGGCATTGACAGGCACGGCGGGCGCGGCGGGCCCTTCGCCCGCTGCCGCCGTCGCCGCGCGGCCGGTGCGATGCGCGCGCAGCTGGTTCCACAGCAGGCTGAGCTTGATCGGCTTGACCAGCCAGCTGCTCATGCCGGCCGCCTTGCAGCGCGCCTCCTCGTCCTTGAGCGCATTGGCCGTGACGCCGATGATGGGCACCGTCACGCCCTGCGCCCGCAATGCGCCGGCCAGTTCGTAGCCGTTCATGCGCGGCATGTTGACGTCCGTCAGCACCACGTCGAACGGACCGATGTTCCATTGCGCCAGGGCCTCGGCGCCATCGGGCGCCAGCGTCACCTGGCAGCCCAGCTGTTCCAGCTGGTCGCACATCGTGACCTGGTTGATCGGGTTGTCCTCGGCCACCAGGATGCGCAGATTGAGCGGCGCGTAATGCGGCGCCACGGTTTCCTTGGCGGTGTCGACATCGCCGCTGGCCCAGCGCTCGAGCGCGAAGCCGATGCTGGTGAGATAGTGGCGGTCGGCGCGGTACAGCGCGGCGCCGCGCACGTCGCGCCCGCCCGCCGACACCACCGGCCCCTGCCATTCGGTCGGCGCCGCCGCGTCGCCGGCGATATGCACGTCGACCAGCACGCCGTCGCCCGCCTCTTCCGGCGTCAGGGTCGCCGGCGCGATGCTGGCCTGGGCGCCCCAATAGATCAGCCACTGGCAGATGTTGTCGCTCAGTTCCTTGCGCGCGCTGCGCACGTAGACGCGCAGCCCCTCCAGCCGCGGCGACGGCCCGGGCGGCGGCTCGGCCGTGTCCAGGTCGATGGCGATCGAGAAACTGCTGCCCAGGCCCAATTCACTGGTCACTTGGATGGTACTCCCCATCAATTCCGCAAGACGGGCGCAGATCGACAGGCCGATGCCCGCCCCCCGCACCAGATGCGATCGGCTATCGATCTGATAGAACGGTTCGAACAGGCTCGCCTGGTTCTCGGCGCTGATGCCGACGCCGCTGTCGACCACCTGGAAATGCAGGCGGGTGCGCGCATCCGGCAGGGCCTCGGCCCGCAGGCGCGCCACCACGTGGCCGGAATCGGTGAACTTGATGGCGTTGTTGACCAGGTTGTTCAGGACCTGCCGGATGCGCCCGCCGTCGCCCACCACCCAGGCGGGCGTCGAGGTGTCGACGCAGCTGTAGATGACGAGCCCCTTCTGCTCGGCCATGCCGGCGTACGAGGCAATGCAGTTCTCGACCAGCTCGCGCGGATCGAAGCCGTCCATTTCGAGGGCCAGTTGGCCGGACTCGATCTTGGTGATGTCGAGGATGTCGCTGATCAACTGCTGCAGGATCACCGAGGAATCCTGGATGCGGTCGACATGGCGGCGCTGTTCGTCGTCCAGGTGGGTCAGGGACAGCACCTCGAGCGTGCCGAGCACGCCATACAGCGGGGTGCGGATCTCGTGGCTCATGGTGGCCAGGAAGGTGGACTTGGCCTCGTTGGCGCGGTCGGCCTGCTGCTTGGCCTGCGCCAGCGTGCGTTCCATCTCGGCGCGCGCGCTGATGTCGGCGAAGGCGCACAGCACCACGTCCTGCTTCTTGTAGCGGGTCGGCGCGAAGGCGACGAACAGCGGCCGGCCCTCGTGGGTGCGGAAGGTCTCGATGGTGCCGGGCCGGGTCGCGCCCAGCACCTGGCGCAACAGCTTGTTGGCCTCGGGCGAGTCGTGCGGTTGTTCGCCCACGCCGATGCCGAGCCATTGGTTCGCCAGCGCGTTGCTGAACACCACGCGCCCCTCCAGCCGCGACAGCACGCACAGCGCGACCGGCGCCGTGTCGAGCACGGTGCGGTTGAATTCCTCGCTTTCGACCATGTCCAGGTGGGCGACCTCGGCGGGATGGATCACGCGCCGGTTGTACCAGAGCAGGTAGCCGGCGCCGGCCGCCAGGCCCAGCGCGAGCATCAGCAGCACCGTCAGCGGCAGCCACATGTTGGCGCGAAAGAAGCTGCCGTAGTTGAGCTTGTAGTAGCCCGTCCAGGTGCCGCTTTTGTCGGCGATGCGCAGCACCAGGCCGTCGCCGCCGAAATGAAAGCCCGCCTGCGCGACCTGCGGCGGCGCGCCTTCGCCGAACAGGATGGCCTTGCCCTGGTGCTGCAGCCAGAACTGGTCGTACAGGGGCATGTTCAGGACCCGCTCGGAGATGCTGACGCGGCCGCGGTTCAACAGCGACACGGCGTAGACGTTGCGGCGCGTGGCGATGGTGCCATCGCGCGCGTTCAGCGGCAGCATCACCGGCAGCATGCCGATGATGTCGTCGGGCAGGTCGGCGTCGCGTAGCCACGTCACGCGCGGGCCCTCGCTGCCGGAACGGTCCTCGGGATCGGTGCCGCCGGCGGCCTGCTGCACCGCCTGGACCACCGCCAGGAAGGTGTGGCGGGTCAGCGGCTCGTAGCCGGACACCGTGGAAATCGCCGGCACGCTCAGGCTGATCTGCTGGCTCGGGGAAATGATGAAAAGCGGCGCCGCCGGATACACCGAGGCCGCCCAGCGCGTGGAATAGAAGTCCGACAGGTAGCCGCCGATGCCGGTGAATACGCCGTTGCTCACCGGGCAGGCGTCGGGGCTCTGGCACAGCAGCGAGAACGGCATGGCGGCGATCGCGTGCTGGCCATCGAAGAAAGCCCAGGAAGCGCGGTCGAAACCGCTGGTCTCGCGGACCGGCGTGGGCGCCACCAGCCGCTGGCCGTCGGGATTCAGGCCCTGCGCGTACAGCCCCTGCAGCACGGTCTCGTGGGCATGGATGTAGCCGACCAGCACGGTAAAATCGACGCGCAGCTTTTCCTCTTCCTGCTGCAGGATGCGCTGACCGCCCCAATAGAGCACGCCGCCCAGCGCCAGCAGCAATGGCAGGGCGCCGAACAGCGCGATGTTCAAACGACGGGACGCTCGGATGACCTTGATGAGCGGCGTATCCAGTTTCATAGGTGCTTCAGTGTCCATGGGCGCCATGTCGCCGGCGTGCCGCCGGTCTTTCCGCGGGGGTGGCGCGCGGTTCGCCCTGGCTCGGTTCGTTGGCCAGCAATTCGTTGAACGCCGCCAGGTCCACGGCCGCCGAGATCAGGAAGCCTTGCACGCAGTCACAGCCGATGCGGCGCAGGAACTGCAGGTCTTCCATGGTTTCGACGCCTTCGGCCGTGACCTGCAGCCCCAGCTGCCGCCCCAACTGCACCGACGACACCAGCGCGGCCGCGCGGACCTCGTCCTTGGTGACGCCGTGCACGAAGGCGCGGTCGATCTTCAATTCCGTGAACGGCGTGGAGATGAGGCTGTACATCGAACTATAGCCCTTGCCAAAATCGTCCTGCGACAGACCGAACCCCTTCAGCCGCAGCCGGCTGGCGCCCATGTAGTAATTGCCGGGCACCACCGTCATGTCGTCTTCCAGGAGTTCGAATGTTACGTCCTCGGCGGGAATGCCGCTATTGGTGACCAGGTGATGCAGTTCGTCCGGCAGCTGCGGGCGGTCCAGCAGGCTGACGGGCAGGTTGATGGAGACCGGCACGCGAAAGCCGCGCTGGCGCCAGGCACGGTAGGCGGCCAGGCTGTCCTCCAGCATGCGCGTCAGCAGCTCGTAGTCCAGGCCGTACTCGCGCAACGTGCGCAGGAACGAGCCCGGCATCATCAGGCCCAGCCCCCGGTGCTTCCAGCGCACCAGCGCCTCGGCGCCCACGATGGCGCCCGAGGCCAGCGACTTCTTGGGCTGGAACCAGGCCTGGATGCTGCCGTCGCGCAGGGCGCATTCGACGCTGGCGCGATCCAGCAGGTCGCCGGTGTCGCCAGGGCTGGCCAGCGCCCCCGGCGCCTCGGCCGGCGGGCGGCGCTGCAGGCGCTCGGCCAGGCCCGCGATCTGCTCGCCGGTGATGGGCTTGACGAAGGTGCCGAGCATCGAGAATCCGTTCTCCTTGGCCATCAGGCCGACGCTGTTGGCCATGCGGCGCGAACACGCGGTGACCACGGCCAATATCGGCCGCAGGTTCAGGCGGGCGAGTTCGTGGATGAACTGGACGCCGTCCATGCCCGGCATGCGGATGTCCATGAGCACCAGGTGGTAGCCCTCGGCGCGGATGCGGTCGAGCGCCTCGTCGGCGCTTTCCACCGTATCCACGTGACCGAAGCCGGCCTGCCGCAGCAGGTCCCGCAGGTGCAGGCATTGCAAGGCGTGGTCGTCCAGGACCAGCACTTTGTAGTCTGAAAGCTGTTTCACGTCATATCCTTTGCGACGCCGTGCAGGGTCTGGGCCAGGACCATGAACGGCAAGGGCTTGCACAGCACCTGGTTCATGCCCGCGGCCACCCCGCGCTGCGCGATCTCGGCGGCCGAACTGGAGGTCAGGCCGATGATGGGACCGGCGTGGCCGCCGTCCCGCAGGGCCCGCGTCAGCTCATAGCCATTGACGACAGGCATGTTCAGGTCGGTCAGGACCAGGTCGAACGGCTGGCCGCGCCACAGCCGCAGCGCCTCGTCGCCGTTGCTGGCCAGGGTCGCGACGCAGCCCAGGTGTTCCAGCTGCTCGCGCAGGATCAGCTGGTTGATGACGTTGTCCTCGACCACCAGCACCCGCAGGCCCAGCGACCGTTGCGCGCCGCCGTCGGCGCCCAGCGCGCCGCGCTCGACCCCATCCTGCGCCATCTGCACCGCGCGGCAGATGCTGACGGGATTGAAGGCGCTGGCCACGCCGCCAACGGCGTTGGTCATGAAGGCGTCCTGGTGGGCGCCGGGCGCCAGCACCCGCACGCGCCGATGCGGCCAGCGCGGCTCCGGCGTCGACGGCGGCCAGGTCTGCACCAGCACCGCGCCGGCCGGCTCGGCGTCATCGGCGGGCTTGCGGTACGGCAATGCGATCGCGCCGCAGGCATTCAGCCAGCCGCGCACGTTGTCGATCACCTCGGGCACCGCGCCATCCACGTACACCGGCCGCGGCTGCAGCGTCACTGGCGCGGCGCCGTCCGCGTCGTCGGCCGCCAGCGAGAGGCAGAACGAGATGCTGGTGCCCAGCCCTTCCTCGCTGACCACCGCCAGCGTGCCGCCCATCAGGTCGGACAGGCGCCGGCAGATCGTCAGCCCCAGGCCCGTGCCCGCGACGTCGTTGTCCTGGCCCGCCGGCGCGCGGAAGTAAGGCTCGAACAGGCGCGCGCGATGGCTTTCGCGGATCCCCGGGCCGGTATCGGCCACCTGGAAACGCAGGCGCACCCGCCCCGGGCCGTCGTCCGTGGCGCTGGCGCGCAGCACGACCCGGCCGGCCTCGGTGAACTTGACGGCGTTGCTGACCAGGTTGTTGAGGATCTGCAGGATGCGGATGGCGTCGCCCTGCACCGCCATCGGCATGCCGACCTCGGTGACCGCGTAGACGTCCAGCCCCTTGGCGCGGGCCCGCGCCGCGTAGTTCGCCACCACCTGTTCGACCAGGTCGGCCGGCGAGAAAGCGCCGATGTCGAGCTCCTCGCGGCCGGCCTCGATGCGCGACAGGTCGAGCGTGCCGTTGATGGTGCGCAGCAGGGTCGAGGACGATTGCTGGATGGTGCCGAGGTATTGCTCCTGCTGGCCGGTCAGGCCGGTCAGCGCCAGCAGTTCCAGCGTGCCGAGGATGCCGTACAGCGGCGTGCGGATCTCGTGGCTGATGGTGGCGAAGAACATGGCCTTGGACTCGCTGGCGCGGTCGGTGGCCTGCTTGGCCTGGCGCAGCGCGCGTTCGACGTTCTTCTGGGCGGTGATGTCGCTGATGCCGCACAGCACCACGTCCTCGGACTGGTAGGTGGTGGCGGCGCAGGCCACGTAGGCGCTGCGGCCATCGGCCAGCGTGTATTCCTGCCCGCCGGTCTCCGCGCCCGCGCGCAGCAGGGCTTCACGCCAGTGGTCCTGCTCGCCCAGCCACTGGCGCGCGGCCGCGTTGGACAGCAGCACGGCGCCGTCGGTGCGCCGCAGCAGGCACAGCCCGACCGGGGCCACTTCGACGATCTTGCGGTTCAGCGCCACGCTGTCGACCAGGGCTTCGTACTGCCGCAGCGCCGGCCGCACCAGCCGGTTGCGGATGTGGCGCACCGCCAGCAGCACGACCAGGACCAGCGCGACCGCCACGGCGCCGGCGGCCCAGAACGACGCGGCGCCGTCTTCGAGCAGATCGCCGATGGGCACGTAGTAGGCCAGCCGCCAGCCGGCCTCGCCGACCGACTTGACCAGCACCAGCGTCTGCGGCCACCAGCCGTCGCCGCGCAGGTGAAAGGAATCGCGCGACAGGTAGGCAGGGGTTTCGTCGACCCGCGACGGCAGCCTGCCGCCGTGCAGCGCCATGGCGCCCGAGCCGTCGTACAGCGCATAGCCGGCGCCATCGCTGGCGCATTCGGCTTCGACCATGCTGGCCAGGCCGCCCACCTCGAGGCCGATCCAGGTGCGTTCCTCGCCCGCCACGTCGGCCGGGGTGTAGAGGAACAGCCGGTTGGCCTCGTCCATCGGCGGACGCAGCCAGACGATCGGCGTGCGGCCATCGGGGCCAGGCCGCGCGCTGTGCAGGCGCAGGGTTTGCGCCAGCCAGCGCGCGGTTTCCGTGGACATGGGCTCGGCGCCGCCATCGGAACGGACGGGCAGGCGCGTGACGGCGTCGCCGCCGGGCGCGGCGTAGACGACGTGGGCGCGCAGCTGCGCCACGTTGGCGCGGTCGCGCGGTGTGAGGATCAGCGCCCATTCATAGGCGCCGGCGGCATCGACCAGCGGCGTGACGCTGATCTGGCCGGTGGCGCCGAAGGTCTTGGGGGTGCGGGCGACCGGCATGTGATCGGTGTTGCGCACCGCCGAGGCCGCCACCGACCGCAGCAGCGCTTCGCGCTGGTCGAAATACAGCTGGGCGTTGTAGGCGCCGGCGTTCATGCGGCGGCGGTATTTCGAGACCTCGCCGGTGAACGACCAATAGGCGTAGAGCGCCGTTCCCACCAGGATGCATGCCGCGAGCGCCACGGCAAACATATGCAGCAGAAGCATAGGCAGCCCGGGGGCCGCCGCCGTCAATGCTTCCCGGGAACGGGGATTTACGATCATGCGGCTATCGTAGATTTCCGCCCTCGCGGCCAAACCAAGAATATTCTCAAAGCGCGGGGGAGACGAGCTGCGGGCGCGGGCGTCGCGCCGAGTTGGCCGCGCGCGAAGTCACGCTCGAGGGCGCGTGGCGCCGCCCCGCCCCTGCGCCGCGACGCCGGACTCCTCGTCGCGCCGGCGCCACACGGCGGCGGCACGCCATATGTAACCAAATCAAATAATTCAATTCGGAGCGGCGTCAGCCTTGCCCGAGCCGCGCAAACGCCGCCGCCCGCCACGGCCCGCCATCGCCCTATGACGGGGCCGCGTTTTTCCCGAACCCTGCCCCATGGGAACCCCGGAAAAACCGTTTCAGCGCGTCCACATGGGCGCCCCCGGGGTGTGGAATGCGCGCCACACCCCCTCTCGCCATCTCCCCGGGGCGCTGGCATGATGCGGCGCGTAGGGCACCTGTCAAGCATCTGAATAAGGAAAACAAACGTGCGATTCAGTTTTTTCAAGGCCCTGCTGGCCTGCCTGTGCGGCGCCGTGCTGAGCGCCTGCACGACCTGGGACGTGGCGATGATGCGCCACAAGGGCAAGCCCGTGAATGACATCGTGGTCGACTGGGGCGTGCCCGACCGCGTCTATGCCAGCGAAGACCTGCCGATCGGACAACTGGTCTACATGTGGCAGACCTCGGGCGAAGTCTCCTGGGATGAGGCCGTCGGCTCCTTCTACGTGCCTCCGCCCGGCGGCGTCAGCTATGGCTTCGGCTCCAACACCGGCACCATCTACCAGCGACGCACGGGCGTCGCCAGCTGCTACACCATGCTTCACGTCGACGAAAAGGGCATCGTCGTCGGCGGCGAACTGGTCAACAACGGCACGACCTGCAAGATGTGGTGATGGCCGCGCGCCCGGCATCGCGCATGCGCGCCGCCAGCCAGCCTCCCATCGGACAACCCGCAAGAGAATTCCTGATGATGAACATGAAAGCCACTTTCGCCTCCCTGCTCGCGCTGGCCTTGCTGTCCGGCCCGGCCTTCGGCGCCGAGAAGAAGCCCACCGCCGGCGACATCTCCCGCGCCATCGCCTACGCCGACGTCATGCGCGCGTTCGCCTACGCCAAGCAGGCCAATCAATTCAAGGAACGCTACGACAAGATCGGCCCCGGCCAGGATGGCCTGGAAGCCATGACCCACGCGGCCAATCTCATGACCCTGGCCAACCAGGCGATGCGCGCGGCCTGCGCGCGCGAGCCGCACTACGTGGAAAAGGGTATCGAGGCCTTCCGCTGCAGCAAGATCAAGTAGACGGCCCGACCCGGCAGGGTCGAGGCCGCGCACCAGGCCCCGAACCAGGGCTGCCGCGGATCAAGGCAAGCAAGCGAGGCCGACGACCGGCAGGCTCGCCATAGAACCCCGCAGAAATCACGTTCCGCGGGTTTTTTTTGCGCCTGGACAGGACGGACGGCATCGTCGCGATGCGACGGGTGCGTGCGCGAACGCGATCTTTGTGTCCTACCTTTCATGCATAGCGGTTCTATGTCGTCGTCTTTGGAAATATAGTCGAGCCAAAATCTTCGGCAGCGTTCCTCCTCATGTCCTCCCGCCTTCTGCCCGGCGCCCGATGGGCGAGCGTGGCGATCTTCTTCGCCAGTGTGTTTTCCGTAGTGCCCGGCACGGTTCATGGCGCGCCTGACGCACTGCTCATCAGCACCCAGGGCGCCAACGGCGCGCCCGCCTGTATGCTCTGCCACGGCGCCCACGGAGAAGGCAATCCGGTCTCCGGCTTTCCGCGATTGGCAGGCGCTGGCGCGGCCTATCTGCAGGAACAGCTTGAGGCCATCGCCAACGGCTCGCGCGTCAGTCCCGTCATGACAGCCATCGCCAAGACACTGGAACCGGCGCAACGCGAGGCCATGGCGCAGTTCTACGCCGCGCTGCCCTCCCCCCTGGACACCGACCGCCTGGCCGCCACGGCGCTGCAGTCTCCCAAGCCCGCCGACGTGGGCGCCTGGCTCGCCATTCGTGGCGCCTGGGACAGGAACATACCCGCCTGCAACCAGTGCCACGGCCCCGGCGGCATCGGGGTGGGCGATCATTTCCCAAGCCTGGCGGGCCAGCCCGCCGCCTACCTCGCCGAACAGTTGCGCCTCTGGCGTGAAAACCAACGTCCGCCCGGCCCGCTGGGCTTGATGGCGGCGGTCGCCGCGCGCCTGACAGACGCCGAGATCACCGCGGTGTCCGCCTACTACGCCGGCCTGCCCAGGACCGCCGACCCGCTCGCCACGCAAGCCGGCACCGCCGCGAAGGCCAAGCCATGATCCCGCCCTCCTCCCGTCTGCGCCCGCTGCAGGTTGCCGTCCTTGCGCTGCTGGTCATCAGCGCGATCGTCCTGGCCACCGCGATTCGCAACGGGCGCCCGACGTTTCCCACGACGGCCCCTCCTCGCCCGCCAGCCGATGCGCCCGCCGATCGGACGTCAATCCTTGGTCCTGCGGCCGCCGCGCCGCGGCCCGATACCCGCCCCGCTTTCACGCCGCCATCGGCCGCCTCACTGCCGGACACGGCATTCGGCAAGACCGTGCGCCAAGGCGAGCAGATCTTCCTACATACGCCGCAGAACGCTCCCCAGTTCGCGGGCAACAACCTGAATTGCTCCAGCTGCCACCTGGACGCCGGCCGCCGCCCCGACGCCGCGCCCATGTGGGCAGCCTACGTGATGTATCCGGCCTATCGCGCCAAGAACGGCCACGTCAATACGCTCGCCGAACGATTGCAGGGTTGTTTCCGTTTCAGCATGAACGGCAAGCCACCCGCGGCCGACGATCCGGTCCTGGTCGCCCTGCAGACCTACATGTTCTGGCTCGCCGACAAGGCGCCCACCGGCGTGCCGCTCAAGGGCCACGGCTATCCGAAGCTGGCGGCGCCGCCGCAGAAGGCCGACTACCTGCGGGGCAGCCAGGTCTACGCCCGGAACTGCGCCGTCTGCCATGGCGACGAAGGCCAGGGTCAGAAGAATGGCGAACACTGGGTCTTCCCGGCCTTGTGGGGGCCCGATTCCTTCAACTGGGGCGCCGGCATGCATCAGATCAAGAACGCCGCCGGCTTCATCAAGGCCAACATGCCATTGGGCCGCGGCGGCCTGCTGAGCGACCAGGAAGCCTGGGACGTGGCCTACTTCATGAACGCGCACGAACGTCCGCAAGATCCGCGCTACACCGAATCCGTGGCCAAGACCCGCGCCAAATACCACGATTCCGAGGATTCGCTGTACGGCCTCGAAATCAATGGCCACCTGCTTGGCAGCGAGGCGCCGCCGTCCGGAGGCAGGCTGGCGCAGGGCGCCGGGCGCTGAGGCCGGATTTCATCGGCCCATGACGACGGCTTGCGAACCAAACCGTCACGCCATGCGGCACCGATCGATTTTCGCGCAGCCCCCGAGCCTGTCCGACGCCGATCGGCAGCTGCGCCGGCACGCGTTGCTGCGTCTGTCGCTGGCGTGGCTGGCGATGATGCAGGTGATGATGTTCGCCTGGCCGGGCTATCTGCGCCACGAGGGCATCCCCAAGGACGCCCTTGATACGCTCGACTGGGCCATCGTGCTGATGAACTGGGCCAGCCTGGCCCTGACGGTGCCGGTGGTGCTGTATTCGGCCTGGCCGATCTGGCGCCACGCCGGCGCCAACCTGCGCCAGGGCCGCGCCGGCATGGACGTGCCGGTGGCGCTGGGCATCGTCGCCGCCTTCATTCCCAGCGTGCACGCCACCTACACCGGCCACGGCGAGGTCTATTTCGATTCGGTCACCATGTTCGTGGCCTTCCTGCTGACGGCGCGCTACCTGGAACTGTGCGCGCGCCAGTCGTTCGGCGGCAGCGCCGGCGGTCAGCGCCACGCCCGGGTCGAGGCGCAACGCCAACTGCTGGGCGCCGGCGCCGACCGGCTGGCTTCGCGCTTCGTCATGGCGCAGGTGGCGCTGGCGCTGGCCGCGGCGGCCGCCTGGGCCTATATCGATCCGACCCGCAGCCTTCCCGTCATGGTGGCGCTGCTGGTGATGAGTTGTCCCTGCGCCATGTCGATGGCGGTGCCCACCGCCATGGCGTCGGCCCATTCGGCGCTGGCGGCCCATCCGTCGATGTCCGACGCGGCGCTGGACACGCTGCTGGCCCAGGCGCAGCGCAAGGCGCGCCAGAGCCTGCATGGCTCGCTGGCCTGGCATCTGTTGATGACGCCGCTGGCGCTGGTCGGCTGGGTCACGCCCTGGCTGGCGGCGATCGCCATGCTGGTGTCGTCGTTGGCGGTGGCATGCAACGCGTGGCGGTGGGCCCGCCGCGATTGGTCCGCTGATCTGGCATGCGCCGAAGCGCCGGGGTCCGCCCCATGATCATTCTCTACCTGCTGCTGCCGCTGTCCCTGCTGTTCGTGCTGGTCATCGGCGTGTCATTGTGGTGGGCCGTTTTCAATGGCCAATATGACGATACCGACAACGCCGGCGCCGCCATCCTGCGCGACGACGACAGCGGACCGACGGTTCGCGGATGATTCGGATCGAATCCCATATTCATATCGACCCTCATCATTGAAACTGGAGGCTGTTGTTTTGAAAAAGGGGCGGTAATGGACCATTACACCGCCATCGCGAGCAAGTCCGACACCTTCAACTACCGTATCGTCCGGCAGTTCGCATTGGTCACCGTGTTCTGGGGCATCGTCGGCATGACCGTGGGCGTTTTTCTCGCCGCGCAGCTGATCTGGCCTCAGTTGAATTTCGACACCGCCTGGCTCAGCTACGGCCGCCTGCGTCCGCTGCACACCAACGCCGTGATCTTCGCCTTCGGCGGCAGCGCGCTGTTCGCGACCTCGTACTACGTGGTCCAGCGCACCTGTCAGGCCCGCCTTTTCTGTGACTGGCTGGCCGCCTTCACGTTCTGGGGCTGGCAGGTCGTCATCGTCGGCGCTGTCATCACCTTGCCGCTGGGCTACACCAGCAGCAAGGAATACGCCGAACTCGAATGGCCCATCGACATCCTGATCACGCTGGTCTGGGTGGCCTATGCCATCGTGTTCTTCGGCACCATCATCAAGCGCCGCGCCAAGCACATCTACGTGGCCAACTGGTTCTTCGGCTCGTACATCCTCACCATCGCCATCCTGCACATCTTCAATAACATCGAGATGCCGGTGACGCTGTGGAAGTCCTACTCGGCCTACGCCGGCGTGCAGGACGCCATGGTGCAGTGGTGGTACGGCCACAACGCGGTCGGCTTCTTCCTGACCACCAGCTTCCTGGGCATGATGTATTACTTCGTTCCCAAGCAGGCCGGCCGTCCGATCTATTCGTACCGCCTGTCCATCGTCCACTTCTGGGCGCTGGCCTTCACCTACATGTGGGCCGGTCCGCACCACCTGCTGTACACCTCGCTGCCCGACTGGACCCAGTCGCTGGGCATGACGTTCTCGCTGATTCTGCTGGCGCCGTCGTGGGGCGGCATGATCAACGGCATCATGACGCTGCAGGGCGCCTGGTACAAGCTGCGCACCGATCCGATCCTGAAGTTCATGGTGACCGCGCTGTCGTTCTACGGCATGGCCACGTTCGAAGGCTCGATGATGGCGATCCGCACCGTGAACGCGCTGTCGCACTACACCGACTGGACCATCGGCCACGTGCACTCGGGCGCGCTGGGCTGGGTCGCGATGATCTCGTTTGGCTCGCTCTACTACCTGATCCCGCGCCTGTATGGCCGCGAAAAGATGTACAGCGTCAAGGCTATCGAACTGCACTTCTGGATCGCCACCATCGGCGTGGTGCTGTACATCGCCGCGATGTGGATCGCCGGGGTGCAGCAGGGCCTGATGTGGCGCGACACGGCGGCCGACGGCACGCTGGTGTACAGCTTCGTCGAAGAGCTCAAGACCCGGGTGCCGTATTACCTGATCCGGCTGCTGGGCGGCACGCTCTACTTGTCGGGTATCTGGATCATGGCCTGGAACGTATGGAAGACGGTGAGCGGCGCGAAGGCGGTCAACCCCGCCATTCCGCCGGACACCGCCCACGCCGTCGGCGCGCCGGCCACCGCTTGACGAGGACATCATGGCCGACAAGCAACAAGGATTTTTCTCCCACCAGACGCTCGAAAAGAACATCGGCTGGATGATCATCGCCAGCATCCTGGTGGTGTCCTTCGCCGGGCTGGTGCAGATCGTGCCGCTGTTTTTCCAACACAGCACCACGCAGCCGGTGGCGGGGGTCGAACCCTACAGCCCGCTGCGCCTGATGGGGCGCGACGTCTACATCCGCGAAGGCTGTGTGGGCTGCCACTCACAGCAGATTCGTGTATTGGCGGCCGAAGTGCAACGTTACGGCCCCTACTCGCTGGCCGCGGAGTCCATGTACGACCATCCCTTCCTGTGGGGTTCCAAGCGCACCGGCCCGGATCTGGCGCGCGTGGGCGAACGCTACTCCGACGAGTGGCATCGCATCCACCTTCGCAACCCGCGCCTGGTGGTGCCCGAGTCCAACATGCCGGCCTATCCATGGCTGGAAAAGACGGTGATCACCGGCCAGAACGTCGAGCAGCGCATGCGCGCGCTGCGGGCCCTGGGCGTACCGTATACCGACGAAGAGATCGCCGCCGCGCCCAAGGCCATCGAAGGCAAGACCGAAGAGGACGCGCTGGTAGCCTACCTGCAAGGGCTAGGCGTAGGCGTGCGCAAGGCGCAGCAGGCCAGGAAGGCGGAAGATGCCAGGAAGGCCGAGGAATCCAGGAAGGCGGAAGAGGCCAAGAAGGCCGAAGAAGCCAGGCAGGCGGCGCAGCCCGCCGCCTCGGGAGGTTGATCATGGCCTACGTAAGCGCAATCGTCACCGCGATCTCGATGGCAACCTTCCTCGGCATCGTCTGGTGGGCCTGCTCGCGCGGCCGCCAGGGCGCCAACAACGAATCGGCGATGCTGCCGTTCGCGCTGCCCGATGAATTCGGGCCGGCACAACAAGACGGAGCGGATCGGCCATGAGCGATTTCGTCAGCGGCTTCTGGGGCTACTTCATCTCCATCGTCGCGGTCGGCGGCGTGGTGTTCTGCGTGACGCTGCTGTACTCGCAACGCCGCTGGCTCGGCGCCAAGCCGGCCGGCGGCCAGGCGGACGACACCGGCCATGTCTGGGATGGCGACCTGACCGAACTGAACAACCCGGTGCCGGGCTGGTGGACCTGGATGTTCTTGTTGGCGTGCGCGGTCGCGCTGGGCTACCTGTTCTTGATGCCGGGCCTGGGAACATACCAAGGCCTGCTGGGCTACAGCAGCGCCGACGAAGTGGCGCGGCAGCAGGCCAGGATGGCCGAGGCCGTGCGCCCGATCTACGCGCGCTTCGAGACCATGACCGTGCCGCAGATCGCCGCGGACCCGGGCGCCCGGGAGATCGGCCAGCGCCTGTTCCTGAACACCTGCGCGCAATGCCACGGTTCCGACGCCAAGGGCGGGCCCAGCTTTCCCAACCTGGCCGACAAGGACTGGCTGTATGGCGGCTCGCCCGACACCATCATGCAGACCATCACTTATGGCCGCGTCGGCGTGATGCCGGCCTGGAAAGCCGCCATCGCCCCCAAGGCTGCCGGCGACATCGCGCAATACGTGCGGTCGCTGTCGGGGCTGGACGCGGATCCGGAGCGGGTATTGCGTGGCCAGCGCGGCTATCAGACCTACTGCATTGCCTGTCACGGTGTCGATGGCAAGGGCAACCAGGTCCTGGGCGCGCCGAATCTGACCGACGAAGTCTGGCTTTACGGCAGTTCGGAAGCGTCCATCGTCAAGACCATCCTGGATGGGCGCGAAAATCACATGCCGGCGCACGGCGACATCCTGACGCCGGTGCAGATCAAGCTCCTGACGGCCTGGGTCTGGGGCCTGTCGAACAAGCCCGACGCGCAGGCGCGGCCGGCCCCGCCGGCCGGCCCGGCCGACTAGGCCTCGCCCCATGGATGATGGGTCAACCTCAAGCGTCAGCAGTCCGCCTGGCGGCGACCCGCCACCCTGGCGGCCGCACGTGCGGCCGCCGCGTCCGGGCCAGGAAACGCTGGAGCAGACCCTGGCCGGCGTGCGCGGCAAGATCTATCCGCGCTCGGTCAGCGGCATCTTCGCGCGCTGGCGCATCGCCTTCGTGTTCCTCACCCAACTGATCTTCTACGGCCTGCCGTGGCTGCAATGGAACGGCCGCCAGGCGGTGCTGTTCGACCTGGGCGCGCGCAAGTTCTACCTGTTCGGCTTGGTGCTGTGGCCGCAGGACGTGGTCTACCTGGCGGTGCTGCTGGTGATCTCGGCGCTGGCGCTGTTCCTGTTCACCGCGGTGGCCGGGCGGCTGTTCTGCGGCTACGCCTGTCCGCAGACGGTCTACACCGAGATCTTCATGTGGATCGAGCGCAAGGTCGAAGGCGACCGCGTCGCCCGCATCCGCCTGGATGAA
>NZ_CADIJL010000048.1 GCF_902859695.1 Achromobacter ruhlandii
CGCAGCGGGCATTGCATGCGCGTAGCTCCGCCCGCCAGTTGGACCGGCTGCTGGCGCGCCAGCCGGCGACGCCGCCCGCGCAACGCCAGGCCGCGCAGAAGGCCATGGCCGCCTTCGCCGACATCCACTGGCTGATCCAGGACCATGCCGGCTATTTCAATGCCCAACCGTTCCCGGAGCTATCCCGTGCTGAGTGAATTCGCCATTGCCGGCATCTATGTGCCGCCGTTCTTCCTCTATGCCTGCGCCACCGTGCCGCTGTACTGGCTGCTGCGCGTCGTGATGGCGCGCAGCGGACTGCTGCGGCGGGTCTGGCACCCCGCCCTGTTCGAGTTCGCCGTGTCGCTGGCGCTGGTGTCCCTGCTGATCCTGACCCTTTGATTGCCGTATGCCCATGTCTCCGATATTGAAGAAAACCACGCGCGCGGCCCTGACGCTGGCCACGCTGACCGCCGCCGGCCTGCTGGCGGCCGCCCTCTGGAATGCCTATGTGCTGGCGCCCTGGACCCGCGACGGACGCGTCAGCGCCCACGTGGTGCGCGTCGCGCCCGAAGTCTCAGGCACGGTGTCCGAGGTGGCCGTCGACGACAACCAGCCAGTCAAGCGCGGCGACGTGCTCTACCGCATCGACCCCAGCCGCTTCGAACTGGCGCTGGAACAGGCCCGCGCGCAAGCGGCGGCCGCCGACGAGACGCTGCGCCAACGCCAGGACGAAGCGCGACGCCGCAGCGGCCTGGACGACCTGGTGTCGCGCGAGGACATCCAGCGCGCCGGCCGCGCCGTCGCCATCGCCCAGGCCGAGGCGCGCCGCGCGCGGGCCGCGCTGGAAGTGGCCGAGCTGGACCTGGCGCGCAGCGTGCTGCGCTCGCCGGTGGACGGCTTCGTCACCCGGCTGCGTCTGCGCGCCGGCGACTACGCGCTGGCGGGCCAGCCCGGCATCGCCGTGCTGGACGCCCACAGCTTCTGGGTCACCGGCTACTTCGAGGAGACCAAGCTGCGCCGGATCCGCCCCGGCGCCCCCGCGCGCATCAAGCTGATGGGCTTCGAGCCGCTGCTCGATGGCCGCGTCGCCTCCATCGGGCACGGCATCGCCGACGACAACGACGGCCAGGACGAGCACGGGCTGCCGGCGGTCAAGGCGAGCTTCAGTTGGGTACGCCTGGCGCAGCGCATCCCGGTGCGCATCGAGATCGACGCGCTACCCGACGGCGTGCGGCTGGCGGCTGGCATGACGTGCAGCGTCGACATCGGCCAGCCCGGCGAGACACACGTGGCGCGCGGCCGCCTGGCCGGCTGGCTGCGCGACCTGATGTAGGAGGCCAGCCATGCGGATCCCCCACTCGCCCCCGGCAGCGGCGCCCGTCGCCCCCCGCCGCCGCGCGCCGCGCGGCCCCCTCCTGGCCCTGGCCACGGCCCTCGCGCTCGCCGGCTGCGCCGCCGTCGGCCCCGACTATCGACCGGAGACCCCGTCCCATCCCCAGGACTGGTCGGAAGCCCTGCCGGACGCCGCGGCCACCGACCCTGCCACGCTGACGCAATGGTGGCAGGCCTTCAACGACCCGTTGCTGGACCTGCTGCAAGAGCAGGCCCTGGCACGCAACCAGGACCTGGCCATCGCCCGCCTGCGACTGGCGCAGGCGCGCGCCGAACGCGACCAGGTCGCCAGCCGCCTGGGGCCCTCGGTCGGCGCACAGGCCAATGCCACCGCCTCGCGCTCGCCGCGGGCGCTGGACTACCCGCCCGGCATCGGCGAATCGCGCGCCTACACCCTGGGCCTGAATGCCAGTTGGGAAATGGACGTCTTCGGCGGCCGCCACCGCGCGCTCGAACGCGCCGACGCCGAGGTGCAGGCCATCGCCCAGGACGGCCACGCGGTGCGCGTCAGTCTACTGGCCGAACTGGCCGCCGACTATGCCGCGCTGCGCGCCACGCAGGCGCGTGGCGCGATCGCCCGCGACAACATCGCCACGCTGGTGGCGGCCGAGCGGCTGGCGCAACGCGCCGCGCGCCACGGGCTCGGCACCCCCGCCGAAGTGGCCCAGGCGCGCGCCGAACGCGAGGCGGCCGAGGCCCGCGTACCCGAGCTGGAGGGGGACGCCGCCCGCCTGGCACATGCCATCGGGGTGCTGGCGGGCGGCTTTCCCGCCGAGCTGAAGCAACGTTTGATGGCCGCCGGCCAGCCGCTGCTGGTGCCGCCGGCCCTGCCGGCCGCCCTGCCGTCCGAGGTGATCCGCAACCGGCCCGACATCCGCGCCGCCGAACGCCGGCTGGCGGCCGCCACGGCCGGGGTCGGCGTGGCCACGGCCGACCGTTTTCCGACCTTCGTCATTCCGCTCGGCCTGGGCAGCGCCGCCAGCCTGCTGCACAACCTGTTCAGCGATGCCAGCGTGCTGTGGTCGCTTGGCGTCGGCGCCAGCCAGTCGGTCTATGACGGCGGCCAGGCGGCGGCCGGCGTGCGCGCCGCCGAGGCCCGGGCGCAGGCCAGCCGGCTGGCCTACGCGCGCAGCCTGCAGCGCGCCTTCCAGGACGTCGAGGACGCGCTGGCCGGCCTGAACGCCGAACAGGCGCGCCAGCGGGCGCTGGCCGCGGCCGTGCATGACAGCCAGGATGCGCTCGACCGCGCGACGCGGCTGTACCGCAACGGCCTGAGCGGCTATCTGAACGTGCTGACCGCGCAACGCACCACCTACCAGGCGCGCGACGCCCTGGCGCTGAGCCAGTTGGCGCGCGTGCGCCACGCCATCGGCCTGTACAAGGCGCTTGGCGCCGGCCTGCCGCCCGCGACACCGGACTCTTCCCCCTCGCCCCCCACCAGGAGCCCCTCATGAGCCTGCTTTCGGTCCCCTTCCGCATCCACGACGTCCGGCGCTTTCCGCTCTGTCTGTTCGACCCGACCCACGCCCAGCCCGGCTACGCCGCGCAGTGGCAGACGGAAATGGAGGCGCTGCTGGCCGCCGGCCAGCCATTCACCATTGCCTACATCGAACTGGACCCGGCCGAAACGCACGAAGACCGCAAGCAGCGCGGCCTCTGGCTCAAACACAACAAGGCGCGGCTGGGCCTGTTGTGCCGGGCCCAGATCAGCGTCGAGCCGGACGCCGCCCGGCGCGCCGAGGCCAGCCGCCAAGGCGCGCTCGCCGCCAAGGCCTTTGGCATTCCGCACGAAGCCGTGGCCACGCTGGAAGAGGCGGTGGCGCTGACGCGCCGCCTGACCCGGCCCCTGCCGCCGCATCCGCGGGACGGCATGCGCGGCTGGGAGAACATCAGTTGAACGCGGCGCGCGGGCCATGCGGCCGGGGCGCCCGTCTCCGCCGCACGGCCATCCCCGCTCCCGGCGCCGCAGATATGTATTTCTATTAAGCCGCGCCGACCCAATCTTCACATTCTTTAAATCTATCGAAGAAAATTTCGCCGCCTCCTCCTTTAGATTTCGTAGCCAATACATCGGCTACCCCGGAGAGGTCGCGTGTCGGACATTGTTGTCTACGTCAGAAGCCAGCCCCAGTTGGGCGACCAGATCGTCGCCTTCGCCACGCTGTACCAACTCAAGGCATGGTGGCCCGACAAGCGGGTCAAGGTGGTGGCGCGCGACGATGTCGGCCACATCTATCGCGGCCTGCCCTGGGTCGACGAATTCCTGCGCGCGCGCACCCTGCGCGATTACCTCGGCAGCCTGTCACGCCACACCCGGGTTTCGGTCAGCCTGCACCACAGCAGCGAGCGCTTCGGCCTGATCAACCTGCTGCGGCTGCCGGCCATCCGCCTGGGCTTTCGCAATGCCCGCTTCAGCGACCTGGTGTGGACGCATTGCCATCGCAAGGACGAGGCCGAATACATCGGCCTGGCCAACCTGCGCCTGCTGGCCGCATACCGCCCGCTGAACGCCGAGGAAACGGCGCGCCGCTGCTTCACCGAACTGGCCCGGACGCACCGCCACACCACGCTCGGCGCCGACGTGGTGTTTGTTCCCGGTGGCGGCTCGGGCCCGTTCAAGCGCTGGAGCCTGGCGCATTACCTGCGGCTGGCCGACCGGCTCAAGCCGCTGCTGGGCGCCGACACCCGCTACACCTTCGTGCTGGGGCGCCAGGAAGCGCGCGAACGCGCCGAGCTGGACGCCTTGCGCCGCGCCGATATCGAGGTGGCCTATTGCCGCCCGCTATCCGAGCTGAGCGCGATCATGCTGCGCGCGCGGCTGGTGGTCGCCAACGACTGCGGCCCGTCGCATGTGGCGCAGGCCGCCGGCGTGCCGTACGTCGGCGTCTTCAACCAGCCCAACCCCGAGTGGTTCTGGCGCCGACGCGGCGCCGCCGACGTGGTGCCCCGGCATCCGCCCGACGGCATCAACTCGATCACCCCGGACCAGGTCCTGCACGCCTGCGAGCAGGTTCTGGCGCACGCGCCCCTGGCGCGCGCCTGACGCAATCGGGCCGATCCCTTCCTTTATTCAGGCCATGCGAATCCTGCACACTCTCGGCGAAAAAAGCCTGGGCGGACTCGAATTCCGCACACTCGACCAGGCCGGCTGGCTGGCGCGCCACGGCCATGACGCGGCCATCGCCGCGCCCGCGCGCAGCGCCATCAACCTGGCGGCGCGCCAGCGCGGCATCGCCACCATCGACATCGACTTCGACGCCCCCTACTCGCCGCTCACCGTACTGCGGCTGCGCCGCGCGGTGCGGCGGCTGCACATCGATGTCATCGACAGTCACAGCCGCGCCGACGGCAAGACCGCCGCGCTATGCCGCGACCTGTGCGCCGTGGTGCGCACACGCCACTTCGCTAAGCCCATGCCCACCAGCGCGCGCCGCCGCCTGGACTGGAAGCTGGGTTGCGATCAGGTCATCGCCACCAGCGCGGCCGGCCGCGACGCGCTGGTCGATGCCGGGCTCGCGCCCGCCGACCGCATCAGTGTGGTGGGGGAATGGGCCGGCGAGGATTTCTTCCGCGCCGCCGACAAATCCAGCGTGCGCCGCCTGGTGCGGCGCGAACTGACGCTGGCCCCGGACGCCTGCGTGATCTCGACCATCGGCATGCTGCGCCCCGAAAAGCGCCAGGCCGACCTGTTGCGCGTGGTGCAGCGGCTGCGCCGCCAGGGGGTGCCGGCCGCCGCCCTGGTGGTGGGCATGGCCACCGCCACCACCCAGTCCTATGCGGACGCGCTACGCAATCTGGCGCTGCAGCTGGGCATCGCCGGGCATGTGGTGTTCACCGGTCACCGCGGCGATGTGGCCGACATGATGCACGCTTCCGACGTGGTGCTGGTGCCTTCCGCCACCGAAGCGTGGTCGCGCGTGGTGCCGGAGTCGTTCGCGGTGCGTTGCCCGGTGGTGGCCAGCAATGTCGGCGGGCTGCCCGAGCTCGTCCGGCCCGGCGCCACCGGCTGGCTGGCCGAACCCGGCGACATCGACGGCTTCGCCGACCGCATCACGCGGATCCGCAACGACCCCGCCGCCACCGCCGCCGCCGTGGCCCACGCGCGCGACTATGCCGAATCGCACTTGCGCCTGGCGGGCCAGATGCACCGCACCCTGGAGGTCTACGCCCGCGCCATGGCGAGGAGCACGGGCGGCGTCCGATAAGGCGGCCAGCATTGGCCGAAAAGACTGCCACCCCATCGCGTTCAGCGCGCGGTTTGCGCCGGCCATTCGTTTTCCATGACCAAGCGCGCCGTATCGACCAGATCGTCGGCAGCTGAGTCGCCCCGCTGCCGAACACCTCATCCCCTCATGCGTTCACAGGCCCGTGCACACGCGCGGCAAGTGTCCGCGCATGCACGCATCCCCTCGATGGCGTCACAACTGGCCGCGCAGGCCCGGCATGCGGAGGCGCAGACATTACATACCTGCGCATGGTTTTCGGCGCCCAACAGCATCATGTGCGCCGATGTCCGACACATTTCCGCGCAAGCCATCATGCGGCGGAAATGGCCCGGCTCGACGTGTTGTCCTCCCGCCGCCGCAATCGGCCCATCCCGCCCTGTACAGCATCGCCGCGCCGTCGTCACCCCCTGAGCATGGGCGCTGATCGCAGGCGCTAGATGAAACCGGCCGCCCGGAACATGCGTTCGTAGATATCGCGGATGACCGCCTGCTTGCGCAGGTTGTAGTCGGCCACCTGGTCCACGCCGCGCGCCGCGGCATGCTTGGCCTGGGCATAGCGGTCACGGTCGTCGTCATGGTCGCGCAGCCAGTCGCGGAACATGCGGTGGCGGATGTTCTCGGGACAGTCCGGCCCGAACACATGCAGGTTGACCCGGGGCGCGGCCCGTTGCAGGCAGCGGTGCTGATGCCACGAAGGCTCGCGGATCACCAGCACGTAGCCGATGGCCTCCAGCGCCGGCACATAGGCGGGCTCGTCGGCCGGATCGGCCAGCGCCACATCGATGTCCACCACCGGCTTGGCCGGCAGGCCCGGCACCGCCGTCGAGCCGACATGGTCGATGCGCAGCAGCGCCGCGCCGAGCGCGGCGCCGATATCCGCGGCCAGCCGCGCGTAAAGGGCCGGCCACTCGGGGTCGTACGGCGCGACCCGCACGGGCTCCGGCGCCGGCCTGCCGCGCACCCACGGATCCTCGTCCGGATCCGAGTCGTAGTGCCGCATGATGTCCTGGGGAGTGGGCATGGTCTGTCCTGATGAAGCCAGCCCGTATTGTAGAAAAGGCGCTCAGGGCGCGGGCGGCGGCAGCGCCCCGATCCACGCCGCCATGTCCGCCGCCACCTCGCCCATGCGCGGCGTGCCGTCGGGCTCGCGCAGGCCATGATCCAATCCGGGATAGGCGCGATACTCGATATTGCCGCGGCCGGCGCGCCGCAGCGCATCGACCATCCGCGCCACCGAGTCCGGCGACACCGACGTGTCCGCGCCTGCCTGGATCACCAGCAACGGCGTGCGCACCTGCTCCAGCAGCGCCCGCTGATCCAGCGCCAGCGCCTGGCGCCACCATTCGTGGCCATGATTGCTCGCGACCAGGTCGGACGACGGCGTCTCGCTCACGTAGCGGGCGAAGCCACGCAATCCCTCGATGGATTGCGCCTTCTCGGACGCTGGCGCATCGCCCGTCGCAATGCCGTGCAGCACGTCCTCCAGGAACCAGCGCCCGCCGCCATTGAAGGCGATACTGGCATCCACCAGGCCGCCCCGGGCGGCCAGCAGGTTCGCCACCACCGCGCCTTCGCTGCCGCCCACGGCCACTACCCGGCGATACCCCTCCTGCCGGCGCAACAGGCCGATGACGGCCGCGTAATCGCGCACGCGCTGGTCAAGGTTGTCGTGCCGCAGATAAGCGGGCGGGCAGTCGGCCCTTTCGCTGCCGTCGTCGTCCCGGTACGGCAGGGAGACCTCGATGCCGTACTTGTCGACCGTGAGCAGGTCCGCGCCTGGCAGGGCATGCCGCAGGTACCGGTGGATGGCGCGATTGTGCGCCACGCTGTTGCAGTCGGAGCCCTGCGCCACCACCAGCAGGCTGTCGGCGGCCCGCGCCGGGTCGTGCCGCTGCAGGTAGTAGGCAATGGCCGAACCATCCGGCCGCGGCAGGAGATACTGCCAGGTCGGTTGGGCCTGCGCGGGCAGCCAGGCGAGCAGCGCGCAGAGGCTCGGCAACAGGGAACGAAACATGGAATGCAGGGGAATGATTATCTCAGGCGGTCCAGGTGCCCGTCCGCCGTCCATCCGTTGCCGGTGACGCTGACCCGGAAATCATAAGTACGGCCGGCCACCACATCCAGGTCGAGATACTGGATCGGCTCGCCCACGTTCATCATCTGCAGGCCGACCCGGTGCGCTCCCGCGGGCACCTGCAATTCCAGCACGCGGTTGGAATCGAGACTGGCGATATAGCGGCCGTCCACATAGATGACCGCGTTGAGGGCGGAACCGGCAATGCCGCCGTCGCGCACGATACGCACCACGCCCTTGTCGGCGCCCGCCACCAGATAAGCGGGTTCCATCACCGTCGACGCCTTGGCGCGCGGCGCGGTTTCGATATCCACCGGTATCGAACCGCAACCAGTCAGCGCGACCACGATCATTCCCATCAACACCTTGCGCATCTTCCCTCCTGGTCCGTTTGCGCGCCGACTATACCGTAATCAGGCGCGCAGACATTCACCAGGGCGCCCGCGCGGAGCCGGGTACGCCGGCCCGGCCCCCCTCCTGTTCAGACGGGATCGGCCACGAAGGCAGCGGCATGCGCCGCTAGCGGCCGGCGGCGATACCGATAATGGGAGCAACAGCGTTGCGGTGCTTGGTAAAGCACGCGGAGCGCGGACGGGAGCGGCGCGCCGGTGGCCACGAGGATGCGGCTTACGGCGCCCGTCATCGTCTAGGCTGACCGGCGGCGGACGCGGGGACTGGCGATGCCATGCCGCGCCAGCATTGCGCCAGCGGTCAGCAATTGCCCTTCTTGGCCTGGCCTGGCGGGCAGAATCCGCCGCCGCCACCCCGGTGCGGATCCACCACCACGGCGCCGTCCGGCGTGTACACCGCACAGCCGGCCAGCAAAGACGCCAGCACCGCCAAGGCACAGATGATTTTCATGGCAACCACTCAGGAATGAAGATGCGCGCAGTGTATGGCCCTTCCCTGAAACAAGGCCGTAGCGGTGGTTACGGGCTGTACACCGCGCGCAGCCACGGGCCGCCGCGCCGTGCATGCGAGGCGCGCCCGGTCGCCAACGAGGACGGGCCGCTGGGGCCGCCAGGGTCAGCGTCGACAGACCAACATCGCGAGGCCGACCATGCCTGCGAATGTGCCGCCTATGAAAACAGCGGCACGTTCGGTCCGCGCCGAATCCAGTAAATACAAAATACACAGGAACGCGAGCAAGAATACGGTCGACACGCCCAATAGAAAGGGGCGCCATTTTTTCTTGCCGCGCTGATCATCTTGCTCAGGGCAAATCTATGTCTGCTCATGGGCGTCCGCGAGGAATAAAGGCCGGGCTTTTATTCTGCCAAATATTCCATCAACGGAAAAGACCATTCCACAGGCTCAACTAATAGATATTCTCATCATTGCGAGCAAACGCTGGGAACGAGTCTCAAATCAAGACAATCCAGCCCAATCAAAAGGAATGCGTGAGCCGAACCGCACGGTCAGCGCGTGCGGCACATGGATTGATCAGCGCCCTTCGACCAGCCGCCGCACCTCGCCAAACACTTCTTCCGCGAGCCTCGCCGGCACTCCCCAGTAGTCGAATATGCCGCCATCCGACTGATTTTGCCCGCACGTGACAAATACGCCTGTGCCAAACCGATTCTTTAAATGCGTCGCCAGCCACCCCACGAAGCCGCTGTTGTCCGCGCCCGGCGGAAAATGGAATCGAAAGAGCCCGAATGGTTCTTCATGCGTCCCATCGCTGGGAATAAGCTGGCTCCACACATTGTCGTCCCGCACCAGCGCAAGCGCATCTTCGCGGACAGCCCCGGGAAAATCATCCAGAGGAAATTCAGTGAACGCATAGGTGCCCGGATATATGCGCAATCGCGCCTCGGTGATGACGCGTCGGAGGCGTTGCTCGGTCTGCTCGGAAGTTTCGCGGGAGATATTGACCATGGCTGTTCAAGACGTTGGATGGGTAATGGGCTAAAGCCCGGGTTTACCATGCACACCACTGCGTGCCATGGAAATCCCCCACGAGCCGTAAGTGAACCGGAATTAACCAGGCCCGTGCCAATCCTCGTTGCCAGATCTGGATATCGCCGCCCACACCCAACTCAAGAAAGCGACCGAATTCGACGCCCCCCCACATCGCGGTCGAATGAAGATTCCAAGACGTTCAAACCCGCGCAGGACACGCCTCAGTAATGCCTGATCGCCGCGGAGCGAAAAGCCACGGGTAGCGCATGGACGTCCACGCCGGCCCGGAGTCATCCTGCCGACGCACCGGGCGACTTGCGCGTGCCGCTCGCGCTGGCCGGCCTCTTCCATGCCCGCCAGCGTGTTCTTGCGGCGGCAGGGCCCTGGAGGCGCTATCGAGCCCGGGCCCACGCGTCCCACCGAGGACGCGCCAACGCGGTCGGCAGTCATTCACATCTGGCCGACCTGCTGCGGCCTTCGCGGGTTCGCGGGTCGATCGCCCCAATAGGACGGCCGCTCCCCAGGCGGCCGCCAAAGTTGAGATATTCAACGCGATTTTTCGAGCGGCGCATTGCTGTCCGGCTCAGGGGGCAGTCCAGCCTGTCGACGTTGCAGCGGCCCGCGACCGTACGCATCCTTGCCTTGCTCGCGTCTATGACCGCCGGCTGGGTAACCCGACCCCGTATCCGGGTCGGGATTGGCTGAATCCCGTCCGGGACGATCGACCTGCGGCTGACCGTTATGCCGTTCACTCGTCGACTCTGCATGAAAGGGTGATTTAGACATGAGGCCTCCTCTTAATATTGATCGCGATCCGTCAGCATGCTGCCGTCGCCCAGCTCCGTGCCTGTCACCGGGTCGACGGCGGGATCCGATGCCGTACGGGCGACCATGGCTTGCAGCGCCTTCGTTTCATCCTCGGCAAGACCTACCGACGCCAGCCCGTCTCCATCAATGGCGCATTGCTCGTCGCGGTCGGAAACATAGTTGAAATGCTCATCGCTATTCCACGACCCGCGCGTATCGCCCTCTCCCTGCGACATGTTGAAGTAGACGTTGGCAAAGCGCGGATCGCCTGGCAGCTTTCCGGGCGGGAAGTTCGGCTCCATTGAATACAGCGCCTTCTCGAACGAGCGCTGATGCGACACTTCACGCGTCATCAGAAAGCCCAGCGCCTCCTTGACGCCGGGATCGTCAGTGGCATTGATCAGTCGCTCGTAGATGATCTTGGCCCGCGCCTCGGCGGCGATGTTCGAACGCAGATCCGCGGAGGGGTCTCCGATGGTATCGATATACCCGGCGTTCCAAAGCTGACCGCCGGAATTGACCAGCGCGGGCCCGCCACCGAAGAGCACTTGCGTCACATGTGAGTCATTGCCCGGCCCGTTCAAGCGCCGGTAGATATCGGCCTCCGATTCCGTGGCTTCTGCAAGCACGCCCTTGGCGCCCTTGTTAAGCATGGCCACCAACGTACCTATCACTTCGAGGTGACTCAGCTCCTCGGTGGCGATATCCAGCAGCATGTCCTTTCGCCCCGGATCGTCCTCCGCCAGCGCCTGAGTGAAATACCTACACGCCGCCGCCAGCTCTCCCTGGGGGCCGCCGAACTGCTCCAACAACAGGTTGGCCAGCCCGGGATTGGGCTGCGCGACGCGCACGGTGTACTGCAAGCGTTTGTTGTGAGCAAACATGGTCATCTCCCGTTTCGCCGGCCGTCATTGGCCGGTGGGATCCGCAAGCAATTGCCATGCCGAAGCGCGCAGGGATCCCCGCACCCGTTGCGGTACCCTACGGCTTGTCAATCGCCGTCCGAAGGGAACCTTGATGCGCTTTCGTCCTGCAAGTCTTTCAGACATCCCCCGCCTGGGGCAGCTCGCGCTCGCGTCGAAGGGGCATTGGGGTTACTCAGCGCGGCAACTGGAACAGTGGCGCGAAGATCTGACTCCGCGTGAATCCTGGCTTGACACGGGTCCCTTCGTCGTGGCCGAGAACGACGCCGGTGTGATCGGCTTTTACACGCTGGCGGCTGCCGGCAACGGCGCGTGGGCGCTGGAAAATCTGTGGCTCGACCCGAAATGGATTGGCCAGGGGTTTGGCCGCGCCTTGTTCGCCCATGCAGTGGAAACCGCTGGGCAACGCGGTGCGACGGTCTTGACGATCGACGCGGAACCTCATGCGGAAGCTTTCTACCTCGCACAGGGAGCGAGGCGGACAAAGATCATTCCCGCGCCAATAGACGGGGATCCTCACCGCATGAGGCCGCAACTGGAATTAGCGATGGGCCAGACGCCTGCCAATGCGGGAAACTCCCGCCGCTCCATGCTTAGCTAGTCCGCTCCAAGCCTCGCTAGCCCATGGCGCACCTTTGGCGCAGCGTTCCCTGTCCCAGATCCCGTGGCGCAAGCCTTCCCCCCAGCCTTGGCCGCTTGACGCTCAGCGGAGATTGGTGATCACGCTACTTGAGGTATCAAAGAGTTTTGCCTGGACCGCGTTAACGGCTTCCATTGCCTCTGCCAATTTGGCAGACATTTCCCGCAGACGCACACTCTCTTTTGTCTGCAGCGCAACCAGCCTGTTGATTTCATCGTCAAGCTCCAACAACCGGCCTTGAGATGCCTGCGACAGTGAAACGTCGCCAACCAACGAGGCCTTTTCCTGCCCCAACAGGCGAAGCTGGTCGTTCAGCCCCTGGACGATGCCAGCTTGTTGCCGGACCTTATCCTGGAGCATCAGATATCGCTCCAGCCGCACCGCTGCTTCGAGATCGCGGGTCTGAACCTGGGTTGATGAAGCGCTCACGGCGAGAGCGGCAGGGCGCGCCTCTAGAGAGGGAGACATTGACATTAGGGGCATCCTTACGCGTCATGTCTCTGTGGGTGACGACCGCAAGCAAAAAGTTCCAGGCTTCAAGGACGAGCCGCACAGTGGTGTCCCAGGGTGGCCCTGTTCACGGCAGAGACTGGAGGCCCGCCGTCTCCCCCAACCCGTCACCCGCAAGCGCAGGGGCGAAGGCCGCGGGAGCGAGGGCGCCGATGACCGCTGCGTCATGAGCAGAGCCTAGGGCGATGGAGTGGACCACGGGAAGCCGAACCCGCGCAGGCGGATGGGAAGGTCGCGGCCCTACCGCTCGGGCCAGGCAGCGGAAATGTAAAAACCCGCCAATGCACGTTTGGCGGGTTTTCCGGGAGATGCGGCCGACTAGAGGGTTGGCTTGGGTATCGGCGTGTCACCGGGAATCAGCTTGGCCCCCTTGGGCCTTTTCGGGCAGCCACCCGAGGAAAACCAGCGGGTGATGATGTGATCTTCCACGAGAAACCGCTGATCGCATCTGGAATACTCGGGAACGTAATTCCAAGTCGTGGAGTCGCTGGTATTCGTGACCCATGCATAGCCGTAGGAAACGATCTTGGCCCGGCCATTAGACAGGACCTGGCTGGACTGCGGAGGTCCCCAGGACATGTATAGATCATCCTCCGACGCCCCAACCCACGAAGCCGTCACGTCGCTGGTCGTCTGATAGCGCTGGTTCATGACCAGGTTCGACAAGGGCGATCCGGCGCAACCTTGAAGCAATACCGCCGACAAAATCAGAGCTGCGTACTTCATTCGTCTCATCTCAATTCGTTCACCGCCAGGAGTCCCCGGATGTCGGCCGCGGCAAGGGCAAGGGTGCGGTCGCTTCAACCGGCTCCAGAACGAAGGCGACAAAGTGCTGCGGCCGGGAAGCCGGAATATAGCCGCAGGTCAAACCAGCTGCACAGCGTGATCTTGCCGCTGTTAACGTTCCGACGCCGGCCAGATTATTCTGATAATTGCCATGCCGGCGCCAACCAAACACGCGTAAATCATTGATTCCACGGAAATTCCTGGCGCGGCAGGAGGGGCTCGAACCCCCGACCCCGGGCTTAGAAGGCCCGTGCTCTATCCAGCTGAGCTACTGCCGCGCGGCGTGTGGCTGCCCGGAAGATGTCCGGGCGGCGCATTTTACCCTGTTGCGGACGGGACGTGGCGGCGCCCTCCCGCGAGCCCAGGCTTATCAGCCGGAAGAACCGCTCATTCCTCGCCCAGGTCGGCGTGGGTGGACACCCACAGCACCAGCGCGTCCTGTTTGCTCAGGCTGATCACCCGGTGGCCCATGCGGCTGTCGATATAGAAGCTCTCGCCCGCCTTCAGCCGCGCCGGCTCGTAGAACTCAGTATACAGCTCGACCTCGCCTTCCAGCACGTAGACGAATTCCTCCCCGCCGTGGCGGCTCCAGTCCTGGAATTCGTCGAACGAGCGCGCCTTGACGCGGGTGTGGAACGGCATCATGCGCTTGTGCGACAGCGCGGTGCATAGCAGGCGGTGGTCGTAATACGGGGTTTCGTACTGGCGGCCCTCGCCCTGGCGGCTGAGGCTGCGGCGGCCGGTGCCCATGTGCGCGTCGGACGCGGTGAACAGTTCGGCCACGTCCAGTTCCAGGCCGGCGGCGATCTTGATCAGGTTGTCATAGGTGGGCGACAGCAAGCCGTTCTCGATTTTCGAGAGCGTGGAGGTGGACACGCCGGTGGCCTGCGCCGCCTGCTTGAGCGTCCAATCGCGCGCCTGGCGCAGGGCTCGCAGCCGTTGTGCCAACACGCTCTGTTTGTTGCCTTGCATCTGTACACCCTGTCATGCCCGCGACTGCCGCTCCCGCCACCAATCGCGCGCCTGGTAAGACCAATATGTGAGTTGAACCGCCGCCGTGCCCAGCGCCCCGCCATTCCACGCCAGTCCGAAAGGCTCGAACAGCCGGTAGCGCTGGCTGTCGCCGGCAATCCCTTCGGCCACGACGCGGCCGCCAATGGCGGTGGTGTTCATGCCGTGCCCGCCAAAGGCCGTGCAATACCAGACGTCGGGCGCCAGCCTGCCGATCTGCGGCATCAGGTGCCGCGCGTAGGCCATGCGCCCGGACCACGCGGTCTCGACGCGCAGCCCCTGCAACTGGGGATAGACGCTGAGCAGTTCGCGGCGCAGGGACTCGGCCAGGTCGGGCGGATCGTCGACACGGGTGGTGATTCTACTGCCCCAGCCGATGCGCCCGCCCTCCAGCACCCGGTAGTAGTTGCCGGCGCGGCGGTCGTCGCCGATGGCGGCCTGGGTGCGGATGGCCTCGCGCACCCGTTCGCCCAGCGGTTCGGTCAGCATGATGTAGGTGGCGATCGGCAGCATGGCCCGCCGCAACGCCGGCACCACCCCATCGGTATAGCCGCCCGTGGCCAGCACCACGGTGCGCGCGTTGATCTCGCCGGCGGCGGTCCGCAATTGCTTGGCCGCCCCTTCCAGGCGAGCCTGGGTGACCGCTGAATCCTCGTGGATGCGCACGCCCAGCCGCGCGCACTCGCGCGCCAGGGCGCGGGCGTAGTTCAGCGGATGGAAGTGGAACGAGGACAGGTCCTCGATGCCCTGGAAGTAGACGTCGGATACCAGCCGTTCCCGCACCTCGGCGCGGTTCAATAGCCGCACGTCGCGGCCGAAGTCGCGCCACTGGTCTTCGCAATAACGCCGCAGCGCGTCGCTGGCCTCGTAGCGCACTACCCGCAGGCGGCCGTCGACCTTGTGGGCGTCATCGATGCGCAGGTCGCGGATGTTGTCGCGGATGATCTCCACGCCCTCCATCGACAGCCGGTACAGCTGACGGTAGTGATCCTCGTCAACGTGCTTGCGGATGGCGTCGGCGCCCGCCGAGAACGCCGGCGACACCGAGCCGCCATTGCGGCCCGAGGCGCCCCAGGCGACGCGGCGCCCCTCCAGCAGCGTCACGGCGCGGCCGCGGCGGGCCAGTTCCAGCGCGGTGGTCAGGCCGGCCAGCCCGCCGCCGACGACGCAGACATCGGTCTCGGCCGCGCCCGCCAGCGGCGGGTAGCAGGTCTGCGCATCGCCCAGCGTGCGCTTGTAGTAGGTGTCGATGTACTCGGTAGCCATGGTCGTGGGTCAGGGCCCGTGCGGGACTCTCGTCGATGTGGGCGGGCCTAGTTCAGCCCGGCGCCCTGCAGCCCGCCGGTCAGGCGCTTCTCCAGCCAGGTGGCCAGGCGCAGCAGCGGGTAGCAGTACAGGAAATAGATGGCGGCGATCATGCCGTAGATGAACAGCGATTTCGCCGGGAAGGTGATGATGAAGACCTCGCCCTGCCGCGTCAGCTCGGTGATGCCGACCACCGACAGGATGGCGGTGCTCTTGATCAGCATGACGTAGACGCCGCTCATGGGCTGCACGATCAGGCGCATGGCCTGCGGCAGGATCACCAGCCGCAGGATCTGCAGCGGCCGCAGGCCCAGCGTCATGGCGCCCTCGGTCTGGCCGCGCGGCACGGCGCGGATGGCGCCGGTGACGATCTCTGCCACGTAGCACGAGGTGTAGACCGACAGCGACACGAACGCCGCCGTGCCCGAGTCCCAGTGCAGCAGCTCGATGCCGGTGCTGGGCAGCACGAAATAGAAGATATAGAGCTGCACCAGGAACGGCGTGCCGCGCAGCACGTGGATGTACAGCCCCAGCAGTTGATGCAGGCCACGGATGCGGTAGCTGCGGATCACGCCGATCACGAAGCCCAGCAGCGAGCCGGCAATGATCGCCAGGAACGAGATCTTGAGCGTCTCCCAGAAGCCCTTGAGCAGGAAGGGCAGCACGACGCCGGCGGTGGACAAGTAGGAATCCAGCATGCTTACCTCGCGTTCCAGGCCGGACCGGCCAGCCACAGGCTCACGCCGCGCGACAGCATCAGCATCACCGCGTAGATCAGCAGGTAGCCGGCGGCAATGGTCAGGAAGCTCTCGGTGGGCACGATGCGATCGCTGTTCATCTGCACGCCCGCGGCCACCAGTTCGAACACCGTGATCAGCGACAGCAGCGAGGTGTCCTTGATCAACACCGCGGTCTGCCCCAGCAGCGGCGGCAGGGTGTTGGCGAAGGCCTGCGGCAGCACCACGTAGCGCAGGCGCTGGTGGTAGTTCATGCCGCAGGCTTTGGCGCCTTCGATCTGGCCGCGCGGCACCGACTCGATGCCGACGCGGATGATCTCGCTCATGTAGGCGGCGTGGTGCAGCGTCATCGCCAGGATGCCCAGCAGCATCTCGCTCCAGCCCTTGGCGCCGGGCACCAGCATCGGCACCGCGTAATACACCAGGTAGATCTGCACCAGCAGCGGGGTCGAGCGGATGAACTGCACGTAGCCCGCCACCGGCCGCCAGACCGCGGCGCGCGGCGACATGCGCGCCAGCGCCAGCGGAATGCCGGCCAGCACCGACAGCACCAGGCTGGCGCCGGCCGCGATCAGGGTGTTGGCCAGCCCGGTGGCGAACTGGCCCGTGTACTGGCTGACGATGCGCCAGTTGTAGTAGTCGATCAGCCAGTCCATGCGGATCCTGTCGGTCAGTGGTGGGAAGCGCGCGCGATCAGTGGTCTTTCTTCCAGTCGGTCGAATACCAGTACTTGACCTGTTCCGGCAATGTGTTGTCGGCGGTCTTGAGCGTCTGCCAGTTGTCGAGCCAGAACTTCAGGCGGAAGGCATTGGGGCCGACGGCGAAGGCCAGCGGTTCGCGCACCATGATGCCGTCCAGCACCCGCAGGTTGCCGAAGTCGACCAGGAACTGGTTGGCGGTGGACAGGGACATGATGCCGGCGTCCAGGCGGCCGGTGGACAGCGCCTGGCCGACCGGCGCGCTGCCGCCGGAGAATTCCTTGAGCGTGGCCTTGGGCAGCATCTTCTTGCCGACCTCGGCGTAGGTGCTGGCGCCCAGCGCGCCGACGGTCACGCCGTCCTTGTCCAGTTCCGCGTACGACTTGTAGGGCGAATCCTTGGGCACCACGGCCACGGTGTCGGCGTAGAACATGGGCGCCGAGAACAGCACCTGGGCGGCGCGCTGCGGCGTCGGCGTCATGTCGGCCGCCACCATGTCGGCCTTGCCGGACAGCAGCGCCGGGATCAGGCCCTTCCACTCGTAGTCCTGCAGCACCAGCTTGACGCCCAGGTCGTCGGCCATGCGCTTGGCCACTTCGACCGCCAGGCCGGTGCGCTTGCCGCTCTTGTCCATGAAGCTCATCAGTGGGCCGGAGGTCTGCACCGCCACCCGCAGTTCACCGCGCTTGATGATGTCCGACAGTTCGTCGGCGCGGGCAGGCTGCGCCATCGCGGTAACGGCCAGCGCGACGCCGGCGGCGCCCAGCCATTGTTTGATTTTCAGCATTTGCTTCCCCTTCAAGATGGATGACATGTGTCGTTCCGGGCGTACACCTGGTGCCGGCGGCGCCCGGTCAGGCCGGGCCGGCCCTGCTTGCTGCTTGCTGCGGTTGCTGCCTGATGCGGATGCGGTGTGCTGCGTGAAGCTTGTTGCGCGATGCTCGTTGCGTGGCGCTTGTTGCGTGGGCGAAGACTGCGTGATGCGAAGACTGCGTGTGGCGGAGACTACTTAATGCGGAAACTGCGCGATGCAAAAATGCGTGCGGCAATGGCGCCGGGGCCGGACGGCCCGCTACAGGATCTTTTCCAGGAAAGCCCGGGTACGCGCCTCTTTCGGCTGCCCGAAGACTTCAGCCGGCGTGCCGGACTCGACCACGCGGCCGGCGTCCATGAACAGGGCGCGGTCGCCCACGTCGCGGGCAAAGCCCATCTCGTGCGTCACCACCGCCATGGTCATGCCGTCGCGCGCCAGCGCGCGCATCAATTCCAGGATGCCGCCAACGGTTTCCGGGTCGAGCGCCGAGGTGGCTTCGTCGAACAGCATCAGTTTCGGGTCCATCGCCAGGGCGCGGGCGATCGCCACGCGCTGCTGCTGGCCGCCGGACAACTGGCTGGGATAGCGCGGGCCAAAGTCGGCCATGCCGACCCGGTCCAGCAGTTCCAGCGCGTAGCGCTCGGCCTGGGCGCGGTCGCGGCCGCGCACCACGCGTTGCGGCAGGGCCACGTTGTCGAGCGCGGTGCGATGCTGGAACAGGTTGAAGTGTTGGAACACCATGCCGACCTCGGTGCGCCAGCGGTTGACGTCGGTGGCCGGGTCGGTCAGCGAGACGCCATCGACGCGGATGGAGCCGCTGTCGATGCGCTCCAGCCCGTTGAGGGTGCGCAGGAAGGTGCTCTTGCCCGAGCCCGACGGCCCCACCACCACCAGCACCTCGCCTCGCTCCAGGCGGCAGTCGATGCCCGCCAGCGCCAGATGGTCGGGCTGGCCTTCGCGCTGGTAGGTCTTGGTGACCGACTCGACTAGCAGCAGGGGTTCTGACACGCGCATCGCCTTCAAAAAAAGGTTTCGCATTTCGCGCTGGAGTTTCGTATAGTAAATTTATTTCCAGAATCGCCACTTAGGCATAACCCTTAAGCGAAGGCTCGCCCCTTCGCCGGCATCTCCAAGGAACCGGTATGGACACGCCCCAAGACATCCTGCGCGCACTCGGCCTCAACCCCGCGACCCTGACCGGCGGCACGCTCGTCGCCCGCAGTCCGATCGACGGCGCCGAGCTGGCCCAGGTCCACGAGCACACGGTGGCGCAGGCCCATGCGGCCATCACCCGCGCCCGCCAGGCCAGCCTGGCCTGGCGCGACGTGCCGGCGCCGCGCCGCGGCGAGCTGCTGCGCCTGTTCGGCGAAGTGCTGCGCCAGCACAAGCGCGAACTGGGCCGCCTGGTCAGCCTGGAAGCCGGCAAGATCCTGGCCGAGGGCGAAGGCGAGGTCCAGGAAATGATCGACATCTGCGACTTCGCCGTGGGCCTGTCGCGCCAGTTGTACGGCCTGACCATCGCCTCCGAGCGCCCCGGCCACCGCATGATGGAAACCTGGCATCCGCTGGGCGTGGTGGGCGTCATCAGCGCCTTCAACTTCCCGGTGGCGGTGTGGTCGTGGAATGCCGCGCTGGCGCTGGTGTGCGGCAACGCGGTGGTCTGGAAGCCGTCGGAAAAGACGCCGTTGACGGCCCTGGCCTGCCAGGCGCTGTTCGCGCAGGCGCTGCAGCGCTTTGGCGACGCCCCGGCCGGCCTGTCGGAAGTGCTGATCGGCGGCCGCGACATCGGCGAGGCGCTGGTGGATTCGCACACCGTGGCGCTGGTGTCGGCCACCGGCTCGACCCGCATGGGCCGCCAGGTGGGTCCGCGCGTGGCGCAGCGCTTCGGCCGCGTGCTGCTGGAACTGGGCGGCAACAACGCCATCATCGTCGGCCCCACCGCCGACCTGGACATGGCCGCGCGCGGCATCGTCTTCGGCGCCATCGGCACCGCCGGCCAGCGCTGCACCACCACGCGCCGCCTGATCGTGCACGAAAGCGTGGCCGACGACCTGCTGCAGCGCCTGCACAAGGCCTATGCCAGCGCGCCCATCGGCAACCCGCTGGACGGCAAGAACCTGGTCGGCCCGCTGATCGACCGCGCCTCGTTCGACGCCATGCAGGCCGCGCTCAAGGCCGCCGGCGAACAGGGCGGCAAGGTCACGGGCGGCGAACGCGTGCTGGCCGACCAGTACCCTGACGCCTGGTACGTGCGCCCCGCCATCGCCGAGATGCCCGGCCAGACCGACGTGGTCTGCCACGAGACCTTCGCGCCGATCCTGTACGTGATGCGCTACAGCGACTTCAACCAGGCGCTGGCGCTACAGAACGGCGTGCCGCAGGGCCTGTCGTCGGCCATCTTCACCAACGACCTGCGCGAAGCCGAGACCTTCCTGTCGGCCGCGGGTTCCGACTGCGGCATCGCCAACGTCAACATCGGCACCTCGGGCGCCGAAATCGGCGGCGCCTTCGGCGGGGAAAAGGAAACCGGCGGCGGCCGCGAGTCGGGCTCGGACGCCTGGCGCAATTACATGCGCCGCGCCACCAACACCATCAACTACTCGCGCAACCTGCCGCTGGCGCAGGGCATCAAGTTCGGCGAATAAACCGCACGCCATGGGACAAGAGGCCCCGCGCATCGTCGCTGATGCGCGGGGCCGCTTGCCTTGCGGGGCGCCGCGATCGGCCAGTCGCGGGCGCCGGCGTGCGCGCCAGCCCCGCCGGATGCACACCGCGGCGCGCCCACGCTGCCGCGACCCTGTTGCAAGTCCTACATCCGATAAGCCCGACTTACAAAATGTAGGCCCGGCCGATGCTACATTGCAGCGTCACAGATACCACCCGCCTCCCATGACTCCGTCCCGACGCATCGCCCTTCCCCTGCGCACCCTGACCGCCGCCCTGGCGCTGGGCCTGGCCGGCACCGCCGCCGCCGGCGTGTCCTACCGGCTCGACCGTCCTTCGGCCGCGCCCGGCGACACCGTGACCATCGAAGCGGTGTATTTCAATGAAGGCAATGCCCGCGCCACCTGGGAGGCCCCGCCAGAGCTGGTGCTGCAATGGCGCGGCCAGGACGGCCAGATCGTGCGCAGCCTGGCCAAGCTCCAGGGCGACAAGGCCAATTACAGCGTGCCGGTCAACAATTTCGCGCGGATGGCGTGGACGGCCGTCGTGCCCGCCACGGCGCGCGGCCTGCAGGCGATCGCCATCGAAGGCCAGCCGGCGATGATGGCGCTGGACGCCACCGGCCGCGACAGCGGCACGCTGGCCAGCACGCCCGCGCAAGGCCCCGTGGTCGATCCGCGCACCGGCCAGCCCGTGCCGCCGGCAGTGGTCACCGCGGCCGGCGCCTCGCCCGAGGGCGGACCGGCGCCGGACACCGTGGCCGTCTCGTCCTACCAGCAGTCAGCCTTCGATCATTTCCGCAGCGCGATCTCGGAATACAAGCCGGTGTACTTCGACATCGGCACCCGCGGCCAGACCACCGCGCGCTTCCAGATCAGCGCCAAGTACCGTCTGTTCAGCCCGTCCGGCAACCGTCCGGCGACCTGGGGCGAGAATTTCTACCTGGGCTACACCCAGACCTCGCTGTGGGACCTGCAGGGCGATTCCATGCCCTTCATCGACACCACCTTCAACCCCAGCCTGTTCTGGCTGTCGGACAACATGTGGCAGTCGGCAAACCAGAGCTGGCGACTGGGCATGAACACCGGCGTCGAGCACAACTCCAACGGCAAGGCCGGCGACGACTCGCGCTCGGTGAACGACGCCTACATCCAGCCGCAGTTCAACTACCGCTTCGACGGCGGCAGCACGCTGACCTTCGCGCCCAAGGTCAAGGCCTATTTCGGCGTGGCCAGCGAGAACTCCGACTACGCCGACTATGCCGGCCGCGTGGACTGGAACCTGCGCTGGGCGCAGGACAACGGCGCGGTGGTCTCGGCCATGTACCGCCAGGGCGACCAGCGCCGCCGCACCACCCAGCTCGACTTCGCCTGGCCGCTGCAGCGCACCTGGCTCAACATGAACGGCTACCTGCACCTGCAGTACTTCAACGGCTACGGCGAAACGCTGCTGGGCTACAACCAGCGCAACGAATCGCAGTTCCGCATCGGCCTGTCGCTGGTGCCTTGACGCCCGCGCCCGTCCCCGGCCGGGCGCCTTAGCGCGCCCAGCGCAGCACCAGCGGATCCAGCCGCCGCGCCACGTCCAGCAGGCCCTGCCGCACTTCCGGCCGCATGGCCGGGAACGGATGGCGCGGTGCGTCGCAGGCGATCACGCCGCCGGCCTTCATCAGCGCCTTGGCGGTCAGGATGCCGCCCTGGCGGTTCTCGTAGTTGATGAGCGGCAGCCAGCGCTCATACAGGCGGTAGGCGTCGTCGGCGCGGCCTGCGCGATGCGCCTCGATGATCGGCCGGATGCCATCGGCGAAGCCGCCGCCCGTCATGGAGCCGGTGGCGCCGGCGTCCAGGTCCGGCAGCAGCGTGATGGCCTCTTCGCCATCCCACGGCCCTTCCACCGCCGCGCCGCCCAGCGCGATCAGGTCGCGCAGCTTGCTGGCCGCGCCGGCGGTCTCGATCTTGAAGTACGACACCTGCGCGATCTCGCGCGCCATGCGCGCCAGCAACGCGGCGGGCAGCGGCGTGCCGGCGACCGGCGCGTCCTGGATCATGATGGGGATGTCGATGGCGTCCGACACCTGCTGGAAGAACCCGACCACCTGCTCCTCGGCAACGCGGATGGTGGCCCCGTGGTACGGCGGCATGATCATCACCATGGCCGCGCCCTGCGCCTGCGCCCGGCGGCTGCGCGCCGCGCATACCCGGGTGCCGTAGTGCGTGGTGGTGACGATCACCGGCACCCGGCCGGCCACGTGCTCCAGCAACGTGCGCGTCAGCACCTCGCGCTCGTCGTCCGACAGCGAGAACTGCTCGGAGAAGTTGGCCAGGATGCACAGGCCGTCCACGCCGCTGTCGATCATGAAATCGACGGCGCGCTTCTGGCCCGCCAGGTCCAGCGCGCCCGCTTCGGTGAAGATGGTGGGCACCACCGGAAAGATGCCGCGATAGCGCGGCGCCGGCACAGTCGTCGTGGTCATGGCGCTCACTCGATGATGTTGAAGTCTTTCAGGTATTCGGTCTTCAGGCTCAGGCCCAGGCCCGGCTGGTTGTCGTCCAGGTCGATGAAGCCTTCCCTGGCCACCGGCTCGCCGTCGAAGATGTAGTAGAAGAGTTCGTTGCCCACTTCCACGTCGAACATCGGGAAATACTCGCTCATGGGCGAGGCCAGCGTGCTCATGGTCAGGTGATAGTTGTGCATCTGGCCGGCGTGCGGGATGACCGGCACGCTGTAGGCCTCGCACAAGGCATTGATCTTGTGCGCGGCGGTGATGCCGCCGACGCGGTTGGTGTCGTACTGCACCACCGACACCGCCTTGCGGTCCAGCAGTTGCTTGAAGCCATACAGCGAGAACTCGTGCTCGCCGCCCGAGATCGGGATGGACGTCAGCTGGTTCAGCTCCGCATAGCCGTCGATGTCGTCGGCGATGACCGGTTCCTCCAGCCAGCGCGGCTCGAACTTCTCCAGCTTGGGCAGCATGCGCTTGGCGTATTCCAGGTTCCAGCCCATGTAGCATTCGAGCATCAGGTCGGTGTCGTAGCCGATCACCTCGCGCACCGCCTCGACCGATTTCAGGTTCTCGGCCACGCCGCGCTGCAGGTGCGCCGGGCCGTAGCCGAAGCGCATCTTGAAGGCGGTGAAGCCCTGGTCCAGGTAGGTCTGGGCCTCTTCCTGCATGGCCTTGAGATCAGTGCGGTAGAGCTTGGAGTAATAGACCGGAATCTTCTCCTTGGTGCGTCCGCCCAGCAGCTTGAAGACCGGCTTGCCGACCGACTTGCCCAGGATGTCCCAGATCGCCAGGTCCACGCCCGAGATCGCCGCCATGGTCACGCCCTTGCGGCCCCAGGCATGGGTGGCGCGGTACATGCGCTGCCACAGGTATTCGTAGTCCCACGGGTCCTGGCCGATCACCAGCGGCGCCAGGTACTGGTCGATGATGGCCTTGGCCACCCGCGGCGCCAGCGCCACGTTGCCCAGCCCGACGATGCCGTCGTCGGTCTCGACCTCGACCACGGTCCAGCCATGGAAGCGGAAGGTGCTCATGGTTTCCTGCGGCGAATACAACAGGTCCATGGCGTTGGAGCAGAAGTTGCCTTGCGGCGGCACGGTCTTGCCGGTCCATTCAAAGACGCGCGCGCGGACGGATTTGATCTTCATGGGGATTCCTGCAAAAAAGGATCGAACGATGCGATGAATCGGAAGGGACGGCCGCCTCAGGCCGCCGCGCGCGCGGCGCGGTGCGACAGGCCCATGCGGCAGGCGATGCGGAAGGCCTGCCAGGTGGCGTCGACGCTGGCGCGTCCCTGGCCGGCGATGTCGTAGGCGGTGCCGTGGGCCGGCGTGGTGATCGGGATCGGCAGGCCGCCCTGTACCGTCACGCCGCGCGAGAAGCCCAGCAGCTTGATCGCGATCTGGCCCTGGTCGTGGTACATGGTGACGATGGCCTGGAACTCGCCCGCCTGCGCCTTCAGGAAGATGGTGTCGGCCGGGAACGGGCCCTGCACCGGCAGCCCTTCCTGGTTCAGCTGGCGCACGGCCGGGGCGATGATGTCGACCTCTTCGCGCCCGCAGGTGCCGCCATCGCCGCCATGCGGATTGAACGCCGCCACCGCCACCCGCGGCGCGGCCACGCCGTTGGCCTGCAGCGACTGGTAGATCAGCCGCGTGGCGGCCTTGATACCGTCGATGCTGAGCGCGGCGGCAGCGTCCTTGAGCGGAATGTGCGAGGACACGCGCGAGGTCCACAGCTCGCCCAGCGTGTTGAACTCGCAGAAGTAGCCCGTCACGCCCAGGTACTGCGCGAAGTGGTGCAGCTCGTCATCGTGGCGCAGCCCACCCTGCTTCATCGCGTGCTTGTTCAGCGGCGCGAAGCAGATGGCGTCGATATGGCCGGCCAGCGCCGCGTCCATGCAGGCGTCCAGTACCCGCAGCACCGAGGCGCCGCCGGGGGCCTGCGCCTGACCCAGCTTGACGTCCTCGCGCCGCACGGTGTCCATCGCCAGCCACGCCGGCACGCTGGTGTCCGGCCGCGTCCGCACGGCGTCGAAGCCGGCCACGGCCTGCGTGGCCACCTGCACCCCGGCCACCCGCTGGCCTTCGCGCCACAACCATTCATCGCCCACCAGCACGATGTTGGCCAGTTGCGCCGCCTCGGGCCGCGCCAGCAGGCGCGCGATCAGTTCGGGGCCGATGCCGGCGGGATCGCCCAGCGTCAGGGCGATGACGGGTTTGGCGGCGTTGCGGTCGTTGCTCATGCTGTGCTTCATTCCACGGAGATATGGTTCTTCTTGATGATGCCGGCGTAGCGCTGGTTCTCGGCCTGGTGGAACTGCGCGAATTGCGCCTGGCTCATCGGATTGATGTCGGCGCCGATCGCCTGCAGGCGCGTCTGGGTCTCGGGCATGGCCAATACCGCATTGACCGAGTCATGCACGCGCTGCTGCACCGCCGCCGGCGTGCCGCTGGGCATGTAGATGCCGTACCAGGCGCTCATCTCGACGCCGCTGACGCCGGCCTCGGCCATGGTCGGCACATCGGGCAGCTGCGGGTTGCGCCTGGCGCTCAGCACCGCCAACGCGCGCACCTTGCCGCTCTTGATGTGCGGGATGACGGAGGACGCGGTCTCGAAGGCGATCTGCACCTGGCCGCCCATCAGGTCGACCATGGCCGGGCCGCTGCCGCGATAGGGAATGTGCGTCATCTGCACGCCGGTGGCGTCCTTGAACAGTTCGGCGGCGATGTGCTGGGTGCTGCCCGAGCCGCTGCTGGCGAAGTTGTATTCGCCCGGCTTGCGCTTGAGCAGCGCGATCAGCTCCTGCACCGATTGCGCCGGCAACTGGTTGTTGACCACCAGGATGTTCGGCACCGCGCCCACGAACACCACCGGCGTCAGGTCGCGGTCGTTGTCATAGCCCAGCTTGAGCAGGTGCGGCGCGATCGCATGCGCGGTGGACACGCCCATCACCATGGTGTGGCCGTCGCCCGACTTGGCCGCCAGGTCCGCCGCCAGCGTGTTGGACGCGCCCGGCTTGTTCTCCACCACCACGGTCTGCTTGAGCATCGGCCCAAGCTTGTCGGCCACGGCGCGCGCCATGGCGTCGGTGCCGCCGCCGGGGGCCGAGCCCACCAGCAGGCGCAGCGGCCGGGTCGGCCAGTCGGCGCTCTGCGCCGGGGCGGATGCGGCGGCGGACAGGCACAGCACGCCCGCCGCCAATGCGGCATAAAGCCGAGTCTTCATGGTTGTCTCCTTGGGGGCTTATGGCCCGTAGCGGGCTTTGTTATGCCTGCATCTTAGAAACAACCGCTGTTTCCGTAAAATGAAACTTTTGCACCAACCGTTCACTACAGGCGATCAATCATGGAACGCGTCCCGAACGTCCCCGCGCTGCTGTCGCGCCTGCGCATGCGGCAGATCGTGCTGCTGCTGGCCATCGAGGAACGCGGCACCCTGCGCGCCGCCGCCGCCCAGCTCAACATGACCCAGTCCGCCGCCAGCAAGATGCTGCACGAACTGGAACTGGCCATCGGCCAGCCGCTGTTCGAACGGGTCGGCCGCGGCCTGGCGCTGACCGCCGCCGGGGAATGCGTGATGGGGTATTTCCGCGGCATGCGCGGCACGGTCTCGTCGCTGGCGCGCGAGCTGGAGGAATTGCGCCTGGGCAGCGCCGGCAAACTCTTCATCGGCAGCATCATGGCCGCCTCGCCGGGCCACCTGACCGACGCCCTGCTGCGCCTGAAACAGACCTATCCGCTACTGGCCGTGGAGATCTCCACCGGCACCAGCGACCTGCTGATCGAACGGCTGAACGAAGGCAAGCTTGACGTCGTCATCGGCCGCATGCTGACCCTGTCCGAGCGCCATTACGTTTTCCGCCCCATCGGCGACGAGGCCCTGTCCGTCATCGCCGCCATCGACCATCCCCTGACGCGCCACAAGCGCATCGGCTTCGACGCGCTGCAGGCCTACCCCTGGATCCTGCAGCCCCACGGCAGCCCCATGCGCGACGTCCTGGAACAGGAATTCCGCGCCCATGACACCGCCCTGCCCAAGGGCCTGATCGAGTCCGCCTCGATCCTCACCACCACCAACCTGGCCATGAAGTCCGACATGCTCGGCGTCATCCCCGACTCCGTCGCCAGCCGCTACGCCCGCCACGGCCTGCTCGCCATCATCCCCTACCAACTCCAGCACACCCTGACCGCTTTCGGCAGCATCATCCCCAAGGACCGCCCGCTAAGCGCGCCGGCCAGGCACTTCGTGGACCTCCTGCACGACACGGAATAAAGACGCGCCACACCCAGGACAAATACCACCAGCCCCCGGCGCAGCCCCACCAGCCGCCAACACCCCAACACCGCCCCGACGCAAGACCCCGCGTAAGCCCCAAAAGGCCGCCCGCGCGGCCGACCTGGGGCGGGCCCCGCAACCCTCTCCATGCCCCCACCGTTCTGACAACGCGACGCTCCAAGACGCTCGCAGCCCCTCGCGGCGGGCGAGTCGGTGGCGGGCAACCTCGATGCGCCCGAGGGAATCCGTAGGAGTCGCCGAAGGCGAGGACGAGGATGACAACGGGGCAGTCCGGAGCGAACGCTCCGGACCGCAATCGTGGGCGCCCGCCACCGACTCGCCCGCCGCGAGGGGCGACCTACGAAGCGAATCCCCAACAACGCCCCCACGAAGCACCCACGAAGCACCCCAAAAGACCCACCTAAAGATCCGGATCCTCCTCCACCTTAGGCATCAAATAAGCCGTCAACGCACTCGACGCCCCCGCCATCCCCCAAAGCAAAAAGAACGACACCGTATAAAACCCCACCCGCCCCGTCGGCACATACCCGAACACCGCCACGTCCAACGGATCGATCAGCGCAAAGACAATCGCGCTGCCCACGGCCGCCGCCAGGAACGACGGCCACAGTATCCACATCAGCGATCTCAACCCCATGGCGCGCCTCCGGGAATCATCAACGGACGCCGATCGCGGGCGGCGGCGTCGGCACCGTGTCCGCCGGCTCGATCACCAGGCCGCGCTTGACCACGCCTTCCTGGATCGGCTGATTGGCGAACTGCGTATAGGCCAGGTAGATCGTGATGGCGCAACCGACCACCGCCAGGAACGGCCCCGCCATCAGGAACCAGGGCCAGAATTCGCGGTACCAGGGTTTCACCGGCATCGGCGCGGCTACATGGGCAGTATTCATCGTCGGCATCCTTTATTCGGAATCACTCGGGGACATAAAAACTCGCGGCTTCATCGGTCTCGATCGGCCGGTTTTCCTGATCGTGGGCGCGGGCCCGCAACGTGATCGGATGGGCGCCCGGCTCGGCGCCGGCCGGGGCGCGGATCACCATCGGCACCAGCTTGTTGGCCGCCGGCTCCACGTCCACCACGTCCGACTCGCTTTGCCCGGCGCGCACCGCCAACCCAGGCATGCCGTCGGCCGACAGCCGCAGCCGCAGCGGCGAATCCGAGGTGTTGATGATCTGCAGCCGGTACACGTTCTCGATCATGCCGCCGGCCACCTCTCGACCCAGCGCGCCGCGATCGCGGATCACGTCCACCCGCAGCGGGTTGCGCATCGCCAGCGAGGTCACGAACGCCACCGCCAGCACCAGGATCAGCGAGCCATAGATCAGCACCCGCGGCCGCAACAGGTGCGAGCGCGCGCTTTGTGTCGACAGCCCGTCCAGCATGGCGCGCTCGGACGTGTAGCGGATCAGCCCGGACGGATACTGCATCTTGTCCATCACCTGCTCGCAGGCATCGATACAG
>NZ_CADIJL010000049.1 GCF_902859695.1 Achromobacter ruhlandii
TGTTCCCATATACGGCAATTGGTGCGGGCCCGATTGGTCCGCGGGGCAGCGCGGTGGAGAACTGAGTCGGGACGAGCTTGTTCGAGGAGCGGTGTTCAAACGCCCGGGAGTCGATGGAACCACGCAGGAGAGTCCGCTGGATGCGATGTGCAAGGATCACGATCTGGCCTATTTTGATGCCAAAGGTCAGCCGGACGAAGCCATGTAAAAGCTCAAGGCCGACATAGCCCTGATGGCGAGGCTCTCTCAACTGGATCAGCAAAGCCTGCCGGAAGTTGAGCAGACCTATAGCAAACTGATGACCTTCGCCTTTGCCGAGAAAATCTGGAATTTCGATCTTCCCGCCCTCGGCTACCAATTCGTGAAGAGTGTATTCGGCGACCTGATGGCATCCATCGAAATGGGATTTGGCGGTATCGACGGGCTTATCTACACAGACCGGTTCGGAACGACCATGAGTGGTTCAAGTTATCACGGGAACGTGATGGGCCTTGATCGTGAGGGGAATGACGAGTGCATGTCGTATGTGCTGTTTACTTTGACCATCGCCGGAACCAACCGGCAGGGCGTGTCCTTGACTTACTACAAGGATGCCTATCCAGCGATCCACAGCATCACTTCTCTGCATGACGGCGCGGTTATTGCCGGAAGCGAAACGATAACTACAACCCTCGACGATGGTTCAGTGTTCGTGCAAGTTGGAACATCCGCGCCAGTTACGATTCCCCCCTGGTCTGCTGGCGCTCTACCGCCGCCCGAGTTTACGGAAAAAATGCCCCCCGCTTCGGCTGCTAGCATTGCGCCGTGGCTCGGAGACGAATGGCCAATATTTCCGGGGGATTTTGGTCTGGTGGATGGCCCTGATTTTCCGACAGAGGCGATGGAACCATCGGGGGACGCCTCCACTCCCCGCTATTTCGCCGAGGTCGTGGAACCCGAAGGTCCAGGCGACCTGATGGGATTGCCATCGCCGTCTATCGTGGTCGAAGGGAATCCTGCGGACGAGTGGATCAACCCAAAATGGGATTCGTTCGATTGTGACAGGGCGGACTTAGATAAATATATGAGCTATTTTTGCGATAGTCTTCTCTGACGCACAACTTCTGGCGATCAAGATATCCAGCGTGCACGGGCACGACAGCGCGGGACAGGCGGGCAGTTGCGCCGCCTTCGTTTCAATACCGTCTTTCAGACGCTGGGCAGCGTCTGGATTGTCATCCGAGATGTAGTCGACTATGGCCAACAGATCGGCCCTGGCGACAGACGACCACTCAACTGCGGGCACGGCGCTTCTTGTCGATCAGCGCCTGGGCCTCGTCCATGACCTGCTGGTGCGGAACGGCCGGCCCGGTGTCAGCCAGGGCTTCCTGAACTTTGGCGCGGAACCACGCGTCGTGCGCCTGGGCATCGGTGGTCAATCCGGCGGGCAGGCCGCCCTCCTTGGCCACCCGCGTGAGCAGGATGCGCACGGCGTCGGAAATCGTCAGGCCGAATTCGGCCAGCTTTTCGGTGGCGTCGGCTTTGAGCTTGTCGTCCACGCGGACGTGGAGCATCGAGGTCTGGGGCATGGCGACTCCTGCGATAGATGTCGAGCCAGCGTATCTCAATTGAGATACTTTCCCGCCACCAACCGCGCATCTTGCGTCCACCCATCCGGGAGAACCCGCACAAGGTCTTTTGTTTCGCGTTTCCGCCCTCATCACTGCACACAGGACGAACTCTACGCCAGAACGGCCGCCCCGCCGCCGGGCCACCCCAAGGCGGGGCAGCCCCCTCGGGGGGCAGCTAGCGCACCACGTGCGCGCGGCGTGGGGGCCCTTAAACCTCGCTACAATAGTCGGCTTGCCCTATCCATGGCTCGCGCGGGGATGGGCGCAGAACAAGATCGTCGACAGCACGATACAAACAAACCCAAACAGACCAAACGCAGGAGAATTACATGTCCGCTATCGATACCGCCAGCCTCGTCGTGGCCCAGGCCGCTCCCGAAGGCAATGCGCTGATGGGCATGCTGCCCATCATCCTGATGTTCGTGATCCTCTATTTCCTGATGATCCGTCCCCAGATGAAGCGCCAGAAGGAACACCGCAACCTCATCGCCGCCCTGGCCAAGGGCGACGAAGTCGTGACCGCCGGCGGCATGCTGGGCAAGGTCACCAAGGTGAACGACAGCTACGTCACCGTCGAAGTCTCGGAACTGGCCGACAAGCCGGTCGAGATCATCATGCAGAAATCGTCGGTGTCGACCGTTCTGCCCAAGGGAACCATCAAGGCCCTGTAAGCGTCCCATAGGAGCTCCGCCGCCGGGCCCCGGGCCCGCGGCAGCCGCCCCGCCGCCCGCCGCGCCAGCCGCCCGGGCGGCCTTTTCTCCACTCTTACATGACGTAGCCGGCAATGAACCGCTATCCCCTCTGGAAGTACATTACGGTCCTGATTGCGGTCCTTATCGGCCTGCTGTATACGCTTCCCAATTTCTACGGCGAGTCGCCCGCCGTCCAGGTTTCCAGCGCCAAGGCCACCATCAAGGTGGATCCGGCCATGCGTGACCGGGTCGAGCAGGTACTGGCCGACGCCAAGATCCCCAACGACGGGGTCTACTACGAACAGAACGGCACGCTCGGCACCGTGCGCGCCCGCTTCACGTCGACCGACCTGCAACTGCAGGCGCGCGATCTGATCGACAAATCCCTCAACACCGTCCAGGGCGACCCGCACTACACCGTGGCGCTGAACCTGCTGCCGGCCTCGCCGAGCTGGATGCGCGCCATGGGCTGGTTCGCCCCCAAGCCCATGTACCTGGGCCTGGACCTGCGCGGCGGCGTGCACTTCCTGCTGCAAGTGGACATGCAGGGCGCGCTGACCGCCCGCTACGACTCGCTGGCCGCCGACGTGCGCTCGGTGCTGCGCGACCAGAAGGTCAACGTGGCCGGCGTCGAGCGCTCCGGCATGAGCGTGGCCGCAAGCTTCGCCAACGCGCAGGACCGCGACCGCGCCATCTCGACGCTGCGCAGCCGCCTGCCCGACCTGGAATTCACCGAAAGCGAAGAGAACGGCAAGCTGCTGCTGCTGGGCGCGCTGAACCCGGCCGCCGTCACCCGCGTGCAGGACTCGGCGCTCAAACAGAACATCAACACGCTGCACAACCGGATCAACGAACTGGGCGTGGCCGAACCGGTCATCCAGCAGCAGGGTTCGGACCGTATCGTGGTGCAGTTGCCCGGCGTGCAGGACGTGGCCAAGGCCAAGGAACTGCTGGGCCGCACCGCCACGCTCGAAATCCGCATGGTCGACGACTCGCCCGCCGCGCAGGCCGCGCTGCTGGGCGGCTCGGTGCCGTTCGGCCTGGAGCGCTACTCAGACCGCGACGGCCGCCCGATCCTGGTGCGCCGCCAGGTGGTCCTGACCGGTGAGAACCTGCAGGACGCCCAGCCCGGCCGCGATTCGCAGACCCAGCAGGCCGCCGTGCACCTGACGCTGGACTCCAAGGGCGCGCGCATCTTCCGCGACGTCACCCGCGACAACATCGGCAAGCGCATGGCCATCCTGCTGTTCGAGAACGGCAAGGGCGAAGTGGTCACGGCCCCCGTCATCCGCACCGAAATCGCCGGCGGCCAGGTGCAGATCTCGGGCAGCATGAGCTCCGAGGAAGCCGCCGACACCGCCCTGCTGCTGCGCGCCGGCGCGCTGGCCGCGCCGATGTCGATCATCGAGGAACGCACCATCGGCCCGAGCCTGGGCGCCGACAACATCTCGAAGGGCTTCCATTCGACGCTGTACGGTTTCCTGGCGATCGCCGTCTTCATCATCATCTACTACCACCTGTTCGGCGTGTTCTCGACCGTCGGCCTGACCCTGAACGTGCTGCTGCTGCTGGCCCTGCTGTCGATGCTGCAGGCCACGCTGACGCTGCCGGGCATCGCCGCCATCGCGCTGACACTGGGCATGGCGATCGACTCGAACGTGCTGATCAACGAGCGGATACGGGAAGAATTGCGCAACGGGGCAACGCCGCAACAGGCCATCCACCATGGCTTCGAGCGCGCCTGGGGCACGATCCTTGACTCCAACCTCACCACGCTGATTGTCGGCCTGGCCCTGCTGGCCTTCGGTTCCGGCCCGATCCGCGGCTTCGCGGTGGTCCATTGCCTGGGCATCCTGACCTCGATGTTCTCGTCCGTCGTGGGCGTGCGCGCGCTGGCCAACCTCTGGTACGGCCGCAAGAAGAAGCTCACGTCGATCTCCATCGGCGAAGTCTGGAAGCCGAAGACCAACTGAACATGCGCGCGGGCGGCCACGCCGCCCGCCGCCGAATAGCCAGGGCAAAACATGGAATTTTTCCGGATTCACCGCACCATCCCGTTCATGCGCCACGCGCTGGTGCTGAACATCATCAGCCTCGTCACCTTCGTGGCGGCGGTCTTCTTCATCATTACGCGCGGCTTTCACCTGTCGATCGAATTCACCGGCGGCACGGTCATGGAAGTCAACTACGCCCAGACGGCGCAGCTTGAAAACGTGCGCGGCGTGGTCTCGAAGCTGGGCTACACCGACTTCCAGGTGCAGAACTTCGGCACCTCGCACGACGTCATGATCCGCCTGCCCCTGCAGGAAGGCCAGACGTCGGCCACCCAGAGCGAAACCGTCATGGCCGCGCTCAAGGCCGCCGACCAGGGCGTGGAGCTGCGCCGCGTCGAGTTCGTCGGTCCGCAGGTCGGCCAGGAACTGCTGCACAACGGCCTGATGGCCCTGCTGGTGGTGGTCATCGGCATCATGGTCTACCTGGGCTTCCGCTTCGAATGGAAGTTCGCGGTGGCCGGCGTGATCGCCAACCTGCACGACGTGGTCATCATCCTGGGCTTCTTCGCCTTCTTCCAATGGGAGTTCTCGCTGTCGGTGCTGGCGGGCGTGCTGGCGGTGCTGGGCTACTCGGTGAACGAATCCGTGGTCATCATGGACCGGATCCGCGAGAACTTCCGCAAGTACCGCAAGGCGGACGTGCAGGAAGTCATCAACAGCGCCATCACGCAGACCATCTCGCGCACCATCATCACCCACGGTTCGACCCAGATGATGGTGCTGGCGATGCTGTTCTTCGGCGGCCCCACCCTGCACTACTTCGCCATGGCCCTGACCATCGGCATCTGGTTCGGCATCTACTCGTCGGTGTTCGTCGCCGCGGCGCTGGCCATGTGGATGGGCGTCAAGCGCGAAGACCTGATCAAGCCGGTCAAGAAGGAAGGCGAGGAAGGCGAAGTCGCCTGAACCGTTTCCCTTTTTTGGAAAACCCGCCCGCGTGGCGGGTTTTTTTATGCTTGGCAAGGCCACTGTACAGACGCCTCGCCCACCCGCTGTACGGGTACGACCGCCCCCTTATTCGCTACCATAGGCCTCATGAAACTGGCTCTCGATCATCTCGTCGTCGCCGCCGCCGACCTGGACAGCGGCACGCGCCACGTGGCCGACCTGCTGGGCATCGCGCCCACGGGCGGCGGCGCGCATCCCCGCATGGGCACCCACAACCGCGTGCTGGGCATGGCGGGCGGCGTGTACCTGGAAGTGATCGCCATCGACCCGGACGCCCCCGCGCCACAGCGGCCGCGCTGGTTCGGGCTGGACCAGCCGGCCATGCGGGCGCGCTTGGCCGAAGGGCCGTTCCTGGCGCACTGGGCGGCGCGCGTCGAGGCGCCCGCTGACCTGAGCGCATGGCAGGCGCGGCACCCCGATCGCATCGCGCCTGCCATCCCCATGACCCGCGGCGACCTGCGCTGGCGGCTCACGGTGCCGGACGACGGCAGCCTGCCCGCCTGGCGCGAGGGCGGCCAGGCGGCCGGCGACGGCCTGCTGCCGACCCTGATCCAGTGGGACGTGCCAGCCTATCCCGGCGTCAGCCTGCCGCGCCAGCCGCTGACGCTGCGCGCCCTGACCGCCACCCATCCGCATGCCGCGCTACTGCGCCAGGGGCTGGCCTGGCTGGGCGCGGACGCGCTCATCGCCATCGAGCAGGCCGACGGCCCGCCACGCCTGCAGGCCGCCATCGAGACCGACCGGGGCATCCGGATCCTGGCCTGACCCACACCACACAGAAAGACAACGGAGACATCCCCATGAGCGTCACCCTCAAGCGCTTCGACGACGCGCCCTACGAGCAGCAGTGCGAGGCCACCGTCATCGCCGTCGGCGCCGACGGCGTCGAACTGGACCAGACCCTCTGCTACGCCCGCAGCGGCGGGCAGGCCGGCGACAGCGGCACGCTGACGCTGGCCGATGGCCGCGCGCTGCCGGTGGCCGACACCATCTACACCGACGACCGCCGCCGCATCCTGCACGTGCTGGCCGAAGGCGTCGCGGCGCCGCAGGTCGGCGACCGCGTCACCGTGCGCATCGACTGGCCGCGCCGCCACCGGCTGATGCGCCTGCACACCTGTCTGCACCTGCTCGGTTCGCTGGTGCCGGCGCCCGTCACCGGCTGCAGCATTTCGCCCGACTCGGCCCGCATCGACTTCGACCTGCCCGAGTCGACGCTCGACAAGGCCGACCTGACCGAGCGCCTGAACACGCTGATCCAGGCCCGCACCGACGTCACCGTCAACACCATCACGCCCGAGGAACTGGCGGCGCAGCCCGACCTGGTGCGCACGGTCGGCGCCGCCCCGCCCGGCGGCGCGGCGCGCATCCGCATCATCGAGATCCCCGGCGTGGACCGCCAGCCCTGTGGCGGCACGCACGTGGCCAACACCGGCGAGATCGGCCCGGTCACGGTCACCAAGATCGAAAAGAAAAGCCGCACCAACCGCCGCGTGGTGGTGGCGTTCGCCTGAACCTTGCCGCCAATGAAAATGGCCGCCTGCATGGCGGCCATTTTCATTGAAGTCCGTCGGCGGCGCCTCGCGGCGCGCTCAGCCCTTCTTCCACCAGCGCCACGGCGCGCGCAGCGGCCATTGGTACTTGCTACAGAGCACCCGCGGCGCCAGCAGGTGACCCACGGCGATGGCGATCGCGGCGGCGGTCAGCACGTCGGACAGGTAGTGATCCAGGTTGACCAGGCGGCTGGCGGCGACCAGTGCGGCCAGCGACAGGAAGGCCCAGCGCCAGCGCGGCGCCAGGATGCCGAGCGTCACCGCCACCGCGAAGGCGGCGTAGGTGTGGCTGGAAGGAAAGGAATTGAACTGGTTGGCGCGCGAGAACGACTCGCCCAGCCCGTAGATGCCCTTCTCGAAGAACAGCTCGGGACGGGCGCGCGCCACCAAACGCTTGAGCACCAGCACCACCAGCCCGCCGACCGCCATGGTCGACAGCATCAGCAGGCTGCCGCGCGCCATGCTGGCGTAGCTCATGCGCACCGGATTGCGCCAGCCGCGCGCCAGGCCGACCAGGCCGACGATGTAGAACGCCAGCGCCACGCCGATGTAGCGGCCGCTTTCGCCCATTTCGCCGATCCACTCGAACGAGGTATTGACCCCGTCGCTGACCGATTGCCGGATCCAGATCGCCAGCGGCAGGTCGACCCACAGGGCGCAGACCGCGGCCACCAGCGCCACCCCGAGACCGGCCAGCAGCCAGGCGGAGGTCGACAGCGGATTGCGGAACTCGTCCGTCGCGGCGGCTGCGGCGCCGGGCGCGAGCGTGGCGGCCGGCGGAAGGGAGGGATTCGTCGTCATCGGACCGGTCGCGTAAAGATAATTGTTCTCGGAAAGGGAATCTGCGAGGGCCAGCTATCGTAACCCTGCATTTCGTCTGCATGAAGGAAATTTGCAGCAAGGGGTAAAATTCCGCTTTTCCCCTCTCCACTGCCCCCGGGATCTACACCCGTCACGGCGACCGACATGCAAGAAACTTCCCTCAAGCGCGTGCCCCACGCGCAAGACGGCGCCGCCGCCGTCCCGCCCGCCCCCGCCACCGGCGCTCCCCGCAAGCTTTACATCCGCACCTTCGGCTGCCAGATGAACGAGTACGACTCGGACAAGATGGCCGACGTGCTGCGCGGCGACCAGGGGCTGGAACTGACCGACAATCCGGAAGAAGCCGACGTCATCCTGTTCAACACCTGTTCGGTGCGCGAGAAGGCCCAGGAAAAGGTCTTTTCCGACCTGGGCCGCGTGCAGCACCTGAAGAAGACCAACCCGAACCTGGTGATCGGCGTGGGCGGCTGCGTGGCCAGCCAGGAAGGCGAGGCCATCGTCAAGCGCGCGCCCTATGTGGACGTGGTGTTCGGCCCGCAGACCCTGCACCGCCTGCCCGACCTGATCCAGCGCCGCCGCGCCGAAGGCCGCTCGCAGGTCGACATCAGCTTCCCCGAGATCGAGAAGTTCGACAACATGCCGCCGCCGCGCGTCGACGGCGCCACCGCCTTCGTCTCGATCATGGAAGGCTGTAGCAAGTACTGCAGCTTCTGTGTCGTGCCCTACACGCGCGGCGAGGAAGTCTCGCGGCCGTTCGACGACGTGCTGGTCGAAGTGGCCGACCTGGCCGACCAGGGCGTCAAGGAAGTCACGCTGCTGGGCCAGAACGTCAACGCCTATCGCGGCCGCATGGCCGACAGCGACGAGATCGCCGATTTCGCCATGCTGCTGGAGTACGTGCACGAGATCCCCGGCATCGAACGCATCCGCTACACCACCTCGCACCCCAAGGAAATGACCCAGCGCATGGTGGACGCCTACGCCCGCCTGCCCAAGCTGGTGTCGTTCCTGCACCTGCCGGTGCAGGCCGGCAGCGACCGCGTGCTGGCGGCCATGAAGCGCGGTTACACCACGCTGGAGTTCAAGTCGGTGGTGCGCCGCCTGCGCGCCGCGCGTCCCGACCTGACGCTGTCGTCGGACTTCATCGTCGGCTTCCCCGGCGAAACCGAGGAAGACTTCGAAAAGACCATGAAACTGATCGAGGACGTCGGCTTCGACACCTCGTTCTCGTTCGTCTATTCGCGCCGCCCCGGCACGCCGGCGGCCGACCTGCACGACGACACGCCGCAGGACGTCAAGCTGCGCCGCCTGCAGCGCCTGCAGGCGCTGATCAACGAGCAGGCCGCCGCCATCGCCCGCAACATGATCGGCACGCGCCAGCGCCTGCTGGTGGAAGGCCCGTCGCGGCGCGACCCGAACGAGCTGATGGGCCGCACCGAGAACAACCGCATCGTCAACTTCGCCGCGCCCGCGCGGCTCATCGGACAGATGGTCGACGTCATCATCACCGAGGCGCACACCAATTCGCTGCGCGCCCGGGTGGCCGACGTCGACCGCGACTCCCAAGAGGCCGAATGACCACTTCCCGCCCCCGCGCCCGCCGCAGCCTGCCCGCCGTCGTCATCCTGGACGGCGACAACACCCACCTGGCCAACCTGTGCGGCCCGCTGGACGAAAACCTGCGCCAGCTCGCCGACGGCATGGGCGTGAAGCTCTCGCGCCGCGGCAGCCGCGTCACCATCGAAGGCGACAAGGCCGAACTGGCCGGCCGCGTGCTGCGCCGTTTCCATGAGCAGGCCGTGCATCGCGCGCTCTCGGTCGACGACATCCAGCTCGGGCTGGTCGAGATCGGCGTCGGCCGCCAGGAAGAGAAAACGCAGGACGCGCCGGCCCGCGAGGCCGACCCGCTGCCGTCGCTGGACGACGACAGCGACGCCATCGCCCTGCGCACCAAGCGCAGCGACCTGCGTCCGCGCACGCCGCGCCAGCGCGACTACCTGAACAACATCCTCAAGCACGACATCACCTTCGGCGTGGGCCCGGCCGGCACCGGCAAGACCTGGCTGGCGGTGGCCTGCGCCATCGACGCGATGGAGCGCGACACGGTGCAACGCCTGGTGCTGACGCGCCCGGCGGTCGAAGCCGGCGAACGGCTGGGCTTCCTGCCCGGCGATCTGGCGCAGAAGGTCGATCCGTACCTGCGCCCGCTGTACGACGCCCTGTACGACCTGATGGGCTTCGAGAAGGTGCAGCGCCTGTTCGAGAAGCAGACCATCGAGATCGCGCCGCTGGCCTACATGCGCGGCCGCACGCTGAACCACGCCTTCGTCATCCTGGACGAGGCGCAGAACACCACGCCCGAACAGATGAAGATGTTCCTGACGCGCATCGGCTTCGGCAGCAAGGCCGTCATCACCGGCGACCCGTCGCAGGTGGACCTGCCGCGCGGCCAGGAAAGCGGCCTGGCGCACGCCGTCAAGGTGCTGCACGACGTGCAGGGCATCGCCACCACCCGCTTCACCAGCCGCGACGTGGTGCGCCACCCGCTGGTGGCCCGCATCGTCGATGCCTACGACCGGGCCGCCGAACATGACGCCTGATCTGTCCCTGTCCGTCCAGTACGGGGTCGAGGAACCCCGCCTGCCGCGCTGGCGCCTGCGCCGCTGGGCCGAGCGGGCGCTGGCCGCCGCGGCCGAGGACGGGCTGGTGGACTTCAGCGCCGCCGAGCTCAGCCTGCGCCTGGTGGGCGCGGCCGAGGGGCGCCGCCTGAACCGCGATTTCCGCCAGCGCGACTACGCCACCAACGTGCTGACGTTCGAATACGGCGTCGACCCGCTGGGCGTGGCGCGCGGCGACATCGTGATGTGCGTGCCGGTGTTGGTGCGCGAGGCGCGCGAACAGCGCAAGGCGCTGCTCGACCACGCCGCCCACCTGACCCTGCACGGGGTGCTGCATTCGCTCGGCTACGACCACATCAAGGCGCGCGACGCCCGTCGCATGGAAGCGCTGGAGACCGCCACGCTGGCGCGCATGGGCATCGCCGACCCGTACCTGGCGGCCTGATCCGGCCGTCCTCGGGTCAACCCTGAGCAATCGACGCGAAATGGCGGCCTGCAAGGCGCAGATCGCGTCGGTTGGCCCCATTTTCGCGGGCCGCGTTACAAATTGCGCGCCAGATTCGGTTATGCTGACCCCTCCCTAACTTGTCCTCCCGGACGATGTCTGACCCCTACCCTGCTCCCGAAGCGACGCCCGCTCGCTCATCCAAACCCGCCACCAAATCCCTTCTAGACCGCCTGCTTTCCCTCGTGCGCCGCGAGCCCGAGGACCGTGAAGGCATCAAGGCCGTCCTGGAAGCCGCGCATGACCGCGACCTGCTGGACGCGGAGTCCTACAAGATGATCAAGGGCGCGCTGGCCGTGTCCGAAGGCACCGTCGGCGACATCATGGTTCCGCGTTCGCGCATGGACCTGCTCGACGTCACGCAGCCCATCCCCTACCTGGTGGCCAACGTGATCGAAACCGCGCACTCGCGGTTCCCGGTCTACGAAGGCGACCGCGACAACATCATCGGCATCCTGCTCGCCAAGGACCTGCTGCGCTGCATGCTGGAACCCGGCATCGAGGTGCGCACGCTGGTGCGTCCGGCCGTGTTCATCCCCGAATCCAAGCGCCTGAACGTGCTGCTGCACGAGTTCCGCGCCAGCCGCAACCACCAGGCCATCGTCATCGACGAGCATGGCGGCATCTCCGGCCTGGTGACGATGGAAGACGTGCTGGAACAGATCGTCGGCGACATCGAGGACGAATTCGACGAAACCGAGGAAGACTCGATCTTCCCCGAGGGCGAGAACCAGTGGCGCGTGCTGGCCGCCACCGACATCTCGCACTTCAACGACGTGTTCGGCTGCCAGTTGCCCGACGACGAGTACGACAGCGTCGGCGGCTGGATGGGCGGCCAGTTGGGACGCATCCCGCGCCGCGGCGACGTCGCCGAGTTCGACGGATTGAAGCTCGAAGTGGCGCGCGGCGACGCGCGCCGCGCCATCTGGCTGCGCGTCAAGCGCGTGGCGCCCTCCCGCGGCGTCCAGCCCGATACCGACGCATGAGCCGCGCCGCCCGCGGTCCGTTCCTGCTGGGCGCGGCCGGCCTGACGCTGGCCGGCGCCATCCACGCCCTGACCTTCGCGCCCGGTCCGTTGCCGGACTGGGCGCTGGCCATCACCCAGATCCTGGCGCTGGCGGTGGCCGCGCGCGTCACGCTATACGCGCCCTCGGCGCGCCAGGCCTGGCTGCGCGGCTGGCTGTTCAGCTTCGCCACCTACGCGCTGGGGCTGTACTGGATCTTCATCAGCCTGCATCGCTACGGTGACCTGGCCGCGCCGCTGGCCGTGGCCGCGGTGCTGGCGCTGTCGGCCTTCCTGGCGCTGTTCCCGGCCACGGCCGGCGCGCTGGCGCGGCGCTACGTCCCGCTGGCGGCCGACTCGGCGCCGGGACAGGTGCTGTCCGGCACGCTGGCCTGGGGCGCGCTGTGGGCCGGTTTCGAATGGGTCCGCGCGGTGCTGCTGACCGGCTTCCCCTGGCTCAACATCGGCTACGCGCAGGTCGACAGCCCCATCGCTGGCTGGGCCCCGCTGCTGGGCGTGCACGGCATGGCGCTGCTGTCGGCCTTCGCCGCCGCCGCGATCGCAAGCCTGTGGCGTCCCGCCAGCGACCGCAACGCTCCCCGGGACGGCCGCCGAGCGCTGGCCGCCGGCGTAGCGCTGGCGCTTGCGGCCGCCGGCTGGCCGCTGTCGCGCATCGACTGGTCCACGGCCAGCGGCGAGGCGCTGAATGTGCGGCTGGTCCAGGGCAACATCGAGCAATCGCAGAAATTCGACCCGGCGCTGCTGGACCAGAGCCTGCGCCGCCATCTCGAACTGGCGGCCCTGCCGCCGGCGCCGGGCGTGCCGCCGCCGCAAATGGTGATCCTGCCGGAAACCGTGCTGCCGATCTTCCAGGACCAGCTCGACCCGCGCGTCTGGGACGTCTGGCGCCAGGTGGCCGCGCGGCAGAATGCCGTGATCGCCATGGGCGTGCCGATCCACGACGTGCGCGACGGCCGTGACCGCTACACCAACAGCGTCATGGGTTTCGACGGCCAGACGCCGCTGGAACAGCTGACCGGCGGCAGCACGGCGATGCGCTACGACAAGCGCCACCTGGTGCCTTGGGGGGAATACGTGCCGCCGGGCTTTCACTGGTTCGTCGACATGTTGAACATCCCGCTGGGCGATTTCGACCGCGGCCCCGAACGCCAGACGCCGTTCGCGGTGGGCGGCCAGCACATCGCCTTCAACATCTGCTACGAAGACCTGTTCGGCCCCGACCTGCTGCCGGCGCTGCAGCCCGGCGCCAACGGCGAACCGGGCGCCACCATCCTGGTGAACGTCAGCAACCTGGGCTGGTTCGGCGACACCTGGGCGTTGCGCCAGCATCTGCAGATCGGGCGCCTGCGCACGATCGAGACCGCCCGCCCCATGCTGACCGCCACCAACACCGGCATCACCGCGGCCATCGACGCCAAGGGCCGGGTGGCGGCGCAACTGGCGCCGTTGCAGCCGGGCGTGCTGCCGGTGTCGGTGCAGGGCATGGCGGGCCTGACGCCCTACGCGCGCTTCGGCGACAAATCGGCGCTGGCGCTGATCGGCCTGGCGCTGATTGCCGCCTTCGGCGCCCGCCGCGCGCGCCGTTCCTGACCCTGAATCGGATCGGGCAGCGCCCGGTCCGACGCATGCGCCTTCGCCGGCTACCTTCACTGGCGGCCGTCACTGGCCGAGGGCCTAGCGCAACAGGTTGACAGGCAGCGCGCCGCTGTCGTCGACCGGCCGTAGCGGCCCCACTCCCGCGCCCGTCAGCTCAATCGCGTCCGCGATGCGCGCCATGTCGTCGCTGTCCAGTTCCAGTTCCGCCGCGCCCAGCACGCCGTCGACCTGCGCCACGTTGCGCATGCCGACGATGGCGCCGGTGACGCCCGGCCACGCCAGCGTCCAGGCGATGGCCACCGCCGCCTGCGTCGTGCCGTGGCGTTCGGCGATGGGCTTGAGCGCCTCGGCCAACGCCAGGTTGCGCGCCAGGTTGGGGGCCTGGAATTCGGCATTGCGCGAACGCCAGTCATCCGCGCCCAGGGCCTGCCCCCGCGCGGCGGAAAAACCGCCGCTGAGCAGGCCCGACTGCATCGGGCTATAGACGATGACGCCGGTGCCGTTCTGCGCGCACCACGGTATCAGGTCGTTGGCCGCGCCGCGCTGGATCGCGGAAAAGGGCGGCTGCAGCGACTCCACGTGGCCGAGCGCCTCGGCGTCCTGCAACTGCGCCAGGTTGTGGTTGGACAGCCCCACCGCCCGCACCTTGCCCGCCTGTTTCAGGTCGAGCAGTTCCTGCCAATAGACTTCCAGCGGCGTGCCGTCGCCGGCCGGCCAGTGCATCTGGTAGAGGTCGATCCGTTCCACGCCCAGGCGCCGCAACGAGCCCTCGATTTCACGGCGGATGCTGGCCGGCGCGCCAGTGCGCCGCGGCGTCGCCCGCGGCTGTTCGGGGGACCACGTCAGGCCGCACTTGGTGAAGACATAGGGCCGGTCGCCGGGGCTCATTTGCGCCAGCGCCCGCCCCACCACTTCCTCGGCATGGCCCAGCCCGTAGACGGCGGCGGTGTCGATCCAGTTGATGCCGCGGTCCACCGCCAACCGGATCGCGGCGATCGAATCGCCATCGTCCTGCGGCCCCCAGCCGATGGCCCAGGCGTTGCCGCCCATGGCCCAGGCGCCCAGGCCAATGCGCGTGATGGACATGTCGCTGCGCCCCAACTGGCGCGTCGGAAAAGAAGTGTTGGTGCTCATGCGAAAAAAATCTCCTGCCGGCAAAGACATCATGGCGGGACGCCTTGCGCGCGCCCGCGGCCCCCCCCCCCCCACGATAGCACTCGCGCAAGGCCTTGATTTTCCAGCGGCCGGGCGGCTTCGGACCGATCCCGCAGAAGCGTTTGCGGACAGCCCGCAAACGCTTCTGCGCGGGCCTTGCCGGCCCCTCCCGCACACCGGATGGAGCACGGCCCCCAAGTCCGGCTTCCCCGCATATGTCCCCTTGAAAGCGATTTCAGCGCAACTTTTTCATTTTTTGCATCCAACCGACTTGCACGCCGAAATTAGTTCGTGCATAATCTCGTTTCTTCGCCAACGGCACTAAACAAAACCGGCAACGAGACACGAAAAACGACCACGAAAGCGGTCGGAAAAACGTGGAACGGAAGCAGGAATTGATTAGAAGAACGGGGGTATAGCTCAGCTGGGAGAGCGCTTGCATGGCATGCAAGAGGTCAGCGGTTCGATCCCGCTTACCTCCACCAGTCCAAAGCGAAGAACGCAGTACAGCAGGAAAATCGTAGTAAAGCCAGCAAGTCCAAGTCCCCTTCGTCTAGAGGCCTAGGACATCACCCTTTCACGGTGAGTACAGGGGTTCGAATCCCCTAGGGGACGCCAGTTCACTGGCAGCAGTACAAGATGCAGTTGAAGAGACACAGTAGTTGAGTATGCCGCTGCGGAGCGGTAGTTCAGTTGGTTAGAATACCGGCCTGTCACGCCGGGGGTCGCGGGTTCGAGCCCCGTCCGCTCCGCCAAAAGCGCTCTACGCAGTGCCTTTCAAGAGCTCCGTCCCTGGAGCTTTTTGCATTTATAGGGTGTAAGCCTTGTTGTTTGCAGGTTGGAACAGCAGGGATTCTGGGGGGTATAGCTCAGCTGGGAGAGCGCTTGCATGGCATGCAAGAGGTCAGCGGTTCGATCCCGCTTACCTCCACCAGTAAAGCAGTAAGTAGTACAGTAGTTGGAGCAGTTGCAGTTTCCGGTCCCCTTCGTCTAGAGGCCTAGGACATCACCCTTTCACGGTGAGTACAGGGGTTCGAATCCCCTAGGGGACGCCAGTTCGCTGGCTCGCCGACCGGACCTGCGAGATCGTCCTGACAAGACGGTATGCCCTGAAGTCCAGTAAGCCGCTGCGGAGCGGTAGTTCAGTTGGTTAGAATACCGGCCTGTCACGCCGGGGGTCGCGGGTTCGAGCCCCGTCCGCTCCGCCAAGCATCTTGCGTGCATCCCAGCAAGCCGCAAGACCAGTTGTTCCGCAGGAGTCTTCCTGCACTGCGCCAGAAGGCGCCCGCCAAAAGCTCCGGATTCCGGAGCTTTTTTGCTTTGCGCGCCAACACGCGCCGCGCCGCCCTTCCCCGGTCTCGTCCGTTTATCCTCTGGACAGGCCGCGCGTCGCAACGCATCCTGTGCGCTTGTGCCAGCCAAGCCAAGAGGCCCACGTGACCGCCAGCAACGCCGCTCCACATGCCCACCGCCAGCACCTGCAACGCATCATCGCTGGCTTGAACGAAGGTATCATCCTGCTCGAAGCCGACGGCGCCATCGCCTGGGCCAACGCCAGCGCGCTGGCGCTGCACGGGGCCGACACGCTGGACGCCCTGGGACAGACGCCCGCGGGCTACCGCAAGCGCTTCGCCCTGACCTACCGCAACCACCACCGCGTGCCGGCCAGGCAGTATCCGCTGGATCGGCTGGCCGCCGGCGTGGCGTTCGACGAGTTGCTGCTGGACCTGACGCGCAAGGACGACGCCGACTTCCTGCGCAACATCCGCGCGCGCGGCCTGTTGCTCGAAGACGACGGCGCGGACTACCGCGTGCTGATCCTGGACGACCAGACCGAGGCCTTCAACGCCGAACAGCGCTTCGAACGCACCTTCGCCGCCAATCCCGCGCCGGCGCTCATCTGCCGGCTGTCCGACCTGCGCTATGTGAAAGTGAACCAGGGCTTCCTGGACATGACGGGCCTGCCACGCGAAGCGGTGTTGGGCAAATCGGCGTACGAACTCGACGTGCTCGATGGCGGCGAGGACAAGGACGACGCAGTGGCCAAGCTGAACGCGGGCCTGACCATCAGCCAGCGCGAGGGCGTGCTGCGGCTGGGCGATGGAGCGCCCCGGTTCGTCATCGTCGCCGGCCAGCCCATCGACATGCAGGACGAGCCCTGCATGCTGTTCACCTTCATCGACCTCGAAAAACGCAAGCGCGCCGAAGAAGCCCTGCAACATAGCGAGGAACGCTTTTCCAAGGCATTCCGCCTGGCGCCGGTGCCCATGGCTTTGTGCGAGGGCGATTCGCTGCGCGCGCTGGATTTCAATGACGCCTTTGCGCAAGCGGTGGGCGTATCGTCCCGGGACGGCGTCGGCCAGGAACTGACGGCGCTGGGCCTGCGTCCGTCCGAGGGCATGGCCGAGCGCCTGGCGCGCGGCGAAAGCATGCGCAGCCGCGAGGCCGCGCTGGTCACGGCCGACGGCGGCCAGCTCGACTGCCTGGTGTCGGCCGAACCGGTCATGATTGGCGGCGAACGCCGCCTGCTTCTTGTGATGCAGGACATCAGCGAACGCAAGCGCAGCGAGACCGAACTGCTGACCGCGATCGAGGCGGTGATGCAGGACACCTCCTGGTTCAGCCGCGGCATCATCGAAAAACTGGCCCAATTGCGCGCCCCGGCGCCGGCGCCGCGCGACGTGGCCGAACTGGCGCAGCTGACCGCGCGCGAACGCGAGGTGCTGGGCCTGCTGTGCCAGGGCCACGATGACGACGGCATCGCGCGCCACCTGCGGCTGTCGCGCAACACGGTGCGCAACCATGTGGCCACCATCTACAGCAAGATCGGGGTGCACCGGCGCAGCGCAGCCATCGTCTGGGCCCGCGACCGCGGCATCACCGGCCACGAGAAGCCGCGCTCGCGCGGCAAGTCCGACCCGGGCTGACGGCCAGCGCCCCGAATTTACAATTTGAATCAAAATAATCGGGGGTGGCGGCTGCGCGAAGATGCCGCCGCGTTAGATTCCGCCCGCCCCTAAAAAACGCCTTTTCCCGCGAAACCGGCGACAACACATCGCCAAAATCGCCTCCGGACACCAGATTGCGCAAACCCTGCGCAGCTTCATACGATCCGCCGATCAAGCCGCCCCCTCGGGCCGGCGGCGAGATCCCCGCAAGCCTTCCTGGAGTCCGTTCATGCAGACCGCCTACATTCCCGTTCCCAAGCCGCCCAAGCCGCAGCCCGCGTCCGCGTGGAGCAGCGCCGCCGTGATGGAACTCTACGACTTGCCGTTCATGGACCTGGTGTATCGCGCCCAGCAGACGCACCGGGCCCATTTCGATCCCAACGGCATCCAGCTGTCGAGCCTGCTGTCGATCAAGACCGGCGGCTGTCCCGAGGACTGCGGCTACTGCTCGCAGTCGTCGCGCTACGACACGGGCCTGGAAGCCGAAAAGCTGATGCCGCTGGACGAAGTGCTGGCCGCGGCCCGCGCCGCGCAGGCCGGCGGGGCGCAGCGCTTCTGCATGGGCGCGGCCTGGCGCAGTCCCAAGCCGCATCATCTGGAAGCCGTGGCGGAGATGGTCAGCGCGGTCAAGGCACTGGGCCTGGAAACCTGCGTCACCCTGGGCATGCTGCGCGAGGGCCAGGCCGAACAACTCAAGGACGCCGGCCTGGACTACTACAACCACAACCTGGACACCGCGCCCGAGTTCTACGGCAAGGTCGTCACCACCCGCACCTACCAGGACCGCCTGGACACCCTGGAACGGGTTCGCGGCGCCGGCATCAACGTCTGCTGCGGCGGCATCGTCGGCATGGGCGAATCGCGCCAGGAGCGCGCCGGCCTGATCGCGCAGTTGGCCAACATGGAGCCCTACCCCGAATCGGTGCCGATCAACAACCTGATGCGGGTGGAAGGCACGCCGCTGGCCGATGCCGAGCCGCTCGATCCGTTCGAATTCGTGCGCACCATCGCGGTGGCGCGCATTACCATGCCGCGCGCCATGGTGCGTCTGTCGGCCGGGCGCGAAGCCATGGACGACGCCATGCAGGCCCTGTGCTTCATGGCCGGCGCCAATTCGATGTTCTATGGCGACGTGCTGCTGACCACCGGCAATCCGCGCATGGAGGCTGACCAGCGCCTGCTGCAACGCCTGGGCATGCGCATCGATGCGACCCAGCAGGCCCACGCCCACCAGGACGTGGCCGCATGCCGCTGACGCCCGGCCTGTCCTACCTGCTGGCCAGCGTCGCCTGCAGCGTCGCCGTGGCGGCGATGCTGAAGCTGGCGCGGCGCTGGCAGGTGGACGTGCGCCAGGCCATCATGGCCAACCATGCGGTGGCCGCCCTGCTCTGCTGGGCCGTGCTGCGGCCGGATCCAGCCGCGCTGCTGACCCCGCGGACGCCGTGGCTGGTGCTGGCTGCGCTAGCCGTGCTGCTGCCCAGCGGCTTCATGGCGATGGCGCTGGCTGTGCGCCATGCCGGCGTGGTGCGCAGCGACGCGGCGCAGCGGCTGTCGCTTTTCATCCCGCTGCTGGCGGCATTCCTGCTGTTCGGCGAGCCGGTCAGCGGCCGCAAGCTGGGCGCCATCGCCCTGGCCTTCGCCGCCCTGTTCTGCCTGCTGCGCCGCGCGGCGCCGGCCTCGGGCGCGGCCGATCCCGCCGATGCGGAGTCACGCCGCGCGCATTGGCTGTGGCCGCTGGCGGTATGGGTGGCCTATGGGGTGGTGGACATCCTGTTCAAGCAGGTCGCGCGCGCCGGCACCGCGTTCGCGGGCGGGTTGCTGCTGGCGTTCGCGCTGGCGTGCGCGCTGATGCTGGCCTACCTGCTATGGCGCCGCGCGCGTTGGGCGCCGCGCCACCTGGCGGCCGGCGTGGCGCTGGGCGCGGTGAATTTCGGCAACATCATCACCTACATCCGCGCGCATCAGGCCTTGCCGGACCATCCCGCGCTGGTGTTCGCCGCCATGAACATGGGGGTGATCTCGCTGGGTACGCTGGTCGGCGCCCTGGCGTTCCGCGAACCGCTCAGCCGCGTCAACGGGCTGGGATTGGCGCTGGCGCTGGCGGCCATCCTGCTGATGGCGCCGTGGTGAACGGGCGCCGTCAACCTCAGGTGCCGGTGCGCGGCTCACGCGCCGGCTCGTCGGCCTGAAGCGCCTCGGCGGCATCCGGCTCGGCCGGCCGGGCGGCAACGCCTGACGCCGGGTCGACGGCGCCGCCGGGCGGGTCGACGGCGCCAGCGCCTTCCACCGGCGCCGGAGCCGCCGCGGGATCAGGCTGGACCATCTCGATGCCGATGTCGTTCTCGACATCGACGCGGGGGTCGAGCACGGCGGCCGCCGGCGAGCTTTGCAGCGTGTCGGGCATGGGCACGAAGTGCACCGGCGCCTCGTCGACCTGGTGCGCGCCGGTGACACGGGTGGGGCGCACCTGCCACACCAGGATCAGGGCGCAGGCCGAGATGAACACGTAGTACATGCTGTGGCCGGCCACCGACATCAGCACCCCGGCGATCATGGGGCCGACGCAGGCGCCCACGCCGTAGGTCATGAGCAGCACGGCCGACAGGCTGACGCGGCGTTCGGATTCGACGTGGTCGTTGGCGAAGGCGGCGCCCAGCGGATACAGGGTGAACTGCAGGATGCCGAAGGCGCACGACAGCAGCACCAGCGCCCAGAACGGCAGCGTCAGCCAGCCCCACATGACGACGGGCAGCAACACCAGCAGCATCGCATTGAAGCGGATCAGGCCGGCGCGGTTGATGCGATCGGACAGCCAGCCCATGGGCCATTGCGACAGCAGGCCCGCGGTGACGGCGGCGGCGACGAAGATGGCAGCCTGCGAGGTGCTCATGCCGTGCTTGGCGCCGTAGACGGCGGCCAGGCCGTAGAAGGCGCCGGACAGGTTGCCCGCCACGAACAGCACGGTCATGGACAGCGGCACGCGCCGCATGAAGAAGCGGATGTCGAGCGCGGCCGGCAGGGGCGTGGGCGGATGCGAGCGCGCCGTGACGGCGATCGGCACCAGGCACAGCACCAGGCACATGGCCACCAGCGTCAGCGGCCGCAGGTCGAGCGTGGCGTAGGCGGTCAGGGCCAGTTGCCCCAGCACCGTGCCCAGGCCGGACACCACCATATAGACGGAGAACACGCGTCCGCGCTGATGGTTTTCGGTCTGTTCATTGAGCCAGCTTTCGATGACCATGAATTCGGTCACCATGACGATGCCGGAGATGACGCGGAACACCAGCCACAGCGGCATGGAGTCGACCAGCGTCTGCGCCAGGATCATGCTGGTGGCGACGGCGGCACAGGCAACGAAGGCGCGGATGTGGCCGACGCGGATGATGAGCTTGTGCCCCAACCGCGCGCCGCACACCAGGCCCAGGTAATAGCCGGCGATCAGGGCGCCGATCCAGATCTCGCTGACGGACTGCGCGGTCAGCCTCAACCCCATGTAGGTGTTGAACAGACCGGTGCCGATGAGCATCAGCAGGGTCGCGAAATACAGCGACGAGAAAGAAGAAATGGTTGCGAGCATGGCGTCTGGCTACCTCTGCCGGGAGGTAGCGGCGCGGACCGCCAGGGCGGCCCGCGCATTGAGCGATGAAACAGGAACTGCGCGGGAAATCAGAGTTGCGACAGCAGGGTCGCGGCGTCGCTGACTTCGAACTTGCCGGGGCCTTCGACGTTCAATTGCTTGACCACGCCGTCGACGATCAGGGCCGAATAGCGCTGCGAGCGCACGCCCATGCCGCGCTGGATCAGGTCCAGCTCCAGGCCCAGGGCCTTGGTCCAGAGGGCGGAACCGTCGGCCAGCATGCGGACCTTGCCCGCGGTCTTCTGTTCGCGGCCCCAGGCGCCCATTACGAAGGCGTCGTTGACGGACACGCACCAGATTTCATCGACGCCCTTGGCCTTCAGGGCGGCGGCCTGCTCGACATAGCCGGGCAGGTGCTTGGCCGAGCAGGTCGGCGTGAAGGCGCCGGGCAGCGCGAACAGGGCGATGGTCTTGCCGCGGGTCAGGTCGGCGACCTGGAAGGCGTTGGGGCCGAGCGAGCAGCCTTCGCTTTCGGTTTCGATGAATTCGGTCAGGGTGCCGTCGGGCACGCGATCGCCGACTTTGATGCTCATGGGGAAATCTCCAGTGTTGGGGGTGTTGCATTGGGGCGGACGTGCCCCACAGCCCTCATCATAGTTCGTGTCTGTTGCGCTTGCTGGCCCGGCGGACAGATCGGGAAAGAAACCCGCACAGTCTGAAACGACTCCACACGCGGGGCGGCGCGGGGTTCGTTGCCATAATGTGGGCGTGTTCAATGCCCGGGCGCGATGGCCGCGCGCGGGCGCTTTGCGGAGACAAACCGATGCGCAAGATGCTGATCGGCCTGGCCTATACGATGGCCGTGGCCGCCCCCGCCTGGGCCGCCCCCGACGCGGCCGAGCAGGCCCAGTTCGAATCGTTCGTGGTGGCGGCAGGCGCCTCCAACGGCGCGGCGCGTTCGTGCGGGGCGTCGGAACCCGACCTGGCGCAGCACCAGGCGACCTCGCGCAAGAACCTGGAGCGGTATGCGAAGGAATACGGGTTTTCGGCGACGGGGTATGACGGGCTTTACGAGAAGGGGCTGGCGGATGGGACGCGGATGATGGAGGAGATGAAGCGGTCCGGCGTCGACGGGTGCCGGGGGGTGCTGGGGAGTTTTCAGAATGAGCGGGTGATTTCTTATGAGGATATGAAGGCGGCGTTGGCTGAGGTTAGTGATGGGTTGCCGGGGGAGAGTGCGGAGAAGTGAATTCTCTGCGGTTTTTTTTGGCTGGCGGGGGATTGAGTTCTTGAGCCGCCCGGCGGGACGGCGGCAGGCGGGGGCGGGGCTACGATTGCGGTCCGGAGCGTTCGCTCCGGACTGCCCCTGCCTCATCCTCGCCCTCGCCTTCGGCGACTCCTTCGGATTCCGTCGGGCGCATCTACACGCCCCGCCCCCGCCTGCCGCCGTCCCGCCGGGCTCAGGATGTCTTGGTTTCCGCATTGTTGGGGAGGATGGGTGCTTGGCATGCTTGGCCGCATCTACGGGGGGCGGGAGGAGTTTGCAGGGCCCGCCAAAAACCGGCCGCGCGGGCGGCCTTTTTTGGCTTACGCGGGGTCTTGCAGGTCAGGATGAACGCTGCGCGCGTGGGCAGGCTTGGTTTTGAAGCTCGTGGGCGACGTGGCTTTGGAGCTTGTGGAATTGGCTTTGGAGCTTATGGAATTGGCTTTGGAGCTTTTGGGCGCCTGGCTTTGAAACTGCGTCGCGCGTTCACGTTCCCGTGTGACATGAAGGATCGCGGCGTTTGACCTGTATCTCCCTCGTGCCGCACCCCCCCACTCGCGCGCAGCGCCGCTCTCACGACGCGCCGCTAAAGCGTATGCCAGGACCGGCTGCCCGCGCAGCCGGTCCTGGCGGGCGACGCAAACGCTCTCCCCTCCCTCCGCCCGAGCGGCCTCACCCATGCAGATGTCGGTAGCCCCTGGCGTCGGCCGGGCAGGCGGGGCGCAACCTCGATGCGCCCGAGGGAATCCGAAGGGAAGGCCGAAGGCCTGGACGAGGATGACGAAGGGGCAGTCCGGAGCGAACGCTCCGGACCGCAATCGTGGGCGCGCCCCGCCTGCCCGGCCGACGCCAGGGGCGGCCTACGAAGAACAACCGTAACGCCTCACCCACCCAACCCATTCTGCTTGAACCAGTCAAGCATCCTCTGCCAAGCCTGCTCCGCCTCGGCCTTGCGGTAACTCGGCCGATAGTCGGCGTGGAAGGCGTGGGGGGCTTCGGGGTAGACGTCGATGCGGGAGGCCTTGGCGGCGGCGGGGCCTTTGGCGAGTTCGATGCGCATCTTGTCGACGTCGGTCAGGGGAATGCCGGCGTCCTTGCCACCGTAGGCGCCCAGGACCGGGGCCTTGAGGTCGTTGACCAGGCTCAGGACCGACTTGGGCTTGAGTTCGCTCGGGTCGCCGCCCAACTGGCCGTACCAGGCGGCGCCGGCCTTGAGCTTGGGGTTGTGGGCAGCGTAGAGCCAGACCTGGCGGCCGCCCCAGCAGAAGCCGAGAATGCCAAGCTTGTCGTCGCTGCCGCCGTGGGCGGCGGCCCAGGCGACCGTGGCGTCGAGATCATCCCGCACCTGCTTGTCGGGCACCTTGCTGATGATCTCGGCCTGCAGCTTGGGGATGTCGGTGTATTTGGCCGGATCGCCCTGGCGCGCGAACAGCTCGGGCGCGATGGCCAGGTAGCCCAGGTGGGCCAGGCGGCGGCAGACGTCCTGGATGTATTCGTGCACGCCGAAGATCTCGGACACCACCAGCAGCGTCGGCAGGTTCTTCTTGCCGGCGGGCGCGGCGCGGTAGGCGGGCATCTTGCCGTCGGCGGTGGGAATGTCCACCTTGCCGGCGGTCAGGCCGTTGGCGTCGGTCTTGATGGCGGTCTGCGCGACGGCGGGGCCGGCGGCCAGCGAGAAGCCGGCGGCGACCGTGGTGGCGATGAAGCCACGGCGGTCCAGCTTGAGGGGCGGCAGCAGGCTGTCGAAATGCGCGTCCTGGTCTTTCATCATGCATCTCCGGGCAAGGGACGGCCGCCGGACGCGGCCGCGTCCTGGCGAACCGCCGGGGTTCACTTCAGGGAGAAGTCCACGCGCGAGGGCAGGCCCTCGTCCTTGATGCCATCGGCGTCCAGTTGCGGGGCAACGATGAACACGCGATCCGCGAGTCCTTCCTGGGCTTGCAGCTTCTCGTACACCGCTTGCGCGCGCGCGTCGGCTAGTTGGCGCAACTGCTCGTCGCCCACCGGGGCCGCGGCGCGCAGCATCTCCTCCATCTGTTGCGGCGGCACGGACTTGGCCATGCCGATGAAATTGCGCGGCTTGTCCTTGAGGTCGGTGTCGTCGTAGACCTTTTCCAGGTACTTGGCGCGCTCGGCGCCCGAGACCTCGACGCCGGCCGGGTTCGGCTTCTTGCCGCGCGGGGCGACGTCGCGGGCCTTGGCCAGGCGGATCTGGGCGTCGACCCAGGCCTGGCGCAGGCCGTCCAGGTCGGTCTTGGGATCGGCGCGGCCGCTCAGGTCCATCTTGAGCGCGGGGCGGTCGACCAGCGCTTTGGTCAGGGTGTCGATGCGCTGCAAGGTGTCTTCGGTGAGCGCGGCGCTGCCGGGCGCGAATTCCACGTACGACAGTTCCTCGCCGCCGCCAAAGGCCGACGCCAGCAGGCTGAAGGGCGAGGTGACGGCCTTGACCACCAGGTTCAGCAGCACCCGCACGACGATGCCGCCGACCGAGAACTCGGGGTCGTCGAGCGAACCGGAGATCGGCAGGTTGATGTCGATGTTGCCGCGCGAGTCCTTCAGCAGGGCCACGGCCAGCAGCACCGGCAGCTTGGTGGCGTCGGGGCTGTTGGTCTTGTCGCCGAAGGTCAGCTGGTTCAGCACCACGTGGTTGGTGGCCAGCAGCGCGCGGTCCTTGATCTTGTATTCCAGGTCCACCGACAGCTTGCCGCGCTTGATCGGGTAGCCGACGTACTTGGCCGAGTAGGTGTTGAAGCGCGGCAGGTCCACGCCCTTGGCCGAGGCCTTCAGGTCAAGCGACAGGTACTTGGCGAACGGTTGCACAACGCCGCTGATCGACAGGGGCGCGGTGGTGTAGACGCGGCCGGTGACCTTGACCTTGGCGGGCTGCGGGTTGGTGGAAGACACGGCCGTGATGGAACCGTCGATGCTGGACAGCTCGGCCACGTAGTTGGGCTTGACGAAGCGGTCGGTGAAGGTCATGCGGCCGCGCGTCAGCGTGACGCTGTTGAGCGAGATATCCGGCATGCCGCCGCCCTTGGCCGCCGGCGCCGGCGGTTCGGCGCGCCGACCGGGGGTCTGCGTGTCCTGGGTAATGGAGCCACCGGCCTGCCCGGGCGCGGCCACCAGGTCCATGACGTTCAGGCGGCCCTGGGCATTGAGCAGGATGCGGCCGTAGAAGTCGTCAAGCGCGATGTCGCCCAGGCCGGCGACGATCTTCTCGCCCGCCACCGAGACGTTCATGCCGGACAGGCCCAGGCGCTTCCAGTTGAGGAAGTCGTCCTTGTTGACGCGGTCCTGCAGGTCGACGTCGGTGATATCGACCCCTCCCTTCCAGCCGGCCTTCATCGGCGCGCTGCCGTTGGCGGCCGCGAATTCGGCGTCGCCCTTGGCGCCCAGCGTGATGGCGCGCACGGTGGCATTCAGGCTGGAGGCGAAGTACGGCGCGAACGAGGCGACGTTCAGGCCGGACAGGTCGACCGACGTCTTGACACTGAGCGGCTGCGGCGTGAAGGCGCCCTTCAGGTCGAGCTTGCCGCCGCCCTGGATGCCGGCCGCGGCCAGCGTGAAATTGCTGGCGCCCGGGCCCATGGCCAGGCGGTCGGCGGTGACGACCAGCTGCTGCAGCGCAACGTCGAGCGCGGGATTCAGGGTTTCGTCGCGCGCCTTGAACTGGGCCAGCTCGGCGCGCACGCCCGTGGCGGACGCATCGATGACGCCGTTCTTGTCCAGCACGTGCACCTGCGCGGTCAGCCCGAGGCGGCCGTCCTGCAACAGGATCGGCGACAGGCTGCGCACGGCCGGCGCGAACGGCGCCAGCGCGACGTTGCCCATGCGCAGCGCCAGCTCCAGCGACAGCGGTTGCAGCACCAGCGGGCCCTTGGCGCGGATCCAGCCGCCATCGGTGCTGTTGTCCACGGTCAGCCAGAGATTGATGGGTTCGCCCTTGACCTGCGGCAGCGCCACACCCTCGACGGTGACGGCCAGGCCGGTCAGGGTGTAGTCGAGCTTGCTGATGGCGTCGGTGACGTAGAGCTCGCCTTCGTGGATGTTGAAGGCGTCCAGCGCCACCTTCCATTCGGCCGGCGCGGCGGGCTTGGGCGGGGCGTCGGTGGCGGGCGGGGTGTCCGTGGCGGTTGCGGCGGTCGGCGCGCCATTGGGCGCGGCTGCGGTGGGCGTGGCGGCCGAGGCGGGTTGGGCCGCCGGGGCCGGATGGCCGGCC
>NZ_CADIJL010000050.1 GCF_902859695.1 Achromobacter ruhlandii
ACGAGGATGAGGCAGGGGAAGTCCGGAGCGAACGCTCCGGACCGCAATCGCGGGCGCCCGCCATCGGGTCCGCCCGACCGAGGGGCGACCTACGAAGCCGCCCAACGAAGCAAAAAACCAGCCAGAAGCAACCGTTCAAGCTGTCAGCAGCAGCACCTCAAAGCACCGCCTGAATCGCATCCCGAGCCTGATGCGACAATTCCAACCGCGTCGGCAACGTCCCATCCGCATGTTTCGTCGCCAATACCGGCAAGAACACCACCTCCACCGACAGCCCCGTCGTCCCCATCACCCGCCACAGGTTCGCCACCAGCGTTTCCTCGCCCACGAACGCCGCGAAACCGCTGCGTTTGCCGTGCTGCAGGAAACGCAAGGCCACCGGCTGGATTTCCACAGCCGCCGCGCGCGCCGGCTCGAACAGGCTGGCGTGGAAAGGGCGCAGCTCGAAACCATCGCTGGTCGTGCCCTCCGGAAACAGGCCCACCGCATCGCCCTGCTTGAAGCGCGCCAGCATCGACTCGCCCATCGCATGCACCGCGTGCCGTTGGCCGCGTTCGATGAACAGCGTGCCCGCCCCCGCCACCAGCCAGCCGATCACCGGCCAGCTGCGGATCTCGCTCTTGGCCACGAACGACGTGGCGCGCGCCGAATTCAGCACGAAGATGTCGATCCAGGACACGTGGTTCGCCACCAGCAGCACCGGCCCGCTCATGCGCGGCTCGCCCTTGAAGACGACCCGCAGGCCACAGGCCGCCATCAGGCAGCGTGACCAGGTTCGATTGAGCCAGGCCCGCGACTTCGGGCGCAGCAGCGGATACACCAGCCCCACGCACAGCAGGCCGAAGACGATCAACGGCACCACCAGCATCAGGCGAAGGACAAAGCGCAGCAGCTTCAAACAGGGGTCTCCCAGGCCGGGCGGCCACCCACCAGGGTGGCGCGGACTCGACCGGGCAGCATCATACCCGCGAACGGCGTATGACGGCTGTGGCTTTGCAGCACGCCCGGCGCCACCAGCCATTCCGCCTCCAGGTCCACCAGGCACAGATCCGCGGGCGCGCCCACCCCCAGCTCACCCAGGCCGGACAGCGTCGGCGACAGGCCACGCAGCACCGTGGCCGGCCCCGACGTCACCCGCGCCAGCGCCTGCGGCAGCGGCAGGCGGCTGTCGCGGGCCCATTTCAGCGCCAGCGACAACAGCAGCTCCAGGCCCGTGGCGCCAGGCTGCGAATGCGGGAACGGAACGGACTTGCCTGCGTCGTCCACCAGCGCGTGATCCGAACACAGGGCATCCACCAGCCCCTCGCGCAGCGCCGCCTGGATCGCATCGCGGTCACGCTGGCCGCGCAGCGGCGGACGCAGATGGAACGCGGTATTGAAATACCCGATGTCGACGTCGGTCAGGTGCAGGCTATTGGCAGAGACGTCCGCGCTGACCGGCAGGCCTTCGCGGCGCGCGGCCCGCAGCAATTCCAGGCCGCTGGCGGTGGACAGGCGCGACAGGTGCACGCGCACGCCGGTGGCGCGTTGCAGTTCGAAAATCGTTTGCAGGGCCAGCACTTCGGCCTGCGGCGGCAGGCCCTCCAGGCCGAGGCGGTCGGCGTAGGCGCCAGCGGCGACCACCGCGCCCTGCCCCAGCCACGGATCCTGCGGCCGCAGCCACAGCGCCAGGCCCTGCCCGGCGGCGTAGCGCATGGCGCCCCACAGCACCCGGGTGTCGACGATGCCCGATTCGCCCGGCGAGAACGCCAGGCAGCCCGCCTGCGCCAGCAGGGCCATTTCGGCCAGGGTTGCGCCGCGCAGGCCCACCGTCAGGGCCCCGATCGGCAACACCCGGCCCTGGCCGGGCGGGGCCTCGCGCAACAGCGCCTCGACCTTGGCCGGTTCGTCCAGCGGCGTGTCGGTGGCCGGCGGCACGGCCAGCGTGGTCACGCCGCCGGCCAGGGCGGCGCGCAGCTCGGCGGCGGACAGGCGCGCCTGCGTTGGCGCGCCGGCGTCCGGGCGCAGCACCCGCGCCGACAGGTCCACCAGGCCCGGCAGCACGGCCAGGCCGGCGGCCTCGATACGTCGGTCGGCCTGGAAGCCGTCGGGCGCCTGATCGATCGCCACCACGCGGCCGTCGGCAATGAACAGATCGTGGCGGCCGTCGCGGCCGTGCGCCGGGTCGATCAGCCGGCCGTGGGCGATATGCAGTCTCATGCGGCGCCTCCCGCCAGGACACTCAGGGCGGCCACGCGCAAATCACGTTCGAACCGCGCCAGTCCGGCCTCGGCATCGACCAGACCGGCGGCGATGTCGCCATCGACCTCGATACCCGGCGTCAGCGGGGCGGCGGGCAGCAACAGGGCGCCGGGACGGGCCACGGCCAGCCGCGCCGTCGTCAGGCCATGGCCGGCGGCATACTCACGCGCCGACGGCAGCAGCGCGCCGCTCATGCGTTCGGCCCGCAGGGGCAGCACGATCACGACATCGGCGCCGGCCAGGCATTCATGCAGCGTGGCGCAGGCGCGCACGCCCAGTTGCGGCAGGCCGTCGGGCAACAAGGGGCGCGGCGCGGCGGCGCGCACTTCCGGCACGCCCAGGGTGGTCATTACATGGATCAGGCTGCGCGCCACGGCGCTGTGGCGGATGTCACCCACCAGCGCCACGGCCAGGTTGGTCAGGTCGCGTCCGGCTCGCAGCATCGCCTGCACGCGCGCCAGCGCCGGCAGCGGATCGGCGTGCGCGCCGTCGCCGGCGTTGAGAATGCGCAAGCCGGGCGCGGCGGCGGCAGCGGCGCAGACGGCGGCGCCGCTGGCCGGGTGCCGCAATGCCAGGATGCCGGCGGGCAGGCCGGCGGCAACGGCGGCTGGAGACAGCGCCGCGGCACTTTCCGCCGCGGGCGGGTCGCCGGCGCCCACGCCATGACCGCGATCCACGCCGGCGTCGGCGCCCGGGCCCGTGCCATCCGCCAGCGCCACGGGCCGCAGGCCCAGGCGCGCGGCCGCGGCCTCGAACCCCTGCCGCAGATCGGTGTCGCCGGCAGGCAGGCCCAGAAACACGGGCAGGCCGGTAGCGGCCACGGCGGGCGCCTGGCCAGCGGCAAAACCGGCCGCCGCGTCGAGCAGGCGCTCGACATGGCGGCGCGGCAAGCCTTCCGTGGTCAGCAGATGAATCAGTTCGCCACGGCGGTCGAGTTGCGGGTTGAGCATGAGCGGGCCGGCGTCGGCGTCAAGCCGCCGGCGGCTTATCCAGGTAGCGTTGCAGGATGACGGCGGCGGCCATGGCGTCGTCGGCCGCGTGCGTGCCGAGCAGGCGTTGCGCCTCCATGCTGGAGCCGCGCTCGTCGACCAGCTCCACCGCAACGCCGAAGCGGCCGTGCAGTTGGTTGGCGAAGCGGCGGCAGCGCGCGGTGGCGGGCTGTTCGCCGCCGTCGCTGTCGAGCGCCAGGCCGACCACGACGCGGTGCGGCTGCCATTCGCGCAGCAGCGCCTCGATGCGCGCGAAGCGCACGTCGCGCACTTCGCTGAAGATGATTTCGAGCGGCCGCGCGTGGCGCGTCAGCGTATTGCCGATGGCCACGCCGATTTTCTTTTCGCCGAAGTCGAAGGCCAGCAGGGTTTCTTCAGGCATGGCCCGCGTCGCCGGCCAGCATCACGGGATCGATGCCCAGCAGCTTGAGCGCGGCGGGGTAGCGGTCCTCGGGCGGCACGTCGAAGATGATGTGGGCATCGGCGCCGACCGACAGCCAGGCGTTCTGGCCCATCTCGCTTTCGAGCTGGCCGGCGCCCCAGCCAGCGTAGCCCAGCGTGACCAGCATGCGGGCGGGGCCGTTGCCGTCGGCCACGGCCTGGAGCACGTCGCGCGAGGTGGTCAAGGCCATGTCGCCCAGCTTGATGCTGGAGCTGTAGTCGCCAGCGGGCGCGTGCAGCACGAAACCGCGGTCGGTCTGAACCGGACCGCCGAAGAACACCAGCGTGTCCTTGACCGGGCCGATCTCGAGCGCCAGGTCGATGCGTTCGAACAGGGTGCCGAGCGTCAGGTCGGTGGGGCGGTTGATGACCAGTCCCAATGCGCCGCGTTCGGTGTGCTCGCAGATGTAGATGACCGAGCCAGCCAGGCTGCCTTCGACCATGCCCGGCATGGCGATCAGGAACTGGTTGGCGAAGTTGGCGGCCTGCGTGGAGGCGTCTTCGTGGTGTTTTTCCGTCATGGCAACCCCTCTGTGGGTAGTCTGATAGAACCGGGGGCCCGCCACGCTGGCGTGGCCCGTCGGGAGCGCGGGGCAGGCATGGCCTCCCCTCGTTGCAAGCCTTGGCGGAATACGTCGGCGCTGCGGATTCAGATTTCCATCAGTTCGAAGTCCTCTTTGCGGGCGCCGCATTCAGGACAGACCCAGTTCGGCGGCACGTCTTCCCAGCGGGTGCCGGGCGCGATGCCTTCGTCGGGCAGGCCGGCCTCTTCGTCGTAGACCCAGCCACAAATCAGACACATCCAAGTACGCATAGTTCTCTCTTACATCAATTCCCTGCCGTCGTCCCCGCTGCGGGGCAAAGGCGGGAGGCTTCCATTAGAATGGGGACAATCTTACCGAAACCCAATAGGGGTTCCCCTGATTCTCCGCAAATGAGTCCGGGCACCCTTACTCTAGCGCTGTCCACGTGGCCCCCGTTACTCCCCCTCTCGTTTTGGTCTTCGGCCCGCTCGATCCGTCGGGCGCCGACGGCTTGCCCGCGGATGCCGTCACCTGCGCCCGCCTGGGCTGCCATGGCTTGGCGGCCGTCACGGCGCTGACCGTGCAGGATACCGCCGGCATCGAAGAAATCCATCCTGTGTCGCCCGACCTGCTCGACGACCAGGCCCGCTGCCTGCTCGAAGACATGTCGGTGCAGGCGATCAAGGTGGGCGGACTATACACCGCCGAAACGGCAAGCGTAGCCGCCCAGGTAGCCGCCGATTACAGCCAGGTGCCGCTGGTGCTGCACCTGGGCCAGCGCGCCCAGGTGCCGGCCGACGCCGCCGACGAGGACGATGCCGACGACCTGCTGGCCGCGATCCTCGAGCTGGTGCTGCCGCAGACCGACCTGCTGATCGTCGAGCACCTGCGGCTGGCGCAATGGCATGCCGATGGCGACATCGATATCGGGGACGCACCATCGCCGATGCACGCCCTGGTGGCCGCCGGCGCCGAATGGGTGCTGGTGCTGGGCAGCCCGCAGCGGCCCGGGCACCACGCCAACGTGCTGCTCGGCCCCAACGGCCAGACCACCACCCTGCCGTGGCAGGCGCCCCCGGACCGCAACGGCGACGCCGGCGGGCTGGCCGCCACCGCCATCACCGCCCTGCTGGCGCGCGGCCTGGAGATGCCCGAGGCCGTGCGCCAGGGCCTGGCCCACGCCGACGCGGCGGTCGCCGCCAGCTTCCTGCCGGGCATGGGCCGGCGCATTCCCAACCGGATCCAACCGCAATGAAAGCCCTGCGCTTTCCCGCCGGCCTGTACGGCGTCACCCCTGAATGGGACGACACCGAGCGGCTGTTGCGCGCGGTGCGCCAGGCCGCCGAGGGCGGCATGCGCGCGCTGCAGCTGCGCCGCAAGGACGTGCCCGACGCGGTGCGCGCCGAGCAGGCGCGCGCCCTGGCGCCGCTGTGCCGCGAGCTGGGCGTGGTGTTTCTCATCAATGACGACTGGCGCCTGGCGCTGGAGGTCGGCGCCGACGGCGCCCACGTCGGCCGCGACGACGACAGCCTGGCCCGCATCCGCGCCGAAGCCGGCCCCGACCTGATCCTGGGCGGCTCCAGCTACGACGACCTCGGCCGCGCCCGCGAACTGCTGGACGCCGGCGCCGACTACATCGCCTTCGGCGCCATGTTCCCCTCGCGCGTCAAGCCGGACACCGTGCGCGCGCCGCTGTCGGTGCTGACCGAGGCTCGCGCCCTGGTCGAGCAACGCGACGCGCCGCGCCCCGCCGTGGTCGCCATCGGCGGCATCACGCCCGGGAACGTGGCGTCGGTGGCCGCCGCCGGCGCCGATTCGGTCGCCGTCATCACCGGCCTGTTCGAGGCGCCCGCCATCCGCGCCGCCGCCGCGGCCTGCGCCGCGCCCTACTCCATCAACCGCAACCTGAAGCCCTGACCGCCATGTCCCGTAACGCCCAGCTTTTCGAACGCGCCAGCCGCAGCATCCCCGGCGGCGTCAACTCGCCCGTGCGCGCCTTCCGCTCCGTGGGCGGCACGCCGCGCTTCATCAAGCGCGCGCAGGGGCCGTACGTGTGGGATGCGGAAGACAAGCAGTACATCGACTACGTCGGTTCGTGGGGCCCGGCCATCCTGGGCCACTCGCATCCCGAGGTGGTGCGCGCGGTGCAGGAGGCGGCCGTCAACGGCCTGTCGTTCGGCGCTCCCACCGAGGCCGAGATCGAACTGGCCGAAGTGCTGATCGCGCGCCTGCCGTCGCTGGAACAGGTGCGCCTGGTCAGCTCCGGCACGGAAGCCACCATGACGGCCATCCGCCTGGCGCGCGGCGCCACCGGCCGCAACAAGATCGTCAAGTTCGAAGGCTGCTACCACGGCCATTCCGACAGCCTGCTGGTCAAGGCCGGCTCGGGCCTCCTGACCTTCGGCAACCCCAGCTCGGCCGGCGTGCCGCCCGAATTCGTCTCGCACACGCTGACCCTGGAATACAACAACCTGGACGCGGTGCGCGAGGCCTTCGCCCAGCACGGCGCCGACATCGCCTGCATCATCGTCGAGCCGATCGCCGGCAACATGAACCTGATCAAGCCGGCTGCCGGCTTCCTGGAAGGGCTGCGCGAGGTCTGCACGCAGCACGGTGCGCTGCTGATCTTCGACGAGGTCATGACCGGTTTCCGCGTCGGCCCGCAGGGCGTGCAGGGTCTGTCGGGCGTCAAGCCCGACCTGACCACGCTGGCCAAGGTGATCGGCGGCGGCATGCCGGTGGGCGCCTTCGGCGGCAGCGCCGAGATCATGAAGCACATCGCGCCGCTGGGCGGTGTCTACCAGGCGGGCACGCTGTCGGGCAACCCGGTGGCCGTGGCCGCCGGCCTGGCCACGCTGCGCCTGATCGCCGCCCCCGGTTTCTACGACAAGCTGGCGGCGCAGACCGCCAAGCTGGCCCAGGGCCTGCAGGAACGCGCCCGCGCCGCCGGCCTGGCGTTCTCGGCCGACTCGGTCGGCGGCATGTTCGGCATCTATTTCAGCGACAAGGTGCCGGCCACGTTCGCCGAGGTCTCGGCCTGCGACACGGCGCGCTTCAACCGCTTCTTCCACGCCATGCTGGACCACGGCGTGCATTTCGCGCCGTCGGCGTTCGAGGCCGGCTTCGTCTCGGCCACCCACGACGACGCGGTGATCCAGTCCACGCTGGATATCGCCGAGAAGGTCTTCGCGGCGATCTGAGCGCCGGCGCGTCGCTGCCGGCGCGCGCTCGCCCCACAACGCCCTGGCGGCCCGACAGCGGCTGCCAGGGCGTTGTGGCATCCGCCCCTAGGGGGTCTTGTATTGCTGGTATAGCGCCGTGACGTTGCGCACGTACTGCTGGGTCTCGGCATAGGGCGGCACCGCGTCGTACTTGCGCACCGCGCCCTCGCCCGCGTTGTAGGCGGCCAGCGCCAGGTCCAGGCGGTTGGGATACTGGTCGATCAGGCGGCGCAGCAGGCTCGATCCGGCCTTCACGTTGGTGGCCGGGTCCACCAGCGCCCGCTCGATGTCATCCGACACCAGCAGGGTCGCCGCCGTCGCCGGCATCAGCTGCATCAGGCCCAGCGCCCCCTTGGGCGAGCGCGCGTCGCTGCGGAATCCCGACTCCACCGCGATCACCGCCGTCAGCAGCGCCCGGTCCACCCCCGAATCCCTGGCCGCCTGCGCGATCAGTTCGTCATGCGCCGTGGACGGTGGCGCGGGCCCCCAGCGCGCGGCCCGGTCGCCCAGGGTCAGCAGGCTGGCGCCGTCACCGGCGCGCGGCTCACAGTCCAGGCAGACCTTGATGCGGGCGCCGCGCAGCGCGACGCGGGCCTGGGCGCGCTTGTAATACTTGGCGTAGCCATTGGGCACCTTCATGGCGCGCCAGACGCCGAACGGATCCTTGTAACGGTAAATCTCGGTGGCGGCGGCGCCGCCAACCGGCGCCAGCGCCGCGGCCCCGGCAACCAGGGCCGCGATCACCAGGCCGGCCACGCGCGCGTGGCGGCGCGGCACGGCCGGCGGGAGGGAAAGAGGTCGGGACATGGCATCGAGGCTCCGGCGGCGTCCGCGGACGCGGGATCGAACGCCTATGCTGAGCCGGCGCGCGCGCTTTGTCGCTCCTGCCGATGGACTAGGGCACGTCGGCGTTACCGTCCGCACGCGCGCCCGGCCCCCCGCGCGGGCCCCGCGTCCATCGGTCTGAAATAAGGGCCGGACCTACATCTTTTTATGGTTGACCACCCCCTCCTACTGCGCAGTAGCCCCTGGTTCATGGGTTAACATATGTCGCAATATTTCGTTTAATTACTAAATGAATGGAACCCGGCGGAGACTGCCGGGCGGGAGGCGGAGATGGGCGCAGACAACACGCTCCAGCTGGTGCTGGATGCCAATACCAACGTCCTGACGGCGCTATACACGCCGCCACCCGCCGTGGAGAGCGCCGCCTCGGCCCCGGACGTGCCGGCCGGGGAAGAAGAGGCGGACGCCGCTTCCGCCACGCCCCCGGCGCCCCCCCTGCCCACCTGGGATTCCCTGGCCGCCCTGGCCACCGCCCAGGGCTGGGCAACCGAAGCGCTGGACAACCATGCCGTCATCGCCTTCATCGACCTGTGCCGTCAGGCCACCGAGCCCGTCCAGGTGCCGGTGGGCAAGCTGGTCGACGGCTCGTTCGACCTGGAAGTGGACGCCACCTGCATGTCGGCCCTGGTCACGCTGCACCCGCCCAAGGGCGGCAGGCCGGTGACCCTGGCCGTGCTGCGCCAGGCCATCGCCGACCAGGGCATCGTCCATGGCGTGCTGGAAAAGGAACTGGCCGAGGCCGTCGAGCGCGGCGGCGCGCAGACCGTGCTGATCGCGCAGGGCACGCCGCCCACGCGCGGCACCCCGACCCGCTTCGAGAGCCTGCTGGACCGCCTGAAGCCGCGCGCCCAGGAGATCGATGAGCTGGCCCAGATCGATTACCGCGACCTGGGCAGCCTGCTGCTGGTAACGCCGGGCATGCCGCTGATGCGCCGCATCCCGCCGCTGCCCGGCATTGACGGCTGCAACGTGCTGGGCCAGCCGGTGCTGCCCGAGGAGCTGCCGGACACGCCGTTCAACGCCGAGATGTCCGGCGTCGAGATCGATCCGGAAGACCCGAACCTGCTGCGCGCCGCCATCGCCGGCTCGCCCAAGCTGATCCACCAGGGCGCGCAGGTCAATCCGGTGGTCGAGGTCGACGCCGTCGACCTGTCCACCGGCAACATCAATTTCCAGGGTTCGCTGCAGGTGCGCGGCGACATCAGCGCCACCATGGAAGTGCGCGTGACCGGCGACGTGGTCGTCAACGGCACCATGGAAGCCGCCCTGGTCGAGGCCGGCGGCAACGTCACGGTCAAGGGCGGCATCATCGGCATGGCCGAGGCCGTGCCGGACGCCGGCGGCGGCGCCGCCAACGCCGCCGCGCGCACCGCCCATATCGTCTGTGGCGGCGAAGTGCGGGCCCGCTTCATCACCAACGCCATCATCAGCGCCGGGCAGAACGTCGAAGTGGAACGCGAGATCCGCCAGAGCAGCATCGCCGCCGGCGGCAGCGTCAATGTGGGCGCACCCAACACCCAGCAGACCGCCATCACCGGCGGCCAGACCCGCGCCCTGCAATCGGTGCGCGCCGGCACCATCGGCTCGCCCGCCGGCGTGCCCACGCTGGTGCAGGCCGGCCTGGACCCGCATGCCGACATCAAGCGTTCGGCCCTGACGCGCAAGCGCCTGAAGATGAACGAGGAAAAGGCCAAGCTGGAGCAACTGCTGCTGTTCCTGCACGCCAATCCGGGGCGCGCGGCCGGCGACGTGGTCGAACGCGCCCGCAACACCCACACCAAACTGGGCCGCGACCTGATCGAGCTGGACGAGGAAGAGGCCCAGCTGATCCGCGACCTGCAACCGCTGCATACCGCCACCATCATCGCCGCGCGGCGCTTTTGCGGCGGCACCAAGATCCAGGTGGGCAACCGGGTGCAGGAATTCCTGGAAGACCAGGTCGGCGGCAAGGCGGCCCTGGAAGAAGGCGAGATCGTCATCCGCTGACGCGCGCCCCGGGGACCGGGATGGCCCGCCGCCCGGTCCGCGCCAGGGGGGAGGCGCGATGCCGCCTTGGCCCGCGCCACGCGGCCCCGCCGCCGCCGTGGCCGGCAGTCCGCCTCAGGGCGCCAGTTGCTTGAACCACGCGCGCGGCGAAATGCCGCGGTCCGGACCCAGGATCGAGAAACCGCCGTCCACCGGGATATCCACGCCCGTCATCCACGAAGCCGCGTCGGAGCAGGCGAAACACACCGCCGCCGCGATCTCCTCGCCCGAGCCGACCCGGCCCAGCGGATGAAAGTGCGCGCCCACCGCGTCGGCGGCTTCGCGCGAGCCGCCCGCCAATTGTTCGACCGACGGCGACCAGGTCCAGGCCGGCGACACCGCCAGCACGCGAATGCCGGCCGGCGCCAATTCCACCGCGAAGTTCTTGGTGATCTGCAGCAAGGCGGCCTTGGACGCCGGATACAGCGCGCGTCCGGCGGCGCCGAACTTGCCGCCGGTGCTGCCCAGGTTGATCACCACGCCACCGCGCGGCAGCAGCGGCGCCGCCATCTGCGTGAAGATGGCGGCCGACACCAGGTTGGTGTCGAGCGTGGCGTGCCATTCCTCGCGGCTGGAGGCCAGGCCGCGATCGTTGTACTGGCAGGCGTTATTCACCAGGATATCGACCCGGCCGAAGCGCGCCCGCGCGGCATCCAGGCATTGCCGGATCTGGTCGTCCTGGCCGATATCGGTCTCGAGGAACAGCGCGCGGTCGCCCATCTCGCCCGCCAGCGCCTGGCCGGCCGCGGCGTTGCGCCCCACCAGCACCACGTTGGCCCCGGCCGCCGCCAGCCCGCGCGCGATATCCGCGCCCAGCCCCTGGGTGCTGCCGGTGACGATGGCCGTCTTGCCGGCCAGGCCGGGAAAGCCGGAAAAATCCATGATGAGTCCTTTCGATCAGTGGGAGGTGGCGGCCCAGCGTACCGCCTGCGCCACCGAGCCGGTCTGCGCGATCAGGCGCATGCTGGCCAGCGAGGCGTCATGCACCGCCGGATCGGCCGAGGCGCAGGCGTCTTCGGCCACCATGACATTGAAACCGATATCCGCCGCGTGCCGCACCGTGCCCTCGACCACCGAATGGGTCGCCACGCCCGCCACCACCAGGCGACGCGCGCCCAGCAGCCGCAGCGTCTCTTCCAGCGGCGTGCCGTAGAAGGCGCTGATGCGGGTGTGCTTGACGACGAACTCGCGCGCGCTGCCGGTCAACGGTTGCAAGCCTTCGTAGAAGGCACTGCCCCATTGCCCCTCGGCCACGGCGCCGATGCGGGCGACGTTGCGGAAGATATCGCAATTGGGCAGCAGGTCGGCATAGTCGGGGCGGAAAGCGATGCGCACGTGCACGATCGGCAGGCCGTGATGGCGCGCGCCGTCGAGCAGGTCGGCGGCGCCGCGCAGCAGGCGCTGGCGCTCCGCGCCGGCGGCGTCCAGCCCGACGCGGATCTTGCCCTCGGGATGCAGCACGTCGTTCTGGTAGTGCAGCGCCAGCACCGCGGCGTCGGCGGCACTCACACGAACACCTCGAACACATCGTGCGCGTCGTCGCAGTTCACCAGGTCCACCCGCTTCATGCGGATGCGCCAGCTGTCGCCGTCGGCGGCCAGCTTATGGGTGTAGCGGCCCGCCAGCTGGCGCGGCTGGCGCTTGCGCCACTCGGTCATCTGGAACGCCGAGTGCACCACCAGGTTGCCGCCGGCGTCCATGCCCTCGACCTGCACCCCGCCCACCAGCCGCGCGCTGCGCGTGGGCGGCTGCTGCGACCAGTTGCGCGGATGTTCCAGCCGGCGGATGCGCACGTCGCGCAGCATGCGGTCTTCCCAGAACAGCGAGATGTGGTCGTAGGGGCTGGACTGACCCGGCTCGCGCGGCATCCAGTACATGCCGTCGTCGGTCCACAGCGACTGCCACTCGCCGTAGCGGCGCTCGTCCAGCAGCCGCGCCTCGCGGTACAGGAACTGGGCGATGCGGTGATAGGCCTCGGCCGGCACGTCGGCCGGCGCCAGGTCGGCGGTGGATACGTCGAATTCCAGGTCTAGCAGCATGCGCCTTCTCCTTGGCCATGGGCGGACGCCACGGGACCGGCCTCCATATAGTGCTTCCAGGCGCGGAACTGGTTGCGCATCGGCAGCTCGCTGGTGCCGTTGATCGACACCATGCCGTCCGCGTCGCTGCGGTCGGTGCCGTGGTAGCGGTGCATGCTGACCCATTCGCCGCCACGGGTGGCGTTGCCTTCCTGGCAGCGGTTGTAGAGCTCGATGTCGTCCGGCATGACGTTGGACGACGGCGAGTTGATCACATTGGCGTACAGCATGGCGCGCTTGAACACGCCCTCCGGCGCGCCCTTGCAGCGGAAGGTCTGGATCTCGATCAGCGTGCGGTCGACGGCGATCGGGCGGATCACGCGGAACTGCTGGAACACTGTGTGCGGCGAGCCGCTGCCGTAGATGACGGTGTTGTGGCGGTTCATGCCGAGGATCTCGCGGGCGCGGTCGGCGCCGTAGGCCGCTGTCAGCGCCTCGAAATGCGCGCGCGACACCGGATCGCGTTCGGCCGCGCCCGGGTTGAAGATGCCTTCCATGTAGCCGTGGCCGTTGTCGTAGGCGCGCAGCTCCAGCTTTTCCCAGAACTCGTAGGGCTCGCCGTTGCCGTCCATGATATGCAGCTCGAACGGCATCTCGCCGATTTCCTTGGCCTCGTCGCGCGCGGCGGCGAAGGACGATTCGTGCGTCACGCGGGCATGCATGGTGTCGTGCAGGTTCTCGTAGAACACCTTCCAGTTGGAACGCTGCATCACGCGGAAGATGCCGCCGGCCACCTCGACCTCGCCCACCGGCGAGCGGTCGCACAGGTTGTCGATGGACGAACGCACGCCGCCCAGGAATTCCTCCAGGCCCTGGCCGTCGCGGGCCTGGCTGGCGAAGACGAAGCCGCGATAGCTTTCCACGCGCGGCAGGCGCCGCATCGAGAAGCTGGGGTCGGTCGGATCGTACGAGGTGCCCTCCAATCCCTGCTTGAGCGGCACGCCGAGGTGGCTGCCGTCGAGCTTGAAGGTCCAGGCGTGGTACGGGCAGCGGAAGAACTTGCCGACACAGCCGTCGCCATCCGCCACCACCTTGGCGCCCTTGTGCGGGCAGCGGTTGTAAAGCACGTGCACGCGGCCGTCGCTGGCGCGCACCATCAGCACGTCCTGGTCGCCCAGGCGCGTGGTGTGATAGTCGCCGGTCTTGGGCACCTGGCTTTCGTGGCCGACGTAGACCCAGGCGCGGCCATAGATGCGCTGCATCTCCAGCTCGAAAATCGCCGGGTCGGTGTACAGGGCGCGGTGCACGCTGTCGCCGCGCACCATCTCGCCCAATTGTTGATCGCTATACGGCATGGCGGTCTCCTACTTGTTCTCGCTGTCTTTCCAGCGCGCCATCAGGGTGTTGGAAGGCAGGGTCTCGTCCAGCAGCTTCCGCGCGGTCTCGCGGCCGGCCACCGGCAGGCCCTTGGGGTCGAGCACGCCGATCTGCACCAGCACGCTGGCCTGGTCCCAATAGATGTGTTCGTGGCAGAGCTTGTCGCCGCGGAACTTGACGATGGCCACCAGCGGAATCTCGACGTATTTTCCGGTAGGCGCGACGCCGGGCAGCAGCCAGTCGATCTCGGTGGTGTGGGTGAAGCAGAACAGCAGCTCGTCGACGATCTGGGTCGCGCCCACGGTGCGCGACAGCGGCACCAGTCTGGTGTCGGGCGGATTGCTATTGACGAAGTGGTGCTGGTAGAAGCGCGACAGCTCGCGGTAGCCGACGCCGCCGGTCATGGTGGGGATGTGATTGACATAGGGCTCGGCCACCATCGTGGCCATGGTCGCGGCCACATCGCGCGTGCCGAATTCGTACTCGCAGTGCTTGTCCCAGAGGGCCGAATAGTCGAACTGCGGACCGATCACGCGTTGCAGCGCGGCCATGCTGCGCTGGTGCGCCATCAGCGCCGACGGCTTGTCGTAGTGCGCGCCGCCGGTGCGGGCAAAGGCGTGGTCCATGCCGGGGTACACATACAGCTCGACGTTGGCCTTGCCGCCCAGCGCCTCCAGGATGCGCTGGCGCGCCGGCGGCGGACAGAAGCCGTCCTGCTCGGCGATGTGCAGCACCAGCCGGCCGCGCAGGTTGGCGGCTTCTTCCAGGCTGTCCTCGATGCCCACGCCGTAGTAGCCGATGGCCACGTCGGCATCCGTGCGGCAGGCGGCCAGATAGGCCAGCTTGCCACCCAGGCAATAGCCCAGCACGCCGGCGCCGCCCTGCTGCTCGGGCAGCGCGCGCAGCGCGGCCAGGGTCGAGGCGATGTCCTTGACGCCCAGCTCAACGTCGAAACGCTGATACAGCTCGAAGGCGCGCGGCATGTCGGCCGGGCCGTCGGTCAGCTGGATGCCGGGCTGCTGGCGCCAGAACAGGTCCGGCGCCAGCACCACGTAGCCTTCCTCGGCCAACGCCTGCGCGGTGCGCCGCATGAAGTCATTGATGCCGAAGATCTCCTGGCACAGCACCAGCCCCGGCCCGTGGCCCGCGGCGGGCACGGCCAGGTAGGCGCTGAATGATTGGCCGTCGTGCGAGGCGATGGTCACCTCGCGCGTCGTGATGGTTGCGGTCATGCGTCTCTCCTTGATGCGTGCGTCGCCTGCCTTACTTCATCTGGCAGGCGGCGGCGAACGGGTCGTGATACTGCGTCAGCACCGTGCCCGACAGCTTGTTGGCCAGCTTGCCGTCCGCGCCCTTGACGATGGTGCGCAGGTAGTAGTTCTGGATCGGGTACTGGTTGCGGTTGAAGGTGAAGTCGCCGCGCACCGACTTGAAATCGGCGCGGCGCAGGGCCGGGCGCAACGCGTCGGCGCCCAGCTTGCCGCCGGTCTGCCTGACCGCGCTGTCCAGCAGCATGGCGGCGTCGTAGCCCTGCGAGGCGTAGAGCGTGGGGGTGCGGTTGTAGGTCTTCCTGAAGTCCTCGACGAACTTGCGGTTGGCCGGGTTATCCAGGTCGGCCGCCCATTGCGACGAGTTGTGCAGGCCTTCGATCGGCGCGCCCACCGCGGCGATGGTGTCTTCGTCGCCCGAGAAGCCCGGCGCCAGCAGCGCGATCTCCTTGCCCAGGCCGGCGCCGTTGAACTGCTTGATGAAGTTCACGCCCATGCCACCCGGCAGGAAGAAGAACACCGCGTCGGGCTTGCTGGCGCGCAGCCGCGTGATCTCGACGCCGTAGTCGAGCTGGCCGAGCTGGGTATAGATCTCTTCCGACAGCCCGCCCTTGTACAGGCGCTTGAAGCCGTTGAGCGATTCGCGCCCGCCCGGATAATCGGGCGCGATCAGCGCCACCCGCTTGAAGCCCTGGTCGGCGGCGTATTTGCCCATCGCCGCCGGGATGTCCTCGTTCTGCCAGGCCACCGCGAAGAAATTCGGGTTGCAGCCGGCGCCGGCATAGTTCTCCGGCCCGGTATTGGTGCTCAGATAGATGGTGCCCGACTGCAGGATGGCCGGCATCACCGGCAGCAGCACATTCGAGAACACGATGCCCGTCATGACGTCGACCTTGTCGCGCTTGAGCAGGCGCTCGACCGCCTGGCGTCCGGCATCGGCCTTCTGCTGATCATCGGCCACCACCACCTCGGCCGGCAGCCCGCCCAGCTTGCCGCCGGTATGCTGCAGCGCGAGATTGAAACCGTCGCGGATCTCGTTGCCCAGCGCCGCGCCCGGCCCCGACAGCGTGGTCAGCAGGCCTACCTTGATCTTGTCCGCCGCCGATGCCCCGGCCGCGGCCGTCATACAGCCCACCGACACCAGCATCGCCAGCGCGCGCCGGCCCCATAGCTTTCCCTTCATGAGCCACCCCGTTCGTGTCCGCCGGCGCCGCCGGCGCAATGCTGACAGAATCCGTCTGCCGTCGGTACACCCTGCCAACGATGAAAACTGCCAGCTTACGCGCCACGGCGCCGCCTTCCAACAACCCCCAGCTTAGGACGGCCGGGCGCGCGGCTCTATCCGAATCGGCCCACGCTTATCCGGGATTCACTTAATTCCCAAGGCTTGACGATTGCATTACGCTCGACGGCGATACGGGAGCGTTCCCGTCCCGGAGGCATCCATGCACGGCTGGTCCCGCATCGAGCTGGCGCCATTGCTCAAACGACGCGTCTTCAGTTCCACCCAGCCGGCCGAAACCCGCGAGCGCGTCTCCGAAGCGCTCAAGGATCACCGCCTGACCTGGAAAGGCGGCCGCGTCGACGCCGAACTGAACCGCGCCCGCTTCGGCGCCCTGAGCGTCTGTACGCTGCGCTACGGCGCCGAAGTCCACATCGAACCCGACCGCCTGCAGGACTTCATGCTGGTGCAGGTGCCGCTGCGCGGCCGCGCCCGCATCGAATGCGGCACCGACTGCGTCGACGCCCACCCCGACTGCGCCGCCGTCATCGCCCCCAACCGCGCCCTGAAACTGCACTGGGAAGCCGGCTGCGAACAACTGCTGCTGAAGATCCCGCGCGGCAAGCTCGAAGCCATCGGCCACCGCATTTTCGGCGACGCCGCCGCCCGCCCCCTGGACTTCAGCCCCGCGCTACGCCTGGACACCCCCGTCGGCGCCGCCTGGCGCAGCATGATGACCAGCCTGATCCACCTGCTCCCCACCCTGGACGACGGCGCGCCGAGACCGCCCGCCGCCTGGCTGGAGCACCTGGAAGACACCCTCGTCCTGCACCTGCTCTACAACCAGCCCAACACCTGGCAACGCCACGCCGGCCTGCCCCCCGCCCTGCCACGCCGCGTCGCCCAGGCCGAAGCCTACATGCGCGCCCACCTGGCCGCCCCCCTGACCCTCACCGACATCGCCCGCGGCGCCGGCGCCAGCCCCAGCGCCCTCACCCGCCTGTTCCAGCAACACCGCGAGACCACCCCCATGCAGGCGCTACGCGTCCTGCGCCTGGACGCCGCTCGCGAAAAGCTGCAACAAGGCGCCTGCGAAAGCGTGACCGAGGTGGCCGTCTCCGTAGGCATCAGCCACCTGGGCCGCTTCTCCGAGTACTACCGCGACCGCTTCGGCGAACTCCCGCGCGAAACCTTCCAGGCCGGCAGATAGGCCTGACAATTCTGGCGCCATGCGTCAACCCCACAGCCACAGGCACAGGCACAAAATCACTAACGTAGTTAAAACCACACATAAGTGATAAATCCGCCCGCAAGCGCGCAGCGTCATCCGCCCCCGCAAGACACCAGGTAAGCTTCAAAAGGCCGCCCGCGCGGCCGCCTTGAAGCGGGCCCCGCAAATCGCTCTGAACCCGCGTTTCCGCCTGTCAGAACGCCAAGAAACGCCCCCTCCCCAGCACCCGCCATTAATTCTTATCGTGAGCGGGTGACGGGGCAGGCGGGGGATGGCGGGGCGTGTAGATGCGCCCGACGGAATCTGAAGGGAAGGCCGAAGGCCTGGACGAAGATGAGGAAGGGGCAGTCCGGAGCGAAGGCTCCGGACCGCAATCGTAGCCCCGCCATCCCCCGCCTGCCCCGTCACCCGCGACTAAAGAACCCACCCCAGCGCATCACACGCCAGGCCGGCCCAAATTCAAGCCGGCACAACAGCCGTAACTTCAATCTCCACCTTGGCCCGATCCTCCACCAGATCCGCCACCTCCACCGCCGTCATCGCCGGAAAATGCCTCCCGATCAATTCACGATAGTGCTTCCCGATCTCCGGATAAGCCGCCACATAGGCCTCCTTGTCCGTCACATACCACGTCATCCGCACGATATGCTCAGGCCTGGCCCCGCCCTCGGCGAGAATCGCCACGATGTTGGCCAACGTCTGCCGCACCTGATCGGCCAGATCATCCGACTCGAACTGCTGCTGCCCGTTCCAGCCCACCTGCCCGCCCACGAACACCAGCTTGCTCCCCACCGTCATCTCGGTCAGGATCCCATTCGAATAGCCCCGCGGCGCCATCCAATCCGGCGGTTGCAGAATCTTCATAACGTCTCATCCTATTTTCAAAAAACAAACACCAGGGCGGCCCCCGCCGAACTCACTCGGCGGCAACCAGATAATCCTGCATGCGCTCGCGCAGATCCGCCGGCAGCGGCATCGACTTCATCGTGCGCAGATCCACCGTCACGATCGTCAGCGTCGCCGACAGCCGCAACTGCCCGTCCGGCCCCTCGAACCGCACCAGCGCCTTGAACGACGCGCCGCCGATGCGCTGCACCTGCAGCGTCTGCCGCAGTTTCTCGTGCCAGCGGCTCGGCGCGCTGAAATCGCACGTTACCGACGCCATCGGCGTGCCGATGTGACGCTCCACGTGCAGCGCGTGGAATGGCAGCCCCATGCCCTTGTCGAACCACTCCTCGACAAAGTCATTGATCATCTCGAAATAGCGCGGATAGAAAACGATGCCCGCCGGATCGCAATGACGGAAGCGGACCTCTACCTGACTGATGAATGGTGCTGCCATGGCATTTCCTTGATGCAAAAAAATCACGCCATCTTGCGCAGCGCGAATCGCTGCAGCTTGCCCGTCTCGGTGCGCGGCAGCGCGGACACGAACTCGATGGCGCGGGGATACTTGTAGGGCGCGATCGTGGCCTTGACGAATTGCTGCATGGCCGCCACCAGCGCCTCGCTCGGCGCGAAGCCGGGCTTGAGCACCACGAAGGCCTTGACCAATTGGCCGCGCTCGTCATCGGGCGCGCCGACCACGCCGCATTCGGCCACCGCTTCGTGGCGCAGCAGCGCGTCCTCGACCTCCGGGCCGGCGATGTTGTAGCCGGCCGAGACGATCATGTCGTCATTGCGCGCCTGGTAGAAGAGATAGCCGTCGTCGTCCTGCACGAACGTATCGCCGGGCAGGTTCCAGCCTTTCTGCACGAAGCGGCGCTGGCGCTCGTCGGCCAGGTAGCGGCAGCCGGTCGGCCCCTTGATCGCCAGGCGGCCCACCGTACCATTGGGCACCGGGTTCATGTCGTCGTCCACGATCTGCGCGATGTAGCCGGGCACCACGCGGCCGATGGCGCCGCGCCGCACCGACTCGGGCGGGCTGGACACGAACACGTGGATCATCTCCGTGCCGCCGATGCCATCGATCATCTCGATGCCGCTGGCCTCTTTCCACAACTGACGGGTCGCGTCGGGCAGGGCCTCGCCGGCCGACACGCTCTTCTTGAGCGAGGACAGGTCGAACTTGCCCACCAGCGCCGCCATCTGGCGGTAGAACGTGGGCGCGGTGAAAACGATGGTGGCGCGGAAGTCCTGGATCAGTTGCAGCAGGCTTTCCGGGGTCAGGCGCTCGGCCAGCACGGTGCTGGCGCCGACCCGCAGCGGGAAGCACAGCAGGCCGCCCAGGCCGAAGGTGAACGCCAGCGGCGGCGTGCCGCAGAAAATATCGTCCGGACCCGGCTTGATGACATGCTTGGGAAACAGGTCGCACATCGCCAGCACATCGCGATGGAAATGCATGCAGCCCTTGGGCGCGCCGGTGGTGCCGCTAGTGAAGGCGATCAGGCAGACGTCATCGGCGGCGGTATCGCAGGCCGTGAAATCATCCGGCTTGGCCGCTGCCAGCGTGTCCAGCGCCTCGGGCGCCGTGTCGTTGAAATACACGATCTGCGCCAGCCCCGGACAATGATGCTCGTGATCCGGCTGGGCGCAGAACTGCGCCTCGTCCTTCAGGCGCACATCGCACAGCACCGCCTGGATCTGCGCCTTGTCGATGATCTGCTTGAGCTCCTTGGCGCGCAGCAGCGGCATGGTCGGCACCGTCACCAGGCCCGCCTTGATGGCGGCCAGCCAGGACGCCGCCATCATCGGGTTGTTGGGACCGCGCAGCAGCAGACGGTTGCCCGGCACCAGCTTCATGTCCTCGACCAGCACGCGCGCGATGCGGTTGGTCAGCGCCGCCAGTTCGCGGTAGGTCATGGTGGCCGGCTTGCCGTCCTGCGCCCAGCGCAGCGCGACGCGCTCGCCGTGGCCACGGTCGACCATGGCGTCCACCAGCTCAACCGCGCAATTGAAGCGCTTGGGATAGGCCACGTCGGGGCCGTCCAGCAGGAACTCGGGCCATTGTTCGCCCGGGGGCAGATTGTCCCGGGCGAAAGTGTCGATGTGGGCGGATACTTCCATGAAATTCCCCTTGCTGATGCGGTGTAGTTGACTGCCGAAAGCGGAAACTCGATGGTTTCTTCAGGCCTTCAGCAGTTCCCGGGCGATGATCAACTTCTGCACTTCGGTGGCGCCTTCGTAGATACGCAGCGCTCTGATTTCCCTGTAAAGCTTCTCCACCGGCATCCCCGACACCACGCCCGCGCCGCCGAACATCTGCAGCGCGCGGTCGATCACGGTCTGCGCCGATTCGGTGGCCGTCATCTTGGCCATGGCCGCTTCGCGCGTGGTGCGTTGTTTCTGCACGTCGCGCATCCACGCGGCGCGATAGGTCAGCAGCGCCGAGGCGTCGATGGCCGTGGCCATGTCGCCCAGCGCGGCCTGCGTCAGTTGCAGGTCGGCCAGGGTCTGGCCGAACATGCGGCGCGACCTGGCGCGCGCCAGGCCTTCGTCCAGCGCGCGGCGCGCAAAGCCCAGCGCGGCGGCCGCCACCGAGGCGCGGAAGATGTCCAGCGTCATCATCGCCAGCTTGAAGCCCTGCCCCGCCTCGCCCAGCCGCTGCGACACCGGGATGCGGCAGTTGTCGAAGGTGATGGTGGCCAGCGGGTGCGGCGCGATCAGCTCGATGCGCTCCGAGATCTCGAAGCCCGGGGTGTCGGCATCCACCACGAAGGCGCTGATGCCGCGCGCGCCCGGCGCCTCGCCGGTGCGGGCGAACACGCAATAGAAGTCGGCGATGCCGCCGTTGGAAATCCAGGTCTTGGCGCCGTTGAGCACGTAGTGGTCGCCCTCCAGCCGGGCCTCGCAGGCCAGCGCCGCTACATCCGAGCCGGCATCCGGCTCGGACAGCGCGAACGCCGCGATGGCCTCGCCGCTGGCCACGCGCGGCAGGTAGCGCTGGCGCAGCGCGTCCGAACCCATCAGCGAGATCGCGCCGCTGCCCAAGCCCTGCATGGCGAAGGCGAAGTCGGCCAGGCCCTCGTGGCGCGCGAACGTTTCGCGCAGGATGCAGACCGAACGCGAATCCACCTCGGGCAGCGCGCCGCCCCAGGCGCCACCGGGGCCGCCCGCGACCGCGTAGCGCAGCCAGCCGGCCTGGCCCATGGCCTTGACCAGCTTGCGGCAGGCCGCGTCGGCGTCGTGGTGGTCGACATGGCCCAGGGCGCTCTCGCACCAGCCGTCCACCTCATGCGCCAGTTTGCGATGGGCGTCGTCGAAGAACGGCCAGTCCAGCCAGCTTGCGTCGCGCATCATCAGTTCCCCTCGAAGACCGGCTTCTGTTTGGCCACGAAGGCCTCGTAGGCGCGATGGAAATCGCGCGTCTGCATGCAGATGGCCTGGGCCTCGGCTTCGGCCTCGATGGCCTCGTCCACGCCCATGTTCCATTCCTGGTGCAGCAGTTTCTTGGTCACGCCGTGGGCGAAGGTGGGACCCGCGGCCAACTGCGCGGCCAGCTTGGCCGCCGCGTCCATCAGGGCGTCCGACTCGTGCAGCGCGTTGAAGAAGCCCCAGCTGGCGCCCTCCTCGGCGGTCATGGCGCGGCCGGTGTACAGCAGTTCGGAGGCGCGGCCCTGGCCGATCATGCGCGGCAGCAGCGTGCAGGCGCCCATGTCGGCCCCCGCCAGGCCCACCCGCGTGAACAAGAAGGCGGTGCGCGCGGCCGGCGTGCCCAGGCGCATGTCGGAGGCCAGCGCCACCATCGCGCCGGCGCCAGCGCAGACGCCGTCCACCGCCGCCACGATCGGCTGCGGGCAGGCGCGCATGGCCTTGACCAGGTCGCCCGTCATGCGGGTGAAGTCCAGCAGTTCGGGCATGCTCATCTTGGTCAGGGGCCCGATGATTTCATGCACGTCGCCGCCGGAGCAGAAGTTGCCGCCGGCGCCCGTCACCACCACCACCTTGATGTCGGTCGCGTACACCAGCGCGCGGAACAGGTCGCGCAGCTCGGCGTAGGAATCGAAGGTCAGCGGGTTCTTGCGCTCGGGGCGGTTGAGCGTGATGGTGGCGACCTTGCCGTCGGCCGACACCTGCCACAGGAACGTCCGGGCCTGGTAGCCGGCCAGCGGGCGCTTGTGGTGCTTCATGGTGTGCTCTTCGGGCTGCGTGCTCATGGTGTCTCCGTTCTGGAATCGTAGGGGTGGGCGCCGGCTCAGCCGGTCATCACTTCGCCGCCGTCGACGGCGATGGCCTGGCCGTTGATGGACGACGAGGCCGGCAGCGCCAGCCAGGCGACCGTCTCGGCCACTTCCTCGGGCTGCACCAGGCGGCCCTGCGGGTTGCGCTCGGCCAGCTTGGCGCGGGCGGCTTCCGGCGTCATGCCGGTCTTCTCGACGATATTGGCGACCGCGCCGCGCACGATGTCGGTCTCGGTGTAGCCCGGGCAGACGGCGTTGACGGTGACGCCCTTCTGCGCCGTCTCCAGCGCCAGCGAGCGGGTCAGGCCAATCACGCCGTGCTTGGCCGCGCAGTACGCGCTGACGTAGGCATAGCCGATCAGGCCGGCGGTGCTGGCCACGTTGATGACGCGGCCCCACTTGGCCGCCAGCATGCCGGGCAGGGCGGCCTGGATGCAATGGAAGGTGCCGGTCAGGTTGACCGCCAGCATCGACTGCCACAGCGCCGCGTCGGTGCGGTCGAAGCGCTGGCTGACGGCCTGCCCGGCGTTGTTGACCAGCACCAGCACCGGACCGAGTTCGGCCTCCGCCTGGGCGAAGGCCTGGCGCACCGAGGCCTCGTCGGCGATGTCGGCGCTGACCGCCTGCACCTGGCCCAGGCTGGCCAGGCTGTCGACGGCCGCCTCCAGCGCGCCGCCGTCGCGGCCCAGCAGCGTGACGCGGGCGCCGCGTTCCAGCAGCGCGCGGGCGCTGGCCAGGCCGATGCCGCGGGCGCCGCCCGTCACCAGCGCGTGGCGGCCGGCCAGGGGAAGGGAGGACGTGCTCATTTGATGTCCAGTTGCGCCATGGCGGCGGCGCGTTCGAAATTGGTTTCCAGCTGGCGCTTGCCGGCGAAGTACTGGCTCGGCCAGGCCACATCACGATAGCCCACGCGGGCCGCTTCGCGCAGCGTCCAGGAGGCGTCGGCCAGATGGGGACGCGCCAGCGCGCAGAGATCGGCGCGGCCCGAGGCGATGATGCCGTTGGCGTGGTCGGCCTCGAAGATGGCGCCCACCGCGATGGTGGGGATGCCGGCCTCGTTGCGCACGCGGTCGGCGAACGGCGTCTGGAACATGCGGCCGTAGACCGGCTTTTCTTCCTTGCTGACCTGGCCCGACGAGCAGTCGATCATGTCGGCGCCGGCGGCCTTGAAATGGCGCGCGATCTCGACGGCGTCATCGGGGGTGATGCCGCCCTCGACCCAGTCGCTGGCCGAGATCCGCACCGACATCGGCTTGTCCTCGGGCCACACGGCGCGCACCGCGCGGAACACTTCCAGCGGGAAGCGCAGGCGGTTTTCCAGGCTGCCGCCGTATTCGTCGTCGCGGCGGTTGGTCAGCGGCGAGATGAAGCTGGACAGCAGATAGCCGTGGGCGCAGTGCAGTTCGAGCCAGTCGAAGCCGGCGGCCTGGGCGCGGCGGGCCGCGGCCACGAAGTTGTCGCGCACGTCGTCCATGTCGGCGCGCGTCATGGCGCGCGGCGTCTGCGACACGCCCTCGATGTACGGCAGGGCCGAGGCCGACAGCAGCGGCCAGTTGCCTTCGGGCAGCGGATGGTCGATCTTCTGCCAGCCCAGCTGCGTCGAGCCCTTGCGGCCGGCATGGCCCAACTGCACGCCGATGCGGGCGTCGCTGTTGCCGTGCACGAAGCCGACGATACGGGCGAAGGCCTGCTGCTGCTCGTCGTTCCACAGGCCCGGGCACCCCGGGGTGATGCGGCCGTCGGGCGAGACGCAGGTCATTTCCACCATCACCAGCCCGGCGCCGCCCATGGCGCGGGCGCCCAGGTGCACCAGGTGGAAGTCGCCCGGCACGCCCTCGGTGCAGGAATACATGGCCATCGGCGACACCAGGATGCGATTCTTGAGCTTGACGCCGCGCGCCTGGTACGGCGTCAGCATGGGCAGCGGCGGTCGCTGGCCGGCCGGCGCCTGCGCGCCGGCGTGCTCGGCGATCCAGCGCTCGAAGCCTTCCAGCCAGGCCGGGTCGCGCAGCCGCAGGTTTTCGTGCGAAATGCGCTGCGAGCGGGTCAACAGCGAATAGGCGAATTGTTCGGGTTCGAGTTCGGCGTAGCGCGCCACGTTCTCGAACCACTCGGTGGAGTTGCGGGCGGCATTCTGGATCTTCAGCACTTCGACGCTGCGCACTTCCTCGTAGTGCTTCAGGCCGCGCTCGACGCTGCCTTCGGCGCCGCTCAGGCAGCGCGCCAGTTCGATGGCGTCTTCCAGCGCCAGCTTGGTGCCCGAGCCAATCGAAAAGTGCGCGGTATGGGCCGCGTCGCCCATCAGCACCACCGGCACGGCGCGCTTGCCGCGGCGGGTTTCCAGCTGGTTCCAGTGGACCCAGGTGTTGCAGATGACGCGCGGGAAGCGAATCCAGATGGCCGAGCCGCGCAGGTGCGACGCGTTGCTGACCAGGGGATTGCCATCCAGCCAGGGCGCAAACAGTTTTTCGCAGTAGGCGATGCCCTCTTCCTGGCTCATCTGCTCGATGCCGGCGGCCTGCCAAGTCTCTTCGGGCGTTTCGACGATGAAGGTCGACATGCCGTCTTCGTAACGGTAGGCGTGCGCCTGGAACCAGCCGTGCTCGGTCTGGACGAAGGCGAAGGTGAAGGCATCGAACACCTTCTTGGTGCCGAGCCAGACGAAGCGGCAGCGGCGCTGGTCGATGTCGGGGTGGAAGGTGTCGGCGTAGCGGGTGCGGACCTGGCTGTTGATGCCGTCGGAGGCGATGACCAGGTCGGCGTCGTATTCGCGGGCGATGGCCTGGTCGTCCTGGACGAAATTCTCGAACACCAGTTTGACGCCAACATCTTCGCAGCGCGCCTGCAGGATGTTGAGCAGCTTCTTGCGGCCGATGCCGATGAAGCCATGGCCGCCACTGCGGATGCTGCGGCCCTTGAAGTGGATGTCGATGTCGTCCCAGTGGTTGAAGGCGTCACCGATGGTCTGGGCGGAAACCGGATCGGCTTCGCGCAGGTTCTGCATGGTGGCGTCCGAGAACACCACGCCCCAGCCGAAGGTGTCGTAGGGGCGGTTGCGCTCGATCACCGTGACTTCGTTGGCCGGGTCTTGCAGCTTCATGAGCAGACCGAAATACAGGCCGGCGGGACCACCACCAATGCATACGATTTTCATTGCCGTAACGCTCCAAGAAGTGCGGCCCGGAAGCTTGGGGCGGGTCGCTGCTATTTTTAGGCCTTGATAGTTTAGGCTTGAAATATATACCTGGAATGGGAGGATCGCAAATGGGGGAAACGTGGGGGTTGAATTCTGGGGACGGGCTTGATGGTGCCGTTGGGGGTGGGTTGTTGCCGGATCGAGCTTCGTAGGTCGCCCCTCGGTCGGGCGGACCCGATGGCGGGCGCCCGCGATTGCGGTCCGGAGCGTTCGCTCCGGACTGCCCCTGCCTCATCCTCGTCCTCGCCTTCGGCGACTCCTTCGGATTCCGTCGGGCGCATCGAGGTTGCCCGCCATCGGGT
>NZ_CADIJL010000051.1 GCF_902859695.1 Achromobacter ruhlandii
TGCCAACCCGCCTGCTGCAGGCGGCGGCGCGCGGCATGGTGCTGTCGGGCAAGCCGCCGCGCCGCGCGCGCGGCCTGGGCGCCTGGCTGAACCGCTGGCCGCTCAAGGCGGTGGCCGCCCAGCGCGCCCGCAAGCAGGTCGCCGCCAAGGATCCGCTGGGCCACTACCCGGCCGCGCCCGCCATCATCGAACTCTGGGAAAAACACGGCGGCAACGCCTTGCAGGCGCCGGCGCTGATCGACACCATCATCGCCTCGGATACCGCCCGCAACCTGCTGCGCGTGTTCCGGCTGCAGGAACGCCTGAAAGCCAATGGCCGCCAGCCCGGCATCGCGCCGGTGCGCCACGTGCACGTGGTCGGCGCGGGTGTGATGGGCGGCGACATCGCCGCCTGGTGCGCGCTCAAGGGCCTGACCGTGACGCTGCAGGACCAGGACATGGCCCGCATCGCGCCCGCCATCAAGCGCGCCGCGACGCTGTTCTCGCGCCGCCTGAAGGATCGCCGCGCGGCGCGCGCCGCCTTCGACCGGCTGATGCCCGACCCCGCCGGCGGCGGCGTGCCGCTGGCCGACGTGGTGATCGAGGCCATCAGCGAGAACCCGGAGGCCAAGCGCGGGCTGTACCAATCGCTGGAGCCGCGCATGAAGGCCGACGCGCTGCTGGCCACCAACACCTCCAGCCTGTCGCTGGAAACGCTGAGCGCCGGGCTGGCCCGCCCCGAACGGCTGATCGGCATCCACTTCTTCAACCCCGTGGCCAAGATGCCGCTGGTGGAAGTCGTGCATGCGGACGGCACTGCCGCGCAAACGCTGGCGCGCGCCAACGCCTTTGTAGGACAGATTGGAAAATTGGCCTTGCCCGTGCGTAGCGCCCCCGGTTTTCTGGTCAATGCGGTGCTGGCACCGTATATGCTTCAGGCCATGCGAAATATCGACGACGGTCTATCGCCCGCCGCCGTGGACGCGGCCATGGTGGCGTTCGGCATGCCGATGGGCCCGCTCGAGCTGGCCGACACCGTCGGCCTGGACATCGCCCGCGCGGCGGGGCAGGAACTGGCTGGCGGCGCCGAGCCGCCGCGCTGCCTGGCCGAGAAGCTGGCGCGCGGCGACCTGGGCAGGAAGAGCGGCCGCGGCTTCTACACCTGGCGCGACGGCAAACCGGTCAAGGACGGCCAGGGCGGCGCGCAGGCGCCGGCCGGCCTGGCCGAGCGCCTGATCCAGCCTTTGGTCGATGCCACCCGCGAGCGGGTCGAGGCCGGCGTGGTGGCCGACGCCGACCTGGCCGACGCCGGCGTGATTTTCGGAACCGGGTTCGCGCCGTTCACGGGCGGACCCCTGCATTACCAGAGCAGTCGCAGTGCCTAGCGCAGTAACGCGTCAACAAACCAAACCGGCCTGGACCCCCTTGAGCCGGATAGACCGGGACGACGAGACCGGCAGTGCCATAGAGACATACCTATCCAACATGAGGAGGCAGTACCATGAGCAGACGTTCATTGTCCCTGAGCACCCTGTCCGCCATTGTGGTCGGCCTGGGCGCCACCAGCGCCGCCCACGGCGCCGGCTTTCAGCTCCTTGAGCAGAATGCCAGCGGCCTGGGCAACGCCTACGCGGGCTCGGCGGCAAATCCGGAAAACGCCAGCATCATCTACTACAACCCGGCGGGCATGACCTACCTGCCGGGCATCAATGTCTCGGGCGGCGTCAATCTGATCAAGCCCTCGTTCAAGTTCTCGGACAACGGCAACAGCCGCAATCCGACGGCGCTGGGCGGCACCCGCCCCACCGGCGGCGACGGCGGCGATGCCGGCAACCTGGGCGTCGTGCCCAACCTGTACGGCTCGTGGCAACTGAGCGACCAGTGGTTCATCGGCCTGGGCATCGGCGCGCCGTTCGGCCTGATGACCGAATACGACAAGGGCTGGGAAGGCCAATACCACTCGAACAAGTTCGAGATCAAGACCATCAACATCAACCCGTCGATCGCCTACAAGGTCAACGACAAGTTCTCGATGGGCTTCGGCGTCAACTGGCAGCACATCGACGCCACCTACAAGAAGAAGACCGTGGTGCCCGTGGCCCTGCCCGGCGGCCGCACCGTCTTCACCAACGGCGACGCCGACCTCAACCTGAAGGGCGACGCCTGGGGCTGGAACGTGGGCTTCATGCTGCAACCCACCGAAGACACCCGCATCGGCCTGTCGTACCGCTCCAAGATCAAGCACACCGCCAAGGGCGACACCGATATCGACAACATCGGCCCGACCCGCCAGTCGGTCTCGTTCGACGCCAAGGCCTCGGTCGACCTGCCCGACACCCTGATCCTGAGCGCCACCCACCAGCTCAACGAGAAGTGGGAACTGCTGGGCGACATCTCCTGGACCGGCTGGAGCAGCATCCCCGACCTGAAGATCCGCAACTCCGGCACCGGCGCGCGCGATGACGACCTGCCGCTGAACTTCCGCGACACGTGGCGCATCGCCGTGGGCACGTCCTACAAGTTCGCGCCCGACTGGAAGTGGAAGTTCGGCCTGGCCTACGACCAGTCGCCGGTCCACAAGGCCGAGGACCGTCCGACTTCGCTGCCCGACAACGACCGCTACTGGTTCTCGACGGGCGTGCAATGGCAGGCCACCAAGAGCACCACGCTCGATCTGGGCTATACCTATCTCTACCTGCGCAAGACGGACATCGACACCACGTCCGGCAACCAGCTGACCAAGGGCCGCGTCGCGGGCACCTATGACAGCAGCGGCCACATCTTCGGCCTGCAACTGTCGTCCCGCTTCTAGCCCTGCCGGGGCGGATGACGGGCCGGCCCCGTCTTCCGCCCGCATTTTCAGGAGACTTCCTTGAGCAAGTTCGTCGTCAAACACGTCGCCGTGCTGGGTGCCGGCGTCATGGGCGCGCAGATCGCCGCCCACCTGGCCAACGCCGGCGTGCCCGTCACGCTGTTCGACCTTGCCGCGCCCGAAGGCGACCGCAACGGCATCGTCAAGAAAGCCCTGGCCGGCCTGAAGAAGCTGGAGCCCGCGCCGCTGGCCAGCCCCGCCCGCCTGGCCCTGATCACCCCGGCCAACTACGACGACCATATCGAACAGCTGCGCGGCTGCGACCTGATCATCGAAGCCATCGCCGAGCGCATGGACTGGAAGACCGCGCTGTACGAGCGCATCGCGCCGCACGTCGCGCCCGGCGCCATCATCGCCTCCAATACCTCCGGCCTGTCGATCGACGCGCTGGCCAACGCCCTGCCGGCCGCGCTGCGCGACCGCTTCTGCGGCATCCATTTCTTCAATCCGCCGCGCTACATGCGCCTGGTGGAAATCATCGCCACCGCGCACACCCAGGCGCCGGTGCTGGACCAGCTCGAAACCTGGCTGACCTCCACGCTGGGCAAGGGCGTGATCCGCGCGCTCGACACGCCCAACTTCGTCGCCAACCGCATCGGCGTGTTCTCGATCCTGGCCGCCATGCACCACACTCAGCGCCTGGGCCTGGGCTTCGACGAGGTCGACGCCCTCACCGGCCCCAAGATCGGCCGTCCCAAGAGCGCCACCTACCGCACCGCCGACGTGGTCGGCCTGGACACGCTGGCCCACGTGGTCGGCACCATGGACAAGAACCTGCCGGACGATCCCTGGCACCGCTATTTCACGCTGCCCGCCTGGCTGTCGGCCCTGATCGCCAAGGGCGCGCTGGGCCAGAAAAGCGGCGCCGGCGTCTACCGCAAGGCGGGCCGCGAGATCCAGGTGCTGGACCTGCGGGCCCAGGACTACCGCCCCAGCGCCGGCAAGCTCGCCGACGAGGTCGCCGCGCAGCTGAAAGAACGCGATCCGGCCAAGCGCTTCGCCGCGCTGCGCGCCAGCGACCATCCGCAGGCCCAGTTCCTGTGGAGCCTGTTCCGCGACATCTTCCACTACAGCGCGGTGCAGCTCGGCCAGGTGGCCGACAACGCCCGCGACCTGGACCTGGCCATGCGCTGGGGCTTCGGCTGGGCCCAGGGCCCGTTCGAGACCTGGCAGGCCGCCGGCTGGCAGGCCATCGCCCGCGCCGTGGCCGAGGACATCGCCGCCGGCCGTGCCATGAGCGACGCGCCGCTGCCCGCCTGGGCCCTGGAGCCCGAGCGCCAGGGGGTGCACACGCCCGCGGGCTCGTATTCCGCGCGCAGCGGCAAGCTGCATCCGCGTTCGGCGCTGCCGGTCTACCAGCGCCAGCTGTTCCCCGAGCGCGTGTTCGGCGAAGGCCCCGACGACCGCGGCACCACGGTCTGGGAAAACGAAGGCGTGCGCCTGTGGAACCTGCCCGAGGTCGACGCCGGCATCGCCATCCTGTCGGTCACCTCCAAGAACCACACGCTGGGCGCCGAGGTGCTCGAAGGCATCCTGCAAGCCGTGGCCCGCGCCGAGCGGGATTTCGACGGCCTGGTGATCTGGCACGACGCGCCGTTCGCCGTGGGCGCCAATTTGCAGCAAGTATCCGAAGCCTGCGCCGCCGGCCAGTGGGACATGCTGGAAGCCACCGTCGAGAAATTCCAGCGCACCTCGCAGTCCTTCAAGTACGCGCAGATCCCCACCGTGGCGGCCGTGCAGGGCATGGCGCTGGGCGGCGGCTGCGAATTCCTGATGCACGCCTCGCACCGCGTGCTGGCGCTGGAAAGCTACATCGGCCTGGTCGAGGCCGGCGTCGGCCTGATCCCGGCCGGCGGCGGCAGCAAGGAATTCGCCGGCCGCGCCGCGGCGCTGGCGGCAAAGACCGCCACGCCCGGCGAGGTGTTCCCCTTCCTGCAGCCGGTGTTCCAGACCATCGCCATGGCGCGGGTCGCCAAGAGCGCCATCGAGGCTGTCGACCTGGGCTTCGCGCGCGAACAGGACATCGTGCTGTTCCATCCTGGCGAGCTGCTGTTCGTGGCCATCGGCCAGGCGCGCGCCGCCGCCACCGCCGGCTACGTGCCGCCGCCGCGCCTGCAGGGCGTGCCGGTGGCCGGCCGCAACGGCATCGCCAACTTCGAGATGGTGCTGGTCAACATGCGCGAGGGCGGCATGATCAGCGCCCACGACTACCGCGTGGCCCGCAGCGCCGCGGTGGCGCTGTGCGGCGGCGAGGTCGAGACGGGCGCCAAAGTCGACGAGGAATGGCTGCTGGCGGTCGAGCGCAAGGAGTTCGTGGCGCTGCTGCGCACGCCCGAGACCCAGGCGCGCATCCGCCACACCCTGGACACGGGCAAGCCACTGCGAAATTAAGCCCCCCCTAGCGCCTGCGGCGCCTCCCCCAGGGGCGCCGGCGGCGGACCGGCGAAGCCGGATCCGCGCGGCCCCGCTAGTGAGAAACCGTGATGGACGTAGGGTGACTGTTATGGATACGAGGAAATGATATGAGCAAGCAGATTCAAGAGGCTTACATCGTTGCGGCGACGCGGCTGCCGGTGGGCAAGCGCAATGGGGTGTATGCCACCACCCGGCCCGACGACATGCTGGCGGCGGCGCTGCAGGGCGTGTTGAAGCAAACGCCGTGGCTGGATCCGGCGCGCATCGACGATGTCATTACCGGCTGCGCCATGCCGGAAGCCGAGCAGGGCATGAACGTGGCGCGCATCGGCCTGCTGCTGGCCGGCCTGCCGCAGAGCGTGGCCGGCGTCACCGTCAACCGCTTCTGCGCCTCCGGGCTGCAGGCGGTGGCCGACGCCGCCGCGCGCATCCGCAGCGGCGAGGTCGACATCATGATCGGCTCGGGCACCGAGTCCATGAGCGCCATGCCGCAGATCATGGGCAACAAGGTGTCGCTCAACCCGGCCATCTTCTCGCACCCCGAGAACGTCGGCATGGCCTTCGGCATGGGCCTGACCGGCGAGAAAGTGGCCGAGCAATGGAAAGTATCGCGCGAAGACCAGGACGCCTTCGCGCTGGCCTCGCAGCAGAAGGCCAACGCCGCCATCGCCGCCGGCCACTTCCGCGCCGAGACCACGCCGTTCGAGGTGGTGACGCGACTGCCTGGCGGATCCAAGGGCGAGGTGCGCGAAACCCGGCGCCTGGTCGAAGTCGATGAAGGCCCGCGCCCCGACAGCAGCGCCGAGGGACTGGCGCGGCTCAAGCCCGTATTCGCCGCGCGCGGCAGCGTCACCGCCGGCAACAGCTCGCAGATGTCCGACGGCGCCGCCGCGGTGGTGCTGGTGTCCGAGCGGGTGCTGCGCGAATTCAACCTCAGCCCGCTCGCGCGCTTCGTCAGCTACTCGGTGGCCGGCGTGCCGCCGGAAGTCATGGGCATCGGCCCCATGGCCGCCATTCCCAAGGTGCTGGCGCGCGCCGGCATCGCGCAGGACGACCTGGACTGGATCGAACTGAATGAGGCCTTCGCCGCGCAATCGCTGGCGGTGATCCGCGAACTCAAGCTCGATCCGTCCAAGATCAACCCGCTGGGCGGCGCCATCGCGCTGGGCCATCCGCTGGGCGCGACCGGCGCGATTCGCACCGCCACGCTGATGCACGGCTTGCGCCGCACCGGCGGCAAGTACGGCATGGTGACGATGTGCATCGGCACCGGCATGGGCGCGGCCGGCCTGTTCGAAGCCATGTAACCGAGGCGATGTAAAGCGGTGAAGCCCTATTGGTTCAAACGCCTGTCGCCGGCCTGGCGCGCGCGCCTGATGCGGGTGGGATTCAACCTGCACCCGGCGTTCCGCGCCACCGGCGGCCGGGTGTTGCACGTGTCGCACGATTTCCAGCACATCCGCATCAAGCTGCCCTTGCTGCGGCGCACGCGCAACATCGTGGGCTCGATGTACGGCGGCTCGCTGTTCGCGGTGACCGACGGCGCCCATCCCACCATGCTGATGGCGGCGCTGGGCGCGGACCACATCGTGTGGGACAAGGCGGCATCCATCCGCTACCGCAAGCCCGCCTATACCACGCTGTATGTGGACTTCCGGCTGCCGCCGGGAGAAATCGCGGACATACGCAGGATTCTTGCGCGTGACCGCGAGACCACCCGGACCTACACCGTGGAATTGAAGGACAAGGACGGCGTCGTCTATGCCGTCGTGGAACGCACGATCTACATCGCCGACAAGAAGTACTACAAGCAGAAAACGACTGGAGGAGACCCATGCGTGACATCATCCCCGGAGGGCGCGCCACCGCCCTGAGCCTGGTCCTGGCCGCCTGCCTGACGGCCGCCCCCACGCTGGCCGCCGACATGGACGTGGCCGGTGTGCGCCTCCCCGCGCAGTTGTCCGAAGGCGGCCACGCGCTGGTGCTGAACGGCGCCGGCCTGCGCACCAAGTTCGTGGTCAAGGTGTATGTGGCGGCGCTGTATGCCAGCGCCAGGAGCCAGGACGCCGCGACCCTGATCAACAGCAACGACCCGCGCCGCATGCGGCTGCAACTCTTGCGGGATGTCGATAGCAAGAGCCTGGACGCGGCGCTGCAGGAAGGATTGCGCGACAATACGCCCAAACAGGAACTCGCCGCGCTGCAACCGTCCGCCGCGCGCCTGTCGGCGCTGATGGCCGAGATCGGCTCGGCTCGCGAAGGCGACGTGATCGACCTGGACTTCGACGCCCGCGGCGTGACCATCACCGATAACGGCAAGCAGCGCGGCCGCATCGACGACCCGGCCTTCGGCCGCGCGCTGCTGCGGGTCTGGCTGGGCAATGATCCGGCCCAGTCCTCCCTGAAAAAAGCCCTGTTGGGAGCCCCTTGAAGATGGAACGAATCTGGCAGAAAAGCTACCCCCCGGGCATCCCCAAGGACATCGAACTGGACAGCGCCACCACGCTGGTCTCGATCGCGCGGGACAGTTGCCGGCGTTTCGCCGACAAGCCGGCGTACCTGAGCATGGGCAAGACCATGACCTACGCCGAACTCGACCGCCTGACGCGCGACTTCGCCGCGTGGCTCCACGCCAACGGCCTGCGCAAGGGCGATCGGGTGGCGCTGATGATGCCCAACCTGCTGCAGTACCCGGTGTGCCTGTTCGGCACCCTGCGCGCCGGCTGCACCGTGGTCAACTGCAATCCGCTCTACACCGCGCACGAACTGGCGCACCAGCTGGCCGACGCCGGCGCGCGCGCCATCGTGGTGGCCGACAACTTCGCCGCCACGCTGCAAAAGGCGCTGCCCGACACCCCGGTCGAGAAAGTGCTGGTGACCTCGATCGGTGAACTGCTCAGCCCGCTCAAGGGCCGCCTGGTCGACTTCGTGGTGCGGCGGGTCAAACGCATGGTGCCGGCCTGGTCGATCCCCTCCGCCATTCGCCTGGGCGCGGCGTTGCGGGAGGGGCGCGACCTGCCGTTCGAGGAGGTCGCCCTGACCCAGGACGACCTGGCCTGCCTGCAATACACCGGCGGCACCACCGGCGTGGCCAAGGCCGCCATGCTGACCCACGGCAACCTGGCGGCCAACGTGACCCAGGCCCACGCCTGGATCAAGCCGCTGGTCAAGGAAGGCGAGGAGTGCATCGTCACGGCGCTGCCGCTCTACCATATCTTCGCGCTCACGGCGAACTGCCTGGCCTTCATGAAGATCGGCGCCAGCAGCCTGCTGATCATCAACCCGCGCGACATTGGCGGGCTGATCAAGGAAATGGCCAAGGTGCCCTTCAGCGCCTTCACCGGCGTCAACACCTTGTTCAACGCCCTGCTCAACCACCCGGACTTCGCCAAACTGGATTTCTCGCGCCTGCGGCTGACCATGGGCGGCGGCATGGCGGTGCAGCGCGCCGTGGCCGAACGCTGGCTGGCCGTCACCGGCCGCTCGCTGGCGCAGGCCTATGGCCTGACCGAGACCTCGCCGGCGGTGACCATCAATCCGCTCGACGTGCAGGTCTTCACCGGCTCGATCGGCCTGCCGGTGCCGTCGACCGACCTGTCTATCCGCGACGACGACGGGCGCGAGCTGGGCGTGGGCGAACGCGGCGAGATCTGCGTGCGCGGCCCGCAGGTGACGCAGGGCTACTGGAACCGGCCCGACGAGACCGCGCTGGTGATGACGCCCGACGGCTACCTGCGCACCGGCGACATCGGTTATGTCGACGAGGCCGGCTACGTCTTCCTGGTCGACCGCAAGAAGGACATGATCCTGGTGTCCGGCTTCAACGTCTATCCCAACGAGGTCGAGGACGCGGCGGCGCTGCATCCAGGCGTGCGCGAGGTGGCCGCCATCGGCGTGCCCGATGAACGCTCGGGCGAAGCGGTCAAGCTGTATGTGATCCGCAAGGATCCCAACCTGGACGCCGAAACGCTGATCGCGCATTGCCGCACCCAGCTCACCGGCTACAAGGTGCCGCGCTACGTCGAGTTCCGCGACGATCTGCCGCGCACCAACGTCGGCAAGATCCTGCGGCGCGAACTCAAGCCGGCAGCCGCGGCGCCGCAGAAGGACACCGCGGGCGCCTGATGCCGACACGGGCGCGGCGACGGGCGATCCGCCCGCGCCGCCGCCCAGGGTCTTTCACCACTGCCCGAAGAACACCCCGGCGCGCTTGTGCGCGTTGGTGCCCTGCTCCACCGCCGCGTCGCTCAGGGTGGTGCGGCGCTTGCCGCGCAGCATCCAGTCCAGCAGGCGCTCGCGCAGTTGCGACCGCACCGCCGCATGCGCGGCGCTGGCGCCCAGGTCCTGGAACTCGTCGGGATCGGCCTGCAGGTCGTACAGCTGCTCGGGTTCGTCCAGCCAGTACACGTAGCGCCAGCGGTCGGTGCGCACCGACCAGGCGCGCGCATTCTGCGGCGTCTTGCCGCGCAGCAGGCGCGCCTGGCGGAAGCTGTAGTCCAGCTCCGAAAACACGCAGTCACGCCAGGGCTCGTCCGCCCCCCGGCCATGCAGCACGGTCTGCAGCTCGCGCCCCTCCAGCCGGTGCCAGGGCCTCGGCGCGTCCAGCGCGCGCAGCACCGTCGGCACCAGATCCACGCTTTCCACCATGTCCGCCAGCGCCTGGCCGCGCGTCGCATCGGCCTCGGCCGACGGGTCCATCACGATGAACGGCACGCGCTGCACGGCGTCGTAGAACAGTTCCTTCTCGCCCAGCCAGTGGTCGCCCAGGAAGTCGCCGTGATCCGCCGTGAACACGATCAGCGTGTTGCGCATGAGGCCCGCGCCTTCCATGTAGTCGAACAGCCGCCCCAGGTGGTCGTCGAGCTGGCGGATCAGGCCCTGGTAGGCCGGACGCACCACGCGCACGCATTCATCGGTCGAGAAGCTGACGCTTTCCTCGTGCTGGCGGTAGGCCGCCACCACCGGATGCGCGCCGGCCAGCTCCTCGCGGTTGCGCCGCACCGGCAGGCACTGGTCGGCCGTGTAGCGCTGATGGTAGGGCGCCGGCGCCATGTAGGGCCAGTGCGGCTTGACGTAGCTCAGGTGTAGCACCCAGGGCTGGCCGCCGCGCTGCTGCATGAAACGCAGCGCCTGGTCGGTCATGTAGGCGGTTTCGGAATGCGGCTCGGCCACCCGCGACGGCAGGTGCACGTTGCGCATGTTCCAGCCGCTGACCACCTGGCCGTGCGCATCGACGCCGGCGATGACGTAGTCGGTCCAGGGGTCGGCGCTGTCGTAGCCCTGGCTGCGCAGGAACGCGGGGTAGCCGCTTTCCTTGCCCGGTTCGTGGTGGCCGTCGTAGCGATCGACCTCGATGAAGCCACCGCGCGACAGCAGCGCGCCCAGCTCGGAGCCGCCGTCGATCGACAGGCGCTCCATGCCGGCGCGGTCGGGAATGACGTGGGTCTTGCCCGCCAGCGCCAGGTCGCGCCCCTGTCCCGCCAGGTACTCGCCCAGCGTGATCTCGTTGACCGACAGCGGCACCCGGTTCCAGGTGGCGCCGTGGCGCGACGGATAGCGCCCCGTGTAATAGCTCATGCGCGACGGGCCGCACACGCCGGAATTGACGAAGGCGCGGACGAAGCGCGCGCCGCGCGCGGCCAGCGCGTCCAGGCTGGGCGTCTGCAAATAGGGATGGCCATAGCAGCTCAGGTGATCCGCCCGCAGCTGGTCGGCCATGATGAACAACACATTCTGCACCGTGCTCATCGTCGCCCGCCTATTGCGTGGCCGTGAAGCCGGACGCCTTCACCGCCGGTTCCCATTGGGCCCGGTAGGCGTCCAGCTCGCGCCCGGTGGCGGCGGCATCCGCCGTCACCGGCTCCAGATACGACTCGCGCACCGCCTGCTGCATGGCCGGCTCGCGCATCACCGCGGCGATGTCCTCGCCCAGCCGGGCGGCCTTGGCCGGCGCCATCGCCGACGAGGCGAAGAACGCGTTCCAACCGTCGGCCGCCAGGTCCACGCCGGCCTCGCGGAAGGTCGGCACGTCCGCCAGCAGCGGATCGCGCGCCTCGCCCGAGGTCGCCAGGATGCGGATTTTGCCGGCGCGGTGCTGCGGCAGCAGCGTGTCCAGCGTGTCGACCGCCTGCGGCAGCACGCCGCCGATCAGTTCGGAGATCAGCGGCGCCGAGCCGCGATACCCCACCACCTCGGGCTCCTGGCCGATCTGGCGGCCCAGCATCAGCGCGAAGAAGTGCGGCAGGCTGCCGGTGGCCGGCACGCCCACCGAGAACTGGCGCGGGTTATCGCGCAGCCACTGGCGCAGCCCCGCCACGTCGCGGATGGGCGAATTGGCCGCCACCGCCAGCGCGAACTTGTAGCGGCTGACCAGCGACACCGGCTGGAAATCGCGGCGGGCGTCGTAGCCGGGTTCGGCGTAGACCAGCGGCGCCACCACCATCACCGCCGGATTGGCCAGCATCAGCACGTTCTGCCGCGTCGCCAGCGCATGCAGGCCCTGGGCCGCGATGCGGCCGCCGGCCCCGGTCTTGTTTTCGACCACCACGGCCACGCCCAGCCGGTCCTTCAGGCGGTCGGCCACCAGCCGCGCGATGCGGTCGGAACTGCCGCCCGGGGGATAGCCCACCACGATGGTCAGGGCGCCGTCCAGCGGCGCCTGCTGGGCACAGGCGGGCGCGGCCGAAGCCGCCGCGAGCGCCGCGAACGCGGCGCAGGATATCCAATTACGCACGGTAGTCTCCCTGGTGACAACGGCCCGCTGTCGGTTATGTTTGCGCATGCCGGGCCTGGGCCTGGATAGGCGAGACGACTGTAGCGCCGTGAAGATTGCTTGATCTAATCCAGTACTTGCCATAACGATATGAACTGCCAATACTCGCCATAACGATATGCGCCACGCCATGGACGCGGCGCGCCGTTGGCAGGAGACGACCATGCCCCCGCAAGATCCCGTCGAACACCCCCTGGCCGGAATGCTGATGTACCAGCTGTACCAGGCCTGGGCACAGTCCAACCCCGTCTTCGTGCGGCTGTGCGAAGGCCGCTTCGGCATCACCCGGCGCGAATGGCGCCTGCTGGCCTGCGCGGTCGAGGGCGGCATCATGACCTCGGCCGAACTGGCCGCGTCCGCCAGGCTCGACCTGGCGCGCACCTCGCGCACCCTTGGTTCCCTGTGCGAGAAAGGCTGGCTGCGGCGCCTGCCCGACAGCGCCGACCGGCGCGTGGTGCGCATCGAGGCCACCGCCGAAGGCCTGGACCGCTACCACGCCCTGCTGCCGGAGGTCATGCGCCTGAACGACCTGCTGGTGCAGGATCTGGATGCCGCCGAGGTCGCCCTGCTGCGCGACCTGCTGACCCGCATCGCCGGGCGCGGCCAGCGCATGGCGCGGGACAACCTCATCACCGACAAGGCCAGCCGGCGCGAGGGCGGAACACGGCGCGCGCAATACGGATGACGGCGCGCAGCCCCTTTATTTTTAAGGGGTTACCCTGATACGCTTGGGCGGCCTCCTTCTACGGACCTGCCATGCCCGGCGCAAAATCGAATCCCGTCTTCCGCTACTTCGAAAACCTGATCGACCCGTTCCGCGACGCCCCCGACATCACCCCGCCGGGACGCGTGCTGCGCTTCTACGCCTACTACCTGTGGCAGGTCTGGCCGATCTTCGCCATCCTGCTGCTGGTCGGCCTGGGCGGCGCGTTGGTGGAGGTGGCGCTGTTCAGTTTCCTGGCCGACCTGGTCGACATGGCGCAGCACACCCCGCCGGCGGACTTCTTCCGCGAGCACGCCTACACGCTGGTGTGGATGGCGTTCGTGGTGATGGTGCTGCGGCCGCTGTCGATCGCGCTGCACGACCTGCTGTCGCACCAGACCATCTCGCCCAGCCTGACCACGCTGGTGCGCTGGCAGAACCACCGCTACGTGCTGAACCAGGGGCTGGCGTTCTTCCACAACGACTTCGCCGGCCGCGTCGCCAACCGCGTGCTGCAGACCGGCAATTCGCTGCGCGATTCGGCGGTGCAGTCGGTGGATGCGCTGTGGCACGTCATCCTGTACGCGGCCAGCGCGCTGTACCTGTTCGCCGAGGCCGACTGGCGCCTGGTGATTCCCCTGGTGCTGTGGATCGCCATCTATTGCGGCATGCTGGCGTACTTCGTGCCGCGCATGCAGTCGCGCGCCGTCATCGCCTCGGAGGCGCGCTCCCGGCTGATGGGCCGCATCGTCGACGGCTACACCAACATCTCCACGCTCAAGCTGTTCGCCCACGCCCGCCGCGAGGAAGACTACGCGCGCCAGGCCATGACCGAACAGACCGAAAAGCAGCGCCTGTCGACCCGCGTCATCACCGCCATGGACGTGTCCATCAACACGCTCAACGGCATCCTGATCGCCAGCACCGCCGGCCTGGCGCTGTGGCTGTGGAGCATCGGCAGCATCAGCCTGGGCGCCATTACGCTGGCGCTCGGCCTGGTGATCCGCATCAACAACATGTCCGCCTGGATCATGTGGGAAGTGAACGGCATCTCGGAGAACGTCGGCATCGTGCAGGACGGCCTGGCCACGATCTCGCAGCCGCGCCAGGTCGTGGACCGCCCCGACGCGGTGCCGTTGCGCATCACGCGCGGCGAGGTGCGCTTCGAGGACATGTCGTTCCACTACGGCAGCGGCCGCCAGATCATCCCGCACCTGGACCTGACCGTGCATGCGGGCGAAAAGATCGGCCTGATCGGCCCGTCGGGCGCCGGCAAGTCGACCCTGGTCAACGTGCTGCTGCGGCTGTATGACGTGGAAGGCGGCCGCATCCTGATCGACGGCCAGGACATCGCCGGCGTCACCCAGGAAAGCCTGCGCTCGCAGATCGGCGTGGTCACCCAGGACACCTCGCTGCTGCACCGCTCGATCCGCGACAACCTGCTGTACGGCCGGCCCGACGCCACCGAGGCGCAACTGCGCGACGCCATCGACCGCGCCCGCGCCGCCGAATTCATCGACGCCCTGGTCGACGGCGACGGCCGCCGCGGCCTGGACGCCCACGTCGGCGAGCGCGGCGTCAAGCTGTCGGGCGGCCAGCGCCAACGCATCGCCATCGCCCGCGTGCTGCTCAAGGACGCGCCCATCCTGATCCTGGACGAAGCCACCTCGGCGCTCGATTCCGAGGTCGAGGCCGCGATCCAGGAAAGCCTGGAGGCGCTGATGCGGGGCAAGACCGTCATCGCCATCGCGCACCGCCTGTCCACCATTGCCCGCATGGACCGGCTGGTGGTGCTGGACGGCGGCCGCATCGTCGAATCCGGCACCCACGCCAGCCTGATCGCCCAGGGCGGGCTGTACGCGCGGCTGTGGAGCCACCAGACCGGCGGTTTCGTCGGACTGGACTAAGGCGGCGGGCGGGCGTCGCGCCGCCGCCACACGGGAAGACCCTGTACGTACATGCTGTACGTACAGGTGTACACTGGCGGCTTTCAACCCCCTGACAGACGCACGCATGAACGTCTGCGCCGCGAGAAAATCCCCCTGGAGACTCCGATTGTGACGACCGCAACCCCCCGTTCGCCCTTCTTTGGCACGATGCAGAAAATCCCCGGCGGCCTGATGCTGGTACCGCTGATCCTGGGTTCGCTGCTCGGCACCTTCGCGCCCGACGCGCTGGCCATCGGCGGCTTCACCACCGCCCTGTTCAAGAACAGCGCCCTGCCGCTGATCGCGCTGCTGATCTTCGCCACCGGCACCCACGTCAATGCGCGCACCGGCGGCCCGATCCTGGCCACCGCCGGCACCATCCTGCTGATGAAAACGCTGGTCCCGGCCACCCTCATCATCATCCTGGGCAGCTACGTCGGCCTGGACGGCGTGCTGGGCGTGTCGATCCTGGCCATGCTGGCCGCCTTCGACAACAGCAACGGCGGCCTGTGGCTGGCCTACACCGGCCAGTACGGCGACGCCCGCGACCGCGGCGCCTACGTTGCCAGCGCGGTCAACGACGGCCCCTTCTTCAGCCTGCTGTTCCTGGGCGCCTCGGGTCTGGCCGACATCCCCATGATCGCCCTGGTGGCGGCGCTGGTGCCGTTCCTGCTGGGCGTGGTGGTCGGCAACCTCGATCCCAAGTGGCGCGACGTGCTCAAGCCCGTGCCCAACATCGTCATCCCCTTCTTCGCCTTCGCGCTGGGCACCGGCATCAACCTGGGCGCGGTCGTCAATGGCGGCATCACCGGCCTGATCCTGGGCCTGATCATCAGCCCGATCACCGGCGGCCTGGTCTACCTGGGCTATCGACTGATCCTGCGCCGCGGCGGCAAGAGCGGCCTGGGCTTCGCGGCCGGCACCACCGCCGGCAACGCCATCGCCACGCCCGCCGTGGTCGCGGCCGCCGATCCCAACTTCCAGCAGTACGTCTCGACCGCCACCGCGCAGGTCGCCGCGTGTGTGCTGATCAGTTCGATCCTGGCCCCGGTGCTGGCTTCGTACTTCCTCAAGCGCGCCGGTGAACTCAAGTCCGAGGACGCCGCCGACGACGCGGCGGCGGGCGGCTACCGCGAGGCGCGCGGGGAGGCCCTTTGAATCCCGCCATCGCCATCGTCGCCGACGACCTGACCGGCTCCGGCGACACCGCCGTGCAGTTCGTGCGGGCCGGCTGGACCACCCACCTGTCGATCGACGGCGCGCACGAGGCGCTGGCCGCGCCGGCCGCCAACGACGTCGACGTGCTGGCGGTCACCACCCACAGCCGCGCCCTGCCCGCCGCGCAGGCGTACGCGGTGATCCGGCGCAACGTCGAGCGGCTGCGCGCCGCCGGCGTCGCCCGCCTGTACAAGAAAGTGGACTCGACGCTGCGCGGCGCCTTCAAGGCCGAGATCGACGCGGCGCGCGCGGCCTGGGGCGATGACGCCATCGCGGTGGTATGTCCGGCCTTCCCGGCCACCGGCCGCACCGTGGAAGACGGCGTGCTCATGGTGAACGGCCAGCCCGTCACCGCCACCTCGGCCGCTACCGATCCGGTCACGCCCGTGACCGAAAGCCATATCCCGACCCTGCTGGGCTGCGCCCACGTCGCGGCCAAGGCGGGCGAATCGCCCGAATCGCTGGCCGCGCGCATCGCGCAGGCCGGCGCCACCGTGGTGGTGGATGCACGCGACGACGCCGACCTGGAACGGCTGGCGCGCGCCATCGGCATCCTCGGGCCGCGCGCCCTGCCGGTGGGCGCGGGCGGCCTGGCGGTGCCGCTGGCCCGTGTCTGGGCCGGCGCCGACCAGACCGCCCCGGTGGTCGTGGTGGTGACCTCGCAACACAGCGCCGCCCGCGCGCAGGCCGCCGCGCTGCAAGCCGCGGGCGCGCGCACCTGGGCGCCTTCGCTGGCGGACCTGGCCGATGACGCGGCCTGGCGCAACTGGTGCGAGCCGCTGCTGCGCGCCCACGCGCAGGCCGGCGCCGATGCCGCCGGCACCCTGCTGTTGCTGGCCCCGGCCGGCCAGCGCGAAGGACTGGATTCCGACACCGTGGCGCAGCGCCTGGGCGCGCTGGCGGCGCAGGCCATCGGCGCTTCGCGCGCCGCCGGCGTGGTCGCCACTGGCGGCGACGGCGCGCGCCAGGTGCTGCTGGCGCTGGGCGCCGGCGGCATCGCCCTGGTGGATGAAGTGATCGGCGGCGTGCCCCTGGGCACGCTGACCGGCGGCACGGCCGACGGCCTGCCCGTGGTGACCAAGGCCGGCGGCTTTGGCGCCGAAGACGTACTGGTTCGCGCCGTGCGCGCGATCCGCGACAGGAGATTCAAGCGATGACACAAACCCCCGCTCCCAAGCTGCCGCTCTTGGCCGTCACCCTCGGCGACGTGGCCGGCATCGGGCCGGAAATCACGGCCAAGATGCTGATGGGCCATGACGAACTGCGCCAGAAGGCTCGCCTGGTCGTGGTCGGCGACGTCGACGTGATGGTCAACGCCGTGCGCAGCCTGGGCGGCGATCCCGCCATCGTGCGCCGCGTCGAGCGTCCGGCCGACGCCACCAACGCCCCCGGCATCATCGAAGTGTTGCAGGCCGGCCCCTCGCTGGGCCACGTCAAGCTGGGCGAGATCAGCGCCGACGCCGGCGACGGCTCGGTGCGCTTCGTCACCACCGCCTGCGCCCTGGCGCGCGCCGGCGAGGTCGACGGCATCGTCACCGCGCCGCTGAACAAGGCCGCCATGCACGCCGCCGGCCACAAGTGGCCCGGCCACACCGAACTGCTGGCGCACGAATTCGGCGTCAAGACCTTCTCGCTGGTGCTGTCCGCCGGCGATCTCTACATCTTCCACGCCACCACCCACGTGTCGCTGCGCCAGGCCATCGAAGACCTGACGCCGGCGCGCATGCGCGCGGTGCTGCGCCTGGCCGGCTCGTTCGCCAAGGCCCTGGGCCGCGGCGACCGTCCGGTGGCGGTGTCGGGCCTGAACCCGCACGCCGGCGAGAACGGCATCTTCGGCACCGAAGACGCCGACATCCTGGCGCCCGCCGTGGCCGAGGCCAACGCCGCCGGCATCCTGGCGGCCGGCCCGATCCCGGCCGACGCGCTGTTCCCGCAAGCCGTGCGCGGCAAGTGGCAGTTCGTGATCGCCTGTTACCACGACCAGGGCCACGCCCCCTTCAAGGCCGTCTATGGCGATGACGGCGTTAACATCACCGTCGGCCTGCCGGTGGTGCGCGTGTCGGTCGATCACGGCACCGCGTTCGACATCGCGGGCCAGGGCATCGCCCGCGAAGACAGTCTGATCCTGGCCGCCGAGCGCGCCGCGCATCTGGCCCCGGGCTGGACGCATGTATGGGAAACTGCGCGGGCTCAAACAGGAGGTTGATTCCATGGCGCCCGCCAACGCTGAAGACTTGCCCGCGCTGGACCGTTCCGGCGACGTGCCGCTGCACGCCCAGGTGGCGGCATTGCTACGCGGCTACATCCGCACCCGCAAGCTCGGCGCCGGCGCCCTGCTGCCCAGCGAGGCGGCGCTGTGCGAGCACTTCGGCGTGGCCCGCAGCGTGGTGCGGCAGGCCCTCTCGGCCCTGGCCGCCGAAGGCCTGATCCAGCGCGAGGCCGGACGCCCGGCGGTGGTGGCCGCGCCGCGCGAACACCGCCGCCTGGTGCAACGCTCCACCGGCCTGTACGAACAGTTCGCGCAATCCGGCGTGACGCTCAAGACCCGCGTGCTCGATCTCGCGCCCAGCGAGCCGCCCAAGGCCGTGGCCGAGTTCTTCGGCACCCAGGACCTGCTGTTGCTGGAGCGGCTGCGCCACGTCGCCGACGCGCCGCTGGCCTACGTGCGCACCTGGCTGCCCGCCGCCGCCGTGCCCGGGCTGCGCGCCGAGGAACTCACCGACGCTTCGCTGCACGGCGTGCTGACGCGGCGCTTCGGCCTGCATCCCGGCGCGGGACGCAACCAGATCCGCGCGGTGGCGGCGGATGCCGCCCTGGCCGGCCTGCTGCAAGTGCCGGCGGGCACGCCGCTGCTGATGCTGGAAGGCCAGGGCATGGACCAGCACGGCCGCCCGCTGGAGTGGTTCAGCACCTGGCATCGCGCCGAACAACTGGTGTTCGACGTCGACGTCAGCGTCGGCCACGAAAGCGTGCAGCCGCGCCTGCGCGGCGCGTCGGGCACCGCCGCGGCCGCCGTCGAACCGGCTGTCGCCGGCCACGATCCGCTGGCGCGCGCCCAGGCGCTGGTGGCCGAACTTTCCGCCGAACTGGCGCGCCTGCGCGCCGGCAACCACGACTGAGCCCACGCGGCGCGCATCCGGCCGGCGCCGGGCCTGAACGCCCTTTCCAACGGGCGGGAGCCGCACGCGCCCTAGCGCAGCGTCACCGCCGCATCACGCTCGAACACCCCATCGGGATCCAGCTCGCGCAAGGCGCGCCGCTCGGCCTCGGTCGGCGGCGGCGTCGGCCCGGCGCCCTCAGCATCGAAATCGAAACCGGTGCGCTCGCGCACTTCCTCCAGGCTGGACTCGGGATGCCAGGATTGCAGCGCCAGCCGGCCGTCGCGCTTGACGAACACGGCGATCGGCGTCGCCACGCCGGCAAAGCCGCCGCCCGCCGTCACGAAATCCAGCTCCCGCACGAACACCCGGCGCGAATGCTCGGTGCGCCAGGTGCAGGTGCGCCGCGCCGTGGGCATCATCACCGCCCCGCCGCCGCCGCCCGGCAGGCGCACCTTGGGCGCATGCCAGTCACCGATGCAGGAGTTGTTGGCGCGGCCGGCGCCGTCGATCTGCGCCGCGCCCAGGAACGCCAGGTCCATGCGGCCGCGCGTGCACAGGTCGTAGAAGTCCTCGTTGGCGAAGATCGAGGCGCTGTGCTCGGCCAGCACCGGATCGGAGCTGGACAGCGGGATGTGCGACGGACGCGGGTCGACCCCGCCCGCCACGTTGATATAGACGTAGTCCCAGTCGTAGGCGCGCTTGGCCAGCAGGCAGGCCAGCATGGGCGGGGTCGAATTGACGCCGCTGAAGGTGATCTCGTCGGGCCGGATGAAGCGCGCCAGATTGGTGACGATGTACGAGAACCCCGACCATTGCTCAGCCATTCGCCGCTCCCGCTTCCGGCGCGGCGGCCAGGTGGGCCGCCAGGTCGCCGTTCTTGTCCATGTAGGCCTCGACCGCCGGATAGTCGATGGCATAGTCCGGCCAGCACGAACCCGGCCAGGCCGAGCGCGGCAGCACCGTATAGGCCTGTACCATGAAATACGGCACCAGCGTGGCCTCGGGCTGCGCCTCGAACACGGCGCTGTCCACCCGTTTCTCGGCCACCACCAGCACGCTGCCGGCGGCGCGCGACATGATGCGGTCCCAGTGCGCCGTGCCATGCACCCGCACATTGCCGCGCGCGTCCACTTCCGAGGCCTGGATCACCGCGAAGTCCGGCCGCACCGCCGGGATCACCCAGGTGCGCTCGCCGCTGCCGTAGGGATCCTCCAGGCACTTCCAGCCGTTCAGGGTCGGCAGGGCGCTGCCGTGCAGGCCGCCGCAGGGCTGGAACGGCACGCCGTAGGCGGCGGCCCGCAGGCCCGCCGTCAGGCTGTTGCAGGCATGCTCCTCCAGCTCGACCTCGCCGCGCTCGATGGCCTTGCGATACCACGGCGCCAGGCCGAAATTGCCTTCCATCGCCACGATGCCGGCGCGCACGCGCCGCAGCGCGCCCGCGCGGCACAGAATGTCCACGTCGTAGCCCGGCGACTGCTTGACCAGCTCCAGATCGCGCCGCCCCTGGCGGATCAGTTCGCGCACGAAGGCGAACGGCCCCCGGTGCAGGAAGCTGCCTCCCAGCGCGATCGACGCGCCGTCCGGCACCAGCGCCGCCAGCTCGGCCAGCGAACACTGCTTGTGCGTTTGATTGAATCCCGAACCCATGCTGCCTCCTCGATTTCCGTCTCGTCGTACCGGCCGGGCGGGCGGCGTCAGCGCGCCTGCAGGTAGGCCGCCACCCGCGCCTTCAGGCCGGGCTCGGCGGCCGATCGCACCAGCCGCGCCAGGTCGATGTCGGGCTGTTCCGCCGACAGGGCCGCGTACAGCTGCGCGCGGGCGGCGCCGGTCAGGGCGCCGGCGGCCTGGGCGGCCTGGCGCTCGAGGTCGGGCCAGCTGTCCGGCGCCGCCAGGTGGCTGACGAAGCCGTCGCGATGGGCCTGGCCCGCGTCGAATACGCTGGCCTGTTCCAGAATGGCGCGGGCGCGCTCGGCGCCCACCAGCGCGGCGAAGCGGCGCGTGCCCAGCACCAGTCCGAATTTCAGGCCGGGCATGCGGAAGGCCGCGTCGGGCGCGGCCACGCGCCATTTGCAGGCGCCGAACAGATCGACGCCGGCGCCGAAGTTGCGGCCGTGCGCCAACCCCACCGTCAGGCAGGGCGAGGCCGCCACCCGTTGCAGCAGCGTCTCGATGCGCACGAAGCGCAGCAGCAGGTCGCCCTCGCTCTGCGCCTCCCAATCGCCGAAATCGAAACCCGCGCTGAAGTTGCGGCCCTCGCCGCGCAACACGATGACCTCGGCGCCCTGCGCCGGGGCCGCGTCGACCGCCGCGATCAGCGCCTCGACCAGCTCGGCCGACAATGCATTCATCTTCTCCGGACGCGTCAGCGTCAGGACCTGCGCCGGACCGCGCCGCTCGACCCGCAACGCCGCGCTCATGCGCCTTTCCCCTTGCTGCGCAGCGGCCCCAGCACGGCCTCGTTGTGCTCGCCCAGCGCGGGCGGCGGGCGGCGCAGCGCGGTGGTCTGGCCGTCGAAACGCACCGGCAGCCCGAAGGTGCGCGTCCGCACGCCATTGGGCAGTTCGAGCGGCTGCACCCAGCCCATGTGCTCGACCTGCGGATCCGCCAACACCTCGGAATAGGTATTGATGGGCGCGCACGGCACGCCGGCCGCGCGAAAGCGCGCCAGCCACGTGGGGGCGTCGTCGGCGGCGAAGATCGCTTCCAGGATCTCGCGCAGCGCATCCTGGTTGCGGGCGCGCGCGCTGGTGTCGGTAAAACGGGGATCCGCCAGCAGGTCCTCGCGGCCCACTGTCACGCACACGCCCTTCCACAAGGCGTTGTTGCCCGCCGCCATGCCGAAATAGCCATCCTTGCACCGGAACGCCTGGTAAGGCGCGTTGCGCGGGTGGGCCGAACCGAGCTTGACCGGGTCGCGCCCGCTGCCGAAGAACTCCGAGGTCTGCAACGCCGCGATGCCGAGGGTGGCGCCCAGCATCGGCACGTCGATGTGGGTGCCCTGGCCGCTGGCCTGCGCGGCGCGCAGGGCCGAGGCGATGGCGAAGGCACCATACAGGCCGGCCGAGAAATCGGCCACCGGCACGCCGCACTTGACCGGTTCGCCGCCAGCCTCGCCGGTCACGCTCATCAGCCCGCTCATGGCCTGGATGGTCAGGTCGAAGCCGCCCTCCTGCGCGCGCGGCCCGGACTGGCCATAGGCCGAGATGGAGCAATACACCAGGCGCGGATTGGCCTCGCGCAATGCCGCATAGCCCAACCCCAGGCGATCCATCACGCCAGGCCGGTTGTTCTCGATCAGCACGTCGACGCCGGCGGCCAGCTCGCGCGCCAGCGCCAGGTCGGCCGGATCCTTCAGGTTCAGCGTGACCGAGCGCTTGTTGCGGTTGAGCGAAGCGAAGTTCTCGCTATAGCCCTGGCTCAAGGGCGGCCAGCTGCGCAGCGTGTCGCCCCCTTCCGGGTTTTCCAGCTTGATCACGTCGGCGCCCATGTCCGCCAGCAGCATGCCGCAGAATGGCCCCGCCGCGACGTTGCAGATCTCGAGCACGGTGATGCCGGCCAATGCCGAGCCAGGAGTCATGTCGACCTCTCGTTATACGGAATCAATATATGGGACAAGAAAAAGAATCCAAGCGTGCCGCCTGGGCCGTGTCATCCTGGGGGATGCAGCGGTCCGTCATGCGCCTTGCTTTGCTCTGTTGGCGAACCCCGCGGGCAGGGTGCGATCGCCGCCCAGCATAGCACCGGGCGGAATCCTCGGTAAATCATTAATTGAAATTTGAATCCCAATATTCAGGATTCAGGAACATCCCGTGGCGGACGCCGCCGCGCTCATTCGCCCAGGAAGCCGCGCCGGTAGCCCATGCCCCGCGAAATGGCCTGGGCACAGGCGGCCACGTCCGGCGCCAGTTGCTTCATGCGGGCCGCCCCCAGGCGGTCCAGGGGTCCGGAAATGCCAACCGCCGCCACCGGCTGGTCCAGGCTGTTGAACAAGGCCACCGCCAGTCCGCCCACGCCCTCGCGCCACTCGCCGCGATTGATCGCGTAGCCGGCGCGCGCCACCTTGCGCAGTTCATCCTTGAGCAGGGCCATCGACACCAGCGTCGCCGGCGTGTGCCGCGCCAGCTTATCCGCATAACGCTCGACATAGCCGTCGGCCTGGTACGCCAGCAGCGCCTTGCCGGTGGCCACGGCATAGGCCGGCGCGCGCCCGCCCACCATGGAATAGGCGCGGATCGGCTGCGGACTGTCGATCTTGTCGACGTAGACCACGTCGAAACCATCCAGCACCGACAGGTGCACGGTTTCGCCGGTCTGGTCGGCCAGCGTGCGCATGAACGGCGCGGCCAGCTTGCGCAGGTCCAGCTGGCCGAGCTGGCGCGCCGCCAGCTCGAACAGTCGCACCGCGCCGCGATAGCCGCCGCCATCCTCGTCGCGGATGACATAGCCGGCATGGATCAGGGTTTGCAGCGTGCGATGGGTATTGCTGCGCGTCAGCCCGACCCGGGCCGCCAGCGCATCGATGGTGCGCGGCGGATTATCGACGTCGGTGACCGCCTCCAGCACCATCAGCCCCTTGAGCAGTGTCTTGTCCATTATTCTGGATTTTCCCAATATTTAGGACGCGAACATAGCACGCCGCGAGCGCGGCGAACAGGCTTGGCCGCGCCAGGCTGGCCGCGTAAAGCCGGCCCGCGCCACACGGCGACCGGGCGCGGCCGCGCCTCAGGCGGCCGGGGCCGGCAGCGCCGCGCGCACGGCGGCCGAACGGTCCCACAGGTTCGGCACGCTGGCCGCCGAATAGCCCGACACGAACGGCTTGGCCTGCCCCGTGGCGGGGTCGTAGACATGGCGCGACACGGCGCCGATATTGCCGCCATACATGTGCACGCTGATCGACACCTTGTCGTCGAACGCGTTGGACACGCGATGGATGTCGCCCTCTTGCGGCGACAGGCGCTCGACGTCGCCGGGGCGCAGGGTCTCGGGCGCGCCGCGCGCCACCAGCCGGCCGTCGGCCTCGCGCGCGTAGCGCTGGTTCACTTCCGCGCCGCGCAGCATCCCGACGTATCCCCAAACCTCGTGGTCATGCACGGGCGTCAGTTGTCCCGGCCCCCAGACAAAACTGACGATCGAAAAACGCTCCAGCGGATCGCAATGCAACAGGTATTGCTGGTAATACTGCGGATGCGGCACGGTACAGGCCTCGGGCAGCCAATCGTCATGGGCGATCAATGCGGCGAACGCGGCCTGCAGCTCGGGCGACTGCGCCAGCCCGGCGGGCGTGGCCAGGCGGGTCGCGGTGGCGATGAAATGGCGCAGACGGTCCAGGCCGGCGGGGGCTTCGGGCATTGCATGTCTCCGGATCGGGCACGGTCCGGAACGGGCCATGCCAGTGAATATCCCAATTGGGCTTTCCAGTATCCACGATTCGGGACGCTTGCCGCAACGGCCGCCGGCGCGCGCCGCGCTTGACAGCCCCAGGGCCGCGCGTGCAGCGTATCGGACTTGCTCATTACCGGCCTTACGGCATGGATACCCTGACTCCTTCCATCCCGCCCGCGCTGGCCGACGCCCTGGCGCGGGCGCGGCGCGTGGTCGTCTTCACCGGCGCCGGCGTATCCGCCGAAAGCGGCATCAGCACTTTCCGCGATCCGCTGACCGGCCTGTGGTCGCGCTTCGATGCGCGAGCCCTGGCCACGCCGGAGGCCTTCGCGGCGCAGCCAGACCTGGTATGGGGCTGGTACGAATGGCGCCGCGCCCACGTCGCGCGCGCCGAACCCAATGCGGCCCACCGCGCCATCGCCGCCCTGGCGCGGCGCGTTCCCGGCCTGGCGCTGATCACGCAAAACGTCGACAACCTGCACGAGCGCGCCGGCAGCGACAGCGTGATCCATCTGCACGGCAGCCTGCACGCGCCGCGCTGCAGCGCCTGCGGCCAGGCCGCGGCGTTCGCCTCCCCGCCGCAGGCCGAACCCGCCGAAGGCCGCGCCATCGCACCACCGGCCTGCGTCCATTGCGGCGCGCCGATACGCCCCGGCGTCGTCTGGTTCGGCGAAAGCCTGCCGGCCAGCGCCTGGCAACAGGCACTCCACGCCGCCGGCGACTGCGACCTGTTCCTGAGCATCGGCACCTCGGCGCTGGTCTATCCCGCGGCCGAACTGCCGTTGCGCGCCTTGCGCGCCGGCGCCACCGTGGCCCAGGTCAACCCCGCCGCCACGCCGCTCGATACGCACGCCCACTTCAACCTGCGCGGCGCGGCCGCCGAGGTCATGCCTCGCCTGCTGGCGGCGGCCGGCTTCTGACGCAAGCGCCGTCCGCGCCGACGGCGCCCGCGCGGCCAGCCCGCCCTGTTGCGCCCCCGCTCACCATTTGCAGCCATCCCCGCGCAACGCGTCGGCCAGCAACAGCGGCGCCGCCAGCAATCCCATGTGCGCATGCGCCTCCCGGCAAGGCGGCCGCGCGCTTTGCGCGATGCCCCTGGCCAACGCCGACGGTTCCGCCGCCGCCTTGGGCGCGAGGTTCACGCGAGGCTCGCCGCGCGCATGCGGCGCGCCCTGCGCCGCGGCATCCTCGGCGCGCCAGCGGAAATCTCGCGCGGGCGCGACGGACGGCGCGGACGGCAATGTGGCGGACGATCCCGGCGATATTGCCGGCATGGCGGTGGTTGGCCGCGGCGGCGGCGCCGGCGTCGACGTGGCGCCAGGCCTTGCCCGCGGCCCGGCCGATCGCGCCGCGCCGGACGACGGCGCGACGGGC
>NZ_CADIJL010000052.1 GCF_902859695.1 Achromobacter ruhlandii
CGGCGGCGTTGCCGGCCAGATCGCCGCGTCGCTGCAATCGTCCGCCGCCGCGCCGCAAGCGCCCTCCGCGCCGCCCAGCCGTCCGGCCGCCGCGCGCCAGGCGCCCGCCGCGTCCCGACAACCCGGCGAAAAGCCGCTGGCCTCGCCGGCGGTGCGCAAGCGCGCCTGGGACCTGGGCATCGAGCTGCGCTACGTGCACGGTAGCGGCCCGGCCGGCCGCGTCATGCACGAGGACCTGGACGCCTATCTGCAAGGGCAGGGCGCGGCCACGACCGCGCGCGGCCCGGCCTACGCCGAGCGCAACGACGAAGAGCAGGTGCCGGTGATCGGCCTGCGCCGCAAGATCGCGCAGAAGATGGCCGAGTCCAAGCGCCGCATTCCGCATTTCAGCTACGTGGAGGAAATCGACGTCACCGAGCTCGAGGACCTGCGCGTCAGCCTGAACGCGAAGTTCGGCGAGTCGCGCGGCAAGCTGACGCTGCTGCCGCTGCTGGCGCGCGCCATGGTGATCGCGCTGCGCGACTTCCCGCAGATCAACGCCCGCTATGACGACGAGGCCGGCCAGGTGACGCGCTACGGCGCCGTGCATATCGGCATCGCCACGCAGAGCGACGGCGGCCTGATGGTGCCAGTGATGCGCCACGCCGAAACCCGCGACCTGTGGTCGATGGCGGCCGAGATCGGCCGGCTGGCGCAGGCGGTGCGCGCCGGCAGCGCCGGACGCGACGAGCTGTCCGGCTCGACCATCACCATCACCAGCCTGGGGCCGCTGGGCGGCATCGTCACCACGCCGGTCATCAACCATCCCGAGGTCGGCATCGTGGGCGTGAACCGCATCGTCGAGCGGCCCGCCTTCCGCAATGGCGCCGTGGTGGCGCGCAAGCTGATGAACCTGTCGTCCTCGTTCGACCACCGCGTGGTCGACGGCATGGACGCGGCCCGCTTCATCCAGGCCGTGCGCGCGCTGCTGGAACAACCCGCGCTGCTTTTCGTGGAGTAAGCATGAGCCAGACTACCAAGACGACAACCCTGCTGGTGATCGGCGGCGGGCCGGGCGGCTATGTGGCCGCGATCCGCGCCGGGCAACTGGGCGTGCCCACCATCCTGGTCGAGGGCGACCGGCTGGGCGGCACCTGCCTGAACATCGGCTGCATTCCGTCCAAGGCGCTGATCCACGCGGCCGAGGAATTCGACAAGGCGCGCCATTACGCCGGCCAGTCGGCGCTGGGCATCTCGGTGTCGGCGCCCGCCATCGACATCGGCCGCACCGTGGCCTGGAAGGACGGCATCGTCGGCAAGCTGACCGGCGGCGTGGGCGCGCTGCTCAAGAAGAACGGCGTGCAGGTGGTGCACGGCTGGGCCAGCCTGCTGGACGGCAAGACCGTCGAGGTCGAGAGCGCCGACGGCAGCCGCCAGCGCATCCAGTGCGAGCACCTGCTGCTGGCGGCCGGCTCCGAGCCAACGCCGCTGCCCTCGGTGCCGTTCGGCGGCATGGTGGTGTCCTCGACCGAGGCGCTGTCGCCGGCCGACATCCCGAAGAAGCTGGTGGTGGTGGGCGGCGGCTACATCGGCCTGGAGCTGGGCACGGTGTACCGCAAGCTGGGCGCCGAGGTGGCCGTGGTCGAGGCGCAGGACCGCATCCTGCCCACCTATGACGCCGAGCTGACCAAGCCCGTGGCCGCCGCGCTGGCCAAGCTGGGCGTCGAACTGCACCTGGGCCGCAAGGTGCTGGGGCTGAATGGCGCCGGCACCGCGGTGCGGATCCAGGACGCCAGCGGCGCCGAGACCGCGCTGCCCGCCGACCGAGTGCTGATCGCCGTCGGCCGGCGTCCGCGCACGCAGGGCTGGGGCCTGGAAAACCTGCAGCTGGACCGCAAGGGCAACGCACTGCGTATCGACGACCAGTGCCGCACCTCCATGCGCGACGTCTGGGCCATCGGCGACATCGCCGGGGAGCCGATGCTGGCGCACCGCGCCATGGCGCAGGGCGAGATGGTGGCCGAGCTGGTGGCGGGCAAGCGTCGCCACTTCCAGCCGGCCGCGATCCCGGCGGTGTGCTTCACCGATCCCGAAGTCGTGGTGGCCGGCCTGTCGCCGGCCGAGGCCGAAGCGGCCGGGCTGGACTGCCTGGCGGCGTCGTTCCCGTTCGCCGCCAATGGCCGCGCCATGACGCTGGAGTCCACCGACGGTTTCGTGCGGGTGGTGGCCCGTCGCGACAACCACCTGATCGTGGGCTGGCAGGCGGTGGGCCGGGGCGTGTCGGAACTGTCGACGGCGTTCGGCCAGTCGCTCGAAATGGGCGCGACGCTGGAGGACGTGGCGGGCACGATCCACGCCCATCCGACCCTGGGCGAAGCGGTGCAGGAAGCCGCGCTCAAGGCGCTGGGGCACGCGCTGCACATCTAGAAGCTGTCGCGGCGTATCCGGAGCCGTGGTGGTGGGCATCCTGCTCGCCGCCGCGGCTTTTTTTTCCGCCGGGCCGCCCCAAGGCAAAAACGCCCCCTTGGGGGGCAGCGACCCGCGCAGCGGCGGAGCGTGGGGGCTTTTTTTTCCGCCGGGCCGCCCCAAGGCAAAAACGCTCCCTTGGGGGGGCAGCGACCCGCGCAGCGGCGGAGCGTGGGGGGCTCTTTTTGCCGCCGGGTCGCCCCAAGGAAAAAATGCCCCTTGGGGGGTAGCGACGCGCGCAGCGGCGGAGCGTGGGGGGCTATTTTTTCCGCCGGGCCGCCCCAAGGCAAAAACGCCCCCTTGGGGGCAGCGACCGCGTAGCGGCGGAGCGTGGGGGCGGTCCGCTAGCGGCGCGCGTCGATGTAGGGCCGCGCCTGCAGGATGATGATCCTGTCGCCGACCACCGCCCATTCGATATCCTGGTCGACCTGGCCCAGGCGCTGCTTGACCTGCCGGCCGACGGCGGCCAGCCGCGCCACCAGCGCGTCGTTCAGCACCTGGCGCGCGTCCGGCGCGATCGGCACTTCGCGCACGCCGCCGGCGACGTCGGCCACCAACTGCGTGTCCTCGGCCGAGCGGCTCAGCACCTGCACCGCCTTGGACCAGCTCGAATACATCACCTGCTCGGCCTGGCGCTTGCCTTCCACCACCTTGATGCCCAGGCCGCGCTTGGCCGAGATGTAGGTCACGTAGCGGCGGCTGGCGTCGAACGGATCGCGCGTGATCATGACGCCGGAACTGTCGGACGGCGCCGCCAGCTGCACCAGCACGGCCATCACCACCGCGTCCTGGGGGATGCCCGCCGCGCGCCGCGCCTCGTAGGCGTCGAAGTGGTAGACCGAGGCCCACACGGTCTGCACCGCCTTGGCCAGCGCGTCAGGCTGGGTGACGTTGGGCACGGTGGTGTACAGGCCGGCGCCGCTGAAGCCGGGCAGGTCCTCGGAATTGGACGAGCTGCGCACGAACACGCCCGCGCCCTTCAGGCGCGATTGCCACAGCGCGCGCCAGGATTCAGCCTGCGCCGGGTCGACGGCGGCCTGCATGATGTCCTGGCGCAGGGCCGCCAATTCCTTGCGCCGCACTTCGGCGTCGGCCATGAAGTCGGCGCGCTGTTCCAGCGCGGCCACCCGTTGCGCCACGTTCAGCCGCTGCATGAAGGCGGCATATTGCGCGAACGGGATACAGAAGCCGTCCGGCACGCTGGCGGCCGGCGGCAATGCGGAGCGGAGCGCGCCCAGGTTGGCGGCCTTGACGCCGCAGTGGCGGCTGTCGCGCACGGCCAGGGCATCGAGCGGCTTGAGCGCCTGTACCGTCAGGTCCGGCTTGGGCAGTTGCGCGCGCGGCTTGGGCGGCGTGGCCGGCGGCTGGGTGGCGGGCTTGTCGGCGGGTTGCACCCGGTAGTCGTTGCCGCTGACAGTCAGCGTGACCCACTGGCCGTCGTACTGGCGCAGCGCGGTGGTGGCGTCGCGCACGTAGGCGTTGGGAATGCCCCAGCCCTTGGCCAGCAGGTTGACGTGCGACAGCAGCGTGGACGGGCGCTGCGTGATCAGGCCGGCCACGGGCGGGATGGCGATCGGCACTTCGTCCAGCACCACGATGTCGTCGCGTTTGAGGTCGGGCGTGGCGTCGACCGAGGCGACGATGCGCAGCCGGCCCTGCGCGGTGCCGGCGTTCAGCGGCAGGAAGGCTTGTTCGCGCAGCAGCGTTTCCTGGGTCACGAAGGTCAGGCCGGCGGTAGCGGCGGCCTGTTCGTGCAGCGTCGAGTTGGTCTTGAAGCGGACCGGGGCATAGAAGCTTTTGGCGACTACCTCGTCGGCCAGCTTCAGCAGCTCCGGGGTGAGGCGGTCGCCTTCCCAGAATTCATAGGTGTAGCCGGGCAGGTCGCGCTGCCAGCTGAGGGTGCCGAACAGCAGGCGGCGGTTCGGATCCTTGTATTGCGCGGTCAGCGCGGCCTTGTCCTTGCCGGGCAGCAGGCGGCGCTCGCGCGCGAAGGTCTCGTGCAGGCCGTAGCGCGGCGTGTCCAGGTAATGGATGCGGTTGCCGCGCTGGCGGTCGATCACGAACAGCACGTGCGGGATTTCCAGCGGCGTGCCGGCGTTGTAGACGCGCGCCAACTGGCGGAACGCGGCCTCGTCGTCGATGCGCGCCATGAAGGCGGGACCGCCGCGGCGCGCGTCCTCGGCCTTGCGCGCCGCGATCTCCTCGGGGGTCAGCGGCCGGGGCGCCTTGAAGGGCTCGATGACGTTGTTTTCGTACGGCGACGGCTTGCGCGCCGTCTGCGCCTGGGCGGCGGGGAGGGCGGCAAGCGCCAGCAGGCAGGCGGCGGTCAGAACGGCCGGTTGGGACAGGGGCGACGGAAACCAGGACGCGCGCAGGGCTGGCATGGGGCAGGGGCTGAGTGGAAAAGCGCCCATCATAGCGAACCCGTCCCCGCCGCCTGTGCGAGATCCGAAACGAGGAATGACACGCCGTGACAGGTAATTTGTTCCGGTAAGCGTCGCCCAATTCACTGGCATGCCCAACCAGCGGATACGCTCCGAAAGTCCGTCATGGCAGCAGCTAGTGAGGACAACATTCATGCTGACCTATCCCTTCACCCTGACGCTTGATTCCAATCGCACCTGGTTCGTCCGATTTCCAGATATTCCGGAAGCGTTGACAGTGGGTGATGACCAGCAAGAGGCTGCGATCAACGCCCGCGAAGCGCTTGAGGCTGCGCTGGAAATCTACTTCGACGCGCGCCGGCCCATTCCCCTGCCGTCGCCCGTGCTGGCGGGGCAGGCGTCGGTGACCTTGCCGGCGCTGGTGACCAGTAAGGTGTTCCTGTCCAACGAGATGATCCAGCAAGGGGTGCGCAAGGCGGAGTTGGCTCGCCGCATGGGCGTGCACATGCCGCAAGTGGATCGCCTGCTGGATGTGCGGCACGCCTCCCGGATCGATCAGGTCGAGTCGGCGCTGGAGCAGCTTGGACGGCGCTTGGAGGTTTCGCTCGTCTGACGCTCCGTTTGGCGCACACGGCGGCGATTCATGAAAAACGGCCCCGGAAATCCGGGGCCGCCTGTTTTCGAGCGAGGGAACCGCGGGCTTACTGCGCCGCCGTCTCCTGCAGCACGCGGCGGGCTTCCTCGGCCACGCGTTCGGGGGCGGTGCCGCCCACGTGCTTGCGCGCGGCGACCGAGCCTTCCAGTGTCAGCACCTGGTGCACGTCGTCGCCGATGGTCGGGTGATAGGCCTTGAGCTCATCCAGCGACAGGTCGGCCAGGTCGCAGCCGCGCTGTTCGCAGTCGCGCACGGCGTGGGCCACCACTTCGTGGGCGTCGCGGAACGGCACGCCGCGCTTGACCAGGTAGTCGGCCAGGTCGGTGGCGGTGGCAAAGCCCTGCAGCGCGGCGGCGCGCATGTTGTCGGCCTTGACCTTGATGCCGGCGGCCATGTCGGCGAAGATCGTCAGCGTGTCGCGCACGGTGTCGACGGTGTCGAACAGGCCTTCCTTGTCTTCCTGGTTGTCCTTGTTGTAGGCCAGGGGCTGGCCCTTCATCAAGGTCAGCAGGGCGACCAGGTTGCCGTTGACGCGGCCGGTCTTGCCCCGCGCCAGTTCGGGCACGTCGGGGTTCTTCTTCTGCGGCATGATCGAGCTGCCGGTGCAGAAGCGGTCGGCCAGGTCGATGAAGCCGACGCGCGGGCTCATCCACAGCACCAGCTCTTCGGACAGGCGCGAGACGTGCGTCATGATCAGCGCGCCGGCGGCGCAGAACTCGATGGCGAAGTCGCGGTCGGAGACGGCGTCGAGCGAATTGCGGCAGACGCCGTCAAAGCCCAGGGTCTTGGCGACGCGTTCGCGGTCGATCGGGAACGAGGTGCCGGCCAGGGCGGCGGCGCCCAGCGGCAGGCGGTTGACGCGGCGGCGGCAGTCGGCCAGGCGCTCGGCGTCGCGGCCGAACATCTCGGCGTAGGCCAGTAGGTGGTGGCCGAACGTGACGGGCTGGGCCACCTGCAGGTGGGTGAAGCCCGGCATGATGGTGGCGGCGTTGTCCAGCGCCACCGTGGCCAGCGCATGGCGCAACTGGCGCAGCAGGTCGATCAGCGTGTCGATCTCGCCGCGCAGCCACAGGCGGATGTCGGTGGCCACCTGGTCGTTGCGCGAACGGCCGGTGTGCAGGCGCTTGCCGGCATCGCCGACCAGCTCGACCAGACGCTTCTCGATGTTCAGGTGCACGTCTTCGAGGTCGAGCAGCCACTGGAAGCTGCCGGCGTCGATTTCCGACAGGATCTGGGTCATGCCGCGCTGGATGTCGGCCAGGTCCTGGGCGCCGATGATGCCCTGGGCCGCCAGCATGTCGGCGTGCGCCAGCGAACCCTGGATGTCGACGCGCGCCAGGCGCTTGTCGAAGTCCACGGACGCCGTGTAGCGTTTGACGAGTTCGGAAACCGGTTCCGAGAACCGGGCGGACCAGGCCTGCGCCTTGTTGGCGAACTGGTTTTGATCGGGGGAGGGAGTGTTTGCCATGATGGCGGGGATTATAGGGCCTGCCTCGGGCGCCTGACGAATCCGGCGCCCCGCTGTTGCGGCTGGAAACGCGCGGCGGCGCGAGTTGTCGGATAATTCAGGGTCATATCCGGCGGTCTACGGCGTTTTTCGATCGCCGAGCCGCCTAAGGATGAGAACGTCCCCCCGTCACCCGAAAGAGAGCACACGACCTATGCCCATGGAATGGGAACAGCTGGCCACCGAACTCGATACCTATATGCCGCACCAGCCGTGGGCGCAGACGCTGGTCGGCATCGGCGTGCTGATCCTGACGGCGCTGTTCGTCCAGTGGGTGGTCGCGCGGGTGGTGCTGCTGCTGGCGCACCGGCTGCTGGTGGTCAGCGGCCACGAGGACTGGGACAAGGCGCTGCAGCGCCGCCGGGCGTACCAGAACCTGTGGTACGCGGTGCCATTCGCGGTGGTGTCGGTGGGCATCGAGCTGGTGCCGCACGTCGAGAAGGCGGCCACGCTGGTCGGGCGCCTGGCCCACGCCGGCGCCTGGATCTGCGTGTTCGTGGCGTTTTCCGGGGTGCTGAGCGCCTGGCAGGACACCTATTCGGCCACCACCCGGGCGCAGACCCGCTCGATCAAGGGCTATATCCAGATCAGCAAGCTGATCCTGATGGCGGTTTGCACCGTGTTGGTGCTTTCCATCCTGATCGACCGCTCGCCGCTGTGGATGATCTCCGGCCTGGGCGCGCTGTCGGCGGTGCTGCTGCTGGTGTTCAAGGACACGCTGCTGTCGCTGGTGGCCAGCACCCAGCTCACCAGCAACGACATGCTGCGCATCGGCGACTGGATCGAGATGCCGCAGTCCAACGCCGACGGCTTCGTCAAGGACATCGCCCTGCACACCGTCAAGGTGCAGAACTGGGACAACACCGTCACCACGGTGCCGACCTATAAGCTGTTCTCGGAAAGCTACCGCAACTACCGCCACATGTTCGAGTCGGGCGGCCGGCGCATCAAGCGCACCCTGCGCATCGACGCCAGCAGCGTGCGCTTTCTGACCGATGAGGAAGCCCAGCAGTTGATGCGCTTCCGGCTGCTGCACGATTACCTGCGGGTCAAGACCCAGGACATCGCCCAGGCCAACCAGACCATGGGCGAGCTGGCCAGCGTGCCGGCCAACCGCCGCCGCCTGACCAATATCGGCACCTTCCGCGCCTACGGCCTGGCCTATCTGAAGCAGAACCCCGAGGTGCGCCAGGACATGGCGATGATGGTGCGCATGATGGAACCCACCGCCGATGGCATTCCGGTGGAGGTCTATTGCTTCACCGCCGTTACCGCCTGGGTCGAGTACGAACGCATCCAGGGCGACATCTTCGACCATCTGCTGGCGATCCTGCCGGAACTGGGCCTGCGGCTGTACCAGCAGCCGTCCGGCGCGGACATCGGCGCCATGGGCAGCTACCTGCGCGAGGGCGCCGTCCAGGCGGCGCTGGCGGCCGAAGGCGCGCATCACCGGGCCGATCCGGAGCGCCTGGCGCCGCCGTCCGGCGCATGACGCCGTGAGATAATCGCCCGGTAGGATTCCCGGGGCCTGCAGCAGGCCCGTTTCGTGCAGTTCCGTATCAAGGCGCCCCAGGCGATGGATCCGATGTCGAACCCGTTCTTCAACCTGTATTCCCATGGCTTCGCCCGGGTCGCCGTGGGCGTGCCCGAGTGCAAGGTCGCGGACCCGGCCTTCAACGCCGCGCAGACCATCGCGCTGGCGCAGCAGGCGGCCCAGGGCGGCGCCGTGCTGGTGGCGTTCCCCGAACTCGGCCTGTCGGCCTACACCTGCGACGACCTGTTCCACCAGAAGGCCCTGCTGGACGCCTGCGAGGCGGCGCTGGACCAGGTGGCGCGGGCCACGGCCGAACTGGATATCGCCGTCATCGTCGGCGCGCCGCTGCGGGTGGCGCACCAGCTGTACAACTGCGCCGTGGTCATCGCCGGCGGCCGCATCCTGGGCGTGGTGCCCAAGAGTTTCCTGCCCAACTACAGCGAATTCTACGAAGCGCGCCAGTTCAGCGCGGCCGATTGCGCCGTCGCCACCGAGATCCGCCTGCTGGACCAGGCCGTGCCGTTCGGCGCCGAGCTGCTGTTCCAGATGGAAAAGCTGCCGCTGTTCCAGTTCCACGTCGAGATCTGCGAAGACGTCTGGGTGCCGATCCCGCCGTCCTCGTTCGCGGCGCTGGCCGGCGCCACGGTGCTGGTGAACCTGTCGGCCTCGAACATCGTGGTCGGCAAGTCGGCCTACCGCCACCAGCTGGTGGCGCAGCAGTCGGCGCGTTGCCTGGCGGCCTACATGTACACCTCGGCCGGCCGCGGCGAGTCGTCCACCGACCTGGCCTGGGACGGCCAGGCGCTGATCTACGAAAACGGCGAGCTGCTGGGCGAGTCCGAGCGCTTCCTGAACGAATCGCACCTGCTGTTTGCCGACGTCGACCTGGAGCGCCTGTCGCGCGAGCGCATGCACCAGACCACCTTCGGCCAATCGGCGCGCCGTCACCGCGACGAAGTGCGCCAGTTCCGCCTGGTGCCGGTGCCGGTCGCGGCGCCGCTGGAGGACGCCGAGCTGCCGCTGGAGCGGCGCGTGGCGCGCTTTCCGTACGTGCCGGCCGATGCCCGGCGCCGCGACGAGCGCTGCAAGGAGGTCTACAACATCCAGGTGCAGGCGCTGGCGCAGCGGCTCTCGGCCAGCGGCATGTCCAAGGTGGTCATCGGCATCTCGGGTGGGCTGGATTCGACCCACGCGCTGCTGGTCTGCGCCCAGGCCATGGACACGCTGGGGCTGCCGCGCGCCAACATCCTGGCCGTGACCATGCCGGGTTTCGCCACCAGTGCGCGCACGCTGCAGCAGGCGCGCCAGTTGATGGCGGTGGTCGGCTGCACGGCCTCCGAGGTCGACATCCGCCCGAGCTGCCTGCAGATGCTCAAGGACCTTGGCCATCCCTATGCCGAAGGCCAGCCGGTGTACGACATCACCTTCGAGAACGTGCAGGCCGGCGAGCGCACCAACCACCTGTTCCGCATCGCCAATTTCAATAACGCCATCGTCATCGGCACTGGCGACCTGAGCGAGCTGGCGCTGGGCTGGTGCACCTATGGCGTGGGCGACCACATGTCGCACTACAGCGTTAACGCCAGCGTGCCCAAGACGCTGATCACGCACCTGGTGCGCTGGGTGGCCGAGTCCGGCCGCCTGGGCGAGACCGGCGCGGCGGTGCTGCTGGACGTGCTGGGCACGGACGTCAGCCCCGAACTGGTGCCAGGCGGCGATGACGGCAAGCCGACCCAGAAAAGCGAAGACACCATCGGCCCCTACGAGCTGCAGGACTTCAACCTGTACTACACGCTGCGCTACGGCTTCGCGCCGACCAAGGTGGCGTTCCTGGCGCTGGCGGCCTGGCGCGACCGCGATGCCGGCGCCTGGCCGGAAGGCGGCCACGTGGCGCGCAACCAGTACGACCTGGCGGCGATCAAGCGCAACCTGAAGATCTTCCTGGACCGCTTCTTCCGCCTCAGCCAGTTCAAGCGCACCTGCGTGCCGAACGCGCCCAAGGTGGGCTCGGGCGGGTCGCTGTCGCCGCGCGGCGACTGGCGCGCGCCGAGCGATTCCGAGTCGGTGGTGTGGATGCGCGACGCCGACCGGATTCCGGACGAGGCGCCGCCGGGCTGAGCCGTATTCGGGTTTTCCCGGCAATGGCGGACGGGCCGGTTGGCCCCCGGCGCCGGTGGTATTCTCTCAATCATTGCGCCTGGGTCCGATAGTGTTCGAGGCCGGGCGCCGCAACAGACCGCACAATCAGGACGACCAACGTGAAACAAGTCACCGCCATCATCAAACCCTTCAAGCTCGACGAAGTCCGCGAGGCGCTGGCCGAGGTCGGCGTCAGCGGGCTGACCGTGACCGAAGTGAAGGGCTTCGGGCGCCAGAAGGGGCATACCGAGCTGTATCGCGGGGCGGAGTATGTGGTGGATTTCCTGCCGAAGATCCGCGTCGAGGTGGTGCTGCCGGATGATCAGGTCGAGGCGGCGATCGAGGCGGTGGTGAAGGCGGCTCGGACCGGGAAGATCGGGGATGGCAAGATTTTCGTGACGCCGGTCGAGCAGGCCATCCGGATTCGGACGGGGGAGAGCGACGAAGAGGCGCTTTGAGTTTGCGTTTGAATCGCTTGGGTTGGATGTCGGGGTGGCCGTAAGGGTCGCCCCGAAGTTTTTTGCGGTAGTGGTTTTTTCTTGGGTCGCCCGGCGCGCAGGCGGGACGGATGCGGGCGCCAACGATTGCGGTCCGGAGCGTTCGCTCCGGACTTCCCCGTTGTCATCTTCGTCCAGGCCTGCGGCCTTCCCTTCAGATTCCCTCGGGCGCATCGACGGCGCCCGCATCCGTCCCGCCTGCGCGCCGAGCTGGCGCCTTTGAGAATTGACGCGCTGCTGTGGTGGTGGCTTGCGGGGGAGCTTGCGGGGCCCGCAAACTGTGGCCGCGCGGGCGGCCGCAGTTTGCATACGCTGTGGTGGGGCGGCGGGGTGTTGTCGCTTCGCGCGGGTGGGGAGAGAGAACTGTAGGGCGGTGGCTTTTGGGAAGCCGCTTTTTTTCTTTGGCGTTCACTTTTCTGTTTTTCCGCGCGCTGTTATTCCAGCTGTTCCGCGGCGTGCCAATGCGCGGGTTGGCGGTTGTTCGATTCCTTGTTATGGATTCCCTGAGGCCCGCGGCTTGGACGCGGGCCTTTTCTTTTTGTGCGCCTAGCGGATCAGCTGGTTCATTTCCAGGATCGGCATCATCACGGCCAGCACGATCAGGAGGACGAAGCCGCCCATCAGCAGGATCAGGGCGGGTTCCAGCAGGGCGGTCATGGCCATGGCGCGGCGTTCGAGGTCGCGCGACAGGTTCTGCGCGCCACGGTCCAGCAGTTCGGGGAGCTGGCCGGTCTTTTCGCCGCTGGCGATCAGGTGGATGAGCAGCGAGGGGAAGGCTTTCTGCGCGGCCAGCGAGGCCGACAGGGACGCGCCTTCGCGCACGCGCGCGGCGGCTTCGTCGACGGCGCCGCGCAGCACGTCGTTGCCGAGGGTGCGGCGGGCGGCGTCCAGGGCGGTGAGCAGGGCGACGCCGCTGCCGCAGAGAATGGCCAGGGTCGAGGCGAAGCGCGCGGCGTTGACGCCGAGCACGAAGCGGCCGGCCAGGGGCAGGCGCAACACGCGGGCGTGCCAGGCGCGGCGCGCGGCGGGCACGCGCAGGGAGTAGCGCCACAGCACGATGGCCAGCGCGATGGCGGCGCCGGTTGCCAGGCCCCAGTCGCGCACGTAGTCCGACAGCGCCAGCATGATGCGGGTCAGCAGCGGCAATTGCTGCTTGGCGTGGTTGAAGGCCGACACCACCTGTGGCACCACGTAGCCCAGCAGGAAGATCACGATGATGACGGAGACGCAGGCCACCACGGCGGGATAGATGAACGCCGTCATGACCTTGCTGCGCAGCGTGTTGCGCTCTTCGATGTAGTCCGCCAGTTTTTCCATGACCTGCGCCAGATCGCCGGATTCCTCGCCGGCGCCGATCAGCGCACGGTAGATCTCGGGAAAGTCGCGCGGGCGCGAGGCCAGCGCGGCGGACAGGCGATGGCCGGCGCGTACGTCGTCGCGCACGCCTTCGAGCGTGGCGGCGATGTGCTTTTTCTCGGCCTGTTCGAGCGTGGCGCTGAGCGCGGCGTCCAGCGGCAGGCGGGCGGCCAGCAGGCTGGCGAGCTGGCGCGTGAGCCAGGCCAGATCGGCATCGGACAGGCGCGTGCGCAGCGCGGCGCCCAGGCCTTCGACGCGCGCGGCGGGGGAGGTGGACAGGGGCAGCAGGCCGCGGCCGCGCAACTGGTTGCGGGCGCCGCGCTCGCTGTCGGCGTCGATCGTGCCCTGCACGATTTTGCCGAGCGCGTCAGTCGCTTCGTAACGAAAGGATGGCATGGTGGGAAGGTGGCTCGGGCCCGCGCCGCTTGGCGGAAAGGCCCGTAAATCAAGGCTTTGCAGCCCGTCACCTTGCCTTTGGATTATGACCGTAGTGTTGCAGTGTCACCCCGTATACTCCGACGCGCTTTCACGTTTTTTCACACGACTTCACGTCTCAGGCATATCTCGTCATGCGTCATATCGCGCAACTCAGCCTTGCGGTCTTGCTCGCGGCAAGCCAACTCGGACCCGCGGCCGGCCAGGCCTATGCTCAACAGGCGGACAATCGCGTCAGCCTGAACTTCGTCGACACGGACATCCCTGCCGTGCTGCGTGCGCTGTCGTTGTTCACCAAGCGCAATTTCCTGGTGGATCCCCGCGTGAAAGGCAAGCTCACGCTGGTGTCGGACCGGCCGGTCGACAGCGGACAGGCGCTGTCGATGCTGACCGGCGCGCTGCGGCTGCAGGGCTTCGCGATCGTCGAGGTGGACGGCGTGACGCGCGTGGTGCCCGAGGCCGACGCCAAGCTGCAAGGCAGCGCGGTGGTGGGCGATCCGCGGCCGGCGCCCGCCGCCGGCGGCGCGGGCAAGGCGCCTGTGTCGGTCGCGGACTTCGCGCGCGGCCGCTCGGGCAACAGCGGCGAGATGCTGACGCGGGTGTTCCCGCTGAAGTACGAGAACGCGGCCAACCTGGTGCCGGTGCTGCGCCCGATGGTGCCGCCGAACAATCCCATCAATGCGTACCCGGGCAATAACACGCTGGTGGTGACTGACTATGCCGACAACCTGGATCGCATCGCCGCGGTGATCGCCCGCATCGACGTGCCCAGTTCGATCGACACCGACGTGGTGCCGGTGCGTTCGGGCATCGCGTCGGACATCGCCGTCCTGGCCTCGCAATTGCTGGACACGCAGAGCAGCGATCCGACCCAGCGCATCGCCGTGGTGGCGGACCCGCGCAGCAACAGCGTGCTGATCCGCGCGGGCAGCCCGGCCCGCACGCGACTGGCGCGCGACCTGATCATGAAGCTGGACGCGCAGCAGAACCGCGCCGGCAATCTGCACGTGGTCTACATGCGCAATGCGCAGGCCACCCGCATCGCCGAAGTGCTGGGCGGCCTGCTGGCCGGTCAGGCCAACGCGGCGCCGGGCTCCAGCCCCAATGGCGGCGCCGGCGGCGGCATCGGGCAGACCGGCGGCAACCGCCCGGCGCAATCCTCCGCCAGCGCCAACAACACCGGCCTGGGCATGTCCGGCTCGTCGAACAGCGCCGGCAACGCCAAGGGCGGATTGTCGGGGGACCAGGAACGCATCGCGCGCGACGATTCCGGCAACCAGGCCGTGTCGTATTCCGCCGGCGGCGCCACCATCCAGGCGGACCCGGCCACCAACTCGTTGATCATCGCGGCGCCCGAGCCGCTGTACCGCAGCCTGCGCGAAGTGATCGACCAGCTCGACCAGCGCCGCGCGCAGGTGCTGGTGGAGAGCCTGATCGTCGAGGTCAGCGAACAGGCGGCCGCCGAATTCGGTATCCAGTGGATGACCGGCGCGGGCAACATCAACAGCGGCGGCACCAGCTTCATCGGCGGCACCAATCTGGGCGGCAGCGGCTTGTCGGGCACCGGTCCGACCTCGATCGACGCGCTCGGCAGCGGCCTGAGCCTGGGCGTGGTCAAGGGCACGGTCGACGTGCTGGGCAACAAGGTGATCAACCTGGGCGTGCTGGCGCGGGCGATGCAGAACACCGGCGAAGCCAACATCCTTTCCACGCCGAACCTGCTGACGCTGGACAACCAGTCTGCCAGCATCCTGGTGGGCAAGACGGTGCCCTTCGTGACCGGCCAGTACGTCACCAACGGCGGCAACAACAACAACCCGTTCCAGACCATCCAGCGCGAGGACGTGGGCCTGAAGCTGAACATCCGGCCGCAGATCTCCGAAGGCGGCGCGGTCAAGCTGGACATCTACCAGGAAGTCAGCAGCATCGATGAGAGCCGTTCGACGCCGACCACCGGCATCGTCACCAACAAGCGCGCCATCGACACCAGCGTGCTGATCGACGACGGCCAGATCATCGTGCTGGGCGGCCTGCTGGAAGACAACGTGACGCTGACCTCCAACAATGTGCCGGGCCTGAGTTCGATTCCGGTGCTGGGGTCGCTGTTCAAGTACGACAGCCGCAAGCGCACCAAGACCAACCTGATGGTGTTCCTGCGGCCCTACGTGGTGCGCGATGCGCGCCAGAGCGCCAGCGTGACGATGGACCGCTACGACTACATGCGCCGCGCCCAGGGCGTCGCGCAGCCGGGCGATCACTGGCTGCTGCCCAACATGCAGGCGCCCATGCTGCCGCCGCCGGGCTCGGCGCCGTCGGTGTCCAACAACGTCTACGACATGCGGCCCGATCAGTTGGCGGACACGATGCGGCGTCCGCCGCCCGCCACGGTGGAATCGTTCGCGGTGCGCCAGTATCCGGCGGCGCGCCAGACCAGCGATCCGTCGCTGCCGATCCGCGCCAACCTGCCGCTGGGCGTGAGCGTGGCGCGCGACCCGGCTTCGCTCTACGGCGAAGTCGACAAGACCAGCGCGACCCTGCAGTTCGCCTCGGTCAAGACGCGCGGCGAGGCCGATCGCATCGTCCAGCGGGTCCAGGCCAGCGGCCTGCAGGCCTACGTGCAGGCCGGCCCGGGCGGCATGGGCTATGTGGTGCGCAGCCAGGTGTCCAAGGATCCCGGCACCATCTCCACGGCCACCTCGCTGCTGCGCGAGCTGGGCTACAAGGGCGAACTGGTCTCGCATCTATGAGCGCGCATCCCTTGCCGTACGCGTGGGCGCGGGCGCAGCGGGCGGTGCTGTCGCTGCGCGCGGGTCATGCGCAACTGACCGTGAGCCCGCGCACGCCGGAATGGGCGGTGCGCGAGATCCGGCGCTGCCACGGCGACATCGCCGTGACGCGGGTCGACGACGAGGCGCTGGAAACGCTGCTGGCGGCGGCCTACAGCCATGCCGAGGACGCCGCCTCGGTGATGGGCGTGGCCGAGAACGAGATCGACCTGGACCGCTTGCTGCAGGATATGCCGGAGGTGGCCGACCTGCTGGACGCGCAGGACGACGCGCCGGTGATCCGCATGATCAACGCGCTGTTCGCCCAGGCGGCGCGCGATGGCGCCAGCGATATCCACATCGAGCCATTCGAGACCCATTCGGTGGTGCGCTACCGCGTCGATGGCACGCTGCGCGACGTGGTCTCGCCGCGCAAGGCGCTGCACGCGGCGCTGATTTCGCGCATCAAGATCATGGCGCACCTGGACATCGCCGAAAAGCGCCTGCCGCAGGACGGCCGCATCGCGCTGCGCGTGGGCGGCCGGCCGATCGACGTGCGGGTGTCGACCCTGCCCACCGGCCACGGCGAGCGCGCGGTGCTGCGCCTGCTGGACAAGGAAGCTGGCCGGCTGCAGCTGGAAAAGCTGGGCATGGCGCCTGGCGTGCTGCGCCAGCTCGACCGCCTGATCCGCCAGCCGCACGGCATCGTGCTGGTGACAGGGCCCACCGGCAGCGGCAAGACCACCACGCTGTACGCGGCGCTGAGCCGGCTGGACGCCTCCACCAGCAACATCCTGACCGTGGAAGACCCGATCGAGTACGACCTGCCCGGCATCAGCCAGACCCAGGTCAACGCCAAGATCGACATGAGTTTCGCGCTGGCGCTGCGCGCCATCCTGCGCCAGGATCCGGACGTCATCATGATTGGCGAGATCCGCGACCTGGAGACCGCGCAGATCGCGGTGCAGGCATCCTTGACGGGTCACCTGGTGCTGGCCACGCTGCACACCAACGACGCGGTGTCGGCGGTGACCCGCCTGACCGACATGGGCGTGGAGCCGTTCCTGCTGTCCTCGTCGCTGCTGGGCGTGCTGGCCCAGCGGCTGGTGCGCAAGCTGTGCCCGGCCTGCAAGAAGCCGGCGATGCAGGACGGCGAGCGGGTGTTCCTGCCGGTCGGCTGCGAGGCGTGCAACCACACCGGCTACGCCGGCCGTTCCGGCATTCATGAACTGTTCACGGTCGACGACGAGGCGCGCCGCCTGATCCACGAAGGCAGCGACGAACGCGAGTTGCGCCGCGCGGCCAGCGCCGCCGGCATGCTCAGCATGCGCGAGGATGGCGCGCGCTGGGTGCAAAGCGGTGAAACCTCGCCCGAGGAGATCCTGCGGGTGACGCGCGACGCCTAGTGTGCGGCCGGCTACCGCGCCACGCGGTTCAGGGCGCGACCGCGCCCGGCTTGCCCGGCGCCCGCGCGCAGGCGTCGGCGATGCGGCGCAGGTCCGCGCTGGACAAGGCGCCGAGCTGGCCCTCGCAGATGCGGGCCTGACGGGTCGCCACCGTGAAGGGCAGGGCGCCGCCCCGGTTGCCAGCGGCGCGCATCAGGGCGACGACATTGCCGCCGGGGCGCAGCACCGGCAGGCGGACGTCATGGCGCCGCGCGAATTCGGTGGCGGCGGCCGGGGCGTCGGTGCTGACCAGCAGCACCGTCCACGCCGGATGGGCGTCGGCGAAGCGCTGCAGCCGTGGCAGCTCGGTGACGCACGGCGGGCAATCGCGGCTCCAGAAATTGACCAGCACCGGCCCTTCCAGGGATGCCAGCCGCACGAAGCGGCCGCCGTCCAGGGTGGGCAGGGAGAAGTCCCAGGCTCGACCCGCCGGCGGGCGCGAGACCGGCCGTGGCTGGGCGCTGGCGATCGCCGTCGCCGCGCACAGGGCCAGGCAGGTCCATGGCAGACGGCGCATCAGAAGCTCAGCCGGGTGCCGGCATACAGGTAGCGGCCGCGGCTGGGGCCCCACAGCTGGGTGACGTCGAGGTCGCCATCGCCGTTGACGAACAGCGGGCTTTCCTTGTCTGACTGCTTGTAGTCGAACAGGTTGTCGACCCCGGCATAGAGCGTGAAGTGCTTGTTGACAGCGTATTCGCCGCGCAGGTCGAGGGTGAAGAAGCCGGGGCTTTTTTCGCGCTTGGGCGTGCCGTCCAGGTTGTAGCGATCCTGCCGGCCCGAGCCGTCGTCATGGAACTTGCGCAGGTTCATCGGGCCGGTCCAGACCAGCTTGGCGTTGAAGTCGAAATCGCCGCGGTCGTAGTCCAGGCCCAGGTAGGCCTTGGCGTTGGGACGCGCGAAGATCAGCGTCTTGGCGGGGAAGCGGTAGTTGAACGCCTCGGCCGCCGCCATCACGCTCAGGGCCGGCGTCAGCAGGTAGGACATCGTCAGGTCCACGCCCTGCACGATGACGGGCTCGCGGGAGCTGGAGAACAGCGTGATGTCGTTGCCGTCCGCATCGTGCCGGTCGGGGTCGAGCATGGCGAAGTTCTTGATGCGGTTGTAGTTGTACGAGCCGGTCACGGCGAGGCGGTCGTCGGCGTAGTTGAGCGCGTAGCTGGCGTTGAGCGATTCTTCGGGCTTGCTGATCTGGCGGTCGATGCGGATGGTGTTGAGGATGCCGTGTTCCTGCTCGAAGAAGCTGGTGGGCGCGCGGAAGCCCTTGCCGACGCTGACGCGGCTGGAAAGCCGGTCGTTGTGGTGGTACAGCGCGTTCAGGCGCGGCGAGGTGATGCCGCCGAAGACGTTGTGGCGGTCATAGCGCACCGAGCCGTTGATCTCTAGTGCGTCGTCCAGCAGCGCGCGGTAGGCCTGCACGAACAGGGCCGGAGTGCGGTAGGTGTAGTCGTCGACGCCGCTTACCGGGGTGCCGTCTTCCATGCTGCCGTGGCTTCTCAGGTCTTCGTAGCGCAGGTTGGCGCCCAGGGTGGTCAGCCAGCCCGCGATGGGCGTCTGCCAGCTGGCCTCGGCGTAATACTGCTTCTGGCGGGCGATGTAGGTGGCCAGCTCGTAGAAGCTGTCCTGCTTGTGCTCGGCCGCGCCCACGGCCAGGCGCAGCAGGCTGTCGCCAAAGCGCTTTTCGCCGGTGGAGATGAACTGCACGCGGTCGGTGAAGATGATCTCGGACATGCCGCCACGGCCGCCGCGGTCGCCGCCCGGGCCCTTGTCGTAGGCGATGATGGCGCCGTCCGCCGGGTCGACCCAGCCGTCGCGGTCGGGCGAGCCATGCACGCCGCCGCGCCAGTCGAAGGGGTTGCCCGTGGTGCTGTGCTTGATGGCGGAATAGTCGGTGCCGAGTGCCCCGCCGCCGCGCTTTTCGTTGACCACGTCGAGCCGGCCGCGCACCTTGAAGCCGCCGGCGTCGTCCAGGAAGAAGCCGATGCCGCCCAGGCGGCGGTCGTAGCCGGTGTATTCGGAGATGCCGTTGTGGTCGGCGTCGACGGAGTCGTGCTTGTTGTAGTTCAGCGTCGCGGTGATGGCGCCGCCGTCGAACGGCCGCGCGAGGTAGGCGTCGCCCTGGCGCGCCCCATAGCTGCCGATCTGCGCGCGGGCGCGGTTCTCGGCCTCGGTGGGGCGCTTGGTGACGATGTTGACCGAGCCGGACAGGGCCTCGGGGGCGATCAGGCTGGCGCCGGCGCCGCGCGCCACGTCGATGCGTTCGACGCCGTAGACGCTGACGCTGTCCAGTCCGTAGGCCGACGATACCGAGGAGAAGATCGGCACGCCGTCGATCATCAGCGTGGTGTAGCGGCCGGGCAGGTTGTTGAGCAGGATGTTGCGCACGTTGCAGATCGAGCATTCGACCTGGACCGCGATGCCGGGGTTCTTGTCGAGCGCCTCGTTGACGTTGGTGGCGCCGGCCTTGGCAATGGCGCGTTCGCTGATGGATTCGGTCTTGACGAGTTCGTCGCGCAGGGCGCCGGGCCGCATCGAGCCCTGGTTGGAGCGGTCGATGACGGTGATCGGGGCAAGCGTGGGCGCCGCGTCGGCGGCAGCCGCGTTCTGTATCGGGGCGGTCCAGGCGGCGGCCAGGGCCGCGGCCAGCGTGGCGAATCGGAGGCGGGAGCGGGGAGGGAAGACGGAAGGCATGGCGGAGGGCATCGGATGGTCGGGTTCCAGGAAAGGCGGCCACGGCCGGGGCGGCGAGCCCCGGCCGTGATGCGTTCAGTTGAGACAGGAGCCGGCCGTGGCGATGTCGCGCGTCGTGGCCCGGGATGCGGACCGGAGCGGCGGCGCGGGGGGACGCGCGGAGAGATGCGCGGGACGTGCGCGGGGCGAATACGACATGGGGAGACGAACGAAAACGACGGCTGCAAAAATCATTCAAAACGTTATGTTTTATGAATTTTTGCGTCAATCGAGAGACAGTCCGAGATCACGCGGGCGTGTCCGCGAGCGGGCTGCTGCGCGGTCTACGCAGGGCGGAAACGATGCAGACTCCGCGGCGTCGCCGAGGACGCCGCGGAGTCTGCGACTCAGTCTGACAAAGACGGCTTCGTGGCCGGCGTGCAACAGGACGCCGGTCCGGCGCTACTTGTCGGTGCCGAAGATCACCGTGTCGTTGTTGCGGCGGCCCAGCGTCGACATGAGGCCGTCGAGCGCGCCGCGGTCGGCTTCGCTGGCGCCAGGCGCGAACGTGGCCTGGCCCTGGAAGCGCACGCCGCGGGCGGTCACGCTGCCCTGGCCGGTGACCGCCAGCGGACCGCTTTCGGTGCTGAGCGCCAGCGTGGCGCCGGCGCGCCCGTTGCCGCGCACCCGCAGCACGTAGGTCCCCACCGGCGCCACGGGCGACAGGGCGGTGGCGGCATCGCGCCAGCGCAGTTCGGCCAGCGGCGCATCGGGCAGGGCGCCGCCCAGCCGCAGCGCCTGCCACTGTATTTCCAGCAGGCCCTCGGGCGCCAGCGTGTTCCAGGGCGCGCCCAGCGCCGGCAGCACCGTGGCAGGCAGGCGCAGCGATTGCGCCGACAGGCTGATGCCGTTCCAGCCCAGGCCGGCGCGCACCGGGCCCTGCAGCCAGGGGTGCGACAGTTCCAGCGACAGCGATGACCAGCGCCATTGCCAGCGCAGGGTCTGGGGCAGCATGCGGCGCGCCCCTGGCGGACCCAGCGCGATCCAGGCGCTGCCGTCCCAGATCGTGCCGCCAGCATCGGCCAGCGCCACCGGCGCATCGGCGGGCAGGCAGGCCAGCAGCCAGCGCGCCGGCAGCACGGCGGCCGCGGCGATCGCGGCGCTGGCGGTGCAGGCCAGCGCCAGGCCGGTGCCTTTGGGCAGGCGGGGCAGGCGCATCAGGATCGCGCCTGGCGGGCGGGCAGGACCAGCGTCACGCTGCCGTTGACCAGGCCGGGCAGCGGCCGGCCATTGGCGTTGGCGGCGCGCGTCAGGTCGGCCTTGCCGACCGTCAGCCCCCAGTCGCCGGCAATGTTCTCCAGCCACCGCAGCAGCGCCGAGGCGGGCACTTCGGTCAGCGCCAGCGTCACGCTGTCGCCCTGGCCGGGGGCTTCCAGCTTCCAGTGATCGGCCGGCAGGCCGGCGCGCGCCAGGCTGGCGCCGATGTCGGCCGCGGCAGGCAGCGTGGCGGCGGGCGCGGCGGCCTGGTTGCGCAGCCCGGCCGCCTGGCGGGTCAGGTCGGCTACGGCGGCGGCCTGGCCGCGCAGCCGTGGCAGTTCCTCGCGCAGCTTGCGCACCGAATCGAGCGCCGGCTCGACCAGGATGGTGAAGACCAGCGCCAGCCCCAGCAGGACGCCGGCGCTGTTGATCAGCCGGCGTTCACGCGGGGCCAGGGCCTGGTAGCGCTGGCGCGCGCGATCGGCGGCGGGGGCCAGGGGGGTGAGGGCGGCGCGCCAGGCGGCGCTCAGGCGTTCGATCGGTTTCATGGTTGGCTGCGCGTGATGCGCCAGGTGTTGTCGGTGTCGCCGCGTTCCAGTTTCAGGCCCTGGGCCGCGGCCTGCTGGATCAGCGCCGGGGTTTCGGCGACGCGCTGGGCCTGGGCGCCGGCGTCAGCCAGTTGCAAAGTCAGCGCCTGGTCGCCGTACGACAGCCGCGCGACGTTGTCGGCGGCGAAGGGCAGGGTCTGGGCCGCGGCCCGCGCCAGCGGCAGGAAATCGCCGGCGGTGGCAGCGCCGCGGCGATTCTGCAAGGCGTCCAGCCCCTGCCGCGCCTGGCGCGCCGGATCCAGCACCACCGGGATGTCGGGAAAGGCCGCCAGCACCTGGCGCCGCATGTCTTCGCGCAGCGCCTTGGCCTCGCCGCGCATCTGGGCGGCGTGCAGGTTCAGCCCGCCGATCCAGACCACGGCGGCGGCCGCGCCCCAGCGCCACACAGGCCGCCAGCGCGAGACGCGCGCCGGCGCCAGCTGCGGCATGGCCAGCGACCAGGAGGGCGAGGGCGCGAGCCAGCGCGGGTCGGCGGGATCGCGCAGCGGCGCGGCTTCGCCGGGCGCCAGCGTCTGCGGCGCGATCAGGGCGTGGGCGCGCAGGCCCTGGGCGTTCAGCAGGCTCCAGGCGCGGCGCACGGGTTCGCGCGGCGCCCAGGCCAGCGGCACCTGGCCATCGGCGCCGCGCGGGCCGTGGCCGATGGCCAGGTCGTCCAGGTCGCTCAATACCAGCGGTTCGAGCGCGCCGCGCACGGCGGCGGCGAAGCGGGCCTTGGCCACGGCGGGCACCTGTACGGTGGCGGCGATTACGTCGCCGGGATGCAGCACGGCTTCGCAGGCCGCCTGCGGGTAGGCCTGGCCGAGGGCATGCAGCGGCAGTTCGCCCTGGCGCGCGCAGCGGCCGCGGCGGTCGAACCAGGCATAGGGCAGCAAGGATCCCGGACCGAGTTCGGCCAGGGGGACCAGTGCGATGCGCAGGGAATTCTTCAAGGGTTTTCTCTCGTCCAGATAGTGTCGGGCGCGGCCGGCGGGGCGCTGCGTATCAGCGCCTGCATCGAGACGCGGGCCCGTTCGTACACGACCGCGCCGCTGGCCATGAACCAGCCGCTGGCCGTGGTCACGGCCGGCACCGGGCCCTTGACGCCGGTGGCGGCCAGGCGGTTCGCGAAGTCGCCGCTGTTGTTGAACCAGTTGCCGCGGTCGCGTTCGCCGGTCAGCGCGCGCGCCTGGCTCAGCGACAGGCCGGGCACCAGCGCCGCCACGACTTCGGGCGGCGCCGTATTGACGTTGACGCTGGTGGCCACGGGCAGCACCGTCATGGTGCGCCGCAGTTCGTTGCGCACGGCCGGCTCCAGCCCCAGCAGCGCGCTGACGTCGTCGATGCCGCGCGGCAGCGGCGCGCGCGCGTCGGGGGACGACCCGCCCTGCGCTGGCGTGGGCG
>NZ_CADIJL010000053.1 GCF_902859695.1 Achromobacter ruhlandii
CGCAGCAGAACCACCGCCGCCCCGAAGGCAGCGCCCGTCCCGCCGGCAGCGGCAACGGCGGCCGCCCGGCCGGCGGCCCGCGCGCGGCGCTGCTCTCCAAGTAATATCAGCGGCATTTCTGTTACTGCGACCCACGGACCCGCGCCATCATGCCTCTTTCCACCTGGTTGACGTTCTTCCTGGCCTCCTGGGCCATTTCGTTCTCGCCTGGCGCGGGGGCCATCTCCGCGATGTCCTCCGGACTGAAGTACGGCTTTGCCCGCGGCTACTGGAACACGGCCGGCCTGATCCTGGGCATCCTGTTCCAGTTCGTGGTGGTCGCGGTCGGCCTGGGCGCGGTGCTGGCCACCTCCGAGATGGCCTTCAACGTGGTCAAGTACCTCGGCGTCGCCTACCTGATCTACCTGGGCGTGCGCCAGATCCGCACCGACGCCGCGCCGGTCGCGGTCGATGCCGGCGATCCCAAGCAGGCCTCGATCCGTGAGCTGGTGATGCGCGGCTTCCTGATCAACACCATGAACCCCAAGGGCACGGTGTTCCTGCTGGCCGTGGTGCCGCAGTTCGTCGACACCGCCTTGCCGCTGACGCCGCAGTACGCGGCGCTGGCCGGCACGCTGGCCTTCACCGACCTGGTGGCGATGGGCGTGTACACGCTGCTGGCGGCGCGCGTGCTGCGCCTGCTGCGCGATGCCAAGCACATCCGCTGGATGAACCGCACCTTCGGTTCGCTGTTCATCCTGGCCGGCGTGTTCCTGGCGTCGTTCCGCCGCCATTCCTGAATTTCCACGCGCGGGGCATGCGCCGGCAACGGCGCGTGCCCCGCTTGTTTCGATGCACGATACCGGACCGCGCCGGGCCCAGGCCGCGGCGTCAGGTTGAATCCTCCGATCATGAACATCCCACAAGAAGTAGCGCGGCGCCGTACCTTCGCCATCATTTCCCACCCTGACGCGGGCAAGACCACGCTGACCGAAAAGCTGCTGCTGTTCGCAGGCGCGATCCAGATCGCCGGCAGCGTCAAGGCGCGCAAGGCCTCGCGCCACGCGTCCTCCGACTGGATGGAAATCGAAAAGCAGCGCGGCATTTCGGTGGCCTCGTCGGTGATGCAGATGGAATACCGCGACTGCGTCATCAACCTGCTCGACACCCCGGGCCACCAGGACTTCTCGGAAGACACCTACCGCGTGCTGACGGCGGTCGACGCCGCGCTGATGGTGATCGACGCCGCCAACGGCGTCGAGCCGCAGACCATCCGCCTGCTGCAGGTCTGCCGCGCGCGCAACACGCCCATCATCACGTTCATCAACAAGATGGACCGTGAAGTGCGCGAGCCGCTTGAGCTGCTGTCGGAAATCGAAGGCCACCTGGGCATGGACGCCGTGCCGTTCTCGTGGCCGGTGGGCATGGGCAAGGCCTTTGGCGGCGTGTTCGACATCCGCCGCGACCGCATGCGCGTGTTCCGCCCCGGCCAGGAGCGCCGTTCCGACAACGACGACTTCATCGAAGGTCTGACCAACCCCGAGATCGCGCGCCGCTTCGGCTCGGCCTTCGACCAGGCCAGCGGCGAGATCGAGCTGATCAACGAAGCCGCGCCCGCGTTCGACCGCGATCAATTCCTGGCCGGCAAGCAGACCCCGGTGTTCTTTGGCTCGGCCATCAACAACTTCGGCGTGCAGGAAGTGCTGGACGCGCTGGTCGAGCAGGCCCCGCCCCCCGGCCCGCGCGTCGCGCTGCAACGCGAAGTGCAGCCCGAGGAACCCAAGTTCACCGGCGTCGTGTTCAAGGTGCAGGCCAACATGGATCCGGCCCACCGCGACCGCGTCGCCTTCGTGCGCGTGAGCTCCGGCCGCTTCGAGCGCGGCATGCGCCTGAAGGTCGCGCGCACCAACAAGGAAATGCGCCCCAACAACGTGGTGTCGTTCCTGTCGCAACGCCGCGAACTGCTGGACGAGGCCTATGCCGGCGACGTGATCGGTATTCCCAACCACGGCGTGCTGCAACTGGGCGACGTGCTGACCGAAGGCGAAACGCTGCAATTCACCGGCCTGCCGTTCTTCGCGCCGGAACTGTTCCAGGCCGTCGAAGTGAAGGACCCGCTGCGCACCAAGCAGTTGCGCACCGGCCTGACGCAGTTGGGCGAAGAGGGCGCCATCCAGGTGTTCCGCCCCGAGGCCGCCGGCGGCTCGCTGCTGCTGGGCGCGGTCGGCCAGCTGCAGTTTGAAGTGGTCGCGCACCGCCTCAAGACCGAGTACGGCGTGGACGCCCGGATGATGCCTTCGCGCTACACAATGGCACGTTGGATTACTTCTGATAACCCCAAGGCGCTGCGCAAGTTCATGGATGCCAATGCCGCCCATATCGCCTATGATGTGGTCGATGCGGCGGCGTTTTTGATCAGTTCCCCCGCGCAGTTGCGCGTGGCCGAGGAACTGTATCCGGATGTGAAATTCCACGCCATGCGGGAGCACGGCGGCAAGGTCTTCGGAGACAAGGCGTAGACCCGTTCGGGTACCGCACGGCAGATGAGGGTAGCAATGTCTTGGCGTTTATTATTCGCAACGCTCCTGCTGGCGCTTGGCGCGTCGGCCTGGGGCGGCATTCAACTGGGTGATTGGCTGGTGGCGCATGCGCCGCCCGCCGCGCCTGCGCCCGGCCAGGATGCGGCCGCGTCGCAGCAGCCCGTGCTCGACGCCAACGGGCGTCCCTACGTGGCCCAGCCGCCGCAGCCGCGCATCGACGGCACGCTCGGCGTGCCCGACAAGCCCGCCGACCGCGAATGGGCCATCAACACCGTCTCGCTGTTCGACACCGTCAGCGATCCGGCCGTGAAAATCTCGCGCGAACGCATCAGCCAGGAACAGGCCCGCGAAATCGCCGCCGCCTCGCAAGTGCCGCTGCCACAAGGCGGCTCCGACGTCAGCACGCTGGACCTGCAGGCGCCGGGCACCGGCGCCGCCGTCAATGGCGGCCAGGGCCAGGCCCCGGGTCAACAGGCTGCCGGCTATGGCAACACCCAGATGGTGCAGGCGCCGCCCCCGCCCAATTCGTCGCCCGCGCCCGGCGCGCCCGGCTGGCAGGACGCGCTCAAGCGCGAACTGGCCCACTGTGCCACGCAAGGCTTCTTCGAGCGCCCCTCGTGCTCGTGGGCAGCCCGCAACAAGTACTGTGGTCCCAACCGGGCCTGGGGCACGATGGCCGAATGCCCGGCGCGCCCGCAATAGGCCGCCTCGCCCGGATCGCGGCACGCGCGGTCACCAAAAGAAATGGCGCCCCGAGGGGCGCCATTTTCATGCCGGGCCGATGGATCAATCGGGCACGGACATCTGGCTTTGCAGGTAGTTTTGCAGGCCGACCTTGTCGATCAGGTCGATCTGGGTTTCCAGATAGTCGATGTGCTCTTCGGTATCGTCCAGGATGTCCTGGAACAGATCGCGCGACACGTAATCGCGCACCGATTCGCAATAGGCGATGGCTTCCTTGACGGTGGCCTGGGCGCCTTGCTCCAGCTTCAGATCACAGGCCAGCAGTTCCGGCACGTCCTCGCCGATCAGCAGCTTGTGCAGGTCCTGCAGGTTGGGCAGGCCGTCGAGCATGAAGATGCGCGCGATCAGGCGATCCGCATGCTTCATTTCGCCGATGGATTCTTCGTACTCGTGCTTGCCCAGCTTGTCGAAACCCCAGTGGTTCAACATGCGCGCATGCAGGAAGTATTGGTTGATCGCCGTCAGCTCGTTGGTCAGCTGCTTGTTCAAGAATTGGATGACGGTTTTATCGCCTTTCATGATGGACTCCTTGCAGTCAGGCGCGACGCGCACTGCATCGCGACAAGAAGCGCACGATGCCGCGAGTACGCAACCCCGGCAGACTAACATCGGCCGCGGGGCCGCGACTAGCCTTGGCGCGCATTTGGTAAACCGCTTTACGAGCGCTACAAGAAAGCGACAGACGAATGAGAATGAGTATGCATGCGCGATGTCCCGCAGGCGGCGCATCGCGGTTTCGCGGCCTGCGCGGACACGGGTGGCGCATTCACCGTGGCATTTCATGCGCGCCGCACCGCGTGAATGCCGCGATGACGCCATGAATCTATCAGACCGTTCCGACATCAAGCCGCGATGTGCAGACCCAACCCTGGCCACCGCGCGAGCCCCCGCGCCACGCGCACGTCCCGGCCTCGGCACGCGTGACGCGCGCGCTGTCCTCGCCTAGGCGGCGCGCCGCGTCGCCAGCCAGATACCGAACGCGATCGGCACGATGCCCAGCAGGTCGAGCCACGACACCGACTCGCGCAGTACCACCCAGCCGAACAGCAGGCCCAGCGGCGGCATCAGGAAATGCAGCGCGCTGGCCGCGGTGGCGCTGGCGCGTCCGAGGATCATGAACCACAGGTAATAGCCGCCGATGGACACCGCCACGATCATGTAGGCCATGCTCCAGAACAGGCTGGCCGTCATGCGCGCGTCGCCAATGCTCTCGTGCAGCAGCGCCACGGGCATCAGCGCCACCGCGCCGGCCAGCGACTGGATGCCCGTCGCCATCCACAGTCCCGTCGACGGCTTGAGGCGTTTGTAGAGCAGCGTGCCCGCCACCAGCGCCACCAGGCCGCCCGTCACCAGCAGGGTGCCATGCAGATCCTCCTGCATGCCCGACAGCCGCGAGCGCAGCACCAGCGCCACGCCCGCCAGGCCCAGGCACAGCCCGAGCATCTTGCGCCAGCCCAGCCGCTCGCCCAGCACGGGCCCGGCCAGCACCCCGATCAGCAGCGGATTGGTGCTGATCAGCACCGCCGTGAACGCGGACGACACGGTCGTCATGCCGCTCCAGCTCAGGCCCAGGTAGGCCCCGTTGTTCAACACCCCCAGCAGCACCAGCGCCGCCAGATCGCGGGCGCTGGGCCGCGACCACCGGCCGCTGGCCGCCGCCACGCCCAGCATCAGGGCCCCGGCGATCAGGAAGCGGACGGTCAGCAGGGTCAGCGGCGGGCAGTCGCGCACCGCGATCTTGGCCGCCGCGAACGCCGAACTCCACAGAAAACAGAACGCCGCAATGGGCGCCCAGGCCACCCCCATTGGCGCGTCTGTGGGCAGGGCGGTGGCGGGCAAAGTCGATGACGCCTTCATGGCAGCAGGTCCGGGCAAAGGAAGAGGAGCCCATTCTGGGCGCGGCCCTATCCATTGACAAACGCTTTATTCGGATCAAAAGTATTTGAAAAACCGATGCAAAGGCGCCTCCCATGCTTGATCTCGATCTATTGCACAGCTTCGTCTCTGTCGTCGACGCGGGCGGCTTCACCCGCGCCGGCGAACGGGTGCACCGCAGCCAGTCCACCGTGAGTCAGCAGATCCGCAAGCTGGAGGAAACGCTCGAATGCACGCTGTTCGTGCGCGAAGGCCGCCAGGTCCACCTGACCGAGGACGGCGAGCGTCTGCTGGGCTATGCGCGGCGCATGCTGGCGCTGTCCAGCGAGGTGCGCGAAGCGGTCAGCGGCCGCAAGCGGGTGGAGGTGATCCGGCTGGGCATCCCCGACGATTTCGCCGCGGACACGCTGACTGCCATCGTGGCGCAGTTCGCCCGCGCCCGGCCGGCGGTCAGGCTGTCGGTGCGCTGCGACCTGACCGTGGCCCTGACGCGCGGCCTGGAACGCGGCGACCTCGATCTGGCGTTGCTCAAGCGCGAACCCGGCGCCGGTCCGGCGCTGACGACCTGGTCGGAACACCTGCACTGGATCGCCGGCTCGCACGCGCTTCCCGCCAGCACCGAACCGGTGCCACTGGTGGCCTTTCCGCAGGGCTGCATCTACCGCAACCGCGCCATCCATGCGCTCGAACGCGCAGGACGGCGCTGGCGCATCGCCTACGAGAGCCCCAACCTGATGGGGATCCAGGCCGCGCTGGCGGGAGGATTGGGGGTGGCCTTGCTGGAACGCCGCTGCATCGCAGCCGGCCATCGGCTGGTCGACGACATGCTGCCGGCGGTGCCGCCGTCCGAACTGGCGCTATGCCTGTCGGAACCGGCGCGCGAGCCAGTGCGCCAATTGGCGGGAATGATCAGGGATTTTTGTGAAACGGAAACACAACGGCTTGCAGGGCTGGGCCTGCAAGCCGTGGCAGGTGGCGACGCCGCTCAGGCGACGGCGACCTGGATGACCGGATAGCTGCTGTTCGCCGCGGACGCGCCCGGCTCGGCCATGGTGGCCGGCGGGTTGACCGGAACGGCGATCGAGCGCACATCGCACACGCTGGAGCAGCGGCCGCCCGGCAGGTATTCGGCGGCGGTGGCCGCGCAGCAGCCGCAGCACGTGGCCACGCCCAGCTCGAACTGCAGGTCGGAAAGCGACGTCGCGCCCGCGTCCACGCTGGCGCGGACTTGGCGTTCGGTGATGGCATTACATACGCAAATGTACATGAGAATAATTATCGGCATTTGTTCATGCAATGGCAAGTACTCAGCGTAAATAATTTGCAACCACGCGATCTTCTAACTTGTTGAAATAAGGGACATTTTTGCGAAGAAACGTCCCTTATTTCACCGCGCGGCAGCCTGCGCCTTGCGCAATGCCGCTGGCGCAATCCGCAGCGCCTCGCGGTATTTGGCCACGGTGCGGCGGGCGATGACGATGCCCTGGTCGGCCAGTTTTTCCATGATCTGGCTGTCCGACAGTGGCTTGGCGCGGTTCTCCTCGGCCACCATCTGGCGGATGAAGGTCTGCACCGCCGTGGCCGAGGTGGCGTCGCCGCCATCGGTCGACACCCCTGTCCCGAAGAAGCGCTTGAGTTCCAACGTGCCAAACGGAGTGAGCATGTACTTCTGTGTCGTGGCGCGTGAAATCGTGGACTCGTGCAGGCCCAGTTCGCCCGCGATGTCCTTCAGGATGAGCGGTCGCATGGCCGCCGGCCCCTGGCTGAAGAAGGCGGTCTGGCGATCGACGATGGCCTGGGCCACGCGCAGGATGGTGTCGAAGCGCTGCTCGACGTTGCGGATCATCCACTTGGCCTGCTGCAACTGCGACTGCAGGCCGGCGTGGGCGGACTCCTTCTGGTTGCCCAGCATATGCGCGTACAGCCCGTTGATCTGCAGCCGCGGCACGGCCGCGCTGTTGAGCGTCACCTGCCAACCGCGGCGCGTCTTGCGCACGATGACGTCGGGCACGGCGTAGTCCGCCGCCGGCACCGTCCAGGCGCGGCCCGGACGCGGCTCCAGGCGCAGGATCAGGGAATGGGCGGCGCGCAGCGTGGCCTCGTCACAACCCGTGGCCGCGCACAGCTTGGCGGTGTTGCCCGTGGCCAGCAGCGCAAGATGCTGGGCGCAGACCTGACGAGCACAGGCCAGCACCTTCGGGTCGGCGGCCTCCGGCAGTCGCGCCGGGTCGGGGTTGCGCAGTTGCAACAGCAGGCAATCGGCCATGTCGCGCGCGCCGATGCCCGGCGGGTCGAACGACTGCAACAGCGACAAGGCCGCGCGCAGCTCATCCAGGTCCGGCTCCATCTCGGCCGGCAGCCAGCCCAGGATTTCCTCCAGCGGCGAGCCCAGATAGCCGTTCTCGTCCAATTCGTCGATCAGCAGCGCGGTCAGCGCGGCATCGCGCGGCGCCGCGCGCGTCAGCACCAGCTGGCCCAGCAGGTGTTCGCGCAGGGTATCGGGCCGGGCCGCCTCGGGCATGCTGGAATCGTCATCGGGATAGACGCCGCCCGACCCCGGCATCTCCTCCACCGGCGTGTCGCGTTCGGGCGCGGGTTCGTCGTCCTGCACCGATGATTCACGTTCGGATTCGGCCTGGGTCTCGACCGAGGAGGGTTCATCGTCGCGTTCCAGCAACGGATTGTCCGCGAGCACTTGCGAGATTTCCGCCTCGAGCTCGAGCGTGGACAGCTGCAGCAACCGGATGGATTGCTGCAGTTGAGGGGTCAGCGTCAGATGCTGACCGGGCCGCAGTTCTAAAATAGGACGGGTCATAGGTACAATATTTTGCATGATGAATCAGACTTCGCCCGCACGCGTTCGCCAGGATTGCCGTCTTATCGGCCAGACCCTGCTCAAACTGGCGCTTCCCAGGCTTCTCGTGCGCGCGATCGTGATCGCCGTCGCCGTGATCGTCTGGTATCTCGCCGCCTCCTGGATCCTGGATTTCGGCAAGCGCGTCAACTACGAATTCCTGCATTCGCTGGGCCAGCCCACCATGGACATGGTGCAGAAGGTCAACCCGTACATCTGGTGGGTCGTGGCCGGCATCTGGACCCTGATCGTCTTCTTCATCCTGCGCGCCTGGCTGTCGGCCAGCCTGGCCTCGGGCCGCGCCACGCCGGTCGGCACGGGCGTGCTGGCCGACCTGGCGCCGCAACTGTCGGACGAATCCCTGGGCGTGCTGCGCTGGACCTGGGGCGACCGCGAAGAACCCTTCACCGTCGGCGACCTGCATCGCTCGCTGTCGGAAATCCGCCACAACCGCATCGGCAAGATCGCCATGGTGGCCGAACAGGCCGAGATCCTCGACGGCAAGGCCGCCCGGCCATCGCGTGACGGCCGTGACGACGACCGCCGCGATTCCCGCGAACAACGTTACATCGAGCCGCGCATCGGCGGCCCCGCCCGCTGAACGGCGCGCATCGCCGTTCGTCCGATCCTTGCAGGCCGCCGTCAGGCGGCCTGTTTGTTTCAGTCCCCTGCCAGCCGGGCTCCCCTATACTGCCCCTCCAGGCTCGCGCAACCGCGGGCCGCGCACCTTTAGAACCAGACCAAGCCGACTGCAGAGACCAGTCGGATGCGCGGCCGGCCCCCTGGAGTTGCTTTACATGTTCCGTACCCCCGTCCGGTATGCCGCCGGCCTTCTGCTGGCCTGCTCGGCCGCCTTCGTCGCCGCCCCGGCATCCGCCGCCTGGCCCGACAAACCCATCACCTTCGTCGCGCCCTTCAGCGCCGGCGGCGCCAACGACCTGGTCGCCCGCATCATCGCCAAGGCGGTGGGCACGACCCTGAACCAGCCCGTCATCGTCGAAAACCGCCCCGGCGCTGGCGGCGTGGTCGGCGCCGCGCACGTCGCGCGCAGCGCGGCCGACGGCTACACCTACCTGGTGGGCAGCAACGGCACGGTCACCAACAGCCTGATCCGCTCGGACCAGCCCTACAAGGATGAAGAACTGACCCCGGTCGCGCTGCTGTCGATCACGCCGTCGGTGATCGTCGCCAACCCGTCGAACCCGGCCAAGGACCTGAAGGATTTCGTCGAACGCGCCAAGCGGGCCAAGACCGACCGTATCACGTTCTCGACCGCCGGCAACGGCAGCACGCCGCACTTCGTGGCCGAGATGGTCAAGGAAGCCACCGGCCTGCCGGTCGAACCGATCGCCTACAAGAGCGGCTCGGAAGGCGTGACCGCGGTGATCGGCAAGCAGGTCGACGCCACCTCGGAAGCCAGCATCGTCACGCTGCCGCTGGTGCAGAGCGGCAAGCTCAAGGCCCTGGCCACCACCTGGGACAAGCGCATGGCCAGCGCGCCGGACATCCCCACCACCGCCGAACTGGGCTTCCCCGCCATCCGCATCGGCCACTGGGCCGGCCTGTACGCGCCCGCCGGCACGCCCGCCGACGTGCTCGACAAGATGAACGCCGCCGTCGAGCAATCGCTGCAGACCAAGGAAGTGCAGGACGCGCTGCGCCAGAGCAGCATCGAGCCGGGGGGCGGTTCGCGCGCCAGCTTCGTCGAGTTCGCCAAGAGCGAGCGCGAGCGCCTGGGCCAGGTGGTCAAGAACGGGCACATGCAGACCCAATAACGCCTGTCGCGCCCTTCACGCCTGCCGCGCCATTCGGCAATCGCCCCAGGGCGAAAGGGCCCCGGCCGTCGGCCACGCGCCTGCCGAGCCTTTCGCGCGATCTTTCGCGGGATCTTTCGCGCGATCGATGGCCGCAGGCGCCGAACACGCCGGGGACGGATCCGTCCCCGGCTTTTTTATCGCCTTTCCGATTGCGCTGTCCGCAAAAGTATGTTTGACTAGCAACCTATGGCCGCTTACCGCACCTCCCTCGCGATTGCCACCGGACGCTCCGCCGCTCCGGTTGCCGGCCTGCGCGCTCGCACCGCCTTCATCGCGCTATCGCTATACCTACCGATCGGTTGCCGGGCCTAGTGTCCCCGTGGTAGCTCGGCAGCCACGCTTGCCACACGCGATTTCCCTTTTTCAAAACTGAATCTTGCGCCGCGCGAATGCGGCCAACCCTGGCACCAGGCCGCCATCCGGCCGCATGCCGGCCGAGGAAACCGATCCCGGGATTCACAAGAAACCGATCGAGGTGTAGTGATGATGCTTGCCAACCCCGCCGCCAAATACGTCCCCTTCACGCCGTTCGCTCGCGACTTTTCCGAGCGCACCTGGCCCAGCCGCCGCATCACGCAGCCGCCGATCTGGATGAGCACCGACCTGCGCGACGGCAACCAGGCCCTGATCGAACCGATGAGCGTCGAGCGCAAGCTCCGCTTCTTCGAACAGCTGGTCAAGATCGGCTTCAAGGAAATCGAAGTGGGTTTCCCGTCGGCCTCGCAGACCGACTTCGATTTCGTGCGCAAGCTCATCGACGAAAAGCGCATCCCCGACGACGTCACCATCATCGTGCTGACGCAGTCGCGTGAAGACCTGATCAGCCGCACGGTGGAATCGGCCGCCGGCGCCAAGCAGGCCATCGTCCACCTGTACAACGCCTGCGCCCCGGCGTTCCGCAAGGTCGTGTTCAACATGAGCAAGGACGAAATCAAGAACATCGCCACGACCGGCACGCGCCTGGTCAAGCAGTACATGGCCAAGCACCCGGAAACCAAGTGGCGCTACCAGTACTCGCCCGAAGTCTTCAGCACGACCGAACCCGAATTCGCGCTGGAAGTCTCGAACGCCGTGGCCGACGTATGGGAGCCCACGCCGGACTGCAAGATGGTGCTGAACCTGCCCGCCACCATCGAGGCCACCACGCCGAACATGTACGCCGACCAGATCGAGTGGATGCACAAGAACCTGGCGCGCCGCGACAGCATCGTGCTGAGCGTGCACCCGCACAATGACCGCGGCACCGCCGTGGCCGCCGCCGAATTCGCCGTGATGGCCGGCGCCGACCGCATCGAAGGCTGCCTGTTCGGCAGCGGCGAGCGCACCGGCAACGTCGACCTGGTCACGCTGGCCCTGAACCTCTACACCCAGGGCGTGCACCCGGGCCTGGACTTCTCGGACATCGACGAAGTGCGCCGCTGCGCCGAGTACTGCAACCAGTTGCCCGTGCACCCGCGCCACCCGTATGCCGGCGACCTGGTCTTCACGGCCTTCTCCGGTTCGCACCAGGACGCCATCAAGAAGGGCTTCGCGCAGCAACAGCCGGACGCCGTCTGGGAAGTGCCGTACCTGCCGATCGACCCGGCCGACCTCGGCCGCAGCTACGACGCCGTGATCCGCGTCAACAGCCAGTCGGGCAAGGGCGGCGTGTCGTACCTGCTCGAACAGGAACACGGCCTGGTGTTGCCGCGCCGCCTGCAGATCGAATTCAGCCGCGCCATCCAGCGCGTCACCGACGAGACCGGCCGCGAAGTCACCGCCGACGACGTGCACACCATCTTCAACCGCGAGTACCTGGAACAGAAGGCCCCGTGGAAACTGGTGCGTCACCGCATCGACGGCAATCCGTCGGCCGGCGAAGGCCAGCACTTCAGCATCGAGGCCGAACTCGAATACAACGGCGAACGCCGCGTGGTGACGGGCAAGGGCGATGGCGCCATCTCGGCCTTCGTGGCCGCGCTGGACGTGCCGGTGCGCATCATGGACTACCACGAGCATGCCATCGGCACCGGCACCGACACCCGCGCCGCCTCCTACGTGGAACTGCGCGTGGGCGATTCGAGCACGGGCTTCGGCGTGGGCATCGACCGCGACATCGTGACGGCCTCGTTCCAGGCCGTGCTGAGCGCGGTGAACCGCCACATCAACGCTGGCGCCGTCACCACCGAACAGGAAGCCGCCGAGGCCGCGTGATCCGCCGCCAGGCCGCGGGCGTGGCGGTTACCGCCGCCGCGTCCCCCGCGCGCTTCTTACGGTGAAGCCGCTCCGCACAAACAAAGCCCGCCTTTATCCGGCGGGCTTTCTTCTTTTGCGCGACGCATTCGACCGCGCCACGACAGGCGCAGCGGGTCGGGTCAACCGCGCGGCCACATGTCGGAAGCGCCGATGTCGGGTTCGCGCGCGGCCAGCAGCCGCTCGTGGACCCAGGCGGCGATCGCCAGGGTGCGGTGGTCATCGTGGCGCTTGCCGATCAGTTGCAGGCCCACCGGCAGGCCCTGCGGGCCGGTGGCGAACGGGAGGTTCAGGCACGGCAGGCCGAACAGCGTCCAGGCGCGCGAGAACTGCGGATCGCCCGTGCCGAGGTCGGCGAACGGCGCCTCGCCGCTGGCCGCGGGCGCCAGCAGCACGTCGTACTTGTCGAACCAGCCATCCACCCGCGCGCGCGATTCGGCGGCGCGCGCCAGGTTGTTGATGTGCTGTTCGGCGGAGATCTGCGCGCCGGCCTCGAGGATTGCCTGGATCTTCGGGCTGAGTTGCGCGGCGTGTTCCAGCCGTTCGTAGGCCAGCGACTGCGACGATTCGAACGCCATGATGTCCGCGTGCAGTTGCACCAGCATGCAATGCTCGGGCGGCAGCGGCACCTCTTCGACATGGGCGCCGGCGCGCGACAGCGTGGCGGCGGCCTGGGCGAAGGCTTCCTTGGTTTCGGACTGGGCGTGGCGCCATTGCAGGCTGCGGTACATGCCGATGCGCGGCTTGGCGTCGTAGCTCAGGTTCAGCAGGCGCGGATCGCGCATCAGGACCGAAGCGAACAGGGCCACATCCGGGACCGAGCGGGCAAAGCCGCCCACGGTGTCGAGCGATTCGGCCAGGCTCTTCACGCCGGCGCGAGGGATCGCGCCGAACGTGGGCTTGTAGCCGACGATGCCGCAATACGAAGCGGGGCGGATGATGGAGCCCGCGGTCTGCGAGCCCAGCGCGAACGGCACCATGTCGTCGGCCACCGCCGCGGCCGAGCCGCTGGAGGAGCCGCCGGGGGTGTAGGCCTCGTTGCGCGGATTGCGCGTCGGGCCGGCCTGGTAGGTGGCGAATTCGGTGGTGACGGTCTTGCCGATCACGATGGCGCCCGCATGGCGGCACAGCGCCACGGCGGCCGCATCCAGCCCGGGATGGTGGCGCTCGTAGATGGGAGATCCGTAGCGGGTGGGCAGGTCGACGGTGTCGAACAGGTCCTTGACGCCGATCGGCAGCCCATGCAGCGGGCCGCGCAGGGGGCTGCGGTCCAGCATTTCCGCGTGGTCCAGGGCGGCCTGCTTTTGCAGCGCCGTCCAGGCATGGATGGTGTTTTCGCGTTGTTCGATGCGCGCAAAGCAGGCGCGCACCAATTGCACCGCGGTCAATTCGCGCCGTTGCAGCTTGCGCGCCGCGTCAAGCGCGCCAAGTCTGTTTAAGGCAGTAGACATGATCCTTTCCTCTTTCCCGGAGCCGCGCGAGATGCGCGGTACTGACTTCCGCACCCGGTCCCCTTGACCTGGGGTTTGTCCGGATACGGCGCGCCCAATGGTGCGTGCCAATCATGACAAACCCAGCCATTGTGCGCGCCGCGTCAATTGGGAAAACCACTGAAAAAACCGCGTTTTCACAGGGATTTCGAGCCGCGTCGCGCCTTGGCCTTATGTTGTTGCGTTGTTATCAGCATAGCGCAAACGGGTGCAACACAAAGGTCATATTTGTCTTGTAAGATGAAAACGTTTTCAGCAAACCGGCAGCAATGTAGCCATGGCGTCGCGCGCATCGCCCCGCTTTTCCATCATCGAAGTGGCCCGCAAGGCGGGGGTTTCCCCCGCCACGGTTTCGCGCGCGTTCAACCAGCCCGAAATCGTCCATCCGGATACGCTGGCGCACATCCGCGCCATCGCCAAGCGCGCGGGCTTCCGGCCCAATCGCGTCGGCCGCAGCCTGCGGTCCGGCAGCACGCGCACGATCGGATTGATTCTGCCGACGCTGTCCAATCCGGTATTCGCCGAGTGCTTCGAGGGCGCCGAACGGCGCGCCCGCGAGTCCGGCTACAGCGTGATGCTGACCGCCACCGGCTATGACCCGGCGGTGGAATCGGCCGCGGTCCAGGGCCTGATCGACCACCAGGTCGATGGCCTGATCCTGACGGTGGCCGACGCGGCCCGCAGCGCCACGCTGGACGACCTGGACAGCGCCGGCATGCCCTACGTGCTGGTCTACAACGAATCCACCGACCACCCCTATGCCTCGGTCGACAACCGCGCCGCCGCCATCGACATGGTCTCGCACCTGGCGGCGCTGGGGCATCGGCGCATCGCCATCGTGACCGGCCCGCTGACGGCATCGGATCGTGCCCGCCGCCGCCTGTCGGGCGCGCGCGCCTGCGCCAAGAAGCTGGGCCTGGAACCGATCCAGCACATCGCCATGGGTTCGCACACCGGCAGCGACGCCGATGCGCTCAAGTCCGCATTGCGCGGCAAGCAGGCGCCGACGGCGCTGTTCTGCTCCAACGACCTGCTGGCTACCGCGGTGATTGCCGATCTGGTGGCGTTGGGTCTGTCGGTTCCGTCCGATATTTCCGTCTGCGGCTTCGACGGCATGCGCTTCGGCGCCTTGCTGACGCCGCCGCTGACCACGGTGGCGCAACCCAGCGACGGCATCGGCCAGGCCGCCTGCTCCAACCTGCTGGCGCAGATCCACGGCCAGCCGCCCCAATCCAATCGCCTGCCGCACTGCATCGTGGTCGGCGGCACCGCGGCGCCGGTGCGCCGCTGAACTTCATCCACAAAAATAACGATCGAGACACGCGTCATGCTCATCGCACAGATTACCGACCTGCACATGCGCACCCCGGGCGACAAGGCCTACGGCATCGTCGACCCTGCCGCCTTCCTGGGCCCGGCGGTGCGCGCGCTCAATGCCCTGACGCCGCGCCCGGATTGCGTGCTGATCACCGGCGACCTGACGGACCTGGGCCGTCCGCACGAATACCAGGCGCTGCGCGACCAGCTGCAGGCGCTTGAAATTCCTTATTTCCTGCTGCCCGGCAACCACGATGACCGCGCGCAATTGCGCGCCGCCTTCCCCGACCACGGCTACCTGCAAGGCCAGGGGCCGTTCATCCAGTACGCGGTGGAAACGTATCCGCTGCGCCTGCTGGCGCTGGACACGGTGGTGCCAATGAAAAGCCACGGCGAGCTGTGCGACGAACGCCTGGGCTGGCTGGCCGCGCGCCTGGCCGAGCAACCCGACCGGCCGACGCTGGTGCTGATGCATCATCCGCCATTCCAGACCGGCATCGAGCACATGGACGACATCGGCCTGCTGGCGGGCGGCCCGGAACTTGAACGCATCGTGGCGCGCTATCCGCGCGTCGAGCGCGTGCTGTGCGGCCACCTGCACCGCACCATCTTCCGCCGCTTCGGCGGCACCATTGCCTCGACCTGTCCGGGCACCGCGCACCAGCTCGCGCTGGAGCTGGGGCCGCGCCCGACGCTGCAATACATCATGGAGCCGCCGGGCTACCAGTTGCACTGGTGGCACGATGGCGCGCTGGTCACCCACCACGCCGTGATTGGGGAATACCCCGGGCCCTATCCCTTCGCCTGAGCCCCCGATCTCGATTACAAACACTATGCCCTGCCATATCTCCGTCATGTTTGCGCTGCACAATGAAAAGGTTTTCATCGCACGCGCCGCAGACGGATCAGAAAACTAGATCCAAGAGACAGCATGTCATCCATCGTTCTGGATAACCTCACCAAGCAATACGGCGGCGCGGCCGCGATCCACGGCGTCAGCTTCACCGTGCCGGCCGGCAGCTTCACCGTGCTGCTGGGCCCGTCGGGTTGCGGCAAGTCGACCACCCTGCGCATGATCGCCGGGCTCGACACGCCCACGTCCGGCACCATCCGCATCGGCGACCGCGACGTTACCCACTTGCCGCCGGCCAAGCGCCGCATTTCCATGGTGTTCCAGTCGTACGCGCTGTTTCCGCACCTGTCGGTGCGCGAGAACATTCTGTTCGGCCTGAAGGTGCGCAAGGAACCGGCGCGCGACTACGACCGCCGCCTGCAACGCGTGGCTTCGCTGCTGGGCCTGGGGCACCTGCTGGACCGCAAGCCGTCGCAACTGTCCGGTGGCCAGCAGCAGCGCGTGGCGCTGGGCCGCGCGGTGATTTCGGAGGCGCCGGTGTGCCTGATGGACGAGCCGCTGTCCAACCTGGACGCGCAGCTGCGCCATGAGATGCGGCGCGAGATCCGCGCCTTGCAGCAGGACCTGGGCATCACCATGGTGTACGTCACGCACGACCAGACCGAGGCCATGAGCATGGCCGACCAGGTAGTGCTGCTGCGCGGCGGCCAGATCGAACAGCACGACACGCCGGACGGCCTGTACGCCCGTCCGGCCAGCGAATTCGCGGCGCGCTTCATCGGCACGCCGCCCATGAACCTGATCAACCTGATGCCGCTCCAGGGCGCCACGGTGATCGCCGGCACCCACGGTCCGGCCATCGCCGGCGCGCCGGAGGGCGCCGCCAAGCTGGGCGTGCGCCCCGAGCACATCCGCATCGACAGCGACGGCATCGCCGCCACGGTGGAAAGCGTGGAGTACTTCGGCGCCGATTCCATCGTGGTCTGCCGGATCGGCGACAGCGGCGGCGTGGCGGTGCGCGTGGGCGGCCACCTGCGAGCCCGCGCCGGCGAGGCGCTGCGCCTGTCGTGGCCGGCCGAACAACAGCATTTCTTTGCCGCCGACTCGGCGGTCATCGACACCGTCGGGCGCTGAAGACGCCCAATCCACAGGAAAGGAAACGCAATCATGCGACGCATCGTACTCAAGACCCTGGCCGCCAGCCTTGCCGCCGCCTGCCTGTCGCTGCCCGCGCAGGCGCAGCAAAAGCCCGTCGAAGTGGAGTTCTACTATCCGGTCGCCGTGGGCGGCCCGATCACCAAGATCGTCGATGACATGGTGACGGACTTCGAGAAGGAAAACCCCGGCATCAAGATCAAGCCGATCTACGCCGGCTCGTACCAGGACTCGATCGCCAAGGCGCTGACCGCCCTGAAGGGCGGCACGCCGCCGCAGCTGGCCGTGCTGCTGTCGACCGACATGTTCACGCTGATCGACGAAGACGCCATCGTGCCGATCGACTCGCTGGCCAAGAACGACGCCGACAAGAAGTGGCTGGGCGGCTTCTACGACGCCTTCATGCAGAACAGCCGCACGGGCGGCCACACCTGGGGCGTGCCGTTCCAGCGCTCGACCATCGTGATGTACTACAACAAGGATCTGTTCAAGGCCGCCGGCCTGGATCCCGAGCGCGCGCCGGCCACCTGGGCCGAGCTGGTCGAGTACGGCAAGAAGCTGACCAAGCAGGACGCCAGCGGCAACACCACCCAGTGGGGCATCGAAATCCCGTCGGGCGGCGCCTTCGCCTACTGGCTGTTCCAGGCCTTGACCACACCCAACGGCGCGATCCTGATGAACGAGGCCGGCAACGAGGTCTACCTGGACAAGCCCGCCGTGGTCGAGGCCGCGCAGTTCTGGCGCGACCTGTCGGCCAAGCACAAGGTCATGCCCACCGGCACGATCGACTGGGGCACCACGCCCAAGGACTTCCTGGAAAAGAAGGCCGCCATCATCTGGACCACCACCGGCAACCTGACCAACATCCGCAAGAACGCCGACTTCCCGTTCGGCGTGGCGATGATGCCGCAGCAAAAGCGCGGCGGCAGCCCGACCGGCGGCGGCAACTTCTACATCTTCAAGAGCGGCACGCCTGAACAACAGCAGGCCGCGCTCAAGTTCGCGCAGTGGGCCACCACGCCCGAGCGCGCCGCCGACTGGAGCATCGCCACCGGCTACGTGGCCGTGACGCCGGCCGCCTGGCAGACCGAGAAGATGAAGAAGTACGCGCAGGAAGTGCCGGCCGCCGCCGTGGCGCGCGACCAGTTGCAGGTGAGCGTGGCCGAATTCTCGACCCACGAGAACCAGCGCGTCACCAAGACCCTGAACGACGCCCTGCAGGCGGCGCTGACGGGTTCGAAGACGCCGCAGCAGGCGCTGACCGACGCCCAGCGCGAAGCCGACCGCATACTGCGTTCCTACAAGTAAATCCGCAAGCACGATGAGCCGCTCCTTGAATGCGCTTTATGGCTGGCTGCTGTTGCTGCCAGCCATCGTGCTGCTCGCCGCGTTCACGCATTACCCGGCGCTGGCGACGCTCTGGCACAGCTTCTATTCCACTCCCAAGGGCGCGCGCCCGGCCCGCTTCGTCGGGCTGGACAACTACGCCGTCATGCGCGACGACCCGGTGTTCTGGCAATCGCTCTGGAACAACCTGTGGTTCGCCCTGGGCACCATCCCGACCTCGATCGGCATCGCGCTGGTCATGGCGCTGTGGGTCAACCGCAACCTGCGCGGGCGCGGTTTCCTGCGCATGGCGTACTTCACGCCGACGGTGCTGCCGATGGTGGCGGTGGCCAATATCTGGCTGTTCTTCTACACCCCGCAGTACGGCCTGATCGCGCAGGTGATGCAGTTGTTCGGCTCGCCCGGTCCCAACTGGCTCGGCAACCGCGAAACCGCGCTGCCGGCGCTGATGCTGGTGACGGTGTGGAAGGAATCCGGCTTCTTCATGATCTTCTACCTGGCCGCGTTGCAGACGGTGTCGCCGTCGCTGCGCGAGGCGGCGATGCTGGAAGGGGCCTCACGCTGGCAGTACTTCCGGCGCGTGCTGTGGCCGCTGCTGATGCCGACCACGCTGTTCGTGCTGATCAATGCGCTGATCAACGCCTTCCGGCTGGTGGACCACGTAGTGGTCATGACCCGCGGCGGGCCCGACAACGCCAGCACGCTGCTGCTGTACTACATCTACCAGGTCGGCTTCAGCTTCTGGGACACCGCCTACGCCGCGACGCTGACCGTCGTGCTGCTGGTGGTGCTGGCGCTGACGGCGCTGGTCAAGTTCCGCTGGCTGGACCGCAGGACGCACTACCAATGAAAGACAAGCTCGATACCCTGGGCGCGTGGGCGCTTGGCCTGTTGTGGATCCTGCCGCTGGCGTATGCCGTGTGGGCGGCGTTTCACCCGCCGGCCTACGCCACCCGCTTCGACCTGTTCGCGCCGCTCACGCTCGACAACTTCGCGCGGGCCTGGCAGGCCGCGCCGTTCCCGCGCTACTTCGCCAACACGTTTTTGCTGGTGACGATGGTGCTGGCGGCGCAGCTGGTGCTGTCGACGCTGGCCGGCTACGCCTTCGCGCGCTTCGAGTTCCGCGGCCGCGACTTCGTCTTCATGCTGGTGCTGCTGCAGCTGATGATCATGCCGGACGTGCTGCTGGTGGAGAACTACCGGTCCATGAGCCAGTTGGGCATCCGCGACACGGTGTTCGCCATCGGCCTGCCGTACTTCGCCTCGGCCTTCGGCATCTTCCTGCTGCGCCAGACCTTCAAGACGGTGCCGCGCGAATTGGAGGAGGCCGCGCGCATGGAAGGCGCCAACGCGCTGCAGGTGCTGTGGAAGGTGTACGTGCCACTGGCCAAGCCGATCTACGTGGCCTACGGGCTGGTGTCGGTCAGCCACCACTGGAACAACTTCCTGTGGCCGCTGATCATCACCAACTCGGTGGAATCGCGGCCGCTGACGGTGGGCCTGCAGGTGTTCTCGTCGACCGACCAGGGCATCGACTGGTCGGTGATCACCGCCGCCACGCTGATGTCGGCGGCGCCGCTGCTGATTGCCTTCCTGCTGTTCCAGCGCCAGTTCGTGCAATCGTTCATGCGCGCCGGCATCCGCTGAGCCTTCCCTGGAAAGCAAAAGACCCCGCACAGCGCGGGGTCTTTTCGTTGGCCCAGCCAGGCGGTCAGTAACCGACCGTCAGTCCGGGCAGGTCCACCGTGATGCGCGGGCGTTCCAGCGCCAGCGCCAGGTGCTCGGCGAACTCGCGGGCTTCCTTGGCGTCGGTGGACAGGATGTCGTAGCCGAGCGCGTCGGCCACGCCCAGCACCTTGTCCAGCAGCAGCACCTTGCCGCTGGGGCGCAGGGGTTCACAGCCCAGGGTTTCCCAGGCGCCGTCGAACCAGTCGCGGGCGTCGTTCTGGCGCTGCGGGCTGGGTTCGACGTTGGCCGACAGGTCCAGCGAGCGCCGGGTGTCGAAAACGATGGTGATGTCGCTGCGCATGGCGGGGATTCCTTGAAATGGCGTCAGCCGCAAAGGGTAGGCAAAAAACGCCGGGCAGATTGTCCGTCCGGCGACATTGGCTTACCAGCCGCGCGACACTTCCCAGGTGACCTCGGCGCCGGCGGCCTGCGACTGGCGCATCATGTCCAGCAGCGGGAAGGCGCGCTCCTTCAGGCCGACCGCGCGCGCCATGGGCGCCACCGCCGGCTTGTCCTCGTCTTCCTCGTCCTCGGCGGGATTGCCCTGGGATTCTTCAATGGCCCGTTCGATACCCTGGATGGCCGGACCGAGCTGGTCGACGGTGAACACGCCGCGCTCGGGGATCTTGTCGCCAAAGGACTTGCCCGCGGCTTGCAGCAGGACGCCGGCGTGGTCGGTGAGCATCAGGACTTCGGCCACGACCTTGGAGTGAAACGTAATCAGCATATTCCGGTCTCCTACGGATTGAATACCCTCAATACACTACCGCAACACCCTGGGGATGCCAACTGGCGCCCCCGGGCGAGGGTCGGCGGGCGGCCCGGCCGGCCGCGCCCCCGCGCGGTAACGGCCGCCAAATCAAGCTATGATTCAGGAGATTCCCGTGACGGCAGGATCCGCGGCGGCCGAGAATCCGGCGCCTCGCGCGGTCATGCCCCCGAGGCCCGCCAGCCGGCCGATCCCGCCCCCTGGCGCCGCGCGCGAGCCCACGGCCCGCCGCCCTCGTCACCCACCCAGAACTTCTCCAGACGCCCATGCTCCCCGAGCAACAAAAACAGCTTATCTCCCTGATCCAGGCCGCCGTCGCGCAGAGCCTGCCCGACGCCCAGGCCGATGCGGCCCGAGCCAACGTGCTGCTGGAGCGCCCCAAGGTCGCCGCCCACGGCGACGTCGCCACCAACGTGGCCATGCAGCTGGCCAAGCCGGCCAAGCGCAATCCGCGTGAACTGGCCCAGGCCATCGTCGAGGCCCTGCTGGCCCTGCCGGGCGCCCGCGACCTGGTCGAAAGCGCGGAAATCGCCGGTCCCGGCTTCATCAACCTGCGCGTCACCGCCGCCGCCCGCCAGGCCGTCATCACGGCCGTGGCCGAACAGGGCGAGGCCTTCGGCCGCGCCGCCCGCAGCGGCGAGAAGATCCTGGTGGAATTCGTGTCCGCCAACCCCACCGGCCCGCTGCACGTCGGCCACGCCCGCCAGGCCGCCCTGGGCGATGCCCTGTGCCGCCTGTACGACGCCATCGGCTGGGATGTGACCCGCGAGTTCTATTACAACGACGCCGGCAACCAGATCGAGAACCTGGCCATCAGCGTGCAGGCGCGCGCCCGCGGCCTGACGACCGACTCGCCCGAGTGGCCCGCCGACGGCTACAAGGGCGACTACATCCTGGACATCGCCCGCGACTTCCAGGCCGGCAAGACCATCCAGGCCTCGGACGGCGAGCCCGTCACCGCCACCGGCAACATCGACAGCCTGGAAGACATCCGCGCCTTCGCCGTGGCCTACCTGCGCCGCGAGCAGGACCTGGACCTGCAGGCGTTCGGGCTGAAGTTCGACAACTACTACCTCGAAAGCTCGCTGTACACCTCGGGCCGGGTCGAGGCCACCGTCAAGGCGCTGATCGCCGGCGGCCATACCTATGAAGAAGGCGGCGCGCTGTGGCTGCGCACCACCGAGCTGGGCACGGGCGACGACAAAGACCGCGTCATGCGCAAGAGCGAGGGCGGCTACACCTATTTCGTGCCGGACGTGGCCTACCACAAGGCCAAGTGGGAACGCGGTTTCCACCGCGCCGTGAACATCCAGGGCAGCGACCACCACGGCACCGTGGCGCGCGTGCGCGCCGGCCTGCAGGCGCTGGAAGAGGGCATTCCCAAGGACTACCCGTCCTACGTGCTGCACAAGATGGTCAAGGTGATGCGCGGCGGCCAGGAGGTCAAGATCTCCAAGCGCGCCGGCAGCTACGTCACCATGCGCGACCTGATCGACTGGGTCGGCCGCGACGCCGTGCGCTACTTCCTGATCCAGCGCCGCGCCGATACCGAATTCGTGTTCGACGTCGACCTGGCCCTGTCCAAGAGCGACGAGAACCCGGTCTATTACATCCAGTACGCCCACGCGCGCATCTGCTCGGTGATCAACAACGCCGGCATGCCCGCGGCCGACGTGGCCGCTGCCGACGCGTCCCTGCTGACCGCCCCCAGCGAATTCGCGCTGATGCAGCGCCTGGCCGAGTTCCCCCACGTGGTGGCGCTGGCCGCCCAGGAACTGGCCCCGCACCACATCGCCTTCTGGCTGCGCGACTGCGCCGCGGACTTCCACGGCTGGTACAACGCCGAGCGCGTGCTGGTCGACGACACCGCGCTCAAGCTGGCGCGCCTGCGCCTGGCCGCGACCACGCGCCAGGTGCTGGCCAACGGCCTGGCGCTGTTGGGCGTGTCCGCCCCCGAGCGGATGTAACATCGGTACATGGCCACCAAGCGCAAACCCACCCGCCGGTCCGGCGAAAGCGGCAGCACCCTGTACGGGGCGCTGGCCGGATTGCTCCTCGGCTTGATCGTCGCCGCCGTCGTGGCGTTCTACGTCACCAAGGCGCCCGTGCCCTTTGTCGATCGCGCCACCCGCCAGGGCGACGCCGGCAAGCTGCCCGATCCGCGCCAGGCGCCGGATCCCAACGCCGGCCTGTACGGCCGCGACGGCGCGGCGGGTTCCCCGCCCACCGGCCCGACCGCCACGGCGCCCGCGCCGCTGCCGGGTGCGGGCGGCACCGCGCCGGCGGGCAAGTCGGACGACCTGGGCGCGCTGATCGCCACCCTGCCGACCTCCAACAACACGCCCGCTGCCGCCC
>NZ_CADIJL010000054.1 GCF_902859695.1 Achromobacter ruhlandii
CCGGCGGTGCGCTTGGCGGCGCGCCGCGGCCGCGCCTCGGCCTTGCCGTCGGCCGCGGCCAGGTTCTGCTCGGAAGCTTGCGGGGTCTTGTCTGTCATCAGTACTGTCCTTGCTGCGCGTGAGGTCCGATTCCGGTTGGCCGGGCAGTCGCCGGCGACCCGTCAGGAAAAACTTCAACCCTAACGCGCGCTACGGCGCATGGGATTGACGTGCATCAATGCTTGTAACATTCTTGCAGCAATATCCGGCCCGGGCCGCGCCCCGTGGCGGCATGGCCGCCGCTACACTGCAGCCTTCCCCCCGCTCCTTTCCCTTGCATGTGGTCCTTGCTCAGACGCCTGCTCGACGGCCCGCCCGCCCCGCCCGATCCGTACGCCGAAACCATCCAGTTCGACGACGCCGGCTTCACTCGCGCCCTTGGCCCCGCCGACGGCCCGGGCCGCCGCCAGTTCTGGCCGTGGGACGATGTCTGCGAATTCGGTTTCCGCTTCACCCCGGCGCTGTTTCCGGACCCGTGGATCGGTGATTGCATGGAAGGACTCTGGTATCTCCGGGTACGCGACGAAGGCGCATTGATGGCGGTGGAGTTCGGCCAGGAACATCTCGATCCCGACGCCCTGCCGGCCGCCCTGCTGCGGCACATGCCAGGCCTGGACCGGCGCGCGCTGCGCGATGGCCTGGCGGTCGCGGCGCGGGGGCCTCGCCACTTCGCCGGCGAGGGCGAATGGGTGGGCTGGCGGCGCGATCCGCATTGCGCCTGAAAAGGTCGCACGGTAACATCTGATGCTAAATATTTCGTGATCGCCGCTTCCGTGGACACGCGCACAGAACCCACCTTGAGTCCGGAAGGCGCCGACACGCCGCCATCGCCCGCGCTGGCCACCGCCCCCGCGCGACCGCGGCCGAGCCGCGCGCTGCGCGCCTGGACCTGGATCCTGTACCTCGGCTTGTGGCTGGCCGTGCTTGCGTTCAAGCGCGATAGCGCGCCCGTCGGGGCTGACGCCGCCGAAGCGCTGGGCTATCGGGTCGGCAGCGCGTTCGGCAGCGCCCTCGCGCTGCTGCTGCCCGCCGCCATCGCCATCGCGGCGCTGTCGCTGTTCAAGCGCTTCCGCACCCCGCTGCACCGCATGCGCATCGCCTTCGCCACGGGCCTGGTACTGGCGGCGGTCGCCGCCACCCTGGCCGGCCTCTCGGCCTACCGCGAAGCGCAGAAGGCCACCGCGCTGGCCGAGATCCGCCGCACCGGCGAATGGATGCGCGCCGCGCTCAACGCCCCCGACCACCCGCCCGGCGACGTGCCCGACATCGACACCACGCCCAAGGCGCGCGGCGTGTATGGCGAGATCGAACGCGGCGTCAAGATCCTCCTGGCGCAGCGCGTGGCGCAGTACCGCGCCTACATGCGCGAACTGGACGAGGTGCGCTTGTCCGAACTGTTCATCCCCAACCGGCTGGCGCGCGATCGCGGCATGGTGGAAAGCCGGCTGATCCTGGAGCAATCGCAGCGCGTGGTGCGGAAATACAGCCAGCAGAACCAGCGGCTGCTGGCGGACGTGCCTGTCACCATCCGCACGCTCGACCTGAGCGAGGAGCAGAAGAACCGCATGGTCGAGGGCGCGATCAAGGCGCGGCCGCAGCAGAAAGCGACGCTGGCGCGCAACTGGGACCTGGAGCGCCAGACGCTGGACGAATTCGAAAAGATGATCAACCTGCTGGACGACAACCGCCGCGCGTGGCGCGTGGAGCACAACGAGATCGTGTTCGACCGCGACAGCCTGTTGAACCGGTTCCGCGCGCATCAACTGGCGGTGCGCCAGTTGACCGAGGAACGGGCGCGGCTGGAATCGCAGCAATTCGACAGCCTGACCTCGGTGCTGCGTTGACGCCCCCGATGGCGTCCCGGGTGAACCGCGGCCCGACCGCCCTGGCCCATGAACGTCCGGCCCATGGCGGGCACGGCGCTCCCGAGGCCAGCGCGCCCGGGCGCGAAGGCGGGCCGGACGCGATCACGCGTCAGCTTGCCGCCTGATCCAGCCCCTGCTTGAGATCGGCCAGAATGTCGGCGGCGGTTTCCAGCCCGACCGACAAGCGCAGCAGGCCTTCCGACAGACCATACTTTTCACGATCCTCGGCCGTGTAGCTGGCGTGCGTCATGGTGGCCGGATGCTGGATCAGCGTTTCCGGGTCGCCCAGGCTGACGGCGATGCGCGCCAGCTTCAGGCTGTTCAGCAGGCGCCGGCCCGCGGCCAGCCCGCCCTTCAACTCGAACGCCACCAGCCCGCCGCCGGCCGCCTGCTGGCGCTGCGCGATCTCGGCGCCGGCCGTGCCCGCGAGGCCCGGATAGAACACGTCGGCCACCGCCGCGTGTTCGCGCAGGAACTTCGCCACCTTCAATGCCGATTCGCTGTGACGCTCGACCCGCAATTCCAGCGTCTTCAGGCCGCGCAGCACCAGGAAGGCGGTGAACGGCGACAGCGTCGCGCCGGTGAAATAGCGCAGCCCCTGCAGGCGGATTGCGTCGATGTGCTGCTTGCGGCCAACCACCGCCCCGGCCAGCAGGTCGCCGTGGCCGCCCAGGTACTTGGTGGCCGAATGCAGCACGATGTCGGCGCCGTGTTGCAGCGGCCGTTGCAGCACCGGCGTGGCGAAGGTGTTGTCGACGATGGTCAGCAGCCCCTTACCGCGCGCGATGGCCGAGATGGCGGCGATGTCGACCAGCCGCAGGTTGGGGTTGGCCGGCGTCTCGAAATAGACCGCGCGGGTCTTGGGGCCGATGGCGGCGGCCACGGTTTCCGGGCGCGTGAAGTCGGCGAACACGGCGTTGATGCCCAGCCGCGGCAGCCCCTGCGCGAACAGCGTGAAGGCGGTGCCGTAGACGATCTGGTCGACCACGATCTCGTCGCCGCTTTGCAGCAGCGACAGCAGCGTGGCCGAGATCGCCGCCATGCCCGACGCGGTGACCACGCCGGCCTCGGCCCCTTCGAGCGAGGCCAGCCGCTCTTCCAGCAAGGCCTGGGTCGGGTTGCGGGTGCGGCCGTAGACGTAGCCCGATTGTTCACCCAGGCGGATGCGGTCGAAAGCCTCGATGCTGTCCTGGGTGTAGGTGGAGGTCAGGTAGAGCGGCGGCGACAGCGCGCCCTGCTCGTCCAGCGGGTCGTAGCCCAGGTGGATGGCGCGGGTGGCGAAGCCGTGGTGTTGCGAGTCGGACATGGATACCTCCGGGAATCAGCTCGGGGATGCGGACGGCGCGGCGCCGTCAGCGCTTGTGGTCGGCGCGGCGCGACAGCCATTCGCCGGTGAATTGCACGATCGAGACCAGCGCGATCAGGATCACGATCACTTCGAACATCACGCGGGTCTCGTAGCGTTCGTAGCCGTAGCGGATGGCCAGGTCGCCCAGGCCGCCGGCGCCCACCGCGCCGGCCATGGCCGAGGCGTTGATCATGGCGATGACGCTGACGGTCATGCCGCCGATGATGCCGGGCAGCGCCTCGGGCAGCAGCACATGGCGCACGATGTGCCAGCGGCGGCAGCCCATGGCGCGCGCGGCCTCCACCAGGCCGTGGTCGACATCGTTCAGGCTGACCTGGGCGATGCGCGCGAAGAACGGCACCAGATTGGCCGACAGCGGCACGATGGCGGCCCAGGTGCCGAGCGTGGTGCCGACCAGCATGCGCGTGAACGGCAGCATCGCCACCAGCAGGATGATGAAGGGGATGGCGCGGAACGTGTTCACGGTGATCGACAGCGCTTTGTTCAGGCGCGGCCGCGGATACAGGTTGCCCGGCGCAGTGACGGTCAGCACCACCGCCAGCGTCAGGCCGGCGGCGATCGCGATGAGCGCGGACACGCCCACCATGGTCAGCGTCTGCAGGAAGGCCTGCAGGTATTTATCCAGCATCGGCAGCGACATAGCCCAGTACCTCGATCTGATCGGCCACCAGCGCGGCGCGCGCGGCCTCTTCCTGTAGAACGGCGGCCGGCACCGACACCAGCAGGCTGCCCTGGGCGTGGCCGCGCAGGCGGTCCAGCCCGCCGTGCAGCAGCGTCGCGCCCGGCCCCAGCGCCGCCAGCGCCTGCAGCGACACGCCCTCGGGGCGGCCCTGGCCGGTGAAGCGCAGGCGCAGCACCGCCAGGCCGGCCCTGCCCGACAGGCCCGCCAGGTCCGGCACCAGCCGCGCGGCCAGGTCGGCCGGCAGCTCATGCTGCAAGGGCCGCAACAGCGCGCGGGTGGCGTCGGCCTGCGGATTGCCGAACACGCGCCAGACTTCGCCGTGCTCGACCTTGCGGCCGCCATCCAGCACCAGCACCTTGTGGCAGACCTCGCGGATCACCGCCATGTCGTGCGTGATCAGCACCACCGTCAGGCCCAGCTTGCGGTTGATGTCGCGCAGCAGCGCCAGGATCGACTGCGTGGTTTCGGGGTCGAGCGCCGAGGTGGCCTCGTCGCACAGCAGGATCTCCGGGTCATGCACCAGGGCGCGGGCGATGCCCACGCGCTGCTTCTGCCCGCCGGACAGCTTGGACGGATAGGTGTCGGCCTTGTCGCGCAGCCCCACCAGGTCCAGCAGCGCGTCGACCTTGGCGCGCGCCTCGGCCGGCTTGACGCCCGCCACGCGCAAGGGCAGCGCCACGTTCTGCGCCACCGTCTTGGCCGACAGCAGGTTGAAGTGCTGGAAGATCATGCCGATGCGGCGCCGCAGGCCGACCAGCGCGTCCTCGTCCAGGCCGCCGACGTCCACGCCGTCGACCCGCACCTGGCCGGCGCTGGGGCGTTCCAGCATGTTGATGGAGCGCAGCAGCGTCGACTTGCCGGCGCCGCTGCGGCCGATGATGCCGAACACCTCGCCGCGCCCGATGGAAAAGGAGATATCGGCCAGCGCCGTTACCGTGCCCCGCGGGCCCTGGTAGCGTTTCTGCAGTCCGTCGAAAACGATGTGGGCGTCTTGCGCCGCGTCGGCGGCGGGCCGCAGGGCCGGATCCGCCAGGGGGATGTCGTGTTGCATCATGCTGTGTTCCCGAGCCGCCCGCGCGGCGGCGCGTGCCGCTCCGCGAGCGAGGATGGCGGCGGCGCCGGCTGGCGCCGCCGCGCCTGCCGGCTCAGAAGACCGGAATCACCGAGCCTTCGTACTTGCTCAGGATGAACTGGCGCACCTCTTCGGAGTGATAGGCCTTGACCAGCTCGGGCACCCAGGGCGCGTTCCTGTCTTTCTCGCGCACGGCAATGATGTTGACGTAGGGGTTGTTCTCTTTCTTCTCGACCGCGATGCCGTCGCGGGTGGCGATCAGCCCGGCCTGGTAGGCGAAGCTGTTGACGATGGCGGCGGTGTCGACGTCGGGCAGCGAACGCGCCAGGACCACCGAGGCGCTTTCGACGAAGTCGAGCTTGCGCGGGTTGGAGGTCACGTCGGCCAGCGTGGCGGTGCCCGTGGCCGGATCGAAGCCGTCCTTGAGCGTGATCAGGCCCTGGTCGCGCAGGATCACCAGCGCGCGGGTCTGGTTGCTGGGGTCGTTGGGGATGCCGACCTTGGCGCCCTCGGGCAGGGCCTGCAGCGACTTGTACTTCTTCGAATAGAAGGCGATGGGCGAGATCAGCGTATTGGCCACCGACACCAGCTTGTAGCCGCGCTGCTTGATCTGATCGTTCAGGAACGGGATGTGCTGGAACGCGTTGGCGTCCAGGTCGCCGTTGTTGAGCGCCTCGTTGGGGCTGGCAGTGCCGGTGATGACCACCGGTTCGACCGCCAGGCCGTTCTTCTTGGCGACCTGCGCCACCACTTCCCAGATCTGTTCGTCGACGCCGCCGCGCACGCCGACCTTGAGCGGCTTGGGATCGGCCGAGAAAGCCGGCCCGTGGAACATGGCGGCCGCGGCCAGCACGGCGCCCAGCAGGGCCTTGGCCAGCGTGCCCGCGCGGGCGGTGTAAGTGCGGGGAGTCATATGGAAATCGCCTCTCAGTCGATACGGTTATGAGCAGACGATTCTAGGGATGGCCCCTGCGCGCGCGAACGAATAGTTGGTTGAGTCGTTATTACAGGGGCGTTTGGATATGGCGCCGGCGCATAAGTGGCGCCCTGCCGCGACCATGCCGCGCGCGGGCAAGGCTTGGCCGCGGGACGCGGCCAGGCGCCACGCCCCGCCTCAGAACGGCTTGACCACCACCAGCGTCACGATGACCGCCGCGGCGACCACCGTGAGCGGCGCGTACAGGTCGACCAGCGGCGCGCGCTTGGCGCTGCCCTGGGCCTGGCGGCGCAAGGCCGCGCTCTGCACGCCCAGCAGGCCCGACAGGACCAGCGCCAGCGCGATCTTGATCCAGATCCAGGTCATCGCGAACCAGCCGAAGGTCACGGCCAGGTGCAGGCCGACCAGCCACGCCAGCACCATCGCCGGCGTGGTCACGAGCAGCGTCCAGCGGCGCAGCGCGCCCAGCATCCTGCGTTCCTTGGGCGCCTCGTCGCTGTCGGGCGGCTGCGACGACAGCAGGAACAGCGACACGAACAGGGAGCCGCCCAGCCATGCGACCACGGCGGCGACATGCAGCATTTTGAGAAGTTGGTAGGTCATGCGCGCGATTATCGCCGCAGTGGCGCGCGCCGGGGTGGGATCGGGTGCGACGGGTTTGCGCTGCGGCAAAGACCGATGCCGGCGTTCACGGCGCCAGCGCCTTCAATACCCGCAACGCCAGCCGCACCCGCGCCTCATTCGGATAGTTGCGGTTGGCCAGGATCACGATGCCGAGCTTGCGCGACGGCACGAACGCCACGTAGGCGCCGAAACCGTTGGTGGCGCCGGTCTTGTTGATCCACACCCCCTGCTGCGGTGCCAGCGGCGGTTGCAGGGCCTTGACCGGCAGGGTCTCGAACGCGACCTGGGCGGAATTGCCGTGCACCAGCTCGTCCACCGACACCGGGTAACGGTACTGCTCCCAGATCAGGTCCTGCGTCATCGCGCCCAGCTGGTAATAGCCGGTGTGGGTCTCGGCGATGGCGCGCTGCAGCGTGGCATCGACCGGCGCGGTGCCCAGGTTGATCTCGACGAAGCGCAGCATGTCGCGGGCGCTGGACTTCACGCCATAGGCCTCGTCGGCCAGCACGCCCGGGTTCACGCGCACCGGCGCGTCCTGCTTATCGTAGCCCTGGGCATAGTCGGCCATCTTGCGCGGCGGCACTTCCAGGTAGGTGTCGCGCAGGCCCAGCATGGGAAACAGCTGCTGCTCCATCGCCGCCACGTAGGGCTGCCCCAGGGCGCGGGCCGCCACCACGCCCAGCATGCCGATGCTGGGGTTGGCGTAGGTGCGGCGCGTGCCGGGCGCGTACCGCGGGGTCCAGGCCTTCAGGTAGTCCATCAGTTGCGCCATGCTCTGCACCGCGTCCGGCACCTGCAAGGGGAAGCCGCCGGCGGTGTGCGTGGCCAGGTTCACCAGCGTCAGCCTGGCGAATTCGCTGCCTTGCAGCTCGGGCACCCACTTGGCCGGGCTGTCGGTGAGCGACAGGCGGCCCGTGGCCTGGGCGTAGGCGGCCAGCGTGACGGTGAAGGTCTTGCTGATCGACCCAAGTTCGAACAGGGTGTCGCTGGAGACCGCGCGGCGCGGCGCGCGCGAGGCGTCGCCGTAGTTGAAGAAGCGCTGCTCGCCGTCGCGGCTGACGCCGATGGCCATGCCGGCGATGCCGTATTCGCGCATGACCTCGGCCACGGCGGCGTCGACGGCGGCGGTGGCGCGATCGGCCTTGGCGGGCGTGGATGCCGGCGTCGCGGATGCCGGCATCGCGGATGCCTTGGCGGTGGATGCCGGCGTGGATGCGGGTGTGGATGCGGGCGTGGATGCGGGCATGGATTCGGAGGTCGATGCCGTGGCGGCCTTGCCGGCGGGCGTTTGCGCAACGGCCGGGCTGGCCGAGGCGGCGCCGGCCAGGGCCAGCGTCAACGTCATGGACAGCAGGGAAATACGGAACATTGCCGGAACGCGCATGCGGAGTCGTCCTTTTGTTTTCCGGCCGGCGCGTGCCGGCGGTTCGGCGCCCAGTGTAGAGCCAATCCGGCGCCTCCCCTGGTATTAACCCTGAGTCCCGCGCGCGACGAATTTTGGCTATTCTCGGTGCGTCGATTCAAAACCCCGCAGAAGAGTCCCGCCCCCCGTGGCGGGCGCCGACGGAGCAACCGCCCCGGAAACTCTCAGGCAACAGGACTGCGCGGTCTAGACAATCTGGAGAGAGGCGCCTGGCGCCCACCGAAGGGGAACCCGCGCCGCCGCGCCCGGGTGAAGCTCTCAGGTACAGAGACAGATGGGGTGCCACGATCATTGGGTCGTGGCCACGCCATCTGGAGCCATCATGCCCCGCATCGCCATCATCGGCGCCGGTATCACCGGCGTCACGTCCGCCTACGCCTTGAGCAAACTGGGCTACGACGTCACCGTCTACGACCGCCAGCGCTATCCCGCCATGGAGACGTCCTTTGCCAACGGCGGCCAGCTGTCCGCCAGCAATGCCGAAGTGTGGAACAGCGCCGCCACCATCATGAAGGGCCTGCGCTGGCTGGGCCGCCACGACGCGCCGCTGCTGCTCAATCCGCGCCCGAGCTGGCACAAGTATTCGTGGCTGGCCCAGTTCATGGGGCAGATCCGCAACTACCGCCAGAACACCATCGCCACCACCCGCATGGCAATCGAAGCGCGCCAGCACCTGTACGCCATGGCCGAGGAGGAAGGCATCGACTTCGACCTGGAGCGGCGCGGCATCCTGCACATCTACCACGACGCCGCCAGCTTCGAGACCGCGCGCCGCGCCAATGCGCTGCTGCGCGAAGGCGGACTGGAGCGGCACGCCGTCACGCCGGAGGAAATCCGCGGCATCGAGCCGACGCTGCAGACGCCCTGCCACGGCGGCTTCTACACGCCGTCCGACGCCACCGGCGACATCCACAAGTTCACCAGCGGCCTGGCGCAGGCCTGCGCGCGGCGCGGCGTGCGTTTCGAACAGGACGCGGACATCCGCGCCATCAGCCGTGACGGCCTGCCCTACGTGCTGGATATCGCGCGTGAAGAAGGCGCGCGGCGCGAACAGCACGAAGCCGACGCCATCGTGGTCTGCGCCGGCGCCGCCAGCCGCCAGTTCGCGCGGCAACTGGGCGACCGTCTGAACATCTATCCGGTCAAGGGCTATTCGATCAGCGTGCACCTGGACGACGCCGCGAGCCAGGCCGCCGCGCCCACCGTGAGCCTGCTGGACGAGGCCGCCAAGATCGTCACCAGCCGCCTGGGCGACCGCTTCCGCGTGGCCGGCACCGCCGAGTTCAACGGCTTCAACCTGGACATCCGCGCCGAACGCATCCAGCCGCTGGTGGACTGGACCCGCCGCCATTTCCCCGGCGTGCGCACCGCGCGCGTGGTGCCATGGTGCGGCCTGCGGCCGATGATGCCCGACATGATGCCGCGCGTCGGCCCCGGTAAGCGGCCGGGCGTGTTCTACAACACCGGGCATGGGCATCTGGGATGGACGCTGTCGGCGGCAACGGCGCAGATGCTGGCGGCGAGCGTGCGGGAGGGGGTGGGACTGTCGTAAAGCCGTTGCGGCAGACCACAGGCCGGGACCGGGCGGGACGCGGACCGGTCCTCAATACCCCAGCAGCCGCGGCAGCGACGAGGCCAGCAGCGTCAGCCCCGAGCAGGTCAGCAGCCCCAGCACCACGCGCCGGAACGTGACTTCCGAGATGCCGATGTACAGGCGCGTGCCCAGCAGCGTGGGAATCAGCATGGCCGGCGCCACCACCGCGAACATGGGCGCCATATCGCGCGTGACGATGCCGGTGGCCAGATAGATGGCCATGGTCACGGCCAGCATCGACAGGTTGAAGTTCTGGATCACGGCGCGCTGCGTGTCCTTGTTGAAGCCGCGCAGGGTGCACCACAGCGTCGGCACGCTGCCGGCAAAGCCGCCGATGCCGCCCAGCACGCCGCCCGCCAGCCCCACCGCGCCATCGCCCCAGCGGTTGCCGCCGATGCGCGGCAGCCGCTGCGCCATCAGCATCACCGGGCACCACAGCGCCAGCAGCGCGCCCAACACCGCCTTGAACCAGTCCATGTCCAGGTGCGGCAGGACCAGGACGCCCAGCGGAATGCCGGCCAGGCCGCCCAGCAGGAAAGGCCACAGCAGCGCCCAGTTGAAGCCGCGCCGCACCGAGAACACCGCCAGCAATTGCCCGGTAAGCGCGCCGAACACCGCCAGCGCCGCCGCCAGCCGGGGGTCCAGCACCCAGGCCCAGAACGACATGGCCACCATGCCGAAGGCAAAGCCCGACAGGCCCTGCACGAACCCCGCCACGGCCGCGCCGATGGCGACTATCCATACCGCATCCATTGCCCTGCGTCTCCTTGTCGTCGCGTCCGCTGGCAGGCCGTTCGGCTCGCCCGGATCTCGTGACGGCAGATTCTAGGCGCGCATCGCGGCGCCCCTATTTGAAGTGCTGATGACGCGATAGGTTTTCGGTGATGGCGGCCGCGATCACAGGAAGATCGTGCCGCGCAGGTACAGCGCGGCCTGGCCGCTGATGATGACGCGGCCGTTGTCGCGCAGTTCGCAGCGCAGTTGGCCCTTGCGCGCCCCGCCCTGCTCGGCAGTCAGTTCTGTCTTGCCCAGCCGCTCGCCCCAGTACGGCGCCAGCGAGGTATGCGCCGACCCCGTCACTGGGTCTTCGTTGACGCCGACGCGCGGGCCGAACCAGCGCGACACGAAGTCGTAGCGAGCGGATGGCGCCGTCACCGCCACGCCGCGCACGTCGAACGCCGCCAGCGCGGCGAAGTCGGGCGCGAGGCCGTCGATCAGGCTTTCGTCGTCGATCACCACCAGGTAATCGTCGGTGCGGTACAGCGCGCGCGCCGCCGGCAGGCCGAGCGCGCGCAGAAGGCCCTCGGGGATGGCTTCAGCCACGGGCTGCCTGGCGGGGAAGTCCATCGCCAGCGCGTCGCCGGCGCGCCGTACCCGCAGCTCGCCGCTGCGGGTGGCAAAGCGCAGCACGTCTTCGCTGGCGCCCAATTGCTCGAACAGCACCCAGGCGGTCGCCAGGGTCGCGTGACCGCACAGGTCGACCTCGACCTTCGGCGTGAACCAGCGCAGCTCGTGGACGTCGCCGCGGCGCACGACGTAGGCGGTCTCGGACAGGTTGTTCTCTTCGGCGATGCGTTGCAGCGTGGCGTCCGGCAGCCACGCCTGCAGCGGCACCACGGCGGCGGGGTTGCCGCCGAAGGGCACGGCGGAAAAGGCGTCTACCTGGTAGAGATCGAGTTGCGGCATGAGAAATCCTGGAAAAACGGTGAAGGCGGGACACGTCGCCGCCATGCCGCATTTTGCTACGAAACGCCCGCGACTTCCCGCAGCAGCGCCTCCAGGCCGTCCAGGTCCGCTTCCTGGCGCGCGCTGTAGCCGATCACCACGCCCGCCGGCCAGGACACGCGCCGGCAGAATTGCGCGACCGGCTGCAGGCCCAGGCCCCGCGTGCGCGCCCTTGCCAGCAGCGCCGCCACGTCGAAGCCGGGCGGCGGCCACCAAACCAGGTGAAAGCCCGCATGCTCGCCGCTGACGCGCAGCGGCGCCGCGCCCGCCGCCTGGCGCAGCATGCGCAGCACCCGGTCGCGCCGCTGCGCGTAGATCGCCCGCGCCCGCCGCACATGGCGCGCGAAGCCGCCGCTTTCCAGGAACGCCGCCAGCGTCATCTGTTCGACGATGCTGCTGGAGCGTCCCGTCAGGTAGCGGGCGCGGGCAAAGTCCGCCACCAGCGGCCGCGGCAGCACCGCATAGCCGATGCGCAGGGCGTTGAACAGGGTCTTGTTGAAACTGCCGCAGTGGATCACGCGGTCGGCGCGGTCCAGGCTTTTCAGGGCGGCCAGCGGCGCGCCGTCGTAGTTGAATTCGCTGTCGTAGTCGTCGTCCAGGATCCAGCAGCCGGCCTGTGCCGCCCAGTCCAGCAGCTCCAGGCGGCGCGACACCGGCATGGTGACGCCGGTGGGCGACTGGTGCGCCGGCGTCACGTGCACCAGCCTGACGCCGCGATGGCGGCGGGCGCGCGCCACCGAAAAGCCGTGCTGGTCGATGGCCACCGGCGCCACGCGCCGCGTGTACTGACTGAACAGCGGCAGGGCGTTGAGGTAGCCGGGGTCCTCGACCAGCACCTTGTCGCGCGGCGTGAGCAAGAGGCGCGCGCTGAGGTCGAGGCCGTCGCGGATGCCGGTCAGCACCACCACCTGGTCGGCGTCGCAGGCAATGCCGCGCGCCGCGCCGAGGTAACGCGCGATCTGCTCGCGCAAGGGCTGCCAGCCCTGGGGATCCTCGCGCGCCAATTGCGCCGCCGTGACGCGCCGGGCGCTGGCCAGCAGGCCCTGGCGCCAGGCCGCCATGGGAAACAGCGAGGCGTCGGCGCCGCGCGCGGTGAAGGGGGGCTCGTGCCGCAAGGGGGGAACCGAATGGTCGGCATCCCGGTCCGGGCGTGGCGCGCGGCCCGCCGCGGGCGGCGCGTCGGACATGGCGGCGGCGGGCGCCGTGGCCGCGTCGCCCGGCAGTCCGTGGCGAAAGAAATTATCCGGGATGACCGCCGCCACATAGGTGCCGGACCCGACCGCGCCGGCGGTATAGCCTTCGCCGCGCAACTGGTCGTAGGCGGCCTCGACGGTGGAACGGGCGACGTGCCAGCGCGCCGCCAGGCTGCGGGTGGACGGCAGCCGCCCGCCCGAGGGCAGGACGCCGCGCAGGATGCGTTCGCGGATCTGCCGGTACACCCAGGACTGCTTGGATTCGTCCGGGCGCGGCGGATCGACCGGCAGGTCCAGGCTGGCCTCCTGGCGGGTATCGCGCGAAAGTGGCTTGGTCTGGTTCATGAAAATGGCCCTATTTCATCGGGCCATTCTATCGCTACATTGCGCCCATCGCCCCCTGGGGCACGCCACCGGAATCGCGTCATGTCCACGCCCGCCCACACCATCACCCTCGCGCACGGCTGCTTCACCAGCGATGGCAGCACCTCGATCCTGGAGGCCGCGCTGGCCCAGGGCGTGGCCGTGCCGTTTTCCTGCCAGCGCGGCGAGTGCGGGTCGTGCCGGGCCCAGGTGGCCGGCGGCGCCTACGCCCGCATCGCGCCGCCCACCGAGCGCACCTATGTCACCGCCCCCGACGAACTGCTGATGTGCCAGTGCCGCGCGGCCGGCGCCCTGACGCTGCGCTTTGCGCATTGGCAGGCGCCGGCGCAGCCCGCGCGCCAGTACGCGGCGACCGTGCTGTCGCGGGTGCCGCTGACCGCCGACGTGACCCAGCTGATCGTGGCGCCGCGCGATGCCGCCGGAGCCTTCGCCTGGCAGGCCGGGCAGCATGCGCGCTTGCTGATGGACGATGGCGGCGAGCGCCCGTTCTCCATCGCCAGCGTGCCGGTCGCGGCCGGCCCCGCCCGGCTCGAATTCCATATCCGGCGCGTGCCCGGCGGCGGTTTCACCGAACGGGTGCTGCCACGCCTGATGCCCGGCGACACGCTGACCCTGACGGGTCCGCATGGCGCCTGTGTCTGGCCGGCGCGGGGCTGGCCCGAGGCGGTCGAACACGTGGTGCTGCTGGCCACGGGCACCGGCTATGCCGGCGTCCACGCGATCATGATGACGGCATTGCAGGACCCGCGCATCAAGCGCGTCACGCTCTACTGGGGCGGCCGCGACGAAGACGACTGCTACGCGGCGCCGCGGCTCAACGCGCTGCAGGGCAAGCACAGCGGGTTCCAATGGCAGGCGGTGCTGTCGCGGACGTCCGCCGGGCCCGCCTGGCACGTGCAGGACGCCGCCCTGGCGGCGAACCACGACTGGCTGCGCACGGTCGCCTACGCCTGCGGCAACCCGGCCATGGTGCGCGCGGCGCGCGAACGCCTGTGCGCGGCCGGCCTGCCGCCGGACCGTTTCGTGTCCGAGGCTTTCGTGCCGGCGCGGGACCGGCCCGCCACGCACGTCGCGCCGGCCCCCGCCCACCCGTGGGAGCAGGTGGGTCCGCGCTTCAGCCTGGACGGTATCCTCGACGCCCGCCGCCGCTCGCGCGAAGCGGTGCGCGAGATTGCCGCGCTGCTGCGGCCTGGCATGACCACGCGCGAGGCGGTCACGGCGGCCGATGCCCACCTGCGCCGCATGGGCGCCTCGCACAACTGGCACCCGACCTACGTGCGCTTCGGCCCCGACTCGCAGTCGCCGGCGGTGCAGCCCACCGATTTCCAGCGCAGGCTGCGCGACGATGACGTGTTCGTGGTGGACATCGGCCCGGTCTGGGACGGTTACGAAGGCGACTATGGCGATACCTTCGTGCTGGGCGCGGATGCCGACCGCCGGCGCTGCGCCGAAGCCGCGCGCCAGGTGTTCCGGCGCACCCGCGAGGACTGGCTGCGGGGGCTGACCGGCGCGGCCCTGTACGACCGCGCCGAGGCCCACGCGCGCGACTATGGTTGCGAACTGGTGCGCGAGGTGCCGGGCCACCGGGTGGCGGATTTTCCGCACGCGCTGTACGGCAGGCATCAGCTGGCGCAGGCCGGGTTCGTGCCGGCCGACGGCATCTGGGTGCTGGAGATCCAGGTGCGCGACCGGACGCTGCCGATCGGGGCGTTCCATGAGGACGTGCTGTTGCGGCAGATGGCCTGACCCGCGGCGGGCGAACACCCTAGGGTTTGTCCCAATGCCCCCCATGTCGATCCGGGGGAAGCTCGAACGTCGTCCCGGTACGCCCACCACTTCCCATCAAAGGGGGATTCATCATGACGACTGGCACCGTAACCCTGCACCGCGTCCTGCGCGCCGCGCCCGCGACCGTGTATCGCGCCTTCCTCGAACCCGACGCCGTGGTGAGGTGGTTGCCGCCCTATGGCTTTACCTGTGAAGTCTTCGAACTGGACGCCAAGGTCGGGGGCCGGCACCGCATGGCGTTCCGCAATTTCGGCAGCGGTCACGCCCACGGCTTCGGCGGCGAATACCTGGAACTGGTGCCGGGCGAGAAGATCCGCTACACCGACGAATTCGACGACCCCAACCTGCCTGGCAGGATGCAGACCACGATCACGCTGCGCGCGGTGTCCTGCGGCACGGAAATGACGGTGGTGCAGGAGCACATCCCGGCGGTGATCCCGCCGGAGATGTGCTACCTGGGCTGGCAGGAATCGCTGGCCCAGCTGATGCGGCTGGTCGAGCCGCAGATTCCCGAGTGAAGCGGCCGGCGCGAGGGTCAGCCTGCGCGCTCGGCCAGCGCTTCCAGCAGTTCGGCCGACGGCACGAAGAACAGGCTGCCGGTGACCGCGCGGCTGTAGTCGAGCAGGCGGTCGTAGTTGCCGGCGGGACGGCCGACGAACATGTTCTCCAGCATCTGCTCGATCGGCGCGGGCGAACGCGCGTAGCCGATGAAATAGGTGCCGAACTCGCCCGCGCCGGCGCGCCCGAACGGCATGTTGTCGCGCAGGATCTTGACCTCCTGGCCGCCTTCGTCCAGGGTGGTCAGGGCGCTGTGCGAATTGCTCGGCTTGACGCCGTCGGGCAGCTCGACGTTGCTGAGCTTGCGGCGGCCGATGATGCGTTCCTGCTCCTCGGTGGGCAGCGCTTCCCAGCCGGTCATGTCGTGCAGGTACTTCTGCACCAGCACATAGCTGCCGCCGGCGAACGCCGCGTCTTCGTCGCCGATCAGGGTGAAGCCGGGCAGCTCGAAGGCTTGCGGGTTCTCGGTGCCGTCGACGAAACCGATGATGGCGCGGCGGTCGAAGTAGCGGAAACCATGCACCTCGTCGACCACCGTGGCGGCCGGGCCCAGCCCCGCCACCAGCAGCGTGGCCAGCTCGAAGCAGGCGTCCATGGCTTCGGCGCGGATGTGCAGCAGGATGTCGCCGGGCGTGGACACCGCGACGCGTTCACCGCTGCCGATTTCGCGGAACGGGTGCAGCGAGGCCGGCCGCGGCCCGCCGAACAGCGTGTCCCAGGCGGCCGAGCCGAAGCCACAGACACAGGACAGATCGGCGGCCACGGCGCGCGTGCCGACGGTGCGCACCAGCGTGGCCACGTCTTCGCACCAGGCGCGCACGGCGGCGGCGTTGTCGGCGCCGGGGTTCAGCGTGGCGACGATGAAGATCGCATAGCGGGCGTTGGGGCGGAGGACGGCCTGCGGTTCTACGGGTTTTTCGGACATGGGATCGGGCTGCGGCCCGCGAGGGCCGGAAGGATGAATGAGGCGCCTGCAATATAGCCGACTCGCCCGTCTCACAGCTGATCGTGGCCGAGGCATTGCCGCAGCGCCGCGGCGAACGCCGTGGGCCGCTCCAGCATCATCAGGTGGCCGCAGTGGTCGAGCACCTGATGGCCGGCGCAGGCGCGCCAGGCCCACTCGGGCACGTCCCAGCCATCGTGCGAACGCCGGCCCGACAGCAAGTACACGGGGTGGCGGGCGAACACCTGCCGCAATGCCGGCAGATAATCCGGCGCGCCCGTGACCGCGACCACCGACGCCGCCATGGCGCGCAGCGTGGCCGCCGGCTGTAAAGCGAGCCAGCGGCTGGCCACCGCCCGCCAATGCGGAGCCGGCGCATCGACCGCGCGCGCCAGCCAGGCCAGCGGGTCGGCGCGGAATCCCTCCAGCATGGCCTCGGCCGCGGCGGCGTCCATGCGGGCGACCGAGGCCGACCAGAAAGCGTCGGCCAGGGTGAAATTGCCTTCGACGTTGACGATGCGGCGCACGTGCCGCGGATAGGCGTGGGCCAGCAGCATGGCGACCGCGCCGCCCACTGAATGTCCCACCAGATCCACGGCCTCGCCAGGAAAGTGCCGGTCGAGGTAAGCGCGCAAGTGCTCGACCTGGGCCGGCAGCGAAATGCCGGCGGCGGGCACGGACTGATGCGGCCCGTAGCCCAGCAACGGCGGGGCCACGTGGCCAGCCAGCCCCCCGGGCGAGTCGAACGCGCCGATCAGGCCATGAATGCGGACGACGGGCGGCGGCGTCATGCGACGCGGCTCCCGGCGGCGCCGTCCTGCGCCAGCTCGGCGGCCAGTTCCTCCAGCTCCAGGCAGTGGGTGCGGTCGTGGTCCAGCAGTTCGCGCACGATCTGCTCCAGCGTCATGCGGTGCAGGCCGTCGCGCAGGCCGCAACGCGCCAGCGTGGCGGCATCCAGCGGACGCAGCGCGGCGCACAAGTGTTCGCGGCCGCGGCGGAAGGCGGCCAGGGCAAGCTCCGGGTCCTGGTCCTGATAGGCGCGCTCGGCCGCCAGGGCGGTGCCGTCGACGCAAGCGATGACGGGCAGCGGCATCGTGCGGATGGCTTCGATGCGCTGCGCGAACACACTGTCCAGGTCGCGCAGGTGACAGACGTGCTCGGTCATCGAAAAGCCGGTGCCGGCGGGCCGCCGACGGCGCCAGGCCGGGGCGATGGCCGCCATCCGTGCGGCCAGCGCCTCGGGCATGCGGGCCAGGCCGGCGACGACCTCGGCGAACGGCAGCACCACGGGCCGCGGGCTGAACACCGCGCCATAGCTGAAGACCGCGCCACCGATGCGGCCGCGCGCCTGCACCACCTCGTGGCCCTGGCGCCGCATGCGGTCGGCCACCAGCGCGCCGCAGAACTGGCGGGCGGTGGTGTCCTGCGCCACTTCGGGGAATCTTTCCTGGATGTCGTCGGCAATGGCGGCGACGGCGGCCACGCCGACCCGCGACAGGGCCGCGTATTCCGCGTAGCGCGCGGGGTCGTCGATAAGCGCCTCTAGCTGCTGGCCCAGGGGGGTGGCGCGGAACCGGTCGAAACGGGAATGCATGAAGGAGGTGGCCCTTATAACAGCTCAAAACGATACGTTACCTTGCGCCCGCCCGTCAAGGCCCGGCCGCTGTCGCCGAACGGTCACATTGCCGCGTCACCATCGCGCATCATGACGACCCCAGCGGCAGCGGCCGACTACCAATCCGACATCTCCGGCCTGATCTGCGCGTTCCGGTTCGCCGGCGGCGGCCCTGCCGCCGAGATCGCCTCGCCCGCGGTCGCCGACCTGCTGGCGCGCGCCGCCGAGGCCGGCGCCGGTGATGGCGGCGACGATGGCGCCTTCCTGTGGCTGCACCTGAACCTGTCGCAGGCAGGCTGCGTGCGCTGGCTGCAAGCGCACCTGAACCTGCCCGAGACCTTCATCGGCATGCTGGGCGCGGACGCCCATTCGACCCGCATCGAACAGCACGAAGGCACGCTGGTGGCGGTGTTCAACGATGTGATTTTCGATTTCGACCGCACGCCGGCGCAGGTCTCGACGCTGTGGGCCTGCGCCCATCGCAAGCTGCTGGTCACGTTGCGGCGCAAGCCGTTGCGGTCGCTGGACCGCCTGCGCGAACATGTGCGGCGGGGCGAGCCGTTCGGGTCGCCCGCCGAGCTGCTGACCCACCTGATGCGCGACCAGGCCGACCTGATGATCGAGATCGTGCGCAAGGCCAGTGTCGACGTCGACGCCATCGAGGACCATTTCCTGGCCGCGCGCGGCGGCCCGGGACGGCTCGACCTGGCGGCCACCCGCCGGGTGCTGGTGCGGCTGCAGCGCACGCTGGCGCCCGAGCCCGGTTCGGTATTCCGCCTGCTGGCGCGTCCGCCGGCCTGGCTGCGCCCGCGCGACGTGCAGGAACTGCGCGAGTCGACCGAGGAATTCTCGGTGGTGCTGGGCGACATGGCCGGACTGGTCGAACGCATCAAGCTGCTGCAGGAGGAAATGGCGGCGCGGCTGGACGAACAGAACAACCGCACGCTCTTCACCCTGACGCTGGTGACGGTGCTGGCGCTGCCCATCAACATCATGGCCGGCCTGTTCGGCATGAATGTGGGCGGCATTCCGCTATCGGACGACCACCATGGCTTCTGGATCATCTGCCTGCTGGTGGCGGCCTTCACGGGCTTCGTGGCCTGGCTGGCGTTCCGCCGGCGCCGCATGGGCTAAAGTTCGCCGCCGCCGGGCGTCGCGGCGACAATGCGCGCGCTGCTTCCCCAGGGCGCTACTGGTAGCGTTCGCGATAGCCCACCGGCGACATGCCGCAATACTTGTTGAAGATGTCGCGGAAGGCCTTGGTGTCGTTGTAGCCGACCTCGTACATCACTTCGGCCACGCTCTTGCGCGAGCTTTCGAGGCGCTTCTTGGCGGCCTCGACGCGCACCCGCTGCAGGTATTCGACAATGCTGTTGCCGGTGGCCTGGCGGAAGCGCCGTTCCAGCGTGCGGCGGCCCATGGCGTGGCGGTCGGCCAGGTCCTCGACGGTGATCTTCTCGGTGTAGCGGCTTTCGATGTAGTCCTGCACCGCGCGCACCACCTGGTCGGCGTGCGACTTGTGGCCCATGAACACCGAGAACGGCAGTTGGCTCTGGCGGCTCCAGTCCAGCTGGAAATACTTGGCGCACCAGATGGCGGTGTCGCGGTCGGTGTATTTCTCGATCAGGTGCAGCACCAGGTGCGCGGCCGAAAAGGCGCCGCCGCTGGTGTAGATGCCGTTGCCGGACTGGACCACGCGGTCGCAGCTCCAGTCCACCGCCGGGAACAGGCTGGCGTACAGGTTGCGCGCCGCCCAGTGCACCACCGCCTGTTGGCCATCCAGCAATCCCCCGGCGGCCAGCAGCGCCGCGCCCAGGCACAGGCTGGCCACTTCGCCGCCGCCGCGGTAGTGGCGGGCCAGCCATTCGATCAGTTCGCGGTTGGACAGCACCGCGTCGGACACCGCGCCCAGCAACGGCGGCGCGATGCAGATGTCGATATCGCGGGCCTCGTCCAGCACCAGGTCGGCCTGCACCGTGATGCGGCCGTCGTCCAGGCTGACCTGGCGCGTGGCGGCCAGCGTGCGCACCGTGAAGCGCGGCGGCCGGCCCTGCGCGGCCAGGTATTCGTTGGCCACCAGGAAGCCGTGCCGGGCGGTTTCCAGCGAGGCGATATTGGCGCCGCCGGGCAGCAGGAAAGCGATGTTTTTCATGCCGCCAAGCATACGCCTGCGGCCTGTCGCAATCCACCCTCAAGAATGTCGCAAACGCCTATCTGAAAGCGCCGCCGATCCCGATACAGTGACATCTGCCGGCACCGCTGCCGACACGACCGGCGCGCAAATGCGGGTTGCGCGCCAGTCCCACACAACAACACGGAGTCAAGGAGCATCAGATGGAACAGTACATAGACGGTTACCTGTTGAGCGTGCCCAAGGCCAACATCGAGACCTATCGCAAGATGGCAGAGCTGGCCGGCTCGATCTGGCTGGAGAACGGCGCGCTGGAATTCCGCGAATGCGTCGCGGACGATATCGACGGCGAGGGTTTCGGCTCGTTCAGCGCGGCGGCCAGCGCGCGCGAAGGCGAGACGGTGGTGTTCTCGTGGATCGCGTTCGCCAGCAAGGCCGACCGCGACCGCATCAACGCCAAGGTCATGGCCGACCCGCGCCTGACCGGCATGTCGTGCGAGGGCGTGTTCGACTTCAAGCGCATGTGCTGGGGCGGCTTCACCACGCTGGTCGGCAAAACGGCGCGCGCCCAATAAAAAAAACGGCGGTCCTGTCGATCCCGGCGGCCGCCATTCGTCGTGGGACAAGGACGGGCGCCGGCGCGCCGGCGCCCCGCCCTGCCCGCAGGCATTCACCTTCAACCAGGAATTTCGGAGACACATCATGGCGACCCCCGCAAAGCAGGCCATTCCCGACGGCATGCACACCCTGACCCCGCACATCGTGTGCGAAGGGGCCTCGGATGCCCTCGCGTTCTATCGCAAGGCGTTCGACGCCCAGGAACTGGCGCGCCTGCCCCGCCCCGACGGCAAGATCATGCACGCGGCCATCCGCATCGGCGATTCGGTGATGATGCTGATGGACGACTTTCCCGAATGGGGCAGCCTCGGGCCCAAGGCGCTAAAGGGCACGCCGGTGACGCTGCACCTGTACGTCAAGGACGTTGATGCGGCCATGAAGCAGGCGGTGGCGGCCGGCGCCCAGGTCACCATGCCGGCGGCCGACATGTTCTGGGGCGACCGCTATGGGCAGGTGGTGGATCCGTTCGGCCATCGCTGGTCCATCGCCACCCACAAGGAAGACCTGACGCCCGAGGAAGTCCAGGCGAACCTGGCCAAGCTGGGCCCGATGGAAGGCTGCGGCGATCCCGCCCACAAGCCCGGCTGACGGCGCGTCGCCGGGCGTGCCCGGCGCCCGCCCGCCGCGCGCCGGATGGGGCAGCGCCCCCCGCCGCTCGCGCTCAGGCCGGATACGGCCCGAGGAAGTCCAGCTTGCCGATCGCCACGCCGGCGTGGCGCAGGATGTCGTAGGCGGTGGTGACATGGAAGTAGAAGTTCGGCAGCGCGAACGTCAGCAGATAGGCATCGCCCTGGAACTCCGGCTTGAACTCGCCGAAGCTGAGCGTGACCTTGCGGCTTTCGGCGCCGTCGAGCTTGTCGGCCGGCACCGAGCGCAGGTAGGCAATGGTGTCGGCGACGCGCTGTTGCAGCTGTTCGAACGTGGCTTCCTCGTCGGGAAAGCGCGGCGACTCGACCTGCGACAGGCGCTGCACGGCGAACTTGGAGGCGTCGCTGGCGCGCTGCACCTGGCCCGACAGCGGGTACATGTCGGGCGCCAGCCGGGCGTTGACCAGCTCGGCGGGGTCGATGCCGTTGGCGGCCGCGTGGGCCGCGCCTTTTTCCAGCAGCGCGGCCAGCACGGTCAGGCCGCGGATGAAGACAGGCACCGAGGCCTGGTACATGGTCAGGGACATGATGAGGTTCCGAAAAAAAGCGTTGCCGGCCGGCGCGCGACAGGGCGCCGGGTCGCCGGACGTGCCGCGATATTAGCGCCGACCTGGCGTGCGCGGCGGGCGCCGGCGGCGACATATGCATATGCGTTTTTCGAACAATAGCGCGGTTGCCGGCCTGGCGCGAGCCCGACCGGCGATCCGCTCGCCCGTCCTATGCGGCCACGCGCCGCTGCCCCTGGAAGAAGCGCCAGATCAGCGCCGAGGCGTCCGGCCCGCTGCGCGCGTGATAGCGCACCGAAGCGTCGCCGCCGCTCCAGCCGTGCTCGACGCGGGTGATCTCGCACAGGCGCAGCACCGTCTTGCGGTTGCGCAGCAGGTCGACGCGGCGGTAGGCCTTCTCGGTGCCCAGGCCCAGCACCCGCTCGACCGTGGGCACCTCGGCGCCCAGGCCATTGACCGCGCGGAACTGTTCGAACAATTGCCGGGCGTTGCGCGGCGCGACCGCCGGGTCCATCTGCCCATGCAGGATCATGGCCGGCATGCCCAGGTGGAACACCGCCGGGTCGGCCACCTCTTGCAGCAGCTGCGGCAGCGCCTTGATCGAGCCGCGGCGCATGGTGTGCAGGCCGGCCGCGGCGTTGTTCGCGTCGCCCACCACCGGCCCCGAATGCATGGCCAGCGCCGCGATCAGGGCGGGATGGCGCAACGCCACCAGGGCCGCCATGCCGGCGCCGGCCGACAGGCCGGCGATGTAGACCCGCTCCGGATCCAGCCCATGGCGCGCCACTTCGGCCCGGATCAGCGCGGCGATCAGGTCGGCCTCGGCGCCGCCGTGCTGCGCGTCGGGCTGGAACCAGCGCCAGCAGCGCTGCACCTGGCGCGTCATGGACTGCTGCGGATAGAGCACCATGAACCCGCCGGCGTCGGCCCACTGGTTCATGCGCGAGCCGCGCGCGAAGGCCAGCGCGGTCTGGCGGCAGCCGTGCAGCATCACCACCACCGGCATGCCCTGGCGCGCCGCCGTCGGCGGGGTATAGCGGGCGAAGGTCAGGCGCCGGCCGTGGGCGTCGGAGAACTGCCGCGCGGCCTCCCAGCGGCCGCCGCCCAGGCCGGACGCGGCGGCCGTGGCGCCGCTCGGGACG
>NZ_CADIJL010000055.1 GCF_902859695.1 Achromobacter ruhlandii
GCCACGGCGGCGCCCACCCCCGCCGCGAACGCGGCCGGCCCCGCGCCGCGCGACGGCGCTGATGCGCCGGCTGGCGGTTTTCCGGTGACGCTCGACAGCGCGCTCGGCAAGGCGGTCATCACCACCCCGCCCCGGCGCGTCGTCACCCTGGGCCTGGGCGCCGACGACCTGGCGCTGGCGCTGGGCGTGGTGCCGGTGGGCGTGGGCCGCGCCGACTGGGGCGGCGACGCCGACCATTACTGGCCCTGGGTGCGCGCCGCCATCGAGGCCACCGGCCAGCCCCTGCCCGAGCGCATCACGGTGTACCCCGAACTGGATATCGAAAAGATCATCGCCTTGCGCCCGGACGTGGTGCTGGCGCCGTTCTCCGGCGTCACGCCCGAGGCTTACGCGCAACTGTCGCGGCTGGTGCCGGTGGTGGCCTATCCCGGCCAGCCGTTCCTGACCCCGGTGGACACGCAGATCGACCTGATCGCCACGGCGCTCGGCAGGCGCGAGGCCGCCGGGCCGCTCAAGGCGCGCATCCACGACGCGCTGGCGCAGGCCGCGCGCCGCTACCCCGAACTGGCCGGCAAGACCTTCGCCTATGTGCGCGCCGACCTGGGCTCGGGCAACTTCGCTGCCTACGTCGCCGGCGATCCGCGCGTCGATACGCTCACGGCCATGGGCCTGACCCTGGCGCCGTCGGTGCGCGGCCTGCATGCCAGCGCCGGGCACTTCGCCCACTACCTGGGCTTCGAACACGCCGATGCGCTCGGCGACGCCGACATCCTGGTGTCCTGGTTCTACACCCCGGAAGAGCGCGACCGCGCCGCGGCCTTGCCCCTGTATGCCTCGATTGCCGCGGTACGGCGCGGCGCCTACGTGGCGCTGAGCGACCCGGCGCTGGTCATGGCCTCGTCCTCCGGCACGCCGCTGGCGGTGGCCTGGATGCTGGACCGGCTGGCACCGCAACTGGCGCGGGCCGCGCGTCATGCGCAGGCCGGCGGAGCCGCGCCCTGATGCCGCCGCGACAGCCCCGCGCGGCGCGCGTCGATAGCCCGCCCTCCCACAGCCCACGCCTGCGCGCGCCACTGCTGCTGGGCGCCTGTATGCTGTTGGCCGCCGCCGCGCTGGCAAGCCTGTGGCTCGGCTCGCGCGGCCTGTCGGCGGCCACGGTCTGGCGCGCGCTGCTGCAGCCCGACGACAGCCATGCGGCGCTGGTGGTGGCCTCGCGCATTCCGCGCACCCTGCTGGCCGTGCTGACCGGCGCGGCCCTGGCGGTTGCCGGCGCGCTGATCCAGGCGCTGACCCGCAATCCGCTGGCCGAGCCGGGCCTGCTCGGGGTGAATGCCGGCGCGGCCGCGTCCATCGTGACCGCCGCGCTGGTCCTGGGCGGCCTGCCGGCGCATCCGTTCTGGGCCGCGCTGCCCGGCGCGCTGGGCGCCGCGGCGGCCGTGTACCTGATCGGGGCCGGCGGCCGCGGACTGCAACCGGTGCGGCTGATCCTGGCCGGCGCCGCCGTCAACGCGGTGCTGTTCGCCTATGTGCAGGCGGTGGCGCTGCTGCGCGACGACATCTTTGATGCCTACCGCTTCTGGGCCGTGGGATCGCTGGCGGGCCAATCGCTCGACGCGGCATGGCGCGCCGCGCCCTACATCGGTTTTGGCCTGCTGCTGGCCGCCGCGCTGGCGCGGCCGCTCAACCTGCTGGCGCTGGGCCACGTGCTGGCGCAGGCGCTCGGGCTGCGGGCCGGCCTGTGCCGCCTGCTGGGCCTGCTGTGCGTGGCGATGCTGGCCGCGGCCGCCACCGCCGCCGCCGGCCCCATCGCCTTCGTCGGCCTGGCGGTGCCGCACATGGCCCGGCGCGTGGCCGGACCGGACCTGCGCTGGCTGCTGGCCTACTGCGCGGTGCTGGGTCCGCTGCTGATGCTGATCGCGGACATCCTGGCGCGGCTGCTGCGCGCGCCCGCCGAACTGCTGACGGGCGTGGTCGTGGCGTTCATCGGCGCGCCCTTCCTGTTGGCGGCCCTGCGCAGCCGGCCGCGGAGCCTGGCATGACCCGCGCAACGCCGCGCCTGATCGCGCAACCAACGCGCCTGCTGCGCGCCGGCAACTGGCTCGCCTGGCCCGTCGCGCCGCGCGCGCCGGCCTATGCTGTGCTGCTGCTGGCGCTGGCCGGCGCCGTGCTCGCCACGACGCTGCGGGCCGGCGATCCCGGGCTGTCCTGGAGCGCGTTGTGGCAAGCGCTGCAAGGCGCCGGCGGCGCCATGGAGCAATGGCTGGTGCATACCGTACGCCTGCCGCGCGCCCTCTCGGCGTTGGGCGCGGGCGCCGCGCTGGGCCTGTCCGGCGCGCTGTTCCAGAGCCTCACCCGCAACCCCCTGGGCAGTCCCGACGTCATCGGCCTGACGGCCGGCGCGTCCGCGGGCGCGGTGGCCGTGGCCATGGTCTGGCCCGGGCTGATGCCGGTGGCCTGGGGCGCGGCGGCGGGCGCGCTGCTGGCCACGGCCGGCGTCTGGTTCGGCTCCGGCGCCGGCTTCGCCGCGCCCCAGCGCATGGTCATCGCCGGCATCGCCGTGGGCGCGATCGCCTTCGCCTTCGTGCAATACGGCCTGTCCAACCTGCGGCGCGAACAGGCCTACCTGGCCGCGGCCTGGCTCAATGGCAGCCTGGCCGGCAAGACCTGGACCGACGTCGCCCTGATCGGGGCGGCCGGCGCCCTGTTGCTGCCGCTCGGGCTGGCGCTGTGCGCCCGCCTGCGGCTGCTGGAGATGGGCGACGATCTGGCCCAGGCCCTCGGCGCCACGCCATCGCGCAGCCGGCTGGCCGCCACCCTGGTGGCGGTGCTGGCGGCCGCGGCGGCGGTCACGGTGGCCGGCCCGGTGGCCTTCGTCGCGCTGGCGGCGCCGCAGATCGCGCGGCGCTGCGTGCCGGCCAGCGGGCCGCAACCCCTGCTGGCGGCCCTGACCGGCGCGGTGCTGCTGGCCGGCGCCGACCTGTTGACCCGCCTGGCCGGCCCCAACGGCCTGCCCGTGGGTGTCCTGACCGCCGGCATCGGCGGTGTCTATCTCGCATTTCTGCTGGTGCTCGAATGGCGCAAGACCTCCACCTGAACGATCCGGCCGACGCGCCGTCGGCGCTGCAACTGCGGCAGGTCAGCCTGTCCTACGGCGACACGGCCGTGCTGCGCGACCTGTCGCTGGCGGTCGCGCCGGGCGCGTTCACGGCGGTGGTCGGCCCCAACGGCTGCGGCAAGTCCACGCTGCTGCGCGTGCTCGGCGGCGCGCTGGCGCCCAGCCAGGGCCAGGCGCTGCTGGACGGCGCCGACCTGGCCAGCCTGCGGCGCAAGGCGGTGGCGCGGCGCCTGGCCTATCTGCCGCAGAACCCGCTGGCCCCGGAAATGATCACGGTGCGCGACCTGGTGGCGCGCGGCCGCTATCCGCACCAGACCCTGTTGCGGCAGTGGTCGCCCGCCGACGCCCGGGCGGTCGACGCGGCGCTGGCCGATACCGACCTGGCGGACCTGGCCGATCATCCCGTGCACACGCTGTCCGGCGGCCAGCGCCAACGCGCCTGGCTGGCGCTGGTGCTGGCGCAGGACGCCGGCATCATGTTGCTGGACGAGCCCACCACGTTTCTGGACATCCGCCACCAGATCGACCTGTTGGAGCTGTGCGCCCGCCTGCACCGCGCCGGCCGCACGCTGGTGGTGGTGCTGCATGACCTGAACCTGGCGTTCCGCTATGCCGACCGGGTCGTCATGATGCGGTCCGGCCGCATCGCCGCGCAGGGCGAGGTGCGCCAGGTGGTGACGGAGGACGCCATGCGGCAGGTGTTCGATCTGGAATGCCGGGTGCTGCCGGATCCGGAGACCGGCAGCCCCATGGTCGTGCCCCGGCGCGGCGGCCAGGGCTGAGACCGGCGCGCTGGCGGCGCCAGGACGGCGGCAAGCCGCCCGGCGCCGATACCGCCCTTACAGCATGTGCGCCAGGAACTCGCGGCTGCGCGGATGCCGGGGCGCGCGGAAGAAGTCGGCGGAAGGCGCCTCTTCGACGATGCGGCCCTCGTCCATGAAGATGACGCGGTGCGCCACTTCGCGGGCGAAGCCCATTTCGTGGGTCACGACCAGCATGGTCATGTGCTCGTCGGCCAACTGGCGCATGGTGCGCAGCACTTCGCCGGTCAGCTCGGGGTCGAGCGCCGAGGTCGGCTCGTCGAACAGCATGATGTCGGGTTCCATCGCCAGCGCGCGGGCGATGGCCACGCGCTGCTTCTGGCCGCCGGACAGGCGCGTGGGATAGTTGTCGCGCTTGTTCAGCAGGCCGACCTTGCGCAGCAATTCCTCGGCCTTGGGCACGATGGCGGCGCGCGGCATGCCCTTGACGATCATGGGCGCTTCGATGATGTTCTGCAGCACCGTCATGTGCGGGAACAGGTTGAACGACTGGAACACCATGCCCATCTTGCGGCAGATGCGGCGCACGTCGCCGTCGCTGGCGTAGCGGCTCTGCCCGCCCGGCACCGCCGTGGCCAGGGCTTCGCCCTCGATCTCGATGGTGCCGTCGTCGATGGTTTCCAGGTGGTTCAGGCAGCGCAGGAAGGTGCTCTTGCCCGAGCCCGACGGCCCGATCACCGCCACCACCTCGCCCTTGCCCAGTTCCAGCGAGACCTGGTCCAGCACCCGGTTGGCGCCGAACGACTTGACGATGCCTCGCGCCGAGATCATGGCGCCGCGACCGCCGGCGGACGGATTACTGGTCGTATTTGGCATAGCGCTTTTCCATACGCTGGAAGAACCACGTCAACACCAGCGTCATGATGAGATAGAAGGCGGCCGCGACCAGGAACGGCGTGGTCGTGAAGTCGCGCTGCACGATGCCGCGCGCGGTGCGCAGGATGTCGTTGAGCGCCAGCACGTAGATCAGGGAGGTGTCCTTGACCAGCGTGATGGTCTCGTTGCTCATGGGCGGCAGCACCCGCTGCACCATCTGCGGCAGCACGATGCGGCGCAGCGTCTGCAGGTAGGTCATGCCCAGCACCTTGCTGCCCTCGTACTGGCCGCGGTCCACCGACTGGATGCCGGCGCGGAAGATCTCGGCGAAATAGGCCGCGTAGTTCAGCGCGAACGCCACCACCGCCGCCGGGAAGTCGGGCAGGCGCACCCCCACCACCGGCACGAACGGCAACGCGAAGTAGATGAACAGCATCTGCAGCATCAGCGGCGTGCCGCGCATCAGCCAGATGTAGCCGTTGACCAGCTGGCTGACGAAGCCCCACTTGGAGATCCGCAGCAGCGCCAGCACCAGGCCCAGCGGCACGGCCAGCGCCAGCGTGATGAAGAACAGCGTCAAGGTCACTTTCGCGCCTTGCGCCAGGGGTCCCAGGAGGGAGAGTACGTAGTCCATGCGGATGGGTGGGCGCCTTGCCGGCGGGAGAAATCAGGAGCGGGATGGGCGGCGCGGGCAATCGCCGGACTGAAAAACGCCCGGACCGCGGCGCGGTCCGGGCGTTTCCCTGAAGCTTACTTGACGATGTTGGCGCCGAACCACTGGGTGGCGATGCGGCCGGCGGTGCCGTCCTGCTTCATCGAGTCCAGGGTCTTGTCGAGCTTGGCCAGCAGCTCGGTGTCGTCCTTGCGCACGCCGACGCCGTAGTCTTCGGTGCCGAAGTTGTCGTCCAGCACGCGGTATTCACCGGCGCGCTTGCTGATCAGGTAGCGGCCCACCACTTCGTCGACCACGATGGCGTCCAGGCGGCCGGCGGCCAGGTCCATCAGCGCGGTGACGTTGTCGCCGAACTTCTTGACTTCCTTGATGCTGCCGGCGACCGGGTCCTTGGCGATGGCGTCGGTGGCGCTGCTGCCGTCCTGGGCGCCGACCACCTTGCCGGCCAGATCGGCCTTGGCCTTCACCGGCGAGGCATTGCCGACGATGATGATCTGGTGGTTGGCCATGTAGGGGGCCGTGAAGCTGATGTTCTTCTTGCGTTCTTCGGTGATGGTCAGGCCGTTCCAGAGCACGTCGACGCGCTTGCCGTTCAGCTCGGCTTCCTTGGCGCTCCAGTCGATCGGCTTGAATTCGACTTCCAGGCCCAGGCGCTTGCTGGCTTCCTTGGCCATGTCGACGTCGAAACCGACGATCTGGTTGTTGGCGTCGCGGAAACCCATGGGCGGGAAGTTGTCGTCCAAACCGACGACGACCTTGCGGGCGGCGGCCGGGGCCTGCGCGCTGGCGGCCGGCGCGTTGTCGGACGGGCCGCAGGCGGTCAGCATCGTGGTGGCGGACACGAGAAGAACAGCAGTCAGTTTTTTCATATTTATCGAGGGCGCGAGGCGCAGGAATGAAGAAGGCCGGAGGGCTCGACGAAAGCCGCGAGCCGGTTATTTTAGCGTCCCTGGAAATATGTGTTTCATCGTGGCCATATATAGGGCCAAGCGATAGCGCCGGACAAGATCCTGCCAGGGGACGGGTTGCCCGCCCCCAACGGCGTCAACGCCCAGGCCGCCGCCTGCCGGCACATTCGCCAACCGGGACAGGCCGCGAGGCCCTAGCCGGCCCGCGCCGCCATGCCCCCGCGCAGGCCGGCCGCGCAGTCGAGCGCATCGTCCCACAACTGGCGGGTCAGCGCCTCGGCGTCGGTCTCGCGCGCCAGCGCGGCGGCCTCGCCCGACCACAGCAGCGAAAAATCCCCGCTGCCGGTCTTTTCCACCGCCGCCCGCAGCGGATCGACCGCCCCGGTCGCCAGCGGAAACGCCGGCGCCGCCGTGCGCATCGGCCCCTGTTCGCGCATGAAGCGCGTCAGCAGCCCGCGCGCCGGGCGGCCGGTGTACAGATTGGTCAGGCGCGTGGCATCGTCGCGCGCGGCCAGCACCGCCTGGCGATGGATGGCCGAACGGCCGGCCTGCGGCGTCAGCAGATAGGCGGTGCCCAGTTGCGCGGCCGCCGCGCCCAGCGCGAAGGCCGCGGCGATGCCACGCCCGTCGGCGATGCCGCCGGCCGCGATCACCGGCACGCCCACCGCGTCCACTACCTGCGGCAGCAAGGCGTACAGGCCCGGCTGCGCGCCGATGTCATCGGTCAGGAACATGCCGCGATGGCCGCCCGCCTCCACGCCCTGGGCGATGATGGCGTCCACACCGCGGGCGTCGAGCCAGCGCGCCTCCTCGACGGTGGTGGCGGAGGACAGCACCATGGCGCCGGCGCGCCGCACCCGCTCCAGCAGCGCGTCGTCCGGCAGGCCGAAATGAAAGCTCACCACCGCCGGGCGCGATTCCTCGACCACCTGGCACATGGCTTCGTCGAATGGCGCGCGGCCCGGGCCGCTGCCGGCGGCCGACAGGTCCAGCCCGGCCTCGCGGTAGTACGGCGCCAGCGTCTCGCGCCAGCGGGCCTGGGCCGCCTCGTCGGGCGCGGGCGGAGTGTGGCTGAAGAAATTCAGGTTGAACGGCGCATCGGTCTGCGCGCGGATCGCGGCGATCTGCTCGCGTAATGCGTCCGCGCCGAGCGCCGCGCAGGCCAGCGAGCCGAGGGCCCCGGCGCGGCATGCGGCGATGGTCAACGGGCTGAAAGAGCCGACCATCGGCGCTTGGATCAGGGGCAACAGCGAAGGCAGCGATTTCATCGAGGGCACACGACGGCGAGGAAGGATGTCCAAGCATATCGCAACGGCGTGCTAGGCTTGGAGCTTGTCCCTACTCGCATCACGCCATGGAATTTCGCAGCAACGGCCGCCCCGGCGCGGCCGCGCGCCGGGAGCGCGCCGCATGAGCCCCGCCCTCCGTCTTGGCCCCCTGGTGTTTCCGATCGAGCTCGCGCTGCTGGCGGCCGCCGTCGCCGTCGGCCTGCTCGCCAACCGCCTGCTGGCCGGCGCGCGCGCCGAGGACGCCAGCCGCGTCTTGTGGCGCTGCCTGCTGCTGGGCCTGCTGGCGGCGCGGCTGGCCTTCGTCTGGCAATACCGCGATCACTTCCTGCAGGCCCCGCTCAGGATTCTCGACCTGCGCGACGGCGGCTGGGCCGGTTCCGCCGGACTGGCCGCGGCGCTGGCCTACGGCGCCTACGCCGTGCTGCGCCAACTCGCTCCACGCCGCGCCGTGTTGGTCGCGATGGCGCTGGGCACGGCGGTCTGGCTCGGCGGCGGCCGCCTGCTGGCGCCATCGGCGCAGCCCCAGCCACAGCTGGCGGCCCTGTCGCTGCACCAGCTGGATGGCGCGCCCGCCTCCCTGGCCGCCTTTCACGGCAAGCCGATGGTTGTGAACCTGTGGGCCAGCTGGTGCCCGCCGTGCCGCCGCGAGATGCCGGCCTTCGAGCAGGCGCAGGCGGCCAACCCCGACATCCATTTCGTCTTTCTGAACCAGGGTGAAGCGGCGGCCACCGTCCGCCAATACCTGGATGAGCACGCGCCATCGCTTGCCAACGCCTTGCTCGATCCCGCCGGCGACGCCTCGCGCCAGATGAGCAACCGCGGTCTGCCCGCGACCCTGTTCCTCGATGCCGAAGGCCGGCTGATGGACGTGCGCGTCGGCGAACTGTCGACCGCCGCGCTGGCGCAACGGCTGCAATCGATCCGCGCGGTCGACGGGCAGCGCTGATCGGCGCGCTCACGCCAAGGCCGATTCCGGGCTGTCAGCCCTCGCCCGGCACCGCGTCGCCTTGGGACAACGCTTGCGCCCAGGGCAGCGCCGCTCCGTGCGCCGTCCTTGTCGACAAGCGCAGCCCCTGCCCCACCCCTTGCGGCATATCCGCCAGGCGCACCACCAGCAGCGGCCCGCGCGGCAGCGCATTGACGGTGGCGAAGACGCCGTCGGCGTCGCCGCCCTTGCCCGGCACCCGGGTCCACGCCAGCAGTTCAGCTTGCTCCACCGCCACCTCGCGCGCCCGCTCGTGTCCGCACGCCGGGCACCACAGCCGCGCCGGGTAGACCCGGTGCCCGCACTGTGCGCATTCCATCACGCTGAAACTCATGCGTCCTCCCGGGCCAACACCGCCGCGTTGGCGCACATGCCGTAGCGCAGCTGCACCATGCCGTAGCCGGTCGCCACGCCGTGGCGCGCGCCCGCCACCTGCCGCGCGCCGGCGCGGCCCAGCAATTGGCGCGCCACTTCCGCCAGGCCATGCATGCCGCCGGCCGTGCCGGCCTGTCCCGCCGACAACTGGCCGCCCGCCGTATTGACCGGCAACTCGCGCGTGGCGATGCGGCGCGCAATGAACCCCGGCAGGTCGTCCGCCGGCGCCAGGCCCAGGTCGCACAACTGCGCCACGGCCATGGCCGGGTAATCGTCGTACACGCCGACCACGTCCATGTCTTGCGGCCCGAGGCCAGCCTCGGCCCACAGCACGGGCGCGAACCCGGCGATGCCGGTCACCAGCCCGTCGCCTTCCTGCTGATCGGCGTTGTAGCGCGCGCCGCTGGCTCGCAGCGCGACGTGCACGCCTTGCGGCCGCGCCTGCAGCACCAGCGCGCAGGCGCCGCTGACCACCGGCACGCAATCGAGCCGGCCCAGCGGCTCGGCCACCATCGGCGCCTCCAGGTACTGCGCCAGCGTCAGCGGCTGGCGATAGGCAGCGTTGGGATTGCCCGCCGCCCAGGCGCGCTGCGCCACGCACAGCGCGCCATAATCCTCGCGCCGCAGGCCGGTTTGCGCCATCTGGCGCTGCGTCAGCATGGCGAACAGCGGGTTCGGCCCGGCGCAGCCCAGCGGGCTCAGGTAATCCTGCGCGCTGCGGTTATAGCGCCCCACCAGCGCGGCAAAGTCGGCGCCGCTGAAATGGTCTCCCGCCACCAGCACGATGGTGCGCGCCTGCCCGGCCCGCAGCGCCAGCCAGGCGTGGCGCAGCATATTGATGGCGCTGGCGCCGCCCATCTCGTCCTGCATGCACCAGTCCAGCGTCAGCCCGAGCCGCCACGCCATGTCGATGGCGCGGTCGGGGCGCAGCGTGAACGAGGCCAGCCCCAGGCCGTCGACGTCCGCCGGCCGCAACCCGGCGTCGTCCAGCGCCAGCCGCACCGCCCGCGCGATCAGCGTGGCCGTGTCGCAGCCAGGCTCGGGATGGCGCAGCGCGGGCGTCTCGCCCACGCCGACGATGCCGGGACCGGCGCTCATGCCGATTCCTGGCGCGGCGGTTCGCGCGTCAGCAGCAAGGTGATGACCGTAATGGCGGCCATCCCCACCAGGAACCACGCCACCGGCGTGGCCGATTCATACTTGCGCAGCAGCGCCATGGCGATCAGCGGCGACAGGCCGCCGGCGAACACCGAGGCCAGCTCGTGGCCCAGCGCCAGGCCGGTGTAGCGCACCTCGGCCGGGAACAGCTCGGCGAAGTACGCCGGCTGGGTGCCGATCATGGCCGCGTGACAGACCGTATTGCCCAGGAAGAACGCCAGGAAGATCCACACCGGCTCCTTGGTCTGCACCAGCCAGAAGAACGGAAACGCCGCCAGCATCAACCCGGCCGAGCCGATCAGGTAGACGGCGCGCCGGCCGATGCGGTCCGACAGGTGGCCGAACCACACCAGCGTGCCCAGCTCGATGAACATGGACGCCAGCACCCCGCCCAGCATCACGTCATTGGGAATGCCCAGGAACTTGCCGTAGGCCAGCGCGAACGCCAGGAAGATGTACGAGCCGCCGTTCTCCGCCACGCGCAGCCCCATGGCCGTGAACACCTGGCGCGGATAGCGGCGGAACACTTCCACCGCCGGCATGCCGCGCTTGGCGGTCTTCTTGGCCTGCACGAATTCGTCGCTTTCCGGGATGTGCTTGCGGATGTACAGGCCGATGCCGAAGATCAGCACGCTCAGGAGGAACGGCAGGCGCCAGCCCCAGCTCATGAAGGCCTCCTGCGGCAGTTGCTGCGCCAGCATGAAAACGCCGGAAGACAACACAAAGCCCCCCGCCACGCCCAACTGGCTGAACGACGAAAAGTAGCCGCGTCGCTTGCCGCCCACCGCCTCGCTGATGAGCAGCACGCCGCCGCCCCATTCGCCGCCGGCGGCCGCGCCTTGCAGCACGCGCAGCACCACCATCGCCACCGGCGCCCAGATGCCGATCTGCTCATAGGTGGGCAACAGCCCGATCAGGAAGGTGGCCGCGCCCATGATGCCCAGCGTCCATTCCAGCGCCAGCTTGCGGCCGTAGCGGTCGCCGATGTGGCCGAACACCACGCCGCCTAGCGGCCGCGCCAGAAAGCCCACCGCAAAGCCGGCGAAGGCGCCCATGGTGCCCAGCAGCGGATCGGTGCCCTTGGGAAAGAACAGTTCGCCGAACACCAGCGCCGCCGCCGTGCCGTAGATGAAAAAGTCGTACCACTCCATCGCGTTGCCGGCGACGGACGCCATCACCACCCGCCGCGTGCGCTTCCTGCGGGCCTGCTCGTCGGCGCTCTGCGCCGCGCCCTGGTATGCCATCGTCATGCTCTTGCCCCTTGTTTTATCTATGGACGGGATTCAGCGCGCCACGCGGTAGCCGGCGGCGTCGCGATCCCAGGTGTCACCCGTCACGCCCTCATCGCGCAACCGGAACTTGCGGACCTTGCCGTTCTCGGTGCGCGGCAGGTCATCCAGCATGCGCAGGTAGCGCGGCACGGCGAAATACGGCATGCGCGGCTGACAGAAGTCCAGCAGGGCCTCGGGCGTGAGCGCGCAGCCCGGCTTGCAGACCAGCGCCGCCATGACCTCGTCCTCGGCCAGCTCCGAGCGCACGGCGTAGACCGCCGCCACCGCCACCGACGGATGCGCCAGCAGCACCTGCTCGACCTCGTACGACGAGATGTTCTCGCCGCGCCGGCGGATCGCGTCCTTCATGCGGTCCAGGAAGCGGAAGTAGCCATCGGCGTCGCGCACCACGCGGTCGCCGGTGTGGAACCACAGGTTGCGCCAGGCCTCGACCGTCTTGTCGGCCATGCCGAAGTAGCCAGTGGCGATGGCGAACGGCGGCCGCGCCCGCAGCAGCAGTTCGCCGGCCTGGCCGTCCGGCAGCGGCGCGTCGTGCTCGTCCGCGACGATGGCGTCGAACTCGGGCGCGACCCGGCCCATGGCGCCCGGCCGCTGCTCGGCCAGCGTGCCGCCCAGCGCGAAATTGGTCTCGGTGGAGCCGTAGCCTTCCAGCAGCGCGATGCCGGTGCGCTCGGTGAAGACGGCATGGAAGCGTTCGGGCACGCCCGGCGCCAGCGCGATGCGGGTGCGGTGGCCGCGTTCGGCCGCCGACGTTTCACGCGCCAGCAACATCGGCACCATCGCGCCCAGCAGATAGGTGACGGTGGCGCCCGTGGCCGCCAGCCGCTCGAAATAGCGGCTGACCGAAAAGCGCTCGTCGCAGACGATCGAGGCGCCGGTCGCCAGCGCCTGGAAACAGGCGTTCAGCGCGTTGGTATGGAACAGCGGCAGGCTGGTGTAGAGCACGTCGTCGGCGCCGATCTCCAGGTTGCGGGCCGCGATGACGCCCCACCAGTGGAACTGCGCATGCGGGCAGCACACGCCCTTGGACAGACCCGAGGTGCCGGAGGTGTAGAGGATCGCCAGGGTATCGCCCGGGCCGAGGTCGGCTTCGGGTGCGAGCGCGTCCGGCAAGGCCGGCAGCGCGGTGGCCGGCGCCGGCAGGCCGGGCGTGATCGCGGCCGGGTCGTTCGCGCCATCGTCCAGCAGCCAGATCTGGCGCAGGGCCAGGCCGGCGGCGTCAAGGCCGGCCAGTGCCGGACAGGATGCCCGGTCGGCCACCAGCAGCACGCAGCCGCTGTTGGCCAGGATGTGCTGCAGCTGCATGCCGCGCGACGCGGTGTTGATCGGCACCGCCACCGCGCCCAGCCAGCCGCAGCCCAGCACCAGCGACATGAACTCGATGCGGTTGCCGGCCATCAGGCCGACGCGGTCGCCACGGCCCACGCCGGCCTGGGCCAGCAGCGCCGCCCAGCGGGCCGCGTGCTCGGGCGCCTCGGCGTAACGCAGCGCGCCGCCCGGCGCCTGGATCCACGGCCGCGTTCCCTGGCGTGCCGCCTGGTCGCGCAACAGCGACGGCAAAGTCAATGCATGCATGACGTGCTCTTCCCCTTGTTGTCGGCGGCCGCACGGTCACTGCCGCGGCTCGTGAAAATTAGTCTAGGAATCAACTATTTATGTGTCAAATTTATGGGTATTATTCATTGCATAAACCAGACTGATAACAAGGGCAGGCGTGGACTTCGACTTGAATCTCATGCGGGTTTTCCTGACTGTGCTGCACGAACGCAGCGTCACCCGCGCGGCCCAGCGGCTGCAATTGACGCAGCCCGCCGTGAGCTATGCGCTGGCAAGGCTGCGCGAGAAATTCGACGATCCGCTGTTCGTGCGCACGCCCGCCGGCATGCGGCCCACGCCGGTGGCCTTCGCGCTGGCCGACCCGATCGAGCGCGGCATGAACAGCTTTGCTGAAGCCGTCAGCCTGCGGCAGCATTTCGATCCCGCCAGCAGCGCGCGGCGCTTCCGCCTGTCGATGTCGGACATCGGCGAAATGGTTTTCCTGCCCAGCCTGATGGAGCGCGTGCACGCGCTGGCGCCGCGCCTGCGGGTCGAGGTGGTCGAGGTGCCACTGGAACAACTGCCGCAGGCGCTCAAGGACGGCGAGATCGACCTGGCGATCGGCAACCTGGCCGGCCTGGGCCGCCACACCCGCCACGCCGACCTGTTCAGCGAGCGCTACGCCTGCATGGGCCGGCGCGGCCATCCGGTGCTGTCGGCGGGATTGACGCGCGGCCAGTTCAAGCGCCTGGACCACATCCTGGTGGCGTCGCGCGCCAGCGCGCACCGCCTGCTCGACGATGTGCTCGGCGAGGCCGGGCTGCACCGCCAGCCCTACCTGACGCTGCCGCATTTCTCGGCCGCCGCCGAGATCGTGCGGCGCACCGACCTGACCGTCACCCTGCCGCACCGCGCGGCGGTCTGGTTCAACCGCGACAACGCTTTCGAGATCCGGCCTCTGCCGCTGACGCTGCCGCCGCTGAGCGTCACCGTGCACTGGCACGCGCGCTTCGAGAGCGATCCCGGCACGCGCTGGCTGCGCACGCTGGTGGTGGAAGCGCTGGCGGATCCCGCCGACGGCGAAAAAACGCCGCTGGCGCCACCCACATGACCGTCATACGCAACAGTCTTACCCATGAATTGCGGTTTATCTGACCGGATGGCGCAACTAGACTGCCGTCATTCCCTCTTTTTCCAGGAAACCGCCATGTCCACCCTGCCCTCCCTGCGCCGCCTGCTGCCCCGCCTGGCACTCGTGCTGTCCATGCCCGGCCTGGCCGCCGCCGGCGAACTGACGATCACCCCTTACAACCCTGGCAACGACGCCATCTTCCAGGTCTCGTCCGTCCTGGTCAGCGGCGAACGCGAGGCGATCCTGATCGATGCCCAGTTCGGCAAGTCACAAGCCGAACAACTGGTGGCGCTGGTGCGCGCCAGCGGCAAGACGCTCACCACCATCTACATCAGCCATGGCGACCCGGATTTCTATTTCGGGCTCGACACCCTTCTGGAAGCCTTCCCCCAGGCCAAGGTCGTGGCCACCGCCCCCACCGTGCGCCACATCCGCGACACCGTGGACGCCAAGCTGGCGTTCTGGGGCCCCAAGCTGGGCGCCGACGCGCCGCGCAAGGCGGTCATTCCGCAAGTGTTGCAAGGCGACACCCTGACCCTGGAAGGCGAAACCTTGCGGATCACCGGCCTGGACGGTCCGCAGCCCGATCGCAGCTTCGTCTGGATCCCCTCGCGCAAGGCGGTGGTGGGCGGCGTGGTGGTGTTCGGCAACCTGCATGTGTGGACCGCCGACACGCAGACGCCGCAATCGCGCGCCGACTGGCTCGCAACCCTGGCCCGTATCGACAGCCTCAAACCCACGACCGTGGTGCCGGGCCATTACGCTCCCGGCGCCCCGCTGACGCTGGAATCGGTGCATTACACCCAGGGTTACCTGCGCGCCTTCGAGGCCGAAGCCGCCCAGGCCAGGGACAGCGCCGCGCTGATCCAGGCGATGCGCGCGCGCTACCCGCAAGCCGGGGCCGCTGCCTCGCTGGAGATCAGCGCCAAGGTGGCCAAGGGCGAAATGAAATGGTGAGCGGGTGAAGGAATGAGGCGGCGGCCGGGTCAGCGCCGGGCCAGCGGCGGGCGTAGCGCCAGGTGCCGCAGGTGCCAGATCTGCGACAGCGTGCCGCCCCAGAACATGCCGTCCACCAATCCGGACACGCCGCCGAAGGCCGCCGAGAAGGCGGCGTCGGCGGCCAGGCCATGGTCCCGCGCCAGCATCGCCATCAGCACGAACTTGGACACGAAGGCCAGCACCAGCAGCACCAGGGTAATGGGCGAGCCCGGCCGCTCGATCATCCGCGTTTCGGGATGGTAGGCCGCGCGGCCGACGCGCGACCACAGGTTCCAGCCGATCACGCCGCCGGCCGCGACACCCGCGAAGAACGCTTCATAAGCCGCTCGCAGGTCCGTGACCTCGCCATGGATCGACACCAGCGCCCACACCAGGAACAGCACCGGCAGCAGGAAGGTGCGCGTCACCGACACCTGCCGCGGACGCAGCGCGCGGATGCCGCGATACAGCAGGAACGCGAACAACGCCCATACCCAGAGCGGCGTGCGCCGCAGGATTTCGAAGCTCATGAGTGTCCCCCCCGGGGACCGGACCGACGACGGTATCGGCGCTCAAGTTGAGCAGAAAACCCCTGACAAACCGCTTGCGGCCGCCCCGCCAACCCGGCGGCCGCGAGCTTCAGGCTTCGGCCAGCGCCAGCGCCTCCAGCATCAGGTCCAGATTCTGCACCGCCGCGCCCGAAGCGCCCTTGCCCAGGTTGTCGAACACCGCGGTCAGCAGCACCTGGCCATGCTGTTCGTTGCCATGCAGCGCCAGCCGCAGGTCGTTGGTGCCGTTGAGCGCCTGAGGATCCAGATGCGTCTGCGCCGCCGCGTCCTGCGGCGCCAACACCTGTACATGGCGACTGCCGGCGTAATGCCGCGCCAGGCATTGCTGCAACTGCGCGATCGTGACGCCGGCCGGCAACAGGCGCAGTTGCAGCGGCACCGTCAGCACGATGCCCTGGCGGAATGCGCCATACGACGGCACGAACACCGGCCGCTGCGACAACCCGGCGTGGCGCTCGATTTCCGGCGTGTGCTTGTGCGCCAGCCCCAGCCCGTAGACCTGAAATGCCAATCCGCCGCTGGCGCCCGGGCCCTCATAGGCGTCGACGCTGGCGCGTCCCCCGCCCGAATAGCCAGACACGGCATGCACCGTCAGCGGGTAATCGGCCGGCACCAGGCCCGCCCGCACCAGCGGCCGCAACAAGGCGATCGCGCCGGTGGGATAGCAGCCGGGGTTGGTGACGCGCTTGGCCTGGGCAATGCGCTGCGCCTGCCCCGCCTCCATTTCCGGGAAGCCGTACACCCAGCCGGCGGTGGTGCGGTGCGCCGAGCTGGCGTCGATCACCCGGACCTGCGGATTGACGATGGACGCCACTGCCTGGCGCGCCGGCTCGTCGGGCAGGCAAAGAATCGCGATGTCACTGGCGTTGATGGCGTCGGCGCGGCGCCGGGGATCCTTGCGGTCGGCTTCGGCCAGCGTCAACAGGCGCAGGTCGGCGCGGCCGCGCAGGCGTTCGTGGATCTGCAGACCGGTGGTGCCCTGGTCGCCGTCGATGAATACGAGAGGTTGCGTCATGTGCGTGGCCTTGCGGAATGGCCGGCCCGGCGCCGGCGGAATGAAGAAGTCGGGATGCCATCATTGCGCAACCCACTCAATAGGAAAAGTCGAATATCATGACGTTCAGATTCAGACTTTCTGAACAAAACCGCCATGCGTGAAATCAATCTCGACCGCCTGCGCACCCTGGTCGCCATCGCCGACCTGGGGTCGTTCGCCGAGGCGGCCCGCGCGCTGCACCTGGCGCCGCCCACCGTCAGCCTGCACATCACCGACCTGGAAGCGCGCATCGGCGCGCCGTTGCTGACGCGCAAACGCGGCCAGGTGCGTCCCACGCCCATCGGCGAGACGCTGCTCGAACGCGCGCGCCGCCTGCTGGCCGAAGCCGACCAGGCGCTCGACGACGTGCAGCGGCAGGTGCAGGGGCTGGGCGGCCGGGTGCGGCTGGGGGCCTCCACCGGCGCCATCGCCCACCTGTTGCCCCAGGCGCTGGAAACCCTGGGGCGCGAGCATCCGGGCATTGACGTGCAGGTGGCGGTGCTGACCTCGCAGGAAACCCTGCAGCAGCTGCGCGACGGCGCGCTCGACGTCGGCCTGGTGGCGCTGCCGCAGCCTGCGGTGGCGGGGCTGGTGCTGCGGCCATGGCGGCGCGACCCCATCATGGCGTTCCTGCCCGCCAGCTGGAATGCCCCCGCGCGCATCGCCCCGGCCTGGCTCGGCGATCGGCCGCTGATCCTGAACGACGCCAGCACCCGGCTGTCGCGCCAGACCGGCGAATGGTTCGCCGGCGCCGGCCTCAACCCGCGCCCACGCATCCAGCTGAACTACAACGATGCCATCAAGAGCCTGGTGGCGGCCGGCTACGGCGCCACGCTGCTGCCGCACGAAGCCACGGCGCCGCAACCCGATCCACGCATCGTGATGCGGCCGTTGCGGCCGGCGCTCTGGCGGCCGTTGGGCATCGCGCATCGCGACGGCCAGGTCGAACGCGCCACCCAGCACGTGCTGGATGCGCTGTGGCGGTTGCGCGCGGCCGGCGAACGCGGATTAGAATCGTCCGCGTGAAATCCTCCCCCCGCCCCACCCTGCCCACGGCCACTGACTACGAACTGCTGGCGGACTTCCGCTATGCGCTGCGCAAGTTCGCGGCCTTCAGCGAAAACGCCGCCGCCGGCGTCGACCTGATGCCGCAGCAGCACCAGGCACTGCTGGCCATCAAAGGCAGCCGCCCCGCCGCGCCCGGACGTCGCGGCCTGTACGTGGGCGAGATCGCCGAACGCCTGCTGGTGCGCCCCCATACCGCCGCGGAACTGGTCACTCGGCTGGAACGGCTCGATCTCGTCAGCCGCGAGTCCGATGCCGAAGACGGCCGCCGCGTCGAAGTGGTGCTGACGGACAAGGCCGAACGCCTTCTCGCCAGCCTGTCGGCCTCGCACTTGGAAGAGTTGCGCGCCATGCGCCCGCTGCTGACGCGCCTGCTGGCCCGCATCGGCGGCGAATCCGCCGAGCGCTGATCGCCCCGCGCCCCGTCGGCGCGCGGGCGCGCACGCCGCGTGATAAATTATCGCCCCCCGATATATCTGCAACGGAGAAGACCTTGGGAGTGGCAATCAGGCGCTGGCTGGGTGCGTTCGCGCCGGCGCCGGTCGGCGTCAACACGCGCGAAAAACTCTATGGCGCGATCGGCGCGCTGCTCGGGCTGTTTTGCACCGAATGGGTCGGCCACCACGCGCTGGGCAACGCCAATCCGTGGTTCATCGCGCCCATGGGGGCCTGCGCCGTGCTGCTGTTCGCCGCGCCCGCCAGCCCGCTGGCCCAGCCCTGGCCGATCATGGCCGGCAACATCGTCTCGGCCTTGATCGGCGTGTTCTGCGCCCAAGCGATCGGCGATCCCGGCGTAGCGGCGGCGGCCGCGGCGGCGCTGGCCATCGCCGCCATGTTCTCGCTGCGCTGCCTGCACCCGCCCAGCGGCGCCGTGGCGCTCACCGCGGTGCTGGGCGGCCCCCAGGTGGCGGCGCTGGGCTATGGCTTCGCGCTCTGGCCCGTGGCGCTGAATTCCGCCATCCTGCTCTGCATCGCCGTGGTCTTCAACGGCCTGCTCAAGCGCAACTATCCGCGCCGCCACGCCGAACCGGCCGCCAGCCACCAGACCCGCGACCCGGCGCCCAGCGCCCGCCTCGGCTTCTCGCGCGCCGATCTCGACCAGGCCCTGGCGCAACGCGGCGAGCTGCTCGACATCAGCAAGGAAGACCTCGAGGAGATCGTGCTGGCGGCCGAGCTGCGCGCCAGCCGCCGCCGTTTCGGCGACGTGCGCTGCGCCGACATCATGTCGCGCGACGTGGTCTCGGTGCGGCAACAGGACCCGCTGGACTACGCCGTGCGCCTGTTCGACAAGCACCGCCTGCAATGGCTGCCCGTGCTCGATTCCGCCGGCCGCTACGCCGGCATGCTGGCGCAGGGCGACGTGCTGGCGCGCAAGAGCCGGCCGGCCCCGGCCGCCGCCGGCGGCGCGCCCGCCGATCTGCTGGTGGCCGATTGCATGCGCTCGGAGGTGCCGTTCGCCCATCCCGACCTGCCGGCGATCGAACTGGCGCGCCCCATGTCCGACCGCCTGCACTGCGTGCCGGTGCTGGGCGATGACCGCGTGCTGGTCGGCCTGGTGACCCAATCCGACCTGGTCGCCGCGCTGCATCAGATGGCATTGTCGGCCGCCGCCCCGTCCGCCCCCGCCGCCTCCGACGCCGGCCGTCGCGCCGCTTGAGGCGGCGCCGCCTCCGTAGCCCTACGGATTCCGGGCCGGACGGCGCGCAGGGCATAATTCCAACGTGAATCCCCCCTTGCGCCACCGCGCTTTCCTCTACTGGCTGGTCCTGTTCTGCCTCGGCGCCCTCTGGATCGGCCGCCAGCACTACGTCGACCAGTACGACCGCTTTTTCCAGGACACCAGCGTGGCGCAGCGCATGCTGAGCCAAAAAACCGTGCAGCACGAAGCGGTGCTGGCGACGCTGGCCGCGCTGTCGCATCCTCCCGCGCCGGAACGGCTGTTTCCCAGCCTGCGCCCGGCCATGCCGCAACTGCAGGCGCTCGGCTATCTGGCGGACGGCGCCTGGTCCGGCAGCAGCGCGGAGCCGCCCGGCCTGCGCGCCGCCGTGGCCCAGGCCGGGGGCCTGGGCCGCGCTGTCACGCTGCCGCTGGACGCCGGCCGCTACTGGCTGGTGTCGCCGTCGAGCTGGAGCCTGCTGGTGGACGCGCGCGACCTGCTCGCCGCCGCCGACTTTCCCGCCGGCCTGTCCAACGTCAGCCTGGCCATCGGCGCACAGCCGCTGCCGCTGCTGCAACGCCAGCCCGATCCCGCGCCGTTCGGCTGGCCGCTGGCGCTGGACAAGCCGCTGGGCGCGACCAGCCAGCCCTTCCTGCTGCACAGCCGCCGCACGCTCACGCCGGCCACCTGGCCCTGGCTGCCCTGGCTGCTGTGGGCCCTGACCAGCGCGCTGCTGGTGGCGGGCGTGACGGCCACCCGGCGCTCGCGCGCCGAAGCCCGGCGCCAGCAGGAACAGGCGCGCCTGGCGGCGATGGCGCGGCTCGGCACGCTCGGCGAAATGGCGGCCGGCATCGCCCACGAACTGAACCAGCCGCTGACCGCGATCCTGGCGCAGACGCGCGCCGCGCAACGCCTGCTGGACGACGACGAAGAACGCCCCACGGTGCGTCGCGCGCTGCTGGCCAGCGCAGAGCAGGCCAAGCGCGCCGCCGACATCATCAGCCGCATGCGCGCACTGGTGCAGCCCAGCGCCCCCGGCCGGCGCGAAGCGCTGGACCCGGACGCGCTGGTGGCCTCGCTGCGCTTCCTGCGCGAACCCGAGCTGGCGCGCCAGGGCATCCAGTTGGGCTGGCACAACGCCAGCCCGCAGGCCCGGCCGCTGGGCGACCGCGTGGCCCTGGAACAGATCCTGCACAACCTGGTGCAGAACGCCGCCGACGCGCTGGCCGACACCGCCGGCCCGCGCCAGATCACCCTCGAAGGCCGCGCCGAGGGCGCCACCTATGTGTTCAGCGTCAGCGACAACGGCCCCGGCATCGCCGCCGACGCCATGCCCCGGCTGTTCACGCCGTTCCACACCACCCGCGCCCAGGGCATGGGCCTGGGCCTCGCCCTCTGCGAGACGCTGGCGGGCGCGATGGACGGCCGCCTGGCCGCGCGCAACCTGCAACCCTCGGGCGCCTGCTTCACCCTGGTCCTGCCCCTGGCCGGAGAAACCGCATGAACGCGCCCGATCAATCCCCGCTGGTCTACCTGGTCGACGACGACGATGCGGTGCGCGACGCGCTGGCGCTGCTGCTGCGCACCGTCGGCCTGCGCAGCGAGGGCCATGCCGATCCCCAGCAGTTCCTGGCGCAACTGTCGCCGCAAGCCATCGGCTGCGTGGTGCTCGACATCCGCATGCCCGGCATCAGCGGGCTCGACGTGCTGGCGCGCCTGGCCGAGGCCTCCGACCTGCCGGTGGTGATGCTGACCGGCCACGCCAACGTCGACCTGTGCCGCCGCGCCTTCAAGGGCGGCGCCATGGAGTTCCTGCAGAAGCCGGTGGACGACGACATCTTCCTGGACGCGGTGCAGTCCGCCGTGCGCGGCCACATCGCCCGCCGCGAGCGGCTGGCCGTGACCCAGGCCGCCGCCGACCGCCTCGCGCGCCTGTCCACGCGCGAGCACGAGGTGCTGGAACGCATCGTGCAGGGCATGAGCAACAAAGAAATCGCGCGTGAATTCGACCTGTCGCCGCGCACCGTCGAAACCTACCGCGCCAATCTGTTCGCCAAGCTCGAGGCCGATTCGCTGGCGCAGTTGATCCGCCAGTACGCCACGCTGCTGGAGTGACGCCGGCGCCACCGCGAGCCCCGTTACGCGCGCCGCCTCCGTAGCGCTACGGAGGCGCGTGGGTAATCGGGCGTATACCGCGCCACGCGCCTTTTGGCCACACTGACTGCTCCCGATCCCCACACGAAAAAAGGACGCAGACCATGACCCGCCACCCGCTCGCCGCCCTGGTTGCCACGCTCGCCGTCAGCGGCGCCGCCCACGCCGCCGTGCTCACCGAAAGCAATATCTCGACCGCCGACGCCCAGAAGCTGGCCAGCGCCGCCGTCGCCGCCTGCCAGGCCAAGGGCTACAACGTCAGCGCCTCGGTGGTCGACCGCGCCGGCCTGCTCAAGGCCTTCGTGCGCGCCGACAACGCCGGCCCCCACACCATCGAGGCCAGCCGCGCCAAGGCCTTCACCTCGGCCTCCGCCAAGGCGCCGACGCTGGCCATCATGGAGAACGCGCAGAAGAACCCCGGCGCCGCCAACCTGACCGACATCCCCGGCTACCTGCTGCTGGGCGGCGGCGTGCCGATCAAGGCCGGCAACAACGTCATCGGCGCCATCGGCGTGGCCGGCGCGCCCGGCGGCAACCTGGACGCGCAGTGCGCGGATGCGGTGCTGGAAGAGAACGCGGCGTTGTTCAAGTAAGGCGGGAGCGAAACTGGCCTCTGACTGCCGCCGAATTGCAGACATTCGGGGGGCAGTTTCGCGTTTCGTCGCAAAGCGGTGATGCCATGCGCAAGGAGTGCCACCTCACATAGGTAGCGGGCAGGCATCGAGACGGCGACTTGATGAGGGTTCGTCCGCTTTAGCCGAATTGGCGCTTTCGTCACCCTGACCATCGCTATACGGTATTGGGCATTGTCCCGCTAGTCCTGCGGGCTTCTGAAGCATGCGGACGCAATGACTAAACGAAATCGAGGATGGGTTTTCGCCGCGGCATTGACGGTGGCTTGCGTCTTGCCATTGTGGTGGTCTTTTCTCACCTCACCGCCCCCGACTACCGAAGTGAAGGCGAGGGCCGCGGCCGAGGTGGCGACGCCCACCACGCAGACGCGCTTCTCGCCTCCCAATGGCGGCCGTGAAATCCGTTCGCTGAGCATTCATCCGAATGACAACGACTGGTTGTTCGTCGAGTGCGTTGAGCGGATTCATCAGCGTTGTGACGTAATGCGCTAT
>NZ_CADIJL010000056.1 GCF_902859695.1 Achromobacter ruhlandii
TAGCGCGCTGGGATACTTAACGCCGGAGCAGTTTGCTCAGGCGCATCGGCAACAACGGTTTTTAACCCTGGACTCTATGTCGGTGCCGTACTAAGTCTGGGGGCAGGTCAACTGTGTTCGATGTCAAGCGTAAAGAGTGTTGTCACGGGCTGTCCCATCCGCAGATAGCGCCAACCGACGAAAAAGCCCGCAATCGGCAACAACCAGCTCAGCTAAGGGTTTGCTTCGCGAGTGTAGGTATCCCGGCACACCCTGTTCGAGATCTAGGCATGCACAAGGAGTACAACCATGTAGCTTCGAATAATGGCCAGCAATCAAAGTGGTCGAACGTATAGCATCACGTCTCGGCCGTAGTGATGTGTCTCACACTCGAAATTGAATCCCGATCGTCAAGGCCGCTGCGACCTGGAATTAGCAGGCCAAACGACAGCGGCCAGCTCGTTCAGAAGAAAACGGCTTTTCGCGTAGTCGCGGACCTGCCGGAGCGCGTCGGTCGCCAAGCCCTTGCCCCAGTGGGCGCGAGCCAATCGGTACGCGACCTGTATGCGTGTGGTGCCAGACAGAAGCGTGAGACTTATCCATCCTGCTGTGCTGCCAGCGGAGGTGACTGCCCAGTGGCCCACTTCACCGAGGTCTGCCGCGATATATGCAAGCAGCGCTCTTCGTCGTTCCGGCGTCGGTTGGATCAGACCTGTGCAGCATCACCTCGGCGTCAGCCTCTAGCGCCACAATAACGTCAGCATCGGTTGCCTGGACTCGTCGCAATCCCATCTGTGGGACCCGCTGGAGTATGAAGCATTACAGGATAGGGCATGTATGTCGTGAGAATTGACTTTACTGTACTACCACAAATGCGTTCTGTAGCAAGTGGGAAAACGACCGCTTCTGGCCGATTGCAGACTTTCGTGGCCGTCTGCTTGGTCGGTCTCGATGCAACCTCCAAACTCCACCGCGAACGTGGGAAAGTTGAAGGAAATAGCGCCATCAATACCCCCCGTCCCGCCTAGACTTTTCGCACCTCGCGCCGCCGCTCGAAGCAACCTCACCGCCTTCCCGGCAACATCCGCACCAACGTGTTATCCCGAAACACATAATGATGCAGCAACGCCGCGACAGCATGCAGCCCCACCAGGAAATACCCCACAGTAGCCAAGGTCTCATGCAGCTCCTTGACCTGATCCGCCAAGGCCTTATCCGGCGCCACCAGCGCCGGAACCTCCAACCCAAACAACGGAATCACCTTCCCTCCCGCGCTGAGCGTCAACCACCCCAAAATCGGCGTGACGATCATGAACGCATACAACGCGTAATGCATCAGCCGGGAAAGCACATCCTGCCACCCCGGCATCGGCGGCCGCACGCCAGGCGCCGCACCCGAAGCCACCCGGATAACCACCCGCAAAACCACCAACCCGATCACACACAACCCCAGCGAGAAATGCAGCGCCTTGACGTTGTTGTACAGATCGGTGCCTTTGGTGGCCAGCCCGCGCAATTCCATACAGGCGTAGACCAAAGCCAGAACCACGAGCATGAGCCAGTGCATGGTGATCACCAGGCCTGCATACTGAGTATCGGAGTTCTTGATTTTCATGTTTCTTCCTTGTCGTCAAAGCGCGCTACGGACAGCCTGGTTCGATAATCGCCCTGCCCTCGGCGCCCTGCGTGGGCCCGTCGGGAGGTCTCCAGGGATCAACATGGGTCATCACGTTCAATACACGATGCCGCTGCATGACGCGCTGACGCGCTTGCACGGCGATCTTGTGGCCTTCGTCGACAGTCAGCCCGGCGTCGATTTCCAGGTGAGCGTCGACGACGATCATATCCCCCATTTTTCGGGTGCGTAGATCGTGCACGCCTTGAATACCCGGGGTGTCCAGCAGGGTGCGCTGGATCGCGGCGGCTTCGCCTTCGTCGATGGCGCGGTCCAGCAGGTCGTGCAAGGCGTCCCAGCCGAAGCTCCAGCCCATTCGGGCCACCATGAAGCCCACGATGGCCGCGGCGATGGGGTCCAGTATCGGGTAGCCCAGCAGGTTGCCGATGATGCCCAGGCCCACCACCAGCGACGAGGCCGCGTCGGAGCGCGCATGCCAGGCGTTGGCCACCAGCATGCTGGACTTCACGCGCTTGGCCACGGCAAGCATGTAGCGGAACAAGGCCTCTTTGATGACCAGGGCGCCACAGGCCACCCAGAGCGCGACGAGGTGGACCTGCGGGATCGCGTCGGGCTGCTCCAGCTTGGTCACGGCGGACCACAGCATGCCGCCGCCGACCAGCAGCAGCAAAACGCCCAGCGCCAGGGACGCCGCGGTCTCGTAGCGATAATGGCCGTAGTGGTGGTCCGCGTCGGCTGCTTTCTGGCCATGGCGGTTGGCCAGCAGCACGATGAAGTCGGCGACCAGATCTGAAGAAGAATGAATCCCGTCCGCGATCAGGCCCTGCGACTTCGAGAAAATGCCGATGACAATCTGGGCGGTGGCGAGCACCACGTTCACACCCACGCTTACCCAGGTGCTGCGGGCGGCGGCGGCGGCGCGTTCGGCCGGGCTGTGTTCATCGTCCTCCGGGTCTTCCAGCGGAGGCGGAAAGGCTGTCATGGTGCGTGCTCCCGTTCTTGCAATCTAACCTTGCGGCGTTCGGGCTGGAGCATAAGCACCGAATCCTGAACGGATGATGAACGTGGATTGGCGGGGCATTGCGCCCCGCTCATGGCCCGGCCCGTAATGAGACGTACTGATCAGGTCAGCATCAGCACGCCGCGTTCGCCTGGCTGGGCGACCATGGCCTCGCGCCGCGCGGCATCCTCGCGCAAGCGGAACACACCGACCGCTCTCACCAACGCATGTGCCTGGTCCTGCATCGAGCCCGCCGCGGCCGCGGCTTCTTCGACCAGCGCGGCGTTCTGCTGGGTCACCTCGTCCATCTGCGACACGGCGCGGTTGACCTGCTCGATGCCGGAGGCCTGTTCCTGCGATGCCGCGGCGATCTCGCCCATGATGTCCGTCACGCGCTTGACCGAGGCGACCACTTCTTGCATCGTGGTGCCTGCGTTTTCCGCCTGGCCCGCGCCCTCGGCCACCTTGCCGACGGACGCTTCGATCAGCGTCTTGACCTCGCGCGCGGCCTGCGCGCTGCGTTGCGCCAGCGACCGCACCTCGCCCGCGACCACCGCGAAGCCCTTGCCCTGCTCGCCCGCCCGGGCCGCTTCCACGGCGGCGTTCAGCGCCAGGATGTTGGTCTGGAACGCGATCCCGTCGATGACCGAGACAATCTCGGAAATCTTGCGCGAGCTGGCGGAAATTTCCCCCATCGTGCTGACCACCGCCGACACCACGGCGCCGCCGCGCTGGGCGACTTCGGAGGCGCTTGCGGCCAGTTGATTGGCCTGGCGCGCGTTATCGGCGTTCTGCTTGACGGTCGACGCCAGTTCTTCCATCGAGGCGGCGGTTTCTTCCAGCGACGCGGCCTGCTCTTCGGTCCGGCTGGACAAGTCCGTGTTGCCGGCCGCGATCTGCCCGGCTGCGCTGGAAATGGTTTCGGACCCGGCGCGAATGGTGCGAACGGCGCCGGCCAGCTTGTCCTGCATATCGTGCAGCGCGCGCAGCAGTCGGCCGGTTTCATCGCGGGTGACGGCGTGGATGGGCTGCCCCAGGTCGCCACGCGCCACGGTCTCCGCCACCGACACGGCCTGGGCAAGCGGCGCCGTGATCGACTTGGACACCCGCCACGCGAACAGGCCGCCGAGCACGACGGCCAGGCCCGACAGGATCAGGTTCAACATGCCCGCGTTGTCGATGACCTTCCGGCTGTCGGCGCTGGCGTCCGCCATCTCGGCCGCTTGAATCCGCGAAATCTCGATGATGTGGTCCTGCAGGCTGTCCAGGAGCGGAAGGGTCTCTTCCAGCAAACGTTGGCGGGCGGCGTCGCGCTCGCCACGCTTGAGAAGCGCGCCCACGCCCTGGAATGACTTCACGTAGCGGCCGCGCACGTCTTCCAATAACCGCAGTCTCTGACGTTCGTCTTCGGTGCTGAACAATGGCCGCAGGGTTTCCAGCGCCTGGTCGATCACCTTCCGATTGGTGTCGATGCGGGCAAACAGCGTTTCAGCGGCGCGGGGATCGGTATTGACGATCAACTCGAGGTTCGCGCGCGCATTGGCGCGCGTCGTCACGTCAATCCTGTTGATGGCGCTTGCCTCGGTCCAAGTCTGTTCCGTGATCGTCCGGTTGATGCCGCCGATTTGGGACAGTTCGTATTGCGACAGGCCTGTGAGCGCCAGTAGCAGGACAAGTACGGTGCCGAAACCCAGCGTCAGCCGGGAGCCAATGGAGAGGTTGCCAAGAGTGAGACGCGAGCGCATGAATTTGTATTACGACAAAGGGAAAACCCTAGTATAAAAATCATGACACACATAGCAACTATTTTGTAATGAGAGTTTGCGATTTCGCAGAGCAGGACGGAATTGTTTGTGGCTGTCTTCCGCTTCGACATCCAGGGAAGCCCAACGTCTTTCCGTTCTCCCACGCCCCGCCCGTCACCGCCCGCACCCGCCCCTGCGCGGCGGCCTTCTGAAGCTGATCGTGGCGACTGGCACGGAGCAACGTAAAATGCCAGGCCTCCTGCCTCAACTTGCTTCCCCACTTGCTTTCCTTATGAACCTCGAACGACTGCGCCGCGAATTTCCCGACTACGACATCACCACCCTGCCGACGCTGCCCGAAGGGTTTGTCGATTCGTCGAGCTACATCGATGCCGCTCCTTCATTCGAGAACCAGGAGCGCGGCTTGAAGGTGTATGTCGACTACGCCAACTATGCCGACCGCGAATCCGGCAGAAGCCAGCGCTTCTGCGTTTCGCGCTACGACGAGGAAACTGACGACGACGAGGACGTCGCCCTGTCGACCAACGATTGGGCCGAAGTCATCCGCTTCCTGACCGCCTGAATGTCCTCGCCGGGGGCCTTCGTCTTGAACTGGTCCCGCTCATCCGTCAGCCGCGCCAGCAACTCCCGTAGCCGAGCGGTCGTTGATGACGGGCCGCCTCCGACTCATTCCCACCGTTCGTGTTTTTTCGGCTGATGTCCGCTTTGCAGCGAAAACCCTCCTTCCACCGGACACGTAAGAATGTCAGCAACCTAGCGCTCTCCGAGCATTCATCGCTGCTAAACGTTGCCGTCCAGACTGTGATGCGACGTCGTGGATGCTGATAGCGCGTGAACGCGCTATGCCCTTTTCTTTCCCTTTTTCGGGGGGATTTTGACGGTCTTCGCGTATCCGTCGTTCACGGCTATCTTTAAAAGTTCGACCTTGTATCCGAAGCCCCGAAGCACCTTGCGCGTATTGACAAGATTGACCTTGGAAAAAAAAGGTAGATGCAGGTCAGCGCCTGGCGCGTCGCTGATGACGGCATAGGTGATTGTGAAGGATTCATGCTCCGGCTTCGGCTCGACCTTCAAAAGTTCGCGATGGGACGGCGCAAGCTGTGCTCGGACTTTCTCACGAAATTTAGGGTCGATTTGAATGAGTTGACCGGATACGAAGCCTTGAGCGAACAGGTGACTCAAGACGCTGGACTTGCCGTACATCTTGACGTGGATCAGTTCGCGGTTGGATGAGAAAAGATCGCAGATCTCGACCTGTCCATGACCGCCGCCGTGCATAACTTTCTTCTTGTCATCGAGCAAGTCGTAGATCGCCGGTTCGAGCGCTGCTACCTGTGCGTTATACGCCCCTTCTCCGCCCCCCTGGTATTCGGGCAGCTTGATATTCGACGGTGGGATCGCCGCATAGTCGTGGTTCGTCCGTTCGACGAAATCCTTGGCGATACTGAACCACTTGCCGTCGTTCAGGACATGTGTGATACCGTTGAGTTCGATCTCAGCATAGAGACATTTGAACACTGACCATGACTTGAAAACCTTCTTATGGTCCGCGTCGGCGCAATGAACATGGCGCGCACGCAGCACCTCAAGAGTGATGGGTCCATCGACAGTGCCGCGAAACCCTTCCATATTGATGTCAGGATGAAGAATGCCGCCGCCGTAGGGTGAGTACATGAATCCCTTGACCATCGTCCATTCGATGATTTCCGGAATCGACAGCCAGATGCCGTCGAATTGGCCTGCGGCCATTTTTGCTTCGAGCGCGTTCTCGAGGACGCTTATGACCGCTGCACTCTTGGTTGTCGAGATGTTGTTGACCCATTGATAGTCCTCTGCGTTTAGTTCGGCTTCGAAAAGTCTCCTGTATTGATCAAGCAAAAACGGGAGATCGGAAAGATCCAACTTGACCGAGACAGCCAGCGCGTCGCTGCCTGCCATACGGTTGCCGAGGATCGGATTCTTGGGTGCGCCGACGATGGCCTTCAGCATGTCCTGCTCAACACTCAGGCCGAACTGATCCGGTGTCGTCTCCTGACCGGATTGGATGCGCATGTGGCTTTCGATGGCATTCAGCGATTGCACATCGACGCAGCGGAACGTCTTGGGATCAACGGCATTGAGAGCGCAGAGAAGTCCGAAGCGCTCTTCGATCACATCATCTCTCAGAAGGAAGCGCCCTGCCTGGCCGAAGACCAGGACAAAACAGCGTTCGTCGATCTTAACGAAAAAGGCAGCAGCGACGCCCTCAACGGCCAGACTCTTGGGGTTGATGAACTCATTAAACAGTGCCGACCATTTCGGCGGTAACGGAGGATTCTTCTTGACAAAAAGTTGTCCGGCCCCATGGCCCGCGATGGCAACCTCAACAGGCGCGTCGCAGTCCTCGATCTTTATAACTTGGTGATTGGTCGTAAATTGCTGTTTGATGAGGAAAATGCTGAGATGGTTGACTTTCTTTTCTTGTGGCATCGCTGGTTCTCCTCCAGACAAGTGCTCATGTGGCAAATTGGCCTTCAAGTCAACGGCCAATATCCTCAAAATTGAGAAGATCGACCACCACCGTGCAGCACCGTTTTTTTTCAAAACCTGATGGCCACACGTTGCCTCATTTCTCAGATATATGACTGCTGCAACGACTCTCACTTCCTTCTGGCGACATAACAACGGCTACTGATCGAATAACCCGACAGAGACGCACCTTCGACCAGATTTCTCTCGCAGCGGAAGCCGTTTTTCAGCCGGGCAAACACCAGCGACTGCAGCCAGCCTAAAGCGGTCCACTAGAAAGGAATGCTGATCGACCACCAGGCCGCGAGCGGCCGCTGTCAACAGTCCGCCCCCCGACCCTAGGCAGGCTCTGCATACATAGCTTCGGTCACGCAGCGCTTGCTGCGCGTACGCTCTCATCGCTACCCCCGGAAGCACTCATTCCGATGAAATGCGAGAAAATCCAGCTGTTTTTCATTAAGCGCGAGCCGTAATTGACCTCGCAAATGCAGGATTCGTCTTTGATTTTTTTGAACCCTATCACTTATAAGCATTCGGCCACTATTGTCAAAGCTGATCAGGCCCCGATCAAAGAGGGCATCCAAGGTGCCCACTAATGGGAGCCCATTGTTGGGGTCTAGTCGTTGTTGGTCGGTACTTCTTGCCCACGGCTTTATATGAGATGCTCGCAGTGCCTCTTGCACACAAGTGCCGGTGACGGCACAAGCGTTGTCCCATTTGGCCAACAGTTGGCGCCGGAATTTTCCTTGACCCAAACGCGCATCGATGAGGGCACGACGGCGCGTTGGTCTCCCCTCCAGGTCCCGCCGGGCTATCAATTCCGCAATGTCGGCTGCTTCACCGCCAACGGAGCGTGTTTGAGTGCCGATTTGTGTGACTGGCACCGAGGGGCCAATCAGCGCGAATACGCTCGTCGGGTCTTTCTCCCAACGAACGAGAGCTCCAAGCCTGACTAATGATCGGGAATCATAGGATTGAATGCGAATATGCCCAGCGCCCCTGGGTGCCGCAGTGGCAACGACTCCGAAAGCTTCAGCCCCAGACCTAATACTCTCTATGTGTCGCGCTCTTTCGTTATAGCCGGCGGAAGTCCTCGTCCAGTCTTCTCTGAGCAGCCGAACCATTTGTGCCTGGTCTTGGGCCTCTATGTGATCATGTGCCCACACTCTGAGAAAGATGCGATTGGTGGCCTCATGCCAACTACCCCAGCTCCAGCGAGGATTTGCCAAGGGTGCGCCCAACTCATTGGCGAAGAACTGAGTGATCGACGGAGGTTCCACACGAGTACTCTAAAGGTCAGTGTTACCTAATATTACACAAAAACTTCTGTCCGTTCACTGCGGGAAAGTGAGAAAGTCCCACGTGATCCGGTGGATTGATTGAAGAAAAATGTGAAGACATTTCCACCCTGCACGGATTCGTGTGCGCGAGATGAACCACGTATTGAATTTCAGCGACCAATGAGCGACTCCCCCATCTACATCGTCGATCTCGATGTCACCCTTGAAGACGCACCCGCCTTCGCCGACAGCGGCATGAGTTGGATGGAAGCAATGGGCATTGCTGTTCGTTCCACTATTGCCGAGGTCGCCTTTTCACCTGTCAGCCACGCGCCTGGCCCGGGCATCGCTCGATGGACCGATTGGGTAAACGAGCACAGCAATAACGGGATAGGGGCAATCGTGGGGCGCCGTGTCTACAACGCCGGACCGCAAAGCGTCGAGGGGCTGCGCTGCCCATGCTGCGCTGTAGAGCATGACGCAGCTTCTCTCCCTTGGGGAAAAATGATTTCCGCCTGGTATTCGGGCGAACTTGGCGCGCTCGAGTGCCCAAGCTGTCGACACTCGGACAGTATCAATCAATGGCGATTCTTGCCGCTCGCGTGGGGATTGGGAAACCTCGCGTTTGGGTTCGATGGTCCTGGCGTAGGGGACGCACTTGCCCTGGAACTGGGAAAAGTCCTGGGGCATAGGATGGTCGTCGTGTTTGATAAGTTCTAGCCGCGAATAATTAATATGCGCCCGTCAATCGTCCCCTGCCCCCGCCGACGCATTCCTGGCCTCGGCCAGCGCCACCGTCAAATGCATCACTTTCTTCTTCAACTGATCCCGCTCATCCGTCAGCCGCGCCAGCAACTCCCGTAACCGGGCCACCTCGGCCGGCAAATCCGCGATATTCTCGATCGGAATATCCGGCACCGCCTCTTTCGGTGGCGGCGCCTTGGCCTGGCGCACTTCGCGTGCCGCCTGCTGCAATTCCTTCCTGCCGCCCGCCACCGCCGCGGCCTGCCGCTCGGGCGGCAACGTCGCGACCGCCGCCGCGGCGTTGATGGAGATCGCGCCATCCTTCACCGCCCGCACCAGTTCCGGCGCGGCGGCCTTCTGGATCTTCTCAATCTGCCCCAGCGTGTTGCTGCTGATGCGCGCCTCGCGCGCCAGCGCCTGCCGGCTCAGCGCGGCGGCCGGCGGGATGGGCGGCGGTTCAGGCGGCGGCGTGGTGCCGTCGTCTTCCCATGGCGGTACGCTGCGCGATTGCAGGATCTCTTTCTTGCGCAGCGCCAGCACCCCGCGCTGGAAATCCGACACGCTGCGCCGGCCCAGGTGGTTCTCGATCATCCACAGATGCACGTCGTCCATCGATTTGAACGAGGTGTTCTGGCGCGTCTCGAACGGAATGCCGTGCTTCATGCACAGCGCGTAGCGGTTGTGGCCGTCGATCAGCAGGTCACCCCACAGCACCAGCGCGTCGCGGCAGCCTTCGGCCAGCAGGCTGCGTTCAAGCGCCTCGCGTTCATCGTCGGTCAAGGGGTCAATATAGGCGCGCAGGCCTTCGTCAATCCTGATATCCATGGTGTCCAAAAAACAATTCTTGCCCTGCCCGCGTGCCTCGCCCGGTTGGCCTGGCGCGGGTCCACGCCAGACGGCCGCCAAGCGCCACCCAAAAGCGCCGCCTGCCGCTGGCTAGGCCTGCGGCCCTTCCAGCGCGATGCGCACGGCTTCCAGACGAGCGCGCGGGTCCGTCAGCGCCAGCAGCCGGACCTTGTCCGCCGCCGGCAGCGGCAACAGTTCGCACCAGCGGTCAGCCACCCAGGCGCATTCATCCAGCCGGTATGGCGGCGCCACCGGCATGCGGTCGGCGGGCACGCCTTCCTGCTGCCATTGGGCCACCAGGCGTCCCAGGGCGTCGGCGCAGGGTTGCAGCGGCGCCGGCACGGGCAGCGGCGGGTCGTCGGGGATGGGTTCGATTTCACCCATCCAAAGACCGTATTTTGCCAGTTGGCTGGAAACCAGGCGGAAGCGGCTCGTCCCCACGCAGCGCAGCTGCAGCAAGGCGGGCATGGGCGCGTCCCAGGCGTCGATGCGGGCCAGGGTGCCGGTGTCGGCCAGGACCTCCTGGCCTTCGGGCGAGCGGACCTCGTTGCCGGACAGCAGCGCGACCACGCCGAACTCGGTGCCATCGGCGATGCAGCGGCGGATCATGTCCAGGTAGCGCACTTCGAAGATGCGCAGGTGCAGCACGCCGGCGGGGAACAGCGCGTTGGACAGCGGGAACAGCGGAATGGTCGCCATGGCGGCGCCCTACTTCACCGTGAAGGCGTCGTCGACCGGCACCTGCATGGCGGTGACCAGCGCGTTGGTCTGGGCGGCCATGCCGATGACGGCGAGCAGTTCGGCGTGCTGGCCGTCGGTCATGCCCTTGGCGCGGGCGGCGGCGGTGTGGGAATGGATGCAGTAGCTGCAACCGTTGGCGGTCGATACCGCGATGTAGATCATCTCGCGCACCAGGGGCGGGATTTCGCCGTCGGCCATCATGACCTGTTTGAGCTGTTCCCAGACCCGCTTGAGCTGGGGCGGGTCGTTGGCCAGGGCGCGCCAGAAGTTGTTGACGAAATCGGATTTGCGGGTGGCACGGATGTCTTCGAACACCGCCCACGCCTCGGGGATCCTGCGCGCTTCTTCATCCGACAGCAGATGCACCGTAGCCATATGCCACTCCAACGGGTAAGGGGCCGGGCGGCGGCGTGCCGCCCGCGCAATGTCCCATTGAACTGGAAAGCCCGGCGCGGTTCAAGGCGCGGGGCGACTTCCGCCCCACCCTACGCCGACATCTGCGCCGGCTTGAACGGATCGAGCGGATAGCGCGGCCGGTTGCGCCGCTGGTACGGGAATAGCGAGAAGTCCGAGCTGGTGACGCCCGGACTGTCGCATTCGATCAGGGCGCACGAGATGGGCACGAACACCGGGCGGCAGTACATGCGCGACTTGACCAGGATGAAGCGGGCGGCGCGCGGGTCGATGCCCAGGCTTTCGAAGACGCCCAGGTCCCAGGGTTCGTGGGTGCGTTCGGTGATGACCAGTTGCGCGGCGCCGATGTCCAGCACAGCGCTGCGGCCCATGCAGGCGGTCTGGCCGGTGTAGGTGGGGCCGGTGATGACGTAGCTGCCGTCGGTGATGGCGCGCACCACGCCGGTCAGCGTCACCGGCGCGGCGGGCCGGCCGATGGCGGGGATGGGCAGTTTGTTGCCGACCGGCAGTTCGACCCGGGCGCCCTGCCCGGCCGCGATCATGGCGGCGACGGCCTCGGGGTCGCAGTACAGGCCGGCGACGATGCCGGTCAGGCCGGCGTCGATGGCGGCGACCAGCACGTCCATCGTGTCGCAGGTGCCGCCGGACATGCAGTTGTCGCCGTGGTCCAGCAGCAGCACGGGACGGTCGGCGCCGCGCGCCAGGGCGGCGGCGCGTTCGAGCGAGGCGGCCAGGGGTTCGGCTTCGTAGACGAAGCCGTCGCGGTCGTCCCAGATGGCGGCGGCCAGGCCCGCGGCGACGCGCTCGGCGGCGTCGGCGTCGCCGGCGGCGACCACCACCACGCTCAGGCACGGGTCGGGGATGTCGGCCAGGGCGAAGCCGGCCAGCACCGACACGGCCAGCATGCCGCCGGCCTCGGCGCCGCGCGCGGCCTGAACGGCGCGGCGCATGGCGCCTTCGGCGGTGTTGCTGCGCAGGGTGTGGCTCATGAGCGGCAGGCGGCGCCAGGCCAGGCGCGGGCGCGGGCCGCCCGCGAGCCAGTCGAACAGGAGGCGGCCGGCATGCTCGCCGGTTTCGTACATGTCGATGTGCGGGTAGGTCTTGAAGCTGACGATGACGTCGGCGTTGTCGATCATCTTCTGGGTGACGTTGCCGTGCAGGTCCAGGGCGACGGCGATCGGCACGCCGGGGGCTTGCTGGCGCAGGCGTTCGAGCAGGTCGCCTTCGCCGTCGTCGGTGGTCTCGACGGCCATGGCGCCGTGCAGGTCCAGCAGCAGCGCGTCGCAGCCGGCGGCGGCGGCGACGATGCGGTCGCACAGTTCACGATAGGCCTGGCCGTCGACGCGGCCGCTGGGGTAGGCGGTGGCGGACACCGGCGTGACCAGCGTGGCGCCCCGCGCCTCGGCCAGGTCGATGAAGGCGGACATGGCGGTGCGCTTGCCGTGGTTCTCTTCGTAGGCGGCGCGGTCGTAGGTGGGGCCGTCGTTGCCGAAGGCGGACAGCGGCGTGGGCACCGGCGAAAAGGTGTTGGTCTCGTGGTTCATGCGGGCGATCATGACTTTCATGCCTTGCCTCCGTTATTGCTGTTGTTGTGCGGGTCGGGGCGCGCGCCGCCCAGGCCCAGTTTTTCCATGGCTTCGCTGGCCTCGACGATCATGGCGGCGACCTCGGCCACGCTGACCCGCAGGCCGGTGGCGCGGGTCCGCATGTGTTCGTAGGCGGCGCGTTCGTCCAGGCGCTGGTGGTCCATCAGCACGCGGATAGCCTTTTCGATCACGCGGCGCGCCTTGATGGTGCTTTCCAGCTTGTCGATCTTGTTCTGCTGGCGGTTCTGGAACTGCTTGGCCGAGCGTGCCAGCACCAGGGTGCTGAGGATGCCGGCCGAGCGGAACGGCCGCGTCAGCACGCCGTGGGCGTTGGTCTTGAGCAGCTGCTTCAAGGTGGTGGGGGTTTCGTATTCGGACAGCGCGATCAGGGTGGCGTCGACCTCGCTGGCGGACCAGGCGAACGAGTTCTGGCCGCATTGCGAGACCTGGAAGAACACCACGTCGGCGCCGGCCGGCGGTTTGTCGGGGAACGGCCAGACCAGGTGGATGCGGCAGCCGATGCGCTTGAGCTGTTCGACCAGCAGGTCGCGGTCTTCGCCGGGCGGATAGGCCACGGCGACGGCAACGCTGCGCAGGTCTTCGTAGAGGCGGCGGAGGCTATGGTCCATGATCACGCCAGCCAAAATTCGTCCAGGCCGAAGGCCGTCAGGTAGGGGTCCGGCTTGACCGGTTCGCCGCTGGCCCAGACGATGTCGAAGCGGCCGTCGGCGCGGCACACGCCGATGCGCGGGGTCAGCACGCTGTGGTTGTTCTCGGCCAGGATGGTCAGCCGGCCGCCGGGCGCGTCGAAACCCACCTGGTGCACCGCCTGCGCCAGCTTGCGCGTGTCCAGGCTGCCGGCGCGCTGCAGGGCGCGCGCGAACAGGTGCATCTGGCTGTAGCAGGCCTCGGCGTAGACGCTGGCCGGGCGGTCGCCGAAGCGGGCGCGCCAGCGGTCCAGGAAATGGGCGTTGGCGGGCGAGTCGACGGTGTTGAAGTAGGTGGCGGCGGTGATGTGGCCGGCGCACAGGGCCGGGCCGATCTCGGCCACCTCGGATTCGGCCATGGTGAGGCTGGCGATGGGGATGTGCGGCGCGCCCGGGTCGGCCTCGCAGGCGGCGTGGTAGCGTCGGTAGAAGCGCTGGGCGTCGTCACCGATCAGGGTGGAGAACACCACATCCGGCCTGATGCGGCGGATGTCGCGCACCACGTCGATGATCTCGCCTTCGTCGCAGCCGAGCGGCAGGTAGGTTTCGTCGAGGATCTCGCCGCCGTGTTCCTCGACGGTGTCGCGCATGATGCGGTTGGTTTCGCGCGGGTAGATGTAGTCGGCGCCCACCAGGAAGATGCGCTTGCCGCAGTGCTGGATCAGGTAAGCGGCCAGTTGCATGCTGCCCTGGTTGGGCGCGGCGCCGGTGTAGATGATGTTGGGCGAGTATTCGAAGCCTTCGTAGACCGAGGCATACCAGAGCAGCGCGTTGTTGCGCTCGACCACCGGCAGCATGGCCTTGCGGCAGTGCGAGGTGCAGCCGCCGAAGATCACGTTGACCTCGTCGTCCAGCAGCAGCCGCGCGGCCAGGCGGCGGTATTCCTCGGCGTCGCTGCGCGGGTCGTAGACCACCGGTTCCAGCGGCCGGCCCAGCACGCCGCCGAGCGCGTTGATTTCCTCGACCGCCAGCACGGTGCCGAAGAAGTGCTGCGATTCGGTGGTGCCGGTCACGCCGCTGCGCGAATACAGCACGCCGATGCGCCATCCCGGCGTGGCGGCGTCCGTGTCAGTGCGGGAGGTCATAGGGGCTTCCTTCTGCAAGATCGTGGCCAGCGCGCCGCGGGCGCCGGGACGGTTCATACCTTCAAGTGGTCCATGATATGGCCGGCGGCCCCGGGCGCGCCAGCCTCGCCCTGGTCGACGATGGCGCCCTGCTTGAGCACCAGGTAGCGGTCGGCCACGTCCAGCGCAAAGGCCACGTTCTGTTCGACGATGAACATGGAGGTGCCGCGCCGCTCGCGTTCCCAGTTGAGCGCCCGGCCCAGCCGCTCGATCACCGAGGGCTGCAGGCCTTCGGTGATCTCGTCCAGCAGCAACAGGGCCGGCCGCTGCATCAGGCCGCGCGCCACCAGCAGCATCTTCTGCTCGCCGCCCGACAGGGTGCCGGCATGCTGGCGCAGGCGGCTGGCGAACACCGGGAACAGGTCGGCGATCTCGCCGAAGCGTTCGTCGAAGAGGCGGTCGTTGGGCAGGCCCAGGCGCAGGTTGTCGCGGATGTTCAGGTCGGGAAACAGCGGCTGGTCCTGGGCGGCGTAGGCGACGCCGCGGCGGGCGACCTCGTGCGGCCGCAGGCGGGTGGCGTCGACGCCGCCCAGGCTGACGGTGCCGCGCAGCTTGGGCAGGTAGCCCATGACGGTCTTGAGCAGCGTGCTCTTGCCCATGCCGTTCTTGCCCAGCAGCGCCACGCAGGCGCCGCCGGCCACCGACAGCGAGATGTCGTTCAGCACCACGGCGCCTTTGTAGCCGCTGGCGACGTGTTCCAGGCGCAAGGCCGGGGCGGCGTTCATGGTTGGGCTCCTTCGGGCGAGACGGGCGGGGTTGCGGGTTGGGCGCCTTGCCGCGCGGCTTGCTCAGTGGCTTGCTGACTCGCTTGCCGGGTGGCTTGCGCGGTCTTGTCCGCGGCCGGCGCGTTGCCGGCGTAGATGGTGCGCACCAGTTCGGATTCGGCCACTTCGCGGAAGCTGCCGTCCATGACGATGCGGCCCTGGTGCAGCACGATGATGCGGGTGGCCACCTCGGCCACGAAGTCCAGGTCGTGCTCGACCAGCAGGCAGCACAGGCCGTGGGTATGGGCCAGGGCCGACAGTACCTGGCCGATGCGGGCGCGTTCGTCCTTGCTGAGACCCGCGGTGGGCTCGTCCAGCAGCACCACGCGCGGCTCCAGCGCCAGCACCATGGCCAGTTCCAGCGCCTGCTGCTGGCCATGCGACAGGTCGCGCGCCACGCGATCCAGCTGCTGGTCCAGGCCGGTCATGCGCAGCACCTCCAGAGCGTAGGCCGGCAGCGCCAGTCGGGGCGACCGGCGCCGCCATGACGGACGCTCGCGCAGCGTGGTGGCGATGCGCAGGCTTTCGGCCACGGTCAGCGTGTCGAAGATGTTGGCGTTCTGGAACTTGCGCCCCAGGCCGTAACGCACGCACTGCTCCGGCCCGTCGCGCTTGACCGCGTGGCCGCAGAGTTCGACCGTGCCGTCGCTGCGCTCGGCGCCGTCGGCGATGCAGCGCATCAGCGTGGTCTTGCCGGCGCCGTTGGGACCGATCAGGCCCAGCAGCTCGCCGCCGCGCGCGCGCAGGTCGATGCCTTCCAGCACCTTGAGGCTGCCGAAGCGCTTGGCCACGCCGGCCAGGACCAAGCCGCCTTCGGTGGCGCCCTGCCCTGGCGTGCCGCCTTGTCCCGCTGCGCCGCCCCGCCCCGACGCGCCGCCCGACGCCGCACCGCCGGCGGGCGCGCGCGCCACCAATTCCGGCACCGGGGCCGGCCGCCTGCGGCGCCAGGGCGCCAGCAGCAGCGGCAGCAGCCCGCGCGGCAGCAGCAGGATCACCAGGATGAAGGTCACGCCCAGCACCAGCTGGTAGAGGAACGGCATGTTGCCGCTGAGGTACGAGCCGGCCACGTTGATCAGCACCGCGCCCAGCACCGGGCCCCAGACCGTGCCGCGTCCGCCCAGCGCCACCCAGATGATGAGCTCGGTGCCGAACACGAAGCCGGTCAGTTCCGGCGCGACCACGCCGCTGAAGGCGCCGTAGCCGAATCCCGCCAGGCTGGCGACCGCGCCGCACACCACCAGCAGCGCGATGCGCCAGTGCGCGGTGTTCAGCCCCAGGTAGCTGCAGCGGCCCTCGTTGTCGCGCAGCGCGGCCAGGATGCGGCCGCCGTCGCTGCGCACCGCGACCCAGGCCAGCAGCGCCACGACCGACAGGCCGCCGGCGGCGATGACGTACCAGGCTTCCAGCGACAGGTCGAAGGTGTCGTAGCCGGTCAGGCCCGACGAGGAGCCGGTGTAGGTGCCGCCCGACAGCACGACCTGGGTCAGCACGATGGGCAGCACCAGCGAGATCACGGTGGCGAAAAACGGCGAGGCGCCGCGGTAGAACGACAGCCAGCCGGTGGCCAGCGCCAGCAGCATCGCCGCCCCCACCGCCACCAGCGCGGCCGCGAGCGCGATGCCCGGCGAGAAGCCGTAGTGCGTGAAGGCCAGCCCGGCGGCATAGGCGCCAACGCCGAAGAAGGCCGACTGGCCGAAGGTCAGGTAGCCGGTGTAGCCCCACAGGATGTCCACCGTGACCGCCGCCACGGCGAAGAACAGCGCCTTGATCAGCACGTTCAGCAGGTAGGTGTCGAACAGCCAGGGGCCGGCCACGGTCAGCGCCAGGCAGGCGACCGCCAGCCACAGCAGGTCGCGGCCGCGGGCGGCGCGGCGCGGGTCGGCGCGGGTCGCCAGCGCCGGTTGCGCAAGGGAGGAATCAGTCATGGGCGAATCCTTTGGGACGCAGGCGCAGGGTCAGGGCCGCCAGCACCGCGATGGTGACGCCGCCCAGGATCGGGCTGATGAACACGCCCACCAGCACCTGGCAGGCGCCATAGACCAGGCAGGTCAGGAGCAGCGCGGTGATCGAGTTGCCCGACACCATCACCAGCATGAAGGCGCTGACCAGCCACGGCAGCCCCATGTTCGGATCGACGCTGGACAACGGCGTGATGAGCGCGCCGGCCAGCGCCCCCAGCCCCGCGCCCAGCGCGAAAGTGGTGAAGCGGATGCGTTCGGCGTTGATGCCCAGGCCGCGCGCCAGGTCCTCGTTCATGATGACGGCGCGGGTGCGCACGCCGAAGCGCGTGCCGTTCAGCAGCAGCGTCAGCGCCACGTACAGCAGCAGCGCGCCCGGCACCAGGAACAGCCGGTAGGCCGAATACTCGGTGCCCAGGAACGGCACCGCGCCCTGGATCGGCGCGTCGGCGAACTGCACCTCGCGGCCGAAGGCCATGGTGATGAGCTGGCCGATCACGATGCCCAGGCCCCAGGTGGCCAGGATGGCGTCCAGCGGCCGCTTGTACAGCGGCTGCACGATCAGGCGCTCGACCAGCATGCCCACCAGCACGCCCGCCGCCAGCGCGCACGGCAGCGCCAGCCACGGGTCCAGCCCCAGCCGCGTCACCACCAGGGCGGCGTAGCTGCCCAGCGTGATGATGGCGCCGTGGGCGAAATTGACGATCTTCATCACGCCGAAAATGATCATCAGCCCGGCCGTCACGATGAACAGCATGGCGGCCGTGCTCAGGATGTCCAGCATCAAACCCATTGTGTTCTCCTGCGCCGCCGGCGAACCGGCGGCGCGCAGGGGTGGCTTACCGCGTTACTTCAGGTCGGGGCACTGCGCGCCCGGATCGACCTGGTCGAAGGTCTGCAGGATCTTGATGGAGCCGTCCGGCTGCACCTGGCCCAGCCGCATGGTCAGAGCGGCGTGGCGCTGGCGGTCCATCTTGACCGGGCCGCGCGGGCCGTCGAACGACACTTCGCTCAGCGCCTGCACCACCTTCTGCGGATCGAAGCTGCCGGCCTTCTCGACCGCCGCCTTGTACAGGAAGAAGGCTTCGTACTGCGGGCCCGAGAACTCGTTGGCGGTCTTGGCGTCGGCGCCGAACTTGGCCTTCAGGCCGCCGAGGAACTTGCGGTTCTGCGGCGTATCGATGCTGGTCAGGTACGAGGCCGACAGGTACATGCCGACAGCCGTGTCGCCCATGGTCTTGGCGGTGGCTTCGTCGATCGCCAGGTTGCCGTAGGGCATGGTCAGGCCGGCCGCCTTGACCTGCTTGGCCAGGCTGACGTTGGGGCCGCCGCCGGCGGTCGAGCTGATCAGCGCGTCCGGGTTGGCCGAGCGGATCTTCGAGACCACCGGCGTCCAGTCGGAGCCGTCGATGGGCAGGTATTCCTCGCCCACCACGCGCCCGCCCTGCTTCTCGATGTATTCGCGGGTGAACTTGAGCATGCCGCGGCCGAAGGCGTAGTCGCTGCCGACCAGGAAAAAGGTCTTGGCGCCGCGTTCCTTCATGAAGTGGTCCACCACCGGCGCCACCTGCTGCTCGGGCACCCAGCCGTTGACGTGCATCCAGCGGTTGCACGAGCGGCCTTCGTAGAACGAGGTGTAGATGTACGGCACCTTGCCGCGCGAGACGATGGGCAGCGCGGCGTTGCGCGCCGCGCTGGTTTCCATGGCGATGATGGCGTCCACCTTCTTCTGGAACACCAGCGTGTCGTAGGCCTTCTGCGCGCCGACCGCGCCCGAGGCGTCGTCGGCGATCTCCAGCACCACCTGGCGGCCGAGGATGCCGCCGGCGGCGTTGATTTCATCGGCGGCCAGTTGCGAGGCCTGCACCACGCCGGGCGCGACCACGCTGTTGGCGCCCGACAGGCCGACCGGCACGCCGATGCGCAAAGGCTCGGCCGCGTGCGCGCCCGCCGCGCCGGTCAGCGCGGCGATGAAGGAAAGTCGGATGAGGAAGCTGCAAGTGGGTTTTTTCATGGGGATTTCTCCTTGGGGGCCGGCTGTCCGCCGTTGTAGTCAACGCTGCCGCGGCGCCTCGGCGGCGCCCAGCAGTTCGTCGTAAAGGTCGCGGCGCCGATCGCGCAGCACGTGGTTGAAGTCGTTCAGTTGCCGCGCGCGGCGCGAGGCGGCCAGGTCCACCGGCGCCACCAGCACCTCTTCGCGGTCGTGGCTGGCGGGGCCGGCCACGGTCCAGCCCTGCGAGCCGACGATCAGGCTGCGGCCGACGAAGGGCTGGCCGCGCTCGACGCCGACCCGGTCGGCGCACACCAGCGTCAGGCCGTTGCTGTGGGCCCCGGCCGCCGCCAGCGCGTGCGCCATGGCCGGGCCGTCGGGCGTCTGCCCGGGCATCGGCACCCAGTTGGTCGGCACCGCGACGATGTCGGCGCCGCGCAGCGCCAGCAGGCGGTAGACCTCGGGGAACCAGCCGTCGTAGCAGATCGCCACGCCCAGCCGGCCGAATTCCGTGTCGAACAGCGGCAGGCCCAGGTCGCCCGGCTCGAAGAACAGGTTCTCGTCGCCCCACAGGTGCAGCTTGCGGTAGGTGCCCAGGTAGCCGTCGGGGCCGGCGATGATGGCGGCGTTGTACAGCCTGCCGCCGCTGCGCTCGGCGATGCCGGCCACCAGGTAGATGCCCAGACGTTGCGCCAGCGCGATCCAGGCCTGCGAGCTGGGGCCGTCGGGCACGGCCTCGGCCAAAGCATAGGCCTCCTGGCGGCTGGCGAACACGTAGCCGGTGTTGGCCAGCTCGGGCAGCACCACCAGCCGCGCGCCCTGCGCGGAGGCCTGCTCGACCAATTCGATGGAACGGGCCACGTTGGCGGCGACCTCGCCCATGACGGGGGCCGTCTGCACACTGGCCACGTGGATCGCGGACGCGGCGGCGTCCGGCGGCGGTGATACTTGCATGCGATCTCCCTGCAACGTTTTGGAAAACAAAAAAGCCCCCGACCACGCGTTGCGTGTGAGTCGGGGGCTTCTATAGCCAGACGAAGGTTCGGGCAGCAATCATTGCTGCGGGGCACTGCCGCACCAAGCCGTGCCGGTGCGTGCGGATCAGTCCTGATCCTGTGCCGAATCATAGGGATGGGCGCGGACCGGCGGCAATAAGAGGTTTCCCGGACGGCGCCATGGGTGCGAGAATCAGGGTCGGCCATCAAGGAGGAACCCGCCATGCCCCAACTTTCCGCCTACCTCAGTTTCGACGGCAATTGCGCCGAGGCCATGCGTTTCTACGAACGCGTGCTGGGCGGCCGCGTCGAGGCCCTGGTGCGCTACGCGGATGCGCCCGCCGATGCCGCCATGCCGGCGCTGTCGGGCGAAGAGGCCGAGCGCATCATGTACGCCCGCCTGGCGCTGGACGAACAGGTGCTGATGGCCAGCGACGCCACCGCCGGCCATCCCTACCCCGGCAAGCAGGGCATGGCGCTGTCGCTGGCCTACCCCACGGTCTCGGACGCGCAACGCGTGTTCGATATGCTGGCCGAGGGCGGCAGCGTTACCATGCCGCTCCAGAAAACCTTCTGGGCCGACGCCTACGGCGCGCTGATCGACCGCTACGACACGCGGTGGATGATCAGCGGCGGGCGGCTCAACCACTGACACCCCCACTGACAACCCCACTGACAACCGAATCCGCCACCAGCGGATGGAGCGAGACACCCATGACGCATGGCATACAGGGCAGGCAACGCTGGTGGGCACTGATGGTGCTGTGCCTGGGCGTATTGATGATCGTGCTGGACACCACCATCGTCAATGTTGCCCTGCCCTCGATCCGCGAAGACCTGCATTTCACCGAGACCTCGCTGGTCTGGGTGGTGAACGCCTACATGCTGACCTTCGGCGGCTTCCTGCTGCTGGGCGGACGGCTGGGCGACCTGCTCGGCCACCGGCGCATGTTCCTGGCGGGCCTGGTGCTGTTCACCGTGGCCTCGCTGGCCTGTGGGCTGGCGCGGGGCCAGGGACTGCTGATCGCCGCGCGCGCGGCCCAGGGGCTGGGCGGCGCAGTGGTGTCGGCGGTGTCGCTGTCGCTCATCATGAACCTCTTCACCGAGGCCGGCGAACGCGCCCGCGCCATGGGCGTGTACGGCTTCGTCTGTGCGGGCGGCGGCAGCCTGGGCGTGCTGCTGGGCGGGCTGCTGACCAGCACGCTGTCGTGGCACTGGATCTTCCTGGTCAACATTCCGATCGGCGCGGTGGTGTATGCGCTGTGCCTGCGGCTGTTGCCGGCGGCGCGCGGCGCGGCCGGTGGCGGCAAGCTGGACGTGGCCGGCGCGCTGACCGTCACCGCGTCGCTGATGCTGGCGGTGTACGCCGTGGTCAACGGCAACGAGGCCGGCTGGACCTCGGCGCAGTCGCTCGGCCTGCTGGGCGCCGCCGCGCTGCTGATGGCGCTGTTCCTGGCGATCGAGGCGCGCGTGGCCGAGCCGCTGATGCCGCTGGCGCTGTTCCGCCTGCGCAACGTGGCCACCGCCAACGTGGTCGGGGTGCTGTGGGCCGCGGCCATGTTCGCGTGGTTCTTCGTGTCGGCCCTGTACATGCAGCTGGTGCTGGGCTACGACGCCATGCAGGTGGGGCTGGCGTTCCTGCCCGCCAACCTGATCATGGCGGCGTTCTCGCTGGGGCTGTCGGCCAAGCTGGTGATGCGCTTTGGCATCCGCGGGCCGCTGGCCACCGGGCTGCTGATGGCGGCGCTGGGGCTGGCGCTGTTCGCGCGCGCGCCGGTCGACGGCCACTTCGCGGCGGACGTGCTGCCCGGCATGCTGCTGCTGGGCCTGGGCGCGGGCATCGCCTTCAACCCGATGCTGCTGGCCGCCATGAGCGACGTCGAGCCGAGCCAGTCCGGCCTGGCGTCCGGCGTGGTCAACACCGCCTTCATGATGGGCGGCGCGCTGGGGCTGGCGGTGCTGGCCAGCCTGGCCGCGGCGCGCACGGCCGCGCTTGCCGGCGCCGGCGCGGCCCCGGTGGC
>NZ_CADIJL010000057.1 GCF_902859695.1 Achromobacter ruhlandii
GGCGTCGGGCACGCGCACGTTCGTCGGCGGGGCGGCCGCCGAATCGTCCGGCGCCGCCGCGGGCGCGGCGGCAGGGGCCGCGGCCGGCGTGGCCGGATCGTCGAAGCTGCGCTTGGGCGTCAGCACCGGTCCGGACGGGGAAGGCTGGGCCCCCGGACTGCGCGTACCGGTGGCCGAAGAAGGCGACTGGGCCTGGGCGGCGCCCAAGACGGCGACGCTCAGCGTGGCGGCCAGGACGGCGCGCGCCAGGGGATCGATTCGGGTGCGAAGCGCATTCTGTCGCATGGTAATCCTGAAAAATCGAAGTCAGCCCGGATCGTACCGCGAGCGGGCGCCGAAATCGAACCGGAAAGCACGCGTGGATACGGGCGGTTACCCGACGGCTACCGGCCCGCGGCCGACGGCCCGAACCAATACTGCGAGCGCACCTCATCCGACGAATACCACGGCAGCAGGCCGATGCTGTGCGACTCGCGCTGCACGCTCACCAGCAATCCGCCCGCCTGTGGCCGCAGCAGCGCCACGGTGCGGAACACGCCCATGGATTCATACTGGCGCCAGTCGCGCCGGGCGCTGATCCAGTAGCGGCCCTGGGTGCAGCCGCCGAAGTGCTGGATGTCGGTCCGGGCCAGCGGCGGGCCATCCGCCGGACCGGGGGAGCCCGCCGTGCCGTCGCGCAGCGGCAGCAGGCCGGTGAAGCGGCCGCCCTGGCCGTCATCGGCCAGGATCCGCCAGCCTTCCGGCGCCGCCGCGAAGGTGACGCTGGCGGCCGCTGTGGGGCGCCAGGCATGTTCCGAGGTATCCGGCAGGCCCGCCAGGTCCAGGGTGTAGGCCAGGAATTGGCGCAGGTCGGCCATGCCGGTGGCGCCCTCGCCCGCAGGCGGTTCACCCCGCGGTTCACCCGCCACCCGGTAGGTGCCGGACAGGTCGGGGCACTGCGCCGGATCGGACGGCAGCGTCAGCGCCGTGCCTTCCTTGAACGGCGGCCAGGTCACGCGCACGGTGTCCACGGTCGACACGCCGCAGCCGGCCAGCGCCGCCAGCGCCAGCCCCGTCATCAGCCATCGTGGCGCGGCCCCGGGCCGCCCGGATTCCCGTCTTGTCATCATACGCATCGCACCTGCGCCTCCCTGGCGACGAACTATACCGAAACGCCAAGGCCGCGTTGCCAAGCACCCGGCGCGGGTCAATAATCGGCGCATCGCCACTGCCCCGCCCGCCATGACGCCCTTCAAAGGAAAACTCCGCACCCGGCACCTGGAAATCGTGCTGACGGTGGCCGAGCTGGGCAATCTGTCCAAGGCGGCGGCGCAGCTGCACAGCACGCAGTCCGGCCTGTCGCGCGCCATCGCCGAGATCGAGGAACTGGTGGGCGCGCGGCTGTTCGAGCGCACCTCGCGCGGCACCAGTTGCACGCCGCTGGGCGAGGCCATGTGCCGCCACGCGCGCCAGTTGCTGACGGGATTCCGCAAGGCCGAGATCGACCTGGCGGCGCTGTCGCGCGGCGACGAGGGCAGCCTGACGGTGGGCTGCTTTTCGATGTTTGCCGGCTGGCCGGTGGCGCAGGCGGCGACGCGCTTTCGCGAGACCTATCCGCGCATCACCCTGACGCTGGAGATCGGCACCCATGAACGCCTGATCGAAGACCTGGACGCGGGCGCGCTGGATGTGCTGATCAGCCGCTTCTCGTCCACGGTGGACCCGCGCATCTACCGCTCGGCCAACCTGCTGGACGATCCGGTGGTGCTGGTGTGCGCCCCCGGCCATCCGCTGGCGGAGCGCGCCGATGCCACGCTGGCCGAGTGCGTGGCCTATCCCTGGATCACCGCCCTGCCCGGCAGCCGTATCCGCGGTGAACTGGAAATGGTGCTGCATCGCGAGGGGCTGCCGATTCCGGATATGATCGGCGCCCTGTCGCTGGAATTCGGCCGCGAGATGCTGACGGTCGGTCCCTACCTGTGGATGCTGCCGGGCAGCGTCGCGGCGGTGCGCGCGGCACGCGGCGAAGTGGTGGTGCTGGCGGCCCGGCCGGCGCTGCGCAAATCGCCGCTGGCCGCCATCTGGCGCCGCGACCGCCCCAGCACGCGCCAGGCGCGCGCATTCGCCGACACCGTGGCGCAGGCCATCAATACCTCGACTTAGGAGCACCCATGTACGACTGGCTCAACTCTCTGCCCAAGGCGGAACTGCACCTGCACCTGGAAGGCACGCTCGAACCCGAGCTGCTGTTCCGGCTGGCCCGCCGCAACGGCGTGGCGCTGCCGTGGCCCGATATGGATGCCCTGCGCGCGGCCTACAACTACGGCAACCTGCAGGAATTCCTCGACCTGTATTACCGCGGCGCCGACGTGCTGCGCACCGAGCAGGATTTCTACGACCTGACCTGGGACTACCTGGTCAAGTGCCACGAGCAGAACGTGGTGCACACCGAGCCCTTTTTCGATCCGCAGACCCACACCGACCGCGGCGTGCCGTTCAAGGTGGTGCTGGACGGCATCAGCCAGGCGCTGGAAGACGGCCGCAGGAAGCTCGGCATCAGCAGCGGCCTGATCTTGAGCTTCCTGCGCCACCTGCCCGAGGAAGCGGCCATGCGCACGCTGGAAGAAGCGCTGCCCTATCGCGACGCGTTCATCGCCGTCGGCCTGGACAGCAGCGAAAAAGGCTTTCCGCCGCGCCTGTTCCAGCGCGTCTTCGACCGCGCCCGCGCCGAAGGCCTGCCGGCCGTGGCCCACGCCGGCGAGGAAGGCCCGCCCGAATACATCTGGGAGGCGCTGGACCTGCTGAAAGTGCTGCGCATCGACCACGGCGTGCGCGCCGCCGAGGACCCGCGCCTGATGGCGCGCCTGATCGACGAGCAGATCCCGCTGACCGTGTGTCCGCTGTCGAACACCCGCCTGCGCGTGTTCGACCACATGTCTGAGCACAACATCCTGTCGCTGCTGGACGCCGGCGTGAAGGTCACGGTCAATTCCGACGACCCGGCCTATTTCGGCGGCTACGTCACCGAGAACTTCCACGCGCTGTACGAACACCTGGGCATGAGCCAGGCGCAGGCCCAGGCGCTGGCCGACAACAGCATGGATGCGCGCATCCTGAAGTAAGCCCGTCCCGCACGGCCGCCGCCCGCCGGCGCGGCCATGCGGGTTGCGCATGGCCTGGTTCGAAACCGGCATGCCCGCACGGCCCCGTTCGTCCCTACCATAGTCCCGAGTGGACGACGTCCTGCACGCCGTTCGCCGCAGACCATGACGACAAGGGGCAAGACCACATGACAGACACCGTCCAGGCCAGGCTGCGCGCCGGCATGCTGACCGGTTCGCGCGATGGCGGCGTGTGCCGCTTCAGCGCCATTCCCTACGCCGAGCCGCCGGTGGGCCCATTGCGCTTCGCGCCGCCCGAGCCGGCGCGCTGGAGCGGCCCGCGCGATGCCACCCGTCCCGGCTGCGTGGCGCCGCAGTTGCCGTCGCGCCTGCGCGGCGCCATGGGCGACTTCCAGGCGCCGCAGGACGAAGACTGCCTGCACCTGACGGTGTGGACGCCCGCCGCGGACGCACGCCGCCGGCCGGTGGTGGTGTGGCTGCACGGCGGCGCCTGGCAAAGCGGCGGCGGCGCGCTGGACTGGTATGACGGCGCGCGCCTGGCGGCGCGCGGCGACCTGGTGGTGGTGGCGGTGAACTACCGGCTGGCCGCGCTGGGCTGGCTGCATGTGCCTGGCCAGACCGCCAACGTCGGCCTGCTGGACCAGGAATGCGCCATCGACTGGGTGCTCGACAACATCCAGGACCTGGGCGGCGACCCCGCGCGCGTCACGCTGATGGGCCAGTCGGCCGGCGCCTCGTCGATCTGCGCCATGCTGGCGCGGCGGCCGCGCTTTGGGCGCGCCATCCTGCAAAGCGCGGCGCTCGGCCGCGGCTTTCGCGACAGCGCGCAGGCCGCGGCATTGGGGCAGGTGTTGCTGGATGCCGCCGGCGCCAACGATCTTGAGCAGGCCCGCGCCCTGCCGGTCGAGCGCCTGTTGGCCGCGCAGCAGGCGCCACAGGTCGTGGCCGCCCTGCAATCGGAAGGCAGCCGCCGCAGCCTGTTTGGCCCGGTGCTCGACGGCCAGGTGCTGCCCGTCGACATCGTCCCGGCCTTGACCGCGGCGGCCGGCCGCGCCGACGTGCTGGTCAGCTATACCCGCGACGAAATGGCGGCTTTTCCCGACGGCGACGGGCCCGACTGCGCGCTGGCCAGCGAAGCCGTGTTCGGCGCGCCGTCGCGGCAATGGGCCGTGGATGCCGCCGCGCAGGGCCGCCAGGCCTGGCTGGCGCGCTTCGACGTGGCGCCCACGGCGCGCTTCCAGGCCTGCCATTGCATCGAACTGCCGTTCGTCTTCGACACGCTGGACGCCTTTGCCGCCGCGCCCATGCTGCGGGGCCTGCCGCCCACGCAGGCCGCCGCCCTGGCCCGCGCGACACAACATGCCTGGATCGCCTTCATCCGCGGCGAGGCGCCCGCCTGGCCGCCCGCGCCGCACCTGCAAGTGCTGGCATGAAGCCGAACGCCGGGCGCAAGACCCGGCGCATCCAACACCGACAAGGGGAATACCATGTTCAAACGACTCGCCTTCGCGCTTGCCCTGCTGCTGCCCGCCGCCGCCGGCGCGGCCTATCCGGACAAGCCGGTCAAGATCATCGTCTCCAACCCGCCGGGCGGCCCGGTCGACGTGATGCTGCGCGTGCTCGCCAGCAAGCTGTCCGCCGCCTGGGGGCAGCCGGTGGTGGTGGAAAACAAGCCGGGCGCGTCCGGCATCATCAGCACCGGCGCGCTGGTGAAATCGGCGCCCGACGGCTACACGCTGGGCATGGTGGTGGCGTCTTCCGTGACCATCGTGCCGTTCGCGGTCGACAGCCTGCCGTTCGATCCGCAGAAGGACCTGCAGCCGGTGGCGCTGGTGGCGCGCACGCCGTTCATCTTCATCGTACCCAGCGACAGCCCGATCAAGACCTGGCAGGATTTCGTGCGCGAGAGCAAGACACGCAGCCTGGCGGTGGGTTCGTTCTCCATCGGCACCGCCTTCCACCTGGTGTGGGAGCAGACCGCGCGGCGCGCCGGCATCAAGGCGCTGTACATTCCGTCGTCCTCGTCCGGCAAGACGCAGAACGACCTGATCGGCGGCCAGCTCGACGTGGGGTTGGACGCGCCCTCCAGTTCCAAGGGCCTGATCGACAGCGGCCGGCTGCGCGCGCTGGCCATCACCAGTCCGACCCGCTTCGCCGGCCTGCCCGACACGCCGACCCTGCGCGAATCGGGCATGGGCGACTACGCGCCGCAACCCTGGATCGGCCTGATGGCGCCGGCCGGCGTGCCGGCCGAGCGCGTGGCCCGGATCCAGCAATCGGTGGCGGACATCCTCAAGCAACCGGCAATGAAGGCGCAGATGGAAACGCTGGGCATGATTCCGATCGGCGGCAGCGCGCAGGAACTGGCCGACACCATCGCCGCCGACCGCGCCGAGATGGGCCCGCTGATCAAGGAACTGGGAATCAAGCTGCAGTAGGCGCGCCCACCAGCCGCAGGAACGGCGGGATCAGGCTGGCGGCGAGCGCGTCGGCGTCGGTCGCGCCACGCGCGATGGCGTCATCGACCGCGCCATGCATGCCGTGGTACAGCAGGATCGCGGTCAATGCCGGCTGCGCCAGCCGCCAGCAGCCGGCCTGCTGGCCGGCGCGCAGCATGGCCTCGGCCTGCGCCAGCACCGCCGCGCGTTCGGCGGCGCCGCGATGCGGATGGTTGACGTCGTGGAACACGACATCGTGCAGCGCGTAGCCCTCGAAATAGGCCTGCACGCCGGCGCGCGTCCAGGCCTGCAGGCGCGCCACGCCATCGTCCGGCGCGCAGGCCGCCATGGCCGCGTCGATGCGGTCCAGGAAGCCTTGCGAGAACTTCACGCGCAGCGCCGCCAGCACGTCCGCCTTGGACGAAAAGTAGTGATAGAAGGTGCCCTTGGCCACGCCGGCCTGCGCCACGATCTGGTCGATGGTGGTGGCCTCGACGCCCTGGCGCACGAACAGATCTTCGGCGGCCGCCATCAGTTCGTCCAGGCGCACCGACGCGGGCTTGGTGCGCGGCGTGGCGGCGCGGGCATGGGCGCCGCGCCGGGTGTCCGGCTTGCCGGCGGGGCGGGTGTCCGGCTTGCCGGCGGGCCGGGTATCCGGCTTGCCGGCGGGGCGGGTGTCCGGCTTGCCGGCGGGCCGGGTATCCGGCCTGGCGCCGGGCTCGGCGCCGGGCTTGGCATCGGGCCGGCCGGGGGACTTGGCGGAACGGGCCATCGCGAGCGGGAATCCTTTCATTTTCAACGATCCGCAGTGTAGAGGACGCGTCCCGCTTGCCGCCCGGAAAACATCCGGGAATGCGTCTTTTTATTTATTGACCGACGGTCAGTCGATTACTAGAATACGCTTTCCCTCCCCTTCACGGCCCTTCCGCATGCTTGCCTCCCGCCGCCGCGCCCTGGTGTTCGCCGTCAACCTGGGCAGTTTCATCACCATCCTGGACATCAGCATCGTCAATGTCGCCCTGCCCACCATGCAGGCGGCGCTGCGCATCGACATGGCCGGCCTGCAATGGGTGGTGGACGCCTACGCGCTGTTCCTGTCTGCCTTCATGCTGTCGGCCGGACCGCTGGGCGACCGCTATGGCCGCAAGCGCTCGTGGCTGGCGGGCGTGGCGCTGTTCACGCTGGGTTCGGCCTTGTGCGGGCTGGCCGACAACCTGCCGCTGCTGCTGGCGGGCCGCGCGGTGCAGGGCGTGGCGGGCGCGCTGCTGATCCCGGGCGCGATGTCGCTACTGACCCAGGCCTTTCCCGACCCCGCCGAGCGCGCCCGCGCCATCGGCCTGTGGGCCTCGTGCAATGCCATCTCGCTGATCGTCGGCCCGATGCTGGGCGGCCTGCTGGTGGCGCACTTCAGTTGGCAGAGCATCTTCCTGATCAACCTGCCGGTGGGCGCGCTGGCGATCGCGCTGGGCGCCTGGGGCATCCAGGAAAGCGCGCATCCCGAGCATGCCGCCTTCGATCCGCTCGGGCAGGCCCTGAGCGTGGTCTGGCTGGGCGCGCTGACCTATGGCCTGATCACTGCCGGCGAACACGGCTGGCAGGCGCCGGCCACCCTCGCCGCACTGGCCGTTGCCGCGCTCGGACTGATCGCCTTCCTCTGGGTCGAGCACACCGTGGCGCGCCCCATCCTGCCGCTGGGCCTGTTCCGCGACGCCGGCTTCGCCAGCACCAACTTCGCCTCGTTCGTGATGGGATTCGGCGCCTACAGCAGCCTGTTCTTCTTCTCGCTCTACCTGCAGCACGTGCGCGGCCTGACGCCGCTTGAGACGGGCTGGCAACTGGCGCCGCAGTTCGTGGCCACCGGCATCGTGTCGACGGTGTTCGGCCGGTTGAACCAGCGCTTCGGCCTGCCCCGGCTGATGATCGCGGGCTATGCCATGGTCGGCGCGGCCATGCTGGGCATGATGCGCTTCGACGCCCACACGCCTTATGCGCTGTCGGGTTCGCTGATGGTGCTGCTGGGCCTGGGCATGGGACTGTCGGTGCCGGCCACCAGCATGGCGGTGATGGCGACCGTGCCGCGCGAGCGCTCGGGCATGGCCTCGGCCACCATGAATGCGCTGCGCCAGACCGGCATGACCATCGGCATCGCGCTGCTCGGCGCGCTGATGAGCAGCCGCGCGGTCGAGCACCTGGCCGCGGCGCTGGCGCGGCTGGGCCAACCGGATGCGCAGGCGGTGGCGCGCGAGGCGGTCACCCGGCACGCGCTGCCGGCGCAACCCGATGGCGTGGCGGCGTTGTTCGCCGACGCATTGGCCAGCGGTTTCCATGCCGCCATGGCCGGCGCCGGCGTGGCCTCGCTGCTGGCGGCGCTGGTGCTGTTGTGGGTCACGCGCGGCGCGCGGCCGGTGCTGCGGGCCGCGTAAGCGACAGGCGCGGGCCTTGTCGCGGTAACGCTGGACGCCGCGCCGCGCGACCCGTTGCCGCGCGACTCCGACGAAACCGCGCGGGGCTCGCGGCGAGTCGCCGAAACCCAGGCGGGGCGCACAATTCCAAGGCGCGGAATTCCAGCGCCCGGAATCAAACAGCGGCGTTTTTAAGCAGGCGTAACAAGCGCGCCGCCGCGCATGCGCTCCGGTAATATCTCCGCCCAATAACAGGTTAACAACCAAGAGGAGACATGCCATGCAACACCGCAAGATCCTGTTCCGCCTGGCCCCGCTGGCGCTGGCCGCGCACCTGGCGTTGAGCGGCGCCGCCGCCGCGCAAAGCGCGCCCGGCACGCAAGGGCCGCTGGCGCCGGCGCCCATGCCGGAACTGGCCGCGCAGATCGACCAGCGCGCCAAGGCCATCGAAGACAAGCTCATCGCCTGGCGCCGCGACATCCACCAGCATCCCGAACTGGGCAACCAGGAAACGCGCACGTCCAAGCTGGTGGCCGACCATCTGCGCGCGCTCGGCATGGAAGTGAAGACCGGCGTGGCCGGGACCGGCGTGGTGGCGCTGCTAAAGGGTGGCAAGCCCGGCCCGGTGGTGGCGCTGCGCGCCGACATGGACGCGCTGCCGGTCAAGGAGCAGGTGGACGTGCCGTTCGCCTCGCAGGCCAAGGGCACCTACCTGGGCAAGGAAGTGGACGTGATGCACGCCTGCGGCCACGATGCCCACACCGCCATCCTGATGGCCACCGCCGAAGTGCTGGCCGGCATGAAGGACCAGTTGCCCGGCAGCGTCAAGTTCATCTTCCAGCCGGCCGAGGAAAGCCCGGCCGACTTCGAGCCGGACGGCAAGAAGATCTGGGGCGCCAAGATGATGGTGCAGGAAGGCGTGCTGGACAATCCCAAGGTCGACGCGATCTTCGGCCTGCATGTCTCCAGCAGCTATCCGGTGGGCAAGCTGTCGTGGCGCAGCGGCCCGGCGATGGCCGCGGCCGACCAGTTCTGGATCGACGTGACCGGCAAGCAGACGCACGGCGCGCGGCCGTGGTCGGGCATCGACCCGATCGTGGTCAGCTCGCAGATCATCCTGGGCCTGCAGACCATTCCCAGCCGCCAGATCAACAGCATGCTGGAGCCGGCCGTCATCACCGTGGGCGCGATCCACGGCGGCAACCGCATGAACATCGTGCCGGACAGCGTCGCCATGACGGGCACCATCCGCACGTATGACGAGGGCATGAAGAAGGACATCCACCAGCGCATCGAACGCACGGCCACGCAGATCGCGCAAAGCGCCGGCGCCAAGGCCGACGTGCGGGTGGTGGAGCTGTACAACGCCACCGTCAACAATCCCGGCCTGACCGAGGAGATGGGCGGCACGCTGCGGCGCGTGGCGGGCGAAGGCAACTACGGCCTGCAGCCCAAGTCGACGGCGTCCGAGGACTTCTCGTTCTACCAGGAGAAGGTGCCGGGCATGTTCTTCTACCTTGGCGTCACGCCCAAGGACGTCAATCCCGACACCGCCGCGCCCAACCATTCGCCGCGCTTCTATGTGGACGAGTCGGGCCTGATCAACGGCGTGCGCGCATTGTCCAACCTGACGGTCGACTACATGGCCAAGGCCAGGCAAGGCGGCTGACCACGGGCCCCCGCCGCCCGCGCTCTGCCGGCGGCGCGACGGGCGGCGCAAGCGCAAGGCGCGCGCCCCGTCCGCCGCGATACGCGGCGGGCATAAGCAAACCGCCATAAAGTCTTTGTGGCGGACGGCATGGTTTCCTACAGTACGGCCCTTTGCCGCCAAAGCGCCGACCCGCCATGCCGATCTCCCGCCGCCGATTCCTGCTCGCCAGCACGCTGGCCCTGCCGCTTGCGCGTCCGCGCCGGGCGCGCGCCGCCGCCTGGCCCGAGCGGCCCATCCGCCTGGTGGTGACGTTTCCGCCGGGCGGCGCCAGCGACATCGCCGCGCGCGTCATCGCGCCGGCGCTGGGCGACCTACTGGGGCAATCGATCGTCATCGACAACCGTCCCGGCGCCGGTTCCACCATCGGCGCGACACAGGTGGCGCAGGCGCCGGCCGACGGCTACACCCTGCTGATGTCGAACTCGGCGCCGCTGTCGATCTCGCCCGCGCTGATGCCGCAGCACCACTACGATCCGCTGGCCAGCTTCCGCCACGTGGCCTACCTGGGCGCGGTGCCGACCGCGTTCGTGGTGCATCCGTCGGTGCCGGTCGAGACCTTCGCGCAACTGACCGAGTGGATCAAGGCGCAGCCGGCGCCGGTGCAGTACGGCAGCGGCGGCCTGGCGTCGGTCGGCCAGATCGTCGGCGAACTGTACGCGCGCCAGACCGGCGCGAGGCTCGAACACATTCCGTACAAGGGTTCGGGCGCGATGCGCAACGACCTGCTGGGCGGACAGATCCGCTTCGCGGTCGACGCGCTGCCGCAGAACCTGCCGTTCCTGCGCACCGGCCAATTGCGCCTGCTGGCCGTGACCACCGCGCAGCGCGTGCCGCAGGCGCCGGAGATTCCGGCGGTGGGCGAACTGGGCTATCCCGGCCTGGTGGCCGAGAATTTCGTCGGCCTGTCTGGACCGGCGGGCCTGCCCGACGCCGTCAGCGAACGCCTGTACGACGCCTTGACGCAGGTGCTGCGCACCCCCGATATCCGCACCAAGCTGGAAGGCCAGGGCTTCGTGCTGGCGCAGAAGTCGCCCGCCGAATTCGCCGAATTCGTGCGCCGCCAGGCCGATACCTGGGGCCCGGTGGTGCGGGCGACCGGAGCCAGCCTGTGAGCGTGCGCCGGTTGCTGGTGCTGTTCGGCCAGGCCGGCCGGGGCGGGTTCAACGAAGCCGCCGTGCAGGGTGCGGCGCGCGCCGCGCGCGCGGGCCACGCCCTGCAGGTGGAATGGATCGCGGACAACGACCCCGATGCGCGCGCCGAGCGCCTGGCGGCGCTGTGCGCGGACGCCCCCGACCTCGTCATCGTGCATGGCGGCCAGGGCGATGTGCCGGTGGCGCGGGTGGCGCCGCGCTTTCCGGACACGCAGTTCGCCATCACCCAGGGCAGCCACCATGCGGCCAATGTCGCGTCCTATGAAATCCTGCAGGAGCACACGGCCTTCCTGGCCGGCGTGCTGGCGGGCCTGCGCGGCGGCGCCGCGCATCTGTCGGGAGAACGCGTGCGGCCCGGGCTGAAGGGCCGCGCCGCCTATGCCGACGGCGTGCGCCGTGTGCGCGGGCAGGATCCGCTGACCGGCTTCTGCGGCAACCAGCACGACCCGGCACTGGCCGAGGCCTGGACCGACGCGCTGGCGGCCAACGGCGCCCGCGTGGTGTTCGCAATGATGGATGGCGGCCGCGACGGCATCACCCGCGCCTGCCGCCGCCGCGGTCTGTGGCAGATCGGCAATGTGCTGGACTGGGTGGCGCGCGACCCGGCCGTGTACCTGGCGTCGGCGCTGGCCGACTCGGGGCTGTGCGTCGAACGGGCCGCGGCCGATCATGCCGCCGGCGCGCTGCGGGTCGGCGCGGTCACGCATTTCGGCCTGGAAGCGGACGCATCGCTGCGGCTGCGGCTGGGCGCGGACGTCTCGGCCGAAGAGCGCCGCGCGCTCGACGACTGGTCGGCGCGCCTGGCGCGCGGCGAGATCACGGTCGCACCCGACTACACGGGGCGGGAATTCACGCCACCGGCCCGGTAGCCGCGAAGCCCGCGTGGTACGTCACCTCGCCCCGCGCCGGCTGGGTAAACGCCTGCGCCATGAAGTACGCCGGCGGCACGCCGGGGTAGGTCAGCGCCGGCGTCGCCGTGAAGCCGAAGCGCGTGTAGTACGCCGGATCGCCCATCACCACGCAGCCGGCCGCGCCGCGCGCCTTGAGCGCGGCCAGGCCAGCCTCGATCAAGGCCGCGCCGATGCCGCGCCCCTGCATCGCGGGCAGCACCGCCACCGGCCCGAGCCCATGCCAATCCGCCGCGCCGTCGCTGATCGCGACAGGCGAAAAGGCGATGTGGCCCACGGCCCTGCCGTCCTCGCGCGCCACCAGGGACAGCGTCAGCGCGCCGGCCGCGCGCAGCGCGTCGATGATGTAACCCTCGGTCTGCTGACTGTGCGGATGATCCGCGAACGCCTGCTGCGTCAGCGTGAAAATGGCGTCGATGTCGTCGGGGGTTTCGGCGGAAATCCGCATGGCCCTTCTCCTTGGCGATGAATGCATGGCACAGACCGCGAGTGTAAGCCCGGCGATGATTGACGCCCGCCCGGCCCCTCGCTACAGTGACCGCCGACCCTGGCCGGCCACGCTGACGCCGGCCGGCCCGCGAACCTGATGGCGCCTTCGCGCCCCTTCCTCCGGAATCTTCCATGAACAGCTACCGCGTCGGCATCGCCGGCTTCGGCGCCATCGGCCAGGCCGTGGCGCAATCCCTGGACGCCGGGCTGCCCGGCCTGACGCTGGCCGCCGTGGCCGTGCGCGATCCCCAGGCCGCGCCCGCGGTGGCCTGGCGGAACGCCAAGCCGGTATTCACCACCATCGGCGCGCTGGCCGACCATTGCGACGTGGTGGTCGAATGCGCCCCCGCCGCCGTGTTCCGCGAACTGGCCGAGCCGGTGCTGACGGCCGGCAAGAAGCTGGTGGTGCTGAGTTCCGGCGCGCTGCTGCGCCACGACGACCTGATCGAGGTCGCGCGCCGCCACCACGGCCAGATCCTGGTGCCGTCCGGCGCCATCCTGGGCCTGGACGCGATCACCGCCGCCGCCGAGGGCGAGATCCACTCGGTCACGATGATCACGCGCAAGCCGGTGCGAGGCCTGCTGGGCGCGCCCTACCTGACCGAGAACAATATCGACATCGACGGCATCACCGAACCGCGCCTGATCTTCCGCGGCTCGCCGCGCGAGGCGGCGGTGGGCTTCCCGGCCAACCTGAACGTGGCCGTGAGCGTGTCGCTGGCCGGCATCGGCCCGGACCGCACCACGCTGGAAATCTGGGCCGATCCGTCACTGGAGCGCAACGTGCACCGCGTCGAAGTGGTGTCCGACGCCGCCTCGTTCTCGATGGAGATCCAGAACATCCCGTCGGCCAACCCCAAGACCGGCCGCATCACCGCGCAAAGCGTGATCGCGGCGCTGCGCAAGCTGACCGGGCCGCTGCGGGTCGGGACCTAGCGTCAATGCGCCAGGGAACGCCCCCGCGCCACTGCCGGCATCCCGTCCTGCCGCGCCATGCGCAGCCGTACGAACCGGGGATATTGCAGGACGCGCCAGGTCTCCTCGACGGTCTGGCCTTCCCAGGCTTCTCCCCGCCAGGCATCGGCATCGAAATCGCCGAGATAGCATAGGCCCTCGCCCCGGTCGAACCAGACGGGTTGGCCACCCACCAGCGCCGCCACCAGGTTGGCGCCAAAGGCCAACCCGACGCCGGGCTCGGCGTCCAGAAGATGGCGAAGCTGCGCCACATAATTGTCGTAAGTCTTTTCCATGCGGGGTTCCCATGCGATTCAGGCGTATCGACCTTCGCGTCACCGCGATAGTCCGTGCATGAGCCAGATTGCAGCATGATGGCCGGCCCGCGGAACATGCTTTCCTAACTTCTTAACAGTTCGGCGCCGGCCCGGCCGCATCCGCACCAAGACGGTGCGCCCAGGCTATCGGACTGTCCGGATCAGCGGGAACCGGCAACGCAGGCGCCCGCGCTCACGGCGTCCTGCGCCCCTTCACGGCACGGACAGGAAACGCTTGCCCTCGCCCGCACCGGCGCCATGGCCCAACCGCCCGCTCCATCCAGGCTCAGCCTATGGGTATGGAACGCGTCCAGCGTGCCGCGATGGCCGACGCTGACCAGCATGGCGAGCGGCAGCTGCTCGCGCAGCAAACCGTACAGCATGTGTTCCAATCCTTCGTCGGTGGCCGAGGTGGCCTCGTCCAGGAACACGATGGCCGGCCGGTTGAACAGCACCCGCGCGAACGCCACGCGCTGCTGTTCGCCGATCGACAGGATGCGCGACCAGTCGGCCTCGTGATCCAGCCGGTCGACCAGGTGCCCCAGGTTCACCGAGCGCAAAGCCGATGCCAGGCGCGCATCGTCGCCAGCCCGCGCCTGCCCGGGATAGGCCACGGCATCGCGCAGGCTGCCCAGCGGCAGATAGGGCCGTTGCGACAGGAACAGCGCCGCCGCTCCCCGCGGCCGCCGCACGATTCCGCGCGCATAGGGCCACAGGCCCGCCACCGCGCGCAGCAAGGTGGTCTTGCCGCTCCCGGACGGCCCCTTGATCAACAGCGCCTGCCCCGGACGCAGCGATAGATCGAGGTTCCGCAACAACACCCGGCCATCGGGATGCGACACCTCAAGCCCGGAGATCTCCAGCGCGTCGGGCAAGGGCTGCGCCTCGATGACGGGCAGCGCGCGCGCGGCCGCGTTGGCGTCCAGAAAGCCGGCCAGGCGGTTGAGCGTGGCGCGATACTGCGCGAAGGCATCGTACGAGGTGCGAAAGAACGACAGCGAATCCTGCACCTGGCCGAACGCCTGCGAGGTCTGCATCACGTCGCCCAGCTTGATCGCGCCGCTGAAGAAGCGCTGCGCCTGCAGCAGAAACGGAAACACTACCGCCACCTGGCTCACCACCAGGTTGAAGCCATCGAATTTCAGGCCCCGGTACACGCGCGCCCACAGGTTGGCGATGTAGGCCGAGAAGCGCGTCCACAGCGTGGCGCGCTCGACCGCCTCGCCCTGGTAGAAGGCCACGTTCTCGGCGTTCTCGCGCAAGCGCAGCAACGCGTAGCGGAAATTGGCGGTCAGCCGTTCGGACAGGAAATTCAACAGGATCAGCGGCCGGCCGATGCGGAACGCGAACAGCGTGGCCACGATGACGTACAGGTACACCATGAACACCATGGCGCGCGGGATCTCCACCCCCGCCACGTCGAGCGCGCCGGACAGGTTCCACAGGATCGCGGTGAACGCCACCAGCGAGACCACGGCGCTGAGCGCGCCGATCGCCAGCGTGCGCGAGCCGGTCACGAACGCGGCGATGTCCTGCTCGATGCGCTGGTCGGGGTTGTCCACCGGTTCGGCCACGAAATGGCCGCGGTAGTAGGCGCGCGCGGCCAGCCAGTCGCCGGTCAGCCGGTCGTTGAGCCAGACGCGCCAGTGGATGTCGAACGCCTGGCCGGCGTAGCTGTCGATCAGGCTGCGCACCACGTGCACCGTGGCCAGCACCGCGAAGATGCCCAGGAAGCGCCAGAACGCGTGCGCGTCGAGCGCCTGCAGAGCGCTGTAGAAACCGTTGTACCAGAAGGAAAACAGCACCGTCATGCGGACCGAGAACATGGCCAGGAACAGCAGCGCGGCCAGCGTCAGCAGCGGGCGCCAGCTGCGTCGCGGCGTCAGGTAGGGCCAGGCCAGGCGCCAGAACTTGCGCCCCCAATCGGTCCAGCGCGACAGCGCGAACGCCACCAGCGCCAGCGCGATGGCGCTGATGCCGAAGGCGCGCGCCATCCACAGCGCGCTTTCCCACAACTGTTGCTGCCAATCCAGGTCCATGCATCCACCCGTCGATGTCGTTTCTGTTTAGAACGACACGGGCGGCGCGGTTCCGGCGCAAGCGCCGTCTTAAGCGTGGCTTAAGTCTTCGCCGGCGGCGGGGACGGCTCAGTAGCCGCCCAGGTCCAGATTGGCGAACAGGTCCGCCAGGGTCGGCACCGAGCGGGCGGGCCAGATGGCGCTGAGGTCGAAGCTGGGCAGGCGATCGCCGTCGCGCACCTCGCAGAAGCGCACGCCGCTGAAATCCATTGACCGGATCCAGCTGGGCAGCAGCGCCACGCCGCAGCCGCCGGCCACGCAGGCCAGCACGGTCAGCGTGCGGTTGGCCTCCTGCGCCACGTGGGCGTCGTGGCCGCCCTTGCGCATGGCATCGAGGATGTCGGCGTAGAACGCCGGCAACTGCGATTGCGGGTACATCACCAGGCCCGCCCGCGCGATCTGCGCCATCGAGACCTGGCCGTCGGCGGCCACGTCGAACTCGTCCGGCACCGCCGCCACCAGCCGCTCGCGCAACAATTGGCGCTCGCGCATGCGGCCGCCCACCGCCACCGGCGTATGCATCAGGCCGATGTCGATCTCGCCGGTCTGCAGGGCCTCGGCCTGCTCGGCGTTGCTCATCTCGCGCAGGATCACGCGCACGCCGGGCGCCTGGCGCCGCAGTTCGCGCAGCGCCCGCGGCAGGGTGTTGAACAGCGCCGACGACACCAATCCCACCGTCAGCTGGCCGGCGCTGCCACGGCCGATCTCCTGGGCGCGGCGCGCGGCGGCATCGATGCGGGCGATGCTGGCGCGCACGTCTTCCAGGATGGCCAGGGCCGCCGGCGTTGGCGTGGACCCCTGGCGCGAACGCTCGAACAGGCGCACGCCCAGGTCCTTCTCCATGCGTCCCAAGGCCTGGCTCAAGGCCGGCTGCGCGATGCCCAGCCATTCCGACGCGCGGCTGACGCTGCCGTGGTCGACCACCGCCAGGAAATACCGCAGATGCCGGGTTTCCATATCAATCCAATATAAATAAAGCGGTTTTACAGAATAGAAAACTATACCTTGTCTGCCTAGAATCCGGCTTACAGAACCTTACAGATGCGCACCTTCTTGGTGCCCATACAGAACATCGCAGGAGACAGCCTTGCCCCCACCGGTCACCGGCGCCGCCGTCGACACCCACGCCCACGTCTTTCACCAGGGCCTGGCGCTGGCGGACACTCGCCGCCACACGCCCGACTACGACGCCACCCTGGCCCAGTACCTGGGCCTGCTGGACGCGCACGGGCTGTCGCACGGCGTACTGGTGCAGCCCAGCTTCCTGGGCACCGACAACAGCCATCTGCTCGAGGCGCTGCGCGCCGCGCCGGCGCGGTTGCGCGGCGTGGCGGTGGTGGATCCCGCCATCGACGACGCCGGGCTGCGCGCCCTGGCCGAGGCCGGCGTGGTCGGCATCCGCCTGAACCTGATCGGCCTGGACCTGCCCGACCTGGCGGCGCCCGCCTGGCGCCACCTGCTCGACCGCGTCAACGCGCTCGGCTGGCATGTCGAGGTCCATGTGCAGGCGGCGCGCCTGGCCGATATCATGCCGGCCTTGCTGCAAGCCGGCTGCCGCGTGGTGGTCGACCACTTCGGCCGTCCCGACCCGGCACTTGGCATCGCCGACCCCGGTTTCCAGTATCTGCTGCGGCAAGCTGGCAGCGGCCGCGTCTGGGTCAAGCTGTCGGCCCCCTACCGCAACTGGACCGGCGCCGCCTGTGCCACGTCGGGCCGCGAGGCCGCGCGGCAATTGCTGGACGCCTACACGCCCGCCCACCTGATGTGGGGCAGCGACTGGCCCCACACCGAGCATCGCCACCTGGCGTCCTATCCCGCTGCCACGCAGTGGCTGGACGACTGGATCGATGACCCCGCGCAGCGGCGCGTCGTACTCGCCGACACGCCGCTGCGGCTGTTCCAATTCCAAGGAGAATTCCAATGACCCCTCTGTTCAAACGCCTCGCGCGCCGCGCCAGCCTGCTGGCCGCCGCCGGTGTGCTGGCCGGCGCCGCCGGCACCGCATCCGCCGCCTATCCCGAGCGCGCCGTCACCCTGGTCGTGACCTACCCGCCCGGCGGCACGGTCGACGTGGTGGCCCGCCTGATCGGCCCCAAGCTGGCGGCCGAACTGGGCCAGCCGGTGGTCATTGAAAACCGTGGCGGCGCCGGCGGCATGATCGGCGGCGCGGTGGTCGCCAAGGCCCAGCCCGATGGCTACACGCTGATGCTGGACGCCTCCAACCACGCGCAGAATCCGGCACTGCACCCCAAGATGCAGTTCGACACCCTGACCGCATTCGCGCCGGTGTCGCTGCTGCTGCGCGTGCCCAACGTGCTGGTGGTGACGCCGTCGTACGAAGTGAAGACCGTGGCCGACCTGATCCGCCTGGGCCAGCCCGACGCCAAGGACCATGTCTACTTTGCCTCGGCCGGCCCCGGCTCGGCCCAGCACCTGGCCGGCGAACTGTTCAACCTGCTGGCCAAGACCCAGCTGCAGCACGTCGCCTACAAGGGCGGCGGCCCGGCCATGATCGACGTGATGTCGGGCCAGGTGCCGGTGATGTTCGCCAGCATGGGCTCGGCCTGGCAGCACGTGAAGAACGGCAAGCTGCGCGCGGTGGCCGTTGGCGGCGCGCAACGTTCCAAGGCCGCGCCGGACCTGCCCACCATCGCCGAATCCGGCGTGCCCGGCTATGAAACCTACGAATGGAACGCGGTGTTCGCGCCCGCCGGCACGCCGCCGGAAATCGTCAACCAGGTGTCGCAGGCCCTGGCCAAGGTGCTGAAGGATCCGCAGATCGCGGAACAGCTCGAAGGCATCGGCGCCGAGCCGATCGGCTCGACGCCGGCCGAGCTGGACACCTTCCGCCGCGCCGAGATCGAGAAGTGGCAGCGCGTGGTCAAGGAAGCCGGCCTGAAACTGGATTGAGTCCTGGCGGGCGCCATGCGCCCGCATACCGGTTTGCCGGTCTTGGGCGCCCTTCGGGGCGCCTTTTTTTGGTTTTACGGCGGCCTGCCGATGCGATAAAACAGCACATCGCGATCGTGCTCAGGGATATCCGCAACGAGATGAACCAAGCCAGCAACGACTCCTCCCCCGCCGCCAACACGGTCGCCGGCGCCGACGGCGCCACGCTCGACGCCCTGACGGATGGCTTTCTGTCCCTGGATCGCGATTGGCGCGTCCGCTACCTCAACCCGAGCGCCGAACGGCTGCTGCGTCGCGGCAGGCAGGACCTGGTCGGGCAAGGCCTGTGGGACAGTTGCCCGGACCTGGTCGGCACCGGCTATTACGATGCCTGCCGCGGCGCCATGCAGACCGGCCACCCCGCCAGCCACACCGGCTACTACGCGCCCCTGGCCACCTGGTTCGAGGCGCGCGCCTTCGCCCACGATGGCGGCCTGGCCGTGCTGTTCCGCGATGTCTCGCGCGAGCGCGAGGAAACCGCGCAGCTCAAGTACCAGGCCACCCACGATTACCTCACCGGCTTGCCCAACCGGCGCCAATGCATGGACACGCTGTCCGCCGCCATCGCCGAGGCCGAGCCCGCGCTGGCCGCGCAGGGCGCCACGCTGGCGGTGCTGTTCCTGGACCTGGACCGCTTCAAGGAAGTCAACGACGCCTTCGGCCACGCCGAGGGCGACCTGTTGCTGTGCGACGTGGCCGAACGCCTGCGCAAGTTCCTGACGCCTTCCATCTTCTGCGCGCGCGTCGGCGGCGACGAATTCCTGCTGGTGCTGCGCGGCACCAACGAACGCGCGGCCGAGGCCCTGGCCAATTCAATCCTGAATTCCCTGTCGCGCCCCAGCGACGTGCACGGCCGCTCGGTGTCGCTGGGCGCCAGCATCGGCATCGCGCTGATGAACTCGCCTGGCGAATCGGCCGAAATGCTGCTGAACTACGCCGACGCGGCGATGTACGCGGCCAAGTCGGCCGGCCGTTTCCAGGTGCGGGTCTATCACCGCGAACTGATGCAGGGCCTGGGCGCGCGCCTGTCGCTGCGCGGCGACATCCAGGGCGCGCTGACCCACAACCAGTTCGAACTGCACTTCCAGCCGCAGGTCAGCATGCACGACGGCTCGCTGTGCGGCGCCGAGGCGCTGTTGCGCTGGCGCCATCCGACCCGCGGCCTGCTGGGGCCGGCCGCCTTCCTGGACGTGATCCTGGATTCGCCGCTGGAATCGGCGCTGACCGAATGGGTGGCCAACGCCACCTGCCTGCACATCAGCGAATGGCTGGCCGAGGGCCTGCCGGTGCCGCGCATCTCATTCAACCTGTCGGCGCGGCAACTGGTCGCGCCCGACCTGGCCAACACCATCGTGCACCTGGCCAAGGCGCATGGCGTGCCGCCGACGCTGCTGGACGTGGAGGTCACCGAGAACTCGCTGATGAGCGATGTCGAGAAAGCCTCGGGCATTCTGTCCGCCTTGCGCGAGGCCGGCATCTCGGCATCGCTGGATGATTTCGGTTCGGGCTATTCGAGCCTGGCCTACCTGGTGCGGCTGCCGATCGACACGCTCAAGATCGACCAGTCGTTCGTCTGGGCCTTGGGCAAGGTGCCCACCGCCACCGCCGTGATCCGCGGCGTGGTGCGGCTGGCGCACTCGCTGGGCATGCGCACGCTGGCCGAAGGGGTGGAGACGGAGGCGCAGCGCCAGATGCTGATCGAGGAAGGCTGCGACGCCATGCAGGGGTTCCTGTTCAGCCGCGCCCTGCCCGCCAGCAGCTTCGCCGCGCTGCTGCGCGAGGCGTCGTGACGCCAGCCGCTATCATGTGCGATTGAGAGCAAGACTTCGCGATGACGACGATGGAAAAGATCCGGATCGACAAATGGCTGTGGGCGGCGCGCTTCTACAAGACGCGCAGCCTGGCGGTGGACGAAATCGGCAAGGGCCGCGTGCAGGTCAATGGCCAGCCGGCCAAGCCGGCGCGCGAGGTCGGCGCGGGCGATGTGGTCAGCATCCGCAAGGAAGACCCGGCGGTGCACGTGCGCGTGGTGGCCGTCAGCGGCGCGCGCGGTCCGGCGCCGGTGGCGCGCCAGCTGTACGAGGAAACTCCGGAAAGCGTGGCCGCGCGCGAACGCGCGGCCGAGATGCGGCGCCTGGCGCCCGAGCCCGCGCTGGACATCGCGGCGGGCCGGCCGACCAAGCGCGACCGGCGGCTCATCGACCAGATGCGCGGCAAGTAGGCCGCGCCCGCGCGCAGCGCGCCTACAGCGCCCGCCCCACGATCAAGGGATCCAGCGCCAGTTCCGGCGCGCCGCTCTTGCCTTCGTACGGCAAGCGGCTGAGCACGTAGCGCATGGCGTTCAGGCGCGCGCGCTTCTTGCAGTCGGACTTGACCACGATCCACGGCGCGTCGGCCGTGTCGGTGTGCGCGAACATCGCCTCCTTGGCGCGGGTGTAGTCGTCCCACTTGTCCAGCGAGGCCAGGTCCACGGGGCTCAGTTTCCATTGCTTGAGCGGATGCACCTTGCGCTGCATGAAGCGGCGGCGTTGCTCCTCCTGGCTGACCGAGAACCAGAACTTGACCAGGTGGATGCCGCTGGTGACCAGATGGCGTTCGAAGTCGGGCACCTGGCGCAGGAACTGCAGGTATTCGTCCTGCGAGCAGAATCCCATCACGCGCTCGACGCCGGCGCGGTTGTACCAGGAGCGGTCGAACATCACGATCTCGCCGGCGGTCGGCAGGTGCTGCACGTAGCGCTGGAAGTACCACTGGCCGCGTTCGGTGTCCGACGGTTTTTCCAATGCCACCACGCGCGCGCCACGCGGGTTCAGGTGCTCCATCATGCGCTTGATGGTGCCGCCCTTGCCGGCCGCGTCGCGGCCTTCGAACAGGATCACCACGCGCTGCCCGGTGGCCTTGACCCAGGCCTGCAGCTTCAGCAGCTCGACCTGCAGCGCGTATTTCTGCTTTTCATAATTGCGCCGCAGCATGCGATGGCGGTAGGGATAGATGCCTTCGCGCCAATCGGTCGCCAGCTCCTCGTCGGGATTGCGGCGCGCGCCGGCGGCCTGCGCGTTGGCTTCGAGCAGCGCGCGATGCACGGCCAGCGCATCGTCGGGCGACAGTTCCTCGATCACCGAACGCAGCGCCTCGTGGGCTTCGCCGGCTTCGCCCACCTGATAGCGGCGGGCGATGTCGGCCAGCACCGCGGTGGTTTCCTGGCGCGCGGCGACCTCGCGCGCATTGACGCGCTTGTGGGCCTGGATCGCGGGCTCGATGGCGGGCAGGCCGGCGGGCGTGGTGACGCCGGAGACGGCCTGGCGCGAGGCGGTGCGCCTGGCGGCGCCCGCCCTGGCGGTGTCCTGGCCGCGATTGGCGGCGGCCGCCGCCGTGGGTTTGCCCGCGGCGCGCGGCGCGGAAGGGCC
>NZ_CADIJL010000058.1 GCF_902859695.1 Achromobacter ruhlandii
CCAGCGCGCCGCCGGCCCGCAGCGCCAGCGTCGCGCCCGCCTCGCCGGTCAGCAGCGGCGTGCGCAGCGTCAGATCGCCGCCCTGGTAGCGCCAGCCTTCGCCCGCCACGTAGCCGTTCTGCTTGTGATAGACCTGCAGGTTGCCCGTCGACGCGCCCGTGATCATCTGGGCGGCTTCCAGGTTGACCGTGGCGAAGCCCAGCGCCAGCCGGTTGGCCGGCACCAGCGTGGCCGGCACCGTATAGGGCGCATGTTCGAAGCGGATGACGTCGGCCGCGATGGTCAGGCTGCCGTCGCCCAGGCGGTCCAGCACCGCGCCGCCCGGCGCGGCGGGGGTGTCGTAGCCCAGCGGCACATTGCCGCTCGGATTGGCCATGACGGCGCCCGCCCAGACGACTTCCGACGCGCTGATGCGCGCCGTGTCGCCGGCCGCGCCGTAGCCATACACGGCCGGCGCGCCCAGCACCAGCCGTCGCAAGGCCGAGGGACCGGCCGCGGCACGGGTGTCCAGCGTCACCGCGCCATAGACATTGATGGACTCTCCCGCATTGAGAATCAGGCTCTCCAGCGCGGGCGCGCCCAGCGCCGTATTGCCGCGCAGCAGCCGCGCCAGGGCATCCTGGTCCAGCGCCAGGCCGGGCGGCAGTTGTCCTGCCGCCGCGGCCTGGGCCAGCGCCTGCGGCGCGCCCAGGTTCAGGCCGGACACGCTCAGCATCAGATTGCGCGTGCCGTACTCGACGTTGTCGCGCAAGGTAAAGGCGCCGTTGGTGGCCGCGCCAATCGTGCCTTCCGACACCAGGCGCGTGGTTCCCGTGCAAACGCCCGCGCAGGCGCCAATGTCGATGGCCACGCGGCCATCCTGCGCCGGCGGCCGCAGGTTGACCAGCCCGTTGGACAGGACCAGCGCGCCATTGGACTGGAGCGAGTAGTAATAGCCGCCACGCGCGTCCTGCGGCGCCGCCCCCATTCCGACGGTGGACAGAACGGCCCCCTGCTCAACGGTGATATTGCCGTTGGTGGGCGCCAGCAGCACGAACTCCGGCGCGTACAGGCTGGCGCCGCCGCGCACCAGCACGCGCTGGGAGTCGCCGCCCAGGCTGATCGCGCCGAGCGCATCGGCTTGGGTGGAGGCGCCTATCGCGCCGCCCAGCACCATGCGGGCCGGACGCAAGGCATTGAGCGCGTCCGCCGAGACCGCCACGCCAGGACCGGCCAGGGCCGGCGCCTGCCCCGGACCCAGGATTTCCAGGCCGCCGCCGCGCACGTCCACGGCCAGCGTGCCGCCCGCGCCGCTGCTGCCCGGCGCCGCGGCGAAGCGCGCCTCGCCGCCGAACGCCAGGGCCGGCGTGCCCTCGCGGCCCGCCCCCGGCGTCAGCTTCAGGCGCAGCATGCCCGCGTCGGCCGGCAGCATCGGCAACGGCGTGCCGGTGCGCGCCGCGTTCGCCGCCAGGAAGGCGCTGTACGAGGTTTCGTTGTATTGCGCGTGGCGGCGCACCACGGCGCCCGGCGTCACCAGCAGCTGGCTGGCGGGCACCGCGCCCGGATTGACGCCCGGCGCCGTCATCCGGCCCGTGGTCACCCAGGAACCGCCACGGGTCGGCGCGGCCTGCGCGGCGTCGAATGCGCCCGGCGCACCGGCCTCGACGCGGAACGCGCCCGGCAGCAGGGCGAAATTGGCGGGCAACAGCGTGTAGGTGCCGGGCGGCAACCCCGGCACGCCGGCGCCGATGGTGACGCGCTGGCCGTACGCGGGCATGGCGGCGTCCTTGGTGGCCGGCGCATAGTCGCCGCCGAAGCCGGGCACGATGGCATAGACGGCGCTGCCGGACTTGCTGAAACCGAAGCCGGGGTTGGCGTCGGCCATGGCGTACTTGAGCACGTCCACCGAACCGCCGCGTCCGCGCACGAACGCGGCGCCGGTCAGTTCGCCGCCGCCGGACAGGTCCAGCAGCGAGCCGGCGTCGGCCGCGATGGACTTCATGTTGATCTGGATCATGCGAGACGGCGCGCCGTTCAGGTCATTGCCGCCCACGCCCGCGACCCGGATCTCCTGTCCGCCGTACAGGTACTTGATGCCGTCGGTGGTGCCGCCATAGGGCATGACCAGCCCCTGGCCGCTGATCGACGTTACGCTGCCGGCCAGGAAACGCACGCTGGACGGCGCGCCCTCGGGCCCCATGAAGACAATCGAGCCGAGCGGCGCGCGCACCACGCCGCCCTGGACGATATTGGGCCCCGACAACGTCACCGCGCCGAAGGCGGAATACGGCATGTCGGGCATGCCCTCCGTGGCGCGCCGGATCGTCAGCACCGCATCCGGATTCTTCAGCGCATTGCCGCCCCCTTGCCCGTAGTATTCGCCCGCCGCAATCCCGCCGCCGCTGCCGGTGGCGGGATAGATCTGGGCCGCGGTGATGGTCAGGCGGTTGGGCGCGGCCAGCAGCGTGTTGCCATTGAAGTCCTGGCCCACGGACACGCCCGTCAGGCGCAGGTCGCCGGCCAGGTTGACCTGGACGTCATCGAAGCTGCGCAAGTCGCGCATGCCGCGCAGATCCATCATGCCGGCGTCCAGCACCAGGCGATGCCCGCGCTTGAGCCAGTCCGGCGCCACCATGCCGACCTGCACCACGCTGTCGGATCCCAGCGGCGGCGCATAGGCCGCGTGATTCAGGAACAGGTACGGGGCCGACAGCGCCACCACGCTGCCCTCGGGCGCGCTCTGGCTCAACATCAGCGGACCCGACAGGCGCAGGCTCTGGGGCATGGCCAGCGTCAGGCCGCTGTCGGCCCTTACCGTCGCGAACAACGCCAGGTTGCCGAAGCCGCCGGCCTGGACCTGGTCCACGCCCAGGCCGCCGGCGCCATAGCGCAGGTCGGCGCCAGACTCGCCCGGACGCAGACCGGCGGGCAGCAGCGAGGCCCCCTTCTGCCGCGACAGCGTCAGGACGCGCGGCGTCAACACCGCGGCCTCGGCCAGGCTCCTCTGGTAGAAAGCCGGCGCCAGGGCCACGCCCAGCGTTCCGCCCACCGCGCCCGGCCCGCCCGCCATGGCGCGCAGGTCGCCGTCCAGGTACAGGCTGTTGGCCGACGCCAGCACGATGCTGCCGCCGTTGTAGGCCAGCAGCGTGGCGCCGCGCCCGGGCAGGTCCACCAGCGCCTGCGCGCCCGACGCGTCCAGCAGCGAGCCGGGGCGCAGGATCAGGTGCCGGTCCATCGGCCGGCGCGGGGCGTAGGCATCGACCTCCCAGTCCAGCATGCCGCCGATCTCGATGCTGCCGCCCGCGCGCGCCACGCCATAGCGGCGGCCGTCGGTGGCCAGCGCGACATGGCTGTCGCCGGCCACGTCCAGCACCGCGCGCTCGCCGATCCACACCGAGCGGCCGTTGGCCTTGGGCGTGTAGTTCTGCTGCGAGTCCACCCGAGTGTCCAGGATAGAGATCAGGCCGCCGGGCGCCACCAGGCGGCCCAGCACCGTGATCTGGTCGCCGCCGGCAAGGCGGATCGACTGGCCCGGGTCCACCGCCAGCCGCGCGCCCGCGCCAATTTCGAGCACGCCGCCGAGGGCGTCGCGGTCCGAGCGCAGGGCCAGGCTGGCGCCGCCACGCTGGGTCAGCTTGCCGCGCTTGGGATCTTCCGTGTACAGCGGCGGGGTCCACAGCGACAGGGCCTCGGCCGGGTCGGTGCCCGTGAGCGGCAGCGCGCCGCCTTCCCGACGCATGCGCCATACCGGCATGGCGACGGCGATATCCGCGCCATCGGCGACCCGCAGGCCGCCATGGCCGTTGAGGTCATAGCTGGCAAAGCCGGCCTGGAACAAGGACGGATCCAGCCGCACCGCATCGGCCGCCAGGCCATCGGCGGGGCCGCCCAGCACGAGGGCGCCGCCGCTGGCCAGGCTGAAGGCGCCGCCGCCGCTCACGCCATAGCCGCGCACCGCGCCGGCCAGCGCCACCTTGCCGCCCGAGGCCGGCTGCGTGCTGACGGCGTTGGCTTCCAGTGTCACGCTGCCGCCGCGCCCGCCTTGCAACGCGCCGCTGGTCAGCAACGCCGCGCCCGACGACACATCGATCAGGCTGCCCGCCGCCAGCGCCACGTCGCCCGTGCCGCGCAGCGACACGCGGCCGCCGTCGATGAGGGCCAGGCCGCGCTGCGCGGAAGGATCTTCCTTCAGGTTGCTCCACACGCCGCGCGCATCCAGCACGACGTCGCCCGCCACGCGCAGCGCGGCCTTGGCATTATTGGTCGGCAGCAGCGAAACATCTTCGAGCCGGCCGGCCGTGCCCGGCTGGCGCAGCGTGTTGCCCGCCTGGATCAGGCCGCCGCGGCTGACCAGATCCGCATTGATGTCGACAGTGGGCGCGTAGAGCGTGATCTCGCCGCCGTCGGCGCTGCGCAAGCCGGCATCCACGCGGATGGCCCGTGTGGCGGCCAGGCGGATGGCGCCCAGGCTGAAGCCGTTCAGGCGATCGGCATCCAGGAACACCTTGCCCTTCAGGTCGGCGGGCAGCGCATCGCCCAGGTCCAGGCCGGCGGAGCGGCCCGCCAGATCCCGGCCCACCACCACTTCGGCGGCCGCGCCGCCGGCGCCCAGTTGATAGCGCAGGATGTTGCCGGCGGTGTCGTAGAACGGCTTGTAGGTGCCCACCACGAACTGCGCCGCGCGCGCCGCGTTGCGGTGCGACTGGCTGTAGCCGTCCTGGCCGGTCACCGGCGCGCGCGTCTGGCGGTCGCCCTGATAGGTGTCGCTGATGACGTCGCCGTCGAGCACCGCGTTGCGGGTCGAGACCACCAGCGCGCCGGCGTCGCGGCCCACGGTGTAGCCCGATTCGTAGCGCGTCGGCGGCGCGATCAGCGGGTTGTAGAAGCGCCGCGTGGCGTTCTCGCCCCAGCGCCGCGACACCGCCTCGTAGCCCCGGTACAGGCCGGTGTAGAGCAGGTCGCCCGGCGCGCGGTCGGCCAGGTACAGGCGGCCGTCCTCGCCGCGCAGCCAGCTCTGGCGGATCTCGCCGCTCTGCACGTCGAGCGTGCCGCCCGACAGGTTGATGGCCGAGCCGGCCTGCGTCACCACCTCGGCGCCATCGAAGCGCACCACGCCGCCCTGCGCCAGCCAGTGGCTCACCGGCACGCCCAGCGTGCCCAGGTAACCGCCCACTTCCAGCAGCCCGCCGGCCGTGTACCAGCGGTCGGCATCGTTGCCGCCGCTGCCCGCCGCCAGGCGCACCAGGTCGCGGCGATCGAGCCACACCTCGCTGTTGTTCAGTAGCTTGCTGTCGCGGTTGATCGGGGCGTCGCGCTGTTCGTTGCCCTGCAGGTTGATCTTGAGGTTGTTGGACTCCATCGACACGATCACGCCGACCGCGCCGCCCACGTCGATGCGCGCGCCGTCGCGCACCAGCGCGCGGCCATCGGCCTTGACCGCCACCTGCCCGCCCGTGGCCAGCGACAGCGAACCGCCCTGGAAGTCCACCGTGCCCTGGCTGCTGATGCGCAGCAGCGACAGGTCGCGGCGGAATTCGTCGCCGGCGATCAGCGCGGTGTTGCCGCCCACGGCCGGCTGCAGCAGGCTGGCGCGCTGGCCGTCCAGCGCGGTCGTCAGGCTGGCGTCCACCAGGATGGCGCTGACCGCGCCCTCGGCCAGCGTCACCGCCGCGCCGTTGCCGCGCGCGTCCAGGTGAATGGTGCCGCGCGCATCCACCGAGGTGGTCGACACCAGCACGCCGGCCTGCTCCACGCGCTGCGCGGTCAGGGTCACATCGCCCTGCGGCGCCTGGATCAGCCCCGTGTTGCGCACCAGGCCGGCGCCGGCCGCCTGCGCCTCGTTGCCGCGCGTGGTGGAGGCGATGTTGCTGTCCGAGCCCTGGCCGCGGCGGATGATGAAGCTGTCGCCCGCCGCCAACAGCGCCTGGCCCTGCGGCGTGCTGATCTCGCCGGCGTTGCGGACTTCCTTGCCGGCCAGCAGCACGTAGCCGCCGCCGCGCGTGGCGCTGCCGGGCGTGGCCGTGGCCAGGCGCGCGCCCGCCTGCACCTCGATCTTGCCGAGCGCGTCCTTGAAGGTGGGAATGGTGCCGTCGGCGTCGGCGTAGATGCCGCGCTCGCGGAACTGCGCGTCGCTCATGGTGGCGGCGGCCACCACCAGATTGCGGGCGTTGACCTGGCTGGTGCCGCTGAAGATCACGCCGTTCTGGTTGACCACCATCACCGTGCCGTCGGCCTGGATCGCGCCCTGGATCTGGCTGGGCCGGGCCGCCGCGCCCACCACCCGGTTCAGCACCGCGTCGTCGGCGCCCTGCTTGAACCGCAGCGTGGTGTTGCGGCCGACGTTGAACGTGTCCCAATTGAGGATGGCGCGCGATTGGGTCTGCTCGATCGTCACCAGCTGTCGGCCGCCGTCGGTGCCTGTGGTCGGCTTGTTGGCGCCTTCCCACTTGGCCTGCGCGCCCTCCGCGATCCACAGGCCGCCGCGCGCCAGGCCATCCGGCACGTCCGTGCCGTTGGCGGCCGCGGCCGCGCGCGCCGCCGCCTGCGCCGCCTGCTGCGCGGCCACCGCCGCGGCGGTGCGGTTCAGGTTGTCCAGCGAGCGCTGCAGCTGCTGGCGCGATTGCGCCTGCTGGCGGGCGCTGTTGCCGATGCCGGCCAGGCTGCCGTCGGGCATGCGGCCGGTGCGCTGCGCGGTCGATTGCACCGCGCCCTTGTCGGCGAACCAGCCGGGACTGAAGGCGCGCGGCTGGGCCTGCGCCGCGCCGCTCCAGCCGCCCGCCACCAGCAGCACCGCCAACGCCTGCGTCACCGGCGTCAGGCGCCAGGCGGGACGGCGCGAACGCCGCGGGGAACTGCGGGGGGCTAGGGCGTGACTACGGCTGGGCATGACGGCTTTTCCTTCCTGGAATCGGATCTGGCATCTGCAGCGCCAGGACCGGTTCGCCGGGAAAAACGGCGACGCGGACCGGGCGATTCTGCGCATGGGTGCCTAGACCGCTTCAAGCGTCATCGACTGCGCCTTTTCACAAAAAATTCATATTTCACGTTTGGGACAACGCGCGCGACGGCGTTCAGCTCAGCAGCACGATGCCACCCGGCAGCGACGTGACCTGGGCGCCATAGGCATCGCGGATCAACAGCGCCGCGTCGGCCAGCTGATCCAGCGAAAAGCGCGCCTGCACCAGGCTGCCCGCCAGCCGGTCGCTCACCAGCACGATGCGGCCGGGGCGGTAGCGGTTGATCTCGTCGACCACCTGCGCCAGCGGCACGTTGTTGAATTGCAGCACGCCGCGGCGCCAGGCCGTGACCTGCTCGGGGTCGACCCGGCGCGGCCCGCTGGCGCCGCCCGCGCCCAGCACCACCTGCTGCGCGGCGGTCAATGCCATGGCGTCCTGGCGCAGACTGACGCGGGCGCTGCCCTCCAGGCAGGTCACCCGCACCTGCCCGTCGGTGTAGCGCACGTTGACGCAGCCCGAGGCGGTGCTGACGCGGCCGGCCCCCGCCGTCAGGCTGACCGGCTGGCCGGAAGTCAGCAGCTCGACTTCGCCGGCCAGCAGATCGATCTGCTGCGCCGACCCGCTGCGCGACAGGTTGATGCGGGTCTGGGTATTCAGCTGCACGCTGGCGTCGCCCGCCAGCGCCACGCGGCGCTGCTCGCCGGTGCCGCTGCGCACATCCGCGGTCAATTCATCCACCGCCGGCCACAGGCCCAGCGGCGGCTTGAACGCCAGCCACGCGCCGCAGGCCGCCACCGCGCCGCCCAGGAAGGCGCGCCGCGCCGGCCGCGCGACGCGGGCGCGGCGCGCCTGCGCGGCCTGCAGCTGGCGCGCCGCTGGCGCCAGCTGCTGCCAGGCGCCGCGGGTTTCCTGGAAGATGCGCGCGTGCTCGGCGCTCTGCGCGCACCAGCGGCGGAAGGCCTCGCCATCGGCCACGCTGGCCTGGCCCGAGGCCAGGCGCACGACCCATGCCTGGGCCTCGCGCTTGAGCGCGGCCGCGGGGTCGCCGCCGGGGTGGGAGCGTCTGAAAAGGGTCGTCATGGAACTAAGACGTTTCGCGGGCCTGGGGACCGTAGCGCTGGACATACTTTTTTTCCAATTTCCCGCAACAGTGCTCCAGCCCCGCGCGCAGTTCCTTTTCCACGGTCCGCACCGAAATGCCGAAACGCTCGGCGATCTCGCGGTGCGGCACCTCGTCGACCCGCGCCGCGATCACGATCGCCTGGCGCCGGCGCGGCAGCTCGGCCAGCGCCGCCTCCAGCGCCGCCAGCTGCTCGCGGCCCTCGGCCACCTGGGCCGGGCCGGCGGCCTCGTCGGCCATGTCGTACAGCTCCTCGATCTCGGCCATCGACAGGATGCGGGCATTGGCGCGGCGCTGGTCCTCGGCAACGTTCGCGGCGATCTTGAACAGATAGGCGGCCGGATACTCGACCGGCGCGCTCTCGGCCAGGCTGTCGACCCGCAGCCAGGCCTCCTGCATGGCGTCGTTGGCCAGGTCTTCCGACCCCAGCCGGATGCGCAGGCGCTTGCGGAATTCCTGGTACTTGGACAGGAACAGGTTGCGCAGGGCGTCGCCGGTCATGGACATGCGCGTCAGCCCGCGGCGCCGGCCAGCCGGCAATCGGTGCGCGGGTCCGGGCGCGGCGCCAGCACGATGGTCACCGGCTGCGGCAGGTCGGCCGGCGGCGGCGCGTCCATGATGAGTCCGGACAGCACCCCGGCCAGCGCCTCGTCGCGGCGCGCGTCGCCGGTGCCCGACAGCACCCGCGCCTGGCGCACCACGCCGTTGCGGCCGATCCACAGCTGCAGCGAGGCGCGGTAGCGGCCGAACTGCGCGCCGGTCCATTGGCACAGCGCCCGCGTCACGGTGTTCTGCAATACGCCGGCATAGCGCGTCACCGCGGCGGGCGACGGCGCGGCGCCTGCCGCGCGCGGCGCGGGCGCGCTCGCGGCCGACTCCACCAGCGTGAAGGCCGACGCGCTGGCATAGCGCGCCTGCAGCCCGGTGCCCGCCAGCAGCAGGCGCAAGGCCTCGCGCGGCGCCAGCCGGCCGCGCACCGCGCTGCCCTGGCGGCCGGCCGTCAGGCGGCTGGTCACCAGCACCGCCATGCCGGTCGCCTGGGTGTACGCGGCCAGGGCCGCGTCCAGCGGCTGCGCGGCGATGTCGAACGCGATCGAAGCGCCGTCCGCGGCGCGCTGCTGCGCCAGCGCCGCCGGCGGCAGCACCGCCAGGCCGAGCGCGAACCAGCAGGCGAACGCCCAAGCGGCCCCAGGCGCCTGCGTGACTGTCATAACACCCCGATGTCTCTAAGATGGCGTGGCGACTGCGCCCCGGTGGTGGCCGGAGGCAGGGCGGAAGCGGCATGGTAGCGAGCGGATATGACGGTCGGGTGACGCGCTCGTGACAGTTGCCGGCCATCGGGCAGGCAACCGTCACGCACGCGTCACGCCTCCCGGCGCGGCTCACATCGCCAGCTTGCCCCGCTCCTGCGCGCTCAGTTGCCGCATCTCGCTGTCGTCCAGCGCGCCGGCGCCCAGCACCTGCACGGCGCTGGCCGCGTCATAGCGGTTCGCGGCCGCGGTCGGCCCCGGCGGCGGCGCCATGCTGGCGCCGGCCACCGGCTCCTCGCCATACCCCAGGATCTGCACGCTGATCACCGACGGCTGGTTCTGCCGCGCCTGGCTCTGGGCGCGCTGCGCCGACTCCTGCGCCGCCCCCACCGCCGAGGCCGCCGCGGCGCTGGCCGAGGACATCGCGCCGGTATTGACCGACGCCGTCACCGGCACCCCCTTGCTCTCGCCCTGGGCCTGGATGTTAGCGGCGTTCACCACCTGCAAGGCCGCGATGTTAACGTTGCCCGACACCCGGATGCCGGCTTCGCCCGCGTCGATGGTGCCCAACGGCGCATACAGATCGACGTCGCCGGCCGGCACCTCCGGCAGCGGCGCCAGCGTCGCGATGCCCGCGCCGGTGCCGGGCGCATTGGGCGACAGCGTCACATTGCCGACCGTGTCGTAGACGCGCTTGGGCGGGGCGTACAGCACGGTCGTCTTGGCGCCACGGCCGGCGTTGATGTCGCCTTGCGCCGACCAGGCGGTGATGCCGCCGCCGAAAGTGGTCATGACCCGGCTCTGCCCCAGCAGGATGCTGCCCAGCGCGTAGAGCTGGATGCTGCCCTCGCCCTGGGTGATGATGCCGGCGCTGGCCGGCGGCGCGGCCCCTTCCAGGCCGAACACCTGCTGCCCGCCCGGCGTCAGCAACTGGATGTCGCCGCCGAAAGTGCTGCGGATTCCGGCGCCGCCATACAGCGTGATATCGCCCTGGTAGGCCCCGGGCGCGGTGTCCGGGAACAGCGCGGCAATGGCCTGGCGGCCGCGCAGGTAGCTGCCGTAGCGGGCGCTGGACTTGTCGTTGTATTCGCGGCCGCCGGCGCGCAGCTCGGCAAAGTACACCTGGCGCGCGAAGAGGTTGCGCTGCTCGGCGGGCAGCGCGTTGAAATAGGCGCGCGCGTCGTCCACGCTGCCGGCGAAATCATGGTGCTGCGTCAACCACAGCAACAGTTCCGCCTGATAGGTCTTGAACGCCACGCCCTGGTCCGTCAGCGGCCGGCCCGGATCCGCGGCCCGCGTATCCAGGTAACGCGCCAGGAATCCCGCATAGTCCGGCCCGGCCGCGCCGACGCCCGCCAGCACGGCGATCGATGCGCCGGGACGGCGGTCGCCGGGCATCACCGCGCCCAGGCTGGTGATCGAGGCCTGGTCGGCCATGAGCACCTGCCGGCCCGCCGACACTTCCAGCGCGCCGGGGCCGGCCACCTGGAACGAGCTGTAGAGAATGTCGCGGCCGGCGGACACCCGGGAAACCTCGCGCGCATCGCGGTGCAGGAACAGGTTGCCGCTCGATCCCACCCACGCGCCCCCGCCGCTGCCCAGGTTGTAGCCGTTGCTCGACGGCACGTCGAGCTGCACGCCCGGCCCGGTGCCCGACGCGACGATATCGCGCCCGGCCATCATCCAGACCGGCCCCGCCGCCTCAAACCAGGTCTGGCCCTGGCTGTCGCCCTTGAGCACGGTCAGCGTTTCACCGCTGCGCAACCCGACGATGTCGCCATCGCGGGCATACAGCCGGGTCACCGCGCCCGAGCCTGCCGCGCTTGCGGTCGGCGTGCCGAAATAGAACAGCGGGAAATGCAGATCGCGCTCCAGGAGGCCGCCGATCGAGCCCCGGTTGCTCAGGACAGGCGCCTGGCTGGCCTGCGAGGCATAGCCGGCAAAGGCGGGCGTGCGGACACTGGCCACGCTGGCGGGATCGGCGCCCGAGCGATTGATGGCGTAACCGCCCGCGTAGATCGAGTCGCCCGCCAGCAATTCCAGCAGCCCGCGCGCGCCCGGCGCCAACGTCAACGAATACGGCAGGCCGGTGTCTTCCGTGTTCAGATAGCCCGCCGACACCCCCGCATAGATACTGCCATCGTAGGCCGTCGCGCGCAGGATCGACGGATAGAGATAGCGCGCGTCCGACGCCGAGGTATTTAGCCCGGTCTGCAACGCCATGCCCTTGGCGCTGTGCGACGTCTGCCGGCTGGGCGTCAGGTTGCCGCCCGCGCTCGACAGGGTGATCGCGGTGTTGTCGGTCCAGAGCGAGAACCAGGTAGTGCCGCCTCCCGTCACCTGCGTGCCGTCGCGCAGCCGGAACGGCGTGCTGTTCGGCACGGCCACGCGGCCCGGATCGCTGGCCCCGCCAACCACCAGATCGCCGCGTGTATCCAGGCGGATCACCGCGTCGCCAGGGATCAGCGCCAGGCCGCCCGTGGCGCTGGCCAGGGTGGCGGTGTAGGGATCGTAGCCGCGGCTGTCCTTGGCGTCCTGCAGCGATGCATTATTGCCGTATTGCAGATCCAGGCCGCCGACCGCGCCGCCCGTCAGCCTGACGTTGCCGCGCAGGTTGATCAGGGCGCCCTGCAGGTCGATCGCGGGATCGCCGTAGTACGGCGTCGCCCCCCCGGTGGACGACACCCGTCCGCGCGCGCTCTGCGTCGGATTGAGGGCGCCGCCGATGCGCATGTCGATATCGCCGCCGCCCGTCAGCACCACGCTGCCATCGGCCGCGACGCGGCCGGTGCCGCCCACGGCGACGACCAGCCCCTGGCCGCGCGGATAGGCGATCGATCCGCGCGACTCGATGTTGCCGGCATCGCCGTCCGCGCGCACGCTGACGTTGCCGCCGCCCAGCGCGCCGAAGCCGGTGAAGCCCACCAGCACGGGCGTCGAATCCTTGAACTCGGGCCGCGCCGGCGCATAGCTGCCGAAGTTGATCCACCATGCCGTGGGCGTGTCGCCGCCATTGGCGCTGCCGCTGCCCTGGCGCCAGAGCCAGTTGCCGATGCCGACACTGGGGTCGATCACGCGCCCGTCGTAGTTGCCGGCCACGGTCTTGCCCCAGACGTCCCCGCGCAGCGCGCCGCCGGCGTACAGGCTGAAGTTGCCGCCCGCTTCGGGATACCAGGCCTGATAGCCGGCGCCAGCGACAACGAAGGGTTCGTAGTTGCTGGCGTAGGCGTCGCCCAGCACCGTGCTGCCGTAGCGGCCGCGCGGCAGCTGGTAGGCCGGCGCCACGTTGGCCGATTGCGTGCCGGCCGTGTAGACGCCATAGGCCGACATCAGGTTGATGTCGCCGCCGGCAGCCAGGTCCAGGTCGCCGGTGCCGGTGCGCAGCACGCTGAAGTTCTGCGTGTGCGTGGCGACGGTGGTGGTCTGCTTGTTCTCGACGCACTGGTCCGGGAATGCCTCGCAGGTCGCCAGGTCCGCGTCGGCCACCGGCGAACCTTCGGGCTGGCCCCACCAGTTGTCCTTGGCCCAGACCCAGCGCGGCGGCGGCAGGCACAGGCCCTCCACCACGTCGCACAGCCACAGCATGTCGTCCGGCACCGGCTTGCCGGGCTCGAAGCCCGACGATGCCCCGTCCGGCCCCCACACCAGGCCGGCCCCCTTCACCAGGGTGGCGTTGTAATGCGTGTCGGCCAGCGTCAGCTTGCCCGCGCCCGGCCCGGGCAGCACCTGGCGCCGGTCGGCCGCGTCCAGGTCCGCGCCCGCCGTCAGCTGCACGGACCACGACTGGCTGCCGGCGGGCAGCATCCTGGCCAGCGCCCAGTTGCGCCGCTGGTCCGCCGCGGTGCCCGGCCGCAGCTCCACGTAATCCGTGCCCTCCGGGAACACCAGCTTGGTCTGCGAGGGAATCAACGCCCCCTGCTGCAGCGTGATGGTGCCCGCCATCAGCAACACGTTGGCCTCGTAGGCCTGGGTGGTGTACCGATTCGGCAGGGCCACGTTGGCCGGCCATGTGAATGCTTTCAGGGCCGTGCCACGGGTCAGCAAGGTGCCCGCGCCCAGGCGGGTCTGCGCCGGCAGGTCGAGCGCGTGCTCCAGGACCGTGCCCGCGGCGTACAGCAGTTGCCCGCCGGCGTCGCGCACGTCGCCCGACAGCACCGTGCCGGCGGCCAGCGACAGCGGCTGGTCCAGCACCGCTTCCACGGGCAGCCGGGTGCCGGCCGCCAGCGTGGTGGCCTGCAGCGGCAAAGGGTAGTTCAGGGTCTTGCCGCCCGGGAACTCCGTGCCGTCGGCCAGTTGCACCCCGCCGCGCGGCAGCACCACGTCGCCGCCGAAGGGCTGCGCGCCGGGGGTCAGGACCCAGCCGCTCTCATCGTCCGGCGATGCCGGCGGCGGCGCGAAGCCGTCGTTGATGCTGCCGTAGACGTCCAGGTTGCCCTTGGCCCGCAGGATCAGCGCGCCCGCCTCGCCCGAGCCGTAGGCCGAGGTCATCGGCGATCGCGGATTCAGGCTGGCGTAGCGATAGCGCGACAGGTCCAGGTCGCCCTGCACCACCAGGTCGCCGTCGGCCGTGCGGCTGACGATTTCCACGCCGGGACGCAGATGGAACACGTCGCGGTAGGTCGCGTTGTTCAGGCCCGCCAGTTTGCCGTCCAGCAGATTGCCGTTGAGCAGGGCAAGGCGGATGAATTCCCGGCTGTCCGCGTGCTTGGCCTCCAGGTAGGCCTGGTCGATGATCTGGTATTCACGGCCGCCGGCGCGATCGGTCGGATCGCCCGGGCGGGCGTCGTCATAGCGCTGCATGGCGGTCAGGTTGATGGCCTTGGCGCCGTCGATCGTGAGCGGGCCGCGCGCGTCGATGGCGATGTCGCCGTAGGTCGCGGCCGACCCCGGCGCCCCGTCGCCGTTGAGCCCGGCATTGCCGGCGGCGTCGATGCGCGGCGCCATGAGATCCAGCGTGCCGCGCGCCGCGCCATCGTGCTGTCCGGCGGCGGCGCCCTGCGTGGCCCCGGTGCCATGGCGCAGGTCGATGCGGGCGCCGCCCGCCAGCGTCAGCACGCCCTGGCCCGAGCTCAACTCGACCACCGCGCGGTTGGGCGCGTCAATGATCCTGCCGTAGCTGTCCACCCGCAATACCGTGCCGTGCGCGTCCAGCACCGCGCTGGAGGCCAGCGTCAGGCCATCGCGCGCCGCCAGCCGGATGCGGCCGACCCGTTCGCCGCTGGCATCGACCCGGCCGACCACGGTCAGGCTGCCGCCGTCGATCGACAGGTTGATATCGTTGGCCCGCAGCGCGTCGCCCAGCGTCAGGCTGCCCTGCTTGACCTGGAAGCTGCGCGCCCCCGTCACGCCGCCCTCGTTCAGGCGGTGGTTCAGGGCCTCGAAGTCGGCGTTCAGATTGCCGGGCGCGCCGAGGCGCTGCGCGCGGACCTCGACACTGCCCGCCCGATACGGCACCTCGGTGCCGCCCGCGTCGTAACGACCCGAGCTGCTGCCCAGGATGCGGCCCAGCAAGGCCACCTGGCCATCGGCGGCCGCCAGCGCCACCGCGCGCAGGTTGCCCGCGTCGTTGTCGCGCGCCGACAGGTCGATCAGCGACCCGTCCTCCTGGCGGATGCCGCCCTGGCTGCTTTCCAGCACCAGGTCGCCACCCCAGCTGTAGCGCAGCACGTCATTGAAGGCGATGGCGCGACCGGCCAGGTCGAGCTTCGATCCGTCCGCCAGCAGCACGCTGTCGCGGCCCTGCAGCGTCAGCTTGCCGCTGGGCAGCGCGATCACGCCGTCGACCCGGACATTGGCGCCGGCCAGGCTCAGCTCCGCGCCCAGCGCCTGCGCCGTGTCCTGCGCCGCGGGCGCCCCCACGGCTGCCAGCACACGCACGTCGCCGCCCGCCGTGATGCGGTTGACCGAGCCCGCCGCGCCGGTCAGCAAGGGGGTGTTGAGCGTGAGATTGCCGCCGCTGTAGGCATAGCCGCTGCCGCTGGTATAGGCGCCTTGCGATTGGTACACCGCCAGACTGCCGCGATGGTTCGCGGTGATGCGGTCGCTGGCGTTCAGCGTGACGCCGGCAAAGCCCAGCGCCAAGCGGGCGTTGTCATCCAGGCCATTCGGTTGCGCGCCCTGGCCGTAGCCGAACTCGATGCGCTCGGCCTCGATCCGCAACGCCCCCTGGCCGGTGCCGGCCCCGCCCGCCGCGACCGCGCCAGGCGCCTGCACCGCGCCGTTCCAGACCAGATTGCGGGCGTAGATCGACGCCACGTCGCCGGCCTCGCCATAGCCATAGAGGGCCGGCGTGCCCAGCGCCAGCGTCGCCATGCGGTAGTCGCCGGTGACCGGGTCGCGCGTGTCCAGCGCCACGGTGCCGTAGAAATTCACGGCTTCGCGCGCCGTCAGCGTCAGCATCTCGAGCGCCGGGGCCCCGGCGCTGGCATCGCCGCGCAACAGGCGCGCCAGGATGGCCTGGTTCAGCGTCAGGCCGCTGGGCAGCACGCCGCGCGCGGCGGCCTGCCGCAGCGCTTCGGTAGTGCCGACATTGACGGTGCCGACGGCCAGCGCCAGGTTACGGGTGCCGTAGCGCGCCTGTTCGCCCAGATCGAACACGCCATTGGTGGCGACGGCGATGGTGCCCTCGGAATACAGCCGCGTCACCGCCTCGCAGGCGCCGGTCGCGCAGGTGCCGATGCGGATCGCGCCCGTGACCGTGCTGTCGGGGGCCAGCACATCCAGGCGGCCATTGGATAGCGCCAGCAGGCCGGCGCTGCCGGGCTGGAAGGCAAAGCCGCCGGTCGAGTCCACCGACGGCGCGCCGCGTCCGAGCGTGGAAATGCCCGCGCCCGCCTCGATCTCGATCACCCGTGACGAGATCAGCACCTCCGGCGCCGCCAACTGGGCGCCGGACCGCATCACCACCTCGTTGGCGCCGCCCTGGAAGGTATAGAAGCGCCCGCCCTGCCCGTACAGCACCACCGGCAGCGCGCCGATCACCAGGCGGCTGGCGCCCAGCGCGGCCAAGGCGTCGGCATGCACCGACGCGCCGCCAAAGCCGGCGGTCGGCGCCTGGCCCGCCGCCAGGATTTCGATACTTGAACTGCCGCCATTGAGCGCCGCGGTGCCGCCGAAACCGCCCGGCGCCCCATTGAAATTGGCCAGCCCCTCGAAGCGCAACGCCTGCCCGTCCTGCGAACCGGCATGGATCGCCAGGCGCAGGGTGCGCGCATCGGCCGGCAGCATGGCGCGCGGCACGCCGCGCGTCGCCGCGTCGGCCCGCACGAAACTGGCATAGCTCATTTCGTTGTACTGCGAATAAGTGCGCAGCACGTTCGCGGGCGTCAGGATCACCTGGCTCGCCAGGCGGTCCGCCGCGCCGGCCCCGGCGGTGGACAGCACGCCGCTGGCGGCCCACGACAGGTTGCGCATCCGCAGCGGCGCGATGGCCGCGCCGGCCGCCGCCTGGCCGTTGATCTCGACCCGAAAAGCGCCGGGCAGCAAGGCGTAGGTGGAAGGCATCAAGGTATAGGTGCCGGCCGGCAGGCCGGGAACGCCGTCGCCCAGCGTGATCTGCCGCCCCACGCCCGGCGTCGACGCGCCGGCCTCGCCGCCCGCCGGCGCATAGCCCGGCTGCGCGCCGGGCACGATGGCGTACACCGGATTGGTGGCCAGCCCCGGCAGCGTGAAGCCGCCCTTGGGATCGTTGCGCACCAGCGGGAAGTAGCGCGCGTCGGTCGAACCGCCACGGCCGGACACGAACCCCGCGCCGGTCAGTTCGCCGCCGCCCGACAGGTCCAGCAAGGATCCCGGCAGCGCGTCCACGTCGCGGAACCCCAGCGTGATGCCGGTGCGCAGCGACGCGCCCTGGCCCTGGCCGACCGCGCCGCCGGCGCCCGGCAAGGCCACCTCGGCGCCCTGGAATTTGTACGACACGCCATCGGTGGTGCCGCCATACGGCATCCACAGGCCGGCGCCGCTGACGGACGTGACGCTGCCGGGCAGCAAGGTCAGGCGCTGCGTGCCGACCGCTGAACTCAGGTCGCCCAGCACGATCGTGCCCAGCGGCGCGCGCAGCACGCCGCCCTGCTCCACGCTGGCCGCGGCCAGGCGCAAGGTGCCAAAGGCCGAATACGGCACGGCCGGCAGCGCGGCGCCCGCGTCGCCCGCGCGGCCCACCCGCAGCGTGCGGGTCGGATCGAAAACGTTGACGCCGGACTGCGGATTGCGGGTATAGCCGGCCAGCAGTTCGGCCTCGGCCCCCGTGACCGGATACAGCTGCGCGGCGGTCAGGTCGAGGTCGCCCCGGGTCCACAGGCGCGTGCGCGGCTGGTCGTCGTTGTGCCGCAGGAAGCGCAGGTCGCCGCCGCTGTTCAGCGCCACCCGGTCAAAGCCGCTGCGCGCCACGGTCAACAGGCCGCCCACGCTGCGGTTGATGCTGCCCTGGGTGCCGAACGACAGGCTGTTGCCCACCTCCAGCAGACTGCCGGCGCGCACCGTGAACACCCCCGCCCCCACATCGGGCGCATCGCCGAACAGCACCCGCGGCCGCAGCATGCCATTGGTGGCGAAGTACGTGCCCGGGCCGGACAGCCGCACATAGGGCGCCGCCAGGTTGACCCGGGTCCGCGCGGCGGCGTCCGGCGCCAGCGAATAGGCGCTGGCGTACAGCCGCATGCTGCCCGCCACCGCCACATCGACCGCGCCGTCGAACGACATCAGGCCGTTGGCCAGCAGCCCCAGGTGATCGAAGCCGCCCGCGGCCGTCAGGCGCGCGGCGTCCAGCCTGGTCTGCCCGTAGCGCAGGCCATCGGCCGCCGCGCCCGGCGTCAGGGCCGTATCCAGCAGGCCGCCCGCGCCCGGCGCCAGCACCAGCTCGCGCGGCACCTGCACCGGCATGCCGGCGACGCCCTCGCCCCAGATGCGGTAGAGCGGCGTCTCCAGCGCGACATCGAGCGTGCCGCCCATGGCGCTGGCGCCGCCGGCGCGCGCGATGAAGGCGCCGTCCAGGTGCAGGCCGTTATACGAGCTGAGCGAAATGCGGCCGCCGTCACGCTCCAGCCGCAGCGGGCCGACCCCGTTGATGTCCACGTCCACGCCGGCGCCCGAGGCATCCAGCACCGCGCCCGGCCGCACGATCACGTAGGCGTCCGACGAGGTCGCGGTGGCGCGCGCATGGTCGATTTCGCCGCCGATCACGATCACGCCGCCCGCGTCCGCCACGCCGTAGCGGCGGCCCTGCGCATCGATGCCGGACTGCGCCCGGCCGGCCACGTCCAGCACCGCCCGCTCGCCGATCCAGATCGAACGGTTGTGCAGCTGGCCATCCGCGGTCTCGACCGAGTCGGCGACATCGATGTCGCCCAGGCGCAATTGCCGGATGTCGATCTTGCCGCCCGCGGCCGTCAGCCCGCCCAGCACCGTGATCTGGCCGGCGCCGCGCAACGTGATGGTCTGGCCCGGGTCCACCGCCACCTGGGCCCCCTGGCCGATCAGCAGCGTCGTATCGCTGTCCGTGCCGACCGGGCCGAGCGTGCGCCCGCTCTGCAGCGACAGACTGGCGCCGCGCCGCCGCGTCGCCGTCCCCGCCGCCGCGTCATGCAGATAGACGGGCGGCAGCCAGGCTTGCAGCGCCGTGGCGGCCTCGGCGCCGGTGGGCATGCCGCCCGCCTGCGCGACCGGCCGGTATACCGGCATCGACACCTCGATGCGGGCGCCGGCGGCCACGGTCACGCCGCGGCTGCCGATGATCTCGTAGCGCGCGAAGCCGCGCTGGAAGAACGGCGCCGCCAGCGCCAGCACGTCGGCGCCGGCCTGCGCCGGCGTCGCGCCCAGCGCCACCTTGCCCGCCGTCACCGCCAGGGTGCCGCCGCCGTCCACGCCGTAGCCGCGCAGTTCGGCGCCCAGGTCCAGGCGTCCCATCTCGGCGCCGCTCATCACCGTTTCGATCGTGACGTTGCCGCCCTTGCCGCCGGTCAGCTTGCCCTTGGCGCGCAACGCCGCGCCCGAGCCGACGTCGATCACGCCGCCACGCTCCAGCAGGATGTCGCCGCTGCCGCGCAGCGACACGCTGCCGCCATTCAGGTAGGGCATGGCGCCGGTCAGACCCGGCGCCAGCGCCAGGTTGGTCCACAGGCCCGACGTATCCAGCCGCCCGCCCGCGCCCAGCGTCAGGCGGTCGGACGCCGTGGCGCCGATGGAGGTATCGAGCATGCCCGACGAGGTCACCTGATTGAGCACATTGCCCAGGCGGATACTGCCGCCGCGCGCGCTCAGCGCGCCGTCCACCGTCACGCGGTTCGCGTACAGCGTGATCTCGCCGCCCGGCGCCACCGCCAGATCGGACTGCGCGGCGATGTCCTGGGCGGCGATGCGAACGGCGCCCAACCCGAAGCCGTTCAAGCGGGCGGTATCCAGCAACAGCGCGCCGCCTCGATCGGCGGGCAGCGCGTCGCCCAGCTCCAGGCCGGCGGCGATGGCCGCCACGCGCTCCGACAACACCACCTGCCGGACCGTGTCCTCGCTGCGGCCCAGCGCGTACTGCACCGCGCCGGTCGTCTTGTTGTAGTACGGCGTATAAGTGCCGACCACCAGTTGCGCGCCACGCGCCGCGGCCCGCTGCGATTGCTGGTAGCCGTCCAGGCCGGCCTGCGGGGCGGCATTCTGGCGATCCCCCTGGAAGGTCGTGCCGATCAACTCCCCTTCCAGCACCGCGGCGCGGGTGCCTATCAGCAGTCGGCCCGCATCACGGCCCACGGTATAGCCGGTCTCGAAGCGTTCGAGCGGCGCGATCAGCGGGTTGTAGAAACGGCGCGTCTGGCCCCAGCGCTCGCTGCGCGCCTCGTAGCCCTGGTACAGCCCGGTGTAGGCCAGGTCGCCCGGCGCGCGCGAGGCCTCGTACAGCTTGCCGTCCACGCCGCGCAGCCAGCTCTGGCGGATCATGCCGTCCTGCACGTCGAGCGTGCCGCCGGACAGGTTGATCTGCGAGCCGGCGCGCGTCACCACGTCGCCGCCGGTGAATTCGACATTGCCGCCCTGCGCCATCCATTCGTTGACCGCATGCCCCTGCGTGCCCAGATAGCCGCTGACCTCCAGCAGCCCGCCAGCCGTGTACCAGCGGTCGGTGGCGTAGCCATTGGTGCCGGCCGGCACCAGCACCAGGTCGCGGATATCCACCCACAGGTCATTGCTGTTGAGCTTGCCGCTGTCGCGGTTGACCGGCGCGTCGCGCTGCTCGTTGCCCTGTACGTTGATCTTGAGGTTGTTGTTTTCCATGGCGACCGGCACGCCCACCGCGCCCGCCACGTCCAGGATGGCGCCGTCGCGCAGCAGGCTGCGCTGCGCCGCCTGCACGGCGATCTGGCCGCCGGTGGCCAGCGTGATGGAACCCGACGCGAAATCCACCGTGCCGCTGCTGCTGACCTCCACCCGCGACAGCTCGCGCCGGTCGGCGCCGGCCGACAGCCACGGCGAAGACGTCGTCGCCGCCGGCGGCGCGCGCAGGCCGTCGCGCTGGCTGTCCAGCGCCAGGGCGCCGCTGTGGTCCAGCAGGATCGCGGCGACGCTGCCTTCGGCCAGGGTGATCCTGCCGTCCGCGCCGGCGGCGGTCAGGTGCAGGGTGCCGCGCGTATCCACCGACGTGCTCGACAGCAGCACCCCGTGCTGCGTCACGTCGCCGCCGGTCAAGGTCACGTCGCCCATGGCGGCCTGGATCAGGCCGCTGTTCTCGACCCGCCCGGGCACGCCCGCCGGCGTGACCTCGTTGCCCTTGGTGGTCGACAGCAGGTTGCCCGCCGTGCCCTGGCCGCGCTTGATGACGAAACTGTCGCCAGCCGCCAGCAGCGCCTGTCCGCCCGGCGTGTCGATCGTGCCGGCATTGGCCGCTTCCTTGCCCAGCAGCAGCACGTAGCCGCCGCCCGAGGTCGAGGTGGTGGACGCGGCGGTCGCGATGCGCGCGCCGGCCTGCACCTCGACGCGGCCCAGGGCGCCCAGGAACGTCGGCTGGGCGCCATTGTCGGCATACAGGCCCTTGTCGCGGAACTGCGCATCCGTGATGGTGGCGGCCGCGACCACCAGGTTGCGGGCGTTGACCTGGCTGGTGCCGCTGAAGATCACCCCGTTCTGGTTGACCACCATCACCGTGCCGTCGGCCTGGATCGCGCCCTGGATCTGGCTGGGCCGGGCCGCCGCGCCCACCACCCGGTTCAGCACCGCGTCGTCGGCGCCC
>NZ_CADIJL010000059.1 GCF_902859695.1 Achromobacter ruhlandii
CATGCGCCGCGGCGGCGCGGCCGCCATCGCGCCCGAGGTCGAACTGCTGGCGCGCGACCCGGTGGCCGAGGCCGACACCCTGCAGGGCGCGGCGCTGGCGCTGCTGCAATACACCCCCGAGGTCGCGCTGGCGGACGCAGACACCGTGCTGCTCAACGTCGGCGCCAGCCTGCTGTTCTTCCGCGGACCGCGCGCGCTACACCGGCGCGTGGCCGCCACGCTGGCCGCGCTGGACCTGCGCGTGTCGCTGGGCATGGCGCCCACAGCCGCCGGCGCCTGGCTGCTGGCGCACCGAGGCGGACGCCGGCCGCCGCGCCGGGTGCTGACCCCGCGCACGCTGGCGCGCCGGCTCGACGCCCTGCCCGTGGCCCTGCTGCCCCAGGCCCGGCCGCGCCTGGACTGGCTCAACGACATCGGCTGCCACACCCTGGCCGACCTGCGCGCCCTGCCGCGCGCCGGCCTGCAACGGCGCAGCGCGCCCGACCTGCTGCAGGCGCTGGACGCGGCCTACGGCCAGTCGCCCGAACTGCATCGCTGGATCGAGCCGCCGCCGCGCTTCGAGCGCCGCATCGAGCTGATGGAATACCTCGAACACACCGACGCGGTGCTGGCCGTGGCGCGGCGCCTGGCCGAGCAGCTGGGCGGCTGGCTGACGGCGCGGCAACTGGCGGTGCGGCGCGTGCTGCTGCGCCTGGACCACGAGCGCGGCCGCCACGCGCGCCCGCCCACCGAGCTGGAACTGGCGCTGGCCCAGCCCGTCTGGCAGGCGCCGCAGATCCTCAACCTGCTGCGCGAAAAACTTGGCCGCCTGACGCTCGAAGCCCCGGTGATCGCGGTGACGCTGCTGGCGCCCGACACCACCGACCAGCCCGCCGCCAGCACCACCCTGTTCCCCGAACCCGGCGGCACCGCCGCCGACCACGCCCGCCTGCTGGACCTGCTGACCGCGCGGCTGGGCCGCGAGCAGGTGCGCCACGCCTGTCCCCTCCCCGACCACCGGCCCGAGGCCGCCAACGCCTGGGGCGACGCGCTGGAACCGCCGCAACGCCCCGAACCGCTGCCCGAGCCCCTGGACCGCCCCTTCTGGCTGCTCGATCCGCCGCTGCCGCTCAAGCTTGCCGGCCACCGCCCGCAATACGCCGGCCAGGCACTGCGGCTGATGCGCGGCCCCGAGCGCATCGAAAGCGGCTGGTGGGATCCGGTCCTGACCGTGCGCGACTACTTCGTCGCCGAGGACGCCGCCAGCGCGCGCTACTGGATCTACCGCGAGCGCGACGACGCGCACGCGCGCTGGTACCTGCACGGACTGTACGCCTGACCCCGCCATGCACGCGCCCGACGATCCCCATGACGACGCCCCCGGTCCGCCAGCCGGACTGCCCGGCTACGCCGAACTGCAATGCCAGTCGAACTTCTCGTTCCTGCAGGGCGCCTCGCACCCCGAGGAACTGGCCGCCCGCGCCGCCGAACTGGGCTACGCCGCCCTGGCCATCACCGATGAATGCAGCCTGGCCGGCGTGGTGCGCGCCCACGTCGAGGCCAAGACCCAGAAGCTGCCGCTCATCATCGGCGCCACCTTCCGGCTGCGCGCCGGGCCCGAGGCCGCGCCGCTGGACCTGACCCTGCTGGCCCAGACCCGCGAGGGCTACGGCAATCTGTCCGAACTCATCACCCTGGCCCGCACCCGCGCCCCCAAGGGCGAATACCGGCTGGCGCCCGAGGATTTCACCGCCCCGCCGCCGGGCTACGAACACCTGCGCCACCTGCCCGAATGCCTGGCGATCCTGTCGCCCGTCTACGGCGACGACCCCGATCGCATGGCGCAGCAGGCGCGCTGGCTGGCCACCACCTTCCCGCGCCGCGCCTGGGTCGGCCTGACCCTGTTGTACCGCTCGCGCGACGACCTGCACCGCGCCGCCGTCGACCACGCCGCGCGCGCCGCCGAACTGCCGGTGGTGGCGCTGGGCCAGGTGCAGATGCACGTGCGCTCGCGCAAGCCGCTGCACGACACCCTCACCGGCATCCGCACCCACCAGTGCGTGTCGCAATGCGGCTACGCGCTGTCCGGCAACGCCGAGCAGCACCTGCGCACCCGCATGCGGCTGGCCAACCTGTATCCGCCCGAGGCGCTGGCGCAGACGCTGGTGGTGGCGCGGCGCTGCGCCTTCTCGCTGGACGAACTGCGCTACGAATACCCCGACGAAATCATCCCGCGCGGCCACACCCCCGCCACCTACCTGCGCCAGGAAACCCTGGCCGGCGCCGCGCGGCGCTTTCCGGGCGGAACGCCGGCCCACGTCAGCGAACAGATCGAAAAGGAACTGGCGCTGATCGCCGACCTGCACTACGAGGCCTATTTCCTCACGGTCTACGACATCGTGCTGTACGCCCGCAACAACGGCATCCTGTGCCAGGGGCGCGGCTCGGCCGCCAACTCGGCGGTGTGCTACTGCCTGGGCATCACCGAGGTCGATCCGCGCCGCGGCAACAACCTGTTCGAACGCTTCATCAGCAAGGAACGCAACGAGCCGCCCGACATCGACGTCGACTTCGAACACCAGCGGCGCGAGGAAGTGATCCAGTACATCTACCGCAAGTACGGCCGCCAGCGCGCCGCCCTGACCGCCGTGGTGATCTCGTACCGCCCGCGCAGCGTGCTGCGCGACACCGGCCGCGCGCTGGGCGTGGACCCGGGCGTGATCGACGCGGTGGCGCGCGCCCACCAGTGGTGGGACGGCAAAAAGGAAATGCTGCGCACCCTGGGCGCCTGCGGCCTCGATCCGGAATCGCAGGTGGCGCGGCAGTGGGCCGCGCTGGCCCAGACGCTGATGGGCTTTCCGCGCCACCTGTCGCAGCACCCGGGCGGCTTCGTCATCTCGCGCGGCAAGCTGTCGCGGCTGGTGCCGATCGAAAACGCCGCCATGGCCGACCGCAGCGTGGTGCAGTGGGACAAGGACGACCTGGACGCGCTCAAGCTGCTCAAGGTCGACGTGCTGGCGCTGGGCATGCTGTCGGCGCTGCGCCGCACCCTGGAACTGGCCGGCCAGCGCCGCGGCCAGCCGCTGCGGCTGCAGGACATTCCCGAAGGCGACGAACCCACCTACGACATGATCTGCGAGGCCGACACCATCGGCGTGTTCCAGATCGAATCGCGCGCCCAGATGACCATGCTGCCGCGCCTGCGGCCGCGCGAATACTACGACCTGGTGGTGCAGGTGGCCATCGTGCGGCCCGGCCCGATCCAGGGCGGCATGGTGCATCCCTACCTGCGCCGCCGCCAGGGCAAGGAAAAGGAAAGCTACCCCAGCGACAAGGTGAAAGGCGTGCTCAGCCGCACCATGGGCGTGCCCATCTTCCAGGAACAGGTGATGCAGATCGCGGTGGTCGCGGCCGGCTTCTCGCCCGGCGATGCCGACCAGTTGCGGCGCTCCATGGCCGCCTGGAAGCGCAAGGGCGGCGTCGACAAATACCGCGTCAAACTGGTGGGCGGCCTGCTGGCCCACGGCTACACCCTGGAATTCGCCGAGGCGCTGTTCCGCCAGGTCGAGGGCTTTGGCGAATACGGCTTCCCCGAAAGCCACGCCGCCAGCTTCGCGCTGCTGGCCTACGCCAGTTCCTGGCTCAAGCGCCACGAACCCGAGGCCTTCCTGGCCGCGCTGCTCAACTCCCAGCCCATGGGCTTTTACGCGCCGGCGCAACTGGTGCAGGACGCGCGCCGCCACGGCGTGCGGGTGCTGCCGGTGGACGTGACCGTCAGCGGCTGGGACGCGGCGCTGGAGCCCGCGCCCGCCGACGCGCCGCCGCGCCGGCCCCATCCTCACGCGCCCTCGCCAGACGAAATCCGCCCCGCCGTGCGTCTCGGCCTGAGCCTGATCCAGGGCCTGCACCAAGACAGCGCCCGCCGCATCGAGGCCGCCCGCGCCGAGGCCCCCTTCACCAGCACCGGCGACCTGGCCCGCCGCGCCGCCCTGACGCGCCACGACCTGAACGCCCTGGCCGCCGGCGACGCCCTGCGCACCCTGGCCGGCCACCGCCGCCAAGCCAGTTGGGAAGCCGCCGCCAGCGTCCACAGCCGCGACCTGCTGCGCGACGCCGCCATCCACGAAACCGAGATGCCGCAACTGACCGCGCCGACTGAGAACCAGACCGTGGCGGCCGACTATCGCAGCGTCGGCCTGACCCTGCGGCGCCACCCCGTCGAGCTGCTGCGGCCGCAACTGGCGGCGCGCAACTTCCAGCCGGCCAGCGTGCTCAACGGCTACCCCGACAAGCGCGTGGCCCGCGCCTGCGGCATCGTCACCGTGCGCCAGCGGCCGCAGACCTCCAAGGGCGTGATCTTCGTCACGCTGGAAGACGAAACCGGCCCGGTCAACGTGGTGGTGCGCCCCGAACTGATCGAACGCCAGCGCCGCGAGCTGCTCGGCGCCACCCTGCTGGGCGTGTATGGCTCGTGGCAGAACGTGGACGGCGTGCGCCACCTGATCGCGCAGCGGCTGGTGGACCTGTCCGAACTGCTGGGCGGTTTGAGCACGCCCAGCCGCAATTTCCACTGACGGCGATGCGCGGTCCGGCGCTGGCCCCGATGCCAGGGGCGCGCCGCCAGGCGAGACGACGGGGCGAAACAAAGGGGGAGAAAAAAAGGGGGAGAAAAAAAGGGAGTGAAACAATCGGGCAAGACGAGGGGATGAGACAGCCCGGCGCGGCGGCAAGGCTCGGCGGTCACGGCAACGCCCCGGGGTTCGACCGGACGCCACCACGGCCAAGCGCCGCGCGGGCGGCTGGTCTATGATGGATTTTCCGCGACGCCCGCCCCCGCGCCGGCCGCGCCGTGGAAACGTTTTCTTTTTCAGGAGTGATCATGATCCGCAAGCTGATTCCCGTTCTGCTGGTTGCCACGCTGAGCGCCTGCGCCAACACCGGAGCCCCGCGTTCCTCATCCTCATCCGCCGCCTCCAGTTCCGCCAGCTCGCCCGCCGCGTCCGACAGCTCCTCCGGCGCGTCGTACGGATCACCCTCCGCCCAGGCCGGCGCCCGCAAGACCTGCGACGCCGCCGCGCTGCAATCGCAGATCGGCCAGAAAGCCACCCAGTCCGTCCTGGAAGACCTGCGCACCCGCAGCGGCGCCGCCACCGCCCGCATCCTGCGCCCGGGCCAATTGGTCACCATGGAATACAACGACACCCGCCTGAACCTGATCGTCGACGACAAGGACGTGATGACGGCGATCCGCTGCGGCTGACGTCCCGGCATTCACGGCAAGACGGGCGCAACGGGCACACTCGCCCGCGCCCGCTTCTTCCAGACGGCGCGGCGGCCCGCGTTGTCCATGGACATCTCCCCCGGGGCCGCCCCGCCCGCGGACAACCATCCCCAAGCGGACGACCGGCCAGCCCCACAGGCAGGGCCGGGCCGGTGCGCCAGCAAGCTTGCCGGCGCGACCGCCTCCCTGCACGCCCGGCCCACGAATCGATCCACAAATCGATCCGCCAACGCTTGACCCTTACGTAACGTCATGCCCAAAAGTTCGGCCTGCGCCATTCACGAAGGAACCCCATGCGACTGAAAGTAGGAGAACTGGCCAAGCGCAGCGGACTGACCGTCCGCACGCTGCACCACTATCACGCGATCGGCCTGCTGACGCCTTCGGCGCGCGCCGACAACGGCTACCGGCTCTACGGCCGCGACGACATCGCCCGACTGCACCAGATCCAGGCATTGCGTCGCTTCGGATTGCCGCTGGCCGAGATCGGCGCCTACCTGGACCAGCCCGGCACGCCGCTGGACGAGATCATCGCCAGACAGATCGCGATGCTCGACAGCCAGATCCAACACGCCACCCGGCTGCGCGAACGCCTCGCGCAGTTGCAAGGCCAGTTGGCGATGGGAACGGAGCCGGAACTGGCCGATTGGCTGACCACTCTGGAACTGATGAACATGTACGACAAATATTTCTCCCAGGAAGAACTGGCGCGTCTGCCCATGTACCGCCGAGGCCCGAACGACGATGCCGGCTGGCTTGCGCTGATCGCCGACGTGCGCCGGCAGATGGACGACGGCGCCCCGCCCGAGGACCCGCGTTCGCAGGCGCTGGCCCTGCGCTGGATGACGCTGCTGCTGCGCGACACCAACGGCGATCCGCGCCTGCTCGTGAAGCTCAATCAGATGCACGAACGGGAACCGGCCATGCAGGAACACATCGGTATCTCGCCGGCCATGCGCGACTACGTGGTGCGCGCCTTCTCCGAAAGCAAGCTGCGGCTCTACGAAAAACACCTGACGCCGGACGAGGCCCGGTTCATGCGGGCGCATTATCACGACCGCGCCGGCGAATGGCCGGCCCTGATGGCGCGGGTGCGCGACGCGATCGATGCCGGGCAGGCGCCCGACTCGGCCCCCGGCCGCGAACTCGCGCGGCAATGGCTGGAACTGTTTTGCAGCTACGCCGGCAACGATCCCGCGACCCACGCGAAATTCCGCCACGCCCTGATGACCGAGCCCGAACTGACCGCCGGCACCTGGGCCGATGACGCCACGCTGGCTTTCATGCGCCAGGCCATGGGCGCATTGACGGCGGCGCGCTAAGCGGCGTCGGCGTCCGCGAACACGGACGCCGACGCGGTTACGGTCGAGGTCGTCGTCACGGTCGAGGTCACGGTCACGGTCACGGTCGCGGTCACGGTCGCGGTCACGGTCGCGGTCAAGGTCAAGGTCGCCGTCGCGGCGACAGTCGCAGCCGCGACCGCGCTACCAGCGCGCCGCCTGGACGAAATCCACGAAGGCACGCAACGGCGCCGGCAGATAATGCCGGCCCGGAAAATACAGCAAGGGGCCGGTGAAGCTGGGCCACCAGTCCGCCAGCACCGGCTCCAGTTCGCCCCGATCCAGGTACGGCTGCAGCCAGTCCTCGAACAGATAGACCACTCCGGCGCCCGCCACCGCCGCATCGACCGCCAGGTCCACCGCCGCCCCCAGGCTGACGATCAGCGGACCGTCCACCTCCACCGTGACGGACTGGCCGTCGCGTTCAAACGCCCACGCCGGCATCGCGCCGCTGGTGAAACGGCCGCGCAGGCACAGGTGCTGGCGCAGGTCTTGCGGATGTTGCGGCCGTCCATGCCGGGCCAGATACCCCGGCGCGGCCGCCGCCGCCATCCGCTGGCGCCGCGGCCCGATCGGAATGGCCACCATGTCCTGGTCCATGCTTTCCTCGTAGCGGATGCCCGCGTCGCAGCCCGACTGCAGCAGCTCGACAAAGCGATCGTCGACGATGACCTCCAGCCGGATCTCCGGATACTGCGCCAGGAACGGCGGCAAGATGCGCGGCAGCACCAGCCTGGATGCCGCCAGCGGCACATTCAGCCGCAGCCGGCCCGCCGGCCGGTCACGGAAATTGTTGGCCACGTCCAGCGCCGACTCGACCGCGTCCAGCGCGGGCGCCAGTTGCTCCAGCAGGCGCTGCCCGGCCGCCGTGGTCGCCACGCTGCGCGTGGTGCGGTTCAGCAGCCGCAGGCCCAGCCGGGCTTCCAGCCGGCGCACCGCTTCGCTCAACTGCGACGCGCTGGTCCCCGTCTGGCGCGCCGCGCCACGAAAGCCCCCATGCGTGGCCACCGCCACAAAGGCGCTGATGTCTTGAAGGTTGGACATGGCCGGCCCTGATTGTTCGATATTCCGCACAAGCTGTGCGATTACCAGGGATTGTCGCACGCACCGCGCCGCCCTAGACTCGCTTCATTCCCTCCCTGGAGCACGTCATGACCTCGATTCAACAAGCCGGCGCCTATGCGCTGGGCGACCTGACCGTCAACCGCCTGGGCTACGGCGCCATGCAACTGGCCGGCCCGCACGTATTCGGACCGCCCAAGGACAAGGCGCAAGCCCTGGCGGTGCTGCGGGAAGCGCTCGAACTCGGCATCAACCACATCGACACCAGCGACTTCTACGGGCCGCACATCACCAACCAGCTGATCCGCGAAGCGCTGCACCCCTACCGCGACGACCTGGTCATCGTCACCAAGGTCGGCGCGCGCCGGGGCGACGATGCCTCGTGGCTGCTGGCCAACTCCCCGGCCGAACTGGAATCAGCCGTGCACGACAACCTGCGCAACCTGGGCCTGGACGTGCTGGACGTGGTCAACCTGCGCCTCATGTTCGACGTGGCCGGCCCCGCCGAAGGCGACATCGAACCGTCCTTCACCACCCTGGCCGAATTGCAGCGCAGGGGCCTGATACGCCACCTGGGCCTGAGCAACGCCACCGCGCGCCAGGTGGCGCAGGCGCGCGGCATCGCCGACATCGTCTGCGTGCAGAACCAGTACAACATCGCGCACCGCGCCGACGACGCGCTGATCGGGCTGCTGGCGCAAGATGGCATCGCCTACGTGCCGTTCTTCCCGCTGGGCGGCTTCTCGCCGCTGCAATCGGCCACGCTGGAGCGCGTGGCCGCCGACTGCCAGGCCACGCCGATGCAGACCGCGCTGGCCTGGCTGCTGCAACGCTCGCCCAACATCCTGCTGATCCCGGGCACCTCGTCGATCGAACACCTGCGGCAGAACGCCGCCGCGGCCAGCCTGGCGCTGCCGCCGCAGGCCGTGGCCGAGCTGGACGGGATCGGCGCCGCGGGCTAGTTCGACGGGCGCGGTTGACCAATCCGCCGCATAGTGGCACCTTACCCCGAAGTGCCACGCCCGGAACCCCACTTGGACCACCCACAGCCCCTCGTCACCGTCGACGCCGTCCTGCTCACCCTGCGCGAGACCGGCCTGGAAATCGCCCTGCACCCGCGCGACCGCGCGCCGTTCAAGGGCGCCATGGCCTTGCCCGGCGGCGTGGTGCACGTGGACGAAGACGCCAGCACCGAGGCCAGCATCCGCCGCGTGCTACGCGAGAAGACCGGCTTCGAGCCGCGCTACCTGGAGCAGTTGCAGGTCTTCTCCGGCCCCGGCCGCGACCCGCGCAAGTGGTCGCTGTCGGTGTCCTACGTGGCGCTGGTGCCGGCCGCCGAACTGGAGGCCGCCCCCGCCGGCTTTCGCTTCGTCAGCGTGGACGCGCTGCCGCCGCTGGCCTTCGACCACGCCGACATCGTCGCCGCCGCCGTGGCCCGCCTGCGCGGCAAATCCAGCTACTCCACCCTGCCGTTCTTCCTGCTGCCCGAACGCTTCACCCTGACCGAGCTGCAGCGCACCTACGAAGCCATCCTCCAGACCACCCTCGAGAAATCGAACTTCCGCCGCAAGATGGAAGCCTGGGACGTGCTCGAAGCCACCGACGACTACGCGCTCGGCGCGCAGCGTCCCGCCCGCCTGTACCGCCTGAAAGACTTCGCCCTGTTCGACCGCAGCGTCGGATAAACGCGCCAAATCAAATCCCGGCTTAGTTGCAAACAAACAATAAGTAGGCTTATACTTGCCTCACTTAGTTTTAATTTGCCACTAAGGCCAAATCATGTTCACCCTCACCGCGGTAGTAGAAGGACAACGCCACACCGATACGCCCAGCGCGTTCGTGTTCCCCGGCGGCGAAAGCCAGGTCACCGTGCCCGCTGCCTTGCAGGCCCGCGCCGAAGCGGCCAACGAATTCCGCATCCACGCCCTGCTGAAATCGGCCGACGACGTCATGCAGTTGCTGCTGCTGACCGACGCTTTGCGCCGCCTGAACCCGGCCGCGCCCGTGCACCTGGACATGCCCTACGTGCCCTACGCCCGCCAGGACCGCGTCTGCAATCCGGGCGAGGCGCTTGGCGCGGCGGTGTTCTGCAAGCTCATCAACGACCAGCAATACGCCACTGTCACCGTGGTCGAACCGCACAGCGACGTCACCCCCGCCCTGCTGCAGCGCGTCCGCGTGATCGACGCCGCCGCCTTCCTGAACAACGCGCTGGCCAACCCCGCCTTTGCCAACGGCGTCACCCTGATGGCGCCCGACGCCGGCGCCCGCAAGCGCGTGCAGGCCCTGGCCAAAAAGCTGGGCGTGGCCGACGTGCGCTACGCCGAAAAAGTCCGCGACCCGCAGACCGGCCGCATCACCGAAACCCGCGTGCCCGACGACATCCCCGCGCAACCGGTGCTGGTGGTCGACGACATCTGCGACGGCGGCCGCACCTTCCTGGAACTGGCCGCCGCCTTGCGCGACAAGACCGACCAGCCGCTCTATCTGTACGTGACCCACGGCCTTTTCAGCAAAGGCCTGGCCGAGCTGAACGCCCGCTACGCCGGGATCTACACCGCCTATGACTGGACCGCCAGCGAAGGCGCCGGCGCGCCAGTCGTGGTCAACACGATCCAGGGCGCCAACGCCACCGCGCCGGTCAACACAATCGGCGCCGCCAGCGCCCCCGCCCCAACCCACACGATCGAAACCGCCAGCGCCCCCGCGCTCGCCACCCCGGCCAACTGAACCTCAAGCAGGAGTCCCCACCATGAACGCCTCCATCCCTGCCAAGAACGGCATCAACCCCTTGCTCCAAGCCGACTTCTACAAGACCGGCCACCCCTTCCAGTACCCCAGGGGCACCAACAAGATCCTGGCCAACTTCACCCCGCGCTCGGCCCGGCTGGCGCCGGTGCTGCCCGAACTGTTCGACAACAAGATCGTCTGGTTCGGCCTGCAAGGCTTCATCAAGGAAATCCTGATCGACCTGTTCAACCGCGAATTCTTCGGCAAGCCCGCCGGCGCCGCCGTGCGCCAGTACCAGCGCCGCGTCGACAACGCGCTGGGCAAGGGCGCGGTCACCGTCGATCACCTGCAGGCGCTGTATGACCTGGGCTATCTGCCGCTGGAAATCCGTTCCCTGCCCGAAGGCGCCCGCGTCGACATCCGCGTGCCGCCCGTCACCTTCGTCAACACCAGGCCCGAATTTGCCTGGCTGGTCACCTACATCGAAACGCTGTTCAGCTGCGAATCGTGGAAGCCGTCCACCGTGGCCACCATCGCCTTCGAATACCGCAAGCTCCTGACCTACTTCGCCCGCCTGACCGGCAGCCCGATGGATTTCGTCAACTGGCAGGGCCACGACTTCTCGATGCGCGGCATGGCCGGCCTGTACGACGCCCGCAAGAGCGGCGCCGGCCACCTGCTGTCGTTCACCGGCACCGACACCATTCCCGCCATCGACTACCTGGAAGACCTGTACGGCGCCGACTCGGACCGTGAACTGGTCGGCGGCTCGGTGCCCGCGACCGAACACTCGGTCATGTGCCTGGGCAGCAAGGAAGGCGAAATCGAAACCATCCGCCGCCTGGTCACGCAGGTCTATCCGGCCGGCATCGTGTCGGTGGTGTCGGACACCTGGGACTTCTGGCAAGTGGTCACCGACTTCGCCGCCGCATTGAAGCCGGAAATCCTGGCGCGCCAGCCTGATCCCTTCGGCAACGCCAAGGTCGTGTTCCGCCCGGACTCGGGCGATCCCGTGAAGATCCTGACCGGCTACTTCTGCACCGACGTGTCCAGTGTGGAAGACGCCGCAGCCCTGGCCGCCGCCCGCCGCGACGGATTCGAAGCCGTGCGGGATATCGAGACCGGCCGCTACTGGCGCCTGGACGACGACGCCCGCGCCAGCCAGGCGCTGCGCGAGGCCGAAGTCAACGGCGCGGTGCAATGCCTGTGGAATATCTTCGGCGGCGTGGTGACCGAGCGCGGCTACAAGCTGCTGGACCCGCACGTCGGCCTGATCTACGGCGATTCGATCACGCTGGCGCGTGGGCGCGACATCCTGGTGCGGCTGGAAAGAAAGGGTTTCGCGTCGGGCAACGTGGTCCTGGGCATTGGCTCGTACACCTATCAATACCTGACGCGCGACAGCTTCGGCTGGGCGCTGAAGGCGACGTATGCCGAGGTCAATGGCGAACCGCAGGAACTGGTCAAGGACCCGGTCACCGACTCCGGCGTGAAGCGGTCGGCCAAGGGCTTGCTGCGGGTGGATGAAACGGCGACCGGGTATGTGTTGCGCGACCAGCAGACGCCGGAGCAGGCGGCTGGCGGCGCGCTGGTGCCGGTGTTCCGGGATGGGGTTCTGCTGGTGGAGCAGGATCTGGCGCAGATCCGGGAACGGTTGCAGGGGTCCTGGGTTTGTCCGGAGCCGGGGAGCATTGATTGGGGACGGCGTTGAGGCGGCCTGCGGTTAACGTCCGGATAATCCCCGCCATGCAAACTCCCATGACAAATGCGCCCTGCCTGCCCTCGCGCGGCAACCGGCCGGGTCACCTCGTCTCCAGGAGAAATTGCATGATCAAGCGAAAGACCGGGGCCTTCCGGCGCTGGCGCGCGGCGCTGACGGCGGCATGGGCCGTCGCGGGCCTGCTGGGCGCGGCCAGCCATGCCCTGGGAGCCGCACTCACGTCGGGATGCCAGCCCGGCCCTGTCTTCGACACCAGCCGGCCGAGCGGGTCTGTCCCGCTTTTAGCCGCGTTCGCGCCCCTCGAAATCCATCTGGACAAGAACACCCCGGTGGGCCAGGTCGTGTACGAAAACAAACTGCCGATCATCCCCTGGACCTGCATTACAAACATCCCGCGAAATCAGCCCTACTTGGGTGGCGGGGGAAAAATGGCGTCGATGGTAGCCTTGCTCCGCCAGGCCGGGCTGAAGCTCGTCCTGCAGATAAACAGCTACCCCGAATGGACGCCGACCGGCTCCACCGATGACCACCTGACGTTCTCTGACGTCACCTATGCCCCGCAGTCGCCGACCAATCCCACCATGACGGCATCGGGCAAAATGAGTGGCACGCTGAAACTCGTCATGGTCACGCCCCCCACGAAACCGACCAGAGTCTTCATTCCCGCCTCGCCAGACCTGGTGGTTGTAGGTTCGGGGGTTTCCATCCTTAACGTCATCTCGATCGGATCGGATAACAGCACCAGCGTTGCTCTCGTACCCAAGTGCATCGCGAAGATCTTGACGCCGGGCTCGATCGATCTGGGAAGAGCCTACTCCGTGGACAGAATGCCGCTGCCGCCCACGGTGCCTTTCACCATCCATGCGGAGTTCGATGAAACCTGCGATGGAGGCTTTCGGCTCGTCGATCTGGGCAGCTTAACCGTACCGTTACAGTTAAGGTTCCAGCCGGAAGGCAACGCCGCGTTGACAACCGACGCCCAGCATATTCTCCTGAATAACACCGACGGAACCCCCAACGGACTCGCGCTGACGATCAAGGAATCCGGCGTCTTTCCCATCAAGTTCAACGCCTGGCAGGACTCCCGGCACCCCTCATTGACCACCAGCAACCATCCCTTGCCGCTGAACTACTCGGCGCAATTGACCCGATCGGGAGCGCCGATGGTGCCGGGCGAATTCAGCCAGAAAATCACCATCCAGGTGACCTTCCGGTAAGAAGGCGGATCGCCCGCGGCGCCCTACTCCGGGCGCCGCCGCGCCGCTGGCGGCACATGCGGCAGGAACGCCCCCGCCACCTCGAACGCGCATTCCTCCCGCGCAATATCGATCACCCGCGACACCACCGGATTGACGATGCTCTTCTTGTGCACCGCGTAGTAATTGATCGTCGGCAGATCCGGCTGCACATCCAGCTGGCACAGCGCCCCGCGTTCGACCAGCGGCGCGAAATACGCTCCCGGCAGATAGCTGATGCCCAACCCCAGCATGGTCAGCTGCGCCATCATGCCCAGGCTGTTGCAGGTCAGCACCCGCTTGACCGACAGCCCCTGCTCGGCGAACCAGGCATCGTACAGATGCGACAGCGCCGAATTGGTCGGCTGTGAAATCACCGGATATGGCGCCAGATCCTGCGGCGCCAGCCGCGCCGAAAAGTCGATGTCCAGCGCCGGGCTGGCCATCCAGACGTTGGTCACCGCGCCCAGATGGACACAGTCGTACTGATAGCTCCAGAACGGCCCCGGCATGATGGCCAGATCCAGTTGATCCTGTTCCAGCCGCTCGTACAGCGTGATGCCGCCATCGATCTCGGGCATCAGCTGCACCTTGGGATAGCGCAGGCTGATCTGGTTGACCAGCCGCGCCAGCCAGGTCATGCCGACCAGTTCGGTCACGCCCAGCCGCACCACGCCCTCGAAACTGGCCGGATCGGCCATGTTCTGCACGATGCGGCTGTTCAGGTCCAGCATCTCGCGCGCCAGTTCGAACAGCTTGCGGCCCTGGGCCGTCAGCACCAGCTTCTTGGCGCGGCGCTCGAACAGCGGCGCGCCGGCGAAGGCTTCCAGTTCCCCCACCCGCTTGGCGACCGCCGACTGGGTGGTGTGCAGCTTGCGCGAGGACGCGCTGAAGCTGCCCAGTTGCGAGCTCCAGTAGAACGCCTCCAGCTGTTTGAGGGTGTACATCGCGGCGGTGGACGTGAAATGCATGAAGAACCCTCACATTATCGTCGACAGGTGCGCGGCTGCGCGCCGTCCGGTCCGCGGCCGAAACGTCGGGCGGCCGAAACGGGCCGGTCGGCGCCGATCCGCCCCAGCCGGCACCGACGCATCCAAGTCAATGCCACCGCATGCCGACTCAGTCGTTCCCTGCCGAGCGCAGCGGGTATCCCGCCACGCCCGGCACGGGCCCTACCCTCGCGGATGCAGGATATCCGCCAGAAACCGCTGCGCCCGCGGATGCCGCGGCGCGCTGAAGAAGCGTTCCGGCGTATCCATTTCCAGGATCTCACCCGCATCCATGAACACCACCCGGTCGCACACGTCGCGCGCGAAGCCCATTTCGTGCGTCACGCAGACCATGGTCATGCCGTCCTTGGCCAGGCCCTTCATCACCTGCAGCACCTCGCCCACCATCTCGGGGTCGAGCGCGCTGGTGGGCTCGTCGAACAGCATCACCGGCGGTTGCAGCGCCAGCGCGCGGGCGATCGCCACGCGCTGCTGCTGGCCGCCCGACAGCGAGCCGGGATAGGCGTCGATCTTGTGCTCCAGGCCCACCCGCGCCAGCAGCTGGCGCGCCAGTTCGGTGGCCTGCTTGCGCGGCTGCTTGCGGATGTTGACCGGCGCGAACACCACGTTGTCCAGCACGCTCATGTGCGGAAACAGGTTGAACTGCTGGAACACGAAACCGATCTTCTGGCGCAGCGCGTTCAGGTTGACGCCCTTGCCGTAGATGTCGGCGTCGTCGATCAGGATGCGGCCCTTCTCGATGGGTTCCAGGCGGTTGATGGTGCGGATCATGGTGGACTTGCCCGAGCCCGACGGCCCGCACACCACCAGCACCTCGCCGCGCGCGACCGACAGGTCCACGTCCTTCAGGACGTGATGCGCGCCATACCATTTGTTGACTTTCTCAAGCTTGATCATGATGAATTCCGATAAGCGCCGGCTCAAGGCCTGTTCTCGCTAAAAGGGGCCTCGCACGGGCCCTAGGCCATGGCGCGCTGGCGGCGGATGCGCAGGTCCAGCCAGGACAGGCCGCGGCTCAGGCTGAAGCACACCAGGAAATAGATGATCGCCAGGATGCCGAACACCTGCAGCGGCTTGGTCAGCACCAGGTTGTTGACCTGGTTGGCGGCAAACGTCAGTTCGTTCACGCTGATCACATACCCCAGCGAGGTCTCCTTGATGGTGGAGACGAACTGGCTGGTCATGCTGGGCAGCACGTTGAACAGCGCCTGCGGCAGCACCACCCGGCGCATCGTCGTCCAGTAACCCACGCCCAGCGAGCGCGAGGCCTCGATCTGGCCGCGCGGCACCGCCTCGATACCCGAGCGGATCACCTCCGACAGATAGGCGCTCTCGTACACCACCAGCGCCGCGATCAGCGTCCAGAAACCGCTGATCACCTGCCCCGTCAGCTTCGGAATGACGAAGTACGCCCAGAAGATCAGCATCAGCAGCGGCATGCCGCGCACCACGTTCACCAGCGTCTTGCTGGCCACGCGCAGCCAGCCAAACGGACTGACCCGCGCCAGCGCGATGGCCAGCGCCAGCGGCAACGACAGCGCCAGGCCGCACAACGCCAGGATCAGCGTCAGCGCCAGGCCGCCCAGCGGCCCATTGGGGTATTGGCCGACCAGCAGCGTCGGCCAGTATTGCGACAGGAGATCAAGCACCGTGGCCTCCCCGGTTCAGGCGGTAGCGCGCATAAATGCGCGATCCGATCAGCATGATGAGGAAGGATCCCAGCAGATACATGAGGGTCGCCGCGCCAAACGTGGCGAAGGTGCGGTAGGTCTCGTTCTCGATCTCGCGCGCCTGGTAGGTCAGCTCCATCACGCCGATGGCCATGGCCACGCTGGTGTTCTTGAACAGCAGCAAGGCGCGGCCCACCAGCGGCGGAATGGAAATCCGCACCGCCTGCGGCACGATCACGAAGCGCATGCATTGCAGATAGCTGGCGCCCAGCGCCCGGGCCGCCTCGAACTGCGTGCCGGGAATGGCACGCAACCCGCTGCGGATGTCCTCGGCGATATAGGCGGCCGACCCCAGCGCCAGCGCGATCGCCGCCAGCGACATCTCGGCGTTGTGCTGGTACAGCCACATCCGGAACCCCTCCGGCAGTAGCTCGGGCATGCCGAAGTACCAGAACAGCACCTGCACCAGCAGCGGCACATTGCGGTGGTATTCCACATAGGCGTCGACCAGCCAGCGGCACGGCGCCAGGTTGGTGGCGCGCACCACGACCAGCGTCACCGCGATCGTGAACGCCATCACCCAGGACACCAGGAACAGCTGCAGCGTCACCACCATGCCGCTGGCCAGCAGCTGGTATTGCGAAGCGTCAAGTAGGCTCATTGCGCGGTACCGGCGTTCAGCCCGCGATGGGGCCGATCTTGAAACCGCGTTCGAGCTTGTACGGCGTCTGCGCGCCGAACCACTTGTCGAACAGCTGCGCGGCCACGCCCGAGCTTTCCGCCTCGTCCAGCGCCTGATTCACCACCGCCAGCATGCCCGGCTCCGACTTGCGCACGCCCAGGCCCCACGGCTCGTCGAACACCGACTTGGCGATCACGCTGACCGGCGCCGTCGGCGGGCTTTGCAGCACCAGGCGCACCAGCACCAGTTCGGACGCGAACTGCGCGTCCACCTTCTTCTGCTGCAGGGCCAGATACGTGGCCGAGCTGTCGCCGTAACCGATCACCTGCGACTTGTCGAGAATGCGCTTGATCTCGCGCTCCGAACTGGAACCCTTGGTCGCGCCGACGCGGCGGCCGTTCAGCGACTCGATCGTGTCCAGCCCCGAATCCTTGCGCACCAGCAGCTTCTGCGGGCTGACGTAGTACGCGTGGCTGAAAGCGATCTGCTGGGCGCGGTCCGGCGAATAGCCCAGGTTCGCCGCCAGGATGTCGACGCGGCCCTCGTTCAGCTCCGGCACGCGCGCCGCCACCGACAGCAGCTTGTAGCTGATCTTCACGCCCAGCTTGTCGGCCACCAGCTTGCACATGTCGACGTCATAGCCCACCAGCTGGCGCGTCGCCGCGTCCTGGAAGCTGAACGGCTGCGACGTGCCCAGCGTGCCGCAGATCAATTCGCCGCGGGCCTTGATGTCCGCGACCTGGTCGGCGCGCGCGCCGGCGCCCAGCGACAACGCGGCCAGGCCCAGGCAGGCGGCGATAAGTGAATGGCGTTTCATGGTGATTCCCCTTGTGTTGTGGTTTGAACAGAAAAACGGAACCGGCCCGCTCGTCGGCGGGCCCGGGAACAACTAGACGAGCTTGGCGCAAGCCTCGCGGATGCCCGCGCAGCCCTGCCGGATATCGTCCAGCGAAGCCGCGAACGACAGCCGGAACGTGCCCGGCGCGCCATAGGCATGGCCGTCGATCACCGCCACGCCAGCCTCGCGCAGCAGGTAATGCGTCAGGTCGGTATCGGTGCGAATCTCGACGCCTGCCGGCGTGCGCTTGCCCAGCAGCCCCGAGCAATCCGGAAACACGTAGAACGCGCCCTGCGGCACCACGATCGCCAGCCCCGGCGTGCCGGACAGCTCCGCCACCGCCAGATCGCGACGCTCGCGGAAAACGCGGGCGAACTCCGCCACGCAGTCCTGCGGCCCCGACAGCGCCTCCAGCGCCGCCGCCTGGCTCACCGACGACGCGCCCGACGTGCTCTGCGACTGCAGAATCGCCATGGCCTTGATCAGCTCGTCCGGCCCGGCGCCGTAACCAATGCGCCAGCCCGTCATCGCATAGGCCTTGGACACGCCATTGACCACCAGCGTGCGCGCCGCCAGCGCCGGCGCCACCTGCAACGGATGCACCGTCGGCTCGTCGGTGAAGTTCAACCGCGCATAGATATCGTCCGTCATCAGCCAGACGTGCGGATGGCGCTCGAGCACCGCGGTCAGCCCGCGCAGCTCGTCGGCAGTGTAGACCGAGCCCGTCGGATTGCTGGGCGCGTTCATCATCAGCCACTTGGTGCGCGGCGTGATGGCGCGCTCCAGCGCCTCGGGCGTCAGCTTGTAATCCGTGGCCGGCGTCGTCGGCACCGTCACCGGCACCCCGCCGTTGACCAGCACCATGTCCGGATACGACACCCAGAACGGCGCCGGGATCAGCACCTCGTCGCCGTCGTTCAGCGTCGCCGCCAGCCCGTTGAAGATCACCTGCTTGGCGCCCGTGCTGACAATGATGCGCGCCGCCGGGTAATCGACGCCGGTCGCCTCCAGCAGATGCGCCCGCGCCGCCTTGCGTAGCGCCACCGTGCCCTGGGCCGGCGGATACTTGGTCTCGCCCCGGTTCATCGCGGCCGTGGCCGCCTGGCGGATATGTTCCGGCGTCGAGAAATCCGGCTCGCCGATCGTCAGGTCGATAATGCGCCGGCCCTGCTCGCGCAGCTCGGCAATAATCGCGCGCGCCGCCACGCTGGGCGACAGCTTGATGCGCTTGATGCGGTCGGCGACGATGCTGGCGGCTTGCGAGGGCTGGGTTTGCGGCTGGGTCGGGGTTTGGGTCGGGGTTTGCGTCGGGGCTTGGTTCACTTCGCGGCTCCCGTCTTCTCGGCCAGCGTCTTCTCCAGCCAGGGCTTGGTGTAGGTGCCGGCGCGCAGCTTCTCCTTGGCCACCGCCTCGTCGGCTTCCTTCTTGACCGCCAGCGCCAGCACCGCCGCGGCATGCTCGGCGGGAATCACCACCACGCCGTCGGCATCGCCGACCACCACATCACCCGGGTTGACCACCTGGCCGCCCACCGACACCGGCACATTGATCTCGCCCGGGCCATCCTTGTACGGCCCCTTGTGCGACACCGCGCGCGCAAAGCAGCCGAACTGCCCCTGCGCGAACACATCCAGGTCACGCACCGCGCCGTCGATCACGAACCCGGCGATGCCGCGCCCCTGCGCGTCCATCATCATCAACTCGCCCACCAGGGCATTGCTGGTATCGCCAGCGCCATCGACCACGATCACATCGCCCGCGCCGCCCAGCGAAATCGCCTTGTGGATCATCAGGTTATCGCCCGGCCGCGTCTTCACGGTCAGCGCCAGGCCGACCGTACGCTGGTTGCCGGCGTGCAGCGGACGCAGCCCGCTGACGCCGTACAGGCGGTTCATGCAATCGCTGATCTGGGCCGAGCCGATAGCGGCGAAACCCGCCAGCACGTCAGCGGCGACGGCCGGCGCGGGCCGGGGAAGAATGCGGTATCCGATGGGATTCATAGCGAGGAATTTTCTTGAAGGCGTGAACGGCAATAAGCGAACACGCATTACAAGGCCTCGCGGGGCGATCCTCAAAACGATATAAATTCCCGGTTATGTAGGAATTATTTTCGTGGATTTATTGGATCGACGGGGGAGCGTTGTGGGTGGGGTTGGGGGCTTCCCTGTGCCCGTCGGGTCGCAGGGCCTGGTCGAGCATGGATTCGGTCAGGGTGCCGAGGTGTTCGCAGAGGCTTTCGACGCCGCCCATCAGGGCGGTGACTGCCCAGGGGTCCAGCGGTGGGGAGCCGGTGGCGTCGGGTTCGGACGCGCTGTTGCCGACCATGCGGGCGATGGTCTGGATGGCGTAGCGGGTGCGGTCTAGTTGGTGGAGGTGGGAAAGGGAGACGGGGCCGGATTCGCGGTCGGTGTCGATTTGCCAGGGGTTTTGGATGAGGGGGTGCAGCATGGGGGACTGCCTTCTATAGGAATGAGTCAGGCCGCAAATCGTTGCGGCTTTCCGCCTATAGCTTTCCGGCTTCCAAACCGGCACCGGAGAGGTGTGACCTGCTCCCCGTGGTTAGTACGAAATCGATGTAGAGTCCGTTCACAAAGGAACGGCAATGAAGAAGCGATTTACGGAAGAACAGATCATCGGAGTGCTGAAGGAGGC
>NZ_CADIJL010000060.1 GCF_902859695.1 Achromobacter ruhlandii
GCCACGCGCGGCGGCCGTGGCGCGGCCAAGACGGCGCGCGCGGGCAACGCCTCGCCTGCGCCGGCGCAGGACATGGCCGGCGAGGCGCCGCCAGCCCCAACGCAGGTTGCGGTGGTCGCGCCAGAACCCGCCGCCACCTCGGCGGACAGCGAACCGGCCAAGCCGGCCCGCAAGACCGCGCGCAAGACGGCGGCCAAGACCGCGCCGCGCGCGCGCCGTCCGCGCAAGGCCGCCGACGCCGAATGAGCGCGGCCGCGACCGCGCGGCGCAAGCCTCAGGCGATCAACGGACCCCGGCCGTCATAGCGGCCGGGCGTCACGCCGTATTCCCGCTTGAACGCGGCGATGAAGGCGCTGATGTTGTCGTAGCCCGTCTCCAGCGCGGCGGTGGTGACGCCGTGGCCGGCCGCCAGCATCTGTTGGGCCCGCATCAGCCGGGCGCGCTGGCGCCAGGCGCCCAGCGTCAGGCCGGTTTCGGCCAGGAAGCGCCGCGCCAGCGTGCGCGGCGCCATGCCGATTGCAACGGCCCATGCCGCCAGCGGCCGGGTGTCGGCGGGCGCATCGGACCAGGCCAGCGCCAGCCGCCGCAGCCGGGCATCGCGCGGCAGCGTCAAGCCGTCGCCGGCGCGCGGCAGGGTGCGGATCTCGTCGCGCACCAGTTCGACGATGCGCAGGCGGGCCGCGTCCCAGGCGTCGCCGCGCCAACTGGCGGCCCGTTCCACCGCCGCCAGCAGCAGCGCCGACGCCTGCAAGGCGCAGGGCGCATCCGGCAGGCCGGCGCACGCCGCCGCGCTCAGGTAGACGCTGTAGCCGGCATAGGGGCCATGCGAGCGCAACCCGTGCGGGCAATCGGGCGGAATCCACACGGCGTGGGCGGCCGGCGCGACCCATTGGCGGTCGCCGGCCAGCACCGTCAGCAGGCCCTCGTAAGCGCCAAACAACTGCCCGCGCGCGTGCCGGTGCGGCGCCGTGTGGCGCACGGCCTTGTCCCGCCGGCGCACCGCCAGCAGGCGCGGCCCGCCGCGCGCGGCGGCCAGGGCGGGAGCGATCAGGGGCGAGGCGGGATCGGCGAGACGCGTCATGCGAGGGATCGACGGGCGAGCGGATTGGCAAAAATACGGTATGGATTGACCAAAATACCGCAGATTTACCGGCCATGGGCGACTACGCTGGTTCCCGTGCTCACCCATTGGAGAAAACCATGAAAGCCCAGGATGTATTGCCGGACGACCGCGATAGCGCGGATTTCCAGGGCGTGACCGTGCGCAAAGGCACGGTCGGCGCATTCCTGGCCAACGCGCGCCTCTGGTGCGACGCGGGCGCCACGCCGCGCGCCCGCGAACTGGCCGGCGCCGATCTGCGCGAGGCGCTGCCAGCCTTGCGCGCGCTGGGATTGTTCGAGGTGCTGGAGGTGCGCGATGCGGCGCTGCGGCAATGGCTGGAGGCGGCCTATTGAAACTCAACGCCTCGCGCGGCGATGGGGGCGGCCGCGCGAGGCGGCGCACGCCTGATCCGCCCAGCGCGGCGGGCGCGGCAGGGCGGCGGCCTGTTCTATCATGAGACCTTTGCCGGGCGCATGGCCGCATGCGTCCATCTCCCGGAATGTCGATGCAATACGTTCTCGTCAGCGCCTGTCTGCTCGGCCATCCCGTCCGCTACGACGGCCGCTCGGTGCCGGGCGATCACGCCGTGCTGGCCGGCTGGCTCGAAGCTGGCAGGGTGGTGTCGGTCTGTCCCGAGGTGGCCGGCGGCCTGCCGATCCCGCGCCCGCCGGCCGAGATCGAGCCGGGCGCCGATGCCGTCGCGGTACTGGCCGGCCGCGCCCGCGTGATGACCGTGTCGGGCGAGGACGCCACCCGGCCGTTCGTCGAAGGCGCGCGGCAGGCGCTGGAGGTGGCGCGGCGACGCGGCATCCGCATCGCGGTGCTCAAGGAGGGCAGCCCCTCCTGTGGCAGCGGCTATGTCTACGACGGCAGCTTTTCCGGCCGGCGTCTGCCCGGTGTCGGCGTCACCGCGCGTCTGTTGGCCGAGGCGGGCGTGCGCGTCTTCAGCGAACACCAATGGGCCGAAGCGGCCGCCTGCCTGGCTCGCCTGGAGGCCGGCGATGGGGTTTAACGTGGGCGACTGGCTGGTGCTGGTGGCCGTGGCGGCCGGGGTGATGACGGCCTGGCGGCTGGTGGCCGGGGTCGGACGCGGACGCCTGCTGGCGCGGATCGGCGCGGTGGTGTCGCTGCTGTGCGCGGCCTTCTTCGGCTGGCTCTGGTACGCGCAATACCTGAAATGGGATTTCAACGAACTGGGCCGTTATTACGATCCGGTCGAGCAGGTCGTCTACACCGATAGCGGTTTCGTCTGGGTCCTGCCGGCGGCGCTGGCGTTGGCCGCCGGGTTGTTCTTCGCCTGGCACGGCTGGGGACGCCGGCGCGCCTGACGCGCCGTGCGGCGGGGGTGGCCCGGCAGCGGCCGCGCCAATGCAACGAGCGCCCCTGGGGGGGCGCTCGTGGTGGCGGGCGGCAGGCCCCGGTTGGCGTTTGAGCCGGCGCCTCAGTTGGCCCGGTAGCCGCGGCTGTTCATGCAGGAATCCATGGCGCGGTTGTAGCTGTCCACCATGACCTGCGTGGTCCATTGCGAGATGGTGGCCGGATCGTAGCCGCTCTGGTTCATGGCCCAGCGCTGGCAATCGGTCGAGGCGCTGGCCTGCGCCCGGTTGACCGGCGGCGCCGGCTCGTACTGCACCGGCGCGTATTGCGTCGGCGCCTGATAGACCGGGGGAGCGCTGTAAACCGGGGGCGCTTCATACACGGGCGCCGCGTACACCGGCGGGCTGTAGTACGACACGCCGGGCGCGTAGACGCCCGTCTGCACATACGAGGGGCCGGAATTGGCCGCCAGGATCAGCCCCGTGGCCGCCAATGCCAGCGCGCCGCCCACCCACCAGCCACTGCCGCCGCCACCGCCGTGATGATGGTGATAGCCGCCTCCGTGGTATCCACCCCGATACCCGCCCGCCAGCGCGGGGGAACTTGCCAAGGCCAGTGCCAGCGCGACGCCGACCATACGACCTGTGAACCGCTTCATGATCTTGCTCCTGAGCCGCCGGGCGCCCGCGTGCCGCGGACACTGGCGATACCGTAATGTAACGCCGCCGCGACGCAATAGTTGTGTCAAGAGTTATGAAGATTTCAAGTGATTTCAGGGGCTTGGCGGCAGATTCGCCGGCGCGCCGGCGGCGTCCGGCGCCTGGGCCCCGCGCGCGGCCGGCGGCTCGCGCATGAAAGGCGAGCCGCGCGGATTGTCGCAAGGGGTCGACGGTCCGGCCCGCAGGCGGATGACCGGCTGCGGCTCGAACGCGTCGGCGTTGCGGTCCTGCGTGGCATAGGTGGCATAGCCGGCCTTTTCGACGCACCAGTTCCAGAAGAACACTTCCGCGCCATGGATGGCCAGGACCTCGACGCGCCACTCGCGGCGCGCCTCGAAGCGGGCCCGGCCGCCGGCATCGGTGCGCGCCTCGTTGCGGAAGCGGTCATAGCCGTACGGATAGGCTCCGGCGATCAACACCACCCGGGCGTCGGCCACCGGCTGCCCGGCCTCGTCCTGCACGGTGATGGCCGACTGTGGCTGCAGCGTCTTGTAAGTGGGGTAAGGTACGCAACCGGACAGGGCCAGGGTGAACGCGGCGGCGCAGCCAAAGTGGAACGGACGCGACAATCGGATCATCAGGGTTTCTATGTATGCACGAATGTATGGCAAAAAGGCCGGAAGGATAGTATTTTCACGCGATGACGACGGCACCACCCCCATCTGTACCGCAGGATAAGCGTTTGACGAAAGGTGAGCGCACCCGGCTGCAACTTCTGGAAGTCGCGGCGGCGGAATTCGCCGAGCGCGGATTCCAGCACACCCGGATCAGCGACATTGTCGCCCGCGCGGGCGTGACGCAACCTGTGTTCTATCAGTATTTCGCCGGCAAGCAGGCGGCCTACGACGAACTCGTAGGCATGTTCGCCCAGCGCTTGCGCCAGGAAGTCTGCCAGGCGCGCCTCTATGAAGACCAGCAGAACCTGCCGGTCGAGGAGCGCGTGCGCCGCGGCGTGACCAACTGGCTGGGCATCCTGCAGGAGGATCGCAACCTGACCCGCATCGGCTTTTTCCAGGTCGACGCGGCCGAGGCGCTCAAGGACGAACTGGTCGAGATGATTTCCGAGAACATCCGCATCGATCAGCGCGCCGGCGTGTTCCGCAAGGACATTCCGCCGGACTGGCTGTCGCATGCCTTCATGGGCGTGATCGAGCGTTTCACGCGGCGCGAGCCCAACGCCGAAGAGCGCGAGGCGCTGGCCGACTTCATCACCACGATGTTCCTGCAAGGGGTGCTGCAGCGCTGACGGCGCTGCGTTGGCCGGCGGCGGCGCCGGCCGCCGGGCAGGGCCTCGGGATCACGGCGGCTATTCCACCCGCGCGCCCGAAGCCGCCACGAGCTTGCCGGCCGCCTCCCAATCCGCCTTCAGCAACGCCCGGAACTGCGCCGGTGACTTGGCCTCGGCCTCCACGCCCAGCGCCGCCAGGCGCGCCTGCACCTTGGGATCGGCCAGCACGCTGTTGACCGCGGCGTTGAGCCTGTCGCGCTCGGCCGGCGCGATCCCGGCGGGCGCCAGCAGGCCCAGCCAGGAATCGAAGGCATAGCCGGGCAGTCCGCTTTCGGCCACCGTGGGCAGGTCGGGCGCGAAGCGTGAGCGCTGCTTGCCGGTGTAGGCCAGGAACGTCACGCGCGGATCGTTGCGGTAGCCCGTGACGCCGATAGTGGCGGCGGTGACGGCCTGCACCCGGCCGGCCAGCAGCTCGGTCACGGCGTCGCCGGTGGACTTCATGGGGATGTGCTGCATCTGCGCGCCGGCCGCGGTCAGGAACGCGGCCATGCCCAGGTGCGAGGCGCTGCCGTTGCCGGCCGAGGCGTAATCGTAGGCGCCGGGTTTGGCCTTGATCGCCTGGATGAATTCGGCCGTGTTGGCCACCTTCAGGCTGGAAGAGGCCAGGATGATGTAGCCGGTGTTGCCCACATAGGCCACGCCGGTGAAGTCCTTGTAAGGGTCGTAGCCCAGGTTCTTGTACAGGTAGCCGGCAATGTGGTGGCTGGCGGCCGCCAGCACCAGCGTGTTGCCATCGGGCGTGGCGCGCGCCACCTGGGCGGTGCCGACCGTGCCGCCGGCGCCCGCGCGATTCTCCACCACGATCGAGGCGTTCAGCGCCCGACCCAGCTCATCGCTGATGGCGCGGGCGATGGTGTCCTGCACCGCCCCGGTGCCGTAGGGCACGACGACGCGGATGACGCGTTGCTCGGCATGGGCGGCGCCGCCACAGGCGGCGGCAATGGCCAGGAGCAGGGCGGAGAAGCGGCGGAAGGGGGCGCGTGCGGCCCGATGGGGGATCGACATGGATTCAGCGGTGGATTCAATGATGCGGGGCGTTGGACTCTACCGGCGTCGCGCCGCCGCGCCAACGATTGATTCCCGCCTTGCTTATTGCCCCGGGCGATATCGCGTCGCGCGCGCCTGGATATACTCGCAGGCGCCACTGGCCAACGACAACACAAGGGAAACAATGAACGCGCTCATGCAGCAGGCGATCCAGTTCGCCAACGACCACGAAACCGCCTGGGACCGCAGCGTCGGCGGCGTTTTCGGCGTGCACCAGAACGATCCGCCGCCCTGGAACCGCCTGCTGGGCCCGCTGCACGACCGCGGTCCGGTGTCGGGCGTGGTGCTGCGCGAGGGCCGCGAGATCGCCGCGTGGGGCGAACCCGACCGCGCCGACCTGACCTTCAGCGTGGCCAAGCTGTACCTGGCGATCCTGGCCGGGTTGGCGCACGACCGCGGCCTGCTGCCCGATGTCGATGAACCGGTCGCCAAGCGCGTGCCCGGCATCGGCTTCGACCAGGGCCGCAATGCGCGGATCACCTGGCGCCACCTGCTGCAGCAGACCAGCGAATGGGAGGGCGAACGCTTCGGCGTCTCCGACCAGGCCGACCGCTATCGCGCCGTCACCTTCGGCGTGCCGCCGGACGGCAAGAAGGGCGAGGCCCGTCCCTTGCAGGCGCCGGGCACGTACTGGGAATACAACGACGTGCGCATCAACCAGTTGTCGTACGCGCTGCTGCACCTGTTCCGCAGGCCCTTGCCCGAGGTGTTCCGCGAGGCCGTCACGCGGCCGCTGGGCGCCAGCGAGAACTGGCAATGGGTCGGCTACGACAACGCCTGGGTCGAGATCGACGGCCAGCGCATGCCGTCGGTGCCGGGCGGCTCGCACTGGGGCGGCGGCATGTCGATCAGCGCCCGCGACCAGGCGCTGATCGGCCAGATGCTGCTGAACCAGGGCCGCGCGGCCGACGGCCGCCAGGTGCTGTCGCCCGAATGGATTGCGCAGATGCGCCAACCGTGCGCGATCGCGCCGTACTATGGCTACCTGATCTGGCTGAACCACGAGGGCCGCGTGTTTCCGAGCGTGCCGGCGTCCAGTTTCTTCGGCGTGGGCGCGGGCAGTTCGTTCACCTGGGTCGAGCCCGAGCGCAAGCTGGTGGTGATCGTGCGCTGGCTCGATTCGGCGCATGCCGATGCGCTGTTCGGCAAGATCCTGGCGGCGGTGGACGCCCAGCCGGCCTGACACGCCACGGGCGTGCCGCGCGTGGAGTCCCTGCCCGGGGCAGGGATTTTCAGCGGCGCGCCGGCCCGCTTCTGGCAACATGCCCCTTTGCCCGCCGCGCCCCGGGCGCGCCGCATCGCTTCGCTTTCTGTTTCGCTTCCCCCGCGCACCCCGCGCGCCGACCAAGGATTTCGCCATGAACTACCGCCGTCTCGGATCAAGCAATCTTCGCGTATCGCCCCTGTGCCTGGGCACCATGATGTTCGGCGAGCAGACGCCCGATGACGAGGCCGCGCGCATCGTCGCATCCGCGCGCGACCACGGCCTGAATTTCATCGACACCGCCGACGTCTACAACGACGGCCGGTCCGAGCAAGTGGTGGGCAAGCTGCTGCAAGGGCAGCGCCAAGACTGGGTGCTGGCCAGCAAGATCGGCAACGTGGTGGGCAAGGGCCCGAACCAGTCGCACTATTCGCGCCAGTGGCTGATCCGCGGCGTGGAGCAGAGCCTGGCGCGGCTGGGCACGGATTTCCTGGACATCCTGTACCTGCACCGCGACTACCACGAGGAAAACCTGGAAGAAGCGCTGTGGGCGCTGGGCGACCTGATCCGCGCCGGCAAGCTGCGCAGCTTCGGGCTGTCGAACTTCCGCGGCTGGCGCATCGCCGAAACCCTGCGCCTGTGCGAAAAACTGGGCGTGCCGCAGCCGGTGGTGTGCCAGCCGTACTACAACATGCTCAATCGCGGCCCCGAGGTCGAGATCCTGCCGGCCTGCCAGCACTACGGCCTGGGCGTGGTGCCGTACAGCCCGATCGCGCGCGGCGTGCTCACCGGCAAGTACCTGCCGGGCCAGGCGCCGGCCGCCGACACCCGCGCCGGGCGCGGCGACCGCCGTATCCTGGCCACCGAGTTCCGGGAAGAGTCGCTGCGGATCGCGCAGCGGCTGGTCGAGCACAGCGCCGCCCGCGGCGTGCAGCCGGGGCATTTCGCCACCGCCTGGGTGCTGGCCAATCCGATCGTCACCGGCGTCATCGCCGGCCCGCGCACGCTGGCGCAGATGGACGATTACTACGCCGCGCTGGACGTCACCATCACGCCCGAGGACGAGGCGCTGGTGGACAGCTGGGTCACGCCGGGCCACGCCTCGACCCACGGCTACAACGATCCCAACTATCCGTTCCACGGCCGTCCGGTCACGGTGGCCTGACGGCGGGCACGGGCGGCGCCGCTGCCGGCCGCCGCCCGACGCGCCGGGCCTAGGCCTTGCGCAGCTTCGCGCCGGCGGGCGGCGCCGCGCCATCGCGCGCCGCGCTGCGCCCGCCGCGTCCGATCAGCCATGCGCACAGCGCCGAGACCACGCCCGAGAACAGCACGTACAGGCAGATCAGCCACGGCTGGCCATTGCCGGTCTTGAGCAGCGCGGTGGCGATGATGGGCGTGATGCCCGAGGCGAAGATGCCCGAGAACTGGTAGACGAACGAGATGCCGGTGTAGCGCACCTTGGCGTCGAACAGCTCGCAGAACAGCGCGGCCTCGGGCCCGTAGACGGCGGCGTAGAAGATGCCGAACGGAATGATGATGGCCAGCCACACCAGCATCACGCTGCCCTGGCTGTTGAGCATCAGCCAGAAGCCGGGGAAGGCCGCCACCGCCGTGATCAGCGACCCCCAGAAATACACCCGCGTGCGCCCGATGCGGTCGGACAGCCGGCCGAAGTAGGGGATGGTGAAGCACATCACCAGCGCCGCCGCCATCACCCCGGTCAGCGCTTCCGTGCGCGTGATCTGCAATGTCTGGGTCAGGTACGAGATCGAGAACACGCCGAAGACGTTGAAGAACACGCCGTCGATGTAACGCGCGCCCATGCCCTTGGCGACGTTGCCGGGATAGCGGCGGATCATGTCCATGAACGGGATGCGGCTTTCGGCGTTGTCGCGCTTGACCGCCGCGAACTCGGGCGTTTCCTTGATGTTCAGGCGGATGTACATGCCGACCCCGACCATCGCGGCCGACGCCAGGAACGCCAGGCGCCAGCCCCAGGCCATGAACTGCGCGTCGGTCAGCAGCGTCGACAGCAGCGCCACCGTGCCGGACGCCAGGCACAGGCCGATCGCCAGGCCGATCTGCGGCAGCGAGGCGTAATAGCCCTTTTTCCCCGGCGGGGCGTATTCGTAGGCCATCAGCACCGCGCCGCCCCATTCGCCGCCCAGGCCGATGCCCTGGAACACGCGCAACAGCAGCAGCAGGATCGGCGCCCAGATGCCGATGCTGTCATAGGTGGGCACCAGGCCGATCAGGAAGGTCGACACGCCCATGATCATCAGCGTCATCACCAGCATGCTCTTTCGGCCGATGCGGTCGCCGAAATGGCCGAACACCAGCCCGCCCAGCGGCCGCGTGATGAAGCCCACCGCGAAGGTGGTGTAGGCCAGCATGGTCGAGACCAGCGGGTCGCCAGTGGGGAAGTACAGCTTATTGAACACGATGCCGGCGACCACGCCGTACAGGAAGAAGTCGTACCACTCGATGGTGGCGCCGATCAGCGACGCGGCGACGACTTTTCTCACCGCGGTTTCGTTCTGCTTGGCCATGCCTGTCTCCTTTGGGGGAAGCGGGCGGCGCTCTGCGGGGCCGCTCCGCGGATTGCGGTCAGTTCATGTCATGCCGCCTGTTGCAATGCCGGCTGCGCCTGGACGCGCGGCCGCGCCGCGTGCAGGTCCTGCAGGATGAAGTCGGCCGCGCGCTCGGCCAGCATCACCACCGGCACGTTGGTGTTGCCCGAGACCAGCGTCGGCATGATGGAGCAGTCCACCACCCGCAGTCCGCTCACGCCGTGCACCCGCAGGCGCTCGTCGACCACGGCCATGGGGTCTTCGCGCGGCCCCATTTTCGCGGTGCCTGAGGGGTGGAAGATGGTCGCGCCGTACTCGCGGCAGAAGTGCAGGATCTCGTCGTCGCTCCGCACCTCGGGCCCGGGCCGGAATTCGCGCTTCATCAGGCCGGCCAGCGGTTCGGTGGTGGCCAGCCGGCGCGCGTACTTGACCGCCGCCACCGTCATGCGGCGGTCCAGCTCGGTGGACAGGTAATTGGGCTGCATGGCGGGCGCCTCGAACGGATCGGCGCTGCGCAACCGCACCGTGCCGCGCGAGGACGGCCGCAACTGGCACACCGAATAGGTGCAGCCCGAGAACGGATGCACCTTGCCGCCGGCCATGTCGGCCGACAGCGTGGCGAAATGGAACTGGGTGTCGGGCGTGGCGCTGGCCGGATCGACGCGGCAGAACAGGCCGCCCTGGTTGATGCCCACCGCCAGCGGCCCGCCGCGGAACAGCAGCCATTGCAGCCCCATCGCGGCGCGGCCGTGCAGGGTGCGCAGCTGGTCGTTGGTGGTGATGGGGCGGCGCGTCTCGTAGATGAGGCGGATCTGCAGGTGGTCCTGCAGGTTCTCGCCCACGCCGGGCAGGTCGCGCACCACGCCGATGCCGAAGCGCCGCAGCAACGCGGCCGGCCCCACGCCCGACAGTTGCAGCAGTTGCGGCGATTGCAGCGCGCCGGCGCACAGGATCACCTCGCGGCGGGCGCGCAGGGTGCGCACCTGGCCGTCCTGGCGGTAGCGCACGCCGCAGGCGCGGCTGCCCTCGAACAGGATCGCCATGGCGTGCGCGCCGGTCTCCACCCGCAGGTTGGCGCGGCCGCGCGCCGGGCGCAGGTAGGCCACGGCGGTGGAGCAGCGGCGGCCGTTGCGGGTGGTCAGCTGGTAGTAGCCCACGCCTTCCTGGTCGCCGGTATTGAAGTCGCGCACGTGCGGCAGGCCGAGCGCGCCGGCGGCGCCGATCAGGCCTTCGACCAGCGGATGCGGCGTCTTGATGGAGGTGGCGTTCAGCGGCCCCTCGGTGCCGCGCGTGGCGCCGGCGCCAAGGTCGTTGTTTTCCAGCTTGCGGAAGTAGGGCAGGCAGTCGTCCCAGCGCCAGCCCGGGTTGCCGGCGGCGGCCCAGGCATCGTAGTCCTGGCGCTGGCCGCGGATGTAGATCAGGCCGTTGATGGCGCTGGAACCGCCCAGCGTGCGGCCGCGCGGCCAGTAGATGCGGCGGTCCAGCATGTTGGGGTCGGGTTCGGTGTAGTAGCCCCAGTTCAGCACCTTGTGAAACATGGTCTTGCCGTAACCGATGGGGATGTGGATCCAGGGCGAGCGGTCCGGCGGCCCCGCCTCCAGCAGGCACACGCTGTGCTGGCCGCTGGCGCTCAAGCGGTTCGCCAGCACGCAGCCGGCGGAACCGGCCCCCACCACGATGTAGTCCACGGCATCGGACATGTCTGTTTCCTCCTTGGCCTGGCCGTGCCGTGACGCGGGGAGTCCCTCGTCCGGACGGCGCGTTTACCCTGCTTGCCGCGCCGCCGCGCACTTATATACTGGCCTGATGCGAGGGGGGCGCGGCGACGCGCAAAGGTTCCGTATCTGTGGCGATTCTAGGAAGCCGCCACGGGAAAGAAAGCGCGGCAAGCGCGGGAACGGGGAAATGGCACAGAACATGGATCTTCGGTTTCAAAATCGCAGTGCAGCATCGGCACGGACGCCCGACGCCGACGAGCCGCAGGATGCCTCGCGTTCGCTGCGCGCGCTGGTGGTGCTGGACTACCTGGCGCGCGCCCAGCATCCGCCCACGCTGGCGCAACTGGCGCAGCGCCTGGACATGCCCAAGTCCACCCTGATGCGCTTGCTGGCGGCCATGCAGCGCGCCGGTTTTGTCGCCGCCACGCCCACCGAAAACGGTTTCGTGCCGGGGCCGCAGGCCACCGCGCTGGCGCTGTCGACGCTGCACGCCTCGGCCTTCACGCGCGCCTGCCGCGCGGTCCTGGCGCAACTGGTCGGCAAGCTGGGCGAGACCTGCAATCTCACCGCGCCCGACGGCGACCAGGTGATCTACATGGAGCGGGTCGAGACCACCGAACCGCTGCGCCTGTTCTTCGCGGTCGGCAGCCACGTGCCGATGCACTGCACCGCCAGCGGCAAGCTGTTCCTGGCGTCGATGAGCCGGCTGGAGCGCGGCCGGGTGCTGGCGCGCCTGCCGCTCACGCGCAACACGCCGCGCACGCTGACCGACCCGGCGCGGCTCGAAGACGAACTGGAACGCCTGGCCACGCGCGGCATCGGCATCGACAACGAGGAGTTCGTGCGCGGCATGAGCGCGGTGGCGGTGCCGGTGCGCGACGCGCAGGACCGCGTGGTGGCGGCGGTGGCGTGCCATGCGCCCACCGCGCGGTTGATGCTCGACGACTTGCTGCGCGCGGTGCCGGTGCTGCAGGGCGCGGCGCAGTCGATGCGCGCGGTGCTGGCCGAGCACCGGCCGGGCGGTTGAGGGCGGCGGCAGGGCGCCCGATGGCTGGCGCGGGTGGCGCCTTTCAGGATTGAGCGCCCGAGGCCCGGTAACGCAAGTCCTTATCCCGGCAGCGCGGCCGCCCGCCGCCAAGCCAGCGCCAGCACGGCCGCCGCGCCCGCCGTCAACGTCGCCAGCATCGCGACCGGACCGGCCACATCGAGCAGGATCCCGGCCGCCAGCGGCGCGGCGATGCGCGTCAGTGCGAACAGGCTGGACTGGATGCCGTAGTCCAGCGCCTGCAGGCCCGGCCGCGCGTGCGACATCATCAGGCCGAACGCCAAGGCGGCGGTGGCGCCCATGGCCGCCGCCACCATCATGGCGCAGGCCGCCAGCACGGCCGGGGCCGCGTTCAGGCCGATTGCCAGCGTCAACGCCAGCAACGCGGCGACTCCGGCGCCGGCGTGCAGCCGCACCGCGCGGCCCGCGCCCAGGCGCTTGAGCAGCCGCGCGCCCGCGATGCTGGCCACGGCGCCGATCGCGCCGCCCGCGACGCCGACCAGCCAGGCCACGCGTTGCGGCGCCAGCCCCTGGTCCAGCAGCAGCGGCTTCAGATAGAACCAGCCGGCGCCGATGAAGGGGAACAGCAGGGCCAGCAGCGGCAGCCAGCGGCGGCTGGCGGGCAGGCGCAGGTAAGCGATGGCGTGGCGCGTGGTCGAGGTGGTGTCGGCGGCTTGCGGGGGCGCGCAGGGTTGCCCCTTTGTGTCATCCAGCGTCGCCGCGTCGTTCGTGTCGAGGTGTTCGTCGCGCGAGGCAATCGCGCCGTCGTCGGCTCGCCCGGCATCCATGCTCTCCCGCAGCAGCAAGGTCAGCGCCGCGCCCAGCGCCAGCGCGCCCGCCATGATCAGGAACGGCGCCTGCCAGCCCCAGCGCGCCTGCGCCAGCAGCATCAGGCCGCCGCCGGCGATGGCGCCCAGGCACAGCGCCATCGAGCGGATGCCGCCCGCCGAGGCGCGGCCGGCGGCCGGCAGCACGCGGATCGCCAACGCGTTGACGGGCACGTCGGCCCAGGTGCCGGCGAGCGCGGCGGCGGCCGCCAGCGCGAACAGCGTGACGCCGTCATTCAGCAGGTCGCGCCAGCCCAGCGCCAGCAGCACGGCGGCGTAGGCCAGCAGCAGCGCCACCGTCCAGCGCCGATAACCGCACTGGCCCGCGCCGCGCCGGTCCAGCGGCATCGCCAGCAGGAACTTGAACACGGTCGGCAGGCTGGCCAGTTGGAACAGGCCCAGGGCGGTGCCGGACCAGCCGTGCTGGCGCAGCACCAGCGGCAGGCCCAGCCACAGATAGACGCCCGGCGCGGTCAGCGCCAGGTTGAGCCAGCCGAACAGGGCCTGGGCCAGGCCGTGGCGCATGCGCGGCGTCATGGCGCGGCCCGGCGCGCCGACAGCACATGCAGCGGCGCCAGCGGAAAGCGGTCGGCGTCGAAGCCGCGCACCTCGGCGAAGCCGGCGGCGCGCAGCGCGTCGGCCAGTTCCCCCTGGCGCGTGACGCGCCGGCCCAGCAGCAGCATCGGCAGGTAATAGCGCAGCACGCGCGCGGCGGCGTCGGCGTCGTCCGGGACCTCGGCATGCGCCATCACCAGCAGCCCGCCCGGCGCAAGGGCGTCGTGCATCTTGCGGATCGTGGCGGCGGCGTCGGGCACGAAATGCAGCACCGACGAGCACCAGATCAGGTCGTAGCCGGCGCCGATATCGGCCGTGGCCAGGTCGCCGCCCACCGCCACCATGCGCGCCGCCAGCCCGGCGGCGGCGATGTTCTCGCGCGCCACGGCGGCGGTCTCGGGCCAGTCGAACACCACGCCGCTGGCCTGCGGGCGGTCCTGCACCAGCGCGATGCCGATGAGGCCCGGACCGCCGCCCAGGTCGAGGATGCGGCGCGCCGCGTCGGCGCCGGGCACGCAGGCGACCGCCTCGCGCGCCGCCGCCACGGCCAGGGCGCGTTGCTCCTGGCCGATCTGCACGCGCGCCGCGTTGGCCCATGCGCCGGCCTCGGACGGGGCGGCGGGTGTTGCGGCGGGATCCTGGCGCAACCGTTGCATCAACTGCTCGCCGGACTGCGCCAGCGCGCGGCGCCGGTAGCGCCAGGCGTCGCCGCAGTAGTGGGGCCGTCCCGCCACGAAGTGGTCGCGCGCGGTGACCCCGCAGCGGTAGAGCGGCGGCTCGCCGGCGATGCGGTGCAGCAGACGCAGGCTCCACAGCAGGTCCAGCAGGTGCTCGGCGGCGGCGGGGCGCAGCGCCAGCGCCTGCGCGACGTGCGCGGCGCTGGCCGGCGCGACCAGGTGCGCGAACAGGTCCAGTTCCAGGGCGGCGTCGAGCGCGGCGGTTTCGACCGGCGCGGCGGCCAGGTCCCAATAGCGTTGCAGGGGCAAGGGGGAAGTCGGCATGGCGGGTTCCTTGTGTTAACGATCAAAGGCGCCAGGTCAGGCGCAGGCCCACTTCGCGCTGCGGGCTGTAGACGGTGACGATGCCGTTCTGGTAGCCCACCGCGTCGTAGCGGCGGTTGGCGAGGTTGTTGACGTAGGCGGCGATTTCCACCTGTCGAACGGTGACGCCGGCGGCCAGGTTGACCAGCGCGTAGCCGTTGCGGCGGTAGCGGTTGGCGGCGTCCAGGTAGACCGGGCCGGTGCCGCTGAGGGAGGCCTGCGCGTACCAGCCGGCGGGGGCGTCGTAGCGCGCGGTCAGGTGGCCGTTCAGGCGCGGCGCGAACGGGTTCTGGTTGCCGCCGTAGTCGTTGGCGCCATCGCGGAAGTGGCTGAAGCGGGTGCGGTTCAAGCCCAATCCGGTCTGCAACGACCAGCCCTGGCCCAGCAGGTATTCGAGCTCGAATTCCGCCCCGATCGAACGCGCCGACGCGGCGTTGGTGACGTACACCAGGCCCGGCAGCGGCATCTGTTGCACCTGCATGTTGTCGACCGTCATCACGTAGAACGCGGCGGCGTAGCGCAGGCGGTTGCCGGGCAGCCAGCCCTTGGCGCCGATCTCGTACGCGCGCAGCGTTTCCGGCTGGTAGGCGGCGTAGTCGGCGGCCGGCGAAAAAACGTTGTAGCCACCCGCGCGAAAGCCATCCGCGACCGAGGCGTAGACCTGCTGGCGCGGCGCGAAGGCGTATTGCAGCGCCAGCTTGGGCGTGACGCGGGTCCAGTCGGCGCGGCGCGCGCTGTCGCCTTGCGGCGTGAAGCGCACGGCGTCGCGCTCGACGCGGGCGCCGGCCTCCAGGGTCCAGCGCTCGGCCAGCGGCACGCTCCAGTGGGTGAAGGCGGCGCCGGACTGGCCGCGCAGCCGCACCACGCTTTCGGTCAGGCCGCGCGGCATTTTCTGGGTGTTGCGCAGGTCATGGTCGTCGCCGTCCGCGTACAGCCCCGCCAGCCAGTGGGCGCGGCCGAGCGCGCCCTCCAGCCGCAGCTCCTGCGACAGATTGCGGAAATGGTGGTCGCGGGCGATGTGCAGCAGGTCGGCGGGCTGGAAATCGGTGTCCTGCTGCACGCGGTCGCGCAGATCGTTCCAGGCCGTCACCGACGTCAGGCGCAGGCCGTCGTCCAGGTCGTGGCGCAGCGACAGCGACGCGCTGCGGCCGATGGACCGGTTCCAGCTCGGCGTGCCGGACGCCACGGTGGCGCGCGAGGCCGTGGGCGAGCCCCACAGCGCGGCGCCGTCGCGGTAGTTGATCTGCGCATAGCGCAAGGTGGCGTCGGTGCGCGCCGACGGCGTCCAGCGCAGCGCCAGCTTGCCGTTGCGCAGTTCGCGGTCGTCCTCGCGCCGGCCCGTGTAGGTGTTGTCGATGAAGCCGTTCTGGCCGCGCCAGGCGCCGGCCACGCTGGCGTAGAGCGTGTCGTCGATGATCGGCCCGCTCAGGTCGAAGCGCAGCATGCGCAGGTCGCGGCTGCCCACGGTGGTCGAGACGCTGCCGCGCAGGCTGTCGCCCGGCTGGCGGGTATGGACGTTGATGACGCCGGCTTCCGCGTTGCGGCCATAGAGCGCCGATTGCGGGCCGCGCAGTACTTCGACGCGGTCGATGTCCAGCAACTGGTCGTCGAAGCCCTGCGCCACCAGCGTGGGCACGCCGTCCACCACCAGCAGGGTCGAGGTCGAGAACGAAAAGAAATTGGCCGACAGGCCGCGCATCACGGCCGCATTGACACCGGCCTGGCCGAACGGCTGGAACGTCAGGCCGGGCGTGATGCGCTGCAGGCCCGCCAGATCGACGACGCCCTGGCTTTCGAGCATGTCGCCGTCGAACACCGACAGGCTGCCGGGCAGCGATTCGAGGGCGCGTTCCTGCTTGTCGGCGGTGACGGTGATGGCGGGCAGTTGCGCGGCGGGCGCGGGGGAAACCGGCGTTGATGCGGTGGAAGACGCGGGAGAATGCGGGGAGACGGGCGCGGCCGGTTGCGCCAGCGCGGCGGGCGTGGCGCAAAGCCACAGCAGAACGCAGGCGGCGCGTGGGTGGGGAAGAGGGCGGTTCATCGGGATTCCTGTGCAGGCAGTCACGGCGGCCGGACGCGCGGCGCCGTCCCGAAGATGGTATTTCCTTATGCGAACACCTATCATTAGCATTCATATGCGAACCGGATGGATTCGTATGCATGCCGGCGTAGCCGCGCCTGAGCCGATTTCAGGCACCCGTCCCGGCGCCATCCCGGTTCCGTCCCGCCACCCGTCACCTCCCGTCGAAACCATGTCCCTGCGCATCTCCACCACGCTCGCCCAACCCGGTCCGGCCGCCCGTCCCGGCTGGTCGCGGCTGGCGCTGCCGGCGGATGTGGGCGAGTGCGTGGCCGACCGTCTGGACCTGGGCGAGGGGCTGGCCCTGGTGCATTCGCAATACACCCCCGTGCGCGACCTGATCGAGGAGAACGCCGCCGAGCACGGCGGGCGCACGCTGGTCGTCACGCTGGCGCTGCGCGGCGCGTCGGCCTATCGCGGCGCGGATGGCGCCGAGCTGGATTTCCGCGGCGGCCAGACCACGGTGACCGCCTTCCGCCGTCACCTGGGCGAGCGCCGCTACCTGGGCGGCTGCACCGTCTCGCAACTGCGCCTGCTGGTGGGCGAGGCGGCGCTGCGCCGCTACGTCGGCGAGGACCAGGCCGAGGCGCTGTTCGGCGCCGGCGGCCTGCGGCGGCTGGCGCAGGGCCGCACCAGCGCCGACCTGGCCGCCGTCGCGGCCGAGCTGGCGCGGGCCAGCGACCCGCTGGACATCCACATCAAGGCATTGACCCTGTTGTCACGCCAGTTGCGCGCGCTGGCGCCGGCGCCAGCGGCGGGCCGGTTCAGCCAGGCCGACATTGCCCGGCTGGAGCGGGCCCATGCGCTGATGCGCGAACAGATGGATCGCGAACTGACGTTGCAATACCTGTGTCTGGCGACCGGGTTGAATGAATTCAAGCTCAAGCAGGGCTTTCGGGCGCTATACGGCAACAGCCCGATGCGGCTGCTGACCGAGATGCGCATGCGCCGCGCCTGGGAGTTGCTGGAGACCGGCTGCCAGGTGGCGCAGGCGGCGTACCGGGTCGGCTACCGCCACCCGGCCAATTTCAGCGCTGCGTTTACCCGCTTCCATGGCCGCGCGCCGAAGTCGGTGTTCGGCAAGCGGCGTTGATGCGGCGCGCAACGATGCCGTTGGCCCCTGGCCGCTCTAATGCGCCGCCCGCATCCGCCGCCGCGACACGCTTTCCCACCCGGCCACCAGCATCATGATCAGCGTCGTCAGCCCGCCGACCATCAGGTTGTCGGTGACGAACGCGATCGGCGCCAGGATGGCCAGCAGCACCAGCCCCGCCACGTGCGACAGCGGGAAGCGGCCATACACCACTGTCTTGTAGATGCCGTTGCCCAGCAGGTACAGCGCCGGGCCGCCGAGCAGCGCGGCGGCGGCCGCCGTGACGATGCGGCCGTCCGGATGCAGGATGACCAGTTCGTTGGCCACCGCCGAGACGATCACGCCGGCGATCAGGATCACGTGCACGTAGTGGAAGTAGGCCCCGACCCGGCCCGGATCGGCGTGGTGCGCGATGGCCTCGCTGCCGTCCTTGCTGCTGGTGTCGAAATACACCCACCACATCGCCGCCGTGCCCAGGAACGCGGCCAGCAGCGCGATCAGGGTGGGGATGTCCCAGTGCGGGTGCTCGCCCAGCGTGGCGCCGGTGATCAGCAGGGTCTCGCCCAGCGCCACGATCACGAACAGCTGGCAGCGCTCGGCCAGGTGGCCGCCCTCGATGGTCCATTCGCGGGTGCTGGAGCGGCCCAGGCCGGGCAGCCAGAAGCCGGCCATGGGCGAAAAATACTCGCAGGCCACCGCCACGATCCACAACGCCAGCCGCGTATCGCCCGAGGCCAATCCGCCGGCGATCCAGAACACCGCCGAGATGCACAGCCAGCCCAGCATGCGGCGGAAATTCGGCGCCAGCGGATGCGACGGCCCCAGGTGCAGCACCACGAACAGCGTGCGGCCCACCTGGATCAGCACGTAGCAGACCGCGAAGATCAGCCCGTTTTCGCCGAAGGCGCCCGGCAGCACCGCCGCCGCCACCAGCCCGGCCAGCATCACCGCGAACAGCATCAGCCGCATCGGCACCGCGTCGGGATCGAACCAGTTGGTGACCCAGCAGGTGTATTGCCAGCCCAGCCACACCGCGAACCACAGCACCAGCGTGTGCACCGCGCCCATCAGGGTCAGGTCGTGCAGCAGGCTGTGCGACAGCTGCGTCACGGCGAAGACATAGACCAGGTCGAAGAACAGCTCGACGAAGGTGACGCGGGCCTCATGGCCGTCGCGGTGGCGCAGCAGATTGGCGCTGGCAAGGAATGTCATGGCGGCGCTTCCTATCCGGTAGGGGGCGTCGCCAGATTACTCCCGGCCTTGCCGGCCAATCGTAAAGAATTCAAAAGACGTGGCGCGTCCGCGACGCCTCAGTGCCCGGCCGGCGCGTCGCCGTGTCCGCCGAGCTCGCGGTTGCGCGAGCGCACCAGCGCGGCGGCCAGCGCCGCCGCCAAGGCCGCGATCACCGCGCCGGCCAGGAAGGTCACGCGATAGCCGCCCGCCAGCGCCGCCACCGGGGCCGCGCC
>NZ_CADIJL010000061.1 GCF_902859695.1 Achromobacter ruhlandii
GCAGCAGAACGCGGCGCTGGTGGAAGAGGCGGCGGCCGCGGCTGGCTCGCTGCAGGAGCAGGCCCATCGCCTGGCCGAAGCCGTGGCGGTGTTCAAGATCAATGCCGGCGAAGTGATCGAAGTGCCGGCCCAGCAACTGGGCGGCTATCAGGCCCCGACGCTGACGCAGGACTGATCGGCACGGGGCCCGGCCCCGTCGCCCAGCGGAGCGGGCCCGTTGCCGGCCCGGCTCCGGCCGACCCGGCGCCCGTTCACGGCCGCCGGGTCGAGTGCCTTGCGCGATATGGATTTGTGAACGGGTTAAGTTTTCGAAAATATTACCGTTAATGGGCATAACGCCCGAATACCGGGGCGAACCGGTTTCGGCGGTGCCGCGCATCGCGCACCGGCGCTGGAACACCGGGCGGGGACCGGTCGCTGCGGGGCGACAGGTCCGTCCACACCGCCATTTATCGTTCGCCGCGACATATGATGTAACCGGAGACAAGCTGTGCGCGTAAACCTTCCAGTCAATGACGTGGAAACCAAGCTGCGCGAGGATCAATATCTGATCTCGCGTACCGACACCAAGGGCCGCATCCTTTACGCGAACCCGGCGTTTATCGAAGTCAGCGGCTTCTCGCGCGAGGAACTGATCGGCAAGGCGCACAACATTGTCCGCCACCCCGATATGCCGCCCGAGGCCTACGAGGACCTGTGGCGTACCCTGCAGGCGGGCGAATCGTGGCTGGGCCTGGTCAAGAACCGCCGCAAGGATGGCGGCTATTACTGGGTGCTGGCCAACGCCACGCCGATCGTCGAGAACGGCGAGGTGGTGGCGTATTCGTCGGTGCGGGTGCGCCCCAGCGACGCCCAGGTCGAGATGGCCGAGGAACTCTACGCGCGTATGCGCGAAGGCCGCGCCCGCGGCGTGCGCATCAAGCGCGGCCGCCCGGTGCGGGCGGGCTGGCGCCGGGGCCTGGATCTGTTGGCTTTTCCGTTCCGCCGCAACGTGCGTGGCCGCATGTTCCGCCATGCGCTGCTGTCCTCTGGCATCGTGGTGGCCGCCGGCGCCTACGGTCTGCGTGCCAACTGGGAAACGCTGGACGCGACCGGCGCCACCCTGGCGTGCGGACTGCTCGGCGCGGGGGTGGCCGCGATCTTCGCCTTGGGCTGGCACCTGAGCCGGTCGCTGCTGGATCCCATGGTCGAGGCCGCCAACATGGCGCGCCAGGTCGCCGCGGGCAACCTGACCACGCAGATCGTGGCCGAGTCGGACGACGAGATCGGCAGCCTGAACTTCTCGCTGGAAGTCATGCGCAAAAGCCTGGTCGGTATCGCCCAGGACGTATATCGCGGCATCGAAGGCACCACGCAGGCGGCGGTTCACATTGCCCGCGGCAACCAGGAGCTGGCCGGCCGCACCGAGGGCCAGGCCGCTTCCCTGCAGCAGACGGCGGCGAGCATGGAACAGTTGACTTCCACCGTGCGCCAGAACGCCGACAACGCGCGCCAGGCCAACCAGCTGGCCGCCAGCAGCATGGATGTGGCGCGCCGTGGCGGCGTGGCGGTGGGGCAGGTGGTGCATACCATGCACGGCATTTCCGACAGCTCGCGCAGGATCGTCGACATTGTCAGCATCATCGAAGGCATCGCCTTCCAGACCAATATCCTGGCCCTGAACGCGGCGGTGGAGGCGGCCCGCGCCGGCGAGTCCGGCAAGGGCTTCGCGGTGGTGGCGGGCGAAGTCCGCAGCCTGGCGCAAAAGAGCGCCCAGGCGGCCAAGGAAATCAAGGGGCTGATCGAGGACTCGGTCGAGCGCGTGACCGAAGGTTCGGCCCAGGCCGAGCAGGCCGGCGCGACGATGGAAGAGATCGTGGCGGCGGTGCACCGCGTCACCGACATCATCGGCGAGATCTCGCAGGCCTCGCAGGAGCAGTCCAGCGGCATCGAGCAGGTCGACAGCGCGGTATCGCAGATGGATGTGATGACGGTGCAGAACACGGCCCTGGTGCAGGAACTGGGCGGAGCGGTGCTGCAGCTGGGCAACCAGTCGGGCGCGCTGCGCGAGACCATCCGGGTGTTTCGCCTGACAGGGCAGCAGTGACGCGCCTGCCCGCATCGAATGAAAAAACGGCCCTCGGGCCGTTTTTTCATTGTGCCCGCGCCAGCCTGGCGGGGCCTCGGTCCGCGGGTCGCCCGCTTGCCGCTAGCGTCCCGCCAGCGCGTCGGTGACCCGGCTCATCGCCGACAGGCCGGATTCGAACAGCGATTCCAGGAAGGGGCCGGAGTTCGGCAGCACCACGGTCAGCAGCACCACGCCTACGATCAGGCTGACGGGAAAGCCCACCGAGAACACCGACAATTGCGGCGCGGAGCGGTTCAGGATGCCCATGGCCAGGTTGATGGTCAGGAGCGCGCAGATCAGCGGCAAGGCCAGCAGAAGGCCGGATACGAACACGGTCTTGCCCCATTCCACCACGACGCCCCAGCCATTCTGGTGCAACTGGATCGCCTCCACCGGCAGCGTGTCGAAAGACCGCACCAGGGCCGCCAGCACCAGCAGGTGCCCGTCCAGCGCGAGGAATGTCAGCATGGCCACGATGTTGAACAGGCGCGACAGCACGGCGGTGTTGGCGCCGGTGCTGGGATCGAAAAAGGAGGCGAACGACAGGCCCATCTGCAGGCCGACGAATTCGCCGGCCGTCTGCACTGCGGCGAACACCAGGCGCATGGTAAAGCCCATGGCGATGCCGATCAGCACCTGCTGCATCACCATCCACAGGCCGGCGAACGAACTCGGGGCGATCGGCGGCATGGGATCGAGCGCCGGGCTGACGGCAAGCGCCAACACGAAGGCCAGACCGATCTTGACCTTGACGGGAATGGTGGATTCGGAAAAGAGGGGCGCGGTGCCCACCAGCGCCAGGATGCGCACGAACGGCCAGAGGAACTGGCCGATCCAGCCATTGAGCTGCTCGATGGTGAAGGAAAACATGGGGACGCGTCCCGGCGGCGGCGGATGCCGCTACGACACCAGGCCGGGAATCTGGCCGATCAATTGACGGATGTAGTCGACCATGATGCCGATCAGCCACGGGCCCAGCAGCACCAGCACGCCGCACATTGCCAGCAGCTTCGGGATGAACGACAGCGTCATTTCGTTGATCTGGGTGGCTGCCTGGAAGATGCTGATCACCAGGCCGACGATCAGGGTGATGATCAGCAGCGGACCGGCCATCGCCAGCGCGATCTTCATCGCCTGGTAGGTCATGGTCATGACGGTTTCGGCGGTCATGGCGATTCCCTATTGGTAGAAGCTCTGGGCCAGCGAGCCCATCAGCAGGTTCCAGCCATCGGCCAGCACGAACAGCATCAGCTTGAACGGCAACGCCACGGTCACGGGCGGCACCATCATCATGCCCAGCGCCATCAGCACGCTGGCGACCACCAGATCGATGATGAGGAACGGAATGAAAATGGTGAAGCCGATCTGGAAGGCGGTCTTGAGCTCGCTGGTGATGAAGGCCGGCACCAGGATGCGCAGCGGCACCTGCGACGGATCCTCCAGCGCCGGCTGCTTGGCCAGGTTGGCGAACAGCGCCAGGTCGTTCTCGCGGGTCTGGTGCAGCATGAAGGTGCGCAACGGGCCCGCGGCGCGCTCGACCGCGGCTTCGAACTGGATCGAGCCCTCGGACAGCGGTTTGTAGGCGTCGGTGTAGATCTTGTCGAACACCGGCGACATTGTGTAGAAGGTCAGGAACAGCGCCAGCCCGATCAGAACATGGTTGGGCGGCGACATCGCGGTGCCCATGGCGCTGCGCAGCAGGCCGAGCACGATGATGATGCGGGTGAAGCCGGTCATCATCAACAGCGCCGCCGGCAGGAACGACAGCGACGTCATCAGCAGCAGCGTCTGCATGCTGAGCGAATAGGTTTCGGAACCGCCCGGGCCCGGCGTCGCGGTCAGGGCAGGCAGGGTGGCCTGGGCGACCACGCCCGCGGGGAACAGGGCCAGGCCCAGCAGGGCGGCGGCGCCCAGCAGGGGCAGCGCGCCGCGGCGGGCGCGAGGGGAAGAGGGCAAGCTCATGGTGTGGAAGCGCGCGCGCCGCCTAGCGGCGCTTGAGCGCCTGACCCAGTTTGGCCGCGAAGGCGGCGGTGGGCAAGGTCGCGGCCTGCGGCAATTCGCCGGCGGGCAGGGTATGCAGGGTGTTGAGCTGGCCGGGGCTGACGCCCACGACCACCCAGGTGTTCTCGATCTCGACGACGACGATGCTCTGCCGCGCGCCGATCGGCAGGCTGGCGACCTGCTTGAGCAGGTTGCCGCCGCCACGCTGCGTCAGGCCGGCGCGCCGCGCCAGCCAGGCCGCGGCCAGGATGGCCGCCAGCACCAGCACCAGGCCGATGACGACGCGCAGCAGGGCGGATTCGTTCATCACGGGCGCGGCTTCAACGGCGGTTGTTGAGGCGGTTGATGCGTTCGGACGGGGTGATGATGTCGGTCAGGCGGATGCCGTACTTGTCTTCCACCACCACCACTTCGCCCTGGGCGATCAGGTAGCCGTTGACGAAGATGTCCATCGGCTCGCCAGCCAGGCCGTCCAGCTCCACCACCGACCCCTGGCCCAGTTGCAGCAGGTTCTTGATGGTCAGGCGGGTGCGGCCCAGTTCCACCGTCAGCTGGACGGGCACGTCCATGATCAGGTCGATGTCGGTGCCATTGCCGGCGGCCGAGCCGGCCAGCGGCTTGAACACCGATTGCGCCGCCGATTGGGCGGCAGGCGCGGCCGGAGCCGGAGCCGGGGGAGCCGCCGGAGCGGCAGGGGGCGCGGCGGCCGCGGGCGGCGTGGCCGCCGTCTGCTCGGCCATGGCGGCGGCCCAGTCATCCTGGGCGGGCTTCAGGCCGTCCGCCTGGGTGGGCGGATTGGCGCGGGATTGTTCGGCGAGCGCGTCGGCCCAGTCGTCGGCCGGGGACGAGCCGGAGCCGGGCTCGTTCTTGTCAGTCATGGTCGGGGGCCTCGTTTGAATCGGTATCGTGGGTAAACATGTTTTGCACGCGCAGGGCGTACTGGCCGTTGAAGACGCCGTAGCCGCATTCCATCAGCGGCACGCCGTCGACGTGGGCGATGACGGTCTGCGGCACATCCACGGGAAGGATGTCGCCGACCTTCATGCGCATCAGTTCGCGGATGCTGGACGGAATGCGCGCGAACTCGGCGACCACGTCGATGTCGGCGCTGCGCACCTGGCGCGAGAGCTGCTGCGCCCAGCGCTGATCGACTTCCTCGAGCGTGGTTTCCTGCAGCGGCCGCGTGAGCAGGTCGCGCACCGGCTCGATCATGGAATAGGGCAGGCAGATGTTGAGGTCGCCGCCGGTCGCGCCGAATTCGATGTGGAACGAGGTGACGACCACCACTTCATTGTTGCCGGTGATGCTGGCGAACTTGGTGTGCATCTCCGAGCGGACGTAATCGAATTCGATCGGGTAGACGGGATCCCAGGACTTGCCGTAGCTTTCCAGGGTCAGGTTGAGCAGGCGCCGGATGATGCGCTGTTCGGTGGTGGTGAAGTCCCGGCCCTCGACCCGCGTGTGGTAGCGGCCATCGCCGCCGAACAGGCTGTCGATGACCAGGAACACCAGGTTCGGGTCATAGGTGAACAGGGCGGTGCCGCGCAGTGGCTTCATCTGCACCATGTTCAGGTTGCTGGGAACCGGCAGGTTGCGTTCGAAGTCCGCGTACTTCTGGATCTTGATGGAACCGACTGTGATGTCGGCGCTGCGGCGCATGAAGTTCAGCAACACGCTGCGCATCTGGCGCGCAAAGCGTTCGTTGATGAGCTCCAGCGTCTGCATGCGCCGGCGCACCACGCGGTCCGGCGAGCTCAGGTCATAGGCGCGGGCGCCGTCGTTGGGGCCCGCGGATTCCTTTTTGCTGTCGCTCTCGCCCGTGACGCCGGCCAGCAGCGCGTCGACTTCGTCCTGCGAAAGAAACGCCTCGTAGGCCATGCTTATTGCACCACGAACGCCGTATACAGTACGTCGGTGACATACTGGCCGTCCGGCAGGGGCGCGAACGGGCGATTGACGGCTTGCTTGATGGCGTTGGCCATGTCGGTCTTGCCTTGCTGGGTCTGCACGCCGGTGGGCGATTGCGCGGACAGCACCATCAGGATGCGGCTGCGCACTTCAGGCATGTATTTTTCCAGGCGGATGCGGGTCTGTTCGTCGCTCACGCGCAGGGTCAGGCCCACGTGCATGATGCGTTCGGTGTCCGCGTTCTGCAGCGTGACCGTGAAGGCCTCGATCGGCACGAAGATCGGCGCGGGCACCGCCGCCGGGGTGGTGGGCGGGGCGACAAAAGTGGTCGGCGTGGCCTGCGGGCCGGCGGCGCCGGGCTGGCCCGGCTGGTTGCCGGTCTGCCCAACGCCCAGTTGCACCGGCGCGCCACCCTGCGGCTGCATGCGCTGGGCAATGAACCAGGTCGCGCCCGCGCTGGCGGCGGCCACCAGCAGCAGCACCAATATCATGAGCAGCGGGCGGACAATGCGGCCTATGCCGCCGGAGCGTGTCGGAAGCGCGCCGCGCGGCGGCATGGTTGTGGGTTTGGAAGTCGCCATCTCGGTGTCGATGCGTGTTTTGCCGCTGATGAAAACGGATTCTTAGTGGATGAAAGCATTCTGCCCGAAATCACACCCCCGCTTGGAGGCGAAAAACAGGGCGAAAGCCGCGTATCTCAAGCTATTGCTGCACCGCCCGCAACCGTTGCCGGCCGCGGGCCGCGCGATTGTTACGCGAAGGTGTCGACCAGCGCATTGGCGTTGCGCGAGGCCGTCACGGTGGCGGCCTGGCCATCGCTCGAACCATCCGCCACCGCGGCGCCATTGCCGCCGCCCTGGCGTTGCGAACCGCCGCCGTTCTGCTGGGCGAATTCCTGCTGCGCGGCCTGTTCGCCGACGCTGGTCTGGCCCAGCGAGATGCCGGCCTGGGCCAGGGCCTGCTGCAATTGCGGAATCGCGGTTTCGATCGCCTGGCGCACCGAGGCATGCGCCGACACGAACGAGGCGCTGGCAACGCCATCGGCCAAATTGATGCTGACGCGCAGCGGACCGAGGTCGGGCGGATCCAGGCGCAGCTCGGCGGTCTGGGTGCCCTGGCGCACGTTGTTGCTCATGACCACCATCTGCTGACCCAGTTCGGTGCCCCAGTGGGTGCCGCCGACCGGGGTGGCAACCTGCAGTACCACCGGCACATTGGGCACGGCGACGCTGGCGGGGTTGGCGATGGGCGCGGGCTGCTGGCGCTGCGAGGCGGCGGCGATCGCTTGCGCCAGGTGGTCCTGGGCATTGGCGGCGTGCTGCGGCACCTGGAATTGCTGCGCGGTGCTGAGCACCGGCGCGGCGGGGTCTTCCTCGGTGCGGCCGTGTTGCGGCAGGACAGACGCGGGTTCGGCCGTGGCCACGCGCGCATTGGCGGCGCGCGGCGCGGCGGCTTCGGGCGCCGGGCGCGGCAGCTCGGCGGCGGGCGCGGACTTGGCGGGCGCCGCTTCGGCCGCTGGCGTCGAGCCGGGCTTGACGGCGGCGGTGACCACCGGCTGGGCGATCTGCGCATCGCGGCTGGCCAGGGCGGCGGCGGCTTCGGCCTGCTGCGCCGTGGCGGCCACCGGCGTGCGCGGGGTGGCGATGGCGTCGTTGGCGGTCAGGGCAGCCTGCACCACGGCGGCGCCGCTGCTGACGGCCGTGGCGGCCGCCTGGGCGTTGCCGCGCGCCAGCTGGACCTGCTCGGCGGCCTGGGCGGCGATTTCCAGCGCCTGTTCCGGCAACACCACCGGCGTGGCGGGTTGCTGCGCGGCGGCGACGGCGAGCGCGCCGGCTTCGGCCTGGGTCGCGGTCTGCACGGCGTTGTCGATGGCCGAGGCGGCGGCGTCTTCGGCGTTGGCCGCTGCGTCGCCGGAGGGCTTGCCGCCGGATGCCGGCGTCTTGGCGCCGTTGTTATTGGCCGGCCGCGCGTCGGCGGACGGGTTCGGGCGCTGCTGGGCCAGCACGTCGGAGAACGACGGGCCCTTCTTGGTCGAGGCGGCCGCGGACTTGGCGCCGAGCGTGTCGGCGATCGAGACCGGCGCGGCGGGCGCGATGGCGGGCGTGGGCAGGGGAGCGGTCATCTTGGGCTTCCTGTGGGCAATTAATGCATCCCGGCCTGGCGCTGGACCAGGCGGGCGGAGTATTCGTCGTTGGCGCGCTGCTCGCGGCGGGATTCCACCACGGCCTGCGCGCGCAATTCGCGTTGTGCCAGGGCGTCGTACGAATTGAGCTTGCGCTTTTCCTGCTGCCAGTAGAGACGGCCCTTGGCCAGGTTTTCGTCGGCCTGGCGCAGCACGTTCTGCTGCTGGCCGATGGCGTCGTCCAGGGTGCCGATGAAGCGCTGATAGTTGTGGCAGTCGCTGGCCGACATACCGGTGGTCATGGCCTGTTGCAGGCGCTCCAGATAGTCCTGGCGATAGTCCTGCAGCATGCCGAGCTGGCGTTCGGCATTGGTGCGCTCGGTGCTGAGGCGGCCAAGCAGGCGGGCGGCTTCGTCCGTGCTCTCCTTGGCCAGGTTGATCAGCATGTCCAGAGGCAATTGGCTAGGCATAGGTGTCCCTCAATTCAAAGCTGGCGCGCAACTGTTCCACCGCGTCCTCGTAGCCGACGTTCTCGCCAATATCCTGCTGCAGGAAGGCTTCCAGGCGCGGGTAGCGGGCGATGGCGTCGTCCAGTTGCGGGTCGTTGCCGGCGGCGTACGCGCCCACGGCGATCAGGTCGCGGTTGCGCTGGTAGCGCGACAGCGTCTGTTTGAAGCGGCGCACCACCGAGAACTGCTGCGGCGTGATCAGCGAGGTCATGGCGCGCGAGATCGAGGCCTCGATGTCGATGGCGGGGTAGTGGCCGGATTCGGCCAGATGGCGCGACAGCACCACGTGGCCGTCCAGGATGGCGCGGGCCGAGTCGGCGATCGGGTCCTGCTGGTCGTCGCCTTCGGCCAGCACGGTGTAGAACGCGGTGATCGAGCCGGCCTTGCCGCTGGGCCCGGGCGCGCCCATGCCGGCGCGTTCGACCAGGGTCGGCAGCTTGGCGAACACCGACGGCGGATAGCCTTTGGTGGCGGGCGGCTCGCCGATGGCCAGCGCGATTTCGCGTTGCGCCATGGCGTAGCGGGTAAGCGAGTCCATGATCAGCAGCACGTCCAGGCCCTGGTCGCGGAAGTGTTCCGCCAGGCGCGTGGCATAGGCCGCGCCCTGCAGGCGCAGGAGCGCCGAGACGTCGGCCGGGGCGGCCACCACCACCGAGCGCGCCAGGCCCTCGGGGCCCAGGTTGTGCTCGATGAATTCCTTGACTTCGCGGCCGCGTTCGCCGATCAGGCCGACCACGATGACGTCGGCCTTGGTGTAGCGGGCCATCATGCCGAGCAGCACGCTCTTGCCGACGCCGGAGCCGGCGAACAGGCCCATGCGCTGGCCGCGGCCGACGGTGAGCAGGCCGTTGATCGCGCGCACGCCGGTATCGAGCACGGTGTCGATCGGGGCGCGCGACAGCGGGTTGATCGGCTGGGCCGACAGCGGCGCCAGTTCGGCGCCGGTCAGCGGACCGAGGCCATCCAGCGGCCGGCCGGCGCCGTCCAGCACGCGGCCCAGCAGGGCGTTGCCCACCGGCAGGTGGCGACCCAGCTGCGGCTTGGCGTTGCCATTGAGCTCGGCCTTGCGCGGCAGCGGGATCTGGCGCTGCACGGGCGGTTCGCCGGGCACCACGCGGGCGCCGGGCGGCAGGCCGGAAATGTCGGCCTGCGGCATCAGGTACAGGGTGTGGCCGTCGAAACCGACCACTTCGGCGTCGGCCCAGTGGTCGTGGCCGCGCGCGATCTCGATGCGGGCAGCGGCCCCCACCGGCAGGCGCAGCCCCGTGGCGTGCAGCACCAGGCCCGTGGCGCGCGTGATCTTGCCGCTGACCAGCCAGGGGTCGGTCGAGGCGGCGCGGATCGAGCCGATCTGCAGCTGGGTCTGCCAGCGGTCGATCACGGGCACGGCCGGTTGGCCGGGCTGCGCGGGGGCCGGATTGGCGCTCACGCCGGGTCCTCCCAGTGGACGTTGCGGCCCAGCGAAGCCGCGACGCGGCGCCAGCGGGTCTGCAAGGTGGCGTCGATGTCGCCGAATGGCGTCTCGGCGCGGCAGCCGCCGCGGGCGATGGATTCGTCGGCGAGCACGCGCCAGTGGCCTTCCTTGAGCTCGTCGGCCAGATGCAGGCGGATCAGCTCGATGTCGGCCGGATTGGCCCACAGGCGCATCTGGCCGCCGGCGGTGGGGTTGATGTGCAGCACTTCGCGCACGGCGCTGGCCACGGTCTCGGGCTGCTCGGCCAGCGTGGTGCGCACGACCTGCTGGGCGATGTCCAGCGCCAGCGTCAGCAGGCTCTGGCCCATCTTTTCTTCCAGCGATCCCACCGATTCAGCGCAGGCTTGCAGCAACGCGTGCAGCTGTTGCGCTTCCTGGGCGCCTTGTTCGCGCGCCTGGGCCAGGCCTTCGGCATAGCCGGCTTCGCGGCCGGCGGCCAGGCCCGCTTCGTGGCCTTCGGCGCGGCCGGCTTCCAGGCCGGCGGCATGACCTTGCGCGTAACCTTCCTCGCGGCCCTCGGCGATGGCCTGGGCGCGCAACTGGGCCATCACCACTTCCGGATCGGGGCCCGGGTCGGGTTCCGGCTCGGGTTCCACTTCGACGGGCGGCGGCTCGTCGAACGACAGCATCTGCCAGCGCCGCCAGGCGGCGCTGCGCGAGATGAGCGTCGACTGGCCGGTATCCGCTTCAGACATACGCGTCGTCTCCGGAATTGCCCAGGACGATCTGGCCGCTCTCGGCCAGGCGGCGGGCGATCTGCAGGATCTTCTTCTGCTCGCCCTCGACCTTCGACATGCGGATCGGGCCTTGCGCTTCCAGGTCTTCGCGCAGCATCTCGGCGGCGCGGCTGGACATGTTGCGCAGGAACTTGGCGCGCAGCTCTTCCTGGGCGCCCTTGAGCGCGACCATGAGCGTGTCGTTGTCGATTTCCTTGAGGATGAGCTGGATCGCGCGGTCTTCGACGTCGAGCAGGTTGTCGAACACGAACATCTCGTCGATGATCTTCTGCGCCAGGTCGTTGTCGCGTTCGCGCAGGCTGGCGACCACGGTTTCCTCTTCGGCCGAATTCATCATGTTGAGAATCTCGGCCGCGGTGCGCACGCCGCCCATCTTGCTGCGCTTGGCGCCCTGGCCGGCCAGCACGGAATTGAGCACTTCGGTCAGTTCCGACAGGGCCGCGGGCTGCACGCCGCCGAAGGTGGCGATGCGCAGCATGACATCGTTGCGCAGGCGGTCGGTCAGCAGCGCCAGCACGCCGGCGGCGCGGTCGCGTTCCAGGTGCACCAGGATGGTGGCGATGATCTGCGGGTGCTCGTCGCCGATCAGCTCGGCCACGGTGTGCGGGTCGAGCCAGTTCAGGGCGTCGATGCCGCTGCCGCCTTCGCCGGCTTCCAGGATGTCCTCGATCAGGCCGGCGGCGCGGTCGCTGCCCAGCGCCTTGGTCAGCACGGTGCGGATGTAGTCGTCCGATCCCAGCGTGACGGCCATGAACTGGTCGGCTTCCTGGCGGAACTCCTCCAGCACCACGGCCACGTCGTTGCGGGTGACCTGCTTGAGGCTGGCCATGGCGGCGCCGACCTGCTGGACTTCGCGGGCGGTGAGGTACTTGAAGACCTCGGCGGCGGCGTCTTCACCCAGCGACATCATCAGGACGGCGCTGCGCGTCATGCCGTCCATGGGCTTGGCATCATTTTTCATCTTTGGTCATCCAGGTGCGCAGGACCATCGCGACGGCGCGCGGATCCTTGTTCGCCATCGTGCGGGCGCGTTCCAGGTTGTCCTGGTAACGGTCGGTTTCCTTGGCGCGGGCCAGGTCCTGGGCCTCGCGCTGGGCTTCGATGCGCTCGGCCTCGGCCACTTCAGGATCGACCGGCGGGTACAGGTAGTCGCCCACCGAGCGGCGGATCTTGCGGTACAGCCACAGGGCCAGCACGCCACCCACCAGCCAGGCCAGGATGGTCTTGAACAGGGCGATCATTTCCGGATCGCGCCACATCGGCACGGCCGGCGGACCGTCGTTGAACTGGCTGTTGACCAGGTTCAGCGAGTCGCCACGGCTTTCGGAGTAGCCCATCGCCTCGCGCACCAGGTTGGTGAGCTTGTTCAGTTCCTCGGGCGGCAGGGCGGCCAGTTCGCCGTCCTTGTCGCGCACGTAGTTGACCACCACGGCGACCGACAGGCGCTTGAGCGTGCCGACCGGCTGCTTGATGTGGCTGATGGTGCGGTCGACCTCGTAGTTGGTGGTGGCGTCGCGGCGATCACTGACGGTGCCGCCGGCGCCCTGGGCGCCAGCGCCGGTGGTGGTCTGCTGTTGCTGCTGGCCTTGTTGTTGCGGCTGGCCCGGGCGCGGCGGCTGGGTCTGCGGCGGGTTGGCGATCGGCGCCTGGGCGTTGGCCGGGGGCTGGTTGGACAGCGCGCCAGGCACGCCCTGCGCGGGATTGATGCCGCGCTGGTTCGATTCGCTGGTCTGCTGGCTGCGGATGGCGGCCTGGCCGGGCTCCTGGTTGGGGCGGTAGACCTCGGAGGTTTCCTCGCGGCGCGAGAAATCCATTTCGGCGCTGGCCTGGGCGTGGACGTTGCCCGGGCCGACCAGCGGGTTGAGGATGGTGAGGATGCGTTCGACGGTGCGCTGCTCGGTCTCGCGGACCATGCGCATCTGGTCGGCGTCCATGCCGCGGCCCTCGCCGGTGGGGGCGGACAGCAGGCGGCCGTTCTGGTCGACGATCGAGACGTTTTCGGCGGTCAGTTCCGGCACGCTGGAGGCGACCAGCCAGGAAATGGCCGAGACCTGGGCGTCGCTCAGGCTGCGGCCGGGGTAGACGTTCAGCAGCACCGAGGCGGTCGGCGGCTGGCGTTCACGCACGAACAGCGACTGGCGCGGCATGGCCAGGTGCACGCGGGCGTGCTGCACGGTGTGCATGGATTCGATCGAGCGCGCCAGTTCGCCTTCGAGGCCGCGCTGGTAGTTGATCTGTTCGGCGAACTGGCTGGCGCCGAAACGGGCGTTGTCCATCAGTTCGAAGCCGACCGAGCCGCCGCGCGGCAGGCCCTGCGAGGCCAGTTGCAGGCGGGCGTCGTAAACGCGGTCTGCCGGCACCAGCAGGGCCGTGCCGGTGTCGTTGTACTTGTACGGCACGTTCATGGAGCCCAGGGCGGTCACGATGGCGCCGCCATCGCGGTCGTCCAGGTTCGAGAACAGCACCTTGTACTTGGGCTCGCTGCTCCACATCGCCACGGCGACGATCAGCGCGACCAGCGCCGCGGCCGCGCCGAGCAGGATCGGCTTGGGCAGGGCACGTATCTTTTCCAACACGGGAAACTTCGCCAGAAGCGACGCGCTCAGGGTAGCCTGCTGATTCATTGGCGGCTCCCGCTGGCTTCGCGGAGCAGGGAAAATGACTTCATGTTCGGGTAGGGCAGATTACACATGCAACGTGCTTCTGGTCTGGGGAGAGCCTGGATTATTGCTGCTGCGTTAGCAAACCCAATCGTTGAAAACAGCGGTTTTTTGGCGTTACTTGTCCTCTATGTCGACAAGCGAGCGCGGCAGGTGGACGCGGGCGGTCGCGACGGGTGCCGGCCGCTGTGGGGCATTCGCGGAAATATCGGGTGTTTTGGCGGCTTTTAGCCGCTATGGCGCGCGCGATGGCGGGTTACGCTGCCAGCATCCTGGGCGTAGTCCCTCGTCCTACCAGCAAGGAATAACGTAATGGCTGTATCAGGCTTGTCCGGCATCGAAAGCATGCTTCAGCAGATGCGCGTGGCGGTAACCAAGGCCGAAACCGGCAACCTGGCCGCCGGCGAAAGCGTGGCCCAACCCGACGGCTTCGCCGCCGAGCTGCATCGCTCCATCCGCCGCGTCACCGCCGCGCAGAACGCCGCCACCGCCCAGGCCAAGGCCTTTGAACTGGGCGCGCCCGACGTGTCGCTCAACGACGTCATGATCGACCTGCAGAAAGCCAGCATCGGCTTTCAGACGGCCGTCCAGGTGCGCAACAAGCTGGTCGCCGCCTACAAGGAAATCTCGTCGATGGCCGTGTAACCGCCAGTCGGAGCGGATCACGGGGGGGGGCGGCAGCCGCGCCTGCCCCGCGCGAAGGCACGTTGCCAGCGGTTGTGGTCAGCCGTTGGCGATTGGTGTTTCCACCGGCCGTTGTGGCCCGCCGTTCCTGTCGGTCGTTTTTGTTGGTTGTTATTGTCGGTTGTTCTTGCCGGTCGTTGCGGTCAACGGCCTTTCTCAGGCCCGTTCGCCCGCCGCGTTTTCGGCGCCGAACCGGGGCGCCTCTGCTCCCCGTGCGGCATGCATGCCCGTGCGGTCAGCGGGCAGTCTTCTCCAGCCGCCACACCACCTGCTGCAACCAGTTCTCCTGGCGCGCGTCCAGGTTCAGGAAGACCGCGCCCAAATGGCTCATTGGCGGCTCGCCCGTCAGCGACACGTGGGTCGGCGTCGGCTCGTCGGGGCTGGCGGCCTGGGTCATGGGCTGGCCCGAGATCGGGTATACATTGCGGACTTCCAGGTGCGCATTGAGCTTGCCCAGTTCGCCGAAATCCAGTTGCACGTCTTCGAGCACCGTGCCGCGTTGCGGCAGGGCCTGCACCGCCAGCTCCGCCCGCAAGCCCACCCCGTCCACCGAAATATCGCGCACCGAGAAGCTGATCGGCTTGTCGGTGGGAGCGGGGCGCCAGGACGCCTGGCAGCGGTTGGCATGGGTCACCAGCGAGGCCCGGAACATCTTGCGGCGCTGGATGCGCGCCAGACGTTCGGGGAAGGGCGACATCAGCGCCGCGCTGCCGTCATCGAAATGGATGACTTCGGGACGCGAGACGCGGAAGCGGATCTGCACGCCGCCGTAAGCCGTCGCGTGGAAATGGAAAGTGGTGCCGCTGAGCAGGCCCATGCTGTCGGACTGCTCGAAGTCGGCGCCCGCGTAATCGCGCGGGCGCCAGAAAAACTGTCGGGTCTGCTTGTCGGCGCCCAGCACCAACACCGCCATTTCCCGGTCCGCGGCGTCACGCACCAGGATGTGGCTGTCGGGGTGCGTCAGTTCGAAGAGCGCGGCGCGCATGTCTTCCGGCCGCGTGAGCAGGAATTCCGGATCGCTGGCATCCAACACGGTGGTGGTCCTTAGAGAGAGGGGTCAGGCAGGCGGCGCGGCTTCGGGGAGTTCGCGCGATTCGAGGCGATAGAGCCAGGCCAGCAATTCTGCCACCGCCACGTAGAGTTGGGGAGGAATATGCGAATCCAGGTCCACCTGCATCAGCAGTCCGACGAGTTCGCGCGATTCGTGCACGTACAGGCCGTTTTCCTCGGCGGCACGCACGATGGTGTCGGCCAACTGGCCGTAGCCCTTGGCCACCACGCGCGGGGCGGCGTCGCGGTCATCGTATGAAATGGCGACCGCGGCATTGCGGTTGGCGTTCGGGCCCTGGTCGGGCGGTGGCACGGTACGCATCAGAAATCCGTGGGGACGACGGGGCGGGGGTCGACCACGTTCACCACCAGGTGGCTGAGCGTGAGGCCGGCGGCCAGCAGGCGCGAGCGCAGCAGGTCGGAGGATTCGTTGATCTCGGCGGCGCTGTGGGGCGCGACCACCTGCAGCACGAGCTGGTCGCCCGCCAGGTTCAGGCGCGCGTCCACCAGGCCCAGGCGCGGCAGGTCGAGCTTCAGGCGGGTGGCCCAGGTGGACCCGGCGGAGTCCGGATCGCCGCCATAGGGGTCGCGCTCCACCTCCCACTCCATTGGAGCGCCAGGCCAGGCCTCGCCCTGCCAGGTCAGGGCCTGGTTGGCCAGTACGTCCAGCTGCTGGCGCACCAGCAGGGTCAGGTCCTGGTGGATGCCGCTGATCGGGGCGCCCGGCGCGGGCGTGCTGGCGCCGCCCGTGGCGCCGCCCGTGGCGGTCGATTCGCCGCCGGCGCGGCCGGTCGGCGCGGTGGTG
>NZ_CADIJL010000062.1 GCF_902859695.1 Achromobacter ruhlandii
CTCGGCCACGTCCGAAGCGCTGGCCGCCAGCTGGTTGGCCTGGCGCGCGTTGTCGGCGTTCTGCTTGACCGTCGAGGCCAGTTCTTCCATCGACGCGGCGGTCTCTTCCAGAGAGGCCGCCTGCTGCTCGGTGCGGCTGGACAGGTCGGTGTTGCCCGCCGAGATTTCGCGCGCGCCCACGTTGATCTCGTCCACGCCACGGCGCACCGTGGCCACCGTGCGCGTCAGGCTTTCCTGCATGCGCTTGACGGCGGAGAACATCTGGCCGATTTCATTGGTGCTGCGCACCTCGATACGTCCGGTGAAGTCGCCGCTCGCGATTTTCTCGAAATGATCGCCCGCCTCGTGCAGCGGACGCAGGACCGTACGGTTGATGAAGATCCAACAGCCAATCGCGAGCACCGCCGCAATCACCAGCAGCGCGATCGTGACGCTGCGCGAAATGTTGTGGTCAACCTGGGCCTGCGCCGCCAGTTCATCCGTACGCTTGTCGATGAAGCCCAGGTAATCGTCCACCGCCCCGCGGAACTTGGTGTTGGCGTTCGTGGCGGCGTCATTGAGGTTGAGGTAGTCCTGGATCGCCAGGTTGGCGAGCGCCTTGGCCTGCCCCTTGATAACCGAATCGTATTCCTTGAGCGCGGCATCCACTGCCTGGCCCAGTGCCTCGGTTCCCTCCAGCTTGGGCGCCTTGCGGATTTCCTCCATCATCTTGAAGGCTTCTTGCATCAAGGCTTCGGAGCGCTTGGCCTGTTCGGTCGCCTGCTCGGTCTTGCCCTGCTGCATATCCATCAGCGATGTGGAAAGCAACAGGCGCGCGCGCAGGAATATGTTGTAGGCGCGGTTGAGGGGAACTCCCTGGTCGGTATAGGCGGCGTTGATCTGATCGAGTTTCGTGTTACTGGAATTCAGTCCCATCCAAGCCACGCCGTTCGACACGAACATGGCACCCGTGAAGAGCAATAGCACCAGGATGATGCAGGTGCGAACTTTCAAATTGACAAGCATGAAATATCCGAGCGTTATTGAAACGACAAAATGCCTACCCTGTACGCACACACGGACGCTCCGGCTTGCCACCGGAAGCGTCCGTAAGGGCGCAACATGCCGCGTCCGTCCTGGGCGCGGTCTATGGACTCACCGCATTACTTGCGGCTGAAAAGACTGGATCCTTGAATCGTCATGAACGCCGCCGACGCGGCCTGCAGGGCCACCTGTCGCAACGCCAACTGGCTGGCGCCCGAGTAGTAGTCCAGGTCTTCGAGATCCGACAACGACTTGGAATAACCCAGGCCCTTCTGGGTACCGGTGGCGTCCAGGGCTTCAAGTTCGTTCATGCGGGCGCCCACCGAGGCGGCGACCGTCTGCACGTTGTCGTAGTTGGTCGACAACTTCTTGTTGGCCGTCGCCAACTCGTTGTTCAGCTTGGCCAACGCCACCGGATCGCCGGCGATCGGCGAGTCGAGCGTCTTGATGAGGCTGTCCAGCGTATTGAAAATGTCGACGTTGGCGGACTGCACGCTTTCGACGTCGATCACGTCACCGTTCTGCGGCGTGCCCTTGACGACCACCGACACCCCGCCGAAATCAATCGCGGCATCGGGCGTGTAGACGGTGGGCGCGGCCGGCGGAGCCGGGTTGATGACCGGCGGCACCGGCGGGTTGGCATTGGGGTCCGTCGTGATGACGCGATACCCCATGTTGCCCGTGGCCGGGTCGGATTCGAATTGCAGCTTGAAGTTCTTGCCGATGTTGGGGCTGCCCGGCGTCACCGAGACCGTGCTGAACTGGGCCGTGCCGGTGTTGGCGGCGGCGGCGGTGCTGACATAGGCCTGCGACCCCGGGTTGGCGCGGTTGAAGATGTCGCTGCCGATGTCGCTGGAGGACATCTGGCGCGACTGATCGACCTGCACCGTGCGCTCGCCGGTGGCGCCGCTATAGACGATCTTGCCGTTGGTGTCCTGGGCATAGGGCACAACGCCGCCCTGGTAGCCGGAGAACAGATATTGGCCGTTGCCGTCGGTGCTGTTCGCCAGGCCCAGCAGCGCGTCCCGGGCGTTCTTCAGCGCGGTCGACAAGGCCTGGCGGTCGCTGTCGGCGAAAGTGCCGTTACCGGCCTGCACCACGCGGGTACGCACGTCGGCCAGCGCCGTGGTGATGGAATCCAGGACGTTGTTTTCCTGGCCCAGGTTGGTCTTGGCGGTGTTGCGATTGAGCTGGTACGTCGCGTTCATGCTCTGCGTCTGCGCGACGTTGATCGACAACGAGGCGGACAGCGGATCATCCGCCGGCGTCAGGAACTTCTTGCCGCTGCCCACCTGTTCCACCAGGCGGTTCATGTCGGATTCCTGAGAAAGAACGCCCTTCAGGCCGTTCGAATACATCATCGAGGTGCTCAGGCGCATGGGGAAGCTCCAAATAGGTCTTGATAGGTCACGATGTCAACGATCCGGATCAGCCGCGCAGGCCCAGCAGCGTATCGAACAGCGTGCTGGCGACGTCGATGATGCGGGCGCTGGCCTGGTACTGCTCCTGGTAGAGCGACAGGCTCACGTATTCTTCGTTCAGGTTCACGCCCGACACCGATTGCTGGGCCGCGGTCTTCTGGGCCAGCAGATTCTTCTGGGCCGTATTAGCCGAACTGATCTGCGCGGTCTGCACGCCGACGGTGTTGACCACCTGGCCGAACATCTCGGTGATGCTCATGGTGCCGTGGCCCAGCACCTTGCGGGTCTGCAGTTGCGCCAGCGCCAACGCGTTCTTGCCGTTGGCGTCGCCGCCGGCGGCATCCGCCGCGGCAACCTTTTCCGGGTCGGTGATCAGCACGTTGATGTCGCGCGCGGCGTCGCGCGTGGGCGACAGCGACCACTTGTCGCCGGCCTGCGGCGGCGAGTCGATCGTCAGCGACACGCCCATTTCATCGGTCAGGTCCAGCGTGGCGGTGGGCGGCGTGCCGGTGGCCGGGCCGTTGTACACCTGGGTGCCTTCCGGCAGGCGCGTCACGCGGTAATTGGCGCCGTCGAAACTGATTTCGTAGTCCTTGGCGTTGATGTTGTTCACGTTCGTGAACGTACCGCTGAGCTGGGCGCCGCTCTTGTTGTTGGCGTTGGGCACGCCCTGCGGGCTGCCGATGCTGAAGAAATCGGTGCCGGGGTTGCCGGCGGAGTCCAGGCCCTGGCGGTGCTGCTCGTTGAACGTCATGGCCAGGCCGACGGCCATCTGGCCCAACTGCGCCTGCATGAAGTCCAGCGAGCTGGCGCGGAACTGCAGCAGGCCGCCCAGCTTGCCGCCGCTGACTTCGGCGTCGTTCAGTTCGACCGCCACGGTCTTGCCGCCGGAACCGGCCGGCAGGGTGTACGCGATGACGGTGCGGCTGACATCCTTGGCGGACGCCACGGCCTGCAACGGGTAGACGGTATCGCCGGACAGCAGCGCCTGACCGCCGGAGGCCAGCGAGATGTTGAGCTTGTCGCCCTGCTCGTAGGTGGTGATGCCGATCAGCTGATTCAGTTCGGAAACGGCCTGGTCGCGCTGGTCCAGCAGGTCGTTGGGCGGATTGCCGGCGCCCTTGCCGCGGGCGATGGAGATCTGGCTGTTCAGGTCATTGATGCGGGTCAGGTAGCTGTTGACCTGCTCGACGGTGGTGGAGATCTGCGTGTTCAGGCCCAGGCGCTGGTTCTGCATTTCCTGGTAGGCCGAGCGGATCTGGGTGGTCAGGCTGTTGGCCTTGCCCAGCAGGTCCTGGCGCGCGGCGGGATCCGCCGGCTTGCTGGCCACGGTGTTCATGCTGGTGAAGAAATTGGTCAGGCCCGGGGCGATGCCCACGGTGCGGTCGGCGAACAGGTTGTTGATCTGCGACACCTGGTCGAACTGGGTCTGCAACTGGGCGCTGCTACCCTGGGCGCCGACCAGCTGCTTGTACAGGAAGCTGTCGTAGCTGCGCACCACGGTGTCGACCTGCACGCCGCGGCCGATGAAGCCGTTGCTGGTGGCCTGGGCGCCCGCGGTCGAGATCATGACGCGCTGGCGGTTGTAACCCACCGTGGTGGCGTTGTTGATGTTGTGGCCGGTGGTGGCCAATCCCGCCTGGGACGCGTTCAACCCGCCCAACGCCAATTTGTACAGATTCATGCTGACAGTGCCCCGTATGTAACCGCGACTGATATTTCTGGATACCCGATTAACGGCAGCGGGTAGTCCAAATTTAGAGTCCTTCCAACATCTGGCGTGAAATATCCACCTTGGCGGCCGCCCCTCGCAGCTGGCTCATGACGCCGATCAGTTTTTGCGCATATTGCGGATCGGTGGCGTAGCCGGCGCTCTGGATGCGGCGGGCCGCCTCGATTTCGTTGCGCGCCTGGGTCACGCTTTCGTAGCGCGGGCTGTTGCCGATCAGGCGGGCATAGTCGGCGAACGATTCCTCGTACGACGAATAGGCCCGGAAGGGCTGCGTCACCTTTTTTGCGACGCCGTCTTCGTATTCGGTGGTCAGCACATTCACGACCTTGCCCTTCCAGCTCGGTCCCGCCTTGATGCCGAACAGGTTGTAGCTGGTGCGGCCGTCCTCGTGCTTGATCTCGCGCTGGCCCCAGCCGGACTCCAGGGCCGCCTGGCCCATGATCAGCCGGGCCGGCACGCCGCTCTGCTGCGAGGCCAGCGTGGCCGCGCGCGACATCTTCGACACGAAGTTGATGACGTGCTCGGGCGCGCCTTCGGCCGCGGCCAGGGCGCGGTCGCTCGCGCGATTGTTGCGCATCACGTCCATCAGCGCCGATACCTGGCGCGAGCCCCCCGTCTGGAAATCCAGGTCGGTGCCCTGCCCCAGGCGCTGCACGGCTTCGGCCGGCAGGTCGCCCGGCTTACCCTGCTGCATCTGCGCCAGGATCGATTGCGACAGGCCGATGCCTGGCGTGGCCAGGTGCAGCGCCAATTGCTCGTCGGCCATGGATTGCAGCATCTGGGTCTGCTGCGAGTCGAACAGGCCTTCCTTGGGCGTGGCTTCGCGCATGCGCTTGAGCATCATCTGCAGGAACAGGGCCTCGAACTGCTTGGCCACCTGTTTCTGCTGCTCGGTGCCGGGGTTGGCCGGGTCCTTGGTGACGTCGCGCTTCAGGTCCGACAGGCGCCCCATGTCGAAGACGGAATCCTGGCGGCTGCCCAGACGCGCGGAGGGATTGGTGTAGGCCATCGCGGTCAGATGATCTCAAGTTCGGCGCGCAGGGCGCCGGCGCTCTTCATGGCCTGCAGGATCGCCAGCAGGTCCTGGGGCGTCGCGCCCAGGGCGTTCAGGCCCTTGACCACGTCGGCCAGGTTGGCGCTGGTGGTCACACGCTGCAGCGCGCCGTTGTCCTGGCGCACTTCGATCTGTGTATTGGGCACCACCACCGTCTGCCCTTCCGTGAAGGGCGTATCCGGCTGCGATACCTGGTTCTGGCGATTGATGATGACCGACAGGTTGCCGTGCGCCACGGCGGCCTCTTCGATCATGACCGTGCGGTTCATGACCACCGAGCCGGTGCGGGCGTTGATGATGACCTTGGCCACGGTGGGCGCGCGCGTCACCTGCAGGTCCTCGACCTGCGACAGGAAGCGCGCCTGCGCCGACTGCTCCATCGGGCTGCGCACCTGCACCACGCGGCCGTCCAGCGCGGTCGCGGTGCCCTGCCCGAACTTGCGGTTCAGCGCCGCCACCACGTTCTGGGCGGTGCCGAAGTCGGTGTTGTTCATTTCCAGATAGATGTAGCCGTCGCGCGCGAAGGTGGTGGGCACGCCGCGCTCGACGATGGCGCCGCCGCTGATGCGGCCGCCGTTGAGCTGGTTGATCTGCACGCTGGAACCGCCCGCCGAGGCGCCCGCGCCGCCGACCAGGATGTTGCCCTGGGCGATCGCGTAGACCTGGCTGTCGGCGCCCTTGAGCGGCGTCATCAGCAGCGTGCCGCCGCGCAGGCTCTTGGCGTTGCCCATGGAGGACACCACCACGTCCAGCGTCTGGCCGGGCCGCGCGAAGGCCGGCAGCGTCGTCGTCACCATGACCGCCGCCACGTTCTTGAGCTGCATGTTGCTGCCGGCCGGCACGGTGATGCCCAGCTGCGACAGCATGTTGGTCAGGCTCTGCTGCGTGAAAGGCGTCTGGCGCACCTGGTCGCCGCTGCCGTCCAGGCCCACCACCAGGCCGTAGCCGATCAGCTGGTTGCCGCGCACCCCCTGGATGGATGCCAGGTCCTTGAGCCGCTCGGCGTGCGCCGCCGAGGCGCCGGCCAGCAGCCCGGCCGCGACACAGACGCGCGCCAGCAGGGACAGCAAGGCGGAAATCGGAGTGGGTTGTTTCATGGTCAGAACGGCGAAGCGATCAGGAAGAAGCGTTGCAGCCAGCCCATGGTCTGGACTTCGTCCATGACGCCCTTGCTGCGGTACTCGATGCGGGCATCGGCCACCTGGGTCGACGACACGGTGTTCGTCCCGGTGATGGAACGCGGGTCGACCACGCCGGAGAAGCGCACGTATTCGCTGCCGCGGTTGATGGCGATCTGTTTCTCGCCGGCCACCTGCAGGTTGCCGTTGGACATCACCCCCACCACCGTGGTGGTGATGGTGCCGGTGAAGGCGTTGTTGGCGGTGCTGTCGCCCTTGCCCTGCGCCACGTTGCCACCCTTGGCGTCCGTGTTCAGGTTGGCATTGGCCCAGCTGTCCATGAAGGACGGCGCGGCGGCGATGCCCAGGCTGGCGTTGCCGCTGCGGTTGGTGTTGGTGGCGACATTCTTGGAGGCGTTCGTCTTTTCGTTCAGGACGATGGTGACGATATCGCCGACGTTGCGCGGCCGACGATCCTCGAACAGCGGGTAGTTGCCGTAAGTCGTGGGCTGGTAGATCGAACCGGTGGGCTGCGCCGCCGGCATCGGCGGCGGCGGCGGGGCCGCCGTCGTCGGCCCGGTCACGATGGGTTCGGGCGGAATCATGGCGCAACCGGCCACCAGCAACGCCAGGGCCGCGCTCGAAACCAGACGCAGGACAGACGACATAGGCATCACAGTTGGGTCAGGCGGGCCAGCATTTCGTCCGAGGTCTTGACGGCTTTGCTGTTCATTTCGTAGGCGCGCTGGGTCGTGATCATGTTGACCAGTTCCTCGGCCACGTTCACGTTGGAGGTTTCGACGTAGTTCTGCATGAACGTGCCGGCGCCGTCCACGCCCGGCTGCAGCAGGTTGGCCGGGCCCGAGGCGTCGGTTTCCAGGTACAGGTTCTCGCCCACGCTCTGCAGGCCGGTGGGGTTGATGAAGGTGGCGACCTGCAACTGGCCGATCTGCACATTGACGCCGGCCGCGCCGGGCTGCGTCACCGAAACGATGCCGTCCTTGCCGATGGAGATCGACAGGGCGTTGTCGGGCACGTTCATGGGCGGCTGGATCACGTAGCCGCTGACCGTGGTCAGCTGGCCGTTCTGGTCGCGCTGCAGCGCGCCGTCGCGGGTGTAGGCCTGGGTGCCGTCGGGCAGCTCGACCTGCAGGAAGCCGCGGCCGTTGATCGCCACGTCCAGTTCGCCGCCGGTGTTGTTCAGGCCGCCGGTGGTGTGGATGCGCTCGGTGGCGGCCACGCGGGCGCCGGTGCCGAGCTGCAGGCCCGACGGCAGCTGCGTGGCGTCGCCGACCTGGGCGCCGGGCTGGCGCAGCGTCTGGTACATCAGGTCCTGGAACACGGCGCGGCCGCGCTTGAAACCGTTGGTCGAGACGTTGGCCAAGTTATTGGAAATCACGTCCATCGAGGTCTGTTGACCTTCCAGGCCCGTCTTGGCAATCCACAGCGAACGCATCATGATGAAGTACTCCTGGTGCGGCGGCCCGGCCGCGCGCGAAAATTATTTGGTTCGGATCGGCTGACCGGATCAGGAAACCGAGAGAATGCCGTTGGCGCGTTCGGCGTTGCGGTCCGCCTGCTGCACCACCTGCATCTGCTGTTCGAAGCGGCGGGCGTTTTCGATCATGCCCACCATCGCCGCCATGGGATTGGTATTGCTGCCTTCCAGCACGCCCGACAGCACCCGCAGGCTGGGATCCGCCGGCACCGGCGGCGCGGGCTGGCCGTTGACCGGCGCCAGGCGGAAGACGCCGTCGTCGCCGTGCACCAGCTGCGCCTCCGGCGGGTTGACCAGCTTGATGCGACCCAGGTTGAGGATGTTGTTGGGCGCATCGCCGGCGCCGATGGCGGTGATGGTGCCGTCCGAGGTGATGGTCAGCGCGGCCTGGTCGGGCACGTCGATGATGCCGTTCTGGTCGGACATCACCGGCTGGCCCAGCGAGGTCTGCAGCAGGCCGTTCACGCCCACCTGCAGGCTGCCGGCGCGGGTGTAGGCCTCGCCCTGCGGGGTCTGCACCGCGATCCAGCCGTTGGAACTGGCCAGGGCCACGTCCAGGTCGCGGCCGGTGGTCTGCATGTTGCCCATCTCGAAGTTGTTGCGGGGCGTCGACGCCACCGTCGAGACACGCGTCGGCAGGCTCACGCCGTCGGTCACCGGAACCGACCGGTACAGCGCGATCTGCTCGCGAAAGCCCGGCGTGTTCACGTTCGCCATGTTGTTCGAGAGCGCGGCCTGGTGCTCAGTGATCCGCGCCGCGCCATTCATGGCGGTGTAGATGATTCGATCCATTGCCTATTCCGTCGGTGTCGTCGCGTGCCCGCCAACCATTACTTCAGGTTCATCAGGACTTGCATGATCTCGTCCTGGGTCTTGATGGTCTGCGAGTTGGCCTGGTACGTGCGCTGGGCGATGATCATGTTGACCAGCTCCTTGCTCATGTCGACGTTCGAGGCTTCGGTCGCCTGGCCGACCACCCTGGACAAGCCGTTGCTGCCCGGCTGGCCGAGGATCGGCTGGCCCGACGAGGAGGTTTCCTTCCAGGCGTTGTTGCCCACCGGCTGCAGGCCCTGCAGGTTGGCGAAATCGGCCAGCACGATGGTGCCGACGATCGAGGTTTCGCCGTTGGTGTATTGGGCCACCAGGTTGCCGTCGGCGCTGATATTGATGCCGCTGAACTCGCCCGAGGTGTAGCCGTCTGGCTGGCTCTTGAGCGCATAGGCGCTGCCGTACTGCGTGGTGCCGGTGTAGTTGACGGCGATGGCCAGGGGATCGGCCGGAGTGGTGTTGCCGCCCGGCGTGGCGAACGACAGGTTGACCGTGGTGGCGCTGGTCATCGCGCCGGCCTTGTTGAACGTGAACTGCGTCGGGTTGCCCCACACGCCGCCCGCTTCGGTGGTCGGCGCCATGGCCTGGCCGTCGATGGTGTAGTAGACGTCGTAGACGCTGTTGCCAGCGGCGTCGGCGGCGCGCTTGACGAAGTACTGCATCACCTGGTGCGAGTTGCCCAGCGAGTCGTACACCGTCATGGGCGAGGCGTTGGTGTAGCTGGTGGTGACCTTGGGATCGAACGGCTTGCCGACTTCGGTCACCGCGGCGGTGAAGTCGACGAAACCGGGAATCACGTTGAGGTTGCCCGCGGTGACCTGACCCGTGCCGTCGATGGTCACGGTGTCGGGCGCGGTGCCGTAGGTGCCGGCCGGCGGATTGCCCGGGGCCCAGGTGATCGCGCCGCCAGCGGCCTTGGTGAAGGTATAGGCAACGCCGCCGAGGGTCACGGAGCCGGGCACCGCCGGCGAGGTCACCGTGTCGACCTGGTAAATGACCTTGGCGTTGGCGTCCAGGTTGGCGACGGTGGTGGCCGTGGTGGTGGCCTTGGGCGCGACGTTGGCGGTGGGCAGTTGCAGTTCGACCGGATTGGCGCCGATGCCGCCGGCGGGATAGCCCGTCAGGCGGTAGCCTTGCGCGTTGACGATGAAGTTGTTCTTGTCGACCAGGAACTCGCCATTGCGGCTGTACATGACCGCGCCGCTCTGGTCGGTGACGCGGAACATGCCCTTGGCGCCATCGATGGCGATATCGTATTCGCCGCCGCCGCCGGTGACCGTGCCCACCGTGAAGCGCTGGGTGATGCCCGCCACCTTGGTGCCCAGGCCGACGCGCGAGCTGGCGTAGACGTCAGCGAACGAGGCGGTCGACGACTTGAAGCCGACGGTGCCCGAGTTGGCGATGTTGTTGCCGATGACGTCCAGGTTCTGCGCCGCGGCGTTCAAGCCGCTCAATCCTTGTCCGAAGCCCATGTTTTCTCTCGCTAATCTCTAAATTTGGAAACCGCCGCCGTGGCGTCGGCAGATCATCAAACCGGCCCGCTTCAGCCGATAACCTTGCGCACATCCAGCATGCTGGTCTGGCCATCCAGGCCCATATCCAGGCGCAGGCCGTTGGTGGAGTAGGCCACGCTCTTGACCTTGCCGTACTTCAGCACTTCGGCGGCCACCTTCTTGTCGTCGCCATCCGTGGCCAGGACCGACACGGTGTACGCGCCCGCGTCCAGCGCCACGCCGGCGTCGTTCTTGCCGTCCCAGTCCAGCGTGTACACGCCGGCCTTCTGCTCGCCCAGCTCGATGGTGCGCACGACCGCGCCGTTGCTGTCGGAAATGCGCACCTGCACCTTGACCGCATCCTTCTGCAGATCCAGGCCGTAGGGCGTGACCACGCGCTCGGCGGGATTCTCGGCGTTCACGCCGACCTTGACGCTCGCGCCAGGAACCAGCACGCCCTTGCCGATCATCGCCACCGCGTTCATCGACTGCGACACGTCGATCTGGCCGCTGATGGCCAGCATGGTGTTCTTCAGGTTCGTGATGCCTTCCACCGTGGAAATCTGCGCCAGCTGCGAGGTCAGCTCGGCGTTCTGCATCGGGTTCAGCGGATCCTGGTTCTTGAGCTGCGTCACCAGCAGCTTCAGGAACTGGTCCTGCAGGCCCTGCGCGGTGCTCGAGCCGTTGGCGCCGACTTGCGCCAGGCCCAGGCCGGTCTTGCTTGTGGATTGATCAACGGTGGTCATGGGTTCACTTCTTCAAAAACTTCCGCGCGGGCGGCGCGGCGCGCGGAATCAGGAGGATCAGGATTGGCCGATGGTGAGGGTTTTCTGCATCAGGCTCTTGGCGGTGTTCAGCACCTCGACGTTGGCCTGGTACGAACGCGACGCCGCGATCATGTTGACGGTCTCGGCGATGGGATCGACGTTGGGCATGCTGACGTAGCCCTGCGCGTCGGCCATCGGATGCTTGGGGTCGTAGACCTGCTTGAGGGGGGACTGGTCCACCACCACGCCGGCCACGCGCACGCCGCCGATCTCGCGGCCCTGGACCTGGCCGGCCGGCGGGTTGACCTGGAACACCACCTGGCGAGCCCGGTAGGGCTGGCCATCGGGGCCGACCACGCTGTCGGCGTTGGCCATGTTGCTGGCCGCCACGTTCATGCGCTGCGACTGCGCGCTCAGCGCCGAACCGGCGATATCGAAAATGCTCAACAAGGACATTGCCTGCGGTTCCCTATGAAAATCAATCCTGGATGGCGGCCATCATGCTGCGGATACGGCCCGTCAGCAGCTGCATCGTGCTCTGGTAGTGCAAGGTGTTGTCGGCGAACTGCACGCGCTCGATGTCCATGTCGACCGTGTTGCCGTCCAGGCTGGGCTGGTATGGCAGGCGGTACAGCATCTGCGTCGGGCCTTCGGACACGGCCTTGGCCGGGATGTGGCGCGCCGAGGTCAGGGTCAGCGAGGTATCTGGCAGGCGCTTGGAGCCTTCCATCGCGTTCTGCATCGCCGCCTTGAAATCGAAATCGCGCGCCTTGTAGTTGGGCGTGTCGGCGTTGGCGATGTTGGAAGACAGCACTTCCTGGCGCTGCGCGCGCAACGACAGGGACTGCTGGAAGAAGCGGAAATCTTCATTAAGCCGGTCTAACATCGGATCGCCTTCAATACGGATGAAACCCGGGACGGCGAACACACCGCTATCCCATTGGATGACGGCATCATAGGGGTCGGCGGCACAACACAATCAACCAAATAACCCATCATTTCTCATCCAATTCACGTATTGCCAAGCAACGCGGGCTTCTACAATTCAGACATCATGAAGTTTCCCGCAAACGTCCGCGCGCGCGCCGCCTGTCTGGCCGCCCTGCTCCTGGCCCCCGCCATCGCGGCCAGGGCCCAGGACGCCCCGGTCCAGGCGCCCGAGGCGATCGTCATCGCCGCGCAGACCTATCTGCTGGAACAACTGGCCGCCCTGCCCGGCCAACCCTCGGTGGCGATCGATCCGCCCAGGGTCGAGCGGCTGGCCCCCTGCGATGCCATGTCCCCATTTATGCCGTCGGGCATGAAGCTGCGTTCGCGCATGACGGTCGGCGTACGCTGCAATGCGCCCAAGGCCTGGACCACCTATGTGCAGGCCACCGTCAGCGTCCCGGGCCACTACTACGTCGCGTCCCGCATGATCGCCGCCGGCCAGGCTCTCACCCCGGCCGACCTGGCGCCGCGCGACGGCGACCTGGTGGCCCTGCCGCCCGGCGTCATCACCCGCCCCGAGACCGTGATCGGCATGACGGCCGCCTACCGCATCAACGCCGGCCAGCCGGTCAAGGGGGCGGCCCTGCGTAACGCCCAATCGGTGGTGCGAGGCTCGAATGTGCGCATCAATGCGCGCGGCAATGGTTTCGTGGTCAGCAGCGAGGGCCAGGCCCTGGACAACGCCGCGCCCGGCGCCACCGTGCAGGTGCGCACCGCCAGCGGCCAGGTCGTCAGCGGCGTGGTGCGCAATGCCGGCCTGGTCGAAATACAACTTTAGGCAATGTTACATATCGCGTTGCGGCATTCGGCCGCCTACCCTAAAGTTCCTTCCGGCCCTGTCGTTACAGAGGCATAAGTAGGCGGACCCGTCGCAAACCGACCCAGGACGCCTTGCGGAGAAAACCTTGAAAATCAATTCGACCACCAACCGGCCCATCTCGCCCGACGCCCTCAGCCCCCGCGCCGACTCCGCGGTCGCCCAGGCCTATGGCGCCGGCAGCAGCAGCGGCGCCAGCAGCTCGCAAGTCGCGCTGAGCTCGGCCTCGCGCAAGATGCTCGCGCTGCAGGACGGCTCGAACGACATCAATGTCGAGCGTGTCGCCGCCATTCGCGCCGCCATCGCCTCGGGTCAGCTCAAGATCGATACCAGTCGCATCGCCGACGGCCTGATCGCCAGCGCCCGCGACCTGCTGAAGTAAACCGCCGTTTTCCGTACGTCACCCGACCCGTCCGCCTGCCCGAGCATGACCATGAGCCCCGTCGAGTCCCTGCAAGCCTGCCTGAAACAGGAAGATTCCCTGATCGCCGAATTCTCTTCCATCCTCGAGGAAGAAACCAAGGTGCTGGTCGGGCCGGGCAACGTCGACGCGCTGCATGACATCACCGAACGCAAAGGCAGCGTCGCCCGGCAGCTGGTGGACCTGAGCAATACCCGTGACGGCCTGCTGGCCGAGATCGGCCTGCCCGCCGGCCATGCCGGCACCGAACAGGCCGCCGTGTTGCACCCGCAGCTGTCCGGCGTCTGGCAGGCGCTGCTGGCCAAATCGGCCTCCGCCAACGAGATCAATATGCGCAACGGCGCCCTGATCGACGTGCACCTGCGCTATACCCAACAGTCGCTGGACGCCCTGCGCCAGATCGGCGGGCTGGGCGGCACCTCCACCTACGACGCACAGGGCCGTGGCGCCCGCAGCGCGCCGGGCCGCAAGCCCATCGTCGCCGGCTAGCCCGCAACCTTCATCTTCAAAGACAAACAGCCCGCATGAAGCGGGCTGTTTGTCTTGGCCGATACCGGCCGGATGGCCGCCTTGCTAGACGCCGCCGGCCATCTCCAGCATGGCGAACATCTTGAGCAGCGCCACCGGCAACAGGCGCCCGGACAGCTTGCGCTCGGGGCTGACGACGCCAGCCAGCGTCGCGCGCACGCCATCGGCCGCCGAGGCGTGCGCCAGCTGCCAGCAGGCCGAGGCCAGCTGGCCGGCCATGAGCGACTGCCGCGCCAGCGTATGCGAACCATCGACGGCGGGCAGCGCCTGCCAGGCATTGGCCATATAGCGAAAGCCCGCGCGCGCCTCTTCCTGCAACACCAGCCAGCGCGCCACCGTGGCGGCATCCGCCTGGCTGGCCGCCAGGTTGGTCAGGCCGAACAGCTGGCCGGCGACCTCGCCGCTGGCGGTGTCGATCAGGCGGGCGCAGACCAGCCGGAACCGGGCGTCCTCGCCCCGGCCCGGCAAGCCGATCTCGGTGCCCGAGGCCCACAGCGCCAACGGCGCCGGCCGGGTGCCCGGCACGGCGCGCAGGCCGGGCATGTCGCCCGGCTGGCCCACCGGCAGATAGCCGACGCTCTTGCCGACCGCGTTGAGGTTGGTCGGGCAATCGTCCTGGATCACGCGCATGCCGCCCGGGCTGCGCGCCACCCAGGATGCGCCCTGCTCGCCCAGGCTCTGCCACAGGGCCGACGTGCCGGCCTCCAGCATATGCACCAGCGGCAGGCGGGCCAACTGTTCGCCCAGCCAGCGCACCCGCTCCGCCAGCGCCTGCGCGGTATCTGGCTGGGCGGCGGCGGCCGGGGCGAACGACGACAGCATGCCGTGCGGCAGCACCAGTTGCTGCGCCGGCGCCGCGAGCGCCGCGCCACGGTCGCTCATCAGCACGGCGCTGAGCAGCGTGCCGCCCGGCAGGCCTTCGCCCTTCATGCTGGTCTTGCCGTGCATCGCCAGCAAGTGGCGGCCGCAGGCCGTGGAAAATTCGCGCCGGACCATGGCCAGCGGCGCTTCGCCCAGCGCGGACAGACTTGAGCCGGCGCCGTCGCCGACGTACTCGCGCCACGACGCCCGCGCCTGGACGCAGGCGGCATCGCTATCGAGCCAGCCCAGGGTATCGTCCAGGTGCTGCGCCGCCTCGATCGAGCCGGCGCCGCCTTGCGGGCGCAGGATCGCCGAGGCCAACAACTGGCGCCGGCGGGCGGGATCGACGCTGTCGGATTCGCGTGGCGTCGACCATAGCGAGGCCATGTCGGCTTCGCTGGGGGCGTACAGGGCACGGGCGCGCTCGACCATGGCGAACGCGCGGTCGATCAGCGCGTCGGCGCGCGCCAGCTCCAGGTGCTCGGGCACCTTCTGTCCGATCGAAGAATAGTGGATCGGCAGCCGGTGGCGGATCGCCGTGTCCAGCGCCGCACCCAGGCGCGAAGCTTCGTCGAGCTTGGTGATGATGCAGCCGGCGACATCCTCGCCTACGCCGTTGCGGTAGGCGTGGGCGACCTCGTCCAGCGTGTCGCCCTGGCTGGCGGCGTTGAGCACCAGCAAACGGCGCACGGGCTTGCCTGCGTTGCAAAGCATGGCGGCCTGCTCGGCCACCTGGCGGTCGCGCTGGCTGATGCCGGTGGTGTCAATCAGCACGATCTTGCGGTTGCCCAGCTCGGCCAGGATGCGACGCAACTCCCCGGCATCGCGCACCGAGTGCGCCGGCACGCCCATCAGGCGGCCGTAGATCTGCAGCTGTTCAAGCGCGCCGATCCGGAAATTGTCGGTGGTCAGCATGGCCACCTGCTCGCGGCCCTCGCGCGCGACGCAGCGCGCCGCCAGCTTGGCCAGCGTGGTGGTCTTGCCGACCCCGGTCGGGCCGACCAGCGCGTACACGCCGCCGCCCAGGAATTCGTCTTCCGAGCCCAGCACCGGCAGGTGCGTGACCAGTTCATTGCGGGCCCATGCCAGCGCGGCCTCGGCGTTCATGCCCTGCGGCATGCGCTCGACCAGCGTTCGCACCAGCTTGGTGCTGAAGCCCGCATCCAGCAGGCTGCGGAACAGCGCGGCGCCTGCCGGCTCGCGGCCGGGCCCCTGGCGCCCGCCCCACAGCAGGCCGTCCATGCGGCTCTCGAGCGCGCCGCGCAGGGCACTGATCGCATCCTGCAGCCCCGCCGCGGCGTCGCCAGGCAGCGCGGCCGGCGGTACCACCGGACCGTTGCGCAACGGCGCATCCGGCATGCGGGCCATGGCCGGCGCGGCCGGCGGCAGTTCGCGCGCCGGCGGCAAGGCCGGCATCTCCATGCGTACCGGCGCGGCGACCGGCGCGGGCGCCATCATCGGCGCCG
>NZ_CADIJL010000063.1 GCF_902859695.1 Achromobacter ruhlandii
GCCCGTGGGACCGGCGGCGCCCGAGGAGCCGGCCGCGCCTGCGGCGCCCGTTGCGCCCGTCGAGCCGGTCGCCCCCGAAGCCCCCGTCGCGCCAGCGGCACCTGCGACGCCCGGCGTGCCAGCGCCCGCACCCGCACCTTGCTCGGCCACGGCCTTGTTCAACTCATTGACATTGCTTTCCAACTGGTTGACACGTCCCTGCACGTCGGCCATGGCGCGTTCATTGGAGACGCGCTGATCGGCCTGGGCCTCGGCCTGTGCCGCGGTGCCGCCCTGCGCCTGTCCGGATGACAGGCGCACGCGATCCTGCGGCTGCGAGGCCGTGGCCGCGCCGGTGTCGCCAGGCCGCGCCACCGTGCCCGAGGCCGCGTCCTGGCCCTTGACCACCGCGGGATTGGCGCCGGTCGCCGCGCCCAGGCGGGCGCGGTAACGGGCGAATGCCTCGGCGTGTTCATTGAAAATGCGGCGCGCCTCGGCCGGATCGACCGCGCGCACCGTGGCCGCGTCGGGGATCGCCAGCTTCTGCCCCGCCCGCACCAGGTTCATGTTGTTCTGGATGAAGGCGTCGGGATTGGCGCGCCACAGCGCCACCAGCATCTGGTAGACCGAGGCGTTGGGCACGGCATTACGCTGGGCGATGGCGAACAGCGTATCGCCCGACTTGACGTTGACCGAGCCGGACGTGCCGCCGGCCCGCCCCGGGGCGCCCACGGCAGCCGGCGTGACATCGGCGCCTGCGCCGCGCAGCGGCACCAGGATGCTGACCTGGACCTGTCGCTGGCCGGAACTGGAACTGATATCCAGCAGCAGATCGACCGCGCCGCCGGCCGGCGCCTGGGTCGACCGCACCCGCAGGTTCTTGCGGGTCGGGTCCATGCCGTCTTCGACCCGCACCACCAGGCTGGCCAGCGGCGCGGGCGGTTTCAGGCCCGCGCGCTGCCACGCCGCCTCGTCCGCCACGGACACCCGCAGCGAGGACACTTCGTCCGGCGTCAATTCCTGCAGGCCAACCAGCGCCTGCAGGGGCGCACCCGGCGCCGACACCACCCGCGAATGCCCAACCCGCATCGCCAAGGCCGGGCTGCAAGCGCTCGCGCCTAGCGCCAGCGCGATCGCCCACTGGAGGGCCTTCAAACGGCGGGCATGCTTCACTTGGCGCGAACGCTGGGTCATAAGCTGGAATTCCGTTCTTGTCGGTCGAATGATCGGGCGGAGGCTGTTCGTGGGGATCGCGTGAGAACAAGCCTCAATTGACCCGAAAAGTGTAATGGATCGAGCGCGTTTCACAAACCTGAAAGGCGCATCGGCGTTGGCTGGCGGGCACATTGCCAGCCATGTCCGATGACCACGGCGCCCCGCGCAAATGACAAAGGCACCCGAAGGTGCCTTTGCGGTTACGACCTTGTCGCGAGCGCGCGGCCTGCGCCGCCCGCCGGGCCTCAGGCTTCGGCCAGCGCGATGCGCAGCATGCGGCGCAGCGGTTCGGCCGCGCCCCACAGCAGTTGGTCACCGACGGTGAAGGCGCTGAGGTATTGCGGACCCATCGACATCTTGCGCAGGCGGCCCACCGGAATGTCCAGCGTGCCCGTGACCGCGACCGGGGTCAGTTCACGGATGGTCTCTTCCTTGGTGTTGGGGATCACCTTGGCCCATTGCGTGCCCTGCGCGATCAGCGCTTCGATCTCGTCCAGCGGCAGGTCGCGCTTGAGCTTGATGGTCAGCGCCTGGCTGTGGCAGCGCATCGCGCCGATGCGCACGCACAGGCCGTCGATCGGGGTGGCGGCGGTGCCGAAGGCGGCGCCACGGCCGAGGATCTTGTTGGTCTCGACCTCGCCCTTCCACTCTTCCTTGGACATGCCGTTGCCCAGGTCCTTGTCGATCCAGGGGATCAGGCTGCCGCCCAGCGGCACGCCGAAGTGCTCGTGGGGCAGCGCCGCGTCCTTCTGCTTGGCCAGGATGCCGCGGTCGATTTCCAGGATGGCCGAGGCCGGATCGTCCAGCAGCGGCTTGACGGCGTGGTTCAGCTCGCCGAACTGGGTCAGCAGCTCGCGCATGTGCTGCGCGCCGCCGCCGGATGCGGCCTGGTAGGTCATGGTGGTCATCCACTCGACCAGGTCGTTGTTGAACAGGCCGGCCAGGCCCATCAACATGCAGCTGACCGTGCAATTGCCGCCGATGAAGTTGCGCACGCCGCGCTTGAGCGCCGCGTCGATCACGGGACGGTTGACCGGGTCCAGCACGATGATGGCGTCATCGGCCATGCGCAGTGTGCTGGCGGCGTCGATCCAGATGCCGTTCCAGCCCGCGCCGCGCAGCTTCGGGTAGACCTCGGAGGTGTAGTCGCCGCCTTGCGCCGTCACGATGATCGGCAGTTTTTTCAGAGCGTCAATGTTGTAGGCGTCTTGCAGCGGACCCGCGCCAGTCGCCCAAGTGGGGGCGGCGCCGCCAGCGTTGCTGGTGGAGAAAAACACCGGTTCGATCAGTGCGAAGTCGTTCTCGTCGCGCATGCGTTGCATGAGCACCGAGCCGACCATACCGCGCCAGCCGACAAGGCCTACTGCTTGATTCATTTCAATCGCTCTTTAAAGGTGGGGACAAGGTGTGGTGAAAAAACGTGCAAGAACCCAACAATTTATCAGAATGCACGCAGGGATGTTGCGGCGCAGCTTGAAAAAACGGGGCCGCAATCAAAGCCACCCCGCTTTCGCGGCGCCGCGGCAACATCGGCATGAAAAAGGGCCGCCCCGCGGGCGGCCCCAGGACTCGGGACCGCGCCGCAAGGGCGCGTCCCTTGCAGGCATCAGGCCAGGGCTTTGAGGACGGCGTCGCCCATGCCCGAGGTGCTGACCTTGGTGGTGCCGGGTTCGAAGATGTCGGCGGTGCGCAGGCCATCGGCCAGCACGCGGCGCACGGCGGCTTCGATGCGGTCGGCCTGGGGCGCCAGGTTCAGCGAGTAGCGCAGCAGCATCGCGGCCGACAGGATGGTCGCCAGCGGATTGGCGATGCCCTGGCCGGCAATGTCGGGCGCCGAACCGTGGCTGGGCTCGTACAGGCCCTGGCCGCCGGCGTTCAGCGAGGCCGACGGCAGCATGCCGATGGAGCCGGTCAGCATGGCGGCCTCGTCCGACAGGATGTCGCCGAACAGGTTGCCGGTGACGATCACGTCGAACTGGCGCGGATTGCGCACCAGCTGCATGGCGGCGTTGTCGACGTACATGTGCGACAGCTCGACGTCCGGATACTCGCGCGCCACTTCGATGACGATGTCGCGCCAGAACTGCGAGGTCTCGAGCACGTTGGCCTTGTCGACGCTGCACAGCTTCTTGTTGCGCTTCCTGGCGGATTCGAAGCCGATGCGGGCGATGCGGCGCACTTCCGATTCAGCGTAGCGCATCGTGTCGTAGCCCTCGCGTTCGCCGCTGAAGGCGCCGTCCGGCGACGAGCGCACGCCGCGCGGCGTGCCGAAATAGATGTCGCCGGTCAGTTCGCGGATGATCAGGATGTCCAGGCCGGACACGATCTCGGGCTTGAGCGACGAGGCGCTGGCCAGCTCGGGATAGAGAATCGCCGGACGCAGGTTGGCGAACAGACCGAGCGCCTTGCGCAGGCCCAGGATGGCCTGCTCGGGGCGGAATTCGCGCGGCAGGCTGTCGTACTTCCAGTCGCCGACGGCGCCGAACAGCACGGCGTGCGATTCCTTGGCCAGCTTCAGCGTGGCCGGCGGCAGCGGATGCTCGAACTCGTCGAACGCGGCGCCGCCAACGGCGGCCTGCTTGATGTCGAACGGCACGTCCAGCGCCTTCAGGACGCGCACGGCCTGTTCGATGATTTCGGGGCCGATGCCGTCACCCGGCAAGACTGCGATGTTATGAGTCATGGAAAAAACGGTCCTGTGGTCGATGGGATGAGTCGGGTCAGGCGATCGGACGGCTTTCCAGCCAGGGATGGCGGGCCAGGCGCTCGGCTTCGAAGGCGCGGATCTTGTCCGAATGGCGCAGGGTCAGGCCGATGTCGTCAAAACCGTTCAGCAGGCAGTACTTGCGGAACGGCTCGATGTCGAACTTCATGGCGCGGCCGTCGGCGGCCACCACCACCTGGCGATCCAGGTCGATGTTGAGCTTGTAGCCCGGGAAGGCCTTCACTTCGTCGAACAGGCGCGCCACTTCGAGCTCGGACAGCACGATCGGCAGCAGACCATTCTTGAAGCTGTTGTTGAAGAAGATGTCGGCGTACGACGGCGCGATGATGGCGCGAAAGCCGAACTGCGTCAGCGCCCAGGGCGCGTGCTCGCGGCTCGAACCGCAGCCGAAGTTCTTGCGCGCCAGCAGCACCGAGGCGCCCTGGTAACGCTGCTGGTTCAGCACGAAATCGGGGTTGAGCGGACGCTTGCTGTTGTCCATGCCCGGCTCGCCGTGATCCAGGTAGCGCAGTTCGTCGAACAGATTGGGGCCGAAGCCGGTGCGCTTGATGGACTTGAGGAACTGCTTGGGGATGATGAGGTCCGTGTCGACGTTTTCGCGGTCGAGCGGAGCCACCAGGCCTTCGTGAGTGGTGAATGCTTGCATGATGTCGGTACTCGGTGGGCGCTTAACGGAACGTGCGGACGTCGACGAAATGACCGGCCACGGCGGCGGCGGCGGCCATCGCCGGGCTGACCAGGTGGGTGCGGCCACCCTGGCCCTGGCGGCCTTCGAAGTTGCGGTTCGAGGTCGAGGCGCAGCGCTCGCCCGGCTCGAGCCGGTCGGCGTTCATGGCCAGGCACATCGAGCAGCCCGGCTCGCGCCATTCGAAGCCCGCCTCGATGAAGATCTTGTCCAGGCCTTCGCGCTCGGCCTGCTGCTTGACCAGCCCGGAACCCGGCACCACCATGGCCTGGCGCACGTTGGATGCGACGCGCTTGCCGCGCGCCACGACGGCGGCGGCGCGCAGGTCCTCGATGCGCGAGTTGGTGCAGGAACCGATGAAGACGCGGTCCACGCGGATGTCGGTCAACGGCGTGTTGGGCTTGAGGCCCATGTATTCCAGCGCGCGCTCCATGCCGCTGCGGCGCACGTCGTCTTTTTCGCGGTCGGGATCCGGCACGCGCGAATCGACCGGCAGCACCATTTCGGGCGAGGTGCCCCAGGTGACCTGCGGCTTGATGTCGCGGGCGTTGACGTCGACCACGGTGTCGAACTTGGCGCCTGCGTCGGTGTGCAGCGTGCGCCAGTAGGCCACGGCGTGATCCCACAGCACGCCGGACGGCGCGAACGGACGGCCGCGGAAGTATTCGATGGTCTTGTCGTCGACGGCGACCATGCCGGAGCGGGCGCCGGCTTCGATGGCCATGTTGCAGACCGTCATGCGGCCTTCCACCGACAGCGCGCGGATGGTGCTGCCGGCGAACTCGATGGCGTGGCCGGTGCCGCCGGCGGTGCCGATGATGCCGATGATGTGCAGGACGACGTCCTTGGCCGTACAGCCGAACGGCAGTTCGCCTTCGACCTTGATCAGCATGCTCTTGGCTTTCTTCATGAGCAGCGTCTGCGTGGCCAGCACGTGTTCGACTTCCGACGTGCCGATGCCGAACGCCAGCGCGCCCAGCGCCCCGTGCGTGCTGGTGTGCGAGTCGCCACAGACCACGGTCATGCCCGGCAGGGTGGCGCCCTGCTCCGGCCCGATGACGTGGACGATGCCCTGGCGCAGGTCGTTCATGCGGAATTCGGTGATGCCGTACTTGTCGCAGTTGGCGTCGAGCGTGTCGACCTGCAGGCGCGAGATCGGATCGTCGATGCCCTGGGCGCGATTCATCGTGGGCACGTTGTGGTCGGCCACCGCCAGGTTGGCGCCGTTGCGCCACGGCTTGCGCCCGGCCATGGCCAGGCCCTCGAACGCCTGCGGGCTGGTCACTTCGTGCAGCAGGTGGCGGTCAATATAGAGCAGACAGGTGCCGTCTGATTCCTGGTGGACGATATGGGCGTCCCAGAGTTTGTCGTAAAGGGTTTGGGCCATGGATGCGCTCTGCAAATAGACAATCCGGCTGGTGCCTCGCGCGGGATGTGCTGTTGCTTCCCACGCCGGCCGCTGCGGCATGGAGGGCATTATGCCCAGCCTCTGAACCTAGTACAACCACACCAAATATACTAGTACCAACACTACCATGGTGAGGCTTATCCAGGTCGCCGGTCACGCCGAGAATGATCGTTGCGGGGTCAATATCCAGATAATCAAAAAGCAACGGTCGAAAAAACTATTTAGATACAAAAGACGCAACCGGATATAATCACTTTTCAATGTGGCAAAGCAGAAACCGCAACAATACGACATAAAACGTATTAATGGTTTTTGATTAATCCGTCCATATTGAATTCCGCGTAAATCGCATGATTTCTCATCGATTTTTGCGAAATAAATCCCGACGGGCCGGCAAATTCTGTCAAGTCTTAACAAACCTTGACTCGCCAAGTCTGACATTTGCACACAATATGCCGGCACTAATCCCACACTTGACTCGCGAATAATCCCTATGTCTTCGTTCCTGCTCAAGACCACGGTTTCCGCCCTGGCGTTGGCATTCGTTCCTGTCTTGTATGCGCAGCCGGCCGCGACCGATGCGCCGCCCGCCCCTGGCGCGACCACCCTGAACCAGATTGTCGAGCAGACCCTGCTCAGCAATCCCGAGATCCAGGCCAAGTACCACGACTTCCAGGCTTCGCTGGAAGGCCAGGCCGTGGCCCGCGGCGCCTTCTTCCCGCAGGTCAATGCGCTGGGCTACGCCGGCCGCGAATACCGCAACAACGTGCCCGGCGTCGGCTCGCAGAACTGGAACCGTCCGGGCTACAACTTCGAGCTGCGCCAGCTGATTTTCGACGGTTTCCGCACCAGCAACGACGTCAAGCAGGCCGGGTTCGACAAGCTGGCGCGCTTCTATGACGTGCTGGCCACCAGCGACAGCACCGCCCTGGCCGCCGTGCAGGCCTACATCGACCTGCAGCGCTATCGCGACATGGAACTGCTGGCCCGCCAGAATTACTCCCTGCACGAGGAAACCCTCAAGCAGATCGGCCAGCGCACGGAATCCGGGGTCGGCCGACGCGTTGACCTGGAACAGGCCGGCGGCCGCCTGGCGCTGGCGCAAACCAACCTGATGACCGAAACCACCAACCTGCTGGACGTGCAGCAGCGCTTCCAGCGCGTCACTGGCGCCCTGCCGCCCGAGTCGATGCAGCCGGTGCCGGACATCTCCGACAAGTTGCCGACCAAGCCCGGCAACTTCAACGAGTCGCTGCGCCGCAATCCCAGCTTCCTGTCCAAGCAGGCGGCCCTGCAGGCGGCGGAAGCGGGCGTGGCCTCGTCCAAGGGCGCGTTTTCACCCAAGTTCGAGTTCGTCGCCGCCACCGGCCGCGACCAGAACGACCCCACGCCTGAAAACCGCAACATCCGCAGCTCCAGCGTCCAGGTGGTCATGAACTACAACCTGTACCGCGGCGGCGCCGATGCGGCGCGGGTGCGCCAGACGGCGGCCCAGTCGTATGCCGCGCGCGACGTGCGCGACTACACCTGCCGCAATGTGCAGCAGGATCTGGCCGTGGCCTGGAACAACATCACCAGCCTGCAGGAAAAGCTGCCCTTCCTGCGCGACCACGAAATGGCCACGGCCAAGGTGCGCGACGCCTACCGCCAGCAGTTCCAGATCGGCCAGCGCACCCTGCTCGACCTGCTCAACACCGAGAACGAGCTGTTCGAATCGCGCCGCGCCCTGACCAACGCCGTCTATGACCTGAGGCTGGCGCAGTATCGCTGGCTGGCGCTTTCGCATAAGCTGCTGCCGGCGCTGACGCTGCAGCCCGCGCGCAACGAGATGCCCGAGGAAAACGGCAAGCTGGTGGTGTCCGACGACGTCATCCGCCTGTGCAATTCCACGGTGCCCGACTCGGCCCGGCTGACGCCAGTGCGTGTGCAATACAACGAAGGCACCCTGCCGCCCACGCTGGTGCCGCTGAACGCGCCCGCCGCCCAGGCCCGTCCCTGACGAGGCGCGCGCAAGGAGGCCATATGGCTACTGAGGACAACGACTTTTCACGGTTGGATGCGGACTTCGTCCGCGTGTTGGAAGACTTGATCGACGCCTTGATCGCCAATGGCACCTTGCGCATGACGGACCTGCCAATACAGGCCCAGCAAAAACTCACCCAGCGCAAGCAACAGCGCGCGCGACTCTCGGAGCATCTGGACCTGCTGGATGACGATGATGGACAAGTTATCTGACGCGCCCGCGCGGGAATGGCGCGCCGACGCGCGCGCCGCGCACGATGACCCGTTGCTGGACTGCCTGGTCGAGATCACCCGATTGCATGGCGTGACGGCGACCGCCCAGGCGCTGTCGGCCGGCCTGCCGCTGGAAGCACACCGGCTGACGCCAGCGCTGCTGCCCCGGGCGGCGGCGCGCGCGCAGCTGTCGGCGCGGGTGGTCAAGCGCCCGCTGGACGGACTGCCGTCCGACCTGTTGCCGGCGATCCTGCTGCTCAATGGCGAGCGGGCCTGCCTGTTGCTCAGGAAGGATGGCGACAAGTACGTGATCAGCCATCCCGAGCTGGGCGGCAGCGCGGTCGAGATGAGCGCGGCCGAACTGGACGCGCAATACACCGGCCTGGTCTGTTTCGTGCGGCCACAGTTCCGCTTCGACGCGCGCGCCCCGGAAGTGGCCAAGGTGCGCGAGCGCCACTGGTTCTGGGCCGCCATCATGGAAAACCGGCGCCTGTACCGCGATGCCCTCATCGCCGCCCTGCTGATCAACATCTTCGCCATGGCGATGCCGTTGTTCACCATGAACGTGTACGACCGCGTGGTGCCCAACAACGCCGTCGAGACGCTCTGGGTGCTGGCGCTGGGCATCACTCTGGTGGTGATCTTCAACATGATCCTGAGCACGGCGCGCTCGCACGTGGTCGACAGCGCCAGCAAGCGCGTCGACGTGCGGCTGTCCGCGCAGATCATGGAGCGGGTGCTGGACCTGCGGATGGAGGGCCGTCCGGTGTCGGTCGGCTCGTTCGCCGCCAACCTGCGCTCGTTCGAATCGATCCGCGACTTCATCGCCTCGGCCACCATCACCACCCTGGTGGACTTGCCCTTCATTCTGCTGTTCCTGGCCGCGCTGGCCTGGATCTCGCCCTGGATGGTGCTGCCCCCGGTGGTGGCGATCGTGCTGATCCTGGTGGTGTCGCTGGCCGCGCAGGCGCGCATGGAAGCGCTGACGATGGCGTCGTTCCAGGCTTCGTCGCAGCGCAATGCCACCCTGGTCGAGGCCCTGACCGGGCTGGAAGCGGTCAAGACCCTCAACGCCCAGGGCGCGATCCAGCGCAACTGGGAGCGTTCCACCGAGTTCATCGCGCAGACCGGCGGCAAGCTCAAGCTGATCTCGTCGTCCACCGTCGGCTTCGTGCAGGCGGTGCAGCAGCTGGTGTCGATCTCGGTGGTGATCATCGGCGTGTACCTGGCGCAGGACTCGGCCCTGTCGATGGGCGGCATCATCGCCGCCTCGATGATCGCCGGCCGCTGCCTGGCGCCGCTGGGCCAGGTGGCCGGCCTGCTGATGCAATACCAGAACGCCCGCACCTCGCTGGGTTCGATCGACAACTACATGAAGCTGCCGATCGAGCGCCCGGCCGAGGCCGAGTTCCTGCACCGCCCGGTGTTCCATGGCGGCCTGGAATTCCGCGACGTCAGCTTCACTTACCCGGGCAGCACCCAGCCGGTGCTCAAAAAGGTGTCCTTCAAGCTCAAGCCGGGCGAAAAGGTCGGCATCATCGGCCGCATCGGCTCGGGCAAGACCACGCTGGAAAAGCTGGCCCTGGCGCTGTTCCAGCCGACCGAGGGCGCGGTGCTGCTGGATGGCGTGGACGTGCGCCAGATCGACCCGGCCGACGTGCGCCGCGCAATCGGCCACGTGCCGCAGGATCCGCTGCTGTTCTACGGCAGCCTCAAGCACAACCTGGCCATGGGCGCGCCCTACGCCGACGACGCCAGCATCCTGGCGGCCGCCAACATGGCCGGCGTGACCGAGTTCGCCAATCTGCACCCGAACGGCTTCGACATGCTCGTCGGCGAGCGCGGCGAGTCGCTGTCGGGCGGCCAGCGCCAGTCGGTGGCCGTGGCGCGCGCGCTGATCAACGATCCGCCCATCCTGCTGCTGGACGAGCCCAGCAGCAACATGGATCACCAGAGCGAGGCCCAGCTGCGCCGCCGCCTGGGCGAAGCCAGCGCCAACAAGACCATCCTGCTGGTGACGCACCGCACCGCCCTGCTGGAACTGGTCGATCGCCTGATCGTCATCGATAACGGCCATATCGTGGCCGATGGCCCCAAGGAACAGGTCGTCGAAGCCCTGCGCCAGGGGCGCGTCGGACGCGGAAGCTGAGAGCCGCATGGACAATACCACCGCCATCCAGAAATCCGCCGTATCGCGGCCCGGCCTGCTCACCCGTCTGTGGCTGCGGGTGCGCGGCGTCTTCATCCACTTCTTCGACCGCCTGCTCGACGGCGCCGAAAAAGGCAAGCCGCAGGCGCGCACCGACTATGTCGGCAACGCCGAATGGGTGATCCACGAGTCGCAGGCGCGCGGCGCCCGCGTGCTGCTGTGGACCAGCCTGCTGGCCGTCTTCCTGCTGCTGCTGTGGGCCGCCTTCGGCTATATCGACGAAGTCGTGCGCGGCGAGGGCAAGGTCGTGCCGTCGCGCCAGGTGCAGATCATCCAGAGCCTGGACGGCGGCATCGTCGAGGAAATCCTGGTCAAGCCCGGCCAGGAGGTCGAGGCCGGCCAGGTCCTGCTGAAGATCGATTCCACCCGCTTCGCCTCATCGCTGGGCGAAAACAATGCCGAATACCTGTCGCTGCTGGCCAAGTCCGCGCGCCTGAAGGCGCTGGCCACCGGCGAACCGTTCGTGGCGCCCGAGGAAGTGCTGACCCAGGCGCCGGGGTTGGTCGAGATGGAACGCAACGCCTGGCAGGCGCGCACCACGGAACTGAACGCCACCGTCAACGTCGCCCGCGAACAACTCAAGCAACGCCAGGAAGAACTGCGCGAGACCATCGCCAAGCGCGACCAGGCCTCGGCCAGCTGCGGCCTGACCTCGCGCGAACTGCAGGTGACCCGGCCGCTGCTCAAGAGCGGCGCGGTGTCCGAGGTGGACCTGTTGCGCCTGCAGCGCGACGTGGCCCGCTACTGCGGCGAACAGAAAGGCGCCGAGGCCCAGATCGACCGGATCCAGGCATCGATCAAGGAAGCCCAGAGCAAGCTCGAGGAATCCGAGCTGAACATCCGCAACCAGGCCCGCAACGAACTGTCCGAAACCAACACCAAGCTGGCCACGCTGCGCGAGGGCAAGCTGGCCCTGGCCGACCGGGTCAAGCTGGCGGAAGTGCGCGCCCCGGTGCGCGGCACGGTCAAGACGCTGTTCAACAATACCGTGGGCGGCGTGGTGCAGCCGGGCAAGGACATCATCGAGATCGTGCCCAAGGACGACACCCTGCTGCTGGAAGTGCGCATCCTGCCGCGCGACATCGGTTTCCTGCACGCCGACCAGAAGGCCGAGGTCAAGTTCACCGCCTACGACTTCGCCATCTACGGCGGGCTGGAAGGCAAGGTCGAACAGATCGGCGCCGACACGGTGACCGACGAGAAAGGCAATTCCTATTACGTGGTGCGGGTCCGCACGGACCGCAGCACGGTGGGCGACAAGAACCTGCCCATCATTCCCGGGATGGTGGCCGAAGTCCACATCCTGACCGGCAAGCGCACCGTGTTGCAGTACCTGCTCAAGCCGGTGCTGCGCGCGAAGGCCAACGCCTTTACCGAGCGTTAGAGGAGAGCGAGAAGGCGTTATGAAATCCGTTCCCGTCCTGTTGATTACGCACGACGACCTGTTGTGGCAGCACTGGCGCGCGCTGGATCCGGCGCGCTGGCTCGCCGCCCGCGGGCGCGGTCTGGCCGACCTGCAGCGCTGGCGCGAGCAGGGCCGCGCCCTGGCGGTGCTGGATACCGACCTGCCGCGTCTGCCGTCCTGGCAGGATCCCGCCTGGCATGCCCAGTTCTCCGGACTGCAGGTGGTGGTGGCCAGCCCCAGCCCCAACGACGAACAAGGCACTCAGGCCCTGGGCGCCGGAGCGTTGGGTTATTGCCACAGTTACGCCCCGGCCACCGCCCTGGCGCAGGCCCTGGAAGTGGTAGCCTCCGGCGGCATCTGGATGGGGCGCTCGCTGGTCACGCGCCTGCTCCGGCTGGTGACGGAGCGGGCCCAGGATTCCCGCTCCTGGGACAACGGCCTGCTGACCGAACGCGAGATCACCGTGGCCCGCTATGCCGCCAGCGGCCAATCCAATGCCCAGATCGCCGACGCGCTCGGCATCACCGAGCGCACCGTCAAGGCGCATCTGTCGGCCGTCTTCGACAAACTCGAAGTGACCGACCGGCTGCAGCTGGCGCTGCGGGTGCACGGCATTTCGGCGCCGGCCGACGCCCGCGGCAAAATCCTTTCCTGAACCTGTCCTTGAGTACAATACCGCCGCGCCGCGGCTCCCTCTAGTATCTGGCCATCTTGGATAACTCCCTGAAACGGAACCAACATGGCCAACTCCTCCCCCGCCGTCGTCACTGAAATCACCGGTCGCGCCTGGATACGCAACAGCGATGGCTCGCTGACCGAACTGCATCAGGGCAGCAACGTGCCCGCCGGCAGCGACGTCGTCACGGCCTCGGGCGCCAGCGTGGCGCTGCAGGTGGAGAATGGCATGCCGATCGTGATCGGCGAAGGCCGCGAGGTGGCCGTCACCGGCGACATGGCCGGCCCGCTGGCCGATCCGACCGAAGCCGCGGTGGCGCCGCCCAAGGGCACCGATTCCGACCGTCTGCTGGCGGCCCTGCAGGCCGGCCAGGATCCGTTCGAAGTGCTGGATCCGACCGCCGCGACGCTGACGGGCGGCGGCGGTGACGACGGCGGCGGCAGCTTCGTGCGCCTGGCCCGCATCCTGGAAACCACCAGCCCGCTGGACCTGGCCTATCCCAACCCGGGCCGTGGCGCCGACGCGATCGACCGCGCTTCCAGCGGCGCGGGCGGCGACGGTGGCGCCGCGGGCGACAACAATAACGCGCCCCTGGCCATCAACGACACCGCCCGCACCGACGAAAAGAGCGTCGTGCGCGGCAACCTGCTGGTCAACGACAGCGATCCCGACGGCGATCCGCTGACCCTGGTCTCGATCAGCGGCCGCCCGATGAGCCCGGGCGGCGTCAGCGTCACCGGTTCCAACGGCGGCACCTTCACCGTGCTGCCGGACGGCAGCTACACCTTCGTTCCCGGCAACAGCTTCCAGCATCTGCCCGAAGGCCAGACGGCTACCACCACGATCACCTACGTCGTCACCGACCCGAGCGGCGCCACCTCCACCGCCACCGTGGAAGTGACCGTGGTCGGCGTCAATGACCCGGCCCAGATCACCGCCGCCCAGCCGGGCGACGATGCCGGCACCGTGGTCGAGGACGAAAAGTCCACCGCCAACGGCAAGCTCAACGTGGTCGACGCCGACGACGGTCAATCCTTCTTCGTGGCCGTGGCCGACCGCCCGGGCGTGTACGGCACCTTCTCGATCGACGCCAACGGCAACTGGGTCTACAACCTGAACCAGACCGACGCGCGCGTACAGTCGCTGGCCGTGGGCGAGAAGCTGACCGAGACCTTCACCGTCACCACCGCCGATGGCACCACTGGCACGGTCACCATCACCATCAACGGCACCAACGACGCCCCGACCATCAGCGGCGAAGCCGCCGGCGCCGTCAAGGAAGACGGCACGCAGGAAGTGACGGGCCAACTGACCAAGGCCGACGTCGACACCAGCGACACGCACACCTGGTCCGCCAACGACGGCGGCAAGGGCCAGTACGGTACCCTCACGGTCGACCAGAACGGCAAGTGGACCTACGTGCTGGACAACGGCAGCGACAAGGTGCAGGCCCTGGCCGAAGGCCAGCAGGTGACCGACACCATCACGGTTACCGTCGACGACGGCCACGGCGGCAAGGCCACCCAGGTCATCACGGTCACCGTCACCGGCACCAACGACGCGCCGACCATCAGCGGCACCACCATCGGCGAAATCCGCGAGGACGACACCAGCGACACCGTGTCCGGCCAGTTGACCCAGCACGACGTCGACACCAACGACACGCACACCTGGACCGTCAACGACGGCGGCAAGGGCCAGTACGGCTCGTTCACGGTGGATGGCACCGGCAAGTGGACCTACACGCTGGACAATGGCAGCGACAAGGTCCAGGCCCTCAAGGACGGCGAGACGGTCACCGACACCATCACCGTCACGGTTGACGACGGCCACGGCGGCACCGCCACCGAAACCATCACGGTCACCATCACCGGCACCAACGACGCCGCCGTCATCACCCCGAGCAAGCCGGGCGACGACGCCGGCACCGTCGAGGAAGATGGCAATCTGACCACCGGCGGCAAGCTGGACGTGACCGACAAGGACGCGGGCGAAGCCACCTTCAACCCGCAGACCGACGCCAAGGGCGAGCACGGCAAGTTCTCCATCGACGCCAAC
>NZ_CADIJL010000064.1 GCF_902859695.1 Achromobacter ruhlandii
GGCAGCCTCAGGACGACCCGCGACGGCGGTCGCGCCAGCCGCTGCCGGCCGGGCGGCGGCGTCCGGTTTCGCCGCCGGCGTCCCCGCGGCTTGGGCCGCCGGCGCCGGGCCGCCCAACTGCTTGAGCTTGTCGACCACGTCCTGCCAGTTCAGGTGCTGGTTGCTGTAACGGCGCGCGTACACCTGCGGCGCCCACAGGTCGACGCTGCCCACGTACACCTGGCGCGCGATCGGTTCGAGTTCGAGGCGGGTGACGGTCAGCGCGCTCCAGGCCGCCAGGCTCTCGCCGGCGCTGTCGCGCAGGTCGAACTGGCGCAGGCCCAGGTCGCCGACCACGCGGATCTTGGGCGGCGCGTCCTTGGGCTGCTCGAACACGACCTGCAGGTTCGAGTCGAGCAACGCGCGTTCGAGCTTGAACGGCAGCGGCATGGGCCAGACGTCGGCCCATTTTTCCAGTTGCAGGCCGCTGAAGGCCACCCGCAGCGTCGACGACGGCACCTTGTCGAAAGGCCGCGCCACGCCGGTCAGGTCGAACGGGCTGCCGTTGATGCGCAGGTGCAGGCGCGGCTGCACGTCGATGTCGGTGGCATAGCCGAAGGTCGAGATGAACGGCACGCCGATGGCCAATTCGTCCACCACCTGCTTGCGGCCGGTGACTTTGTCATCGAGCGTGATGACGCCGCCCTCGATCACCATGTTGTTCAGCGAGAAGCGCGGCAGGCCTTCATCGGCCTTGGGCGGCTCGTCCGGCTTGGAGGCCGTCATCTCGGCCACGCGCTGCTGCACGTCGGAGAAGTTGAAGCGGGTGACGTCCTCGCGCACGATCGACAGCGTCGGCGAGCGCAGGGTGAAGCGGTCGACCACCGGCGCGAACCAGAACAGCGAGGTCCAGGCGGCGCTGACGTCCAGTTCCGAGGCCGTGAACAGGGGCGTCTGCGAGCCGGGCTGCGCCACGGCGAGATCCTGCGCGCGCACGGTCAGGGTGAAGGGATTGAAGGTGATCTTGCCGACGGCGACGTCGCGGCCCAGCATCTTGGCCACATCCTGGGTCAGCACGTTGTGCAGCACCTTGGGCACCTGCCAGGCGGCGATGCCACAGAGAATCAGCGCCGTGGCCACGACGCCCAAGAGGATCTTGCCTAAGCGGCGGGTGAACCGGAACTTGGGCATCCGCAAGGGCATTGTGCGTCTCCTGGTACGAATCGAAGGTCATTATCGCGTCCTTCGAGCAAATTGGGGGGCTTTTTGCAACGCGCCATCGCAGCCGCGGCGCCACAAGCGCAAATGCCCCCGCAGGGGCACGAAAGCACGCAAGCCACGGTCAGCGCGGCATCCCTGCGCGGCCTGAAAGCAGGTCCACGGGCGCGGCGCCCAGGCAAAGAAGGCCGCGCTTATCTTTCCTCAAAGCGCGGCGGCTGGCGGCTCGTCTATCATAGGCGCATCAGCGGCCCGCCACGGCCTGCCGGGACCGCTCTTTTCAATCATTAACAATTCTCGATCCCGATTCCCATGTCCACGCCCGCCCCCACCTTGAGCCACCTGGATGAAGCCGGCCAGGTCCGCATGGTCGACGTCATCGGCAAGACCGACACCGAACGCGTCGCCATCGCCACCGCCAGCGTCCGCATGAACGCGGTGGCCTACGGCCTGCTGACGCAGCCCGGCCAGGGCAAGGGCGAAGTGCTCAACACCGCGCGCGTCGCCGCCATCCTGGCGGCCAAGCGCTGCGCCGAGCTCATCCCCTTGTGCCACAGCCTGCCGCTGTCGTTCGTCGGCGTCGAATTCGCGCTGGACGACGCGGCGCACCGCATCGACATCCTGGCCACCTGCCGCACCAGCTACAAGACCGGCGTCGAAATGGAAGCCATGACCGCGTGCAGCGTCGCCGCGCTGACCATCTACGACATGTGCAAGGCGGCCGACAAGGGCATCGTGATCGAACAAGTTCGCCTGAAGTACAAGGCGGGAGGTAAAAGCGGTGAATGGCGCAACGATTAACCTGCTGTATTTCGCCCGCGTCGCCGAACTGGTCGGCAAGCGCGCGGAGGCCTGGCCGCTGGACGGCGAGTCCACCGGCGCGCAGTTGCTGGCCGCGCTTGGCGAACGCTATCCGCAGCTGGCCCCGGCCGGCCGCCTGAAGCTGGCCATCAACCAGACCCACGCCAAGCCGTCGGCGCCGATCCGCGCGGGCGACGAGGTGGCGGTGTTCGAACCCGTCACCGGAGGCTGAGCGCCATGGTCATCGTGCAGGAAGCCGACTTCGACGGCGCCGCGCTCACCGCCGCCCTGCGCGCCAGCGCCGGGCCGGGCGTGGGCGGCATCGTCACCTTCGTGGGCTACGTGCGCGACTACGCGCCGGACACGCCCACCGACACGCTCTACCTCGAACACTACCCCGGCATGTGCGAGCGCGAGCTTGAAGACATCGCCGCCACCGCCCGCGCGCGCTGGAACCTGGACGGCACGGTGATCGTGCACCGGGTCGGCGCCCTGGCCCGCAATGCCCAGATCGTGTTCGTGGCCGCGGCCAGCGCCCATCGCGGCGACGCCTTTCGCGGCTGCGAATTCATCATCGACGCGCTCAAGACCCGCGCGCCCTTCTGGAAGCGCGAGACCCTGGCGGGTGGCGACAGCTTCTGGGTGGAACAGCGCCAATCCGACCAGGACCGCACGCAGTCCTGGGACGCCGACACCCCGACCCCCAAGGAGACTCCATGAACGACGCCTCCCCCGTCTCGCTGGCCTGCGCCGTGCTGACGGTCAGCGACACCCGCAGCGCCGGCGACGACACCTCCGGCAACCTGCTGGCCAACAGCCTGGCCCAGGCCGGCCACCAATGCGTGCGGCGCGACATCGCCAAGGACAACCTCTACCAGATCCGGCGCGTCATCAGCGACTGGATCGCCGACCCCGAGGTGCAGGTCATCCTGACCACCGGCGGCACCGGCTTCTCGCACGGCGACCATGTGCCGCAGGCCATCCTGCCGCTGCTGGACCGCGAGATTCCCGGCTTCGGCGAACTGTTCCGCCAGATCTCCTACGAGGAAATCGGCAGTTCCACCATCCAGTCGCGCGCCTTTGCCGGCGAGGCCAACCAGACCCTGCTGTTCTGCCTGCCCGGTTCGAACAACGCCTGCGAGACCGCCTGGAACCGCATCATCCGCGAGCAGCTGGACAGCGGCCACCGCCCCTGCAATTTCGCCACGCACTTCCAACCCCGCGACCAAGAAGACCACTGATACCCATGCTGGATTTCGACCAAGCCCAGACCCTGCTGGCCAACGCGGCCGCCCCCCTCGCGCGCCGCGAACACGTCGGCCTGGACGAAGCGCCCGGACGCGTGCTGGCGGCCGACCTCGACGCCACGGTGGACATTCCGCCGGCCGACAACAGCGCCATGGACGGCTACGCGCTGCGCCTGGCCGACTGGCAGCCGGGCACGCGCCTGCCGATCCAGCAGCGCTGCTATGCCGGCGACACGCCCGAGCCGCTCAAGCCCGGCCACGCCATCCGCCTGTTCACCGGCAGCCTGATCCCCGCAGGCGCCGACGTGGTGGTGATGCAGGAAGACACGCACGAGGCCGACGAGCAGGTCGAGATCACGCGCCAGCCCCGTCCCGGCCAGCACATCCGCCTGCGCGGCGAAGACACCCTGGCCGGCGCCCCGCTGCTGCCCGCCGGCACGCAATTGCAGGCCGCCCACGTGGCGCTGCTGGCCTCGCAGGGCCTGGCCAGCGTGCCGGTCTACGGCCGCCTGCGGGTGGGCATCCTGACCACCGGCGACGAGCTGGTGGCGCCCGGCGGCGCGCGCGAACCGGCGCAGATCTACAACTCCAACGGCCCGATGCTGGCGGCGCTGGTGCGCGGCATGGCCGCCGAGCCGGCCTTGGTGCTGCATGCCCGCGACACCGAGGACGACCTGCGCGGCGCCTTCCAGACGCTGCTGGCCGAATGCGATCTGGTGCTGAGCGTCGGCGGCGTGTCGGTCGGCGAGCGCGACCTGGTCAAGCCGGCCCTGGCCGCGCTGGGCGGAGAACTGTCGCTGTGGAAGGTGCGCATGAAGCCGGGCAAACCGGTGGCGCTGGCCATGATCGGCGACAAGCCGGTGGTCAGCCTGCCGGGCAATCCGGTGTCGGCCTACGCGGTGTTCGCGATGCTGGTGTCGCCGCTGGTGCGCCGCATGCAGGGCCGCGAGGAACTGTTCCCGCCGGTGAGCCGGCTGCCGCTGCGCACCGAGCATCCGCGCCTGGACAGCCGCGAGGAATTCCTGCGGGTGCAGCGCCGCGCCGCCGACGACGGCAACGCCGAGCTGGTGCCGTACGGCCACCAGGGGTCGGGGGTGATCAGTTCATTGCCGTGGTCGACCGGCCTGGCGCGCCTGCCGGCCGACGTGCAGGTGCAGGACCGCGACCGCGTGCCCTACTACGACCTGCGTCACTGGCTGGCGTAGCGCTCGGCCGCCGCCAGTTCCTCGGGCGTGTTCAGGTTCATGAACGCGCCGGGCGCGTCATCGAACGGCGCGCCCACGCCTCCCACGCGCGACTGCCACAGGCCGACCTTGCGTTCGCCGGCCGCGAGATAATCGCGCAGCGCCGGCAACAGCGACGCGCGCAGCGCCATGCAGGCCGGATGGCGCTGGCCGCCGGCCACCGCATAGGCCAGCGGCGCCCCCGCCGCTTGCGCCGCCGCGATCAGGCGCTGGGCCAGGTCGGCCGGCAGGAACGGGGTGTCGCAGGGCGTCACCACCAGCCACTCGCACGGTGCGGCCGCCGCCAGGCCGGCGGCCAGGCCCGCCAGCGGCCCCTGCCAGGCGCCCAATTCGTCGGTATCGTCGGCCACCACCCGCCCATAGCGCGCGTAGCTGTCGGCATTGCGGTTGGCGCTGAGAAGCAGCGGCCCGACCTGCGGCGCCAGGCGCCGCGCCACGTGCGCCACCAGCGGCTCGCCACGCAGCAGGACCAATCCCTTGTCGCTGCCCCGCATGCGCGAGCCCTGGCCGCCGGCCAGGATCAGGCCGGCCACCTGTTGCCGGTCGAAAGCGGGCGCTGGGTCAACCACCGATGTAGCTCATCTCGACCTTGCGGGCCGGGTCGGCCATGTTGCGGCCACGCTGTTCGGAATAGTTGTCGCCGCGGGCGGCCCAGATTCCAGTGAGAATGGCGGCCAGTTCGTCGTCGCTGGCGCCGTCGCGCAGCGGCGCGCGCAGGTCGTGGCCTTCGTGGCCGAACAGGCACAGGAACAGCTTGCCTTCCGGCGACAGGCGCGCGCGCGTACAGCCGCCACAGAAGGCATGGGTGACGCTGGAAATGACGCCGATCTCGCCGCCGCCGTCGCGATAGCGCCAGCGCTCGGCGACGCGGCCCATGTCGTCGGTGGAGATCGGTTCCAGCGGATGAATCGCGCCGATGCGCGCCAGCACTTCCTCGCTGGGCACCACTTCAGTCAGGTTCCAGCCGTTGGTGTTGCCCACGTCCATGTATTCGATGAAACGCAGGATGTGGCCGCTGCCGCGGAAGCGCTCGGCCATTGGCAGGATCTGCGCGTCGTTCAGGCCGCGCCGCACCACCATGTTGACCTTGACGGGCGCCAGCCCGGCCGCGGCGGCGGCGTCGATGCCGCGCAGCACGTCGTCGGGCGTGAAACCGCTGTCGCTCATGTCCTGGAACATGCTGGCGTCCAGCGCGTCCAGGCTGACCGTGACGCGCTTCAGGCCCGCGTCCTTGAGCACCGCGGCCTTGCGTTCGAGCAGGCTGCCGTTGGTGGTGAGCGTCAGTTCCAGCGGGTGGCCGGCGGGCGTGCGCAGCCCCGACAACAGGCCCACCAGGTTTTCCACATGCTTGCGCAGCAGCGGCTCGCCGCCGGTCAGGCGGATCTTCTCGACCCCCAGCCGGGTGAAGACGCCGGCCAGCCGCGCGATTTCCTCGAACGACAGCAGGTCGGCATGCCGCATGAAGACGTAGTTGGTGTCGAACACCTCGCGCGGCATGCAGTAGGTGCAGCGGAAATTGCAGCGGTCAGTGACCGAGATGCGCAGGTCGCGCAGCGGCCGCGCGCGCCGGTCGAGCGCGGGCTGGCCCGCGGGCGGCGGCGCCAGGGGCGCCGGACGCTCGGTGCGGCGATCAGCCAGGAGGATCACTTTGCTCATGGGAACATCATAGCCCGGCGCACACGACGGCGCGCCTAGGAAAATGCCTCTTCAAGGGTCTGCAGGCGGCCGGTATCGCGCGCGTCGTAGCCGACCAGCTGGCCGACGTAGCCGACATAGTCGGGGCTGCGCATGATGGACAGCAGGTCGCGCATGGCGGGCGTCTCCAGCGCGTTCTTGCGGATGGCGAAGAAGTAGCGCTCGCGCACCAGCGGAATGAAATCCAGGCCGAAGCGGCAGGCGGCGGTCTCCACGCCCACGCCGGTGTCGGCCATGCCGCTGGCGATGTGGGCGGCGATCGCCATGTGCGTGAATTCGTTGGTTTCGTAACCCTGCACTTCACTGATCGAGACGCCGGCGCGTTGCAGCATCAGGCCGATCAGGTAACGGGTGCTGGAACCGATCTGGCGATTGACGAAGCGCACGTCCTGGCGCGCCAGGTCGGCGATGCCGTGGATCCGCTTGGGGTTGCCGCCCACGACAAACAGCCCGGTATTGCGCACCGCCAGATGAATCAGCAGGTACTCGTCGGCGTGCAGCCACTGGGCGTAGCGTTCCATGATCGGCGCCTCGAAGTCGCCCAGCGGCACCTGGAAGCCCGCCAGGTCGCATTCGCCGCGCTCGAGCGAAGCCAGCGCCTCGATCGCGGTGCGATAGCGCAGTTCCAGGCCGGGCTTGCGCCCGCCCATGTGTTCCATCAGCGATTCCACCGCGAACCCGTGGCTGGCGTGCAGCCGCAGGTGCGGACCGTTTTCCGGCAGCAGCCGCGCCAGTTCTTCCTGCAGTTCGGAGGCCAGGCTGTCGAGCGTGGGCATCAGCCGCGCCTCGATGCGGCGATTGGCCCACAGCAGGCGCTGCGCGAACGGCGACAGTTGCGTGCCCTGGCGCCGGTTGGTGATCAGCAGCTGGGTGCCGAAAATGCCCTCGAACCGCCGCAGCACGCCCCAGGCGTGCCGGTACGACAAATCACAGGCGCGGCAGGCGCCGGCGATGTTGCCGGTGGCGTCGATGGCGGCCAGCAGCGCCAGCATGTCCTGCAGCGGCACGGGGGCGCCGTCGTCTCCACCCAAGGTCCATTGCGGCCGCAGGCCGATTCGGAACTTATATGTCATTTATTTCTTATTGAAGGCGATTAATTACCTGTTTAGAGTACACAAATAACGCGAGGCAGGGGAAATTTATATGTTTTTCATTGCATATAAATCAACCTGACCTCCCATCACAACAGCCCCCACCCTACGGGGCCCAGCACTCCTGGAGGAGACCGCCATGCGCCAGCGCGAGGCAAAATCCGATCTGGCTTCCACCGGCGGCGCCCGTGGCGGCGCCATGGCCCTGGACGCCGCCCAGGCCTCCGCCAGCCCCGCGGTGGCGGCCACCGCCCGCATCCTGGCCCGCCTGAAAGACCAGCCCGGCCCCTTGCTGCCGGTGCTGCACGCGGTCCAGCACGAACTGGGCTGTATCCCGGCCGAGGCGGTGCAGACCATCGCCGAGGCCCTGAACCTGTCGCGCGCCGAAGTCCATGGCGTCATCACCTTCTATCCCCACTTCCGCAGCGAACCCGCCGGGCGCCACACGCTGGAAGTGTGCCGCGCCGAGTCCTGCCAGGCGATGGGCGGCGAACAACTGGCCGCCCATGCGCGCCAGGCGCTGGGCTGTGATTTCCACGCCAGCACGCGCGACGGCGACTTCACGCTGGAACCGGTGTACTGCCTGGGCCTGTGCGCCCAGTCGCCGGCGGTGATGCTGGACGGCCAGCCGCACGCCCGCGTCACGCCGGCCAAGCTCGACCGCCTGCTGCATCGCGCGCGGGAGGCCGGCCAATGAGCGCCCCCACCCTGATCTACGTGCCGCGCGACGCCGCGGCGCTGGCCATGGACGCCGACGCCGTGGCCGCCGCCATCGAACTGGAGGCCGACGAACGCGGCCTGGCCGTGCAGGTGGTGCGCAATGGTTCGCGCGGCCTGCTGTGGCTGGAGCCGCTGGTGGAGATAGGCACGCCCGCGGGCCGCGTGGCCTACGGGCCGGTGCAGCCCGAGGACGTGCCGGCGCTGTTCGACGCCGGCTGGCTGACGGGCGGCGAGCATCCGCTGGGGCTGGGCCTGACCGAGGAAATTCCGTATCTCAAGCAGCAGGAACGCCTGACCTTCGCCCGCGTCGGCGTGATCGATCCGTTGTCCCTGCAGGATTACGCCGCCCACGGCGGCCTGCAGGGCCTGAAGCGCGCGCTGGCCATGGAGCCGGCCGCCATCGTCGACGAGATGGTCACCTCCGGCCTGCGCGGGCGCGGCGGCGCGGCCTTTCCCACCGGCATCAAGTGGAAAACGGTGCTGGGCTCGCCGGCCGACCGCAAATACATCGTCTGCAATGCCGACGAAGGCGATTCGGGCACCTTCGCCGACCGCCTGCTGATGGAAGGCGACCCCTACGTGCTAATCGAGGGCATGACCATCGCCGGCCTGGCGGTGGGCGCGACCTACGGCTACATCTACGTGCGTTCCGAATACCCGCACGCTATCGCCACGCTGGAGGCCGCCATCGAGCGGGCGCGCAGCGTCGGCTGGCTGGGCGACGACGTGCACGGCAGCGGCCGCCGCTTCGACCTGGAAGTGCGCAAGGGCGCCGGCGCCTACATCTGCGGCGAGGAGACCTCGCTGCTGGAAAGCATCGAGGGCAAGCGCGGCGTGGTGCGCGCCAAGCCGCCGCTGCCGGCGATCTCGGGCCTGTTCGGCAAGCCCACGGTCATCAACAACGTGATCTCGCTGGCCACGGTGCCGATCATCCTGGCCAAGGGCGCGGCCTATTACCGCGACTACGGCGTAGGCCGCTCGCACGGCACCCTGCCCTTCCAGCTGGCCGGCAACGTCAAGCAGGGCGGACTGGTGGAAAAGGCCTTCGGCCTGAGCCTGCGAGACCTGCTGTACACCTTCGGCGGCGGCAGCGCCTCGGGCCGGCCGCTGCGCGCGGTGCAGGTCGGCGGCCCGCTGGGCGCCTACCTGCCCGAATCGCAGTGGGACGTGCCGCTGGACTACGAAGCCTATGTCCAGATCTCGGCCATGATCGGCCACGGCGGCCTGGTGGCATTCGACGACACGGTCGACATGATGCGCATGGCGCGCTATGCCATGGAATTCTGCGCCATCGAATCCTGTGGCAAGTGCACGCCCTGTCGCATCGGTTCCACCCGTGGAGTGGAGACCCTGGACAAGATCGCCGCCGGCGGTCCGGGGCGCGAACAGCAGGTGCACCTGCTGCGCGACCTGTGCGACACCATGCTGGGGGGATCGCTGTGCGCGCTGGGGGGCATGGCGCCCTACCCGGTGCTGTCCGCGCTGAACCACTTCCCGCAGGACTTCGGCATCGAGTCCTCGCAGTCCGCCGTCCACCCCGCCTGAAGCCGAGACCGCCATGCTAGAAACCGTCATCAAGCGCGACCGCGATCTGGGCACCCCGGCGCGGGTGTCCGAAAAAACCGTCACCCTGACCATCGACGGCCAGGAAATCACCGTGGCCGAAGGCACCTCGCTGATGCGCGCGGCCGCCGAGGCCGGCATCAACATCCCCAAGCTGTGCGCCACCGACAGCCTGGAGCCGTTCGGCTCGTGCCGCCTGTGCCTGGTGCAGATCGAGGGCCGCCGCGGCTATCCCGCCTCGTGCACCACGCCGGCCGAGAACGGCATGGTGGTGTTCACCGAAACGCCCAAGCTGCACGACCTGCGGCGCGGGGTGATGGAGCTGTACATCTCCGACCACCCGCTGGACTGCCTGACCTGTCCGGCCAATGGCGACTGCGAACTGCAGGACATGGCCGGCGTGGTGGGCCTGCGCAACGTGCGCTACGGCTACGACGGCGCCAACCACTTGAAGAGCGAGAAGGACGAGTCCAATCCGTACTTCACCTACGACGCCTCCAAGTGCATCGTCTGCAACCGCTGCGTGCGCGCCTGCGAGGAAACCCAGGGCACCTTCGCGCTGACGATCTCGGGCAAGGGCTTCGAATCGCGCGTGTCGCCGGGGCAGGACCAGCCGTTCCTGGACAGCGAATGCGTGTCCTGCGGCGCCTGCGTGCAGGCCTGTCCGACCTCGACCCTGCAGGAAAAGACCGTCATCATGATGGGCCAGGCCGAGCATTCGGTGGTCACCACCTGCGCCTATTGCGGCGTGGGCTGCGGCTTCAAGGCCGAGATGAAGGGCCAGGAAGTGGTGCGCATGGTGCCGTGGAAGGACGGCCAGGCCAACCGCGGCCACTCCTGCGTCAAGGGCCGCTTCGCCTGGGGCTACGCCACCCACAAGGAACGCGTGCTCAAGCCGATGATCCGCAAGCGCATCACCGATTCCTGGCGCGAAGTGTCGTGGGAAGAGGCGATCGACTACGCGGCTTCCGAATTCCGCCGCATCCAGGGCCAGTACGGCCGCGACGCGGTCGGCGGCATCACCTCGTCGCGCTGCACCAACGAGGAAACCTGGCTGGTGCAGAAGCTGGTGCGCGCCGCCTTCGGCACCAACAACGTCGACACCTGCGCCCGCGTGTGCCATTCGCCCACGGGCTATGGCCTGAAGCAGACGCTGGGCGAATCCGCCGGCACCCAGACCTTCGACTCGGTGATGCACACCGACGTGGTCATCGTCATGGGCGCCAACCCCTCCAGCGGCCATCCGGTGTTCGCCTCGCGCCTGAAGCGCCGCCTGCGCCAGGGCGCGCGGCTGATCGTGATCGACCCGCGCCGCATCGAGCTGGTGAGTTCGCCGCACATCAAGGCCGACTTCCACCTGCAGGTGCGGCCCGGCACCAACACCGCGCTGCTGTCGTCGATGGCGCACGTAATCGCCACCGAAGGGCTGATCGACGAGGCCTACGTGGCCGAGCGCTGCGAGGCCAAGGCGTTCCAGGAATGGCGCGACTTCGTCTCGCTGCCCGAGAATTCGCCCGAAGCCATGGCCGAGATCACCGGCGTGCCGGCGCAGGCCGTGCGCGGCGCGGCGCGCCTGTTCGCCACCGGCGGCAACGGCTCGATCTACTACGGCCTGGGCGTGACCGAGCACAGCCAGGGCTCGACCACCGTCATGGCCATCGCCAACCTGGCCATGGCCACCGGCAACGTCGGCCGCGAAGGCGTGGGCGTGAACCCGCTGCGCGGCCAGAACAACGTGCAGGGTTCGTGCGACATGGGCTCGTTCCCGCACGAGCTGCCGGGCTACCGCCATATTTCCGACAACGTGGCGCGGGCGCAGTTCGAGCAGGACTGGGGCGTGACGCTGCAGCCCGAGCCGGGCCTGCGCATTCCCAACATGTTCGAGGCCGCGCTGGGCGGCACCTTCAAGGGCCTGTACTGCCAGGGCGAGGACATCGTGCAGTCCGACCCCAACACGCAGCACGTGGCGGCGTCGCTGGCGGCAATGGAATGCATCGTGGTGCAGGACCTGTTCCTGAACGAGACCGCCAAGTACGCGCACGTGTTCCTGCCGGGTTCGTCGTTCCTGGAAAAGGACGGCACCTTCACCAACGCCGAGCGCCGCATCTCGCGCGTGCGCAAGGTGATGGAGCCGAAGAACGGCAAGGCCGACTGGGAAGTGACCGTGGCGCTGTCGAGCGCGCTGGGCTATCCCATGAACTACCGCCACCCGCGCGAGATCATGGAAGAGATCGCGCGCCTGACGCCGACCTTCAGCGGCGTCAGCTACGAGAAGCTGGACAAGCTGGGCAGCCTTCAATGGCCGTGCAACGACGACGCGCCCGAGGGCACGCCGATCATGCACATCGACAGCTTCGTGCGCGGCAAGGGCAAGTTCATGATCACCAAGTACGTGCCGACCGACGAGCGCAGCACGCGCCGCTTCCCGCTGCTGTTGACCACCGGCCGCATCCTGTCGCAATACAACGTGGGCGCGCAGACCCGCCGCACGCCCAACGTCATGTGGCACAGCGAGGACGTGCTGGAGATCCATCCGCAGGATGCCGAGGACCGTGGCGTCGCCGAAGGCGACTGGGTCGGCATCCAGAGCCGCTCGGGCGAGACCGTGCTGCGCGCGACCCTGACCGACCGGGTGCAGCCGGGCGTGGTATACACCACCTTCCACTTCCCCGAGTCCGGCGCCAACGTCGTCACCACCGACAGTTCCGACTGGGCCACCAACTGCCCCGAGTACAAGGTCACGGCCGTACAGGTCACGCGCGTGTCCCAGCCGTCGGAATGGCAGCGGCAATGGTCGCGCTTCGCGGACATCCAGCAGAAGCTGCTGCGTGAACGCTCGCGCGAGAACGAAGCCGTGACGTCGGGGAAATAACCCGACAGCCGAGCCCGCCATGGACCACAGCGCCCCTCCCCCTTCCTCCCGCCCCGAGCACGTGGCGGCCCAGGTGACCCGCGTGCGGGCCGGCGCCATCGCGCCCGGCACCGAAGGCGACAACCTGGCCGAGGAAACGCCGGTGGCGCTGGAGTTCAACGGCATCAGCCACGCCACCATGCTGGCCACGCCCGCCGACCTGGAGGACTTCGCCGTCGGTTTTTCGCTGTCGGAAGGCATCATCGACAGCGTGACCGACATGCGCGGCATCGACCTGCTGCCGCAATGCGACGGCGTCGTGGTGCAGATCGAGATCTCCAGCGCCTGCGAGGCGCGGCTGAAATCGCGCCGCCGCGCCATGGCCGGGCGCACCGGCTGCGGCCTGTGCGGCGTCGAGACGTTGCCCGAGGTGCTGCGGCCGGTGGCGCCGGTGCCGGCCGGCGCGCCGCTGCCGGTGGGCGCGGTGCTGCGGGCGATGCGCGACATGCGC
>NZ_CADIJL010000065.1 GCF_902859695.1 Achromobacter ruhlandii
CCGCGCCGTAGGCCGGCGGCTGGCCCACGCCGGCGGGCCCCGCATATCCATATGGCGCCGGCGCGGCGGGCGCCGGGGGCTGCGGCGTCATGGGCGCGCGGCCCGCGGGCGCATGGCCGTCGGCATAGGCCCGCGGCGCGTACTCCTGCGCCTGCTGCGGCGCGTCGTCAAACGCGCCATCGACCGTGGCCAGCACCTCGATGCCGCCATCCACGCTGCGGTTCGACACGATCAGCGCATCGGGGCCGAGCACCTGGCGCACCTGGCGCATGACCTCGCGGCTGTTGGCGCCAAAGAAGCGGCTTATTTTCATTGACCATTACCTCCGCCGATGAGCGCGGTCACGCGGACCATGCGCTCATCCGGAATTTCCGTATTCGACAACACGCCCAGCTGCGGCAGATGGTGGCGCAGGAAGCGCGACAGCGGCGCGCGCAACACCGGCGACACCAGCAGCACCGGCGCGTTGCCCTGCGACTCCTGGCGCTCGACCGCCGCCTGGGTTTCGCGCAGCAGTGTATCCGCCAGGCCCGGCTCCAGGCCACCGCTGGTGGTGAGCGCCTGCGACAGCACGCGTTCGAGCTTGACGTCGAGCCCGATCACGCGCAGCTCGCCTTCGCCCGGGAACCATTGCTGGGTGATGGCGCGCCCCAGCGCGCGGCGCGTCAGCGCGATCAGTTCGTTGATATCGGGCTGGCCGCCCGTGCCGGCCGCCAGCGCGGCCAGGCGCGGCCCATGCTCGGACAGCGTGTCGATGATGGTGCGCATGTCGCGAATCGGCACTTCCTCGGCCAACAGGCCCTGCAACACCTTCTGCAGCGCGGTGAGCGACAGCGTCTTGGGCACCAGGTCCTCGACCAGCTTGGGCGCGTCGCGGCCGATGCGATCCAGCAGTTGCTGCACTTCCTGGCGACCCAGCAGATTGGAGCCGTGGCGATGCATCAGGTGGTTCAGGTGAGTGGCGACCACGGTGCCAGCGTCCACCACCGTGTAGCCGACCACCTGGGCCTGATCGCGCAGGCTGCCGTCGATCCATAGCGCCGGCAGGCCGAAGGCCGGATCGGTGGTGGGCGTGCCCTGGATCTGCATGGTCACGCCGCCCGGGTCGATCGCCAGCCATTGGCCCGGCATGGCAACGCCGTGGCCGATCTCGACGCCTGACAGCAGGATGCGGTAGTCGTTGGGCTTGAGCTCCAGGTTGTCGCGGATGTGCACCACCGGCGGCAGGAAGCCGACGTCCTGGGCGAATTTCTTGCGCAGGCTGCGGATGCGGTGCAGCAGCTCGCCGTTCTGGGCATGGTCGACCAGCGGGATCAGGCGGTAGCCGACCTCCAGGCCGAGCTGGTCCACCATCGATACGTCGTCCCAGCTGGCTTCGGCCGCGGCGGCCTGGGCCTGCGTCACCGCCTGTTGCGGCGCCTCGGCCGCGGCCACCTCGGCGGCCTTGCGCCGCTTGTGCATGGCCCAGCCGCCCCAGGCCAGCGCGCCGGCCAGGGTCAGGAAGGCGATATGCGGCATGTTGGGGATCAGGCCCATGATGCCGATGATGCCGGCCGTCAGGAACATCACGCTGGGATTGGAGAACAGCTGGCTGATGATCTGCTGGCCGATGTCCTGGTCGGTCGACACGCGCGACACCACCACGCCGGCGGCGGTCGAGATCACCAGCGCCGGGATCTGCGCCACCAGGCCGTCGCCGATGGTCAGCAGCGTGTAGACGCGGGCCGAGTCGCTCATCGACATGTCGTGCTGGGCCACGCCCACGATCAGGCCGCCGATGATGTTGATCGCCATGATCAGCAGGCCGGCGATGGCGTCGCCGCGCACGAACTTGCTGGCGCCGTCCATCGAGCCGAAGAAGTCGGATTCCTGCGACACCTCGGCGCGGCGCTTGCGCGCCTCGTCCTCGCCGATCAGGCCGGCGTTCAGGTCGGCGTCGATGGCCATCTGCTTGCCCGGCATCGCGTCCAGGGTGAAGCGCGCGCCGACTTCGGCGATCCGCCCCGCGCCCTTGGTGATGACGATGAAGTTGATGATGGTCAGGATGATGAAGACGATGATGCCGACGGCGAAATTGCCGCCCACCAGGAAGTGGCCGAAGGCCTCGATCACCTTGCCCGCGGCGTCCGGGCCGGTGTGGCCGTGCAGCAGCACCACCCGGGTCGAAGCGACGTTCAGCGACAGGCGCAGCAGCGTGGCGAACAGCAGCACGGCCGGGAAGGCGGCGAAATCCAGCGGCTTGCGGGTGAACATGGCCACCAGCAGGATCATCACCGACAGCGCGATATTGAAGGTGAACAGCAGGTCCAGCAGGAAGGTGGGCAGCGGCAGCACCATCATGCCCAGCACCATCACGATCAGGATGGGACCGGCCAGGAGCCGCGCGTGCGTGGCTCCGTTGCTTTTCAACATGGTGAGCAGAGCGCTCATTCCTTAAGCTCCTTGTGCTGCGGTTTTTGCCTGCGGGTCCAGCGCGGCCGGCACGGCCAGGGACGTCGGCGCCGTTGGTTCGGCCCCCCATCCCGAGCGCCACGAGCGCAACTGGAATACCCACGCCAGCACTTCCGCGACCGCGGTGTATAGCTCGGCCGGGATTTCATGCCCCAGCTCGACGTGTTGATACAGGGCGCGCGCCAGCGGCGGCGCTTCCAATGTGGGAATGCGATGTTCGGCGGCCAGTTCGCGGATCTTGGCGGCCACCAGCCCGGTGCCCTTGGCCAGCACCCGCGGGGCGCCGTTCTTGTCTTCCTCGTACTTCAGCGCCACGGCGTAGTGGGTCGGGTTGGTCACGACCACGTCGGCCTTGGGCACCTCGGACATCATGCGGCGGCGGGCGGCCTGGCGCTGCTGCTGGCGGATGCGCGCCTTGGTGTGCGGGTCGCCTTCGCTTTCCTTGTGTTCCTGGCGCACGTCTTCCTTGGACATGCGCAGCTTCTTCAGGTGGCTCCAGATCTGCCACGGCACGTCCAGCATCACGATCACCAGCAGCGAGGCGACAATGAAGGCGCAGCACATCGCCACCAGGCTCAGGGCCTTGGTCAAGGCGGCCGCCGGCGCCACGTGCATCAGGCCGAGCATGTCGTCGTGGTAGCGCCAGATGATCCACACCGCCACGCCGCCCACCAGCATCGCCTTGGCCAGCGCCTTGATCAGCTCGACCACCGTCTGGGCGGAAAACATGCGCTTGAGCCCGGCGAACAGGCTCAGCTTGGAGAAATTCGGCGACAGCGGCTTGCCCGAGATGACGATGCCTCCCAGCAGCACGCTGGACAGCACCGCGATCACCGCCAGCAGGCCAAAGATCGGCAGGATCACCATCAGGGCCTGGCCGAAGCCGTTGACAGCCTGCTCGACCATCACGCCCGGGTCTGCCACCACGCGCTGGTCGAACGCCAGCCCGTTGCGCAGCACGCCGCTCAGTCCCTTGTAAATCGTGCCGCCGCCGGCCCAGATCGCCCCGACACCGACGGCCAGCATCATGAACGTGCCCAGTTCCCGGGAACGCGCAATCTGCCCCTCCTCGCGCGCCTTTTCCAGGCGCCTGGGAGAGGCGGCTTCGGTTTTCTCGAGGTCGCTTTCTTCGGCCATGCTCTGCGGTGTCGTTGCGGCTCGCGGATTTTCGGATTACGAGCTGCCCGCCGAGATTCTAGGAGGCCTGGGCCTTTGGCGATAAGCCAAGAAACGGGGGGAAAGCGGCGCTATTCCCGGATGCGCCCGAACCGGGCCGGCCGGGGCGGGCCGCCGGCCGGGCGCCCTGCCCCTCCCGTCCGCTGGATCGGTCCGATTCAGCCAGCCGCCGCCACCACCGGCCGGGCCGATCCGCCGGCCTCCAGGGTGGCCTGGAAGCGCACGTAATCGAGCCCGATCCGCACCGCGCCCCAGTGCTCGCCGTCCAGGAACAGGGGCACGGAGATGTCGTTGACGATCTCGCCGGTATCACGGGAATAAGTCTGAAACAGCAGGGATTCGGTGTTGGCGGCCAACCGCGCCCCGACCGGGTCGTCGAAGATGCGCTTGTGCCGCACCCGGGCGATGTCCTGGGCCGGGTCGCCGCTGGGCGGATGCGAATAGCGGCTGTTGTGCGCCGGGGCATACCCGCGCGCGTCCACCAGCAGCGCATAGCTGCCGCCCGGCACGGCCTCCAGCACGCGGTCCAGCAGGCGGGTCAGCGCCTCGTCGATGCCGCGGTCATAGCCGGTGTGGTAGCGCGGCGGCTCGCTGCCCGCGATCCGCTGGTAATGGCGGTCGAACACGTCCAGGCCGCGCTCGCGGGCATGGTCGAGCAGCCGGATCGCCGCCAGCCGGAAAGCGTCCAGCGTCTCGGACAGGCGGTCGAAAGCGGTATTGCCGGTGCGCATGTCCGACAGCACCTCCTGCACGCTTTCGGTCTGGCGCCGGATGCGGTCGATCTCGCCGGACATGCTGGCCACCCGCTCGCGCACGTCGGCGCTCAGCGCGGCGATGCGGCTGACGTCCTGGCTCATGCCATGGTTGGTGGCGTCGACCTCGCCGATCGCCTGCACCACCTCGCCCACCTGGCGGTTCATGCTGTCGAAGTCGTGCACGAAGTGCTGGAAATCCTGGCGCGTCTTGTCCAGCACCGCGCCGGACGCGTCCACGTCCTCGCGCAGGGTGCCGGTCTGGCGCTGGGTCGTATCGACCAGCTCCAGCATCTCGCCGGTATGGTGGCCGATGTCGCTGGTGGCGGCGTTGACCCGCTCGGCCAGCCGGCCCACCTCGCTGGCCACCACCGCGAAACCGCGCCCGGCGTCGCCGGCGCGAGCCGCCTCCACCCCGGCGTTCAGCGCCAGCAACTGGGTCTGCAGGGCGATGTCCTTGATGAGCTTGCTGATGTCGCCGACCGAACGCGCCCGGCCGGTCAGCTGCGCCACCACGTCGGTGAACGCCGCCATCTCGCGCGTCATGCGGTCGACCCGCTCCTTGACCTCGGACAGCTCGGCCAGCGCCTGCTCGGCCGCCCGCAGGTTCTGCCCGGAGACCTGGGCGATCTCGCGCGCATGGGTCGAGGTGGACGCCGACAGCGCCGCGATCTGGGCGCCGCTGGCCGCCAGCGCCTCGGCCGCGCGCGCCTGCTCCTGGGCCAGCAGCGCGCAGCGGCCGGCCTGGAACTGGGTGCGGGCGGCGTTCAGCGCGATCTCGATGCTGGATTGCCGCACCGTGACGATGCGGCTACGGACGCCGGCCAGGAAGCGGTACAGCGGCCAGGCGGCCGGACTGAGGGAAATCGGGCGTTCGGACAGCGTGGCGCGGCCACGGTTGAGCCGGCGCAACAAACCCCAGATGCCCCCGAATCGGAATACGGATCTGGCCAAGATGGCACCTCCTTGTGCGGCCCGGATCGCCTTCTGTGGGCATCCGTTGCCTGGGCGCGATGCGCCCTGTCTCCTGCTGCGGCCCCGATTCTTGTTGTGTTGCAGTCTACCCAAGGGCGCGCGTTCGCACCCTTAGGGAATACGACCATGCCCGGCCAGCGGGCATGGCGGCAGGCGGGCCCGCGCGGCCCGCCGCCCGGCGGGCTCAGAAGCCCAGGCTGGCCAGCAGGTCGTCGACCTGGTCCTGGCTGGTGACCACGTCGGCCTTGCCCTGCGGGCTGACCTGCGGGCCGTTGAGCAGGCTGTTGGCTTCGTCGCGACGCTCTTGCGGCACGTTGTCCAGCAGCACCTGCAGCAGCTCGCGCTCGATCGCGCCGACCACGTCCATCATGCGCATGATGACCTGGCCGGTGAGATCCTGGAAGTCCTGCGCCATGATGATTTCCATCAGCTTGGACTGGGTCTGCTGCGTCTGCTTGGGCACGTCCTGCAGGAAGGCGCGGGTGTCCTTGACCAGTTCTCGGGCCTCGGGCAGTTCCAGCGGCTGGTCGTACCATTGCTGCCAGCGGCTATCCAGCGCCTGGGCCGAGCGCGACATGCCGTCCTGGATCGGGCCGGCCGCCTCGGTCGCGTTCAGCACGCGGTTGGCGGCCTGTTCGGTCATCTGCGCCACGTAGCGCAGGCGGTCGCGGGCATCGGGGATGGCGTTGGCCGCGTCCTTGATCGCCTGGTCCAGGCCCAGTTCGCGCATGCTGTCGCGCAGCATGCGGGTGAGCGAGGCGATACGGTGAATCAGGTCGGGCGATTCCGTCGAGTCAACATTCTGCGTCGTGCTCATTGCACACCTCAGCCGCCAATTTTCTCGAAGATCTTGACCAGCTTCTCTTCCAGCGTCGCCGCGGTGAAAGGCTTGACCACGTAACCGTTGGCGCCGGCCTGGGCCGCCGCGACGATGTTTTCCTTCTTGGCCTCGGCCGTCACCATCAGCACCGGCAGCGAGGCTAGGCTGGCGTCGGCGCGGATCTGCTTGAGCATTTCCAGGCCGTCCAGGTTGGGCATGTTCCAGTCGGACACGACGAACTGGAAGCCGCCGTTGCGCAGCTTCTCCAGCCCGATCGCGCCGTCTTCGGCCTCATCCACGTTTTCGAAACCCAGCTCTTTGAGCAGGTTGCGGATGATCCGCCGCATGGTGGGGAAGTCATCCACCACCAGAATCTTGATGCCCTTGTCTACCATCTTTTACTCCAGAAGAAATTTGCTTGAGATCGATCGGGATCACAGCCGCGTCAAACGCGGTGTCCCCGGTCGCCCAGGCGAGTCAGAATGCGCTCACTCATTGCCGACAGCGGCACCACTTCGTCAGCCGCACCGATTGCGATGGCCTCCCGGGGCATGCCGAAGACCACGCAACTGGCTTCATCCTGCGCAATGGTATGGGCGCCGGCGCGGTGCATGGCCAGCATGCCGGCCGCCCCGTCCTTGCCCATCCCGGTCAGGATGACGCCGATGGCGTTCTTGCCCGCCGCCACGGCGGCGGAATTGAACAACACATCCACCGACGGGCGGTGGCGATTGACCGGTTCGCTGGCCTCCAGCTCGATCACGTAGTTGGCGCCGCTGCGACCCAGGCGCATGTGCATCTCGCCGCCTGGCGCCAGGTACACGTGGCCCGGCAGCACGCGCTCGCCGTGCACGGCCTCGCGCACCGTCACCGCGCACAGGGCGTCCAGGCGCTGCGCGAACGAGCGCGTGAAACCGGCCGGCATGTGCTGCGTGATCAGGATCGCCGGGCTATCCGGCGGCAGCGGCTGCAACACTTCGCGGATGGCCTCGGTGCCACCGGTGGAGGCGCCCACGATGACCAGCTTTTCCGAGCTGGCCAGCGGCCGGCGCAGCATCGGCGCCGGTGCGGCGGCCGGGGCGTGCGGGCTGGGCGTGCGCAGTTTGGCGCGCGAAGCCGCGCGGATCTTGTCGGCAATGATCTCGGTATATTCCAGCAACCCGTCGCGGATGCCCAGCTTGGGCTTGGTGACGAAGTCGATGGCGCCCAGTTCGAGCGCGCGCAGCGTGATTTCGCCGCCGCGTTCGGTCAGCGACGACACCATCACCACCGGCATCGGCCGCAGGCGCATCAGCTTCTCAAGGAAATCCAGCCCGTCCATGCGGGGCATTTCCACGTCCAGCGTCAGCACATCCGGATTGTGCTTTTTGATCAGCTCGCGCGCCACCAACGGATCGGGCGCGGTCGCAACCACTTCCATATCCGGCTGGCTGTTGATGATCTCGGTCATCAGTCCGCGCACGAGCGCGGAATCATCCACACATAGAACTCTGATTTTCTGCATTGTTTACCGCCTCAGTCTGGCCAGGAGCTTGCCCCGAAGGCGCGCCTAGGCCTTACCCGCGCATTCGTAGACTGTCTGCCCGCGCAGACGGAAATCCCGGCTGATATAGGTGAAGTTCTCGGAATGGCCCGCGAACAGCAGGCCGCCCGGCTTGAGCAGCGGCACGAACCGCTCCAGGATCTTCGCCTGGGTCGGCTTGTCGAAGTAAATCATCACGTTGCGGCAGAAGATCACGTCGAACTTCTCGTTGATCGGCCAGGACGGCGCCAGCAGGTTCAACGTTTCGTACCGCACCATGTCGGCGATCTCGGGACGCACCCTGACCTGCCCGGCGTTGGCGCCCCGGCCCTTCAGGAAGAAGCGCTTGAGGCGGCTTTCCTCCATCTTTGCCACGCGCTCGGCCGGATAGACCGCGGTGCGGGCCCGGTTCAGCACATTGGTGTCGATATCGGTCGCCAGCACCGAGCAGGCGCCGGCGCGCGGCCCCAGCGCCTCGGCCAGCGTGATGGCGATGGAATACGGTTCCTCGCCGGTCGACGCGGCACAGCACCACACCGACACCGGGCCGCCCCGCTTCTGCGCGAAGTCCGCCAGGATGGGGAAATGATGCGACTCGCGGAAGAACGCCGTCAGGTTGGTCGTCAGGGCGTTGACGAAATCTTCCCATTCGGCCGCGTCAGGTTCGTTCTCGAGCTGGTCCAGATAACTGCCGAAATCCTGCCGTCCCAGCGCCCGCAGGCGCCGCGCCAGCCGGCTGTAGACCATTTCCCGCTTGTGCGCGCCCAGTGAAATGCCGGCACGCGCGTGAATCATCTTGCGCACGCGGGTGAAGTCCGCGTCCCGGAAATCGAATTGGCGGTCCACCGGAATGGACGGCGCCAGGTTTGCCGCTGTTGCCACCACTACCCTCAGTGTCCAAGCGCAAGCGCGTCAGGCGCTTGCAACCGCGAATCGTCCGCGGCGGATGACCGGCCCGAGGACAGGCGCTGGGCCGGCACCTCGATCACTTCACCGGCATTGATCTTGAATACCGCCACGGCTTCGGCCAGGCGCTGCGCCTGTTCCTGCAGCGAGCCAGCCGCGGCCGCCGCCTCTTCCACCAGCGCCGCGTTCTGCTGCGTCACCTCGTCCATCTGCGAAACCGCGCGATTGACCTGGTCGATGCCGCTGGACTGCTCTTCCGAGGCCGCCGAGATCTCGCCCATGATGTCCGTCACACGCTTGACCGACGCCACGATCTCCTGCATCGTCGCCCCGGCGCGTTCCACCTGTTCGGACCCCGCGCCCACCTTGGTCACGGAGTCCTCGATCAGGCCCTTGATCTCCTTGGCCGCCTGCGCGCTGCGCTGCGCCAGCGAGCGCACTTCGCCCGCCACCACCGCGAAGCCCTTGCCCTGTTCGCCGGCACGGGCCGCTTCCACCGCCGCGTTCAGCGCCAGAATGTTGGTCTGGAACGCGATGCCGTCGATCACCGACACGATTTCCGAGATCTTGCGCGAGCTGGCCGAGATGCCATGCATCGTGTTGACCACTTCGGCCACCGCCGAACCGCCGCGTTCGGCCACGTCCGAGGCGCTGGCCGCCAGCTGGTTGGCCTGGCGCGCGTTATCGGCGTTCTGCTTGACCGTCGAAGCCAGTTCTTCCATCGACGCGGCGGTCTCTTCCAGAGAGGCCGCCTGCTGCTCGGTACGGCTGGACAGGTCGGTGTTGCCGGCCGCGATCTCGTGCGAACCGATGTTGATCTCGTCCACGCCGCGGCGCACCGACGCCACGGTGCGCGTCAGGCTTTCCTGCATGCGCTTGAGCGCGGCGAACAACTGGCCGATCTCGTTGGTGTTGCGCACGTCGACACGTGCGGTCAGGTCGCCGCCGGCGATCCGGCCGAAATGATGGCCCGCTTCCTTGAGCGGCTGCAGCACCCGGCGGCGCAGGAACACATACGTGGCGAACACCAGCAACGCGGCGATGATGCCACCGGCGCCCACTGCCATCAGCACGAACTGGTAGCGCACCTGGGCAACCTCGAACGCGTCCAGCATCTTGCTGGCGCGCCAGAAATCAAAGCCTTCGACGGCGCGCGCGAAGCGCCCTTCCAGCGCGTCCTGCACCTTCTGCACCTGCGTCTGGTAGGCCGGCATGTCGGCCTTCTCCAGCGCGGCGGTCAGGGGCTGCACGCCCTGCTGGATCAAGGCGCCGTAGGCTTCCTCGACCTCCTTGAGCGATTCGGCTGCCTCGGCGGGCCGCGGCAGCGTCTTGAAATACTCGAATTCGGCCTGGCCCTTGTTCTGCGCCGCCTTGGCGCGCTCCAGCAGGCCAGTGGCCTCGCTCGACAGGCCCTGCGTCAGCAGCGTCGGCTGGCCGACGCTGCGCACGATGTCGGCATAATTGGACGAGGCCGTACGGCCCAGGCCATTGAGGGTGTCCTTGTAGCTCGACACGACGCGGCCGAGCGCATCGTTCAGCTCCTGCGATTGCTTGATTTCCGCCAGTGTCGCGTTGCTGATGCGCAATGACAGCACGCCCAGCGCCGCTCCAATCACCAACATGAATGAGAAAAACGCCAGCACCCACAACAGGCTGCTGCGTATCGTCATGTTCGCGAAAAACTTGCGCATCACAAGCACCCCTCCTGACTGCATTCGTTAAGGAAAAGCGCCATATCGATTCCACAATATGGCGCGCCCATCTCCCTGGGAGGTCGCCACCGCCGGGGCCCCGCCCCGCCGGTCGCGCATCCGGGTCCAGTCCTTCCGCTCAGGAAGCGACCTTCTCCACCAGGGCCATTTCATCGCTGGTCATCATCTTTTCGATGTCGACCAGGATCAGCATGCGTTCGTCGACCGTGCCCAGGCCCGTCAGGTATTCGGTGGACAGGGTGGCGCCGAATTCCGGCGCCGGGCGGATCTGGCCGGCGTTGAGCATCAGCACGTCCGACACGCCGTCGACCACGATGCCGACCACGCGGCGATCCAGGTTCAGGATGATGACGACGGTCTGTTCGTTGTATTCGACGCTGCCCAGGTTGAACTTGATGCGCAGGTCGACGATCGGCACGATGATGCCGCGCAGGTTGGTCACGCCCTTGATAAACGGCGGAACATTGGCGATGCGGGTCACCGTGCCGGCATCGTAGCCGCGGATTTCCTGCACCTTCAGGATGTCGATGCCGTACTCTTCGTCGCCCAGCGTGAAGACCAGGAACTCGTTGCCGACATCTTCGTTGCGCGCGGCTTGCGCTTGCGGTTTGGCTGCCATGGGGCTATTTCTCCATCAATTCAGAATGGCTTCGGGCTGCGACCAACGCTCACGGTTGGCGCGCGCAAGCGCAAATACGTCGACGATCAGCGCCACGCTGCCATCGCCCAGGATGGTGGCGGCGGAGATGCCGGGAACCTTGCGGTAATTCGACTCGAGATTCTTAACCACCACCTGGTGCTGACCAATCAGGTGATCCACCAACAGGGCGAAACGGCGGTCCTCGGCCTGCATGATGACCGCGATGGCCTGGGTGGGATCGGTTTGCGCGTCGCTGACGGAGAACACGCGGTGCATCTCCACCAGCGGCAGGTACTCGCCGCGCACATGCATGACGCGCTCGTTGCCCGCCACCGAATAGATCTGGTCGTTGGTGGGCTGCAGCGATTCGGTCACGTGGTTCAGCGGCAGGATGAAGGTTTCCTCGCCGACCCGCACCGACATGCCGTCCAGGATGGCCAGCGTCAGCGGCAGCACGATGCGCGTGGTGGTGCCGTTGCCCGGCTCGCACGACAGCTGCACGTGGCCGCCCATGTCCTGGATGTTCCGGCGCACCACGTCCATGCCGACGCCGCGGCCGGAGATGTCGGTGACTTTCTCGGCCGTGGAGAAGCCCGGCGCGAAGATCAGTTGCCAGATTTCGTCGTCCGGCGAGTTCTCGTTGACCGGCAGGCCCTGGGCCATGGCCTTCTTGAGGATCTTTTCGCGGTTCAGGCCGGCGCCGTCGTCGCTGACCTCGATGACGATGTTGCCGCCATTGTGCTGGGCAGACAGCACCAGCTGGCCGACCGGATCCTTGCCGGCGGCGACGCGCTTCTCGGGCGTCTCGATGCCGTGGTCCAGGCTGTTGCGCACCAGGTGCGTCAGCGGGTCGATGATGCGCTCGATCAGGCTCTTGTCGAGTTCGGTGGCGCGGCCGTAGGTCTGCAGTTCAATCTGTTTGCCCATCTTGCCGGCGATATCACGCACCAGGCGCGGGAAGCGGCTGAAGACGTAGTCCATCGGCATCATGCGGATCGACATGACGGCTTCCTGCAGGTCGCGCGCGTTGCGCTCGAGCTGCTCCATGCCGTTGAGCAGGCGGTCGTGCAGCACCGGGTCCAACGTCGAGGCGGTCTGCGCCAGCATGGCCTGGGTGATGACCAGTTCGCCCACCAGGTTGATGACCTGGTCGACCTTTTCGACGCCGACGCGGATCGAGGTGGATTCCTTGTCGACGTGGGCCGGCGCGGCGGCGCGGCTGGTGCGCGCGGCCTGCGAGATGGCTTCGGCGGCGGCGGCGGACTCGGCCACGGCGGGCTCGGCCGCGGCAGGCGCGG
>NZ_CADIJL010000066.1 GCF_902859695.1 Achromobacter ruhlandii
GGTGCTGCGGGCGATGCGCGACATGCGCGCGCGCCAGGCGCTGCATGACCTGACCGGCGCCACCCACGCCGCCGGCTGGGCCGACGCCAGCGGCGCCGTGGCGCTGGTGCGCGAGGACGTGGGCCGCCACAACGCGCTCGACAAGCTGGTCGGCGCGCTGGCGCGCCAGGCCCTGCCCGCCGCGCGCGGCGTGGTGCTGGTGTCCAGCCGCGCCAGCTTCGAGATGGTGCAGAAGACCGCCGCCGCCGGCGTCGGCATCCTGGCGGCGGTGTCTGCCCCCACCGCGTTGGCCGTGCGCCTGGCCGACAGCGCCGGCATCGCGCTGCTGGGCTTTCTGCGCAACGACGACGCGACCCTGTATTCCCACCCCGAACGCATCACTTCGCAGACCTGACACGCATGGAAATCGGCAACCTGATCCGCATGGCCAACCGCATCGGCCAATTCTTCGAAGCCATGCCGCTGCGCCCGGAAGCGGTGGAAGGCGTGGCCAACCATATCCACAAATTCTGGGAACCCCGCATGCGCAACGAGCTGCTGGAATTCCTGGCGCGGCAGCCCGACGGCGATGCCGGAGAACAGCAATTGCATCCGCTGGTGCTGGAGGCGGTGACGCAGAACCGCGAACGCCTGACACCGCTGGCGCGCGTGCCCTGACCGATTGACGCGTCCACACCGATCCGCGTGCCCGCGACGGCGCGCGGGCGCAGCAAGCTTTACCGCAGCAAAGGGTTCAACAAGAGACGGCGGGACTGGATTTCTCCAGCCAACGCCGCTATAAAGCCGCACCCCGAGGAGACCTCATGGAAAGCACTGCAACGCTAGACCTGCCCGGCGCCAAGCCGGGCTTCCTGGACAAGGAACGCACCATCGCCGGACCGGGTTTTTCCCGCTGGCTGGTGCCCCCGGCCGCCCTGGCCATCCACCTGTGCATCGGCATGGCCTATGGCTTCTCGGTGTTCTGGCTGCCGCTGTCCAAGGCGGTCGGCGGCGCCCAGCCGCTGGCCTGCCCGGCCGACATGAGCCTGGTGGCCGAGCTGTTCACCACCAGTTGCGACTGGCGCATCTCCACCATGGGGTGGATGTACACGCTGTTCTTCGTGCTGCTGGGCTGCTCGGCGGCGCTGTGGGGCGGCTGGCTGGAGCGCGCCGGTCCGCGCAAGGCGGGCGTGGTGTCGGCGCTGTGCTGGTGCGGCGGCCTGGTGATCTCGGCGGCCGGCGTCTACCTGCACCAGATGTGGATGCTGTGGCTCGGCTCGGGCGTGATCGGCGGCATCGGCCTGGGGCTGGGCTACATCTCGCCGGTCAGCACGCTGATCAAGTGGTTCCCGGACCGCCGCGGCATGGCGACCGGCATGGCCATCATGGGCTTTGGCGGCGGCGCCATGATCGGCGCGCCGCTGGCCGACCTGCTGATGCGCCACTTCGCCACGCCGACCTCGCCGGGCGTGTGGCAGACCTTCCTGACCATGGCGCTGGTGTACTTCATCTTCATGATGTCGGGCGCGCTCGGCTACCGCGTGCCGCCCACCGGCTGGAAGCCGGCGGGCTGGACCGCACCCGCCAGGCACGCCAACAACGCCATGATCACCCAGGGCCACGTGCACGTGAAGCGGGTCTGGGGCGTGCCGCAGTTCTGGCTGGTGTGGCTGGTGCTGTGCCTGAACGTGACCGCCGGCATCGGCATCCTGGGCATGGCCTCGCCGCTGCTGCAGGAAGTGTTCGGCGGCGGCCTCATCAACAAGCCGGAGCTGGGCTACGGCCAGCTCGACAAGACCCAGCTGGCGGCCATCGCCGCCATCGCGGCGGGCTTCACCGGGCTGCTGAGTCTGTTCAACATCGGCGGCCGCTTCTTCTGGGCCAGCCTGTCGGACAAGCTCGGCCGCAAGATGACCTACCTGATCTTCTTCGTGCTGGGCTTCGCGCTGTACGCGGCGATTCCCTGGACCGCGCACATGGGCGCGCTGGCGCTGTTCGTGGCGGCCTTCTGCGTCATCCTGTCGATGTATGGTGGCGGCTTCGCCACCGTGCCGGCCTACCTGGCGGACCTGTTCGGCACGCAGATGGTGGGCGCCATCCACGGCCGCCTGCTGACGGCGTGGTCGGCCGCGGGCATCTTCGGGCCGGTGCTGGTGAACTACATCCGCGAATACCAGCTGTCCATCGGCGTGCCGCGGGCGCAGGTGTATGACATCACCATGTACATCCTGGCCGGCATGCTGGTGCTGGGCTTCCTGTGCAACCTGGCGATCCGCCCGGTGAACCCCAAGTACTTCATGAGCGACGAGGAACTGGCGCGCGAAAAGGCCCTGGCGCATGAGCGCGCGGCGGCGGCCGAGACCCACGGCGTGGGCGCCTCGACCTTCCGCACGCCGGCGGCGCTGGTGCTGTTCGCCTGGGCCTGCGTCGGCGTCCCGCTGGCCTGGGGCATCTGGATCACGCTGCAGAAGGCCGTGGTGCTGTTCCACTGATACGGCCCCGACGGGCGGCGCCAGGCGCCGTCCGCCGCCCCCGAAGGCGCGAAGCTGCTACATTGGCAGCCCGCGCCTTGTTTTCTTTTCCCCCCTGGATTTCCCCGTTTCATGACCGTCCTGCCCCTGAAGCCCGCCTTGTCCGGAGCGTCCCGTTGACCCTGCCTGAACTGCATTGGACCGAGGGCGAAGCCCCGGACCAGACCCACCACACCGCCCGCTGGCGCTCGGAATCCGGCGCCACGCCGCCCAAGCGCGTGGTGCTGGCCGACGACCGCACCACGGCGGACATGGCCTATCGCCTGGCGTGCGAAGGCGTGGGCCTGCTGTGGCGCGGCGACTTCCAGAATGCGCGCCAGTTGTTGCAGGCGATCACGCGCCGCGTGGACAAGCGCCCGCGCAAGCCGGTCGAAACCATGCTGGAGGCTTTCAACCAGCATCGCCAGATCCAGTCGCAGCGCGCCCGCATCCTCGGCATGCTGCTGATTCCGTTCGACGCCGGCCACGGCATTTCGCTGCGCCGCGCGCCGGACGCGCGGCAAGCCTGCGAGGCAGCCCACGGCCCCGCCGACGAACCCTACGTGGCGTCGCTGCGCGAACTGCTGGGCCTGATCGGCGCCTTCGAATGGCGCAAAAAGGGCGTGGAGATTCCCGCGCTGGACAACCGCATCCACCCGCACTACGGCGTGTTTTCGCCGCTGCGGGGCGAGTACATCGACCTGGTGGCGCGCACCCCGATGCCGCGCGGCAGCGTGTCCTTCGATATCGGCACCGGCACCGGCGTGCTGGCGGCGGTGCTGGCGCGCCGCGGCGGCAAGCGCGTCATCGCCACCGACATGGACCCGCGGGCGCTGGACTGCGCCCGTGAGAACCTGGAACGGCTGGGCCTGGCCAAACAGGTCGAGGTGGTCCAGGCCGACCTGTTCCCCGAAGGCCGGGTCTCGCTGGCCGTGTGCAACCCGCCGTGGCTGCCGGCCCGCCCCAGCTCGCCGGTCGAGCACGCGGTCTACGACCCCGACAGCCGCATGCTGCGCGGCTTCCTCAATGGGCTGACGGCGCACCTGACGCCCAACGGCGAGGGCTGGCTGATCCTGTCGGACCTGGCCGAACACCTGGGCCTGCGCACCCGCGAGCAATTGCTGGAGATGATCGAGCAGGCCGGCCTGCGCGTGGTGGAGCGCATCGACACCCGGCCCACGCACGGCCGCGCCAAGGATCCCGACGATCCCTTGTACGCGGCGCGCTCGAAGGAAGTCACGTCGCTGTGGCGGCTGGCGGCGGCCTGAGCGCGCGCCGCCCGTCGTTCGGGACATGCAGAAGCCCGGCCCCCCGGCCGGGCTTTTTCATGCCCGCCCCGCCGCGACGTTGACGCTGATGGCGATGATGAAGACGTTGAAGAAAAACGCGATGACGCTGTGCACCAGCGCCGTGCGCCGCATCCGCCGGCTGACGATCTGCACGTCGGAAACCTGGAAGGTCATGCCCAGCACCAGGGCGAAATAGGCGAAGTCCCAGTAGTCGGGATCTTCCTTGCCCGGGAAGTCCAGGCCCTTGTGCATGGCATTGCGATGACTGTAGTAGCCATGCGCGTAATGCAGCGCGAAGATCATGTTCATGTAGAGCCACGACAGCACGATGCTGATGGCGGCCGCCACCAGATCGGCCACGCCCTCGGCGCCGCCGGCCGCGCGCATTTCGGTCCACAACGCCGCCATCACCAGACACGACAGCGCCACGCTGCTCCAGAGCACCGCGCCGCGGCCGACGTCGACCTGCTGCGCCCGCACCCGCATCATGGCCGGGGTGGCCTTGCCGAAGGCGGCGGCGGTCAGCAGCAGGAACACCAGCGCCGCCACGTCGAAAGCCAGCAGCCCCGCGCGGCTGGGCGTCAGGCCGACCCGCCACAGCGCGCCCGCCAGGGCGGCAAACAGCAGGCCGCACAGCACCAGCCGCCGGTGCGCATGGAAGAAGGGCAGCGGCTCGACCTCGGTCGAGGGCGATTCGATCTGCGGATCCTTGGCCGGCGGCGACATGGCGGACTCCCAGTGTGGCAGCAGCCTAAACGCTAACCCATAGCGAGCAATCCGACCAGCGCCCCGCCGAACAGCAGCCACAGCGGATGGATGCGGGTAAAGCTGCCCAGCAGCGCGGCCACGGCGGTGATCGCGCCGAGCAGCCAGGTATGGGCCGAGGCCTCGGTGATGAGCGCGGCGCTGGCGGCCACCAGCCCGACCGTCATGGGGAAGATGCCGGCCTGGATCACGCCGCGCCAGGGGCGATCCTTGAAACGTTCCCACAAGCCGAGCGCGAGAATGGTGATAAGGGACGAGGGTCCGAACTTGGCCAGGGTGGTGACCAGCATGCCGGCCCAGCCCGCCACGTGCCAGCCCACCAGCGTCACGACCATCAGGTTGGGGCCGGGCGCCGCCTGGCCCAACGCGAACAGCGCGGAGAAGTCGGCGGCCGTCATCCAGCCGTGCACTTCCACGACCTGGCGCTGCATTTCCGGCAGGATGGTGTTGCCGCCGCCAAAGGCCAGCACCGACAGTTGCGAAAAGATGATGGCCAGGGCGATCAGGGTCTGCATCATCGACGTTGCCTCCAGACCAGCAGAATGCTCAACGGTGTCAGCACCGCCATGGTCGGCAGCAGCGGAATGCGCAGCACCGCGATGGCGATGAAACAGGCGGTGGCCACCACGCCGGCCAGCCAGTCGCGGCGCTTGAGCACCGGCAGGCCGATCTTGACCGCCATCGAGATCAGCAAGCCCGCCGCGGCGGCGGCCAGGCCGGCGAACAGGTGCTGGATGTGCGGGTCGTTCTGGAAGCGGTCGTAGACCATGCCCAGCAGCACCACGATGGCCGAGGGCGCGAGGATCAGGCCCATCAGCGCCGCGAAGGCGCCGCGCGGGCCGCGAAACTTCATGCCCAGCGCCACCGACAGGTTGATGATGTTGCCGCCCGGCAGGAACTGGCACAGCCCCAGCAGGTCGGTGAATTCGGCGCCGGACAGCCAGCGGTGCTTTTCGACCACCATGCGGCGCGCCAATGGCAGCGCGCCGCCGAAGGCGGTCAGGCCGAGCATGAGGAATCCGTGGAACAGTTGCCCGCAGGTGGGCGGCGGCCGCGTGGCGGCGTCGGGGGAATCAGGTGCTGCTGCGTTCATTGTCGTGTGGGCGCGGTGGCCGCCAGGCGCCGGCGCCAGCGCCGGGTGTGAAGAGATAGCTCGCAGCCTACTCCCGGGCCTGGATAATGTCTAATATATGACCTGTTAAACATTCATATCCATTACATATGGCTTCCGTCGACCTGCGGCTGTTGCGCTATTTCCTGGCAGTGGCCGAGGAATCCCACCTGACCAAGGCCGCCGCCCGGCTGGGCATCCGCCAGCCCCCACTCAGCCAGCAGATCCGCGCGCTGGAACAGGAACTGGGCGTCACGCTGTTCCACCGCCTGCCGCGCGGCATGGAACTGACCGAAAGCGGCCGCGCCCTGCTGGCCGACGCGCGCAGCATCCTGGCGCTGGTCGACCAGGCGGTCGATGGCGTGCGGCGCGTATCCCTGGGCGAGGCGGGCCGGCTGACCGTCGGCTTCACCGGCTCGGCCGCGTTCCACCCCTTCGTGCCGTCCGTGATCCGGCGGTTTCGCGAAAGCGCGCCGCAGGTGCGGCTGGTGCTGGAGGAAAGCAGCACCGGCGAACTGATGGAGGACGTGCGCGACGGCCGCGTCGATGTCGCCTTCATCCGCGGCGCCCACGGCGTCGACCGGGGCGTGGCGGTCGAGACGGTGCTGGAGGAAAGCATGCTGGCCGCCTTTCCGGCCGACCATCCCATGGTCAAGGGACGCGCGCGCAAGCGCATCGCGCTGTCGGAGCTGGCCGAGGAATCGCTGATCCTCTACCGCCGCCACAGCGGCCCGGGGCTGTACGACGCTATCATCTCGGCCTGCCGCGCCGCCGGCTTCAGCCCGCGCGTGGCGCAGGAGGCGCCGCGCATGCTGTCGACCCTGAGCCTGGTGGCGGCCGGGCTGGGCGTGTCGCTGGTGCCGGCCTCGCTGCGCCGGGTCAACATCGAGGGCGTGGTGTACGTCAACGTCAGCGGTCCGGCCGAAATGCGCGCACCGCTCACGCTGATCTGGCGCGACGCGCCGTTGACCGGCGCCATCCGCCGCCTGATCGAGGAAGTGCGGGCGCACCGCGAAGCCGAGGTCCCGGCGCGATAGCGCTACACTGGCCTCCCCCCAGTCCCAGCCGCATCCCCATGCCCGCCCCCCCTCCCATCGGCGTATACGACTCCGGCGTCGGCGGATTGAGCGTGCTGCGCGCCATCCGCGAGGCCCTGCCGCGCGAGCACCTGCTGTACGTGGCGGATTCCGCTCACGTGCCCTACGGCGAGAAGACGCAGGAATACGTCCAGCAAAGGGCCCTGGCCATCGCCGACTACCTGGTGTCGCGCCAGGCCAAGGCGATGGTGGTGGCCTGCAACACCGCCACCGCCGCCGCCATCGCCACGTTGCGCGCCCGTCATCCGGACCTGGTCATCATCGGCGTGGAGCCGGCCATCAAGCCGGCCGCGCACCTGACGCGCAGCGGCGTGGTGGGCGTCTTCGCCACCACCGGCACGCTGGCCAGTCCCAAATTCGCCGCCCTGGTGCAGCGCGAGGCGCCCGAGATCCGCATCCTGTTCCGCCCCTGCCCCGAATGGGTGCTGCAGGTGGAACGCGGCGAGATCCAGGGCGAAGCCGCCGCCCGGGTCGTGGCCGCGCCGGTACGCGAACTGCTGGCCCAGGGCGCCGATGCGCTGGTGCTGGGCTGCACCCATTTCCCGTTCCTGCATGACGCGATCCAGGCCGCGGCGGGCCCCGCCGTGCCCTTGCTGGAGACCGGCGGGCCGGTGGCGCGGCGCCTGCGGCACCAGTTGCAGGAACGCGGACTGCTGGCGGCCGCCGGCCCCGGCGCGCTGGAACTGGCGACCACGGGCGAGGCCGCCGCGCTGGGCCGCCTGGCCACACAATTGCTCGGCCAGCCGGCGACCGCGGCGCGGGTGCCCCCGGGCTGGTGCTGACGGCGCGTTCGCGTTTCCTTTGATTGCGCGCATCCCGCCGCCGCCCGCGCGGCGGAATAATTGCGTAAAGTGGAGTTGTCGCGGCGCCGCCATGACGTGGCCGCCGCGGGCTCGCGGACAACAAGGAGACGTCGATGAAACGCATTCTGATCCCGGTGGACGGCTCGCGGCATGCCGTCCACGCCGTGCGCGCCATGCTCGATGCGCGCGCCTATGACCCCGTCGAACGCGTGGAGCTGCTGACCGTGCAGGTTCCACTACAGGCCGGCAAGATGGGCCGCGGCCTGTCGCAAGCCGATATCGACGCCTACCACCAGGAGGAAGGCGAAGCGGCGCTGCGCGACGCCAGCGCGCTGCTGGCCGAGGCCGGCGTGGCGTTCGGCGAGCGCATCGAGATCGGCGCGGCGGCCGAGACCATCGCCCGCGTCGCCGCCGAGATCGACGCCGACGAGATCTACATGGGCACGCGCGGCCTGGGCTCGGTGGCTGCGCTGTTCATGGGCTCGGTCGCCACCAAGGTCCTGCACCTGACGGAATTGCCCGTCACCCTGGTCAAGTAAAGGAGCCGCCATGCTGAACATCCTCGTCCCGGTCGACGGTTCCGACAATGCCAACCGCGCCGTGCTGCACGCGCGCCAGCTGGCCCAGGGCGCGACCGACGCGCGCATCCACCTGCTCAACATCCAGACGCCGCCGCAGGGCCGCGCCGGCCTGTCGCGGCTGGTCACGCAGGAAATGATCGACGAATACTACGTGCGCGAGGGCCAGGAAGCCGCCGATGAGGCGCGCAAGCTGCTCGATGTCACCGGCACCGACTACACCAGCCACGTCGAATTCGGCCGGCCGGCCGTCGAGATCCACGCGTATGCGCAGGAACACCGCTGCACGCGCATCGTCATGGGCACGCGCGGCCATGGCGCGCTGGCCGGCATGCTGATCGGCTCGGTCGCCAACCAGGTGGTGCAACTGGCCGAGGTGCCGGTGACGCTGGTGCGCTGAGCGCCAACGACGGCGACAGGCGTCGGGCCACAGGCGACAATGCCGGCCGGCCAGCTGCGCCGGCCGCCCGGCCCGGCGCCGGCGGTTCAGCTAGGCGCCGGTCGGCAGCGCCGGCAGGATCAGCGTCACGCGCAACCCGCCCAGCGGCGATTGTCCGGCGCTGACCTCGCCGCCGTAGGTGCCAGCCAGATCGCGCACGATATCCAGCCCCAGGCCCGAACCCGGGCGCTGCTCGTCCATGCGCACGCCGCGCTCGAAGATGCGCTCGCGCTCGTCCTCGGAAATGCCCGGGCCGTCGTCGTCGATCACGATGCGCAGGCGGTCGGGCGCGTCTGCCTGGGCGCCGATCCGCACGCGCCGCGCGGCCCATTTACAGGCGTTGTCGAGCAGGTTGCCAACCATCTCCTGCAGGTCCTGCTCCTCGCCACGGAACTCAAGCCGGTCGGAGAATTCGTCCATCTCCAGCGCCAGCCCGCGCGCCGCGTACAGGCGCTGCATGACGCGCAACAGCGCCTGCAGCGGCGCCCGCAGCGGCGTGCGTCCGCCCGCCGTGCCGGAAGCGGCCGCGGCCCGCGCGCGCGCCAGATGGTGGTCGATCTGGCGCTGCGCCATGGCGACCTGTTCCCGCACCAGCCGGGCGAACGCGCCCTCTTCGCGCGCCGCCGCGTTGCCCAGGATGGTCAGCGGCGTCTTGACCGCGTGCGCCAGGTTGCCGGCCTGGGTGCGCGCCCGTTGCACGATATCGGCGTTGACCGCCAGGACGCGGTTGAAATCGTCGACCAGCGGCTGGATCTCGCTGGGAAAACGGCCCTCGATCCGCACGCTGTTGCGGCCCTGCTGCGCGGCGAGCTGGCGCCGCAGCCGTCCCAGCGGCCGCAGCCCCACCGCCACCTGCACCACCGCCGCCACCACCATTCCGGCCGCGAGCGCGCCGAGCGACCACAGCAGCATGTGGTCGAAGCGTTCGATCGGTTCGGCCAGCACCGCGCGGTCGGCGGCCACCACCAGGCGCAGCGAACCGGCGTCGCTGTCCTCGGGCTTGAGCAGGCGCGTCAGCGCGCTCAGGCGGTGATTCTCGGGCCCGGCGATGTCGTAAAGACCGTCGGCGTCGTCTACCGCGGGCAGCGTCAACACCTGGTCCCACAGCGAGCGCGAGCGCGCCACGCCGGCGGCCGCCACGCGGCCGCTGTCATCGAGGCGGTCGATCTGCCAATACAGGCCCGACAGCGGCTGCTCCAGGCGCGGGTCGCTCAGCGGCGAAGCCACCGTCGGGCGGCCGTCCGGCGCCACGCTGACCGCCGCCGTCAGCTGGTTCATGTGCAGCGCCAGTTCGGTCCGCAGTTGTTCGGTGATGTGCTGGCGGAACAGGTTGCCCAGCCCCCATCCGGCCAGCACGACGATCGCCGCGATCCAGGCGAGCGTGCCGGCCAGCATGCGCCAGCGCAGCGACCCCGGCGCGCGCGGCGACGTCATGACGGACAGGCGAGCCGGTAGCCGAGCCCGCGCACGGTCTCGATGGTGTCGGCCGGCAGCTTCTTGCGCAGGCGGCCGATGAACACGTCGATGGTGTTGGAATCGCGATCGTGATCCTGCGCGTAGATGTGTTCGATCAGTTCGCCGCGCGAGACCACCTCGCCGGCGCGCTGCATCAGCACCGCCAGCACCTTGAATTCATGGCTGGTGAGGTTCAGCGGCTGGCCATCGACCGTGGCGCGGGCCAACCGCGTGTCGAGCATCAGCGGGCCGCAGCGCCATTGCGCGCTGGCGTGGTGGCTGTGGCGGCGCAACAGCGCCCGCACGCGCGCCAGCAGTTCTTCCATGTGGAAAGGCTTGGTCAGGTAGTCGTCGGCGCCGGCGTCGATGCCGGCGACCTTTTCGTGCCAGTTGGAACGCGCCGTCAGGATCAGCACCGGCATGCCGCGCCCGGCCGCGCGCCACTGCTTGAGCACCGTCAGGCCGTCCATCACCGGCAGCCCCAGGTCCAGCACCACCACGTCGTAGGTCTCGACCTCGCCCATGTAGTGGGCGGCGCCGCCGTCGGCCGCCGTGTCGACGGTGTAGCCGCCGTGGCGCAGCGCCTCGGCCAGTTGCGACGCCAGGGTCGGTTCGTCTTCGACGACAAGTATGCGCATCAGTGTCGGTTCCGGAATTGGATGTCGCGCCCCTTCATGCCCAGCACGGCGCCGTCGCGCGCATCGATCTTCAGCTTGACCAGATTGCCGCCGGGCTGCAGCAGGCGGATCTCGTACAGGAAGAGGCCGTCATCCTCTTCGAATTCCACCTTGACCACCTGGCCGGGATAGTCGCGTTCGACGATATCGAGCACGGACCGCAACGGCAGCACCTTGCCGGCCTGCAAGGCCTGGCGCGCCTGTTCGTGGTCGCTTTCGTCGGCGCGGCCGGCGCCGGGCCCGACGGCCAGCGCAAGGGCCAGCGCAAGGCCGGTCAGCCAGATTCCGATACGAAGGCGTGCGGTCATGGGGATTCCGTCGGGCGGTCGCGTCCAGGGTAACCCGGCGCGCGGGGGAAAAACAGGGGAATGCAAGCGTCTCATTTATAGCGTGTCGAACATGAACGGCGGGTGAATGACGGCTTCAGAACGGGTTCATGCGCCCCCCCGAATAATGACGTCATGGCCGATCCACGGCCCCACTTCGACCCTCAGGAGAAAACCGCATGAACCCGATCCGCAAAACCCTGACCGCCCTGGCCATCGGCGCCGCCACCCTCACCGGCGCCGCCGCGCTGGCGCAGACCGCGCCGCAACCGGCCCCGGCCGCGCCGGCG
>NZ_CADIJL010000067.1 GCF_902859695.1 Achromobacter ruhlandii
CGCCGGGCGTGGGCGCGGCGGCGCCGGGCGCGGGTTGCGCGGCGGGCTGCTGGGGATTGGATTGGCCGGCCGCCGGCTGCGCTGGCGTGCCGCTCGACGGCGCGGGCGCATCCGCCGTCCACAGCGGCGCACGGCCCTGCACCGCCGGGGCGGTTTCAGGATACTGGGCCAGCAGGGCCAGGATGGCGCGGGCGGTGGTGCCCAGCGTGGTGGGGGCCGAGGCGGTGGTGTCGCTGCTGGTGACCAGGCCGCGCGCGGCCAGCGCCAGCGCGGCGGCGGTCTTGGCATCGATAACGGTGGCCGGGCGATCGCCGCGGGCGCCGCCCGTCTGTATGCCTTGGCGCGGATCGCGGTTGGAGCCGTCGGCCGAGCCGGGCTTGTCCAGGTTGCCGGGCTGGCTGACCGCATCCGGCCGCGCGCCCGACACCTGGTTGGCGCTGGCGGCGGACATCGTCGTGCCAAGCACGGCATCCAACCGCTGCACCAGGACGTTGCCGAGTGCCGCGGGACCCACGCTCATGCTTCAGGCGCCTGGTAGCCGTAGGCCGAGAGCAGGGTCTGCTGGCGCTTCATGCGCCCCAGCAGCTCGCCCAGCCGGGCCAGTTGCGGCAACGCCAGATCGCGCGTCATCGCGTCGTTCTCCAGGATGCGCACCAGCAGGTCGTATTTCATGGCGCGGCCGGCCTCGTCCAGCGGCGCCGTCGGCTCGGCCATGCGCAGGCGTTCCACCAGTTCGCAGTACTGCTGGCCATGCGCCATCGCCGTATCCCAGTCACCGGCCTGCGCGGCCGTCAGCATTTCGCCCGTGATGAGGGCTATCTCCTGGTAGTGTTCCAGAATAGGGGAGGTGTACTGGGTAAGGGACGTCATGGAAATCTCGGGCGTTCGATGGCGGGCTGGATTTGTGTTTCTGGGCCATCAGGGCTGCGTTACACCAGCCGGTCGGTCGATGGAAGTCTGCCAAGCCTCGGCCAGATCCGCCAACAGGCGGTCGGCGATGTCGAGTTGCTCGGGATCTGCTTTCAGATTTGCCGTCAGCAGGGTGCGGACGATGTAATCGTAGAGCCGGGCGAGGTTGGCGGCGATGTCGCCGCCGGCCTCCATGTTCAACCCGGTCTTCAAGCCTTCATCGACGATCTTGATCGCTTTCGAGATGGCCGCGCCGCGCTCGGCGACCCGGCCTTCCTGCAGGTGGATGCGCGCTTGCCCGATCGCCGCCCGCGCACCCAGGTACAGCAGGGTGATCAGCCGCTCGGGACTCGCGCCCAGCACCTGGGTTTCCAGGCCGATATCGGCGTAGGAGCGGACGGATTGAGACCCTGTGGGGCGGCGGGCGGCGTAAGTCATTAATGCATCTTCTACAGGTTATTTGCTCGATTTGTTCATCGCCGCAAATTGTTGGGTCAGGTAGTTGGCGGTGGTCTGCATCTGCATGTAGAACTTGTCCAGCGCCACGAAGCGCGTGCGCATCTGGTCGATTTCCGCGTCGCTGGCGGCCTTGGCGCGCTTTTGCTGGGCGTCCAGGTCGCTCATCGTCTTGGCCAGGCCGTCGGTACGCGTCTTGAGCGAGCCGGTGCTGCCCAGGACGTCCTTGAAGGCGGCCTCGAAGTTCTTGGCCACGCCATTGTCGCCGGTCAGCAGTTTGGTCACGTCGCCGGGATTGCTGGTCAGCGCCTTGTCCAGCTTGGTCTGGTCGAGTTTGAGCTGCCGCGTCAGAGGGTCCGTGGTGATGCCGAGGTCGGCCAGGGAGCGGACGGTGCCTTCGCCAAGCACGGCCTGCAGCGCGCCGGTCACCGAGGACTGGATCGAGCGCGTGGTGCCGTCGCCGGTCAGCGGCTGGTTGGTGGCCGCCTTGGCGTCGAAGGCCGTCAGGTTCTTGATGGTCGTTTGCAGTGCGTTATAGGTCTTGACGAAGTCCTGGATGGCCTTGTTGGCGACCGACGTGTCGGACTCCAGCTTGAGCGTGATCGGCTTGTCGGTCGCGGTCTTTTCGGTCAGGTTCAGCGTGACGCCGTCAATGACGTTGGCGACGTTGTTCGAGCCGCTCTTGACGGCGAGGCCGTTGATGGTCAGCAGGGCGTCTTCAGCCTTGGTATTGGCCATCCCGGTGGTGGAGCCATCGGCGGCGGTGCTGAAGCTGAGGATATCCTTGAGCGACTGGTCGCCGGTGACGGTGATGTTCTTGACCGAGGCCTGGACGCCGGTGTCCTTGGCGGTCAGCATCAGGTAGTTGTTGCCGTTGCCGTCGTTGATGACGGTGGCGCGCAGGCCGGACTTGTCGTCGGCGTTGATGGCCTTGACGATGCCATTGAGCGAGGTGTCGCCCTTCAGGTCGATGGTGCGCTTGGTGCCATTGGCCAGTTCGACCTCGAACGAGCCGGTGTCGCCATGCTTGGCGGTGCGATCGGCAACGGCGCCGGACTGCAGGCTCTGGGCACGGGCGAGGTTGTTCACTTCGATGACGTATTGGCCCGCGACGGCGCCCTCGGCGGCCACGGTGGCCGTCAAGGCGGTGCCGCCGGTGACGCTGCCCTTGATGGCAGCCATCGTCTCGGTCTTGCCCAGCACGCCGGCCGACTTCTGCAGGGCTTCCAGCGCGCTTTGCAGCTGCGCGTAGGCGTCAATGCGGGTCTTGTAGCTGGCGGCGCGGTCGGTGTAGATCGAGAGCTTCTTGTCCTCGGCGGCCTGCAGGTCCGACAGGATCTTTTCCAGGGGCAAGCCGGAAACCGAACCGAGGTTAGTGATAGAGGCCATGTGAAATTCCTTCCTAGCGATGCGATTCTGTCAAAAATAGGGTGCCGGCGATTGACCGGGTAAGGGCATAAGGCGGGCCTAATTCAATGCTTCCGGCATCGATTGGCGCCAAAACAGGCACGGCGGAAAATATCCGGTGCCATATCAAGCCGTGGTTTTGATGCCGTTTCCTTGCATGTTGACGATCATTTTGGCGATCTTCAGTACGGCTTCACTCGGGATGGTGCGGATGACGTCCCCGGATTTCGCGTCCACCACCGACACCACTACCTGGTGCACGTCGGGATCGACCTCGAACTGCAATTGGGTGGACCAGGCCTTCATCTGTTCGTTGATCTCGTCGAGCGCCTTTTCCAGCGGCAGCTTCTGGGAGGTCGACTGCTCCGATGTGGCGGTGTCGGCGCCACCGCTCTGGCTGCCGGCGGCCGGCGGTGCGACGGTCACCGACGGATCGGCGGTGACCGGCACGGGCGCCGCCGGCGCGGGCGCGAACGTAGCGGGGGCTAAGGGGGTTACGGCCATGATCACTCCAACGGCGATGAGGGCGTCTCGGAGGAACGCGCTGTTTTCAGGGAATTCTCAGCTACGATTACGGCAGTCCCGCAGGGAACTTTAGGGCCCGGCGCGGACGGTTGTTTCATGTGCTAACAAGTTGGGAACGGGCAATGAGTGTCAAGACGGCGCTGCGAGTCATCGAAATCATCGAAACCTATGCCCGGGAGAAGCGCGCACTGCCCCTGTCTGAACTGGCCCGGCTGCTGGACGTGCCGGTGTCGAGCTGCCTGGCGCTGATCCGAACCCTGACCGGTCTGGGCTATCTCTATGAAACCGGCCGCCGCCAGGGCTATTACCCGACGGGCCGCCTGCTGGCGATGGCGCAGCGCATCGCCCGCGCCGACCCGGTGCTGGACCGGGTCTACCCGAGCCTGGTCGAACTGCGCGATGCCACCCGCGAAACCGTTGTATTCGCCAAGCTGACGCAGGATGGCCGGGTGGTCTATCTGGACGTGCTGGACTCGCCCCATACGATCCGATACGCGCCGGTTGCCGGCGAGTTCAAGGACGTACACGCCAATTCGCTGGGCAAAGCGCTCATGTCGCTGATGGACGAGCCGGCCCGCGACGCGCTCCTGGCCGCCACGCCGTTGACGCGCTACAACGACCGCACGCTGGTCACGCGCGAGGCGGTATTGCAGGACATCGACCGGTCGCGCCAGCGCGGCTGGTTCATGAACAGCGGCGAGTCGATTCCCGACGTGGGTGCCATCGCCTGGCCGGTGACGCTGTCAGGCGAGCATTACGCCATCTCGGTGGGCGGACCGATCTACCGGATCGAGCCGTGCCAGGAAGAGTACGCCCGCATTCTGCGGGCGGCCTGCACGGGGCTGGAACAGCAGTCCTGAGGCGGTCCGGGGTGCCCCGGCAAGGCGTCGGCCGGGCGGAAGGCGCGCCGGCCGCGCGCTGGGCAGGCGCCTCAATAGGACTTCGGCAGGCCCAGCACCTTTTCCGCGATGAAGCACATGATCAGCTGCGGGCTGACCGGCGCGATGCGCGGGATGAAGCTCTCGCGCAGCAGCCGTTCCACGTGGTATTCCTTGGCGTAGCCCATCCCGCCCAGCGTCATCACCGCCGTCTGGCAGGCGTTGTAGCCGGCCTCGGCCGCCAGGTACTTGGCGGCGTTGGCGGCCGGGCCGCAGGGCTGGCCGGCGTCATACAGGCTGGCGGCCTTGAACACCATCAGGTCGGCCGCCTCCAGTTGCATCCAGGCCTGCGCCAGCGGGTGCTGGATGCCCTGGTTCTGGCCGATGGGCCGGCCGAACACCTTGCGCTCGCCGGCATAGCGCACCGCCCGCTCCAGGGCGGCGCGGCCGATGCCCACCGCCTCGGCGGCGATCAGAATGCGTTCCGGGTTCAGGCCATGCAGGATGTATTCGAAGCCGCGGCCTTCCTCGCCGATGCGATCGGCGACCGGAATCCGCAGGCCGTCGATGAACAGCATGTTCGAATCCACCGCCTTGCGGCCCATTTTCTCGATCTCGCGCACTTCGACCTTGGCGCGGTCCAGGTCGGTGTAGAACAGCGACAGGCCCTGGGTCGGCTTGGCCACGTCCGCCAGCGGCGTGGTGCGGGCCAGCAGCAGCATCTTGTCGGCCACCTGGGCGGTCGAGATCCAGATTTTGCGGCCATGCACCACGTATTCGTCGCCCTCGCGCACGGCGCGGGTGCCAAGCTTGGTGGTGTCCAGGCCGGCGTCGGGCTCGGTCACCGCGAAGCAGGCCTTCTCGCGGCCCGAAATCAGGGGCGGCAGCCAGCGGGCGCGCTGCGCGTCGTTGCCGAACACCACCACCGGGTTCAGGCCGAAGATGTTCATGTGCACGGCCGAGGCCCCGGTGAAGCCGGCCCCCGAGGCGGCGATGGTCTGCATCATCAGGGCGGCCTCGGTCATGCCCAGGCCGGCGCCGCCATGCTCTTGCGGCATGGCGATGCCGAGCCAGCCGTCGCGCGCCAGGTCCGCGTGCAGGGGCTCGGGGAAACCGCCTTCACGGTCGCGTTCCAGCCAGTACTCGTCCGGATAGCGTTCGCAGATGCGCGACACGGCATCGCGCAAGGCCAGTTGGTCGGGGGTGAATTCGAAGTCCATCAGTGGGTTCCGTCCTGGGTGATGCGATGGGTGAAGAGGGCGTCGATGGCCGTGTCGTCGTAACCGGCTTCGGCCAGCACTTCGCGGCTGTGCTGGCCCAGTGTCGGCGCCGGGCGGCGAATAGCGGTCGGCGTGCCCTGGTAGCGGCCGAGCGGGGCGGGGGTGCGCAGGCGGCCTTCGGTGGGATGGTCGTGGCGCTGCACGAAACCGGTGGCCGCCAGGTGTTCGTCCTCCAGCAGATCGTCCACCGTATAGAGCTGCGAGGCCGGGATGTCGGCGTCCGCCAGCGCCCGCAGCCAGTCCTGGCTGGAGCGGGTGCGGATCACGTCGGCCACGAATGCGTAGACCTCGTCGATGTGCGCGGCGCGCGCGCCGTGGGTGTGAAAGCGCGGATCCTGGCCCAGTTCGGGTTGGCCGATCAGGGCGAAGAAATTGCGCCAGTGCTTGTCGTTGTAGATCAGCAGGCAGATGTAGCCGTCGGCCGTGGCGTACGGGCGGCGGTGCGGCGCCAGCAGCCGCGCGTAGCCGGTGGGGCCGAGCGGTGGCTCGAAGGTCGCCCCGCCCAGGTGGTCGCCCAGTACCAGGTGGGCCATGCCTTCGAACATGGGAATCTCCACCTGCTGTCCCTGGCCGCTGGCCCGCGCATGCAGCACCGCGGACACCAGCGCGATGCCGACGTGCAGGCCGACCGCCCGGTCGGCCAGCGTCAGCGGCGCGTAGCGCGGCACGTCACCGCTCTGGCGCGCCGCCAGCGCCGCGATGCCGGTCTGGCCCTGGATCAGGTCGTCATAGGCGGGACGGCCGGCGTAGGGGCCGGCCTCGCCGAAGCCGTACGCGCCCAGGTAGACGATGCGCGGATTGCGCGCCGCCACCGCCTCGTACGACAGGCCCAGCCGGGCCATGGCCTGGGGGCGGATGTTGTAGAGCAGGGCGTCGCAGCTCTCGGCCAGGCGCAGGCAGGCCTCGCGGCCCTCGGGGGTTTTCAGGTCCAGCACCACGGAGCGCTTGTTGCGGTTCAGGTGGAGATACAGGTGCCCCATGCCCGGATTGCGCATGGGGCCGACGGCGCGCATGTTGTCGCCCGCCGGCGATTCGACCTTGATGACGTCGGCGCCGAGGTCGGCCAGCACCTGGGTGGCATAGGGGCCCATCACGACCGAGCTGAGGTCGAGGATGCGCACGCCGGCAAGGGGGCCGGCGGCCTGCGGGGCGGCTGCGTGGGGCATCGTCATTGCTGCTCGATCCCCGCGTCGCGGATCAGCTTGCCCCACAGGTCGCGCTGTTCGCCGACGAACTGGCCGAAGGCTTCCGGCGAGCTGGAGAAAGCGTCAAAGCCCAGGCCCGCCAGGCGCTTGCGCACGTCGGGCTTGGCCACCACCTGCTTGATGGCGTCGTTGAGCTTGGCCACCACCTCGGGCGGCAGGCCGGCCGGGCCGAAATAGCCGTTCCAGGAGTTCAGGTCGAAGTCCGGCACGCCCGACTCGGCCATGGACGGCAGGTCCGGCACGATGGCGCTGCGCTCGGCCGTGGACACGGCCAGCGCCCGCAACTGGCCGGACTGCACGAACGGCAGGCCAGACGCCAGGTCGGTGAACATGAAGTCGACCTGGCCGCCGACCACGTCGGTCAGCCCCTGGGGCGTGCCTTTGTAGGGCACGTGCAGGATGTCGATCTTGGCGCGGTTGGCCAGCGTGGCGCCCGCCACGATGCCGGTGCTGTTGCCGCTGGCGTAGGTGATGCGGCCCGGATGCTGGCGCGCGTCGGCCACCAGGTCGGCCACGCGCTTCCAGGGCCGCTTGGGATTGGCCACCAGGATGAAGGGCAGGTTGCCGCCACGCGCGATGGGGGTGAAGTCCTTGACCGGATCGTAGGGAACGTTCTTCATCAGCCAGGGGGCTGCCGAATGCGAGGTGTTGGTGGTGACGAACAGCGTGTAGCCGTCAGGTTTGGCGCGCGCGACGTAGCTGGCGGCGATGGTGGCGTTGGCGCCGGGCTTGTTCTCCACCACGATCTGCTGGCCAAGGATGGTCGACAACTCGGCGCCGAAGATGCGGCCGACCGCGTCGGTGCCAGAGCCGGCAGGGAATGGCACGATCAGCGTGATGGGTTTGTTCGGATAGTCCGCGGCGTGGGCCGCGGGCAGGGCCAGCAGGCTGGCGCCGCCGATCAGGGCGGCTCCCAACAGGCGTGGAAGTTGCATGGTTTGTCTCTCCAGATGGTGGGAAACCGGGCGCGGCTTCTGCGGCCGCTGTCCGGGGATGCCGGGGACCCCGGCGCCTCAGGCGCCGGCGTTGGGCGCGGGGAAATCGCGGATGACGCGGTCGGGGGATTCCTCGTAGGGCGGCGTGTAGATCACCAGCAGTCGGGCAGGCTCGTCGCTGGTCACGGTGAATACGTGCGGAATGTCGGGCGGGAAGTAGCAGCAGTCACCGGGTCCCATGTCGGCCCATTCGTCCTGGACCTGGGCGCGGGCGGTGCCGGACAGCAGGTAACAGACCTGTTCGATGCCGGGATGGGCATGCGGCAGCGCGCCTTTGCCTTTTTCGATCTCCCCCAGCAGCACCTCCACGCCGCGCGCGCCCACGGTGTCGGGGCCGATCAGGCGGCGGTTCAGGGTGCCGGTGTGGTTGGCCGGGTGATAGCCGGGCACGTCGGCTTCGCGGATCAGCCAGGCCGGGGTTTTCTGCTGCGTCATGTCGCCTTCCTTTTGAATTCTCATATGTGAATTTATTTTTACGTATGAGAAAAACATCGGCAAGCGGTTTTTCCCGAGAACCCGTGCCGCGCCCTGGGGGATTAGGGAAAACACCGGGCGCGCGCTGCTAAAATCCGCGGTTGTTCACCTTTTCGATGCCGTCATGCCTTCTGCCCTCCCGCCCGCCGCCGGTGCTTCCCTGTCCGTCTGGCTGCAGTACCTGGAATCCATCCACGCCACCGCGATCGACATGGGCCTGGAGCGCGTGCGGGAAGTGGCGGCGCGCATGAACCTGGAACTGTCCGGCGTGAAGTTCGTGGTCGGCGGCACCAACGGCAAGGGCTCGACCTGCGCCATGCTCGAAGCCATCCTGCTGGCGGCGGGCTACAAGGTCGGCCTCTACACCTCGCCGCATCTCATCGATTTCAACGAGCGCGCCCGCGTCAACGGCCAGATCGCCTCGGACGAGGCCCTGATCGAGCAGTTCGCCGCCGTCGAGGCCGCGCGCGGCGAGGTATCCCTGACGTACTTCGAATTCACCACGCTGGCGATCCTGCGCCTGTTCTCGCAATCGCGGCTGGACGCGGTGGTGCTGGAAGTGGGCCTGGGGGGGCGCCTGGACGCCGTCAACATCGTCGACGCCGACTGTGCCATCGTCACCAGCGTGGACCTGGACCACATCGAATACCTGGGCGACACGCGCGAGAAGATTGGCTTCGAGAAAGCCCACATCTATCGCGCCGGCCGGCCGGCCATCTGTGCCGACCCGGTGCCGCCGCAGTCGCTGCTCGATTACGTCGCGCAGATCGGCGCCGACCTGTGGCTGTTCAGCCGCGACTACAACTATTCCGGCGACCGTCAGCAGTGGGCCTATGGCGGGCGCGAGCAGCGCCGCAGCGCGCTGGCGTATCCGGCGCTGCGCGGCGCCAACCAGCTGCTGAACGCCTCGGCCGCGCTGGCCGCGCTGGAATCGGTGCGCGACCGCCTGCCGGTGCCCCAGCAGGCCGTGCGCCAGGGGTTGCTGCAGGCCTCGCTGCCTGGCCGCTTCCAGATCCTGCCGGGCCAGCCGACCGTGATCCTGGATGTGGCCCACAATCCGCACGCCGCCGCGGTGCTGGCCCAGAACCTGGACAACATGGGTTTCCATCCGTACACCTACGCGGTGTTCGGCATGCTCAACGACAAGGACCTGGCCGGCGTGCTGGCCAAGCTCGGCACCCGCATCGACCACTGGTTCTGCGCCGGCCTGCCCGGGCCGCGCGGTGGCACCGGCGAGCGCCTGGCCGAGCAGGTGGCCGCCGGCTTGCCGGCGGCGCCGGCCGGGGCCGAGGCGCCGGGTGTGTCAGCCTACGCGGATCCCGCCCAGGCCTTCGCCGCGGCGCGCGAACGGGCGAGCGAGAATGATAGAATCGTGGTGTTCGGATCATTTCTCACCGTGGCCTCGGTTTTGCAGTCTCTGGGTCGCAAGGCGTAGGTAAAGCGGCATAGGCAAAACCGGGTGCAGCGTCGTGGCGGTTTGCCGCCATACCCGCAAATCCGCCGCCGCGAGGCGCCGCAAGGAATTCTCTCCCATGGGTTTTTTCAAACGCAAAGATCCTGCCGACCAGGCGCAGCCCTCCAAGCGAGCGGCGGTGCCCAGCGAGGTCCAGGCGGCGGAGTTGCGCGGGCGCGCCCGGCGCCGCCTCGCCGGCGCCATTGCGCTGGTGCTGGCTGCTGTCATCATCCTGCCCATGGTCCTGGACTCCCAGCCGACGCCCGTCGCCGATAACATCCCCATCAAGGTGCCGGAACGCAACACGCCGTTCCAGCCGCAGGTGAGCGAACCACAGGCCGCCGCGCCGGCCACGCCGACGCCGGGCGCCGCGCCCGCCGATCCGTCGGCCGTGCAGACGCCGCCGCCGCTCACCTCGGCCCAGCC
>NZ_CADIJL010000068.1 GCF_902859695.1 Achromobacter ruhlandii
CCTGGCGCCCCTGCTGGCCGGGCGCGCCGCGCGCGCCGCGCAGCCCCGCGCCTACCCCTATACCCTGACCGACGCCGAATGGCGCGCCAGACTGACCCAGGCGCAGTACGACGTGCTGCGCCGCGAGGGCACCGAACGGCCCTACACCAGCCCGCTCAATGACGAGCATCGCGCCGGCACCTTCGCCTGCGCCGGCTGCGCCCAGAAGCTGTTTTCGTCGGCCACCAAGTTCGACAGCGGCACCGGCTGGCCCAGCTTCTGGCAGCCGCTGGAACACGCCGTCGACACGCTGGAAGACCGCAGCTTCGGCATGACCCGCACCGCCGTCAATTGCGGCAATTGCGGCGGCCACCTGGGTCACGTCTTCGACGACGGCCCGCGCCCGACCGGACTGCGCTACTGCATGAACGGCGTGGCCATGAGCTTCACCCCGCAGGCCTGATCGCGGCCGGCGTCATTTTTCGAGGATTGCGCATCATGTTCCTTCGTCCCTTCTCCCGCGCCCGCCAGGCCGCGCTGGCCGCCGCCGCCGGCACCCTGTTCGCCTTCGGCACGGCCAGCGCCGCCGAGACTGCCTTCATCATTCCGCCGCCCGCGCTCGACGCCTCGGCGGCCGGCGCGGCCCAGGAAAAAGCCGTGATCGCCGGCGGCTGCTTCTGGGGCGTGCAGGCGGTGTTCCAGCACGTCAAGGGCGTCACCTCGGCGGTCTCCGGCTACGCCGGCGGCCAGGCATCCACCGCCGACTACGACACCGTCAGCGGCGGGCGCAGCGGCCACGCCGAATCGGTGGAAATCACCTACGACCCGAAGCAGGTCAGCTACGGCCAGCTGCTGCAGATCTATTTCTCGGTGGCGCACGACCCGACCCAGCTCAACCGCCAGGGCCCGGACAGCGGCACCCAGTACCGCTCCACGGTGTTCCCGGCCAACGACGACCAGCGCAAGGTGGCCGAGGCCTACATCGCCCAGCTGAACAAATCCGGCGTCTACCCCAAGGCGCTGGCCACCACGGTGGAACCGCTCAAGGCCTTCTACCCCGCCGAGGGCTACCACCAGGACTACCTGGTGCGGCACCCGTACAGCATGTACATCATGGTGAACGACGTGCCGAAGGTGGAGAACCTGGCCAAGACCTTCCCGGCGGCGTATCGCGACAAGCCGGTGCTGGTGAATCCGTAGCCAGCGGCTGAATCCGCGGGCGGCTGGCGGACAGGGCTGTCATTGGCGGCCGCCGGCGGGGCTTGCCGCGCCGGCGGCCGCGCCACGCGCGGCCGTCGCTGCCGTCGCGCGCCGTGCAGCCGGGAAGGCGCTGCCGCGATGGCCGTAAAAACGCGCGTCCTGACCATTTTCGCGGCGCCTCGATAAGCAAGATAAATAATAAAAACCGCGCCGATTCTTAAAATCGAAAATCAGCACCTGTCGTGCCTGACAGATAATATAGAATGTATCAATTCCCGCCATATTGATAATACGGACGGTATCCAAAAAACCAATAAAAACAATTGGTTGGTATCCAAGCGGCCGAAAATCGCGGCCTTGGATGGTATCTTTCAGGCAGTTTTTAAATCTGCAAAAAAGCAGGTATAAATTGCGTCCTTTTTCCACCGGCCCGTCCATTCCATACAAAGTATTTCAGCCACCGGAAACACGATTTCCGTGGGCAATTGCGTATGGCATCGGGACCTCGGGCCGAGACAAAAAGGATTCCAGTCTTGATATACGGCACGAACAAGTGGCTGACGGCCACGGTCGCATTGAGCACCACCTGCTGCGGCGCCGCCATGGCGGCCGACCTGACGGTGGCGTCCGGCAACACGCAGGTGTTCGACGGCTCGGCCGCCTTCCCCGGCGGCGTTGACGTCAACGGCGGCACCCTGGTGATCGGCGGCAACGGCGGCGGCGCCGGCGTCACCCTCACCGGCAACGTCAACGCGGCCGCCAACGGCACAGTCTCGGGCTTCGGCGCGATCAACGGCAACCTCAACGTGAACGGCGCGCGCGTCGCCCCCGGCTACCCGGTGGGCACGCCCACCGGCGTGTCCAACGGCAACCTCGTCGTCAGGGGCGACCTGTCGATGAACAACGCCGTGTTCGACTTCGAGACCGGCTACGCGGGCCTGCCAATCACGCAGCCCGGCACCGGCGACAACATCACGGTCGCCGGCAACGCCACCCTGAACAACACCACGTTGAACGTGTCGGTCAACACGCTGGGCACCAACGCCGGCTACTACCGCATCCTGTCATACGGCGGCACTCTGAGCGGCAACGGCCTGACGCTGGGCAGCGTGACCGGCGACTCGCAGCCCGCGGCGACCATCCAGTCGCTGACCGGCGACAAACAGATCAACCTGATCCTGGGCCCCAGCACCACCAATCTGTGGAACGGCAACGGCGCGGCATCCGCCACCCGCGCCGGCGGCGGCAACGGCACCTGGAGCGCCGCCAGCGGCAACTGGAACAGCCCCACCAACGCCACGGGCGCCCTGCCCGACGGCGGCTACGCCATCTTCACCGGCGCGGCGGGCACGGTCACGGTCGATGGCGGCGCCGGCCCGGTGCGCGTGTCGGGCATCCAGTTCGCGACCGACCGCTATACCGTGCAGGGCGCGCCCATCACCCTGGTGGGCAGCGGCGGCAACCCGCCGGCCCTGGTGGTCGGCGACGGCACCTATGCCTCGGGCCAGTTCGTCGACACCATCCACAACCCGCTGCAAGGCACCCAGGGCTTCGTCAAGACCGGCCCGGGCTCCCTGATCCTGACGGCCGACAGCAGCGGCCTGAGCGGCCCCATCCTGATCGCCGACGGCGCCCTGGAGATCGACGGCAAGCTGAACGGCCCCCTGGACATCGGCCGCGAGGTCGTGCTGGCGGGCGTCGGCCAGGTCGGCACCACCACGCTCTACCCCACCGCCGTGATCTCCCCGGGCAACGACGGCTCGCCCATCGGCACGTTGACGGTCAACGGCAACCTCACCTTCGGCGCCGATACCGTCTATCGCGTGCACGCCGATCCGGCCAGCAGCGCCAGCGACCGCATCCACGTCACCGGCGTCGCCACGCTGGATGGCACCGTGGCGCACGTCGGCCCGGCCGGCAACTATGCGCCGCGCACCACCTACAACATCCTCACCGCCGACGGCGGCATCCAGGGCCGCTTCACCGGCGCCTCCAGCGCCTACGCCTTCCTGACGCCCACGCTCAGCTACGACGCCAAGAATGCCTTCATGACGCTCACGCGCAACGACGTGCCGATCGGCAGCATCGGCGGCACCGGCAACGAAGCCAGCGTCGGCGGCGCGCTGGACCAGGAAGATCCGCCCGCGAGCGGCAACGGTTCGACCTCCGGCGGCAACGCGTCGGCTTCCAGCGGCAATGGCGCGACGGCCACCGGCAACGGCTCGTCCGTGGTCGGCAGCGGCACCACTGCGGCCGCCGGCACCGGCGCCCGCCAGGTGACCACGGCCGTGCTGACAATGACGCCCAATGAAGCGCGTTCGGCCCTGAAGCAGTTGTCCGGCGAGGCCTACGCCAGCACCGCCACCGTGCTGCAGAGCCAGGCCGACAGCGTGCGCGCGCTGCCGCTGGATCACCTGCGCGGCAACCTCGACGCGCCGGTGCGCGCCGGACAGCCGACCGCCCAACTGGGCGCGCCGTCGGCCGACGCGCTGCCGCAAAGCGGCGCCTCGCCGGTCTGGGCGCAGGCCTTCGGCAACTGGAGCACCTTCGCTGGCGACGGCAACGCCTCGAGCGTCAGCCAATCGTCCGGCGGCCTGTTCGTCGGCGGCGATGGCGCGGTCGGCGGCGGCTGGCGCCTGGGCGGCGCGGTCGGCTACACCGGCAGCCACAGCTCGCTGGCCGATTCCGCCTCGCGCACCGACGTCGACAGCTACACCGCCACGATCTTCGGCGGCCGCAATTTCCAGGCCGGTCCCGGCCACCTGCGCTTCATGGCCGGCGCCGCCTACACCTGGCACGACATCAACACCAAGCGCGACGTCGCGGCCGGCAGCCTGAACCAGCGCCTGGAGTCGTCCTACCGCGCCTCGTCGACGCAGCTGTTCAGCGAGCTCGGCTACCACCTGCCGCTGAGCGATGCCTACAGCATCGAACCCTATGCCGGCCTGGCCTGGAACCAGCTGCGCACGCGGGATTTCGAGGAATCGGGCGGATCGGCCGCGCTGCGCGGCAAGGGCCGCACCGACGACGTGACCAGCAGCACGCTGGGCGTGCGCGGCGCCTGGCAGTTCGAGTCCAGCGGCGCGCCGGGCCGCCTGACCGCCTCGCTGGGCTGGCGCCACGCCATGGGCGACGTCACGCCCAGCCAGCAACTGGCCTTCGACGGCGGCAGCACGTTCTCGGTGCGCGGCGTGCCGATCGCCAGGAACGCCGCGGTGGTCGGGCTGGGCGCCGAAATCGCGCTCGCCCGCAACACCACCGCCGGCGTCGCCTATGACGCGCAGTTCGGCGGCGGCAACCGCCAGCAGTCGGGCCTGCTCAAGCTGGCCGTGCGCTTCTAGGGCAACGCCGCGCCGGGAACGCCCGCGCGCATTGCGCTACAGTGCGGGGGCAGGCGGAATCCGGCCATCCGGATATCCGCCCTGCGCACCCATGATCTCTTCGGCCTGGCGCGGCAACCCCGCCCGCGAGGCCGCGAACCCATGCCCCCAGGAAAAGCACAGTAGTGAACGACACCCACATGCCGGACGACGGCGACTTCCACGACCGCAAGGAACAGGGCGCCACGCTGTGGCGCGACGATGGCTGGACCGCCCGCATCATCAAGAACGAAGACGACGACGGCTGGGCCGTCGAGATGACTCTGGACGGGCAGGCCGAACCGGCCCTGGTGGGTCCGTGGACCATGGGCCGCGACAAGAAGAACCCCAAGCCCCTCGACACGCCCGCCTTCCATACCCTGGTCAAGACCGCCAACGAAGTCCTGCGGCGCCACGAACAGCAATTGCACGCGACGCTGCACAAGAGCGTGAAGATCGATGCGGCCGCCGGCCGCGTCACCGTCAAGCTGGATATCGTGCCCGACGAGGACGAGCCCTATGCCGTGCTCAGCGCCTACGACGAATCGGGCGAACAACTGGCCGAAATCCACGTGGCGCCCACCTACAAGCTGAGCGTGCAACGGGCCTCGGAATGGGCCCGCGGCGGGTTTGGGCGCGAGGGCTGACGCACCGGCGACCGGCGGACCGCCCTTCGCCCCGCCCGCTCCCGTCCCCCGATACAAGGGCCGGGAAACGGCCGCCTACGCCGTTCAATGGCCGGTGCTGTCGCCCTGGCGGCTGGCCTCGAACAGGAACCAGGTGCGCCGCTCGGTCTCGTCGATCCAGTTCTCGATGAGGCTGGAGCTGGCGATGTCGCGATGCTCGTCGGTCACGTTATGGGCCTCGCGCAGCGTGGCCGCCAGGGTCTTGTTGTCTTCGCGCAGCTCGGCCAGCATGTCCAGCGGCTGGACGTAGTCGGCATCGTTGTCGGCGATGCGCTGGGTGCGCGCGATATGGCCGATGGAACGCAGCGTGGTGCCGCCGATCTTGCGGATGCGCTCGGCGATGGGATCGGTCATCGCGAACAACTGGTCGCCCTGCTCGTCCAGCAGCAGGTGGTAATCGCGAAAATGCGGCCCGCTGACATGCCAGTGGAAGTTCTTGGTCTTCAGGTACAGCGCGAACACGTCGGCCAGCACCTGGTTCAACACCGCGGAGATATCGCGGGTGGCGGCGGCGGCCAGATCGGTGGGGGTTGCCAGCGGACGCTTGCGCAGCGTCTTCGCCGCCTTGGTGGTCTTCGCATTCAGTTTCTTGGCCATGAATCGCAGCTCCTGGAAATGATTCGGAAAACACGCGCGCGGCGCGATCGGTCGCGCCGCGACGTCCCAGGGTAATTCCGTATGCGCGCTTTGCCAATGGCCGCGCGCGGCTGGCGCCAAGCTGAATCGATATGCCCGCGCGGGCATGACGCCATCACTAGTCCGGCAGGACCTCGAATACCTTCCCCTGCCCGGAGAACAGCGCCACGCAAGCCTGGATGCGCTCCGCGATGGAGCCCCGCGGCAGCGGCTCGACCAGGCCCAACGCCATCTGCCGCAGCGGTTCGGCGATGGTCATGGCCAACAGCAGGCCGGCGGTCTGACGCGGTTGCTTGATGCGGATCAAACCGCGCGCGGCCAGTTTCTCGAACCACCCCGCCAACATCGCGGTGCCGCGCTCGATGCCGTTTTCCTGATACACCGCCAACAGCGCGTTGCGCGCCGGAAAATCGGCCGTCAACAAACGGAACATGCCGACCGCGTCGGCCGACAGGGCGCGGTCGGCGATCGTCTGCAGCACCCGCGCCAGCGCCGGCAGCACCTCGGCGGCGCTGGCGACCTCCTGCGCCAGCGCCGGCTCGAAGCTGTCGGTCCAGCCGCGCACCACCTGCGCCACCAGGTCCTCGCGATTGGCGGCGAAGCGGTACACGGTTTTCTTGGCCATGCCGGCGCGACGGGCCACCGCTTCCAGCGTCGCGCCGCCATAGCCTTCGTTCAGCAGCAGCCAGGTGGCGGCGTCGAGGATCGCGGCGCGCAGTTCGGCGTCGGGTCGGGCGGGACGGCCGCGCGGGCGCGGCGCGGCGGATGAGGCAAGGGACGCCATGGGCGATTGGTTCTCCTGATGTCGAGTGGGCGATCTTACACGGTCCACTTATTTTGGAAACGAACTACGTTTCTTTAATGTAGAATCGGCTTTCCCTTATGGCTTTCCCTTATCCCGGAGACCTCGCATGACCACCCCGCACCCCGATGCGGCGCACATCGCCGCCGACATGGACAGCCTGCTCGATCCCGCGCCGCTGCCGCTGGAGACCGGCATTGCCCGCCTGCCCGGCGGCGGCCTGGTGGTGGCCACGCGCACCGACCTGCACGGCTGCAAGGGCCGCATGATTGACTGGTGGTTCAAGTTCTTCCAGACCACCCAGCACATCAAGTGGTGGCATCCGCACGACCATGTCGAGCATCGTGGCTGGGACAGCGCCTGGCGGCGCGGCGAAAGCTATATCGGCGCCTCGATCCACGCGGTGGAGTCGCTGGCCGACCTGCCGCCGGTGGCCGCCAGGCTGAAATTCCACGCCCCGCAGGAGGCCTTCGACGCCGCGCGCCTGCGCGCCGCGCACGGCAACCAGGACGTGTCGGCGGCCATCTACGCCCGCATCGGCTTCGGCGACCACATCCAACTCGACGCCGATGGCGATCCGAGGGATGGCCAGATGATCCACCTGGCGCGCGACACGCCGTTCGGCTGCGTGCTGCGCAGCCGCTTCTACCTGGGCCTGTCGAGCCCACGGCCGCAACAGGACGTGCCCGACGTGCTGGGGCTGAACCTGCTGCGCCATTGCTATACCGAGTTCACCTACCTGTCGCGCTTGCTGCCGTCGATCTACTACGGCGAACACGCCAACGGCGAAGCCGCGCCGCTGCCCTGGTAAGGCGGGCACGGCCCCTGCGATGGTAAGGCTGGCACGGCCGCCGCCCTGGTGAGGCCGGCACGGCCGCTGCCCGGGCAAGACCGGCACGGCCGCCGGCCTGCGCGCTGCGCGCGGCGCGCGGCGGCGCGGAGC
>NZ_CADIJL010000069.1 GCF_902859695.1 Achromobacter ruhlandii
GGCTCGCGGCGGCGGCGCGCCAGCGGCCCAGCGCCGCGAGCGCGCCGCCGGCGGCCAGCCCCTGCACGAAGCGGCGGCGGGCGGGAATGGGGAAGGCTGTCATGACGGATCCGCGGCGGCGCTACTGCACCGACACCGCGCCCTTCATGCCGGCGGCGTAGTGGCCGGGTTCCAGGCAGCCGAAGGACACGGTGCCGGCGCGGTCGAACTTCCAGACGATCCGGCCGCTCTTGCCGCCGTCCAGCGACACGGCATTGGCCTCTTCGTGGCGCATGCCGGGGTCCTTCATCATCATGGCGTAGTGGGCCTGCAGGTCGGCGTCGCTGCCCAGCACCATCTCGTGGCGGATGCGGCCCGAGTTGCGCACGTTGAAGCGCACCGTTTCGCCGGCCTTGACCTGTACCTGCGCGGGCGTGAAGCGCATGGCGTCGGTCATGTCGATGTCGATGCTGCGGGTGACGCGGGCGGCGTCGCCGGGCGTGCCGATGGGGGCGGAGGCCGCCGGCATGGCGTGGCCGGCGTGTTCGCCATGGGCGCCGGCCGCGAAGGCGGTGCCGGTGCCGAGCAGGGCGGCCAGGGCCGTGATCTGGGTGATGCGGAGCAAAGTGCCGTTCATGCTGTTCCCTTGATGGGGGTTGACCATGAGGGGCACTTTAGGAAAACCGGGGTGACCCGGTTCTGTCGCGAAGATTACTTCTTTGTAATGTGGTTGCCGGCGGTGTCCGGGTCCGACCCGCGCAGGGTGATGCCGACTACGGTGCCGCCGGGGCCGGAGGCCGCGTCGACCTCGCCGCCGTGCATGCGGGCGATGGCGCGCACGATCGCCAGGCCCAGCCCGTGACCCTCGCTGCGCGGCGCGCGCGCCTGGCCCGAGCGGAAGAAGCGGTCGAAGATGCGCGGCAGGTCGGCCTCGGGGATTGGCGCCCCGGGGTTGCGCACTTCGACCCGCGCGCCGGCCGGCCGCGGCTGGCAGGCCAGCACGATCTCGCCGCCGCGCGGCGTGGCCTTGATGGCGTTGGAGATCAGGTTGGCCAGCGCGCGGCGCACCAGCCCCGGATTGGCGGCGACGACGGCGTCGCCGTCGCAACGCAACGTGACGCCGCGGTCTTCCAGCGCCGCCTCGTAGAAGTCGGCGACGCGCCGGGCTTCGGCGGCCAGTGATACCGGCGCCAGGTCGGCGGCGCGTTCGCCACGGTCGGCGCGCGCCAGGAACAGCATGTCGTTGACCAGCGTTTTCAGGTCTTCCAGCGTCTCCAGGTTGGATTCCAGCGCATCGCGCAGCTCGGCCGCGTCGCGGCCGCTGGACAGGGTCACCTGGGTGCCGTTGATCAGCGTGGCCAGCGGCGTGCGCAGTTCGTGCGCGACGTCGGCGTTGAAGCCTTCCATCTGCTGGTAGGCGGCCTGCAGGCGCTCCAGCGTGCGGTTGAAAGACAGCACCAGCTCGTGCAGCTCGCGGTCGGTGTCGCGCAGCGGCAGGCGCACGGCCAGGTTGTCGGGCTGGATGCGGGCGGCCTGTTCCGACAGGCGGCGGGTGGGCGCCATGCTGCGGCGCACCGCCCAGGCCGCCAGCACCACGGTGGCGCCGACCCACAGCGCGCAGATCAGCGCCAGCGCGGTGCCGTAGGCGTACAGGAACTGCGAGCTGGTGCGGGTGCTGACCGCCACGGTAAGCTGCGCGCCCGGCAGGATGCGGTCGTCGACCGCGACGCGCAGGCCGCGCATGCGGCTGCCGTCGGCCAGTTGCAGCAGCACCTGCCGGTCGGGCAGCGTCTGCAATGTCAGGGGCGCGTCGCCGCCGTAGACCGGATGCCCCTGCGCGTCGACGATCCAGATGCCCAGCTGGCTCTGGCCGGTGCGCATGTCGTCGAACGTGGCGGCCAGGTCGTGCAGGCCGCGCGCGTTGTTCTGCATGTCGATCAGGTGGTTGATGAGCTCCAGCTTGCCGCTGACCTCGGTGATCTCCTGGCGTTCGACCTCGCGCTTGAGGGCCCAGAACAGGGTGGCGCCGGCCAGGCTGGAAACCAGCAGGGCGATGGCGCCCAGCAGCAGGGTCAGGCGCGCCTGCATCGAGCGCACGCGCGGCGCTTTCATTCGCGCGCCGGCTCCGGCCGCGATTCGAGCACGTAGCCCATGCCGCGCACGGTGTGCAGCAGCTTGGCCTCGAACGGGTCGTCCAGCTTGCCGCGCAGGCGCCGCACGGCCACGTCGATGACGTTGGTGTCGCTGTCGAAGTTCATATCCCAGACCTGCTCGGCCAGGGTGGTTCGCGACAGCACCTGGCCCTGGCGCCGCAGCAGCAGGGCCAGCAGGTTGAATTCCTTGGCGGTCAGGTCCAGGCGCCGGCCGCCGCGCGCGACCTTGCGGCGCGCCAGGTCCAGTTCCAGGTCGGCCAGGCGGAACACGGTGGGCTCCTGCGAACGGCCGCGCCGCAGCAGGGCCTGCACGCGCGCCAGCAACTCGGAGAAGGCGAAGGGCTTGACCAGGTAGTCGTCGGCGCCGCCTTCGAGCCCGCGCACGCGGTCCTCGACGGCGTCGCGCGCGGTCAGCATCAGGATCGGGGTGTCCTTGGTGGCGCGCACGGCGGCCAGGATGCCGAAGCCGTCCACGCCGGGCAGCATCACGTCCAGCACGATCAGGTCGTAGGCGCCTTCCAGCGCCAGGTGCAGGCCGTTGACGCCGTCGCGCGCCAGGTCGACGACGTGGCTTTGCTCCGACAACCCTTTCTTGAGGTAGTCGGCCAGCTTGGGTTCGTCTTCGATGACCAGGATGCGCATGGCGGGAAATTTACCATCCGCGCCGCGATTGCGGCGCGGATCCCGCGCGTGGCGTGACGCCGCTTCAGGCGGACGGATCGACGGCGATGCGGTCGGGGGGAAAGCGCAGCGCGAACACGCTGCCCTTGCCGGGTTCGCTGGTGATAAACAGTTCGGCGTCGTGGCGCATGGCGATGTGCTTGGTGATCGCCAGCCCCAGCCCGGTGCCGCCGACGGCGCGCGAGCGGCCGCGGTCGACGCGGTAGAAGCGTTCGGTCAGGCGCGGGATATGGCGGGCGGGAATGCCGATGCCGGTGTCCTGCACGCTGTAGCGGCCGCTGCCATCGGCTTCGCGTTCCCAGCGCACGGTGATGGTGCCGCCGTCGGGCGTGTAGCGCACGGCGTTGGTCAGCAGGTTCGACAGGGCCGAGGTCAGCTCGGTCTCGGCGCCCAGCACGTCCAGGGTTTCGTCGATGTGCCATTCGATCACATGGCGCCCGCCGGACAGGGCCTCGATCTGCTGGCGCGCCTTCTGCAGCAGCGCGCCCATGTTGACCGCGCGCGGGTCGCTGCCCGGCGACGATTCCAGCGTCGACAGCGTCAGCAGATCCTCGACGATGGCCTGCATGCGCTGGGCCTGCTCGTGCATCATGTCCAGGTACTGCGCGCGCTGCTCGGGCGGCAGGGCGTCGGCGGGCATGTCGCGCAGCGTTTCCAGGAAGCCGGCCAGCACCGTCAGCGGCGTGCGCAGTTCGTGCGAGACGTTGGCGACGAAATCGCGGCGGGTGGTCTCCAGGCGCTCGATCTGGGTGACGTCGCGGGTGATGAGCAGGCGCTGGTTGCTGGCGTAGGCCGTCAGCTGCATCATCATCAGCCGTTCCTGGCCGTTCTGGCCCAGGCGCACCAGGATCGGATCGGGCCAGGAGGCGCGGTGGGCGTATTCGACGAATTCCGGCGCGCGCAGCAGGTTCAGCAGGTTGTGGCCGCGATCGGCCGGCAGGCGCAGGCCCAGGTGCTGGCGCGCCATGCGGTTGCACCAGTCGATCTGGAAGTCTTCATTGAGCGTGACCGCGCCGTCCGGCAGCGCCTGGGCGGCCGCCAGCATGCCTTGCATGGTGTCGCGGGTCTCGGCCAGTTCGCGGGCGCGGGCCCGGGTGTAGCGGTAGAGGGGGGCGAGGATGTCGTCCCAGGGGCCGACCGAGGCGGGAGGGGAGGTGTCGGGGTGCCGGGCCCAATGGGACACCAGGTGCAGGCGCCAGCTGCGCCACAGCAGCATGGTGACCAGCGCGGCGCTGAACAGCGCCCAGCCCGCCGGGTCGCCGATCAGCCATTGCGCCAATAGCGCGATCGCCGCCCACAGGGCGACCAGGACAAGGGTGCGCAGCCAGATCATCGTGCGGGTGTTTTACCGCGCCGGGACCTGTGCCGTAAACCGGTAGCCGCTGCCGCGCACCGTTTCCACGTGCGCATCGTGGCCGCTGGGCTCCAGCGCCTTGCGCAGGCGGCGGATGTGCACGTCGACGGTGCGTTCCTCGACGAACACGTGATCGCCCCAGACCTGGTCCAGCAGTTGCGAGCGCGAGAACACGCGTTCCGGGTGGGTCATGAAGAAGTGCAGCAGGCGGAATTCGGTGGGGCCGATCTGCAGCGACTGGCTGTTGCCCGACAGGCGGTGCGTGACGGGGTCCAGCTTGAGGCCGCCCACGTCGATCACGTCGTCGGTCAGCTGCGGCGCGCGGCGGCGCAGCACGGCCTTGATGCGGGCCATCAGCTCCTTGGGCGAGAAGGGCTTGGTGATGTAGTCGTCGGCGCCGGCTTCGAGGCCGTCGACCTTGTCCTGCTCGGAACCCTTGGCGGTCAGCATGATGACCGGGACGGCGCGGGTGCGCTCGTCGTTGCGCAGCTTGCGCGCCATGGCCAGGCCGGAGGTGCCGGGCAGCATCCAGTCCAGCAGGATCAGGTCGGGCAGCTCGGCGCGGATCAGCGTCTGGGCCTGGTCGGCGTCGAAGGCGCGCAGCACTTTGTGGCCGGCGAAGGACAGGTTGACGGCGATCAGTTCCTGGATGGCGGGTTCGTCTTCGACGACGAGGATGGTGCTGGACATGGCGGATAGGGCACGCTTCGGAGCGCCGGCGCGGCGCGAACATTGCGATAGTATGGCCGCAATATTTCAGGTATGTGACCGCAGGGTGCCTTGCGCCGCCCGCGGGCGGCATCCGGCGGGCCCCGATAGGCTACCATTGGACGATATATCGGGAATTCACCATGCAAAACCCCTCCGAATCGCAACATTCCGCGGATTCCGCGTCCCAATCGACGCATTTCGGCTTCCAATCGGTGCCGGAAAGCGAAAAAGCCCGCAAAGTCGCCGAAGTCTTCCATTCGGTGGCGCAGCGCTACGACATCATGAACGATTTCATGTCGGCCGGCCTGCACCGCGTCTGGAAGGCCTTCACCATCGGCCGCGCCGCCATCCGACCCGGCATGAAGGTGCTGGACATCGCCGGCGGCACCGGCGATCTGGCCAAGGCTTTCGCCAAGCGCGCCGGCCCCACCGGCGAGGTCTGGCTGACCGACATCAACGATTCCATGCTGCGGGTCGGCCGCGACCGCCTGGCCGACGCCGGCCTGCTGGTGCCCACCGCTGTCTGTGACGCCGAGCGCCTGCCGTTCCCGACGGGGTATTTCGACCGCGTCAGCGTGGCCTTCGGCCTGCGCAACATGACCCACAAGGACCGCGCGCTGGCCGAGATGGCCCGCGTGCTCAAGCCGGGCGGCAAGCTGCTGGTGCTGGAATTCTCCCGCATCGCCAAGCCGCTGGCGCCGGCCTACGACTGGTACTCCTTCAACGTGCTGCCCTGGCTGGGCAAGACCGTGGCCAAGGACGAAGCCAGCTACCGCTACCTGGCGGAATCGATCCGCATGCACCCCGACCAGGAAACCCTGGCGGACATGCTGCGCACCGCCGGCCTGGAGCGGGTGCAGTACTTCAACCTTACGGCCGGCATCGCCGCCCTGCATGAGGGCGTGCGCCTGGGCTGACCTGCCCTGGGTCCGATACGGCTTTTCTTTGCCCCGGGGGAACTTGTGGGGCGACGGCTTGTCCGTTATTCTTACGTCATTCAGATTATTGTAAGAAAGTCGCGCTGAACGGCCGCACGATCCGTGCGGCTTTCCGCTGCTCGGGGCAGCGGGAAGCGCGGGTACGAGGGAGCAAATCCATGACCAAATTCTGTTTCTCGCGGTTTGTCGCCGCGGCGCTCATCGCCATCTCCGGCGCTGCGCTGGTGACGGCGTCGTTTGACGCCGAAGCCCGCCGCGCCGGCGGCGGCAGCAGCGTCGGCCGCCAATCCTCCAATGTGACCCAGCAGCGCCAGGCCACCACGCCGCCGACCGCCGCCAGCAACACCGCGGGCGCCACCGCGGCCCCGGCGGCCGCCGGC
>NZ_CADIJL010000070.1 GCF_902859695.1 Achromobacter ruhlandii
AAGGCGTTTCACTGTCCTGTTCGGGATGGGAAGGAGTGGTACCACCTTGCTATGGTCGTCAGGCGTAACTGGTTGAGAGATTGTCTTTGGGGACAACCGCTCCAATCTTGGAAGAAGCGCAACGTGTGGGGGATCAGAGACTGGCTCGATGATCCCGCACAGTGGGTGTAATTGGTGTTGGCTGGCTGCTGACGGGGCAGCCAGATTTTGTATTGAACGACACTTGGAACGCTATATCACCAGGTCATAACCATCAGTGTTATAGGATCAAGCCTCACGAGCAATTAGTATCGGTTAGCTTAACGCATTACTGCGCTTCCACACCCGACCTATCAACGTCCTGGTCTCGAACGACTCTTTAGGGGGATCAAGTCCCCGGGATACCTAATCTTCAGACGAGTTTCCCGCTTAGATGCCTTCAGCGGTTATCTCTTCCGTACTTAGCTACCCGGCAATGCCATTGGCATGACAACCGGTACACCAGAGGTACGTCCACTCCGGTCCTCTCGTACTAGGAGCAGGCTCCGTCAAGTATCCAACGCCCACGGCAGATAGGGACCAAACTGTCTCACGACGTTTTAAACCCAGCTCACGTACCTCTTTAAATGGCGAACAGCCATACCCTTGGGACCGGCTACAGCCCCAGGATGAGATGAGCCGACATCGAGGTGCCAAACACCGCCGTCGATATGAACTCTTGGGCGGTATCAGCCTGTTATCCCCAGAGTACCTTTTATCCGTTGAGCGATGGCCCTTCCATTCAGAACCACCGGATCACTATGTCCTGCTTTCGCACCTGTTCGACTTGTCAGTCTCACAGTCAAGCACGCTTATGCCATTGCACTATCAGCACGATTTCCGACCGTACCTAGCGTACCTTCGAACTCCTCCGTTACACTTTGGGAGGAGACCGCCCCAGTCAAACTGCCCACCATGCACTGTCCCCGATCCGGATAACGGACCAAGGTTAGAACCGCAAACAAACCAGGGTGGTATTTCAAGGATGGCTCCACGTGATCTAGCGACCACGCTTCAAAGCCTCCCACCTATCCTACACAGGCCGGTTCACAGTCCAATGCAAAGCTACAGTAAAGGTTCATGGGGTCTTTCCGTCTAGCCGCGGGTAGATTGCATCATCACAAACACTTCAACTTCGCTGAGTCTCAGGAGGAGACAGTGTGGCCATCGTTACGCCATTCGTGCAGGTCGGAACTTACCCGACAAGGAATTTCGCTACCTTAGGACCGTTATAGTTACGGCCGCCGTTTACCGGGGCTTCGATCAAGAGCTTGCACCCCATCACTTAACCTTCCGGCACCGGGCAGGCGTCACACCCTATACGTCGACTTTCGTCTTTGCAGAGTGCTGTGTTTTTAATAAACAGTCGCAGCCACCGATTCTCTGCGACCCCATCATGCTAAGCGCGCAGGCGCTTCACACTACCGGGGTATACCTTCTCCCGAAGTTACGGTATCAATTTGCCGAGTTCCTTCTCCTGAGTTCTCTCAAGCGCCTTGGAATATTCATCCCGTCCACCTGTGTCGGTTTGCGGTACGGTCTCGTACAGCTGAAGCTTAGAGGCTTTTCTTGGAACCACTTCCAATCACTTCGCAAGCAATGCTCGCTCGTGCCGTACCCTTGATTTACGCGCCCGGATTTGCCTAAGCGCCATCTTCGATACGTCAACAGGGACATCCAACACCCTGATGATCTTCCGCGATCCGTCCCCCCATCGCACTGTACGACGGTGCTGGAATATTAACCAGCTTCCCATCAGCTACGCATCTCTGCCTCGCCTTAGGGGCCGACTCACCCTGCGCCGATGAACGTTGCGCAGGAAACCTTGGACTTACGGCGAGGGGGCTTTTCACCCCCTTTATCGCTACTCATGTCAGCATTCGCACTTCTGATACCTCCAGCAGCCTTTACAAGCCACCTTCGCAGGCTTACAGAACGCTCTCCTACCGCGTGTACAAAGTACACACCCGCAGCTTCGGTTTATCGCTTAGCCCCGTTACATCTTCCGCGCAGGACGACTCGATCAGTGAGCTATTACGCTTTCTTTAAAGGATGGCTGCTTCTAAGCCAACCTCCTGACTGTCTATGCCTTCCCACTTCGTTTCCCACTTAGCGATAATTTGGGACCTTAGCTGGCGGTCTGGGTTGTTTCCCTCTTGAGTCCGGACGTTAGCACCCGGTGCTCTGTCTCCCAAGCTGTACTTGCGGGTATTCGGAGTTTGCCATAGTTTGGTAAGTCGCCATGACCCCCTAGCTATAACAGTGCTCTACCCCCCGCAGTAATACTTGAGGCACTACCTAAATAGTTTTCGGAGAGAACCAGCTATTTCCAGATTTGTTTAGCCTTTCACCCCTATCCACAGCTCATCCCCTAATTTTTCAACATTAGTGGGTTCGGTCCTCCAGCACGTGTTACCGTGCCTTCAACCTGGCCATGGATAGATCATCTGGTTTCGGGTCTACACCCAGCGACTGAATCGCCCTATTCGGACTCGCTTTCGCTACGGCTTCCCTATTCGGTTAACCTTGCCACTGAATGTAAGTCGCTGACCCATTATACAAAAGGTACGCAGTCACCCCACAAGGAGGCTCCTACTGTTTGTATGCATACGGTTTCAGGATCTATTTCACTCCCCTTCCGGGGTTCTTTTCGCCTTTCCCTCACGGTACTGGTTCACTATCGGTCGATCACGAGTATTTAGCCTTGGAGGATGGTCCCCCCATCTTCAAACAGGATTTCACGTGTCCCGCCCTACTTTTCTCACGCTTAGTTCCACACACAAAATTTCGTCTACAGGGCTATCACCTGCTACGGCCGGACTTTCCATTCCGTTCGACTATCTTGCATGCTAAAACGTGAAGGCTCTTCCGATTTCGCTCGCCACTACTTTCGGAATCTCGGTTGATTTCTTTTCCTCGAGCTACTGAGATGTTTCAGTTCACCCGGTTCGCTTCCACTGACCTATGTATTCAGTCAGGGATACTCCTTGCGGAGTGGGTTTCCCCATTCGGACATCTGCGGATCAAAGCTTGTTTGCCAGCTCCCCGCAGCTTTTCGCAGGCTACTACGTCCTTCATCGCCTGTGATCGCCAAGGCATCCACCATATGCACTTAGTCGCTTGATCCTATAACGCTGTAGGCTATAGGACCTGAGTATTAGCGTTTGTGCCGTTCATAAGTTTCAAAGCAGTCTGAGGTTATTCACCCCAGTCTTGAGAACTTGGAACAAAATTAATGCAATCACAACCCGTACCCATCTTCATCAGCAAGCTGATTACTTGATGAGCACATTTCGTTGTGCTTCTTCCAGATTGTTAAAGAACGAATATAGCTGTCAGGTAAAACCTAACTCATAAGACCGGGCAGATATTATCCGCACGACGCTATGAGTTAGCCTCTACATCCCACCAGGCACAGGTCTTGGTGGAGGTGAACGGGATCGAACCGATGACATCCTGCTTGCAAAGCAGGCGCTCTCCCAGCTGAGCTACACCCCCATATTCACGGCATCTCTACCTGCGAATACTTGGTGGGTCTGGTTGGATTCGAACCAACGACCCCCGCCTTATCAAGACGGTGCTCTAACCGACTGAGCTACAGACCCAAAACCTTCTCGGATCAGTAGCCAGAAGTCATGGACACAGGGAGGAGTCCCTCTACCCAAGCCCACAACCGATCCCAGCTATATCAAACAACCGATAAGAGTGGACGCTTAACACGAGCACTAAGCTCTGAAAGGAGGTGATCCAGCCGCACCTTCCGATACGGCTACCTTGTTACGACTTCACCCCAGTCATGAATCCTACCGTGGTAATCGCCCCCCTTGCGGTTAGGCTAACTACTTCTGGTAAAACCCACTCCCATGGTGTGACGGGCGGTGTGTACAAGACCCGGGAACGTATTCACCGCGACATGCTGATCCGCGATTACTAGCGATTCCGACTTCACGCAGTCGAGTTGCAGACTGCGATCCGGACTACGATCGGGTTTCTGGGATTGGCTCCCCCTCGCGGGTTGGCGACCCTCTGTCCCGACCATTGTATGACGTGTGAAGCCCTACCCATAAGGGCCATGAGGACTTGACGTCATCCCCACCTTCCTCCGGTTTGTCACCGGCAGTCTCATTAGAGTGCCCTTTCGTAGCAACTAATGACAAGGGTTGCGCTCGTTGCGGGACTTAACCCAACATCTCACGACACGAGCTGACGACAGCCATGCAGCACCTGTGTTCCGGTTCTCTTGCGAGCACTACCAAATCTCTTCGGCATTCCAGACATGTCAAGGGTAGGTAAGGTTTTTCGCGTTGCATCGAATTAATCCACATCATCCACCGCTTGTGCGGGTCCCCGTCAATTCCTTTGAGTTTTAATCTTGCGACCGTACTCCCCAGGCGGTCAACTTCACGCGTTAGCTGCGCTACCAAGGCCCGAAGGCCCCAACAGCTAGTTGACATCGTTTAGGGCGTGGACTACCAGGGTATCTAATCCTGTTTGCTCCCCACGCTTTCGTGCATGAGCGTCAGTGTTATCCCAGGAGGCTGCCTTCGCCATCGGTGTTCCTCCGCATATCTACGCATTTCACTGCTACACGCGGAATTCCACCTCCCTCTGACACACTCTAGCCCGGTAGTTAAAAATGCAGTTCCAAAGTTAAGCTCTGGGATTTCACATCTTTCTTTCCGAACCGCCTGCGCACGCTTTACGCCCAGTAATTCCGATTAACGCTTGCACCCTACGTATTACCGCGGCTGCTGGCACGTAGTTAGCCGGTGCTTATTCTGCAGGTACCGTCAGTTTCGCGGGGTATTAACCCACGACGTTTCTTTCCTGCCAAAAGTGCTTTACAACCCGAAGGCCTTCATCGCACACGCGGGATGGCTGGATCAGGGTTTCCCCCATTGTCCAAAATTCCCCACTGCTGCCTCCCGTAGGAGTCTGGGCCGTGTCTCAGTCCCAGTGTGGCTGGTCGTCCTCTCAAACCAGCTACGGATCGTCGCCTTGGTGAGCCGTTACCCCACCAACTAGCTAATCCGATATCGGCCGCTCCAATAGTGCAAGGTCTTGCGATCCCCTGCTTTCCCCCGTAGGGCGTATGCGGTATTAGCTACGCTTTCGCGTAGTTATCCCCCGCTACTGGGCACGTTCCGATACATTACTCACCCGTTCGCCACTCGCCACCAGACCGAAGTCCGTGCTGCCGTTCGACTTGCATGTGTAAGGCATCCCGCTAGCGTTCAATCTGAGCCAGGATCAAACTCTTCAGTTTAATCTCTGTATTTGTTTCGTATTTCTTAGTTCCGAAGAACCGAGTCATACGTCGCTACTCAAAGGAAGTGAGGTATGTGCTTAGACTTGACATCTAAGGTACTTCACTTCTAGTGAGCACTTGATTTCATTGTGCTTGTGACGGGTTTTAAAAACCAGTCACTGCGCACTCGCATCAAGCGCCCACACTTATCGGTTGTTTAATTGTTAAAGAGCGGCACTGCTAAATTCTGTACTACCAAACTACTTACTGCATCTTCTGCTTTCTTCGGCGATTTCGCTTTCGCGTCGATCGCTGTGTCAGCAGCAGAGAAACGAGATTATGAAGAAGTTTTTATCGTTTGTCAAGTCAGC
>NZ_CADIJL010000071.1 GCF_902859695.1 Achromobacter ruhlandii
GCAGCAGAACGCGGCGCTGGTGGAAGAGGCGGCGGCCGCGGCTGGCTCGCTGCAGGAGCAGGCCCATCGCCTGGCCGAAGCCGTGGCGGTGTTCAAGATCAATGCCGGCGACGTGATCGAAGTGCCGGCGCGCCAGCTGGCCCAGCAGCCCCACGCGCCGCGGGTCGCCGCGCCGCACGCCGAGCCGTCGGCGCCCGCCGCCAAGCCGATGCATCCGGCCAGGTCCGAAGCGCCCGCCGAATCGACGCCGGCGGCCGACAAGCCCGCCGCGGCGCCGCGCCTGACGCAGCCAGCCCGTGCCCGGCCCACTGCCAACAGCGGCGCCACCGCGGCCCGGCCGTTGCGTCGTCCGGTCGTCAAGACCAGCGACGCCACCGATGCCAAGCCGATCAAGCCCGCGCCGGCCGCCGCCCGCCGCGCCCCGCCCGCGGATGATGACTGGGAGTCCTTCTGACAACGCACGCACGGACGCATTGAACAGGTAGTCGCAGTAACAAACACCCCCCTTTTACGTTGGGGCGGCAATGGTGCCGCCCTGACGGTTACTGGAAATATCGGAAAATGTTAAGCAATCTGAAGGTGCGCACGGGCTTGATGCTTGCCCAATTGGCAGTCGCCGTGGCCGCGCTGGTTGCAATTGCCTTGGGTTGGAACAGCATGCGCTCCAACGCCGAAGCGATCAACGCTTTGGATAGCCTGAGTGTCCAGCAGAGCAATCTGGTCAAGGACTCGTACGTGCAGATGCTGCGCGCCACCATCCGCGCCGATATCGCCGCCGCGCAACGCGCGGCGGGCGACAAGGCGGGCGCGGCCGAGAACACCCGCATCGTGCAGCAACTGCTGGCCGAAGCCAAGACGAAACTCGAAAGCTTCAAGGCGATTCCGAAGAACACCGAGATCGGCCGCGCCGCGGAAGGCCAGTTGCTGGCTTCCTTCAACGGCTTTGCCGAGGGCCTGCAGGCGATGCTGGGCGCGTTGGACCGGGGGGACAACGCCGAATACCTGAACCTGAAGAACACCAAGACCGCCGCGGCCAGCGGCGCGTTTTCCAAGCAGTTGACCGAGTTCGCCAGCACCATTACGAGCTACAGCGAAGCCCAGGTGGCCGAATCGCGCTCGCAGGGCGCGATCATGACCTACGTCTACCTGGCGCTGGTGCTGGTGATCCTGGCCGTGTCGCTGGGCGCATTCCTGTTCATGAACCGGGTGGTGCTGCGGCCGCTGCGCGTGGTCGGCGAGAGCTTCGACCGCATCGCGGGCGGCGACCTGACCACGCGCGTCGAGGTGCATTCGAGCAACGAGATCGGGGCCTTGATGGCCGCGGTCAAGCGCATGCAGGAAAGCCTGGCGCGCACGGTGGCCACGGTGCGCCGCGGCGTGGACGAGATCAACGTGGGCGCGCGCGAGATCTCGGCGGGCAACACGGATCTGTCCAGCCGCACGGAAGAACAGGCGGCTTCGCTGGAAGAGACCGCCGCGTCGATGGAAGAACTGGCTTCGACGGTCAAGCAGAACGCCGACAACGCGCGCCAGGCCAACCAGCTGGCGGCCAGCGCCTCGGACGTGGCCGAGCGCGGCGGTTCGGCGGTGGCCGAAGTGGTCAACACGATGCAGGGCATTTCGGCCAGCTCGCGCAAGATCTCGGAAATCGTGTCGGTGATCGACGGCATCGCGTTCCAGACCAACATTCTGGCGCTGAACGCGGCGGTGGAAGCGGCGCGCGCGGGCGAGCAGGGCAAGGGCTTCGCGGTGGTGGCGGGCGAAGTGCGCTCGCTGGCGCAGCGCAGCGCGCAGGCGGCCAAGGAGATCAAGGGCCTGATCGAGGATTCGGTGACCAAGGTGGGCGCCGGTTCGCAGCAGGTGGAACGGGCGGGCGCGACGATGCAGGAGATCGTGGCGTCGGTCAAGCGCGTGACGGACATCATGGGCGAGATCTCGGCGGCCTCGGAAGAGCAGTCCAGCGGCATCGACCAGGTGAACCGCGCGGTCTCGCAGATGGACGAAGTGACGCAGCAGAACGCGGCGCTGGTGGAAGAGGCCGCGGCCGCGGCCGGCTCGCTGCAGGAGCAGGCGCAGCGCCTGGCCGAAGCCGTGGCGGTATTCAAGATCAATGCCGGCGACGTGATCGAAGTGCCGGCGCGCCAGCTGGCCCAGCAACGTAGTGCGCCACGGGTCAGCGCGCCGCAGGTCGAGGAGCCGGCGGCGGCGCAGGAAAAGGCCGTGGCGTCCGCCGCGCCGGCGCCACGCCAGGCAGCGCCTGCCGCGCGCTTGACGCATGCCACGCGTGCCAAGCCGGCGGCGGCAGCGGCCGAGGCCGCCAGCGCGGCACGTCCGCCGAGGCGTCCGCCGCCGCGCGCAACCGCGGCGACGAACGACGCCAAGCCGCCAGCGGCGGCTACCCGTCGCCAGGCGCCGGCGGACGATGATTGGGAATCTTTTTGACGCCGGTCGAGACCGGTAAATGGGCAGGTATGCGAGGCTATCTACATCTTCTGGCGACGGCGGCAATTGCGGCGCTGATCGCGGGCTGCGCGGCAACGGGCCACAATTTCGACCCCAGCAAGCTGTCGACCCTGACCCCGGGTCAGACGACGCTGGAAGAAGCCTCGCGGGCGCTCACCGCCCCGCCTGACAAGTTCTACAAGCAGACCGACGGCACCTTCCTCGCCCTCTGGTCCTTCAAGATCACGTTTGTCGCGGACGGCCTGTACAGCCGCAAGGAAGCGCTGCTGCAGTTCGGCCCGGACGGCCGGCTGATGCGCCTCGTCGACAGCACCAATATTCTGCTGGAACCCTGGGAACGCCAGAAATTGCTGGGCCCCGCACCCATGCCTGACCCCGTTCAGGATTGGGCGCAACAGCCCGCGCCGCCGCCCCAGGTGGAAACCATCGTCATACCGGTGCCGGCTGCGCCGCCCGAGACGGTGCGCCAGGGGCGGTAGGCCCCGTTTTCCGCGGAGAGCGCGCCGGCCCCCGGGGCCACCGCGTACGTCGCCCTGACGCGAACCCTTCCGCAAGGAGGGTTCGCCAGGGTGGTTTTTCATTTGGTCAGAGCTGTACCTGAGGGATGGGGAAAGAATATGGAAGCGAGTCTGGAATCCGGAGCGAAATCAGGCAAGGTGGGCAAGAAGAAGGCCGCGCGCGCACCCAAGGTGAAACGCAAGCTGCGGCTGCGCGATGCCCGCGTCGGCACGATGCTGCTGTGGGTCATGGCATTCTTCGCGGTGCTGATCGCGGCGGTGGGCGGCCTGGCCGCCTTCTTCCTGCAGCACAACTACGAGTCCATCCGCGAGGTTAATGCGCTGACCGAGCGCGCCAAGCAAGTGGATGTGATCAACAGCGACATGCTGCGCGCCCGCGTCAGCCTGATGGTCGCGGCCCGTCACCTGCAGGAGTCGGGCTGGGGCAGTGGCGAGAACTCGGCGCGCGACGCGGCCGCGGCGCTCAAGGGCGCCACCGATCTGCTGACCGGCGTGCGCAGCCGCTTCGCCGACTTCCAGAAGAACATGCTGCAGGATGACACCGGCCGCCAGCTATCGATGAACCTGGTGCGCCGCTACCGTTCGTATATCGATGACGGCGTCGACACCATGGTGGAAGCGCTGCGCAGCGAGGACTACTCGACCTTCTACATGGTCAACAATGAATACGGCACGCCGCGCAGCGCCGCCTTCATCGAGGCCATCGGCGAATTCAGCAAGTACATCGCCGACCAGCAGGAAGCCACGATCCAGCAGGCCGAGGACAACTTCAACCGCGCCATGGTGGCCGTTGCCGTCGCGGTGGCGTTGGCGCTGGCCCTGATGGTGTTCTGCCGCGTGCTGTTCGGCCGCCTGGTGGTCCGTCCGCTGGTCGAGGCCGGCCAGCATTTCGACAAGATTGCCGCCGGCGACCTGACCAGCCGCGTTGAAGTGCGCTCGCACAACGAAATCGGCCAGCTGTTCGCCGCGCTCAAGCGCATGCAGGAAAGCCTGACACGCACGGTGGCCACGGTGCGCCGTGGTGTCGACGAGATCACGGTGGGTTCGCGCGAGATCTCGGCGGGCAACACGGATCTGTCCAGCCGCACGGAAGAACAGGCGGCCTCGCTGGAAGAGACCGCCGCGTCGATGGAAGAACTGGCCTCGACGGTCAAGCAGAACGCCGACAACGCGCGCCAGGCCAACCAGCTGGCGGCCAGCGCTTCGGACGTGGCCGAG
>NZ_CADIJL010000072.1 GCF_902859695.1 Achromobacter ruhlandii
CCGGCCGGCAGGCCGCCCGCGCCCGCCGCGCCCCCCCCAGCCGGCGCGCCGGCCCAGGAGGCGGCACCCACCCCCGCGCCGGACAGCGATCCGGCGCCAGCACAAGGACAAGAGCAATGACCTCACGCGGACGTTTCATCACGCTGGAGGGCGTGGACGGCGCCGGCAAGAGCACGCACACGCAATGGATCGCCGAATTCCTGCGCGGCCAGGGCCTGGAAGTGGTGTCGACGCGCGAACCTGGCGGCACGCCGCTGGGCGAAAAGCTGCGCGCGCTGGTGCTGACCGATCCGATGGGCCTGGACACCGAAACACTGTTGATGTTCGCGGCCCGCTGCGAGCACCTGCGCCAGGTGATCGAGCCGGCGCTGGCGCGCGGCGCCTGGGTGGTGTGCGACCGCTACACCGACGCCACCTATGCCTATCAGGGCGGGGGCCGCGGGCTGGGCGCCGCGCGCGTGGCCGCGCTGGAAACCTGGATGCAGGCGGGCCGGCCCGATCGCACCTGGCTGTTTGACGTGCCGCTGGAAGTGGCGCGCGCCCGCCTGGCCGACGCCCGCGAGCCGGATCGCTTCGAGCGCGAAGGCGCCGCTTTCTTTGAACGTACCCGCGCGGCCTACCAGGCCCGCGCCGCGGCCGAACCCGACCGCATCCGCGTGATCGATTCGACCCGGGCGATTGCCGAGATCCGGCTGGAGCTCGAAGCCGGGCTGCGCGAGCTGGTGGCGGACCGTCCATGAGCGCGCCCCAGTTCCTGCCCTGGCAGATGGAAACGGCGCGGGCCTGGCTCGGCAATCGCGAGCGTTTCGCCCATGCCTGGCTGGTGCATGGCCTGGCCGGCATCGGCAAGCTCGATTTCGCGGTGGCGGCCGCCGCCAGCCTGCTGTGCGAGACGCCGCAGGACGGCCTGGCCTGCGGGCATTGCGCCGCCTGCGCCTGGTTCGCCAGCGGCAACCACCCCGATCTGCGCCGCATCCGGCCCGAGGCCGTGGCGGTCGAGGAGGGCGCCGACGCCGCCGAGCCCTCGGAAGACGCCGAGCCGGCCGCCGGCGCCGCCAAGAAGGCGCCGTCCAAGGAAATCCGCATCGACCAGATCCGTTCGCTGGAATCCTGGTTCAACACCGCCACCCATCGTGGCGGCTGGCGCGTGGCGCTGTTGTATCCGGCGCACGCGCTGAATGTGGTGTCGGCCAACGCCTTGCTCAAGGTGCTGGAAGAGCCGCCGCCGCACACGGTGTTCCTGCTGGTGGCAGACGCGCCCGATCGCCTGCTGCCGACGCTGGTGTCGCGCTGCCGGCGGTTGCCGTTGCCGGCGCCGGACCCCGATACCGCGCTGCAATGGCTGCGCGACCAGAACGTGGAGCCCGCGCGCGAATGGCTGGCCGCCGCCGGGGGCGCGCCGCTGGCGGCGCTGCGCTTGGCGCAGCATGCGGAAACCGCATGCCCGCCCTGGCTGACGCAGTTGGTCGGCCCCTTGGCCAAGGGCCAGACGCCTGACGTGGGCACCTTGGCCGAGGTCTTGGAAAAGGCCGCGCCCGCTGAGTGGATCGACGCCCTGCAGCGCCTGTACACCGACCTGATGCTGGCCGCGGCGGGCGCGCCGGTGCGTTATTTCCCGTCGCTGGCGGCGGCCGTGGCCGAGGTGGCCGGACGCATGAACACCGCGCGCGCCGCCGAAGCCGCGCGCTGGCTCACGCGTCAGCGCGCGCTGGCCACGCATCCCCTGAACGGCAAGCTTTTCGCCCACGCGACGTTGCAGCGCGTGGTGCTATCCTGCCAGGCATAACCCGCCGCGACGCCGTCGCCCGCCCGGCCTGTCCGGCGGCGGGGGCGTCGCGGCCTCCCTGATCCAAGCCTCATGTACGTCGATTCACACTGCCATTTGAACTTTCCCGAGCTGGCGGCCGACCTGCCCGCGATTCTCGAGCGGATGGCCGCCAACCAGGTCACCCACGCGCTGGTGGTCAGCGTCAACCTGCCCGAGTGGCCGGGCCTGATGTCGCTGGTCGAGCCGCAGGCCAACCTGTGGGCCTCGGTCGGGGTGCATCCCGACTACGAAGACACCCCCGATCCCGAACCCGAGGAATTGGCGCGCCTGTCGGCCCACCCAAAGGTCGTGGCGATCGGCGAGACCGGGCTGGACTATTACCGCCTGTCCGAGCCGCTGGACTGGCAGCGTGAACGTTTCCGCCGCCACATCCGCGCCGCGCGCGATACCGGGCTGCCGCTGATCGTGCACACGCGTTCGTCGGCCGAAGACACCGTGCGCATGCTGCGCGAGGAGCGCGCGGCCGAGGTCGGCGGGGTGATGCACTGTTTTACCGAGACCTGGGAAGTGGCCCAGGCCGCGCTCGACCAGAATTTCCATATCTCGCTGTCCGGCATCGTGACGTTCAAGAACGCCCACGTGGTGCACGAGGTTGCCGCCAAGGTGCCGCTGGACCGCCTGCTGATCGAGACCGATTCGCCCTACCTGGCGCCGGTGCCGTACCGGGGCAAGCTCAATGATCCGTCCAAGGTGATCCACGTGGCCGAGAAGATCGCCGAACTGAAGGGGATCAGCGTGGCCGAGGTGGCACGGGCCTCCACGGATAATTTCTTTAATCTTTTCAGTAAGATAAAGAAATAATCTAAAGTCAAATAGCTAAAGTAAATTATCAGGATTACCATGGTTGCCAGCACTGTGTTCTCCCGCCGCCGACTCGCCTCGCACTGCCGTGGCGCGCTGCTGGCGCTGTGCGTCGCCGTGTCGGCGCCGGCCCTCGCCCAGGCGGCCAATCCGTCGGACTGGTGGGTCTATGTCGCCAATGACTACACCGACGAGATCAAGGACCTGCTCGCGCAGGGCGCCGACCCGAACGTGCGCTATCGCAACGGCCAGCCGGCCATCATGCGGGCGGTGGCGGACGGCGCGTGGAAGGTCTTCGACGTGTTGGCGGCTCATCCTCGCACGGACGTGAACATCGAGAATCCCGCCGGCGAAACGCCCTTGATGTACCTGGCCATCGCGGGCCAGGTGGAGCGCGCCCGCGCGCTCATGGCGCGCGGCGCGCAGGTCAACCGCCTGGGATGGACACCGCTGCACTACGCGGCGTCCAAGGGGCAGTTGGCCATGGCGCAATTGCTGTTGCAGAACAAGGCGATGGTGAACGCGCCGGCCCCCAATGGCGAGACGCCGCTGATGATGGCGGCGCTGTCGGGCAACAAGCCGATGGTGGACCTGCTGCTCAAGGCGGGGGCCGACGTCACCACGCTCGACACCAAGGGCCAGGACGCGGCCGACTGGGCGACGACCGGCAAGTCCACCAAGCTGGCCGCCGAACTCAAGACCCTGATCGCACAGCAGGAAGCGGCCAAGCGGGCCCGCCGCGCGAGCGGGCCGGCCGAGCCGGAGCCTGACGCGGTCGACGCCGCGGCGGCGCCGCCAGCCGATGCGCCC
>NZ_CADIJL010000073.1 GCF_902859695.1 Achromobacter ruhlandii
GACCCGGCCGACCCCGCCGCCGCGCTGCGGGCGCGCTGGCAGGCCACGCGCCAGCGCGGCTACGCCAGCGTCAGCGGCCACCTGCTGCACGGCATCGACTCGGCCGCGCTGCCAGTGCTGGACGCCCAGGGCCAGCTGGCCGGGACCATCACCGGCCTGGGGCTGCACGGCGGCTTCGATCTGGCGCCGGACGGCGCGCCGCTGCGGGCCCTGATGGCGGCCGCGGCCGACTGCTCGCGCCGGCTCGGTTGGCGCGGCGGGCGCTAAGGCGCCGCGCCAGCCCCCGGCGCACCTTCCCCTGAAAATCGCCCGCCCTCGTCTTGCCATCCTCGCTGGCGCGGGCATGGCCATCGCCGGCCGCCCCGCCCTTTTCGCCAGCCCCTTTACAATAGACAGTTGCCCAGAGCCGAGCCGACAGGTCCGGCTCGCTTTTTTGCCGCCGCCCATCCGGCGGCCCGGCGGCCGGCCCAGGCCGCGCCCGCCCCTGATACCGATACCCGCGTGCAAGCCCTTACCGTTTCCGATTTCGACTACGAGCTGCCTCCCGAGCTCATCGCGCAGACGCCCGCCGCCCAGCGCACGGGCAGCCGCCTGCTGCACCTGGATGGCGCCAGTCAACTGCATGACCGCCAGTTCGCCGACCTGGAAAAACTGCTGCGCCCCGGCGACCTGCTGGTGTTCAACGACACCCGCGTCATCAAGGCGCGCCTGGCCGGCCACAAGATCACCGGCGGCAAGGTCGAGGTGCTGGTCGAGCGCATCATCGACACCGACCGCGCCCTGGCGCACGTGCGCGCCAGCAAGTCGCCCGGCGCCGGCATGGTGCTGCGGCTGGCCGACGCCTTCGACGCCACGGTGCTGGGCCGCGAGGGCGAGCTGTTCGACATCCGCTTCCCCGGGCCGGTGCTGGAATTGCTGGACGCGCACGGCGCCACGCCGCTGCCGCCCTACATCACGCACGCCGCCGACGCCGGCGACGACGACCGCTACCAGACCGTCTACGCCCGCGAGCCGGGCGCCGTGGCGGCCCCGACCGCCGGCCTGCACTTCGACCAGCCCACCCTGGACCGCCTGGCGGCGCTGGGCGTGGAGCGCGCCTTCGTCACGCTGCACGTGGGCGCCGGCACCTTCCAGCCGGTGCGCGTGGACAACCTGGCCGACCACATCATGCACGCCGAATGGTTCACCGTGCCGCAGGCCGCGGTGGACGCCATCGCCGCGGCCCGCGCCCGTGGCGGCCGCGTGATCGCGGTCGGCACCACCAGCGTGCGCGCCCTGGAATCGGCCGCCGCCCAGACCGAGGGCCACACCGCCCCCGGGCTGCCGCTGGCCGCCGCCCAAGGCGACACGCGCCTGTTCATCACCCCCGGCTACCAGTACCGTGTCATCGACGCGCTGGTCACCAACTTCCACCTGCCCCAGTCGACCCTGCTGATGCTGGTCTCGGCACTGGCCGGCGTCGAGCCGATCCGCCGCGCCTACGCCCACGCCGTCGCCCAGCGCTACCGCTTCTTCAGCTACGGCGACGCCATGTTCATCGAATCCCCCGCCCCATGACCGGACTGAATTTCGAACTGCTCGCCACCGACGGCGGCGCCCGCCGCGGCCGCATCACGCTCAACCACGGTGTGGTGGAAACGCCCATCTTCATGCCCGTGGGCACCTACGGCAGCGTCAAGGCCATGATGCCGCACGAGCTCAAGGAGATCGGTTCGCAGATCGTGCTGGGCAACACCTTCCACCTGTGGCTGCGCCCGGGCACGGAGATCATGGAAAAGCATGGCGGCCTGCACGGCTTCATGCAGTGGGACAAGCCGATCCTGACCGACTCGGGCGGTTTCCAGGTGTTCAGCCTGCAGGGCATGCGCAAGATCACCGAGGAAGGCGTGAAGTTCGCCTCGCCCATCGACGGCGCCCGCCTGTTCCTGACGCCCGAGGAATCGATGCGCATCCAGCGCTCGCTGAACTCGGACATCGTCATGGTGTTCGACGAGTGCACGCCCTACGAGATCGACGGCCGCCCCGCGACCGTCGAGGAAGCGGCCCGCTCGATGCGCATGTCGCTGCGCTGGGCGCGCCGCTCGCGCGAGGAATTCGACCGGCTGCAGAACCCCAACGCGCTGTTCGGCATCGTGCAGGGCGGCATGTACGAATCGCTGCGCGATGAGTCCCTGGCCGGCCTGCAGGACATCGGTTTCCACGGCTACGCCATCGGCGGGCTGTCGGTGGGCGAGCCCAAGGAAGACATGATGCGCATCCTGGCGCACGTGACGCCCAAGCTGCCGGCGCAAGCCCCGCGCTACCTGATGGGCGTGGGCACGCCGGAAGACCTGGTCGAGGGCGTGAGCCGCGGCGTCGACATGTTCGACTGCGTCATGCCGACCCGCAACGCCCGCAACGGCTGGCTGTTCACCCGCTTCGGTGACGTCAAGATCCGCAACGCCAAGTACCGCGACGACACCCGTCCGCTGGACCCGAGCTGCGCCTGCCACACCTGCGCCAACTTCTCGCGCGCCTACCTGCACCACCTGCAGCGCGCCAACGAGATCACCGGCGCGCGCCTGAACACGCTGCACAACCTGCATTTCTACCTGACCATCATGAAGGAAATGCGCGAGGCCATCGCCGAGGGCCGCTTCGAGGCCTGGCGCGCGCAGTTCGCGGCCGACCGGGCGCGCGGGGTGGAGTAGCGCGGGGGCGGGGCGGGTATGCGTTTCGTCTCAAAGCAGCGTTGCCGTGCGCAAGCAGTACCGCGTCACATAGGTAGTGGGCAGGCATCGATGACGGCGACTTGATGGGGGTTTGTCCGCTTTAGCCGCATTGGCGCTTTTGTCACCTTGACCATCGATATACGGTATTGGGCATTGTCCCGCTAGTCCTGCGGGCTTCTGAAGCATGCGGCCGCAATGACCAAACGAAATCTAGGGTGGGTTTTCGCCGCGATGTTGACGGCGGCTTGCGTCTTGCCATTGTGGTGGTCTCTTCTCACACCACCGCCCCCGACTCGCGATGTGAAAGCGAAGTCCACGGCCGAGGTAGCGACACCCACCACGCAGACCCTCTTCTCGCCCCCCAATGGCGGCCGTGAAATCCGTTCGCTGAGCATTCATCCGAATGACAACGACTGGTTGTTCGTCGAGTGCGTTGAGCGGATTCATCAGCGTTGTGACGTAATGCGCTAT
>NZ_CADIJL010000074.1 GCF_902859695.1 Achromobacter ruhlandii
CCCGGCTCTACCGGCTGCAAGGCGAGGGCGCATTGGCGTCGCTGCACGTGGAAGGCTGGATCGCGCGCGAGGCGCTGTCCGGCGTGGGCCAGTTGCGCGTGGTGGCGCTGTCCGACGATGCCGGCCTGGCGTTGCAGGACATGATCTCGCGCCCGGTGACGCTGTGGACAACGCGCGCCGACGGCAGCCAGGCCGGGCGCAGCGGCGTGATCCGCGAGGCCGAGCTGCTGTCGGGCGACGCGGGCCTGGCGCGCTACCGCCTGACGGTGGTGCCGTGGCTGTGGCTGGCCACGCAGCGGCGCGCCAGCCGCGTGTTCGAGGGCAAGCCGGTGCTGGACATCGTGCGCCAGGTGCTGGACGGCTACGAAGGCTTTGTCTACCGCGTTGCCGCCGACGTCGAGCCGGCGCTGGCCGGTTTGGCGCCGCGCCCCTACACCACCCAGTATCGCGAGACCGACTACGACTTCGTGGCGCGCCTGCTGGCCGAGGCCGGGCTGGGCTGGACGGTGCTGGAAGACGAGAGCGTGCCGGCGCGCCACGTGGTGCAGCTGTTCGCCGACAGCCGCAACCTGGCCGAGGACGCCGAGTCGGCCGGCGGCGGCATCCGCTTCCAGCGCGCCGCGGCCACCGAATCGCGCGACACCGTGCAGCGGCTGGCGCGCCAGCGCCGCCGGGTGCCCGACAGCATCACGCTGCTGGGCTGGCACGACAGCGGCAAGCGGGCGGTGGCGGCGCAGGCGCTGGTGAACCCGGCCAGCGGCCAGGACGAAGCGGCGGCGCTGGACTGGTACGAGGTGGCCGGCCATGGCGGCTTTGCCGACCCGGCCCAGGCGCGTCGCCAGGCCGAGCTGGCGACCGAAGCGCTGCGGGCGCGCGCCGAGACCTTCGCCGGCCTGGGGGTGGTGCGCACCTTTCGCTCGGGCACGCGCTTCACCTTGCAGGACCTGTCGCCGCTGGGGCCGGCGGACGAGAGCGGCTTCGAACCGGAGTTCGCGCTGGACCGGGTCGAACACGTCGGCATCAACAACCTGCCGCCGCAGACGCGGGCCGCGCTGGCCCAGCGGCTGGGCGGCCTGGACGCGCACCTGGCCTTGGATATCGATGCCTTGCCCGCGCCGGGGGGCCGGCCGGACGAGGCGGCCAGCCTGACCGCCGATGCCGCCGTGCTGGCCAAGGCGCGCGAGGTCGGCTACGCCAACCGCTTCGAGGCGGTGCGCTGCGACCGTCCCTGGCGGCCGCGCTTGCCCGAGACGCGCGGCGCGCGCCTGAGCGGGGCGCCGTCGGTGCACGGCGTGCACACGGCGGTGGTGACCGACGCCGAGGGCAGCACCCAGCCCAGGGAGCAGGACGAGATCCTGCGCAACAAGCGCGGCGACGTGCGCATCCGGTTTCACTGGCAGGCGGGCGGCGAGGGCCTGGCGGCCAGCCGCTGGGCGCGGGTGGCGCAGCGTCAGTCGGGCGCGGGCATGGGCATCAGCTTCGTGCCGCGCATCGGCCAGGAGGTGCTGGTGCGCTTTGTGGACGACGACATCGACCAGCCCATCGTGGTGGGCGCGCTGTACAACGGCCGTGGCGAGGGCGGCACGCCGGCCACGCCGGGCGGGCGCGCGGGCGCCAAGGCCGACACGCAGGTCTACGCGGCGGCGCGCGACCACGCGCCCAGCGCCCAGGCCAACCTGGCCGCGGGCAACGCGCCGGCCTGGCACGGCGCGGCGGCGGGCGAGGAGAACCACCGCAACGCGGCCGCCCTGAGCGGCTTCAAGAGCAAAGAGTTTGGCGGCGCGGGCTACAACCAGATCGTGTTCGACGACACCGACAGCCAGTTGCGCCTGCAGATCAAGAGCAGCGCGCAGGCCAGCGAGCTGAACCTGGGCCACCTGATCCACCAGGCGGGCAACTACCGGGGCGGCCTGCGCGGCGTGGGCGCCGAGCTGCGCACCGACGGTTATGGCGCGGTGCGGGGCGGCGCGGGCGTGCTGCTGAGCACCTACACGGCCGCCGGCGCCCACGCCGGCGCCATCGGCGATGCGGCCGCGGTGCAGGCGCTGGCGGGCCAGACCGACCAGATGGCGCGTTCGCTGGACGGGGTGGCGGGCGCGCACCAGGGCCTGCGGCTGGCGACGGTGCAGGGCACCCGGGGCCCGGGTTCCAGTGTGCTCGATGGCGAGAAGGCGCCGCTGGCGGCCATGCACCGCGCGGTCTCGGGCACGGTGGCCGGCGACAGCGTGGAAGGCGCGCGCGGCGATGCCTCGGCCAAGCATACCGACGCGGCGCCAGGCAAGGTGCCGCACGCCACCGACCCGGTGGTGCTGATGGCCGCGCGCGCCGGGCTGGCGCAGGTGGCCGGCCAGCACCTGCAGTACACCGCCGGCGAGGCGCTGCACTGGTCGGCGGGCAAGGACCAGAACCTGGCGGTGATGGGCGCGCTGCGCCTGCATGCGGGGCAGGGGCTGGGCATCGTGGCGGGCCTGCAGCAGGGCGGAGCGCAGTCGGGGCTGGATCTGATCTCGGCCAAGGGCAATGTCGACGTGCAGGCGCAGCACGACATCCTGCGGGTGCAGGCGCAGCAGGACATCACCATCGGCAGCGCCCAGACGGCGGTGGAATACGCCGCGCCCAAGCGCATCCGCATCGCCACGGCGGCCGGCGCCAGCATCGTGCTCGAAGGCGGCAACATCACCGTCACCGCGCCGGGCCGCATCGACGTCAAGACCGGCAACAAGCAGTTCGCCGGGCC
>NZ_CADIJL010000075.1 GCF_902859695.1 Achromobacter ruhlandii
CACGCCGTTCCCCGAGGACGGCCGCCGCGCCGCCTGCGCCCGAGCCCGCGCCGCCCGTTTCCGGCGGCGACGCCCTGGAGACCCCGCGCCCGCGCCTTTTGCCGCCCCTGAACGCGGCGCCCGCGCGAGCGCGCATGCCGGCCCCCGCCGGCCTGGATCATGAAAAAACACTATGCAGCATCCCTGCTGGCCGGCGCCTGCGCGGCCAACCCGGCGTTCGCGCTGACCGCCGAACCCGCCATCGAGACCCTGCCCGCCACCCTGGTCGAAGGCGAGCGCGCCGACGACGCGCCCAACGGTCCGATCAACCTGGAACGCATCGACGGCACCGGCAGCCGCCTCGGCCTGCGCATCAAGGACACGCCGGCCTCCGTCACCGTCATCTCGCGCCAGCAGATCGAGGCGCGCGGCGCGCTCAACACCCAGGACATCGCGCGCGGCATCCCGGGCGTGAACAACGCCGCGCCCCCCGGCATGGCCGGCGCCGTCAGCTACCGCGGTTTCAGCGGCGGCCAGGTGTCGCAACTGTTCAACGGCATCTCGGTGCAGTACGACTCGGTGGCCGCGCGGCCGATCGACAGTTGGATCTACGACCGGGTCGAGGCCATCGGCGGCCCGTCGACCTTCCTGTTCGGCGCTGGCGCGGTCGGCGGCGCCATCAATTACGTCACCAAGCTGGCCGAGCGCGACACGTTCTATGAGGGCCAGCTGCGCCTGGGATCGTTCGACACGCGCCAGGCATCGGTCGGCATCAACCAGCAGCTGGCCGGCTCGCCGGGCGGACGCGGCCATTACCTGCGCATCGACGCCAACACCACCGCCAGCCACGGCTGGGTCGACGGCGAGCGCTCGAATGCCGCCCAGGTGGCGGCCTCGCTGCTGTCCGACCTGGGCGACGACGTCACGCAGACCTGGGCCTTCGAGTACCAGCGCGAACGCGTCGACCGCCCCTACTGGGGCACCCCGCTGACGGTGGGCGCGAACGGCAAGGTGAGCGGCGAAGGCCACATCCGCGGCGGCACGCGTTTCAAGAACTACAACGTCGAGGACGGCCTGTACGAGCAGTCGGTGCTGTGGGCCCGTTCGCTGACGGAATGGCGCGCGGCGCCGGGCATCACGTTCAAGAACACGCTGTACTACTACCGCGCCGAACGCGACTTCCGCAACCTGGAGACCTACCGCTACAACGCCGCCAACAGCCGCGTGCTGCGCTCGGGCGCGCTGCTGCAGCGCCACGAACAGAGCCTGGTCGGCAACCGCGTCGAAGGCCTGGTCGAATCGACGCTGGCCGGCCTGCCCACCAGTTGGTCGTTCGGCGCCGACCTGAGCGTGAACAAGCAGACCCGCTATCCCACCAGCCTGCCGGCCACGGTGGACGCGGTCGATCCGTACGATTTCCAGCCGGGCTATTTCTACGACATCCCCGGCATGACGCGCGGCCACAACCCGGACCGCGACAACCGCATCCGCACCCTCGCCTTCACGCTGGAAAACCGCACGGAAGTGCTGCCCGGCGTGGCCATCGTGTCGGCCCTGCGCAAGGACTTCATCGACCTGGACCTGACCAACCGCCGCGCGGTCACGGCCAGCGCGCCGGCCTCGGCCTCGCGCAGCTATTCGCCCACCACCGGCCGGCTGGCGCTGAACTGGGCCGTCACGCCGCAGGCCTCGCTCTACGCGCAATACGCCACGGCCGCCGATCCCCCCTCCGGCATCATGGCCACCGCCTCGTTCGCCGACGTGCTCAACAACGACAAGCTGACCACCGGCACGCAGAAGGAAGTGGGCGGCAAGTTCGAGTTCTGGGACGGCCGCGGCTCGGCCACCATCGCGGCCTACGAGATCACGCGCAAGCACATCTCGGCGCCCGACGCCAACAACCCGGCGGTCAGCATCCCGGTGGGCCAGCAGTCGGCGCGCGGGCTGGAACTGGCCGGCGGACTGCGCCTGACGCGCACCCTGTCGCTGCAGGCCAACGTCGCCTTCGTCGACCCCAAGTACGACGACTTCTCGGAAACGGTCGGCGGCGTGCGCGTCTCGCGCAACGGCAATGTGCCGACCAACACGCCGCGGCGCGTGGCCAACGCCTGGATCGACTACGCCTTCCTGCCGGACTGGAACGCCAGCGTGGCCGCGCGCTACGTCGGCCGCGCCTACGCCGATGCCGCCAACACCGTCTGGGCGCCGTCGTACACCGTGTTCGACGCGGCGCTGTCGCACCGCATCGACCGCCACTTCACCGTCACCGGCCGGGTCCGCAACCTGACCGACAAGGTGTACGCCGCCAACGTCACCGGCACGCCGATGTTCTACCTGGGCGCGCCGCGCTCGTTCGAGCTGACGCTCCAGGCGCGGTTCTGAGGACAGCCATGGACGCCATCCCCTCCCCCCGCCGCCGGCCCGCGTCCGTGCCGTGGTCCACCCGCGCCAAGCGCTGGCTGTACCTGACGCACCGCTGGGCCGGCATCGTGCTGTGCCTGTTCTTCGCCATGTGGTTCATCTCGGGCGTGGTGATGATGTACGTGGGCTACCCCAAGCTCACGCCGCAGGAACGCATGACGCACCTGGCGCCGCTCGACCCGGCCCGCGTCGCCGCCACGCCGGCCCAGGCGCTGGCCGCCGCCGGCGCCAGCGACATGGCGGGCCTGAGCCTGGCCGCGCTGCGCG
>NZ_CADIJL010000076.1 GCF_902859695.1 Achromobacter ruhlandii
ACAGCGCCACCACGCGCAACTGGCCCACGCCGGACAGCGCCTCGCGCGCGATCCAGCCTTCCACGTGCAGCGACGCCAATGCGCCCTCGCCTTGCAGCCGGTAGAGCCGGGGGTCGGAATTGAACAGGCCGGCGGAAACGCTCGAATCCATCACTTGAAAACCTTGATCAAACAGGCTCACGGTTCGACGTGAGATTGCGCGTTGGGACATTCGGGCGCGGTGCCCCAGTGGCCGGCGCAGACGCGCAGGCGACATTGTTCGCTTTCCAGGAAGCCGAGCTTGCGGCATTCCGCCAGGCGCGCGGACAGCGGTGAACCGGGCAGTTCGCGCACGAACACGCCGTCGGTCTTGTAGACCTTGGTGCCGGGCGGCGAGGCGGGCGGCAGGCCGTAGGCCATCAGCGTGGCCAGCAGCGCGGCGTCACTGTCGTTGCGCGGCGGCGTCTTGCCGCGCGCGGGCGCGGACTTGGTCGTGCCCGCCTTGGGCGCGGCGGCCGATGCGACCGCGGCGGGCGCCGTGGCGGCCGTGGCCTCGTGGCCCCGTTCGGCGTTGCGCGGGGCCGGCGCCTTGGCCTGATTGGCGCGCGGCACGGCGGCGGGCGCCGGCGCGGGCGTCGTGACGGCCAGCGCCGCCAGTGGATTGGCCGGCTCGACGTCGGCATCGGGTCGCGTCAATTGCGCCAACGGATGTTCTTCGATGATGGTGGCGGCGGACGAAGGCGGCGGCTCGCGGTTCTCCGGCGCCGGAGCGGGCGCCTCGGCCTTGGCGACCGGCGCGGCCGCGGGCGGCGCGTTGCTCTCGACGCGCGCCACCACCACCGGCAGTTCGGCGGTGTCATACACCGCCCACAGGCCCGCGCCCACGAAACCCAGGAACAACAGCAGCAACAGCGCCAGCACGGGCGTCCTGCTGCGTTGCTTCGGCGGCAAGTGCTTGGTCTCGGCCTCGGGCACGCGGCCCTCGAGCGAGGCGAGAATGCGCGAAGACTGCCGCTCGTCCGACGCGGACGGGCGGCCAGCCAGCAGACTGGGAATGGAGGGAGGTGGTCGCGATCTTTTTTCGTCTTCTGCCATGCGAGGTCCCGTATTGGCAGGGGTATTGCCACCCCCTGATAACCAAGGTGATCGAGAATACCCGATGACATCTTTTAGATCACGGCTTCTTGTTACGATTCCTAAAGCATCGACGCTGTCTGCAACGCCGTTACGCTTGCCTCAATCACGAATAGAACAAAAGATTACGCCTTCGTGATTGAGGGATACCGTTGCTAGTCCTGCTGCCCCTATATTTTCTGCTCGCAATCGGCGTTTCCGCGCTGCTGGTTTTCCCCGCCCTGCGGGCGGGAACCGCGCGGAGCGTACGCGCGTTCGCGCAGGGTTTGCGCCGCCGCGTGGCGCGCGGCGCGGGGCATGCGGGCGGCGTGGTGGGCGGGTCGGCGCAGGTGGTGCGCAGCGGATTCGGCCGGGCCGGCAGCACGTTTTCGCTGTACCGCTGGCAGATCGCGGCGGGGCTGGCGGTGGTGTTGCTTCCGTCCCTTTTCGCTTTCGTCATGCGACACAATCACACATTTATTTACGAGGATCGGATGGCCGGTCCGGACCCTCGTATCCAGGCCTTGTTGACGGGTGAACGGCTGGTGCCGCCACCGCCCCTGCCGCCTGAAGTGTTCACCACGCGCGAAGTGGAATTGGTGCGTCCGAACCTGGGCGGCGCGAGCCGCGACTGGAACCTGCTGGACGCCGATTACCGCCAACGCCTGCTGGCCGCCTATCGCGTCATGCGCGAAGAACATGGCTATGAAATGGTGCTGATCGAAGGCTACCGCAGCCCCGAACGCCAGGAAGAGCTGGCCGCCAAGGGCTCGCACGTGACCAACGCGGGCGCCTACCAGAGCTATCACCAGTACGGCCTGGCCGCCGACAGCGCGTTCCTGCGCGACGGCAAGGTGGTGGTATCGGAAAAGGATCCCTGGGCCATGCGCGGCTATGAATTGTTCGGCGAGACCGCCGAACGGGTCGGCCTGACCTGGGGCGGGCGCTGGAAGCTGATGGACTTCGGCCACACCGAATTGCGGCGCCCCGGCGTCATGCGACGCGACGCGGGGGCCGCGCAATGATCCGATCATCTCGCGCGACTACCCTGCTCCCTTTGCCTGCCCTGACAACCGATTACCGCTACGAATACACATGACCCGCTTTCTCAAAACCGGCCTGCTGCTGGCCCTGGTCTTCGGGGTGGTCTGGCTGGCCGTCATCATCTGGTGGCAGGAATCACGCACGCTGCCCACCGGGCTGGACATCGGCCTGTATCTGTTCGCGCTGCCGCTGGCGCTGATCGCGGCTGGCTGGGCCGGCCTGCGCATCGCGCGCGCCCGCCGCGAAGCCC
>NZ_CADIJL010000077.1 GCF_902859695.1 Achromobacter ruhlandii
GCCTCCTTCAGCACTCCGATGATCTGTTCTTCCGTAAATCGCTTCTTCATTGCCGTTCCTTTGTGAACGGACTCTACATCGATTTCGTACTAACCACGGGGAGCAGGTCACGCTGACTGGGTTGTCGCCGCTGGCGTGGCGTTTGAGACAAGAAGGAGGGACTCGCCCGCGAAGCGAAGGTGCATATCCGTCCGCGCTATGACTGTAATCCATGTGTTACAAAAGAGACCACCAACCGCCCACGCCCTTTACTACCGGTCATTATTGCAAGAAGGAGTTGATATGGCCGTATTCACCTACGATTGCCCTCACTGTGGTGCACGTAAAGCTACTTTCTCGTTACAGAAAGGACGTAAGCATGCCGACGACCCGTTGGTCAATGCGCTGGGGTCGTGTCCTGCCTGCTTCAAGCCAATCGCCGTGATGATCTATATGCCCGCAGGGGGGGATATCGACCACCTGACCGGAGATTTGTCAAACAGGAAATTCAACGAAAACGGCTCGATCAAGTCCGTCTTTCCAGAGCGCAAAGAGTCAATTAGCCCTGACCACGTTCCGCCAGCCGCAGCCAAGTCATTCGTCGAAGGTAGCGACTGCCTATCCGACGCCCGATACACGTCAGCAGTCGCGATGTTTCGACGTGCGCTTGAAATCTCTCTAAAAAATTTCTCGCCAGAGATCGAGGCATGGAGATTGGAAAAGCGCATCGACAAATTGGCGGATGAGGGCTTGATAACGGCCGACTTAAAGACCTGGGCACATAAGATCCGACTTGAAGGAAACGAGGCCGTACACGAGGAGGACGAACCGACTCGAGAGGCTGCCACAGAGCTGCAGTTGTTCACCGAAATGGTGATGACGTATTTGTATACCTTACCGGCCAAAGTTCAGGCGAACCTGCAGACCAAAGGCTAATGCTCAGGCGTGCACTCTAGGGACGCGTGTTCAACATTCGCCCGGCGGACGGCCCTCTGGCCCCTGCTCTCTAGAAAAAAAGCCGCCCGGAGGCGGCGTCACTATCTCGCAGGCATCAACGAGATTGTTTGTCGAGGACGTTGACCACTTTCTCCAGATGCGCCTCGACGCGAGGAATAATATCCGGGTGATCGATCGGGCCTAAATCTTCGCGAAGCGCTGGGTCAAACTCGCCACGATTCCGCCCACGCGAATCGTGGTGAACCGATACCCTAACCCGACCATCATCCTGCACCGTCACACGCAAGGAAAGATACAGCCTATTTGATCGAACACCCGCAACCTTGCTCATCGAGAGAGCGACCCCGTATCGCAATGGGGAACTGTCTTCGATGTCGTCAACGGCAGCCTGAAACCCGAAATTCGTCGCACCCTCACACTGCTTTTGGAAGAACGCGCGAACCTTCGCGATTTGCGGACCCGCTTTAGTCTTCAGTTCGATCAACCGGCGCTGTTCATCATCAGCTTTTGCGGCCATCCTTTGGCTGAGTTCCAACTCTCGCTTAACTTGCTGCTCGTGGGAACGCCTAAACACCGTCATCGTTCTACTCCCATAGTTCAGTGACGGTTTTGTATCACAAAGAAATGGTCCCGGCACGTAGCGGGGCTCCACTGCTTCAAGGCGCAAGAGCCCGGGAAAATGTGCCACACCCCGTCCCACTTAAGGTGGCGTCATCTCCCACTTGTGGAGACGGAGTACTCCATAATGCACCTGGGGACGCAGCAGCGAGATTCTTCCATAGGAACACGTAAAAATGTGTTACCTTAGCCTTCGCCTGTACAGGTGGGACGGCCTCGGGTCGCTCACGGCCTCATTCCGTGGGTCGGCTGTCGGTCGCGCAGTTGCTGCTGCACGGCCGTCGCCGTCTTCTTTCAAATAAAAATTCATGAATTGCGATACGTGAAACCGGCCCCAATCTTCGTCGTGGTTGCATTCGCCGCCTTGGTATCCGGCTGCGCAGCACCAGTTTCGACCCCACAACCCACGGCTTCCATTCGAGCGAATCTGCTTGATCCTTGGCCTGGCCCGGCCCCGCGGCCAATTTTGCCGATTGATGGATTCGCCGGCGAGCCCACAGGCCGCTCGCACACCACGATCTATT
>NZ_CADIJL010000078.1 GCF_902859695.1 Achromobacter ruhlandii
TACCTGACGCTGACGGCCAGGAAGTCCGCGGATCAGACGCGCTACGTGGCCGATTATGACCTGACCTGGCTGGACGACAGCGGCCGGGCGCACGGGATGTTTACGATTGCCAGTGGCCTGACGGACACGATCGTCGCCGGTCTGCAAGACGTGGCCGCCAATGCCGCCACCGGCTGGGACGGCCGCAGCCTGACCAAGCAAGGCACAGGCACGCTGATCCTGACGGGCGAGAATACCTACACCGGCGGCACCACGGTTACCGCCGGCGCGCTTCAGATCGGGGACAAGGGCGCGAAGGGCTCCGTGACCGGGGATATCGATATCGCCAGGGGCAGTTCGTTGTCGTTTGTCCGGAACGATGATGTGACCCATCGCGGCGCGATTTCCGGCGCGGGAACGGTGTACAAGGGGCAGGGCTCGCAAGGGACTGGCATATTGACCCTGACCGGCGCCAACACCTACACCGGCGGGACCTACATCTACCGCGGCACACTGCGGCTGGGCGATGGCGGGGTCACAGGTTCCGTGGCCGGGAATATCTTCAACGAAGCCGCGCTGGTGTTCGACCGCGGCGATGCGGTGACCTTCGACGGCGCGATCTTCGGCTCGGGAGCGGTGTCGTCGCGAGGGGCGGGCGTGCTGACGCTGACCGGCGCCAACGCCTACACCGGCCTGACCACGGTCGAGGGCGGCACGCTGCGGCTGGGCGACGGCGGCGTCACCGGCTCCGTGGCCGGGCCGATCTCGCTGGCCGAAAACGCCGCGCTGGTGTTCGACCGCAGCGATGCGGTGGCCCACGCGGGCGTGATTTCCGGCGCCGGCACGGTCACTAAGAAGGGAACCAACACCCTGACCTTGCTGGGCAATAGCACGGCGTACCGCGGCGTCACCACCATCGAGGGCGGCCAGTTGGTGGTGGGAGAAGGCTACAACGGCATGTTGACGGGTGATATCGTCAATGAAGGGTCGCTGGCCTTTCGGCACCAGTTTCCGTGGTGGGTTGGAACGTACGGCGATGCGATTTCCGGCTCAGGCTCGCTGCATCATGACGGCGGCCGACTGATCCTGACGGGCGAGAATACCTACACCGGCGGCACTACGGTTACCTCCGGCAGCGTGCTTCAGATCGGCGACAACGGCACGACGGGCTCGGTGGCCGGTGATATCGATACCGCCAATGACGGTCTGTTGTCGTTCATGCGTAACGATGACGTGACCTATGACGGCGTGATTTCCGGCGCGGGAGCGGTGTTCAAGGGGGAAGCCGGTCGAGGGACCGGCATGTTGACCCTGACCGGCGACAATACCTATTCCGGCGGAACCGTCATCCGGGGCGGCACGCTGCGGCTGGGCGACGGCGGTGTCTCTGGCTCCGTGGCCGGGTCCATATTCAACAATGCCGCGCTGGTCTTCGATCGCAGCGATGACCTGACGTTCCCTGGCTTGATTTCCGGCGCCGGCGCGGTCACCAAGCAGGGGGCCAATACGCTGACCCTGACCGCCAACAATTACCACACCGGCGGCACCACCATCGCCGCCGGCACGCTGCGGCTGGGCGACGGCGGGG
>NZ_CADIJL010000079.1 GCF_902859695.1 Achromobacter ruhlandii
CCATTCGAGCGAATCTGCTTGATCCTTGGCCTGGCCCGGCCCCGCGGCCAATTTTGCCGATTGATGGATTCGCCGGCGAGCCCACAGGCCGCTCGCACACCACGATCTATTCAGTTGAACGCTGCGACCAGCATGGAAATTGCACCACCGGCGTGGCAAAGCCGCAGGTAGAGATTCGGATCACCGCTAGCTCGCCAACTACGGTCTCATTCGAGGCCAAAGTGGATTACTCCGTTTCGGCAAGGCAGACCATCGGCAATACCAGCGGCGCGAGTTCTTCGACGACCACTATTTCAGTGCCGCAAGCTGACTCGATGCACCGGGTGTACGTGGAGCGGGCCACTTTGAAATACGGAGAGGAGCGACGCCTGGACCTTCCCCACGGTGAATCGCTGATTTTCTGCGCACGCCAAATCCAAGGCCAATTGGGGGACAGCGATCACGCTTGCGAGCCTCCGTCGACTGCGGACCAAGTTAAGGCCATTCCGAAGTTCTAAATCCGCGACCAGAAATGCAAAACGCCCCTGGTTTTGCCCGGGGCGTCTCTTCAGGTCGTACTTGCTACGAGTGTGGCGGAATTTTCGCTTTCCTGTCCGGCCAAGTCAAATCATCAGGCTATTCACTTCGCCGCCGGCGCTCTCAAGCAACCCGATTGGACATTCGCTTCATCGCTTAAAACCATCATGCTCACCCCGGACTTCTTTTCGCAATGTGCTACCTCGTTACGCTCACTAGCGGACGACGTTCAAAAAACTACGCCGCCGCCAAAAATGGAAGTCACTCTCGCGTATTCCGATTTTTGCGAGTCATTTCCCGAAGCTCAGACGGGGGAATTAGTCAGATGGGCTGGCAAAGGAACCGTGATTTACCGATTCGCCATTCGACATGGCCGCGAGCAATCCTCCGTTTTGGAGCGATTCAACGGCTGTAAGTCGCGGGAGAAAGATCTGGCGACGCAGGCAGGAATCAAACCAAGAGCATACTGTAGGGCAAATCAAGCGTCCTCGACGCTCTATGTCGGCAGCTCCCGGAATCTGGAAAGCCGGTTGCGGCAACACTTCGGCTACAAAGATAGAACCACATATTCGATGCAACTAACGCATTGGCTGCAACCAGGAGATATTGAACAGATCCATTTGTCAGTCTGGCACTGTGAAGGAATTCATGCAGTAGCGGTCCAGGCAATGGAGGATCATTTGTGGGATGTCGAGAGACCTATGCTTGGCAAAAGAGGGGGACGCTAGCCGCGCACCTCGCGAGCTGATTGCTGGACGATCGCGGCACCCACCATCGCCGGTGCCAAAGCATCTAGAGCTCCCGCCCTTTCCTGCATGGCCAGCCGTCGATAGGCCTGCAACACGTCGTGCAGCGTCGATTTCGGGACATCAAATCGATCCGACAGGTCACGAATACGCGGTCGACCTCGTAGTATCCGGCAAACAAGCATATCGGTCACCAAGCGCTCCCGCCCCTTGGCCGAGGGGTTAAGCCACTCGGAAACGGCGC
>NZ_CADIJL010000080.1 GCF_902859695.1 Achromobacter ruhlandii
GGCTCAGGCCTTTTAGCTTGAGCTTGATGCGGTGGTGATTGTAGTAGTGGATGTATTGGCGGATGCCGGCCTGTAGTTGCTCGATGCTCTCGAAGCGGTTCAGGTGGAAGAACTCCGACTTGAGTGTGCCGAAGAAGCTCTCCATGGCGGCGTTGTCCAGGCAGTTGCCCTTGCGGGACATGCTCTGGGTGATGGCCCGCTCATCGAGCAGGCGCCGATAGGCGCGTTGCTGGTACTGCCAGCCCTGATCCGAGTGCAACAGCGGCGTATCCAAGGGTTTGAGTCTGGCGAAGGCCTTTTTCAGCATCTTGGTCACCAGCCCGAACACCGGGCGCGGCTCGGTCTGATAGGCCACGATCTCGCCGTTGTACAAGTCCATCACCGGGGACAGGTACAGCTTCTTGCCCTGGACATTGAACTCGGTCACGTCGGTTACCCACTTCTGGTTGGGTCCTGAGGCCTGGAACTGGCGCTTGAGCAAGTCCGGTGCGATCCGACCTACGTTGCCACGGTATGAGCGGTATTTCTTGGCCCGCACCAGCGACTTGATCCCCAGTGCCTGCATCAAGCTTTGCACTGTCTTGTGGTTGACCAGTTCGCCGGCCTGGCGCAACACCGATGTGATCCGGCGATAGCCATAGCGCCCCTTGTGGCGGGCATAGACGGCACTGATTCTGGCCTTCAGGCTAGCGTACTTGTCCACCGCGCTCTGCGCCTTCAGGTGATAGTAGAACGTGCTGCGCGACAGCCCGGCCGCGCGCAACAGCAGTGTCAGCGGGTGTGCCGACCTCAATCCTTGGACCATTTGCGCTTTTTGACGAGCGCTTCGGTCCGTTCCGCTTGGATCAAGGCCTTCAATTTTTTTAGGTAGTCGAGCTCCGCACGCAGATAGGCATTCTCTTTGCGCAACTCTTCCTCGGTCATGTCTTTGGGGATCGGTGCCGGGGGGTATTTGTGCGGCATGGGACGTCTACCTCTGCGTTGCGGCGCCAGCGCGCCTATTCCCCCAGCATGATACTGGTCGCGCCAGATCCGGATGCTGTCAGCGTTACGCAAGTCGTAGAGCGCTGTCGCCTGCTGATCGGACAGGTTCTCCCGCTCAATCCGCTCCAGCACCTCGCGCTTGAAGGCCTCATCGTAATGCCCGTACTTCTTGGCCAACCCCGCTCGGCCATGCTCCTGGTAGCTCGCCACCCAGCGACGCAATACCGTACGACCTATGCCTAGTTCGGTCGCAACGGCCGCTGTTCCATGCCCGCCTGACAAGTATCGTCTGACTGCCTTGAGTTTGAATTGCTCATCGTACTTCGTCATGAAAAACACCCCAAAGATTGGATTGATGTCCAACTTTTGGGGTGCAGTTCA
>NZ_CADIJL010000081.1 GCF_902859695.1 Achromobacter ruhlandii
CCCAATGGCGGCCGTGAAATCCGTTCGCTGAGCATTCATCCGAATGACAACGACTGGTTGTTCGTCGAGTGCGTTGAGCGGATTCATCAGCGTTGTGACGTAATGCGCTATCAGTTGACGACAGGCCGCTTGTATCGTTACGGATTACCTGAAGGCTTTCGCTACACGTACGCACACTATTCGCCTCAAGGGCGCTACATCGTAATGTCACGTCGGAAGATTCCGGGTGACTCCGAAGACGAGGAGCGCCGTTCGCTGAATGAATCTGAAATTGCGCTGGTGCCCAGCGAAGGCGGTGTGCTGACGATCATTCCGGCGGCGCAAGGAAACAAATTATCCCCTTTCATGTCTCCGGACGAGACGAAAATCGCATTCTGGCGCAGTGCGCGCTTGGTGCCACCCGGTCGGCGTGTGCGGCTTCTAGAGTTCGATCTCTGGGAATTTGACCTTTCAAGCGGCACGGAACGGCCTTTCTCGGGTTTGTTCAAGTTTGTCGAAGGGGGGCAGGCGCAGTACGTTTCGGACGACGAAATTCTCCTCCAATCCTACGGTCCGTCCGGGCTCTTCGCCGATTACCACGATCGCTATGGGGGGAGCGAGATTTATCGAATGAGACGTGGAGACGACAAGGTGCCAGTCCCATGTGCCTTTGATGGAATCTCGCATGCTGAACTGCCGTCCCAGGACCGGGCCGGCCATCTTTGCCTCCAGGGACAAACGCGTCGCCATGGCTTGAGTGTGATCCGCCTGTCCTCGCAAGGCGTGCGGCAAGGGTGGCAGTTAATGCCTGCGGATTCGGGGTCGATATTTGAGCCTCGCGAATTGCTATGTGCGCCCGGCGGCGGCTATATCGCGACGATCTACATGGATCAGCCCTCCACTCGGGGCAACAGGCTTGGAGGAATGGCCATGCTGGATATCGCTACTACCACGTGGTCTGCGATCCAACTGCCTTCGTGGGCAGATGCAGAGATCATCCCTGTGACAGTCTCATCCAGACTCGGCAATAACGAAGTGAAACCGTAGTGCTTGACGATTAGCGTGAACGAAGATGGCTTCCGAATACGGCGATATCAGGCTCCTCAACCCCCATTGGGATGAACTGGCCAGTCTTGTTCCCATATACGGCAATTGGTGCGGGCCCGATTGGTCCGCGGGGCAGCGCGGTGGAGAACTGAGTCGGGACGAGCTTGTTCGAGGAGCGGTGTTCAAACGCCCGGGAGT
>NZ_CADIJL010000082.1 GCF_902859695.1 Achromobacter ruhlandii
GTGACCTGCTCCCCGTGGTTAGTACGAAATCGATGTAGAGTCCGTTCACAAAGGAACGGCAATGAAGAAGCGATTTACGGAAGAACAGATCATCGGAGTGCTGAAGGAGGCCGAGGCAGGCGCCAAGGTAGCCGAGCTGTGCCGCAAGCACGGGATCTCGGAGGCCACCTACTACAACTGGAAGGCGAAGTTCGGCGGTATGACCGTCTCGGACGCCCAGCGACTGAAGGAGCTGGAGCAAGAGAACAACAAGCTCAAGAAGCTGTTGGCTGAATCGATGCTGGACAAGGCTGCGCTTCAGGACCTTTTGAGCCGAAAGTAGCAAGCCCGCAGGCCAAACGCGAAGCGGTCAGAACGTTGATGACCGAGCGCGGCATGGGTATCACCCGGGCCTGCGGGCTGGTAGGCATTTCCCGGTCGCTATTCGCTTATGAAAGTAAGCGTACGGGCGATGTGGCATTGACCGAGCGCATGAAGGAGATGGCAGCGCTCAAACGACGCTACGGCTATCGGCGCATCCATATTCTGCTGCGCCGTGAAGGCTGGCAGACGAATCACAAGCGGGTCTGGCGGCTTTACAGCCAAGCCGGCTTGAGCGTTCGAAAGCGTCGCCGCAAGCGCATCGCTCCCGCAGAACGGGTAGTTCGTCCCGTTGCGACGGCGCCGAATCAGAGCTGGTCAATGGACTTCGTGTCCGACGGTCTGGCCTATGGCCGCAGGTTCCGGTGCTTGAATATCGTCGATGACTACACGCGCGAGTGTCTTGCCATCGAGGTCGATACATCACTGCCGGGATTGCGGGTGGCACAGGTGCTGCAACGGCTTGCGGAACTGCGTGGGCTGCCCAAATCCATCACCGTGGACAACGGCCCGGAGTTTGCCGGCAGGACCTTGGACGCTTGGGCCTATCAGGTTGGCGTGAAGCTGTCGTTCATCAGACCAGGCAAGCCCGTGGAGAATGCATACATCGAGAGCTTCAACGGAAAATTCCGCGATGAATGCCTGAATGAGCATTGGTTTCTGTCGCTGCGCCAAGCCAAATCCTTGATCGAAGCCTGGCGCGTCGAGTACAACACCGAACGCCCGCATAGCGCGCTGGGATACTTAACGCCGGAGCAGTTTGCTCAGGCGCATCGGCAACAACGGTTTTTAACCCTGGACTCTATGTCGGTGCCGTACTAAGTCTGGGGGCAGGTCAA
>NZ_CADIJL010000083.1 GCF_902859695.1 Achromobacter ruhlandii
CGCTGCGCGGCGGCGCGCCGGTCTACCTGGTGCCGATGGGCCGCGGCCGCGCGCCCAAGGTGGTGGATGCCGCCAGCGGCGCGCTGCTGCCGCGCGCCGACGCCGCGGTCGCCACCGCCAGCGCCGCGGCCTGGTTCGACGGCCAGTACGCCGCGCGCTACCAGGGCGTGGTGGAGGAGGACGTCTACACCCACTCCGGCGCGCTCGACATCCACCGGCCGCTGCATCGCATCGACCTGGACGACCCCGCGCGCACCCGGCTGTACGTCTCGTCCGCCACCGGCGAAGTGGTGCTGGACGCCACCCGCCGCGAACGGCTATGGAACTACGTCGGCGCCTGGATTCACTGGCTGTACCCGTTTCGCGGCAATGTCTTCGATCCGTGGTGGCACGACATCGTGGTCTGGCTGTCGGTGGCCGGCGTGGCCGTGGCGCTGACCGGCACGGTGGTCGGCATCCTGCGCTGGCGCTTCTCGCGCCCCTACGCCAGCGGCAGCCGCTCGCCGTATCGCGAGAACATGATGCGCTGGCACCACCTGGCCGGCCTGATGTTCGCCGGCATCACGCTCACCTGGATCTTCAGCGGGCTGATGTCGATGAACCCGTGGAAGGTGTTCAGCAGCGGCGCGGCGCCATTGGCGCAGCAGGCCTACGCCGGCGGCGCCTACGACGCGGCCGCGCCGCAGGCGCCGCCCGCCGCGCTGATCGCCGCCCTGCCCGCCGCGCCG
>NZ_CADIJL010000084.1 GCF_902859695.1 Achromobacter ruhlandii
ATTTGAAAGTGAGGCGGGTGCGCTGCGCGCGGGTGGCGAGCGGTTTTCTGGTGGTTCCGCTCCGAAGGGGGAGGGGGTAATGGCGGCGCGGTGGGGGCTGGCTTGCGCGTGACGAGCGCGTGCGCCGCCGACAACAGTCGTGGTGCCGGCAGCCACGCAATCGCACCGGATAGCGCCCTTTTCCTGGTGCCGATAGCCGTGCAATAGCATCGGATGGGGGCCTTTCCACCCGCGAGGGGAGTGTCAGTATTTTTGTGCTTAGGGCATTAAAAACCTGATCGTCGTTTAGATCAGGTCTGTTGATGCTATCGCAGCGAGAGGGGTCAGTGAGGCGCCCTGCAGGAAGCGTCATCATCCCGACGCAAGACACCACGTAAGCCGCAAAAGGCCGCCCGCGCGGCCGGCTTGCGGCGGGCCCCGCAAGACCTTCCCCTCTCACAGTGACGGTCACCAGCATGCCAAGCACACCGCCCGCCCCTGAGACCGTCATTACGTCTCATCGCGAGCGCGTGGCGGGGTCGGTGGGGGATGGCGGGGCGTGTAGATGCGCCCGGCGGAAACCGAAGGCAGCCGCCGCCAGGCGGCAACGAGGTTGAGCCCGGGGCAGTCCGGAGCGAACGCTCCGGACCGCAATCGTAGCCCCGCCATCCCCCACCGACCCCGACACGCGCGCCTTAAGAACCTACCC
>NZ_CADIJL010000085.1 GCF_902859695.1 Achromobacter ruhlandii
CGCGCGCTTTGTGTCGACAGCCCGTCCAGCATGGCGCGCTCGGACGTGTAGCGGATCAGCCCGGACGGATACTGCATCTTGTCCATCACCTGCTCGCAGGCATCGATACAGGCGCCGCAGCCAATGCACATGTATTGCAGGCCCTCGCGGATGTCGATGCCGGTCGGACAGACCTGCACGCACAGGCTGCAATCGACACAGTCGCCCAGCCCCGCGGCCTTGTGGTCGACCTTGCGCGAACGGCCGCCGCGCGGATCGCCGCGACGTTTGTCATAGGTCACGACGAAGGTATCGGGATCGACCATCACGCTCTGGAAGCGCGCGTACGGGCACATGTACTTGCAGACCGACTCGCGCATGAAGCCGGCGTTGCCCCAGGTGGCGAAGCCGTAGAACACCATCCAGAACCACTGCCACGGCCCCAGCTGCAGCGTGAACAGCTCGTGCCCCAGCTCGCGGATCGGCGCGAAGTAGCCGATGAAGGTGGAGCCCGTCCACCAGGCCAGCGCGATCCACAGGAAGTGCTTGGTGACCTTCAGGCGCGCCTTGCGCCAGGTCCAGGGCGATTCATCCAGGCGGATGCGGGCGACGCGGTCGCCTTCGACCTTGCGCTCGATCCACATGAAGATCTCGGTGTAGACCGTCTGCGGACAGGCGTAGCCGCAGAACAGCCGCCC
>NZ_CADIJL010000086.1 GCF_902859695.1 Achromobacter ruhlandii
ACCCGGATCACGGGCGGCACGCTCCAGTTGGGCGACGGCGGCGCCACCGGCTCGGTGACGGGCGATATCGTCAACAACGGCGCGCTGGTCTTCGACCGTGGCGACGCGGCGGCGTACGCGGGCGTGATTTCCGGCGCGGGCGCGGTGGCCAAGAACGGCGCAGGCGTGCTGACGCTGACCGGCGCCAATGCTTACAGCGGCGACACCACGGTCGCCGCGGGGACGCTGAAGTTCGGCAATGGCAAGCCGGTGGCCAACACGCTGGGCGGGTTGACGGTGGCTGGCGGAGCGGCGCTGGACGTCCATGCGCCGGCCAGCGTCGGCCTGACCGGGGCGGCGCTGTTGCAGGACGGGTCGGCGCTGCGGCTGCGGGAGACGCTGCGCGGCAACACCGCTTCCGCCAGCCTGACGGCGGCGGGCAAGGTGACCCTTGGCAAGGACGTGGCGCTCACGCTGTCCGGCATTGCCCACCAGGTCCAGCACGATGTGCCGCTGTTCAGCGCGGATGGCGGCATCGAGGGCGAGTTTGCCCGCCTGGTCT